>JBCBSQ010000007.1:0-134191 GCA_039819085.1 Pseudomonadota bacterium
TCCCGATTTTTGTGACGCGACGGAAATTCGCGATCGCGGACAAGTAGGGAAGGTGGCCAGTTTCGATGACCGAACAAGGACGAATGCAGGAACGGTCCCAGGGAATAAGCAAATGGCGGCGTGCGACCGTTCATTGGACGCGAACGGTCGGCTCAGAATTCGTTGGGCGTTTTCGGAATGTCCACGATCGTTGGTTGTTGGCGTTCGTCCTGGGGATTGGCGGCGCATTGACTGGACCGTATGGAAGCTTCTTCACTCTCGAGCTCTGGCCGCGCGTCCTCTATTGGCAGGCGGTTATCCTTGGCAGCTTCGCCAACTGGCGCATGATCGAGTCGGTGGTGGAGCGAATTGTCGGGGATCAGTCGTATATTGCGAAGCGCATCGTGGTGACGGCGCCTTTCGCGATCGTGAATTCGACTTATGTCTTGATCCTACTGGCGGTGATCGCATGGCTCCAAAACGATCAATTGCGAGTCGGGTGGCGCAGCCTCGTCATCAGCCACCTGACGCTTTCGACCATGGTCGTGTTGCCGGCGATCGTTATCGTCCGGCGCATGCGCGGCGATCTGGAATCAAAAGCCGGCGGTGAGGCGATCGCCTTCCTGACGGAAAAGCTTCCTGGGCCCTTGCGCGGACAGAAGCCTTACGCCCTCGCCGCGGAAGGGCACTATGTCCGGGTCCATACGCCAATCGGCGACGAGCTGATTACGATGCGGTTCGAAGACGCGCTTGCGGCGGTGGTGGGGATCGAAGGCGTTCAGACGCATCGCTCCTGGTGGGTGGCGACGGACGCCGTCGACGAGGTCCGTCGGACTGGATCGGCCTATGAGGCTGTATTGGACTCCGGCCTGACCGTCCCGGTCGGCAGGAGACGCAAGGCGGATGTGACGAAAGCGCTTCGCGAACGCGCGCCCAATGATGAGCGATAGAATAGTGGGCATTTAGAGTTCCAGTCGCTTATTGAGGCGAATGCGCTGGAAATTCGCGTCTCTCTCGGGACGTCAATTCAGGGAGGCGCGCGCCCCAGCCGGGGCGATTGAACGGCCCACGTGGCGGCGGCGGAACGCGGCGCCTGGCAAACTCAAGGCCAGGGGTCCTTCGACGGCGCGATGCATTCAGGTCACCAATGCCCACTGCGATGACATCGTCGGCGGTTAGCTCCGGATCTAGCGCAGACCATGCGTCAAAGGCGCGGTTCGGAATGGCTCGCTCGGATCGTTCACGGGTCGTAGGCGACTCGAAAGCCAATGTGTACGGAGGAAAAATCATCCTCCTGGCCCTGACGCGCCTCGGCGCGATAACGCAAGCAGTAGTTTGGCGCGCACAGGAACGATCCGCCTTTGATCGTTGATTGCCCGGATCTGAACGGGCTCGACGTCCACTCCCAGACATTGCCCGTCATGTCGTATAGGCCTGCTGCGCCGGGGGCGAAGCAGCCGACTGGCGATACGCCGGTGAAGCCGTCAACGGCGTCGTCTTTGAACGGAAAAAACCCCTGCCAGGTATTGGCGATCGGGCGTCCGCTCTCATCGTAGGCGGCGGACGTCGGGCGCGATTCATCGGGTCGGTCGAGGCGGGCGGCGTATTCCCATTCCGCTTCGCTTGGCAGGCGTCCGCCCGCCCATGCCGCAAACGCCATCGCGTCGCGGCGAGACACATGGACGACGGGGAGACGTTCTTTCCCGTCGATCGACGAGCCTTCGCCATAGGGCGCGCGCCAGGTTGCGCTTCGATCAAGGCGCCAGCCGCCAGGGGCGCCGTTTCGGGGCGGCGTGAAGACGGCCGAGCCGGCGGACGAACCATCAGAAAGCAGTTTCTCCGCGTCGGTGACGTAGCCCGTTGCGGCCACAAACGCCGCAAACCGTTCATTCGTGACTTCGAAGGCCTCGATTTCAAAGGCTTCGACATCCGTCGGCCGCGGCGGCGCTTCCTCCGGCAGGACCGCCTGTTCCGAGGGCTGAAGCGCGCCTTGCTCAATAGAGATGCGTCTATACGGAACGTCCGGCGCCATCTCGCAGGCGCCGATGGCGTCTTGGCGCCCGATTTGTTCCTCGTCGCCCGGTCCTTCGCAGCCGATCAACGCAACTGCAGCGAAGAGGGCGGCCCGGCTCACGTCTCGTCAGCGAGAATCGAATCGACAAGCAGTCGAACCGCCGCTTTCGTCTGCCGCGCGCTTAAGCCCTCGTCCTGTCGCAAGCGCCGCCAGCCCTCGAAACTGAGCGCAAGCAAGAGCGCTGAGTATTTCGTCTTCTGACGCCGAATTTTCGCCGGCAGCACTTCGGCGAGGCCCTCGCGCTCGCCGGCGAGGAAGTATTCGTACTGGGCCATCAGGTAGGCTGAGCGAAATCGACGCAAGCTCGCCGCCAGCTTGATGGGCCAAACGTGCTCAAACACGATGGCGCGCCGATCGATAAGTTCGTTCATCTGTTCACGCCAGTTTTTCGAACCATAGGGCGCATCGAGTATCGGGCGCACCTCCGCCTCCGTGCGCACGCCCATCTCACGCATGAGCGAATCCATGTCGTCGATATGACGGAAAGTGGTTCGCAGACTGACATTTGCCTCTTCGGCGATCTTTGCGACCGTCGGCGCTGGATCCCCACCCCGAATGAGGCGGAAAAGGGCGTCGATGATCCGTTGGCGGCTTCTGACGCTACGGAGCTTACGGCCGTCGCCTCCTGCTTCATTGATGGCTCTTTCAGCGTCAGGCGATCTGACGGCGAGGGCCGTTTCGGATGGCTTTGGTCGCTTCATTGAGAATGTCGTACCATGATCTTTAACAGGCCGTCCAAGCGCGGCGTCAATTTGGCCAGTAGAGCACGAGGTCGCCGTCGACGACCGGTTCATCAAGCGTTTTGTCGATGGCGATCGGGCCCTCGATCACGTAAGGGTAAAGCGGCTCGCGGGCCTCACTCTGGTGGGCGTCGAGGGCGGCGGTCAAACGTTCGACAATGTCTGGCCGGGCCGTGGAGATGTTGTTCTGCTCGGTCGGGTCGACGGCCAAATCATAGAGGAAAACGCTTTCGGGATTGCGCGTGCGTTGAAGCTTGAAATCGCCTTCGCGCACCACTTGATAATAGGCGCTCTGCCAGAAGATCCTTTCATGGGGCGGTTCGGACGGGGCTTCGTCGCTGAGATACGGAAGCAGGTTCTTGCCGTCGATGATGCGATCCGCCGGCAGCTCAGCGGCGCCGGCCGCGGCGAGGGTGGGGGCGAGATCGATATGCGCGACGGGCGCGTCGACAACCGCGCCGGGCTTGATTTTGCTCGGCCAGCTGACGAATAGGGGCACTCGAATACCGCCCTCAAAGAGCGTCAGTTTCCAGCCGCGATAAGGCGCGTTGATGTCGGGAAGCCCCACATAGCCGGCCCCGCCATTGTCGCTGGTGAACACCACAATCGTATTCTCCAGGAGATCTTCTTCTTCGAGCTTGTCGAGGATCCGGCCAACGCTCCTGTCAAGCGATCGCACCATCGCCGCATAAGTGCGCAGCCGATGGGGCTTGATGTCGCCGACAGCGTCATAGTCCTCTTTCGTCGCCTGTAGCGGCGTGTGAACCCCCCAATGGGCGAGATACAAAAAGAATGGACGGTTCTTGTTTTGCTCAATCACCTTGATGGATTCGTCGGTCCAATAATCGGTCAGATACCCTCCGGGCTCGAACCAATCGCTATCGTTGAAGGAGGCGGCGTAGCGAAAGGCTGTCCAGAGAAACCGATCGATGGGGTCAAAGTCGAGTCTCGCGTTGACGACATTCGGATCGTCTTCCGGTAAGAAGAGGCCGCTCGCCATGAGAAGACTGTCGTCAAAGCCTTGGGCGTTTGGGGAAAACTGCGCATGGCGTCCAAGATGCCATTTGCCGATATGAGCGGTGTAGTAGCCGGCGTCGCGCAGCATTTCCGCAATCGTAACCTCAGAGCCCGGAAGACCTTGCGCCTCGTAGGGCGGAGCGGCCCTTAGATTGGCTTCGTTCAAGATGATTTCCGGCAGGCGATTTTCCTTGTCTTGATTCCTCATACTGTTGCCGAACATGGTGACGACGCGTGACATGCCTTCCGGGGTCGGCGTAAACTCAAAGCCCGTGCGCGTCGGGTATCGGCCCGTCATCAACATGGCCCGCGAGGGCGCGCAACTCGACGTGCCCGAATAGGCTTGCGTGAAGACCGCGCCGCTCGCCGCAAGCCGGTCGATGTTTGGCGTCGGCGCAGCGCCGTCGGCGACCCCGCCCCCGAAGGTTGAAATGTCGTTGATGCCGAGATCGTCCGCCAAGATGAAAACGATGTTCGGCGGTCGTCCCTGAGGGGAAGAGGGCGCCGTCGCAGGGCCGCTCGGCCAGTCGACTTCGCGATGCGGACCGATCGGCGTTTGATCCATGCGATGCCGGACGATCTCAAGCATGATTTCATTGCGATAAACGCCTGCGAGGCCGCCCAACAAAACGAGCGCCAGTAGTGCTGTCACGACAATACGGACCATCATTCAACTCCTGCCGTTACGGCGCCTCACTTTCACACGAAGCGACGACCTGTAAGACTATTAACACACCATATGCCAATATAAAGCACTGAGCACCACAAGGCGCCGGCGCTAGTCGATGGGCGCGCTGATGCGGAAGGGCGCGAAGAGTTTGGCTTTCGCCTCTCACTTATGCGCCTCGCTGGCGATGACGACGGTTCGTGAAAGGCCGCGGTCGCGATCGGCCAACGCTTTCTGATACGCTGGTATCTGCTCCATATAGAGGATCGCCGTGGGGTCCGGATACATCATCGCCGCCAAGTCGTCCCATTCCCCCATGGTCGGACCTGATCGCGCGTCAATCAGTACGCGGGCGATGCGGCCTGCGAACAGGAACTGACCGCCGACCTGATGAACCGATTGCATCGCCTGCATGCCGTAACGTCGATACGCCGCGCGCCCGCCCTCAGGGGAAGATGCGCTTTCCGGGAAGTAGGCCAGAAAGTTCATCATAGTGAGTTGGCGCTCCGGAGTGGCGGTCGTCAGTTTCCTGATCGCCTCATCCGTCGGCAGAACGTCCTTTCTGCCATCGATTTCGTCGATGCTTTTGGGCAATGCGCCGCTTGGACGACGGGCGAGACCGAGCAAATGCCGGCCGCGCAATAGGCCCAGGGCGAGGGCTGGAACGCGCACCAGCGCCACTTCCGCGGCGAAGATATCCAGGACGTCACCTTCGGCGTTGGTCAGCTCGGAAAGCGCGCCATCGTCCGGAAAAATAAGAAACTCGGTCCAATAGGCGGTGTCGGCGCCAATTAAAGGAAAGGCTGCGCGGCTGCGCCATAGCGCCTTGTCGCTGGCGTCAAGATCCAAGGTCGATGACGCGCTTTTCCTGACGGCGACAAAAACGATCGTTTCGTGCTTCTGCAGAACGGTCGAGGGCTGAACGGCCCCAAGCGCATAGGTAGCGGCCAGCCCCAGCAAGAACGCCGAAATCGTCGCGAATGCCGTCCACTTAAGAATGGTCATGTCGACCCTCAACTCGTTTCGCTCATGGGGACGCGATCGGAAAATCCGCAGGCGGCTGATCTAGCGAGTCAAAGAACGCCGTCACCGCGCCGCGGTCTCCCTTAATCTTGAGCTTGCCCGTCGCCATGAGAACGATTGCGCGGCGCCGGCCGAGGACGAGCTCATTGAAAAGAGCGCGCGTCGTTTCAAACGTCGCCGCTGGTTCATTCGACGGAACGCCGAAGCGGGGAATGATCGCGTCCGCGCCGACAATGACGCCGACTTTTTCATTGGTGTCGGTGAACTCAAAATTGATCTGGAATGGGTCTCGATCGAGCTTCTCGGGGCGGTACCGAACGGCGAGGGCGTCAAACAGATCCGCTGTCGGCACTGACGCAAGGAACGCCTGGCTTGCGTCCTGAAGCTCGCTTGGGCCGCGTTTTCCCGTCCTCAACTCCTGAGCGGCCGCCAGAAAATAGTTTCGCCAGGCGCCGCTCTCGGCCTGATAGCCCAATTGCTCGTAGGTCGCCGCGAGCCAGGTCGCGGCCTCCTTGTCTTCGGAAGCCGCGAAGACGAGCTGATTGAAGAGCTCGGCCGCCCAACGATAATCGCCTTGCGCGAACGCGCTTTTGCCCGCCTCCAGGGTTCGCTCGCGGCCGCCCATCGCAGCGACGAAGCGCTCAGCGCGAGGAACGGCGCCATGCTGATAGAAGTTGGCCGGAACCCCGTCCCACCAACCGAAGTAGAACTGATAGACCGCCTTCGCATTGTGGGCGTACGAACCGTAAAAGCCACGTGCGCCGGGGTGCGTCTTGGCGACCGCTGGCTCGCCCGATTGCTCCGGTATCTCATGGATTGTGCCGCCGGCATTGGCGCGTCGAAGCGTTTGGTCGTGCAACGCTCGGTATGCGTCTCGATGGGCGCGAAGACGCTCCTTGACGGCGTCTTCGCCCCAGGCCGGCCAGTGATGCGACGCAAAGATCACGTCGGACTTGTCGCCATAGTCAACTAAGGCGCGGTCGATCACCTTGCTCCAGCGCAGCGCGTCGCGCGCCTTTGCGCCGCGCAAGGTCAATGTGTTGTGGAGCGTTCCGGTGACGACTTCCGCAGCGCAAAATGCTCTGAAATCGGGGAGATAGAACATGAATTCCGCCGGCGCTTCGGTGCCGGCGGCGTCCATGAACTCAAACCTGACGCCGTCGATCGCGCGTTCGACATTGTCTCCGGATATTTCCTCCGTCGGCGGAACGAGACTGATGCTGCCGCTCGATAATCCGGGGCCAAGGCCGACCCCGATCCGACCGGCGGGGCCTGGCGCAAGGGTTCGGCCAAACATCAGAACCGCGCGCCGGCCCATATGTGGTCCGGCGAGGAGGTTTTCCGTCACCGCCTCTCTCGTGAACCCGTCCGGCGCGATGATCGGTATCCGCGCTCTTGCGTCAGGGTCTTCAGGCAGCACGCCCTCAGCGCCGCCGAAATGGTCCGCATGGCTATGGGTGTAGATAAGGGCGCTTACGGGGCGCTCGCCAAGGGCGTCATTGACGAGGGCGAGAGCCGCGGCGGCCGCTTCGACGCTCGTCAACGGGTCGATGACGATCCAACCCGTCTCGCCACGGATCACCGACATCACCGCAAGGTCGTACCCGCGCACCTGATAGATCCCGTCAACGACCTCGAAGACGCCATGGATCGCCGCGAGTTGGGATTGCCGCCATAGCTTTGGGTGCGCCGTCTTGGGCGCGGCTCCGTTGACGAAGTCGAGGGCGTCGACGCGCCAGATCGCCTCTCCTTTTTTGTTCAGGATCGCCGGGGCTTCTATCTGGGCGATCAAGCCGCGCTTTGCGTTCGCCACGACCTGGTCGTTGAAGAGGCCGGAATTGTCGCGGGCTTCGGCGTTCGCCGCTTCGGTCGCGGGCGTCGCCACGCCAGGCTCAGGCGGCGCGAGCAATGCAGGTTCTGGCGTCTGGTCGTCCAACGCCTCGGCGTTTTTCGGCGTCGGCGCTTCTGCGACGTCTCCGCCGCATCCGATCGCAAGGCCCGACAGAGACAAGAGCAAAAGCGTTCGCCAAACCGCCAGCAAGCAGGGTGTCTTCAAGGTGTTGACCTCCTATTGAACCAGGTCGCGCGAAATCGGCCCTATCGCCCGGAGGGACGGGGGCGGCCAGTTTTCGTCCAGAGCGACCGCGTCCGGTCGATACAGCCGGAGCGTCGCGCGGAAAGGACCATCCGGAGCAGGGAGCCAGTTTTCGGTTTGTTCAGGCGCTGTAGAGGATAAAATAATCCGTATAGGGCCATCTTCGGAACGTCTAAGATGCTTCGACCGGTCCCCGATCGCGAAACGATCCAGCGAATTGCCGAAGAGGAAATACCGTCCGTCGCTCGAAGGTTCGTAGACGGTCAAAGACCAGAAAGAGCGAGCCGGCAGCCCTTCGATTGGAATGTCGAAGGTGTAGCCGACTGATCCATTGAGGGGCGACCCATTGGCGTCGGTGTCAGTCGAAAAGTAGAGCGCTTCGTTTGATGGCAGCGCGCCGAGGCCAATCTTGGCGACGCCTGCGCGCTTCGCGTCGTCCGAACCGAACGCGGCGATGTTCTTGGGTGGACGCCGCCAGGAGGTCTCGGCAACAGGAGGGCTGGCCGTGGCTCGCTCCAGCGCTTGGTCGACGCGGCTTCCAATGACGCGCCAGAGCAGCCTCTGATACGCCGAAGGTGAGCGGCCATCGCCGTCAAGTCCAGCATTTTGAAAAGCGGCGCCGCGGCGGCGATGCTGATAGTCCGGCGGCAATCGCTGCAACATCTTATTCGCGATGGTCAGCACGGATTCCGGGTCGGGATCGCCCTCAGCAAGGTGTATGTCCGGGGCCCATACGCCGTGCGGCGCATCGTGCGTCACCGTCAGCTCATCCTGCCAGGCGTGCGCGGCCGCAAAGTCGTCAGCGTCCGCCGCCAGCACACGCGCCAGCATCCAAACGTCGCGGGTCGGCGCTCGAACGAACTGAACCCCCTCAGGAGCGTCGCCAATCCAGTCCGGCCCGGCGAGGAACAGTTCTTTCCGGCCGTCTTTTTGCGACTGGGAAATCAGATGAAAAACATCTGTAAACGGATCAAGAAACGCAATCGAGGCGTATGGCGCGCCTGACGCCGGAATGGCGATCTTCGCAGGGCCGGCGGCCAGGTCGAAAACCGCCAAACTGTAGAGCGTATCGACATTCGGCATCGTGACCCGACGAGTTGTTTCGTCCGCAAGTTCACGGGCGTGCAACAGTCGATTGACCGAGGCGTGCGGCGCGTCCTCGCTCGGCGTCGTCAGCGTCTTCGCCGTTTTTGCGAAGACATAAGGCGCATACGCGTAAAGATAAGCGTCTTTTGCAATGCGCGCGTCACTCAGGATTTTTGCGCCGCACAACAGTAACGCGGCTATGATGACGGCGCCGATGAAGGCGAGGTTCCTGGGAATTGACGCAGCATATGCCATAAGATCAGTCAATTACGCCCGCTTCGCGATCCTTTGCGAGTATGGCGAAGGGAGCAGTTTGGGTCCAAATTTTGAGCTGCGCAGCGGGCTATCGCTCAAATAAAATGGCACATATAGCGCCATTAGTTCAACGCCGCGCTGATGCCGCGTGTTTTGTCGATCGGGTTTCTCCGCACGAAAGCAACCGGGTTTGAAAGGGTATTGACGCCTCCCGGCTAAGACTCGCTGCGGGCGCTGATCTGCGCTTCTTCCCGCAGGTCCAAAGGCGGCGGCGCGATCCGTCAGGCCAAAAGGCCGGCGCAAGGCGCTATGGACCTTGAGCGGCGGACTGCGCCGTTCTCTCGGAGACGCGAAAGGGGCGCAGCGCGCTGCGGCGCGTCCATCTCCCCACCAGCGCAACCGGATGCGTCGAAACCCCTCAATTGGCGGACGACGTTAAGTCGTCCATGATTCCGATCTTGCTGTCAGGGGTGGGGGGATCCATTGCTTCGGGGTCAGCGGTTGCTTTTTCGTGACGAGACGTGTGCGCCGTTATAGTGTAACGAATTGCAATCGGCTTTAATGCCGAGGGCGCGTTTGGATAGACAGAATCCTCCGGACAGTATGAAAAGCGGTGGGCCGTTCGCTGGCAGGCGAGCTTTCGGTGTTGCGCCCGGCCGGCGGGGTCGGTTGCGGGAGCGTTTTGACTTTGGAGATTGGAATGAAAAAGTCTGGGATCGCGGTATCTTTTTTGGCGCTGGCGATTGCGTTGAGCGCCTGCGGGGGTGAGTCGCCTGAGACCGGCGCGCCGGCAAGCGAAGCGGACTCAGAGGTCGCATCGGAAGATATCAGTGTGAGCGCAGCTGAACTCGAAGGAAATCCCTTCGTGCGTGATTGGGATACGCCCTATGGCGCGCCGCCCTTTGCGCAGATCAAGGACGAGCATTACATGCCTGCGATCAAGGCGGCGATCATGGAGCTCCGGGAAGAGGTCGCCGCCATCGCCGACAACGCTGACGAACCGACTTTTGATAACACCATCGTCGCGCTCGATATTGCCGGCAAGCAGCTCAACAAGGTTGCGAGGACGTTCGGCAACATTACCAACACGGACACGAACGATACGCTCAAAGCGTTGGAGGGCGAAGTCTATCCGATGCTCACCCGCGAGTTTAACGCCATTCAGTTCAATGAACGACTTTTCGAGCGGGTGAAGTCAGTCTACGCGCAAAGAGACGATCTGGGGCTTGATGAACAGGATGCGCGTCTTCTGGAGCTGACCCACCTGGATTTCATCCGCGCAGGCGCCGCGCTTGACGAGAGCGCGAAAGCGCGGGTCGCGGAAATCAATGAGGAAATCTCCGGTCTGACGACCAAGTTCGGGCAAAATCTGCTCGCCGCAACGACGGGGTTCAAGCTCGAGATTACGGATCCATCCGAGCTCGGCGGCTTAAGCGACAGTTTCAAGGCCTCCATCAAGGTTGATGGTGAAGACAAGTGGGTTGTGGGTCTCAATCGCTCGCCGTTTGAGACCTTCATGACGCAATCGACCAATCGGGAATTGCGTCGCCAACTTTTTGAGGCGTATACGGATCGTGCGTCTGCGGGAGAAAACGACAACGGCCCGCTCGCCATTAAGATTGCGCAGTTGCGGGCTGAACGCGCGCAACTAATGGGGTATCAGTCGCATGCGCATTACCAGCTCGAAACGCGCATGGCGAAGACGCCGGAAATCGCCGAGGAGTTCTTGTTGCGGGTTTGGCGGCCGGGCCTGGCGCGCGCACGCGAAGAACTCGCTGATATCCAGGCGCTGATCGACGCCGATGGCGCCGGCTTCACCGCCGCCGGCCATGATTGGTGGCACTATGCGGAGCGCGTTCGCCAGGAACGCTACGCCTTTGATGACGCCGCGCTCGCGCCTTACTTCGAGTTGAACGCCGTTCGTCAGGGGGCGTTCGATATGGCGAGCAAGCTTTTTGGCGTTCAGTTCGAAGCCGTAGAGACGCCGGTTTGGAACCCTGTCGTTACTTCTTACGACGTCAAGGATGAGAACGGAGAGCACCTCGGTCTCTTCATGATGGACATGTACGCACGCGATTCAAAGCGCGGCGGCGCATGGATGAGCAGCTATCGCGAGGCGTCCGATGTGAACGGCGATCGCGTACGGCCGATCGTCACCAACAACCTGAACCTCATCGCTCCGCCCGAGGGTCAGCCGACGCTAATGCGGTTCGATGAGGTGGAGACATTGTTCCATGAGTTTGGCCACGGCCTTCATGGATTGATGACCCAGATTCGCTACGAAAACTTCTCCGGCGTTGATGGCCCGCGGGATTACACAGAGTTCCCGGCGCAGATCCTTGAGCACTGGGCGAGCCAGGAGCTGATGCTGGCTGAGTACGCCAAGCATACGGAAACCGGAGAGGTGATCCCCGCTGATTTGATCAACAAGATGCGTAACGCGTCGACGTTCAATCAGGGCTTCAAGACAACCGAGTTTATCGCCGCGTCATTGCTGGACCTTGCGTGGCACAGGCTGACCTTGGAAGAGGCTGCGGCAATCACCGACGCGCAGGCCTTTGAGCGGGAGGTGCTTGAGGGCTACGGAATTCTCCCGGAAATCATGCCGCGGTACCGCACGCCATATTTCGCCCACATATTCGCGGGCGGATACTCTGCGGGCTACTATGCGTATCTTTGGTCAGAAATTCTTGATGCGGATGGTTTTACCGCGTTTGAAGAGACGGGCGATATCTTCAATCCTGAGCTGGCGGAACGTCTGAAGACGTGGGTCTATGAAGCAGGCGGCTTGCGTCCAGCCGACGAGCTGTACCGCAACTTCCGCGGCAAGGATCCCGAAATCGAACCGCTGTTGCGCATTCGCGGGCTTGGCGGCGAAGAAGCTAGCGGCTGATACGCGCGACCTGGTTGCCGTATCTACGCGATTGGGCGGATTGATGGAGAAGAGCTATCGGTCCGCAGAGGTATTTTTGCGCGTTACGGCGCCGCGCTAGATCCCCAGTGCGCGGGTGATCGCCCACCAAAGGCCAATCGCTGCGATGAGCGCTGAAGCAGGCGCGACGATGGCGGCGCGGTAAGTTGCGCCGACCCTGGCGAGCGCCAGCTTTAGCGGTTGACGGATCAACAGCGCGGCGGCGACGACCGCCAGCTGTCCAATCTCGACACCAAGATTAAAGCCGATCAGCGACGACCAGAACTGTCCTGGCGGGAGCCCGACGTCGCGGACAAAGCCTGCAAATCCGAGCCCGTGGAATAGCCCGAAGCCGAACACCACAAGCGGCCGCCACGCCGACATTTCGCGCAATAACAGGTTCTCAGCAGCCACGAAGGCGATCGATAACGCAATCAGCGGCTCAACAATAGCGGCCGGCGGGTTGATGAAGCCCGCGCCGGCAAGACCCAGCGTCACGGTATGAGCGACGGTGAAGGCCGATATCTGGATAATGAGGCTGCGCAGACGTTCAGACGCCAGAAATAGCGCCAGCACAAACAAAATGTGGTCCGCGCCGCCCGGTAAGATGTGGCGCACGCCAATGTCTGTATACATAAGCGCGGTGTCGAGAGGCGACCGCACGGCGCCGTCGTCATCGAGCAGCGGGCTGTAGGCCCGCGCATCGCCGCTGTTGGCCGCCGCAAGTTTGCGGCACAATTCAGGGTCTATCTCTGCGCCGGCTTCGCAGAAATCGTCTTCCGGATGCGCCGAGGCGGGTTCGCTGACGGCGATCGCCAGAATGAGCGCCGATAACAAAAGCGCGGCGACTGACGACCAGCGTCCGGAAAAATGTCGGTTGAAATGCGTCATCTGATCGATTGGCGGCCCAGAGGCGTCGGGATGGTGTTGGCGTCGGGATGGTGTTGGCGTCGGGATGGTGTTGGCGGCGGGCTGTTGTTGGCGTTGGGCAATGCTCGCGCCGACGCGGCCGATACGCAACCATTGAGTTGGAGTCTGTTCGCCAAACGCTCGTCTTGGCTGACAGGCGATTGCGCGTGACCGTGTCGCGATGGCGTTTGACAAAGCAGCTGAAGTCGGCCTCCTGACGCGCCGCAGAGCGCGCCGGGCGGCTGATCCTGCGCGCGACTGCGAGGTTGACTTGGGAGCATGTTAACGTGCGTTAGTCTTAATTGAGATTTACTTGATTTCTTATCAAATTGAATATTTCTGCGCTGTAATTCTCTGGTCGTGAAGCTGGATCAGGGGACGTGTCCACTATGCGTAAAGCCATCATGAAGAGTGGCGCTGCGGCGATTGCTTTCGGCGTTATGGCCGTTGCGGGCGCCCAGGCGAATGATCAAGTCGCTATTCAAGGCGACGTCGATACGTCCGGGCCTTTGGCGCCCCAATCGGGCGTTTTGAACGCAAGCTACGGAAGTCTCGATGGCTTCTACGGCAGCTTGGACGGCTTCTATGGGAGTCTGGACGCGTTCTACGGCAACATCGATGGTTTTTGGGGAAACATCGATGGCTTCTATGGAAATCTCGACGGATTCTGGGGAAATCTCGATGGCTTCGAGAATGGCCTCGGCGCGCAATATGGGAATATTGACGCCTTTTGGGGAAATCTCGACGCGTTTTATGGGAACCTCGATGGTTTCTACGGGAACATTGATGCGTTCTGGGGAAACCTTGACGGTTTCTACGGCAATCTCGACGAGTTCTATGGAAACCTGGACGCGTTCTGGGGAAATCTCGACGGCTTCTATGGAAATCTGGACGCCTTCACGGGCGATCCGGCGCAGCTGAGCGCTGATCTTCGCAGCGTCTTCCGAACCGCGAATAGGTCCTTTGGCGACGCGGTGTATGGCCAGACGGGGCGTTCCTTCAATCGGGAAATTCGGAACCCGCTGCTCGAAAAGTTCGGCATCACCCGTGATTTCCAGGGCGTCGAAAACCTCTCACGGGCTAGATACGCAGAGCTTCTGATCCGCCTGCGCGACTCCGTCATGAGCTATACCGGTCTTGACATGGCGGACCACTGGATGGGCGCGACGCGCTGGTCGCCGGTGATCGCTGAAGGAGCCGGGGCCGGCAAAGGCGTCGTCGTCGGCCTTCTGGACACGCCGATTGTGTCGGAGACGCTGATCGGCGGCGAGGTCGAAGAGACCGGCGGCTTCGGCCTGTCCTCAGTCGACCATGGCGCAGGCGTCGCCAGCGTGCTCGCCGCCGCCCATGACGGGCGCGGGGTGATGGGCGTTGCGCCGAAAGCGGATTTTCTCGTCTTCAACCCCTTCGATGAGACGTTCACGGCGTCCTGGGACAGCGTCAAGCGCGGCGTTCGCGAATTGTCGCTGTTCAGTGAGGCGAGCATCATCAACATGTCGCTCGGCGTTGAGGGGTACACGCTGCACCCGGACTGGTCGCGTGTGTTCATGGATCTCGGCGCCGGCTTCGGCACGATCGACACCGTCCTCGTCAAAGCGGCGGGCAACTCCGGCGTGGCGCAGACGGAGAATGTCGACTTTGGGATCAGCGACGCGTACCGCAAGCTGCTGATCGTCGGCTCCGTCGACCTGAATGGCGAGATCTCTGATTTTTCAAATCGCCCGGGCGCGGCCTGCATCAAGTTCTGGGGACGGTGCCATGAAGGCACGCGGTTGATGGATCGCTTCCTTGTCGCGCCGGGCGAGTTGATCCTTGTCGAGAACAATGCCGGGACGCTGAAGCGGGCGAGCGGCACGTCGCTGGCCGCGCCGATGGTCGCCGGCGCCGCGGCGCTTGTTCAGTCGAAGTGGGAGTGGCTTGAGCACTACCCGGCCGAGACGGCGGAGATTCTTCTGGAATCGGCGACGGATCTTGGCGCGCCCGGTACGGACGAGGTCTACGGCCGCGGTCTGTTGAACATTGAGGCTGCGCTTGCGCCACTTAATCCGAACGCGCTCTATATTCGGGGCGATGACCGCAAGATCAACGTAAACGATCTGGGCGGGCTGACGCCTGACGCGCTCGACCTCGCCGACGACCAGCAGACCATTACTGTGTTTGAGGATATCGGCTGGACGCGCCGCGACTTCGAGGTGTCGGTTGGAGACTTGCTGGCGCCGAGCAACGCCGGCGCCGACAGTCCGCTCGCCGGCAGCGAGCGGTATCTCGCCCAGCAGATGGCGACGCCTGTCGTCGACGCGGACGAAGATGACTACGAAGACGATTACGAAGCTGACGACGACGGGAACGACGACAGAGACGACGACCGGGACGACGACAAGAAGAAGAAGAAAAAGAAGAATAAGAAGCGGCGGCTTGCCGGTGGCGGCTTCATGTTCACGAACAACTTCACGCTCGGCAAAACAGCGATCGGCACCAAGGACTCGACCTGGCGGGCGAGCTTCACGGCGACGCAACGTGATCCCAACGAAATCGTCGCGCCGGACGCGGTTGCGTTCCAGATGGGCGCGGTCATTCGGAACAATGCGAACGGCCTGATGTTGCAGATCGGCGGCGGGCAAGGCGCGCTGGCGTTCGCCGGCGGCTCCGAGTTCGGCATGCTTTCCGACCATTCGCTTCAGACCGGCGGCGTCAACCCGCTCTTGGGCCTCGCCTCCGGCGGCTTCTACGCCGGCGCCTCGATGCCCGTCATGGAGCGGCTTTCCTTCTCCTTCAATTTCACTCAGGACGAGGACCAGCAGCTCTTTGTCGATCCGGATACGGGCGAAATTCGCGACATCTTCAACGGGATTGACGCCTACGAAGCGAGCGCGCTCAACATGTCGTTCGCATACGCCCTGTCGGGGCGTGTCGACTTAACGTTCGGCTACACGCAGCTCAATGAAGCGACTGGTCTCCTCGGCGGCCAGGGCTCGGGCGCATTCGGCCTCAATGGCGGCGCGACGACGGACGCGATGACGGTCGGCGCCGATGCGGCGCTCGGCAAAGGCTATAGCCTTTCCATGTCCATGACCGCCGGCCAGACACGGGCGACCGGCTTCGACAACTCGATCCTGTCGGTCGGCGAAGAAGGTCTTACATCAACCGCGTTCCAGATCGCAGCGTCGAAGTTCGGCGTCTTTGGCGAGAGCGACCGGATCCGCGCCTCGTTCGCGCAGCCGCTTCATGTGGAGAACGGCGCGCTGGGCGTGACCACGATGCAGGTCGTCGACCGCAGCACGGGCGCGCTAGGCCTGGTGACTGAGGAACTGGCGCTTGACGGCAATCAGCGGCGTTTCGTCTCCGAAGTGCTTTACGGGACGTCGGTGTTCGGCGGTCTCGGCTCGGTCAGCGCTTTCGGACAGGTTGAACTGAACAGCCGAGAGCTCGCTGGCGGAACGGCTGTCGCCGGGGGCGGCCGGTTCAGCGTCAGCTTCTAGGGGCAAGGTGGGCGGCCAATTTGACGGCGCGTTGCGGTTCCCGCAGCGCGCCGTTTCTGTATGCAGGATGTTTACTTCCTTCTGCGAAGTAAGGAGGGATTAACTAAGGGCGGGAAGGTTCAGATGGGGCCGATTCTTCGGTTGTCCTTTCTTTGTGTGGTGTCGCTCGTCATGGCGATGACGTCAGCGCGCGCTGCGTTCACCGCCGATCAGCCCGGAAGCGCCGCTGGAGCGGATGTCGACGCGTCGCCTTTTGAAATCGCAGTCGCCGAAGCGAAATCCAATATGATGAAGGCGCCGCAGGCGGCGCTTGAAGCAGCTCAGCGTGCGGAAGCCCATGCCGCCGCGACAGACGGGCCGAATGCGCTTGCAACAAGCTTGTGGCTGCAAGGCGAAGCGCTGACCCGTCTTAACCGCGCCGGCGAAGCCGTTCCCATCATAACCCGCGCGCGCGACAGCTTGGGCGAAACAAGAACCAAGCTTGCTGGAGATGTTCTCGTCGCGCTTGGACGCGCGGAACGAAATCTGTCCCTGTACGGCGGCGCGCTCGCGAGTTTTCAGGAAGCATATCGCATTTACGATGAGCTTGGCGTTCGCCGCAGCAGCGCACTGGCGCTACAAAGCATCGGCACGCTCTACGACAGCGCGCGTCAGTATGACCGGGTGATTGAGTACTACGAGCGGGCGTCGGCGGCGTTCTCGGACGGCGCCATGCTAGACCTCGTGTCTCTCAACAACCGCGCCAATGCGTATCGCGAAATCGGCCGCTATGACGAAGCGGCGGAAATGCAGAAGCAGGCGCTGGCGATGGCGCGAAAGTCGGGCGGCAGTCTGCTACCAGCGCGCATACTGACAAACATTGCGGTTCTGGAGACGAAGCGCGGCGATCTGCCGGCGGCGGAGGCGGCCATTCAAGAGGCGTTCGCGCTCTCCGACAACGAGGACGCCAAGGGTTGGACGCCTTTCATTTGGGGCGCCAAAGCGCAAATAGAGGCGGCGAAGGGCGACAACGAGGCGGCCAGTTCCGCAATCGAGAAGGCGTTTGAAGGCGCCGATCTGGGCGCAACCCCGCCGCCTTTCCGCGACTTCCACGAAGCCGCCCTCAATATCTATGAGGCGCTTGGCGAGACCAAAACGGCGCTCGCCCACGCTGCGGCTTTCAAGAGGCTTGATGATGAAGGACGCGATATCGCCGCGTCCGCCAATCTTGCGTTGATGAACGCTGAGTTCGAAGTCGCCAACAAAGAGCTTCAGATCGAACGCCTGAGGTCCGGTCAGTTGGAAAGAGACATTGCGCTCGCCGAGGCGCGATCGCGACAGATCCGCATTGTGGGCGTGTCCGGGGCGGCGCTCGGATGTTGCCTGATCGGTTTCCTGTTCTACGCCGCGCTTTCGGCGCGACGTCGCGATAAAGCGACGCAAGCCTTCAACGAGACTCTGGCGGCGAAGAATGAGGAACTGACGCACACGATCTATGCGCTCGAAAAAGCCAACCAGGCGAAGCTGGCCTTTCTCGCAACGACGAGCCACGAGATCCGTACGCCGCTGAATGCGATTATCGGTTTATCCGATATCGTTCTGAATGGCGGCGCGGTCATCGATCGCGACCGCGAATATCTAAAGTCAGTAAACGAATCCGGTCATCATCTCCTTTCGATCGTCAGCGATATTCTGGACATTTCGAAGATGGAGGCGGGGCGTCTTGTGGTTGACAAGCGGCCTACGGATGTCGCCGCCGCAATCGACGCGGTCGCGGGCATATGGCGCAAGGCCGCTGACGAGAAAAGGCTGGCCCTGCGGGTCGAGTTCGACGAGAGCCCAATGGGATTTGTCACTGACGGGAGGCTCATCCGTCAGCTTGCGTCAAACCTCCTGTCGAACGCGGTTAAGTTCACAAAAACCGGGTCGATTGATGTTCGCCTTGAGAAATCGCTTGAGGCAGGGTTTATACTGACGGTATCGGATACAGGCGTCGGCATCCCTGACGCGTCTCAAGATCAGGTGTTCGAACCATTCAGACAAGCGGACGCCCGCCTCAGTCGGGAGTTCGGCGGCGCTGGTCTCGGCCTCGCGATCTGCCGGCGCATTGCAGAGGCGTTAGGCGGGAGCATCAGCGTCCGATCAACTGAAGGCGAGGGCGCGACGTTCATAGTCGCTATTCCCGCAGAGCCCGCATTGGTGGCGCAAGAAGAGATTGAAGCGCCTGCTGAAGTCAGCGTCCCTGATAGCGAGAACAAGTCCGGGCGAACGCCTGTCGCCGATCGCTTGAGCGCCGCAGTTCGGCATCCGACAGTGGATCTTTCACGGCTGCGCGTTTTGATGGCGGAAGACAATCTCGCCAACGCCATGGTCGCAAAGGCGATGCTGAAGGATGTGGTCGGCGACATTGAGGTCGTCGAGAACGGCGCGCTCGCTGTTGAGGCCGTTCAAAGCGGCGAGTTTGATCTTGTCCTTATGGACAAGCAGATGCCCGTCAAGGATGGCGTTGCCGCGACAAAGGAAATTCGCGCGCTCGATACGCGAGTGAACTCCATTCCGATCATCGCCGTCACGGCGGATGTTTTTGAGGGCGCGCGCGAAGACATGCTCCAGTGCGGCATGAACGACTTTGTCAGTAAGCCAATTACCAAAGACGCCATTGTCGGCGCGATTGCGAAAGTGCTTGGCCCGGCCGGCGGACCGGCGCGCCAGGCCAGCTAGCGGGCCGGCGCAGCCCTCTCAGCGCGTCGCCGCCGCCAACTCAACTCCGCTCAAATTCGCCGCTCCGACGGATACTAGACTGTGGCGCAAGGAACGACGCTCAAGCGCGCGCGTGAACGGCCGCTAGTGGGAGTGGATTGCCCAGTCAAGGCGAGCGATCACGCCGCGGCGTCATCTCGTGACGCTGGCGCCCAGGCAAGAACCTTCTTGATCAAGATCTCTTTTTTCACCGGCTTGGTGATGTAGTCGTCCATGCCGGCGTCCAGCGCCTTCTCGTCATCGCCGTTCAACGCGTGCGCCGTAATCGCGATAATCGGCACACGGTTTTCCTGCTCATGCATTTCGTGGCGCCTGATCAGACGCGTCGCTTCGAGTCCATCCATCACCGGCATCGATAAATCCATTAAGATAACATCGAATCTGGATCGAAGATGCTGCTCAACGGCGTCTTCTCCATTGATCGCTATTGATAGCTCAAAACCATCGAGGTCGAACATATTGTTGACGACCAGACGATTGACCTCATTGTCGTCTGCGAGAAGAACTCGTGTGGTTGGACCGCGTGTTTCATCTTGAGCTGGACGATCGGGCTTCATAGCGGCCGATTTCAATCCGTCCACGTCCCCAAAGTCCCGACCGGCGGCTCCACCAATCGCTTTTGACAGAGCCCGTCGCAGAAGCTCCGATCTGACAGGCTTGGGCAAGATTTCCACGATGTCCAGATCTTCGAAACGGCGCAACAGATCAGGCGTGTCCGCAGCCGACAAAATGACTACTTGCGTTTCAGCGGTGGCCGGATTGGCCCGGATTTCACGCACCAGAGCTTCGCCGTCCATACAAGGCAAGCGCACGTCGACGATCGCGACCGGCGCCGTTTCGCCGCGTTCGGCTCGCGTGGCGAGGATCTCGAGCGCCGTTGGCGCGTCGTTCGCGACAAGCGGCTCTCCCCCCCAGAATGTAATCTGTTCACAGAGAACGTGCTGATTGGCCTCCACATCCTCCACGATAAGGAAAGGAGCGCCCTTGAAATCCGTATCCGGCGTTGGTTCCGCCTGTGGTGGGTTGAGGGTAGGCATTGAGATCTTGAAGCTAAACTGCGAGCCTTCGCCCATCTTCGACGTGACAGCGAAATCGCCGCCCATCGCGTCGACAATGTTCTTCGAAATCGCGAGGCCGAGACCTGTTCCCCCAAACCGGCGGGTCGTGTCAGACTCCGCCTGTGTGAACTGTTCGAAGATATGCTGAAGCCGGTCTTCAGGAATACCAATGCCCGTGTCTGACACGGTCAACTCGAGACAGTCAGTATTAGACGTTAAATCGGTTTCGTCGCGCGCGGCCTGCCGGACAATGATCGCAACATGGCCTTCTTCCGTGAACTTGACGGCGTTGCCGGCGAGGTTCGTCAAAACCTGCCGGAGCCGCCCGACGTCGCCAAGGTAATGACTGTGCAAGTCGGGCGGATAGTCGACAATCAGTTCGACCTTCTTTTCGCGCGCCTTCGGGCCGAGAAGGGTCGCGACGTCCTCGATCGCGGCGCGCAGATCGAACGACGCAGCTTCCAGCTCCAGCTTACCGGCTTCGATCTTCGAGAAGTCGAGAATGTCATTGATGATGGTGAGGAGGGCGTCGCCGGATTTGGCGATTGTCTCGGTGAACAGGCGTTGCTTGTCGTCGAGCCGCGTCTGCTGAAGGAGCTCCGCCATCCCGAGAACGCCATTCATTGGGGTTCGGATTTCATGACTCATGTTTGCGAGGAATTCGGATTTCGCCTGATCCGCCTTCAGCGCCGCTTCCTTGGCGAGGGCGAGCCGGCGGCTCATTCGTATCTGGGTGACAGCGAAGAGCCCGATCCCGATGATGGCGATCGCGAGAAATCCGAAGGTGATCCGTTGGCGAAGGATCACCGTCTGCTGGAGCTCGCTCTCCGTTTCAAGCAGGTCGGCGCGTATCTGGGCGGCTTCGACCTGCGTTGCGTTCATGGCGCGCAATTCAGCAGCGATCTTGTCCAGCTGCCCGTTTTTCTCGTCAATGACCTTCTTTCGATAATCGTCATGCGCTTCGTAAGCAGCGCGATAGTCTCCCTCGGCAAACAGGAGCGGACCGACAAGACTTTCAACGATTGATTGAAGCTGAGCGTCCGTGTCGAGACGAGGGTCATTTTGCAGGGCGTCGAAGTGACGGCGCGCTTCTGCGTTGTCGCCCCTTCCCAGAAGCGACAAGATCAGGCCACGGATCGCAAATGCGCGCCGCTCTTTCGCATCGTAAGGCAGGGCAAGCGCCTCCCGATAGCAATTTTCGGCCTTTTCGTAAGCCTCCATAGCGAGCGAGACGCGTCCGCATAGGTCCGCTGCGTAGTATTGGTAGAGCGGGCTATCCGCCGCTGCGGCGAGCGAGCTGTTGATCTCAGAGAATGCCGCGGCGATCTCATAGTCGCCCTGGCGGAAGGCGGCGAGCGCGAAATTGTAGACGTGCGATTGGCCGGAGACCGGCATGTCGTGGCTTTCGACCGATGAAACCCAGCGCTGCACGGCGTTCGCCATGCCGGTGTAGTCGCCGATGTTCATGAAATGATACGCCAACGCGCCGAAAAGCTCCGTACGCAGAAACGGCCTTATCCTCTCCTGTCGCTCGACAACCTCGCGGATGAGTGAGAGCGCTTCGTCGTTTCGAAGGCTGTCCGCGTAGACATACGAAAGCAGTAGCCGCGCTTCGGCGTCTTCGTCAGGCGTAAGGCCGCCCGTCGCAATGAGCGCAAGTAGTTGTCGCTCCGCCGCTTCATAGTCACCGGATTTCATGATGACTGAAAAGGCGGCCAACAGTTTTACTTCGAACCGGCGTTCAGGGTCGCCGTCGCGTTGTAGCTCCGACACAAACTGACCGTAGTATTTATCGAAGCCCCGTTCGTCCATTTCGACCGCCCGCGAGAGCGCGGTGTCGTGAAGCAGACGCAATCGATCCGCACGTGGATATGCTGAAATCTTATCGTCGAACGCGCGCCAGTCATCTTCGCGCGCCACGATCCCGGATTCTTCGATTTTGCGAGACGCATCGAGGGCCGCATTCGCCCAGTCGTCTTCTGCGTGGGCGGGCGACCCGGAACAAAAGGCGCCTGCGCAGGCCGCGAGCAATCCAACAACACCGGTGTGGTTTCGACGAATCACAGGCCCAATCCCCTCGCGGCAGTGTCGAGAAATAGAATTACCAGTCAGTGAAGTAATAATCGTCTTTTTTTCAAAACAATGCGGCTTCCGCTTGGGGCGCGTCGATCTGAAACCGACCGCCGCGGTCGGGTCCGGCTTTTCGTTTGCCGCCGCTCCGCTGGCCCACCCTTATCGCGCCGTCCTTCAGCACGACGACTTTTGTCGCGATCCTGAGCGTGGCTGAGCGATGCGCAATCAGAACCTTTGTGCCGGAATAGGACTCCAGCGTCTCAAGCACGCTCTTTTCGCTGACGTCGTCCAAGTTCGCCGTACCTTCATCCAGGAACAGCATAGACGGCTCCCGGTAGAGCGCGCGGGCCAATAAAACGCGCTGCTTCTGTCCGCCGGAAAGGGTGCTGCCCATGTCCCCGATAAGGGTGTTGAACCCCATCGGCGTCGACATGATGTCGTCATAGACTGATGCGAGGCGCGCGCACGCCTCGATGCGGGCCATGTCGATGTCCTCATCGAAGAAAGCAATGTTTTCCGCCAGGCTGCCGGACAACAATTGATCGTCCTGCATGACGACGCCAATGCGTCTTCTCAGCGCGCGAAGCCCGATCGCCGAAATCGGCCGGCCGTCAAAAAGAACCTCGCCGGCGGTAGGCTCAAGGAGGCCGATCATAACTTTGAGGAGCGTTGTCTTGCCCTGGCCCGACCCGCCGAGGATCGCAACGGTTTCATTTGCGCGTATCTTTAAGTTGATGTCCTTAAAGATGAACGGTTCGTGCTCGGCGTAGCGGAACGACACGCCTCGCAGCTCGATTTCGCCATTTAGCGGCTCGTCCACGGAGAGATAGCTTTGCTCAGTCGCCTCTGTCTGGGCATGGACGATATCCGCGAGCCGCTCCAGGTGCAGTTGAGCAATGCGCCACTCAATCATCTTGTCGATCAGGCCCTCTACGGATTTCGCGAAATGGTTTTGGTAGGCGATGAAGGCGAACAGCATGCCGAGCGTAAACTCAGCCTTTATCACCATTTGCGCGGCGAGATAGATGACGAGAATGCGCAGCGCGTTGACAATTAGCCGGCTGGCGGCTTCGCTTACCGCTTCGGCTTTTTGAAGTTGAACGTCGTTATTGACGACCGTGACTTGCGCATTTCGCCATTGAGCTTGGCGTTGTTGCTCACGGCCAAACAGTTTGATCGCGCGAGCGCCGCGAATGCTCTCCAAGAAGAGCGTGTCGAGCCGCGCCTTAAGCTGCAAGCCTTCTTGGCTCTTCCTTCGCAGATACGGGAAGATGGCGAGCCGCATGGTGAAGTATACGATCAGCCCACAAACGATGACGAGAGTCATCTTGACGCTGTAGAGCAGCATCAGCGCGAGCGTCGTCAGCGCCATAACGCCATCAATGGCGACCGCGACAAGGCTGCCGGTGATCAACTCCTTGATGGGTTGGAGGGAGTCGAATCGCGAAGACACATCGCCTAGATGGCGCTTTTCGAACCAGTCAAGCGGCAGCCTGACGACATGACGGAAGGTGTTCGCCTGCATTTGGGTGCTGAGCATGTTTGAAAGATAGATGTCAGCGCCCGCCCTAAGAAGGGAGGTGACGCATTCAATCGCGAACAGCAGTAAAAACCCCAAGAGCAGGACATTCAGAAAACTGAGATCGCCGCTGAGAATCGCTTCGTCGACGACGAGCTGGCTGTAAAAAGGCGTCGCCAACGCAATCGCTTGAAGCAACGCGGAAAGACCGAGGATCTGCAGGAGGCTCCTCTTTAGCCCGGTGATCTTGGTCCAGAAATCCCACAGCCGGATTTTTGGCGTCGCTTTTTTGCGCACGAATTCGGACGTCGGCGTCAGTTCAAGCGCAACGCCGGTGAAATGGTCTGAGATTTCCTCCACGCGCATGCGCCTGACGCCCGAAGCGGGATCGTGAATGATCGCTCTTCCGTTGGCGACGGACTTCAGGACGACGAAGTGATTTAAGTCCCAGTGGAGAATGCAGGGGCATTCGAGATCCGCGATGTCGGGGAGGTCCAGGCGAAGCGGCCGGGCGGCGAGGCCGACCGTGTCAGCGACGTCGACAAGCTGCGCGAGGGTGGCGCCCTTCAACGAAACGGCGAAACGGCGTCTCATGCTTGCGAGATCTTCCGCCCGCCCATGAAACGTGGCGATCATCGCAAGGCAGGCGAGGCCGCATTCAGCCGCCTCAGACTGAAGAATAACCGGCAGCTTGGCGCGCGTTCCGGCCAGGATAAGATCGGCCAGAATCGAGTTGTCGGTATCATCCATTTCCGCCACGCCTCCGAAGCGACTGGATAGATCCGATCGGTTAAAAATTAACGCAAATTGAGGGGATTTCTAATCTGGAGAGGTCGAATAAAAAGAGCCGCTCCTTATGGGAGCGGCTCTTACAGTGCGAATCCCGCGATGCGGGTATTAGAAGTTGCCGCCGCCCCAACGGCCAAACGTCATCGGATTACCGCCGCCCCAGCGGCCGTAAACGGCGGGCGCATCCGCGCCGCCGCCCCATCGGCCGGCGCCGGACACAACCTTGATTTCTTCCGCCGTCAACTCGCGCTTGGTCGTCTTGGTCTTGATGTTCTGCTGCTTCTTCATCGATCGGTACTCCACTTGGCGACACCCGCCCCTTACAGAATTGATAGGTGAACTTTTATTCAAACCGTCTTACCAACTCGTAAATGTGGTTTCAGATTGCGCAAAGGTTTTTAATGACCGTATAAATATAGTTAACTGGGTATTATGGTAAATAGAAATTTTACGCCATTGAGGTACAGCATCCGCTAATCGCTTGAGCACTCAGGCTAACGCGAGGCGACGTGGCTGCTGGTTTGTTTCGTGAGGAAGTGATCGAGGCCAGCCGGCGAAGGCTCGCCGGAGATGTCACGATCGCTCAGCCCGTCAGTCAGGCGATCATCTCCATCGCCTTGATTGCGGGAGTGGCCGCGGCGTCAATCTTCCTGGCGCTGAATTCGTACGCCAGAAAAGAGACCGTTCTCGGTCGGCTGACGCCAACAAAGGGCATCGTCCGGGTCGTGAGCCCGAACATGGCGACAGTGGCGAACGTGCTGGTGGCGGAAAACGCGACCGTTGAAAAAGGCGATCCGCTTGTCAGTCTCGTAAGCGAGCGCGTGACCGCTGACGGCGTAAAGGTCGTCGACGAGATTGTCCGACAACTCGACGCAGAAGCGCGTGAAGTGGAAACGCAACTTGATCTCGTTGCGGAGAGTTACAGGGTCCTGAGAAGGGAAAACCTGGCGGAGCTCAAAGGGGTTCAACGCCGCATTGAGCCTGTCGAGAAGCAATTGGCGGTTCAGCGGCGACGTCTCGAACTTGCCAGCGACCGCTTGGATGTCTTGACCAAGCTCGAGGAGGAGGACGCCGCGTCCGCCATTGAGCGGGATGACGCCGATGAACGGCGTATGCTGATTGAGCAGGAGTATCAGGAGTTGCGGGAAACCCGCGCTTCCATGCGTCAAAGCGTTGAGCAGCTGAAAGTGGTTCGCGAGCGGCTCGATTCAGAAGAGCAGCAAGAGCTTTCCCGTCTGCGCGGGCTGCTCGCGGAGATTGAGCAACGTCGCGCGCGCGCCGAAAGTGAACGAAATCTTCTGCTGCGCGCGCCGGTGACGGGGCGCGTCGCGGCGCTGCAGGCGAAAGTCGGACAGTCGGTGGCGGCGGGCGACTTGCAGCTGGCGATCCTGCCGTCCGGCGGGGAACTCGTGGCGGAACTCTTCGCGCCGACGCGCGCGGCCGGGCTCGTTGAAGTTGGTCAGAAGGTGCGTCTTCTGTTTGACGCCTTTCCTTATCAGCGATTTGGCGCAGGCGACGGCGTCGTGACCGGCGTGTCAAAGACAATTCTCTTCCCGGAGGATGGCCCAGAGGCGCTTAACATTCACGAACCGGCCTATCGCATTACAGTGGCGTTGAGCGCTCAATCCGTGACGGCCAAGGGCCAGGAGTTTGCGCTCCAGGACGGGATGACCTTGCGCGCTGACGTGATCCTTGAACGCCGCAGCATTCTTGAGTGGATGCTGCATCCTGTGCGGTCAATCCGTCAGCGTTAGCAGTCGCGCCCGCGTGCAGCGACGGTCGAATTCGCTATTGTCCTGGGATTGACGCGGGACTTCATCGACACGCGGGTCAATTCCGGGAATAAAGCGGCGCGATTGACGCGCAAGCGCGACAACGCCGCAATGGCCAGGGAAAATGCTCGAAAACCAGTCATATCTTTTCTGCGTCGCGCCGATGATGGACGGGACGGACCGTCATTGCCGGTATTTTCACCGGTTGCTGACGAAGCGCGCCCGTCTTTACACGGAAATGGTGACTGCAGACGCAATCCTGCACGGCGACCGCGAACGACTATTGGGATTTGACAAGGCCGAACACCCGGTCGCGCTGCAACTCGGGGGGAGTGAGCCTGCAAAGCTCGCAGAAGCGGCGCGCATCGGGGAGGGGGTTGGATATGATGAGATCAACCTCAATGTCGGCTGCCCCTCCGATCGGGTGCAAAGCGGCGCCTTCGGCGCATGCCTGATGAAGACGCCAAAACTCGTCGGCGATTGCGTCGCGGCGATGCGTGCGGCGGTGTCCGTTCCTGTCACGGTCAAATGTCGGATTGGCGTCGACGATCAGGATCCGGAAGAAAGCCTCTTTCACCTTGTAGAACACTCGGCGGCGGCCGGTTGCGAGGTCTTTATCGTTCACGCGCGCAAAGCCTGGCTGGAGGGGCTGAGCCCGAAGGAAAACCGCGAAGTCCCGCCGCTTGACTATGGGCTTGTCAAGCGCCTGAAGCGCGAGCGGCCTCACCTCAAGATCGTCTTGAACGGCGGCCTCACGTCGATCGATGAGTGCCTTGCCCAGCTCGGCGAAGTGGACGGCGTGATGCTCGGCCGAGCGGCGTATGGCGAGCCGCGTCTGCTTGCGGACGTCGACGCGCGGATTTTCGGCGAGCGGGTCGCAAACGCTCGGGGCGGGGCGCTGCGACTTGGCGATTTGGCGGCGGCGATGGATGCGTATCTGCGCGCTGCTGCGGCGAGGGGCGTCAAGCCGCATCATGTAACGCGTCATATGCAGGGGCTGGCTCATGGCCTGCCGGGGGCTCGCGAGTGGCGCCGTATGCTGACGGAAAGAGGCGCAGCGACCGAAGCGGACGTAATTGCGCGCGCGTGGGCGGTGTGCGGAGCGAGATTCGAAAGGGCGCTGGAAGAAGCGCCAAGACCCCTCAAGGAAGCGGTCGGGACTTAGCTCTATTGCAGGCGCTCGACCTCGGCGCCGGAGGCCTTCAAGCGGGCGATGAGCCCCTCGGAGCCCACGAGGTGGCCGGCGCCGACGGCCACAAACGCGTCCCGCTCGCTGTTTCTCGACAGCATGCGGTCAATCTGCCGGAGCCAATCGTCATTGCGCGCGACGAACAGCGCTTCGTAGGCGATCGGCGCCTGCGCGCGCAGATCTTCAAGCGCGAGGGATTCAATCATCGCCACATCGCCGGTGCGCCAGGCCGCGAGAAGGGCGTCGGTTTCCTTTTTGATGTTGTCGAGATCCTCAAGCGACGCATCGAAGTTCGCAAGCGCGTCGTCGGCGTCAAGGCTTGCGAGCGCCAGTATCTGCGTCTTGAGCGGCTCAAGATACTTGACGTCGTCGCCTTCCTGGCCCGCCTGCGCTTGCAAGGCGTCGTCGACGCCTTCGCCGGACGAGAATCCTGTCTTGTCGATCGCCGCGAGCGTCAGGCTCAGGATCGCAAGCCAGGGCTCATAGCCCTCGAAGTCCGAAGCGTTCAGTCCGAGCGACGCCGCGCTCGCCGAAAATCGAGCCCAGCGTTCCGGTCCCACGCGCGTTGAAAGCTTCCCACGCTGAGAAAGACCGTATCGTTGAACGAGTTGGTTCATCTCGCGCTGCGCGCGCGGACTGTCCGTCTCCGTTTCAAAGTACGTCGTCTCCGCATCCG
The DNA here is from genome assembly GCA_039819085.1 of Pseudomonadota bacterium. GTDB lineage: Bacteria > Pseudomonadota > Alphaproteobacteria > Caulobacterales > Parvularculaceae > MED-G105. The sequence continues at coordinate 28,051 of JBCBSQ010000007.1, forward strand.
CCATCGCGTCCGCAAAGGCGGGGCCGCGCCATTCAACGTCGTCGGGCAGGATATGCAATGTGCCAAAGAGATAGACATCCGCGTCGCCTCGGCTTGCGCGCCAAAGGGCCGGCAGTGGCGGGCGAGTTGGTTGATCCGCGCGTGCGGCGGCGATCTCTTCGGTCGGGCGGTAGCGAATTGTTCCGCCATCAGCCTGGGCAGACGCGGCGCCGAGTGCGGCGGACCAAATGACAAAAGCTGCGAGGGAGACCGTGAAAAGGCTGCGCATGGATCAGAGCTTTTGGTTGTAAGCGCCGACTTCCGGATGGGCCGACAGGATTTCGTCAAGTTCCGCGAACATGGCGCGCATCGCCTCCTCCGACGTCGGACTTTCGACGACCACAACGAGTTCAGGCTTGTTGGATGAGGCGCGGACAAGGCCCCAGGTGCCGTCCTCGGCCGTGACGCGCACGCCGTTGACTGTCACGACGTCACGGATCTTCTGGCTGATGATGGGCGCGCCCGCGGCGGCGCGTTCTTTGATTTCCTTTACGACACGGTCGACGACTTCGTATTTCACTTCGTCCGCGCATTTGGGCGACATGGTCGGCGACTGCCAGGTGCGTGGCAGGGCCTTTCGGAGGTCCGACAGCTTTTCAGCCGGGTTGCGCGCCAGCATCCGCAGGATCGCGATGGCGGCCACGAGCCCGTCATCATAGCCGCGGCCCACATCGCCGCGGAAAAAGAAGTGCCCGGATTTTTCAAACCCGGCGAGCGCGTCCATGTCATGGCTCTTGCGTTTGATGTAAGAGTGACCCGTCTTCCAATAAGTCGTCTGAGCGCCGTTTTCATTGAGGACGGGGTCGGTCGCGAACAGCCCGGTGGACTTTACGTCGACGACGAATTTTGCGTTCGCGTAGATTGAAGACAAATCCCGCGCGAGCATGACGCCGATCTTGTCGGCGAAGATCTCTTCGCCCTCGTCATCGACGACCCCGCAGCGGTCGCCGTCGCCGTCAAATCCAAAGGCGACATCCGCGCCGTGCTCCTTGACCGCGTCCCGCATTGCGTGAAGCATCTTCATGTCTTCGGGGTTCGGATTATATTTCGGGAAATTGAAGTCTAGATCGGCGTCCATCGGAACGACCTCGACGCCGAGGCGTTCGAGGGTCTCCGGCGCGAAGGCGCCGGCGGTGCCGTTGCCGCAAGCTGCGATGACTTTCAGCTTCCGGTCTATTTTGACGCCTGTAACGAGATCGTCGATATACCGTTCGCGCATCCCCGGAACGACGCGGTAAGCGCCGCCGTCAAACGATTTGTACGCCCCGGAAAGGACGATTTCCTTCAGTCGCGACATCTCCTCAGGGCCGAAGGTCAAAGGCCGCGCCGCGCCCATCTTGACGCCGGTCCAGCCATTCTCATTGTGGCTCGCCGTCACCATCGCGACGCAAGGGATATCGAGATCGAACTGCGCGAAGTAAGCGACGGGCGATAGCGCGAGGCCGATGTCATTGACTTCGACGCCGGCGGTCATAAGGCCGACCGTGAGGGCCTGCTTGATTGAAATCGAGTATTCCCGGAAATCATGGCCGACGACGATCCGCGGCGCGACGCCAAGTTCGCGGATCAGGGTTCCAAGGCCTTGCCCAAGGGCCTGGACGCCGAGAAGGTTGATTTCCTGTTTGAAGATCCAGCGCGCATCGTATTCGCGAAAGCCGGTTGGTTTGACGAGCGGGATCGTCTCATAGGCTAAAGTGTTTGGCGAAAGGTCGGGAACGGGCGTTGGCAGGATTTCGGTCATTTGGGCGATTAACTCGATTTGCGCCGCTGAGCTGGCCGGCGTCAGGTTGCTTTGGACGGGATGACGGATTTTGACGCGCAGGGCAAATCATCGCGTCGACGTCGAGACGCAAATCTCCGCCTGGCGGGCCAAAGGTGAATCGATTGACCGGCTTGCTGGGGAAATTCGCGCGTGCAGGCTTTGCGCGGAGGATTTCAGCCACGCGCCTCGGCCGATTCTTCAGACCGGCGGCCGGGCGCGCATTGCGATTTTTGGCCAGGCGCCTGGCAATCTCGCGCACCAGGAAGGGCGACCGTTCACCGACCCTTCCGGCGTGCGGTTGAGGTCGTGGCTCGGCGTCGACGAGGCGACGTTCTATAATTCCGAGGCCTTCGCGATCGTTCCCATGGCTTTTTGCTTTCCCGGCTATGACGCCGCCGGATCGGACTTGCCGCCGCCAAAACGCTGCGCCGCGACGTGGCGGGCGAGGGTGATGGCGGCCTTGCCTCAGCTTGAACTGGCGATTCTTGTCGGCGCCTACGCGCAAAAATGGCATCTCGGCGAGCGCGCAAAGCGGACCATGACCGAGACTGTCGCCGCCTGGCGAGAGTACGCGCCAGTCTTTGCGCCGACCCCTCATCCCTCCTGGCGCAACAATGCCTGGCTAAAGAAGAACCCATGGTTCGAAGCCGACCTGTTGCCGGAAATCCGCGCTCGCGTCGCCATGCTGTCAGCGCGATAGGTTTTCCTCTCTCGCCGGTCGCGGGCGTCAGCTATTCATGTTAGCCGCTGCGCCCCTTTGGCGGAATTCGTTTCGTTCCTCGCCACGGGGCGTGAGCGCGCGCAAATTGAGCCATGTCAGAAAATGAGCAGATTGACGCCGGCGCGCCGACGCTCGGCAAGTTCACCCCCTCCGTAGACAAATCATGGGGTGGAGAAGCGCGCGCGTTGTTCTTGCTTGGCGCCCCGATGGCGCTCACGCAAATCGTCCAGTTCTCCATCAACTCGATTGACGTCCTGATGATCGGCCGCTTGGGGCCGGATGCGCTCGCCGCTTCCTCGTTGGGGCTTTTGTTTTTCTTTTCGACCTGGCTGCTCGGATATGGGCCGGCGATGGCCGTCTCGCCGCTTGTGTCGCAGTCGATCGGCGCGGCTGCGGCGGGAAAGGAAGAGGGGCTCGGTGACGATGTGCGCCGATCCGTCCGAATGGGGCTTTGGGGGATCGCGCTGCTGACGCCGTTTGTGACGGTGCTGTTCTTCTTTGCGCCAGCGATTTGCCGAGCGCTTGGGCAGCCGCCGGAACTGGCCGAGATCGCCCGGCCTTATGTGATTGCGCTCGCGCCGGCCTGGCCGTTCTCGATCGGCATACTCGTCTTGCGGAACTTTCTGGCCGCGATCGAGCGGACGCAGTTTCCGCTCCTCTTGGTTGTTTGCACGACGGCGCTGAATGCGTTCCTGAACTACTTGCTGATCTTTGGCGCTCTTGGCGCGCCGAAGCTCGGGTTGCTCGGCGCCGGGATCGCCTCATCGATTTCAAACGCCGCCGGGTTCTTTGCGCTCGCGGCCTACTGCAATCGTGACCCGCGCGCCCGCGCCTATGACATCTGGCGCGACGTGTTCGCGCCGGACTGGGAACGGCTGAGGGAGGTCGCCCGGCTCGGCTGGCCGATCGCTGTGACGACAGCGTTCGAGGGCATGCTCTTCAATGCAAGCGTCTTGTTGATGGGCCGGATTGGCGTTGATGAAATGGCGGCTTACCAGGTGGCGCTCAACGTCGCCGCGATGGCGTTCATGGCGGCGTTCGGGTTTGCGATGGCGGGGTCGGTCCGCGTCGGTCTGCACGCCGGGGCGGCTGACAGGCCAGGGGTGAGACGGGCGGCCGCGCTCGCAATCGCCTTCGCTATCGGCGCGATCGCTTGCATCGCAGCGCCTGTGTTCGCCGCGCCGAACGCTGTCGCTGGCCTCTACCTCGACCGGACCGCGTCAGAGAATGCGGCGGTCCTTCCGCTGGTCGAATCATTCCTCAAGATCGCCGCCGCTTTTATGTTGTTCGATGCGGTCCAGGCCGCCGCAAACCAGGCCTTGCGCGGCCTGAAGGATGTTCGCGCCCCGATGCTGATTACCGGCGTCGCCTATTGGGGCGTCGGGTTCCCCCTTGCGGCGTATCTCGGTCTGATGACGCCAATCGGCGCGGATGGCGTGTGGTGGGGGCTTTTGACCTCGCTTGGCGTGGCGGCCGCCCTTTTGTCAGCGCGACTTGCCTACATGGTCCGTTAGGCGATTGACGGCGACGCCAATGCGCCGCGTCCCATAGTCTAGGCGCCGGCGAAAGCTGTGTTATCGTCGATCGAAGGCGCATCGTTCCTCCTCACTGTCAGGGCGGGCGAAGCGAAGGGCTCCTCTACCGGGGGCGCTTGGGTCGATGGGATCGCAACTGGGGTCGGCGTTGCGCGCCGCGTGAATGGCACTGAGGGGTTTGGAATGGCGTCGAAGAAGATGAATGGCGGGGTCGCTTTGGCTCGCGCGATTTTTGTTGGCCTTGCGGCCTCGGTTTCAGCGTCGGCCGCCGCCAATGCTCAGACTTCCAACACGTTCAGCGGCAATTTGCAGACGGTCTCCGCGGCCGACGTCTCCGCGATGCTGTCTGAGTTCGCAATCACCAGCGAATTGCGGGCCTCGCAGACGCAAGGCGCGCCGGCCGTGCTGATCGCCCAGACGGGCGGCGGCGCTCGTTTTCTCGTCAGCTTCGCCCAGTGCGCCGGGCCGGCGCAGGCGACTGGCTGCCGGCAGGCGACCATTACGACAGCGCAGTCGAGCGCCGGGATCGCCTATGACGATCTCAATTCGTTCAACGGCCAGTCCACCGTGACCCGCGTTGTGTACGAACCATCTCAACAGATGCTGATCTTTGGACGGAACATCTTTATGCCGGGCGGCGTCGGGCGCGACAACTTTAAGCTCCAGATCGCCTTGTTCCTTCAGGATATGGGCGGATTTGCGCAATCCCGGGCAACCGCCGGAACCGCCGTCTCCTTCAATCGCACCCCCTCATTAAAGGGCAAGATCGACGGGCTGGCTGCGTCTTCGTCCGCCGGCGTCGGGTTCGGCTCCGCCGACCGGGCCATTCGGGATCTTGAGGTTGAGATTGCGATTTCGAACGCGACTGGCGTGACGTTCGATTTTGAGAATTCGCCACTCGACTGACGAACTCGCTCAATCAGGAAGAAGCTTGCGTCAGGCGATGGTTTCATGGGCGCGCATCCGGCCAGGACGGGTGCGCGTGTTTTTTTTGCGGCGCAGCATCTCTCTCCTTCGTTTCCCGTTGATGGCCGGCGCCTCCCGTTTGCGGCCGGCGGCTCTGCGGACCCGGCTGCTTCAGAAACGAAATAGTGAAGTCTTCCGACTAGTTCGCTCACGACGTCTTTAGGCGCGCGCCGTTTTTTCGCCTTGAGCAGGCGGGGCGCCGCCGCTATAGAACGCGCGTTTTCGCTCGGAAGCGGCGGACGTCTTGGTCAGACTGACGGTTGGGAGCGTGGTGATGTCGGAGATGGACCTGAAAGATTATCGGCCCACCGACGATGAGCCATTCATGTGCGATCGTCAGAAAGAGTACTTCCGGAAGAAGCTGGTCGACTGGAAGGACGAAATCCTTCGTGAAAGCCGCAGCACCTTGGACCAGCTCCAAAGCGAGAGCCTGCAGCTCCCGGATATTGCGGACCGCGCGTCGAGCGAGACGGACAAAGCGCTTGAGTTGCGGACCCGTGACCGACAGCGAAAGCTGATTTCAAAGATCGACGCGGCCTTGCGGCGCATAGAATCCGGCGACTACGGTTATTGCGAAGAGACCGGTGAGCCGATCAGCCTGCGCCGCCTGGAAGCGCGTCCGATCGCGACCTTGTCGTTGGAAGCGCAGGAACGGCATGAGCGGGACGAACGGGTCCACCGCGACGATTAGCGCAGGGGTTCTTCGGCGGCGCGGCAAGTCGGCTTGCGCGAACAGCGTCGTATGACCCAGCATGAATGAGAACAAAAGCAATCCCAAATTGATCGTCTATTTTGACGGCGCGTGTCCGCTGTGCAGGCGTGAGATCGACTTCTATCGCGGTCGCAGTGAGGACGTTTCCTTCGTCGACGTCTCAAGAGCTCGGGATCCGGAAGCGCTAGGCGCCGGTCTTTGCCCGTCCGACGCGCTAAAGCGCTTTCATGTGCGCACGCCGGATGGCGAGCTGAAGGACGGAGCGGCGGCCTTTGCGGCGTTATGGTCTCACACGCCAAGTGTCGCATGGCTTGGCAGGATCTTCGCCGGCCAGCCAGCGCTGGCGATCGCCGAAGGCGCCTACCGCGGGTTCTTGACCGTCCGTCCGGTCATGCAGTCGATCGCGCGTTGGTTGGAGAAAAGCCGTTCAGTGGTCCGCGCGCGCTAAGGGGAAGCAATCGTGCGTTAGCGCGTCAAACACGCGGCGAATGCAGGGGGTCACAACGCTCAGGCGGCAGCGCCTTCGCTGTCCGAGGCGAGCTCCACATCCGATACGACGCAGTTCCTGCCGTCTGACTTGGCCTGATAGAGGCACTTGTCAGCGCGCTCGATAATGGCCTCGACCGTGTCGCCGGCGCGCAACTCCGCGACGCCCATCGAGAGCGTCACATTGCCCATGCTTTCGTTTGATCGGCGTTTCTTCAGCGCGCGCGCGCCAACCGCCTGCCGAATGCGGTCGGCGAGCTTGACGCCATTGTCCCGGCTCGTTGCGGGCAGGATGATTGCGAACTCTTCGCCGCCATAGCGCGCGAGCACGTCCTGTCCCTTAACGTTCTGCTTCATCATGTCAGCGACGAGACGAAGCACCTGGTCACCGGTCTGATGGCCCCACTTGTCATTGAACCGCTTGAAATGGTCGACGTCGGCGAGAACCAGCGACATCGGCTGATCTTCTTCATGCGCGCGTTCGACGGTCTTGATGATGGCGACGTCAAAGGTCTTGCGGTTTTTGACGCCAGTCAGCGGATCGGTCATCGCCTCTTGCTGGATGGACGCAATGTTCTCGCGCAGGAACGAGATCTCGTCGGAGGACTCCGCGAGTTGCTCTTCAAGCTTCTGATTGGTGTCCTGGGCCGCCCGCGCGACTCTGATCACGCCTTCCACGAGTTTGATGACGTTTTGGTCGCCGCCATCGTCGACAATGTCGTTGAGCTCGCCGGAGAGCGTGGAGAGTTCGTCGCAGTAGCCTCTTGAATCCTCGCCGGATTGGGCGACCGCCCCTGACATTTTCGAGACTTCCGCTTCAAACCGCTGCAGCATCACGGCGATCTCCGCGGCGAGATCCGTACGCAGGATGTGGGAATCGTACAGTTTGTCCGCCTGGCCCTGGCCCATTGAACCGTCGGGACGAACCGCTTTTTCGAAATCAGTTGAGAGAGCGGGATGGCTTCCGTAGAGGTGCGCCATCAAGAGCTCGATGTTCCGCGGCGTTGCGGCGAGCTTGAGGGCGCGGATCGCCTTTAGCGCTTCCTCCGCCACGCCATAAGTGCGGTCGAGGTCTTCGGTCATTGTGCTTATTCCGGATGCGCAAAATTAGTCGTTGCCGCAACGATAGGCCGCTTGCGTTAATGAGTGGATAATCAGGCGCAGCCTGGGCGTCAGACGATTTAGGGCTGATACGTCAACGCGTTAGGGCCGCCGCGTCACCCGCCGAAGCGCTCGCCGACGATTGGCGACCTGGCCCGGAGAACGCGTGAGCGCTGCGGCGCCAAGGGGCGGCGCCTAGCGGAGCATGAAGGCGGGGGTGTTGTCGCCAAAGCCCACAGGCGGCGCGATGTCTTCGGCTTCATTGCGTCCGCGTCCGTTGCGGCGGCGCTCACCGCCTTCGCTTGGACCGCTTCCTGCGTCGCGCTGCCCGCCGCCTCGCTGCGCATTCCGCTGGCTTTGATCCCGCCCGCCTTCTGAGGAGCGCTTGCGTCCCCGTCCGCGGCCTTCCCGTCGCCCGTCATCGCGGCTGGAAGAGGCGCGTCGGCCGCCGCGGCCCGCGGTTTCCTCTTCGGCTTTTTCGAAGAAATCGTCACCAAGATCGGCTTCTTCAATCGCTTCAAGGTTAATGATCTTGAGAATGGCGCTAAGCGCTTTGTCGTCTTTTGGCGTCACCAGCATGAACGCGGCGCCCTCGCGGCCGGCGCGGCCGGTGCGGCCGATCCGGTGGACATAGTCGTCGGGATTGATGGGCACGTCATAATTGAACACGTGGCTGACGGCCGGAATGTCGAGGCCCCTTGCGGCGACGTCGGACGCGATCAGGAACTGCAGCTCGCCTGAGCGGAACATATCAAGCGTCTCCATGCGGAACGCCTGGGCGAGATCGCCATGGATCGGCCTCGCGTTGAATCCATGCTTCTGCAAAGACTTCGCGATGACGTCGACCGACGATTTTCGATTGCAGAAGACGATGCCGTTCTTGACGCCGTTGCCGCGCAACAAGGCCCTCAGCGTGTGCCGCTTGACGGCGTCGTCCGTCGTCGGCATGCGCACGAGGCGCTGGGTGATGGTGTCGGCCGTCGTGGCGGGTCGGGAGACCTCCACTCGCGCTGGCGCGCTCAGAAACTGGTCCGTCAGTCGCTGAATCTCCGGCGGCATCGTCGCGGAGAAGAACAACGTCTGCCGCGTCATCGGGGTCAGCTTGAAGATGCGCTCAATGTCCGGAATGAAGCCCATGTCGAGCATGCGATCAGCTTCGTCGACGACCATGACTTCAATGCCTGTCAGAAGCAGACGGCCGCGCTCGAAATGGTCAAGCAGGCGACCAGGCGTTGCGATCAGAACGTCGACGCCGCGCGTCAGCTTTGCGTCCTGATCGGCGAACGAGACGCCGCCGATCAACAGCGCCATCGATAGTTTGTGGTATTTGCCGTATTTCTCGAAACTGTCCGCGACCTGGGCGGCGAGTTCGCGCGTCGGCGCCAGCACCAGCGACCGCGGCATTCGGGCGCGCGCGCGGCCTTTCGACAAACGGTGGATCATCGGCAGCGTAAAGGACGCTGTCTTGCCGGTGCCGGTCTGCGCGATGCCGAGCACGTCGCGGCCCATGATCGCTTCAGGAATCGCCTTTTCCTGGATTGGCGTCGGCGTGTCATAGCCCGCTTCGGCGAGCGCCTGGAGGATTTTCGGCTCAAGGCCGAGGTCGCTAAAAGTCATTTAGGCCCGTTTGTTGTCCACCACCGGCCCGCAAGCGGGAGGGTTGGTTTGTCATCTGCGCTGTCAGCCTCGCCATAAGCAGGGAAGGCCTCGGCCGCCCATCGGCCGAAAACTGGTCAGCGCCATGTCGCCGGGCGCTGCAACATCGAGGCCGACCGAAACGCCTTTCCCGCCTGCTACATCGAGGATGAGCTGGCGGCGGCGGGCCGTACGTGTCGGACGTCGTACGTGTCGGACGTAAGGCCTTCGGGTCGACGAACGCCGCGTCAGCGCGACCGCGCTGGAACTCGCAGCTTGCAGGGGCAGGTAGAGCGCGTCCCGGTCCAAGTCAAACGAACGGCGCCGCTTTCAAGCGGTGGGCGGCGGATAATTTTGCGAGTGGGACGCCCCCGCCACACAGTTTAGTTGCGGCGGCGTCAGCCCGGCGGCAATCTACCAGAAAGCGGCGCGTTCAGTCGGCGGGAGCGCCATCGGATCGTCATTGTCGATCCTGAATGCGTCATGCCAGGCGGCGAGATTGCGAACGGCCAGATTGGCGCGCGCCGCCGGTGGGGGGTGCGCGCGGGTCGCGGCCACGTTTGGCTGCGGCCGGCGCCAGATCTGCGCCCAGGCCAGAAAGAAGCGCTGATCGCCGGTCGCGCCCGCGATTTCCGGGGCTTCAGCGCTCCCAAGGTGCGCAATGTATGCGTCGTGGGCGAACTGCAATCCGACGACATCCGCTATCGCCTCCGGCAGCGCTTCGCCAGGGACGTTCGCGGCCGAAAGCTGGTTGCTGAGCTTTTCCCGCTCCGCGCGCCAGCGCTGTTCGTCTTCTGCTGACCACCAATCGGCGAGCCGTCCCGACGCGTCGATTTTGCGCCCTTCCCAGTCAAAGGCGTGGCTGAGTTCGTGGCCGATGATCGCGCCGAGCGCGCCATAGTTCGCTGCCGCGTCCGCCTTCGGATCAAAAAAGGGCGGACGCAGCAAGGCCGCGCTGACGCGCACTTCATTCGACTGCGGATCGTAGAAGGCGAGGGCGTCAAAGAACGCGGCGCGGGGCGTCGTCCATACAGTCTGATTCGCGCCCAGGGCGTCGCGCGCGCGCGTCCAGCTCCAGCGCCTGAGGGCTCGCAGGTTTTCATAAGCCGCGCCGACGGTCGGCTTGAACGGTTCGGCTTTCAATGACGGTAAAGCCGCGCTGATGTCGTCGCCAATGACGATCGTCATCTCCGTTAGCTTGCGCGACGCCTCCTTCTGCGCTTCCGGCGACAGCTTCGAGGACGATCTGAACCGCCTCTCCGCAGCGGCGCGGATATCCCAGGCGAGCGCCGTGGCTGCGCGTACGGTGTCGGAGTCCGCCGCGGCCGCCGCGAAATGCGCGGCAAAGGGCGGGCCCACGGCGGCGCGATAGGCTTTCAGGCCGTCGCGCCAACGAAGCAATGGCGAGGCGGGATCGCTCGGCGCGGCGCCCTCGAACGCCGCCCTCAGGTTTCGAGCGTCGGCGGGCAAGACCTTCGCGTTCGCATGAAAGAGGTGGAACGTCAGATAAGCGCGCCAATCCTCGACCGGCGTTTCGCTGAACATCTTTGCAAGGGCGATGATGGCGCTGTCTTCGCGCAGAATGACCATGGCCTCATTGGCGAGTCCCGCCGCTTCAAGATACTCCCGCCACGGAAAGCCGGGCGCAAGGGTCGGCAATCCGGATGTCGAGACTTTTCGGTGAAGAAGGTCGCGATTGCGCGCTTTCGCGCTGCTCCAATGCGCGCGCGCGATCGCAGTCTCCAGGTCGAATACGCGACCGGCGCGAACGTCAGCAGAAGGCGCGTCTATCAGCGCCAATGCGTCTTGAATGTAGCGAAGATAGGCGCGTCGCTGAGGATCGTTGTCGGGATCCAGCTGGCGGCGCCTGGCCCCGAGGCCAAGGCCCCATTGGGTCAGATGCGCCGTAACGTCGCCTTTGGCGCTTGGCGCGGCGTAGACGGCGATTGGCGTCATTGGCGCGAGGCCGGGATCCGCAAAGGCGCGGGCGACGTCGGCATGGGTTTTAAGCCCTGCGATCGCGGCGAGGTCGGCTTCTATGGACGCAAAGCCCCTCGCGTCGATCGCGGCAAGATCGGCGTGAGCGCTCAGCGCAATGGCGGCGGCGTAGAGGTCCGGGGCGATCGTCTCCGGCGCTTCCGTCAACACAGCGGACGCCAGCGACCTGACGCGTTGCGCCTCTTCCAACTCCGCCTTGAAGAATGCGGATTGACCGCTTTTCGCGCCGCCATTTGCGAACTGGTAAAAGTCGGCGCCTGGCGCAGTGGTGAGTAGGAGCGCGTCGAGATCGAGGCCGCTCGCCGCCTGAGGCGCCTCTTTGGGGGCTTCTCCCGCCTTTCCGGCGCCTTGGCGCTCGAAGAATTCCTTCACCGCGTCGAAGGCGGGCGCATCGCATGCGGTCGCGCTAAGCGCGATTGCGGCGAGAACGGCCGCGCGCGCGGCGACAAGGGCGGATCTCCGTCGGCGCATCTGCTTCGACTCTTGCGCGTCTCGGCTGACCGCGATGAGGCTAGCGGCGCCGATCAAGTTCAACAAAGGAGGGGAGGCGACTAGCTTGGTTCGCTCCGGACGGCCAGCGCGCCAGCTCGCCTTGTGGACGCGCAGCGTTTCCGTCATTCTCCGCGCGGGCAACAAATCAACTGACTTCATGGACCTAAAGAGCACCGTTCGAACGATCCCTGATTACCCCAAGCCGGGCATTATGTTCAGGGACATCACCACCCTTTTGTCCGATCCGCGCGCCTTTCGCCGGGTTGTCGACGAAATGGTCCAGCCGCTGGCGGGCGACAAGATCGATAAGGTCGTCGGCATCGAAGCGCGCGGGTTCATTCTCGGCGGCGCCGTCGCGCACCAGCTCTCGGTGGGGTTTGTCCCCATGCGGAAGAAAGGCAAGCTGCCGCACAAGACCGTCGGCGAGCGCTATGCGCTTGAATACGGCGAAGACGAAATCGAACTCCATGAGGACGCGATCCTGGCGGGCGAGCGCGTGCTCCTCGTTGATGATCTGATCGCCACGGGCGGCACGGCGACCGCGGGCGTCAAACTGATTGAGAAGATCGGCGGCGATGTGGCGCTCTGTTCTTTCGTAATCGACCTGCCCGACCTTGGCGGCGCGGAGAAGCTTCGAGGCCTCGGCCATTCGGTGGCGTCGCTGATGAGTTTTGAAGGCGCTTAAGGCGAGATAGTCGAAGGGCGGGGTGTGATGTTGTTTTTTCTGGGAATTGCTCTCTTTTTCGGCGCGCACGGGGCGATGGCCGTGGCCCGGCCCTTGCGCGCGAGACTGATCGAGCGTCTCGGCGAAAACGGCTACCGCGGGGCGTACTCGCTGGTGTCGCTGGCCGGGATCGTGTTGCTGGTGATGGGATGGGCGTCGGCGCCGGCGACGTCGCTTTTTTATCCGCCATACTGGCTTAGGCATGTGGCGTATCTGTTTACGTTGCTTGGGTTTATCGCGCTGGCGTCCGCGTATCTGCCGGCTGGCCGTATCAAAGCGGCTCTTAAGCATCCGATGCTTGTCGGCGTGAAGTTCTGGGCGCTCGCGCATCTGCTTGTGAATGGTGAAATCAGGTCGCTCGCGCTCTTCGGCGCGTTTCTGGCGTTTGGCGTCATCGACCGGATTGCGGTCAAGCGCCGCGGCGAGCCGACGCCGGCGGCCGGCCCGCCCGTCAATGACGCGATCGCCGTCGGATTGGGCGTTTTGGGCTGGGGCGCGGTCTATTTCTTCCTGCATCCCCTGATTGCCGGCGTTCCGCTGCGCTGAGGCTGACAATCGGCGGCTGGCGCGCGACCTGGTCGAAGGCTATACCTTGATTTTTCCGCAGCCAGGGAAAGCCGCCGCCGATGTCGCGACAGAATCCGATCGTCGCCCCGCTAGAGGGCCGAAAAGAGGGCGAAAAACCGCCCGCGGCGAAGACTGGACGGGTCACGGCGCGGGATGTGGCGGACCGAAAGGGCGGCGACCCCCTAGTATGCCTGACCGCGTATGACGCGCCGACCGCGGAGATCCTCGACCCCCACTGCGATGTGATCCTCGTCGGCGATTCTGTGGGCATGGTCGTTCACGGCCTTCCTTCGACGGTCGGCGTCACGGTTGAAATGATGATCCTGCACGGCCGCGCCGTGATGCGCGCAGCGAAGAAGGCGCTCGTGGTCGTTGATCTGCCGTTCGGGTCCTATGAAGCGAGTCCCGCGCAGGCCTTCGAGACGGCGTCTCGCATTCTGGGTGAGACGGGCGCCCAGGCCGTCAAGCTGGAAAGCGGCGTGCATGCGTCGGAAACGGTGCGCTTTCTAGTGGACCGTGGCGTCCCGGTGATGGGGCATGTGGGCCTCAGGCCGCAGGCCGTTCATCTCAGCGGGTTTAAGGCGAAGGGCCGAACCGAGGAGGAGCGGCTGTCGATTCTCGCCGAAGCGTCCGCCACGGCCGACGCCGGGGCCTTCGCCATTGTGGTCGAAGGGGTCGCGGAGGATCTGGCGCGCGAGATCACGACAAGCATCGCGCCGCCCACCATCGGCATCGGCGCGTCACCGCAATGCGATGGCCAGATTCTGGTGACGGAAGATATGCTCGGGCTCTTTGAATGGACGCCGAAATTTGTGAAGAAATACGGGGACTTGAGAGTAGAAATTGACAAAGCGGTGGAGGCGTATGCGTCCGACGTACGCGCCAGACGCTTCCCGGAACCCGCACAGCTTTACAATTTGGGCGCGGCGAAACGCAGCGGCTAGCGCGGCTAGTGGAATGACGCGTTCGGTCCTCTGTCGGACCGGATCCCGTTTCCATGATTGCGCGCATCAGGAAAGGCCGTTACGACCCTGAGCCCATTCAAGGGGCGCGACGCTCTACTCGACGCCAATGCGGCTGATAGACAGGCCGATCAACTGGCTCTTCTTAAACAGGCGCTTCTGAAACGGGCGCTGCCAAAGCAGGATTGCGGGACAAAGGGCCGTGACCAACGACGAAAGTCTCATCCGTGAAGTTGATGAAGGGCTCGCCGAAGATGATTTCTGGCGAACCCTGCAGTCCCGCGGCCCATTTATTCTGGCCGGGGCGGCGGCGATCGTGCTCGGCGTCGCGGGGTTTCAGGTGATGGACGCGCGTCGGGCCGCCGCGGCTGGCGACGCCGCTGAACGTTATTTCAGCGTCATCACGGCGGAGGAAGCCACCGGCGCGGAACGGTTCGAACGGTTGCGGCGGTTCGAAGAAGATGCGCCGGAGGGCTACTCTGTTGTCGCGCGCTTTCGGATCGCGGCCAGCCTTGCGGCGCGCGGCGATGTTGAGGAAGCGCGCGTCGTCTACCGCTCCATCTATGACGGCGACGCCGCGCCGAAGCGGTTGCGCCAGCTCGCCCGTCTGCGCGCGGCGCACATTGCGCTCGACGCGGACCGAGACGCTGTGATCGAAGCGGTTGGCGATCTGGAGACGGATGAGTCGCAGTTCGGCTACTTCGCCCGCGAGGCGCTCGCTTTCGCCGCCTTGAAGGCGGGTGACTATGCGAGCGCGGCGGCGACCTTTAGCAACGCGGCGAGCGACCCGGCCGCGCCGGAAGGCGTCAAGACACGGGCGCGGGAGTTTGCGGCGCTCGCCGAAGCGGCCGCCGTCGGCGACGGGCTGGAGTGGCCAAAGCAACAAAGCGCGGCCGACCTCATTCGCTCGCTTGGCGCGCAGCTGCCGAACGAGGCCGACGCGCCAACGACTGAAGAGGGCGCCCTCGACGCGACGGACGAGCCCGCGGCGGACGGGCCCGCGGCGGAAGAAGCCGCGCCAAATGGTCCGGCGACGGATGGGGACGGCGCATCGAGCGCGGACGCGGACCAAGCGTCCGCGGAAAATGCGGACGGCGAAAATGAAGCCGCGCCGCAAAAAGAGGCGGGCGGGGGCGAACAGCAACCCTGAGAGGATCTGCGCGCACATGCGATCTTTCATTCTAGTTCGACGCTTTGGGCGATGCTTCCGGATCGCCCTCCTGTCGCTCGCCTGGCTTGGATTGGCGGCGTGTTCGTCCGGGCCGATCGGCGCCATCGGCGGCATTTTCGGCGGCGGTGACGACGACGAAGAAGAAGTCGACGACGAGGAAGCCGAAGAGGCCCGCAAGGATGAGGATCGGCTGTCGATCCTCGCCTTTGAAGAGTCTCTCCAGACAGACCCCAGATATGCGGGGTTGTCGGTCGACGTGCCGCCCTCATATCGCAACGCGTCCTGGCCTCAGCCTGGCGGCGAAGCCGACCACACCCTGCATCACCTGAGCGCGTCGCTTGCGCTTGAAAAGGCGTGGGACACCGGCATCGGCAAAGCTTCCCAGCGCCGCGCCCGGCTGACCGCGCCGCCAGTGGCCGCGGACGGGCGCATATTCGTGACGGACGCCGAAGCGCACGTCTCCGCACTGAATATCGAAACCGGCGAGATGATCTGGGAAACGGAACTCGCTCCTGACATCAAGGAAAAATTCCGGATACGGGATTTGCTCTCGCGCCCGAAAGCCTCCCAGATCGGGTTCGGCGGTGGCGTCGCCTATGACGAAGGACGCGTCTTTGTCACGTCCGGCTTTGGATTTGTCGTGGCGCTGGACGCTGAAACCGGCGAGGAGATCTGGAAACACAAGGCGAGCGCGCCCGTCAGAACGCCGCCGACCGCTCACCGCGGATCCGTCTTTTATGTGACGATTACGAACGAACTCGTCGCGCTGGAGGAAGCGACCGGCGAACGGCAGTGGGGCTATCAGTCCTTTGAGGAGAACGCGCGGATTCTCTCTTCGGCGAGCCCCGCCGCGGCGGGCGATCTCGTGGTCGCGCCGTTTTCATCTGGCGAGATCGTCGCCTTCCTGTCGAACTCCGGTCGTCCGGTCTGGAACGATACGCTTTCACGGTCGGCGAACCTGACGGCGTTGGCGACGCTCAATGACATCGCCGGCAGCCCGGTGATCGACCGCGGGCTCGTTTATGTCGTCAGCCATGCCGGTCGGTTGACCGCGATCGACATCCGCACTGGCGGGCGCATCTGGGAATCGCCGATCGCCGGGCTGCAGATGCCATGGGTCGCTGGCGATTATCTGTTCGTTGTGTCCGTGGACAGCGAACTCGTCTGCCTGTCGCGATCGGAAGGCGCGATTGTCTGGATTTCGGAGCTCCAGAGGTACACGAACGAAAAGAAGAAGAAAGGCCGGATTTCCTGGGCGGGTCCGGTCCTCGCAGGCGATCATCTTGTTCTTGTATCCACCGAAGGGGAGATCGCGAAGGTCGCCGCCAGCGACGGCGAACTCGTTGACACCAAGGATTTTGACGGCGGCTCAATCGTGCCGCCGATCGTCGCTGAAGAGAAGATCTTTATTCTGAGCGAAAAGGGCAAGCTCATCGCCTTTGAGTAGACGCGTCCCCCGCGCCACCGGTTTTCACGGACCGGCTGTCGCGCCAGAAAGTGAAAGGCGCGGCTGATGGAAGAGGCGCTCGCCAAAATCGCCATTGTCGGCCGGCCGAATGTCGGCAAGTCGACGCTCTTCAACCGTCTTGTCGGGCGGCGTCTCGCGATCGTGGACGACACGCCGGGCGTTACGCGTGACCGTCGCGAGGCGGACGCCGAACTCGGCGATCTTCAGTTCACCGCTGTCGACACGCCTGGCCTTGAAAAGGCGCCGGCTGACGCCCTCGAAGGCCGGATGCGCGCCCAGACCGAGCAGGCGATCGCTGAATCCGCGGCTTGCATCTTCGTTATCGACGCGCGCGCTGGCCTAACCGGACTTGACCGCGCTTTCGCCGAACTGATCCGCGAAAGCGGAAAGCCGGTTATCCTGCTCGCGAATAAAGCGGAAAGCGCGGCGGCGGACGATGGCGTTATGGAGGCCTATGAACTGGGTCTCGGCGAGCCAATCGCGTTTTCAGCCGAGCATGGCGAGGGGCTCGCCGAACTATTCGTCGCGCTCGAGCCGATTATTGAGGCGCATGCGGAGGAAGCCGGCGCCGAAGAGGAGATCGCCTGGGATGACCCGCGAAAGCCGCTTCGGGTCGCGATCGTCGGTCGGCCGAACGCCGGCAAATCGACTCTCGTCAATCGCCTGCTCGGGGAGGACCGCGTTCTGACGGGGCCTGAAGCCGGCATTACGCGCGATGCGATTTCCGTCGAGTGGCGCTGGGAAGGGCCTGACCGCGACTGGCCGGTCAAGCTCTTTGACACTGCGGGCATGCGGAAGAAATCTCGGGTTCAGTCAAAGCTCGAAAAGATGTCGGTCAGCGACGCCATACGCGCGGTAAAGTTCGCCGAAGTTGTGGTGCTGCTGATTGACGCCGACAAACCCTTCGAAAAACAGGATCTTCAGATTGCGGATTTCGCCATGCGCGAAGGCCGCGCGCTCGTTATCGGCGTCAACAAATGGGACCTCGTCGAGGACAAGAACGCAGAAGCGTCTCGCTTGAAGGAGATGGCGGCGCGTCTCTTGCCCCAGGCGCCCGGCGCGCCCCTGGTCTTCCTTTCCGGGCTCACAGGCAGATCCGTAGAGAAACTGATGCCGGCGATCGTGAAGGTCTATATCGACTGGAACGCGCGCATCAAAACGCCAGACCTCAATCAGTGGCTGTCCGACGCGACCGCCCGTCATCCGCCGCCGGCCGTCGCCGGACAGCGCATCAAACTGCGCTATATCGCGCAGGTGAAAACACGTCCGCCGACTTTTGTCGCAAAATGCACGCGTGCGGATGATGTGCCGGAGTCCTATCGGCGATATCTCGTGAATTCCCTGCGCGAGGCGTTTGATCTGCCGGCGGTGCCGGTCCGTCTTCTCCTGGAGCGGCCGAAGAACCCTTACGCGGACAAGGCTTGAGCGCGTCCTTATCCGGTCGGTTGGCGTCGCTGCGCTTCCTCGGCTGATAAGAGACTGTAGATTACGCCCGAAGGTCGCCCGGTGACCGGCAACTGTCGGTCCGACTGGAAAGCCATAAGCGCAGTGGAGCTGCGTCGCCCCCAGACGCCATCCGCGGCGCCGGCGTCGTAGCCGAGCGCCGTCAGTCGTTCCTGCACCATTGCGCGCCTGTCGTTTGGGGTTGCAGCGGCGTAGCGCTTCAGCGCTTCACGATAGTACGCCGTCGCCGCCCAGCCGATCTCGAGGCATGGCCGGTAGTCGATGCCGTAGTATCGGGCGATGTGCACAAGCGTCGCCGCCTCAGCGATCCGGCGCTGCGCCATCTGTGGCCCATCCGCCCACCGACGGTCAAACGACAGGTCGATGAGATCGCCGCTGTTCTCCACCAGCAGGCGCGCGCCGAATTCGCCGGACGCCAACATAACGCCGATGGCGGATGAAAAGACGACGACGCCGTTCTGAGACGCTGTGAAGTCGCCGGCGACGAAATCGAAACGGCGTTCCTTCTCCGCGCCGAAACGAAACCTTCCGACTCTGCCGTCGAGGTCGCCGGTCGTGCGTCGGAGAATTTCGTCGTCCTGCGTCCAGGCGCCGGAGATGAGCAGGCGTCCGGGCTTTGAGTTCCCGCTCTGTTTCAGCGTTGATCTGACGCGGGGCGTTTCCATTTTTGAAATCGCCGTATGGAAAAGCCACTCGCCCGCCTGGCTCAAGCGGCCGTCATCATTGAGGCGTGGTGGGATCGTCCGGTCACGGATTCGGCTCACGTGAACGATCAGCGGCGGGCGTTTCGCGTCGTCAATAAGCTGGCCGAGGCATTTCAGCCCGAATGAATGCTCCGTCATCACCGGCGCGACTTCGCCTCGGCCAATTCCGGCCGTCTCCGGCGCGCCGACGGACGCGCAGGCCGACGCCGAGAGCATCACCGTCGAGGCGAGCGCGCGCAAAGGTTTTGATTTGATCATTCCGCTTCCCCATTTGTTGTGCGCGGCGGCAGATCCAGGATCCGGTATCCGCGCCGGCGGATGGTATCAATCAGCGCCCGTTCGCCAGGCGCATCGATCTTGCGACGGAGCTTTCCGATATAGACGTCGACGATATTGGAGGTGGGATCGGCGCCGGCGCCCCAGACATTGCTGAGGATCCGGGCGCGGCTGAACACCTTTCCGGGCTCGGACATAAAGAGCTCCAGGATCGAAAGCTCTTTCGACGTCAACTCGATTGCGCGTTCCGTCCGAGAGACATTGAGCGTCTCCCGGTCATAGACGAGATCGTCAACGCGGAGTTTCACTCTGCGTTCGTCATATCGCCTGCCCCGGCGTCCGATCGCTTCAATGCGAGCGAGCAACTCCTCGAATGAATAGGGCTTTGTGACATAGTCGTCGCCGCCCTGTCGCAAGCCTCTGATGCGGTCGTCAACGCCCGACTGGGTGGAAAGAAAGACAATCGGCGCCGAGACGCCGTAGCTGCGAAGCTTTGAGCAAAGATCGAAGCCCGATGTCTTTGGCAGGATCGTCTCCAGGATAATGGCTTTCAGATTGAAGCGGGTCGCCATGTCAAGCGCGCCGCCAGGGTCATCAGTACAAAGAACGCCGTAGCCTTCAGCCCGAAAACCGGCGTCAAGGAAGCTGCGCGTTCTGGGGTCCGGATCAACAATCAGGATAGTCATGGGGTCCGGCGGTCCCATGGCCGCGCCGCGCACGCGCCTTCAAGCCAGCCGTCTGCGATCCTGCGGCCGGCTAGATCAATGTTCTTGACCTTGTGCGATGGCATTGCTTCGTCCGTCCGTTCGGGCTTCGCATTGTTGACGGATCAGCGGACCGTTTATTCCGAGGCGGGGCGGATTTCTCTTTTTCGGCGGTTGTTGGGGGCGTTAACGCAGTTCGCCCCGCGGACTTTCGTCCACGGGGCGGTCTTCGTCCGCGCCACATCGCGGCCATGGGGGAACTAGGCGGCGACCCGCGACGAAGACAAGCCGATGACGGCGCCGGCGGCTTCCGCGAGTAGGCTCTTTGCGCCCTGGGCGCTGGCAAGGACATTCTTGGTGAGGAAGGTCACGCCCGCTTCCTGGGCCGCCTCCTCGCAGGCCATCGGGGAGCGTGTGACGACGCCGGTGACGCCGAGGACGCGGTGGCCGGCGTTTCGCAATGTCGCCAATCCGTTAATGGCGCTCAGCGCGTCGCCGGCCGCGAAAAGCGCGCCATCCGTCAAGGTGCGGAAAGAAGGGTCACGCATCAGCGCGGCTGTCTCTTTCTGCAGGACGCCGTCAGCGACCTCCATCACGATGACGTCGACGCTTCGCGCGCTGAGGTGCGCGACAAGGCTTTGCGCGACCGAACGTATCTGATCATGTTCGACGCCAAACGTCGTGGCGTAGCCAAGGTCCGTGAAGTCGAGAACCGCATCGGCGCCGGCGTCGAGATAGGCGTTGAAATCCCCGCATGCGCCCGTGCCGGTGGCTTTGCACGCGCCGACTTTGAGGCCGGCCTTGGCCAATCCGTGGATCAATGACGCCGCGCTCGTCGTCTTGCCGGCGTTCATCGTCGCGCCGAAGACCGAGATGACGGTCGGCCTTTCGCCGCTCGCCGACGCCTGCGGCAGCGCGTAGTCCGCAACGTTGAGCGGCGCGCCGGACGCGCCTGCGAGCCGGCCGCGCACCTGTAGAAGCGTCGGGGTCTTCATGCGCCCGTGCTGGCGGGTGACGACGCCGCACACGCCGCCAGCGGCGACGAGGTGGGCGTAGTCGCCGTCTAACTCTGCGATGCATTCGAACTGGTCCGGAGCGTATCGCGCGCCGAGGCATGCGACGATTTCATCGCCGGGATAAAGAACCGCGCGACGTCCGGACGTTAGTTGAAGGCCGCCATGCTGGCCGATGTCGACGACGCTCGCGCTGACGAGATCGCCAGGCCGCAAGGGACGCGCGGCATCCTCGTCGACGGGGATCAGCATCGCCGCGTCGGCGCGCGCGACACGCCGCGTCGTGAAGGCCCATTTCGCGTTCTGAACGCGGGGGTCGGTCATAAGCGTCATATTCTCCTCCTGATGTCGTATGCTTTGCGGGGTGGTGGGGGAAGTCAGTTCCAGTCAATCGGGTCCGTCATGCGGCGGGACGCAGGCTGAAAAACTCAGCAATCGGACCGGTTCGAGCGTCCAGGTCCTCTGGGCGCCCGGTCGCCGCGACGGCGCCATCCGCGACGAGCCAGATAGCGTCGGCCGCGCGCGCGGTCCGGATGTTATGCGTCGCGACAAGGGCGGTCGCCTGAGTCTCATCATAGAGCCTCGTCAGCAGGCCCACGCCTTGCGGATCAAGCACGTCATCCGGTTCATCGAGAAGCAGGAGCTTCGGACGGATAAGCGCCGCGCGCGTCAGCATCAGGCGGCGGGCTTCTCCGGCTGATAGGTTGCGCCCGGCTTCGCTGACCTGTCCGTCAAGACCGCCTAATCGCTCGATCACCGCGGCGAACCCGTATGTTGCCGCGGTCTTGAAAATGTCGGCGTCGTCGGGGCGCTCCGCGCAACCCATCGTCAGGGCCCGGCGCAATGATCCCGCGAGGATCGGAGAGCGGCCGCCGACATAGGCGATCGCGCGCCGGCGTTCCGCGGCGGTGAGCGATGTTGGGGCGACGCCATCGATCCGGACCCGGCCTTTCATTGGAAGCTCAAGGCCCGCCGCGAGCGTCAGGAGCGTCGATTTCCCGGCGCCGTTGGCGCCGATGACCGCGATGCGTTCTCCAGGCGCCGCTTCGACCGTCACGTTGCGAATGGCGCGCGCGGTGACAGCGTTGAACGACAGTCGAGCCGGCGCGGTTGGCCCGAGGACGCGCCGCGCCTTGTCGGCGCGCGGTCGTCTATGGCGCTTGAGTTTCGGCGCGCCAAGCAGGCGTTCGCATTTCGCGCGCGCGGCGGCGTAGGCGCGATGGCGGTCCCAGACGCCTGCGAGCCGCCGCATAGGGTGGGTCAGGATTGAGAGCGCCGCCATTTCGCCGGCGACGTCCGCGGCGGTCGCGCCGGTCAGGATTGCAGACGTGAAGAGGCTCGCCGCCGCCGCGCCAGCCGCTGCGTCCGGGATGGCGTCAAGCAGTCCGCCGCCCTGCGCCCGGGTCAGCGCCGCCTGGGTCAGGCGTTCGGTTCTGCGCTTCATGTTGCGCCGTTCGATTTCCATACGGCCCATCAGTCGAAGCTCCGGCGCGCAGGCGATCCGTTCGCTCATGTCCGCCGCAAGGCGCGATCGTCTCGACCGCAGTCGCCGGTGCGCCGGCGCGAGCAAAAACCCGATGACGCAAACGGCCGTGACGCCAATCGCGATCGGAACGATCGCCGCCGCGCCAAGCGCCGGATTGAGGGAGATCAGAACAATCGCTGCGGCTGGGAGCGTGATCGCCGCTGAAATCAGTCTGCCGACGCCAAGGCCGACCCATCCGCGCACCGAGGATAAATCTCCGACGAATCGCAAGGCGAGCGCGCCTGACCGGTAAGAGGCGACGGCGGTTGTCGGCATTGCGGCGACATGGTTGAAGAGCTTCTCGCGCAAGACCGCGGCGTAACCCTGGCCGACGCGTTCCGAAACGACACGTTCGCGAACGCGCAGCGCAGCGATAATGACGCCGCTGCAAGCGATCGCGGCGATTGAGCCCGTCGCCGCAGACGGATCTTCGTTCCTGATCGCGGCGAAGACATCTCTGGTGGCGAAGGCCGCCCAGCCGGCGGCGACGGCCTGTCCTAGCGCGCATGCGGCAATCTCCGCGATCCGACGCCATCGCCCTTCCGCGCCGATGTGGGGCATCCGGCTCATGCTTCGGCTCCCGACTCCGCGGCGTTGGCGGCCTCGGCGACGAGATGGTCAAGCCCGCCGGCGCGCACGCATTCGCCAAAGCTGTGGCCGCATCCGGTGAGAACTTCGAAACGGACGTTTGCCTCAACCCCCGCCGCCCGCGAAGCGACGGCCATCGCGCGCGACCAGTTGCGCGCGCGCGCGATCCTCGAGCGCCCCTGTTGGCGGTCGATCCTTGGTCCTGAGCGGGTATTCTTGTCGACGACGCAGTCTCGCCCGCCGATCGCAACGAGTGTTGGTATCGTCAGGAACGCCGGAAGATTGTCGCGCATCCGCCCGCCCCAGTCGGCCGAGTTGCGATTGGTCTGTTCGCCGAGACCATAAGGAAATGGCTCATCATCGAAAAACGTGTACCAGCCAGCGGACGCAATCGTTAGCGACCGCGCGCGCCCGGGGTAAAGAAGCGCAAAGCGATGCGCGAATTGCGCGCCCCCGGAATAGCCGAACAGATGAAATCGCAGATCGGCGGAGAGGCCGAACGCTGCGAGGGCAGGGGCCGTCAAAAGCTTGATGAGCGCGAGGTCTGCGCGCTGACCTGCGACGAGGCGTTGATACGACGGCCACGGCCGCTTGCGGAAGTGCGGCGCAATAACGGCCCGTCCCGCCGCGCAACACGCGGGCGCGAGGAGCTTCGCCTGCTCGCGGGCGTCGCGCGTTATTCCGTGCACCGCCACAATTGGCGCTCCCGTCACGATCCCGTTCTTCGGCGCGGCGACCCAGCACTCCAGATCGGTGCGGTCCGATCCAAAACGATGTCGGACAAGCGAGAAGCCAAGCTGCGCCTCGGCGGCGTTCTGGCCCGTTTCGCAGTGCGCCCGCGTATCATCAGTGGCGGGTTCAGGGCTCATGGGTTCATGCAGCATCGCCGAACACCTCCTTGCGCGCCGCTTTCGGCAGCACATCGAAGATGAGGTGAATTCTGTCCTCGTCGCCGTCATTGCGCGCTTCATGGACCTGCTTGTTGTCGAACCACCAAAGCTCGCCGGCGCGCATGCGCGTTTCTTCGTCGCCAGCCTTCATCCAGGAGCCGAGCGAGGATTTCAGAACAAGGTGATACCGGTCGCGCAAATGGTAGTACTCGCCGCGGTCAATGTGTGGGTAGACACGGCCGCCGGCGGGCAACTGAACGATCTTGGCGCGGCCAAGCAGGCCGTCGACGTCGACGGCGAAGTCGTCCAGAAAACGCCGGAAGATCGGAAACTTTTGCGACCCGGTCGTCCAGCGGCTTTCATGGACGTCCCGCCGCGCGCGGCCCTCGATTTCGGACCTGCGAAGGCCACGCAAGGGAATGGACAGCGACTCACGTTGGACTTTGATTTTTGTCTGGCGGCCGGCGTTCGCGGCCCAAGCGTCTTCAACTGAGTCGATCTCCCGGAGAAACGAGCCGACGTCAACGCCCGTTTTCAGCATACGGAACAATCTGTATGATTCGCTCAATCTCTCCTCCTGCGACTGTTGCGCCAGTTGAAGCGCGCCCTCAACAATGAGTGGCGCGAACCGCTCGACACACAGACGTGTCGAACCGGCTATTATTCCGACTACGGCGAGAAAAACGAGTTGTATCCTAGCGGCGGGAATTAACTTTAGGTATTTCACCGACGCTTAGAGCGTTCATCATCGCGCGTTCATCTGATATTCATCAACACGAAAAAATGGCGCGCGCTTTCTTGAAAACCATGGAATAAGACTGAAAATAAAAACGTCTTGAGAGCATGTGTGATTGATGCAGGCGGATGCGCAAATGGATTTGGGGTTTCTTCCGGCGGCGCGTCGACCGCGCAGTCGCTTGGTCGTTATCGCCTTCGGTGTCGTCGCGCTCTCTGGCTGCCTCGCGGCGCGCGAGTATCACTTTCTTGATGTCGTCAGCGCAGACCCCCGCGCTTCAGCGCCCGCCTCTTTCCGAAGGCGGTCCGCGCCAGAATTGGGTGCGGTCGAACCGGCGGCGTGTGACGAATCCGAGCGTTCGTCGTCGGATTGCGGGTGGATAGATCCTGACGAGTCGGATCTGTTGGACCCGGTTGATGAGGGTTTCGAGGACCTGGACGATTTGGACGACGATCTTGCCGATGACATCCTGGAAGACCTTGACCAGAACACCGATGACGAACTCGATGATGACAACTAACTCGCGCATTCTTTTTTCATCAGCGCCAAATCCTAGGCCGCATTTGTCACGTAACTTTTAGAACTGGCGTGGTACGCCGCGCAGAACGGTTTTGAACTGAGGGGCGGGCGTCAGTGTTCGACAGCGGATTAATCAACCGGGAAGGGAGTCACCTGGCGGTCGCCCTTAAGGGGTTGGCCGCTTTCGGCGGATCGGTCGCCGTTCTTTGCGGTGGCGGCGCCGCCTCAGCCCATGACATTGAGGCCGTCGCGCCGGCTGAAGACGCCGGGCGCGGATCGTTCTTCGGCGACTACAGCGCCGGTATTGAATATGACAGCAATGTCGCCGTCCTGGATATTGATGCGTCATCGACCCAGAGCGACTTCGCCGCGCAGTTCGATTTGGGCGTCGGCTATGAATACGAGTTCTCCGACCGGACGCGCGCTGAGGTGTCCTACAATTTCGGTCAGGATCTCCAGTTCGACGTTACTGAATTCAGCACCCAGTTACATCGCGGCGAGGCGAAGCTCGCCCATGAAGTGGGTGACGTTACGCTGGGCGCCTCCTACCAGCTGATCTATTCCAGGCTCGACGGCGCGGGGTTTTTGCGATTTCACCGCTTCACGCCGTCGATCGCCGGTTACGCCGCCAACAAGAAGATCTACTGGCGCGGCGCCTACATCTACACCGACAAGAACTTCATTGGTCGGAGCGATCGGGATGGGGAGATGCACGCCGGGGCGATTGACGCGTTTTACTTCCTGAATGGCCTGAAGACATACATCATTGCAGGTTACCGTTTTGAAGCGGAGGATACGCTGGCCCCGGAATTCGATTTCGATGCGCATAACTTCAAGTTTCGGTTCGTGCAGCGGGTGGCGCTGACCTCGCGGCCATCGAAGCTGCGTCTCGGTTTTCGATATGAGAACCGCAATTACAGCTCCATCACGCCATCGATCGGGGAGATCCGGGACGACGTGCGCTACAGGGTGGAGTCCACATTCGAGACGCCGATCAATGACACGTTCTGTACGGAGTTGCGCGCGCGCTATGACATCCTGAATTCCAACCTGCCATCGGTCGACTTTAGTCAGGCGGTCGTCTCGGTTCGGTTGGGCGGCCGCTTCTAGCGCGAGCCTCGCGGCGGCTCCGAGCTGTTGATCGCTGGGGCCGTTAGCTCGTCAGGGCCTCAATAGTCCGTGCCCGTAAGTGCGATCCTTGCCAGCCGCGCCAAGGTCAACCACGCGCAGACCCAAGTCCGTGACCGGATCAGACAAATCGGCGGCGTCACCGGCTTCGGCGAGGCTTTTTGCGATCAGGGCGGTTGCGAACGGCGTCGCCATCGAAGTGCCGCTCTGAAGCGCGTAGCCGGTCTCCCCGGCCGCCGCGACAATGTCGACGCCCGGCGCGGCGAAATCCACATGCGGCCCACGGCCGGCCAGGCGATAGGCGCGGCCGCGCGGACTGACCGCCGTCACGCCGACGACGCCGTTGTACGCGGATGGAAACGCCGCCGGCGCGCTTGGACCCTGGTTGCCGACCGCGGCGACGATCACAAGGCCTTCTTCCAGCGCATTGTTGACGGCCGTTTGCAGGACGTCGTTCGCAGGGCCGGAGAGGCTCATATTGACGACGTCGACGCGCTTTTCGATCATCCAGTCAACGGCGCGAACGAGGCTGCTGGCGCTCGCCGTGACGCCCTTATCAGGATGCTCACGGAAGACTGACGCGGCGAAGAGCGACGCGTTTGGCGCAAGGCCGAGAAATTCGCGATCATTCCCCACGAGGATGGAGGCGACGGCGGTGCCGTGATCCGTTGGCTGATTTTTTTTCTTATCACCGTCTTTGGCGATGAATGACTTTTGGCGGACGCGCGCCGCGCCGAAGGCGGGATGGCGCATTTCGACTCTGGTGTCGATCTGGCCAATCCGCATGCGGGCGTTGGCGTCGGCCGGCATGAAGGCGGTCGGGCGAAACCCATCCGGCAGGCCGGCGTTCGACGGTGGCGTCCGGGGCTTGCGTCGCGGCGCCGGCGCATCCTGACGGTCCAGTCGGTAGACGTGGTTGAAGTCAATCTCCGCCGCCGGATCGATGGCCAGGATGGCGGCTGTCTGGGCGTCAATATCGCCATTTGGCGGCGTTTCAATGCGCGCGACGACAAGATCAAGCGCGCCTAGTCGATTGGTTTCAAGAACATTGACCGGGCTCGCTCTCAGCGCCCTCAGGTTTCTTGGCTCCAGGAGGACGATTCGCTCATCAGCGATGATTTCATCATTGTCTTCGTCGACATCTATTTCGAAATAGCGAAGACCTGCGCGCGTGCTCCGTCGGTTATCGTCATCGTACTGATCGCCTTCGTCGTCATCATCATTATCGTCATCATCACTATCGTCATCGTCATTATCTTCGTCGTCTTCATCATCGCCATCATCTTCGTCGCGATAGTCGTCTAGATCGTCGCTGTCCTCATACCTGTCGTCATCGTCATAGTCGTCGCGATCGAAATCATCATCGAGGTCATCTTCCAGATCGGCTTCAACGTCGTCCTCGAGATCATCCTCGACGTCGTCTTCGAGATCGTCCTCGACATTATCCTCAACGTCATCTTCGATGTCGTCCTCTACGTCGTCTTCGACATCGTCTTCGATCTCTCGCTCTAAGTCGTCTTCCAGGGCGTCCGCAACGTCATCTTCGAGGTCGTCCTCGATATCGCCTTCGACGTCATCCTCAATGGCGGATTCGATCTGGATTTCGATGTCGTCTTCGACGTCGGCCTCGATGTCGTCCTCGACATCGGCTTCGATGTCGTCCTCGACATCGGCTTCGATGTCGTCCTCGACATCGGCTTCGATGTCGTCCTCGACATCGGCTTCGATGTCGTCCTCGACGTCAGCTTCGATGTCGTCCTCGACGTCGGCTTCGATGTCGTCCTCGACGTCGGCTTCGATGTCGTCCTCGACGTCGGCTTCGATGTCGTCCTCGACGTCGGCTTCGATGTCGTCCTCGACGTCGGCTTCGATGTCGTCCTCGACGTCAGCTTCGATGTCGTCCTCGACGTCATCTTCAATGTCATCGTCAATATCTTCGTCGCCCTGTGCGGCGGTGCGGGCGCGATCAACGCCAAAGCGCTGCCCTGGCTCATCCGAGTACGCCAGGACCGCGGCGGCGACGGCGATGAACAAATAGGTCTTTCTTTTCATGGCGCGTTCATCATTGTCCGGCGTTGCGACCTTCTTGGTCTTTGACCAACTTTAACCTCAATTTGCGGCAAGATGACGTGTGGTATTGGGATTTATTCCGATCGCATTGGTTTTTTGGCGCAAATGCGCGTCAGATACTATTGCGCTAAATCCCTTGAACGGGATTGGGAATAAATCCGGAAGCTGAAGCGTCAGAGGATTGCATGGTCACCAACACGAGCGTCAATCGTTCGGCGTTACTGGAGACGCTGCCGAGGTTGAAGCGATTTTGCCTCGTTCTGACGAGGCGTTCGGAAGACGCCGATGATCTCTTGCAGGCGACGGTCGAGCGTCTGTTGAGCAAAGGCGTTCCACCGGACGCAGACTTGAACAAGTGGGCCTTTCGAGTGTGCCGCAATATTTGGATAGACGAAGTGAGGTCGAGGAACGTGCGCCGCGCGACCCCCATCGATGAGGCGCCTGAGCCGAACCCGCTTGACGGCGAATGCGCGGCGATGGCGCGGGCGTCGCTCACCGAAGTGCGTGGGGCGCTCGAATCGCTTCCCGAAGAACAGCGCGAGGCGATCTGCCTCGTCGCAATGGAGGGGTATTCCTACAAGGAGGCGGCGGAAATCATGAACGCCCCGATTGGCACCGTGATGAGCCGCCTGTCGCGCGCCCGCGCGGCGCTCGCCGACGCGCTGGCTGATGCGCCGCTGCCCACCTAGGGCGCAGAACTGGAGACGGCTATGGATGATATGCATTCGCGCGATGGAAAAGACGGCGACGACGCTTTGTCCGCATACATGGACGGCGAACTGAACGCTGACGAAGCCGCCGCGCTTGAACGCCGGCTTCAGACGGATGCGGCGCTGCGAGCGCGTCTCGACGATCTTCGCGCGGTCGACAAGGCGTTGAACAACGCATTTGACCTTCAGGCGCTTGAGGTGCCCGCCTCGATCGAAGCCATGGTGGCGGCGAATGACGCGGCGTCCGTCGACGGGTCGGGCGCCGGCGGCGTCGTCCCGTTTCCAAAGCGCGGCCGGGCGATCCGCCAGCCATTCGTCCCCGCCGCCATCGCCGCGTCCGTTGCGCTCATTGCAGGCTACATCGCCGGGTCGGCGCCATCGACGCCGGCGCCGGATGGCGGCGCAGCGAACCTGATCGCATTTGCCGGTCCTCTTGCGGCGGATCATCCGATTGCGGAAGCCTTGAACGCGACGCCGAGCGGGAGCGCATTTGCGGTTAAGGGCGTGGATGCTGGCGAGGAAGTGCGGCCAATTCTGTCATTCCAGGCGACAGACGGGGCCTTCTGTCGAGAGTTCGAGGCCGGCTCACTGACGACATCAATGCGCGGCGTGGCGTGCCGTGAAGATGACGAGGCATGGGCGGTGCGGGTCGCCGTCGCTGGCGGCGGGTTGGCGCCGCTGGACGCCGCGGGCTATGCGACGGCGTCGTCTGCGGACGCATCGCTCATTGCTGACTATGTTGACGGCGTAATGGACGGCGATCCTCTCGATGCGGAGCAGGAAGCCGAGTTCATTTCACACGCGGCGGGCGAGAGGTAAGCGCGCCGCTTCACTGTCTGTCTACTATCAGCGCGCAAAGACTCAGGACCGGCCGCAGGTTCCTTCCCGCGACCGGCTTGAAGCGCTCAACCGAGGAAACGGTTGGGCGATCAGTAGTCGGTCTTCGGCGTTGCGGGGCGAAGACGCGACTGCAACGGATCCGGCGTTGTCGTGGTGTATGTCGCGATATCTTCCCGCGCCGCAGCGATCGCCTGGTCCAGCGTCTTTTCGCCTGACTTCACTTCCTCCGCATACGCCATCAATGGCGAGTACAAATCAGTCGTCTCGCCCTTGACGGTGATCGCGAAGGTCGAGCCGGGCGTTTCTAGCGACGACCAGATATCGCGCACGGCCGCCCAGTAGTCCTTGGTGCCGTCCCAATAGGAGGTCGCGACCGACACGTCGAAGTCGTCAAACTTCTTGTAGGTGTTGACGCCGATTTCGCGGACAAGCGCTTGCGGCGCGCCGCGCAAGGCGACCTTCAGGTTATTCTGTTCGTGAACCCATCCGTCAGGCGTGATGGCGTGGACGTTGACGGCGTCGACTGCATGGTAATCGTCACGGGTCGTCATATCCCGGCGGGGAAGGGGACGCCATTCGGCTGGCGGCGTCCATTGCGACGCGCCGGCGTCATGCGACCAGGCGCCGACTGCGCCGTACCGTGGGCTGTCGTCCACCTGATAGACCGTCTGCGACCATTTGCCTTTGGCGTCGCCTGGCGCGACAGGACGCATCTCCCAGGCGTTGCCGCCGACAAAGGTCAGAACTTCGGTCGGCTCGTAGCGCCAGTCCTGGCGCCAGTGCTTGACCGGGAATTTTTCGTCGCCGCCAACCACGAGAATATGTTGTAGGCTGATGAACTCGCCGCGATCCTCGATCACCATCACGACTTCATCGCCGCCCGAAAGATACGGGTCCTTCGGCGCATAGCCGTCCGCAAACGCCACCGTCTCCCGGAAATCAAACTTGACCCGGTGATTGCCGGCCATGGCGAGGATCGCCTGACGGTCCTGTTCGAATTTTGCAGCCTCGGCGGGCGTGGCGGCGACGATACGTGAAGACGGCGCATTCTCCGTCGAACCGTAGGTGGTTGCGCAGGCGCTGAGGAGCGCGGCTGAACAAAGAATTGCGGCGAGCGTGGGCGATTTCATGGTTTCGGGGACCCCAGATATTGACTTTGAGCTGTTCTGATATTGCGAGCGATTAACAGTTGCAAGAGCGAAAGTGAAGTGTTAGCGCTCCTGGTAGTGAGAGTTATTTGCAACTATGGCCTGCCGCCAGGAGGGGTGTTTTTGTGGCGATGAGATCGAAAAGACTGCTGCGTAGTGGAATGTTGAACGGAGGCGCGGTCGCCATCGCCGCCTTTGTCCCCACTGTCGGCATGGCGGACGACGCCATGGACGACGCAGCGGCGGATGCGGGCGAAGAGTTGATACTGGCGGCCTCGCAGCTTGACGAGATTACCGTTTACGCCACCCGCAACCCCTTGCCGGCGTTTGATTATCCGGGCGCAGTGAGCGTCATCGATCGGGAGATCATCGACGACTTTAACCCGTCCACCTTGTTCGATATTTTTGATTCCATTCCGGGCGCTCAGTTCAATGGCGGGCCGCGCCGAACCGGTCAGGTGCCGGCGATTCGCGGCGTCGGCGGCGCTGGCGTTCTCGTTCTTTTTGATGGCGCGCGACAGAGCTTTCTTTCCGGCCATGACGGCCGTTTCTTCGTCGATCCGGATCTCGTGCAGGCGGTGGAAGTGGTCCGTGGACCGACATCGGCGCTTTATGGCTCCGGCGCGCTTGGCGGCACGATCGCGCTTCGCACAATCACCGCCAGTGATTTTCTGGAGGAGGGCGAGACGGCCGGCGTAAAGGCCGCCGCCGGCTATCAGAGCGTCAATGACGAGTTTCGTCTGTCGGGCACCGGCGTGTGGCGGTCTGAAGACAACAAGACCGACATCGTCGCCAACTTTACGCGCCGGATGTCAGGCGACATTGAACTCGGCAGCGGCGATACGCTGCCTGCGGATGATGACCTTCTCTCGTCGCTTTTAAAGGCGACTGTTCGGCCGACCGATGACCTGACGCTCGCCCTCTCGTGGATCCGGTTTGGCGGTCAAAGCCAGGATCCGAACAATCCGCAAGGGGCAAATCAGGCGGCTCCGGATAATGGTCTTGTAAATCGAGATATAGACAGCAACACCGCGCAAGCTCGCCTGACCTATAATCCGGCGTCGAATGACCTTATCAATTTCAATCTCACCGGATACTACACCCGCAATGAAGTGGGTGAGGACGAGGTCGACACAACCCGCTTTATCACCCGCGAGGTGAGAACTTTCGGCGTCGTCGCGGATAACCGGTCTCAGTTCTCCTTCGGCGACGCGGCTGATCTGACGTTCACCTATGGCGGCGAATACTATGAAGACGAACAGGTCGGTACGGACAATGCGACACCGGACGGCACCCGCGGCGGCGTGCCGGACGCGACGGGACGCTTCTACGGCGCTTTCGTCCAAGCTGAGCTTGCGCTCAACAAGCCGTTTGGCGCGCCAGGCGTCCTGACCTTCATTCCCGGCGTGCGTTGGGACCGGTTTGAAAATGAAGCGGTCGGCGAACAGGATACGGACGACAGCGCGGTGTCGCCGAAAATCGGCGTCTCCTACAAGCCGGTCAAGGAACTGATTATCTTCGGCAACTGGGCGGAGGCGTTTCGCGCGCCCTCATTCAACGAGCTCTACGCCGATGGGGTGCACTTCCAGATCCCGAACCTATCCGTACCGGGACCGTTTGGTCCTTTCGGTCCGCCTGCGTTCGTGACGAACTTCTTCGTCGCAAATGAAGACCTTCAGCCTGAAGACTCGCAAACATGGGAGATTGGCGCCGGCGTTGACTTCGAGAACGTCTTTTTCGATGGCGACAGCCTCACGGCCAAAGGGTCCTATTACAATTCGGACGTCGATAATCTCATCGACCTTCAGGTGAATATTCCGTTTACGTGCTTCCTGACGCCTGGTCAGTTGCCGCCTTTTGCGCCGCCTTGCGGGTCCGGCGCGCCTTTTGGCAACACGAGCCAGAACGTCAATGTCACCAATGCGGATCTGACGGGCGTTGAGGTGGAGTTCCAATATGACTCCCGCCAATTCTACGTCCGTGGCAACTTCAACGCCATTGACGGAACGAATGAAGATACTGGCGAGTTTGTCGGCTCACTTGTTCCGAACACGATCTTCCTCGACGGCGGCCTGAAATTCTGGGACGGGGACGTTCGGCTCGGCTCCCGGGTGACGATCGCTGAAGATTTCGATGAGGTGAACGATCCGACGCTCTTCCGCGACGGCTTCACGTTCGCGGACGTCTATGCCGTCTGGCAGCCGGGCCGCGGCGCGCTGGAGGGGCTTCGCGTCGATCTCGGCGTCGATAACGTAACGGATGCGGACTACGAGATCGTCGCCGCCGGCGTGAGCCAGCCGGGGCGGAACTTCAAGGCGACGATCAGCTGGAGTCAGGGCTTCTAGCCTCGCACCGGTGGCGGTCCAATGAACCACCGTCTGCGCCGCCGCCGCCCGGCGCGTCTTCCTTCCGCCGGCTGGGCGTCGTAACGTTTCGGCCTGAGGGGCGGCGCTTCCGCGCCGCTCCGGGCGAGGAGACGTTGAATGGCGGACAATCCTGCTGACGCGATGCCGTTTTCGCGGCTCATGGGCGTAAAGGTGACGGACGCGGGCCCCGACGCCGTGAAAGGCGAGCTTCTGGTTCGCGAAGATCTCTGTACGACCCAGAACATCATGCATGGCGGCGCCATTATGGCGTTCGCTGACGCCCTTGGCGCGGTGGGGGCCTATCTGGGCCTCCCCGAAGGCGCCAACGGCACGACGACGATTGAGAGCAAGACAAACTTTCTCGGCGCCGCCAAGGAAGGGGCGACCGTCGTCGGCGTCGCGACGCCGGTGAAGACAGGCTCCCGCATGGCCGTGTGGAAGACCGAAATCTCGACACAGGACGGAAAACCCGTCGCGCTCGTCATCCAGACGCAGCTGGTTCTCTAGACGCGCTGCTTCAGAGGCGACCACCATGGGCCATGTTGGAAACGACGTTGCGCTGGACGATCCGGCCTTCGTACACGACACGGCGTTGCTGTACGGGCGGGTCTCAATCGGCCGCGGGTCGTCTGTCTTTCCGTACGTCGTCATGCGCGCGGAGACCCATGAAATCAGGATTGGTGAGCGCACAAATATTCAGGACCATGTCATGATCCATGTTGGCGATTTCACGCCGACGATTGTGGGCGACGACTGCTCAATCACGCACCGCGCCACATTGCATGGATGCGAGATCGGCGACCGATGTCTTGTGGGGATCAACGCTACAATCATGGATGGGGCGAAGCTGGGCGACAATTGCGTTGTCGCCGGTCACGCCATCGTCAACAATAATCAGACCTTCGGCGACAACGCCGTCATCGCCGGCGTCCCGGCGAAGAAGATCGCAGAGCGGGATAACTCGGGCCGCAACCTTCTGAACGCAAAAGCCTATGAACTCATTGCGCGGAACTACGCGGCGGGTGTTGAGCGGCTGTCAGATGAGCAGATCGCGGCGCTTCTATCGGAAGCCACCTGAGCCTCGAGCAAAGCCCATTGCGATGCGGGTGGCGGTCAGGTTTGCTTAGGCTAAGGGCGCAGTTATTCGCTGCGGCAATTTTCTTGGCTGCGACAGTGTCGAGGAAGGAGGCGCGTTTGTCCGAGACGTCGGAACCTGAGGCTTTTGGCGAGTTCATCAGCGTCACGCGGCGCGGGCGGGTCGTGGAAGTTCGGTTCGATCGAGGCGACGGTCTGAACGCGTTGTCGCTGGCGGCGATGAGCGAGTTAAAGGGCGTCGCGCATCAGCTTGCGGACGATGTGGAAAGCTCCGTCATCATCCTAACGGGCGCGCGGGCGTTTTCCGCCGGCGCCGACCTGAAGGACCCGGCCCTCATTCAACAGGCGTCAAAGACGCTGTTGGAGCAGCGCGCCGCGGTCCGGCTCGGTCCCGACATGTGCCAAGCGTGGGCTGACCTCGAGCAGGTGACGATCGCGGCCGTCGAGGGGCACTGCATTGGCGGCGGATTGGCGCTCGCGGTGGCGTGCGATCATCGCGTCGCGGCGGATGGCGCGCAGTTTCGTCTGCCCGAAGTCCCGCTTGGTATGAATATGAGCTGGCGGTCGGTCCCGCGCATCGTCGCGCTCATCGGGCCGTCGAGGGCGAAAGAGCTTATCATCCTTGGACGGAAGTTAGAGGCGCGCGACGCGGAGCAATGGGGATTGTTGGATCGCCTCGTCGGGCGGGGCGGCGCCATGGACGCTGCGCGGGCGCTGGCGGAGGAGTACGCCGCGCTGCCGCCCCTGGCGCTGCGGATGGCGAAGCAGGCGATCAACGCCAGCGCCGAGCCGCTCGGGTACGCAACAAGCTATATGGACCGGGACCAGTTCTTGCTGACCCGAAAATCATCCGACCAGCATGAGGCGATATCCGCATTTCTGGAAAAACGCGCGCCGACCTATACCGGCGATTGATGGATAGGCGCCGCCGGACGGCGAGCCGGCTTGTCTCGGCGGCTACGCTTCGTCTTTTCGTCCGGGCGCGCGCTCAGCGCTTGGGAAGAACAGGTAGGCGAGCATCAGAATGTAGCTCGCATAGTCCCACGCGATGGCGAGCGCCCAGATATCCGAAAAAATGTTCGCGTTCTTCAGAACGGCGTCGCGAGGAGAGATGCTCGAGAGCGGTTCGATGGTCTCTTCCTCATAGACGATACGGGCCGTGCGCGAGAGGTTTTCGTCCGTTTCCGGAATGACCAACGCGTCGGGCGACATGAATTCGGTGAAGATGGCGAGCCCGCGTGCAGGGGACAGCTCCGCGGCGGACGGCGTCGGCGGCGGCGGTTTGGCGAGTTTCTGGCTGCGCAGGAGCGAGTTGAGCGCCCGTTCGACCTGATCCGCGTACCCCTCAATGGCGCGCAATTGCGCGCTTGTCGCATTGAACGGCTTCGGATTGGCGCGGTCGAAGGAATCGATCTGCTGCTCCATCAGCCGTTCAATCCGCCGGTCGCGCCGCCAGCGGTTCAGGACGGTGATGAAGTCATTGTAATCGCTTTCAATATCCCGCGCCCACAGGTCGTAATTGGCGAACGCGTTAGAGGCGAGCTTTTCGTTCAGGCGCGCTGCGGTTTGCGTACAGATGGTCGAGGAGTAGGGATCAACGCCCGCCGGATGAGGCGCTTCGATGATGTCGGAGACGCTTTGTTCAAGCCCTGCGAGCCATTCGGACACCCCGAGGAAATAGTCGGAGACGGCGCCGCGCCCGACCGTGCCGGTCTGCGCGCCCCGTTCAGCTTCGTTGCGGGCGACCCGCGCAACGTCCGCCACCGACAGCCGAAGGTCCTGTAGAAAAAGGAAGTCCTTCTGGCGATGGGCTGTGACGCCGGCGCACTCGGCCTGCAGGCGACGGATCTCATAGGAATATGTGTGGCGGACAGCGTCGACGCCGCCAATTCCGACAACGGTCGTCCAGGTGGAGACGAAGAACAGGATGACGGCGAAGGCCGGCACGATGATGAAGAGTTTCAGGGCGCGCTCAAGAAAGAAGGCCGCGTCGGCCACAAGACCTTTTTCAATGTTCCGAAACCAGTCGCGGTTGCGCACGAATTCCGCCCCGCCGACCCAGATGGTCACCGCAAGGGCGAAGACGAAGACGCCAAAGGCCGGCGGCAGAACCGCGTTGCGGAAGAAATCCACTGTCTCCTGGCTGGTGATGAGGCCAAATCCGATTGCGGAGGAGACCCCGGAGAAGAACGCGCTTGACGTCGCGACGACGACAAAGAGGCGATTGAATAGCGATGACCCATCAAGTCTGCGCGACGACATGATGCCATAGACGATGAGGCCCATCAGGAGGACGACGCCTGCCGAGGCGCCGATCAACCCGACTGCGCCGCTCGTCTCCGCAAGCGTGACGTCGGTCCCGCTGAGGATCGCGTCAGCCTCGCTCGCCAATGCGGTGAATCGCCAACCGCTCATCTTTCCCCCCCAAGCCCCAAAAGCCGACTTGAACCTCAGAGTCTAAGGTTAAGATCGTTCGGTGTCGAGGCGAGGGGCGATCAGGTCGCGGAGCGTTCGCGGACCTCAAGGCGCCGGAGGCGTCTGCGCAAGGGGAGGGCCGGCGGCGATCCTTTGGCTGGCCTCTGTGTTCGCTAGGCGTCGCCGGTCGCGCCGCCGCCAAGATTTGCGAACACCTTGTCCGCATCGATCTCGCCGTCATCTTCTTCCGCCGGCGCTTCCGGCTCCGGCGTCGGCTCGCTCTGCGCCGCTTCGGCGTCCTTCAGCGTCGGACTTGTATCCGCCGGCTGCATCTTCGCGGCTTTCGCGGCGGCTTTCTTGACCACCGCGTCAAGCTCCATCTGGGTGCATAAGCCAAGGCCCACCGGATCTTGCGGCGTGATGTTCGCGGAGTTCCAGTGGGTGCGGTCGCGTACCGCCTGAATGGTGGATTTCGTTGTTCCGAGCAGCTTCCCGATCTGTCCGTCCGACACTTCGGGATGGTTGCGGACGATCCACGCGATGGCGTCGGGGCGGCTCTGGCGTTTTGAAACCGGCGTGTAGCGTGGCGCTTTCTTCGTCTTGGTGGCGACGAGCGTTTTCGGCCGTGAGAGTTTCATCCGGTAGGTCGGATCGGCCTGCGCCTTGTCGATTTCGTCCCGGGTCAGTTGATGGTTGCTGATCGGATCAATCCCCCGCACGCCCACATCAACGTCGCCGTCCGCGATGCCCTTCACGCGCAGGGTGTGGAGGCCGCAGAAATCAGCGATCTGGTCAAAGGTCAGCGATGTGTTGTCGATCAGCCATACGGCGGTCGCGATCGGCATCAGCGGTGCGTCGGCCATTCATTTTCTCCCAATCTCGAACGCGCAGCTTGCGGCGCGCGCCGAACGCCTGAACCGCCAGAAGGCGGGACAGCCTCAAAAACCGCGAATCTGGCCGCATCCAACAGGGCCATCGGCCCAGTCGCCTCCTCGTTCTCGTCATGTCAAAAGAGAGAGGTCAGGGGAACGCGGTCGTTCACATGAGCCGCCTATATAGTGACTCGGCGCTTGATCGCCAAGGCGTTATCGGTGTTGAAGCGGGCCAGTCTTGATCGCTCTACTCGAGCGAGAGGATGAGTTTCCCAACATGGAGCCCCGCTTCCATGCGCCGATGCGCCTCTGACGCCTCGGTCAGCGGAAAGACTGTGTCGACGTCAATCGCCATGCCGCCGGCAGCGAACAGGGGCCAGACGCGCTCCTCCAGCGCGCGCGCAATGCGCGCTTTTTCCTCATGACCTCTCGCTTTCATCGTGGAGCCGGAAAGGCGCAGCCGCTTGCGCATCACGTCCATGATGTTGATCGTCGCCTCCGGACCGCGCAGGAATGCGATCGATACATGGCGGCCGCCATTTTTTAGGGCGCTGAGGTTCTTCGCGACAAAGTCGCCGCCCGCCATGTCGAGGACGACGTCAGCCCCGCCGAGCGCTGAGACCTTTTCCGGCCAGTCCGGCGCGTCGTAACGCAAGGCGTGGGATGCGCCGAGCGCGCGGATCGCCTCAAGCTTTTTGTCTGATGACGCCGTCGCGATGACCTCCGCCCCGAGCGCGGCGGCGAGGCGGATGGCGGTTGCGCCTATCCCGCTTGTGCCGCCATGGACGAGCAGCCGCTCACCGGCCTGTAAATCGCCGTCCTCAAAGACGTTCGCCCAGACAGTGAAAAGCGTTTCGGGGAGCCCCGCCGCCTCCAGCAGCTTCACGCCTTTCGGGATCGGCAGGCAGGCGCCGGCGTGGGCGACGGCGAACGCCGCGTAACCGCCGCCCGGCAGGAGCGCGCAGACTTCATCCCCCACGCGCCAACGCGCCACGTCCTCGCCGACCGCTTCGATCGTTCCGGACACTTCCAGCCCTGGAAGGTCGCTCGCGCCTGGCGGCGGCGGATATAGCCCGAGGCGCTGCAGAACGTCCGGGCGGTTAACGCCGGCGCCGACGACCCGGATCAGCAGCTCGCCGCTCTTCGGCGACGGCGCAGGCCTTGACGTCTCAAGCAAGACTTCAGGCCCGCCTGGCGTCGTGACCTCAACCGCCCGCATCATCGTCGCCGTCATATTGGCTCCCGCGCTGAATCCTGTCGCACTATGGCACGAGGGTTGCGAGACGTCTCGGCGACTAATCTGAAAGGCGCTAGCATGATGTCGTCCCAACTTACCGGCCCGCGGGAAGACCGCGATCTCAAGGTTCTCGCGTTCGCTCGGTCGGAGGTTTTCGCGCGCACGTTCCGCGAGGGAATGGACCTGGTGGAAAGCACGGCGTCCTACCTTGATGGGGACGGGCGGGAGGACGCAAAGCTTCTCGGCCGCCAGGCGAGTCTCGCCTATGCGAGCGCCTCCATGCGGATCACGACGCAACTCATGCAGCTAGCGTCATGGCTTCTGGTGCTGCGCGCTGTCCGGGAAGGCGATATGGAAATCGAAGACGCGCGTGAGGCGAAGTACCGGTTGCCGCCAGTGAAAGCCGCGCTCGGCGATCTCGATCTGTCGGAAACGCCGGCCCAGCTTCTGTCGCTGAAAGACGAGGCGGAGCGCCTTTACGAGCGCGTGGCGCGCATCGACGACGACCTGTTTGCGCAGCGACCTTTTGAATCGACATCAAACGACGCGGCGTCGCAATTGCGGTCGCTTCGCGAAGCGTTCGGCGACGCCTGATGTCTAACGACTGATATTGAGGGCGTCCGCTTCAGCCAAAGCAGATGAATTGCGCCCGCGGGCTAGGGTTATTTCTTGAGGCCGAACGCGCCGAACTTCTGATTGAATTTCGAGACGCGTCCGCGATCGAGGGCTTTGGCCGGCCCGCCAGTCCAGGCCGGATGCGTGGACGGGTCGATGTCGAGCGCCAGGGTCGCGCCCGGCTCGCCGTACGTGGAGCGCATTCTCACCTTCTCGCCGTTCGTCAACACGACGGAGATCTCGTGATACTCCGGATGAATGTCTTTCTTCATCTTCCGTCTCTTCCGTAACCTAATCCGCTATCTGACCGTGGCAGGTTGCTGACGCGCCATTCCAAGTTCTGCGGCGGCCCAAGTTCTGCGGCGGCGTCGCCGATCTGCGTTCGACCAGGCGCCGCGGCCGCTCGACGATGTCCGCGGGCGAGTAAAATCGCAAGACGCGGCGAATACCTGTCAAAGCAGGCGCGCGCAACCGGCCGCCCCAAGTTTTTATAGACTTAAGCACGATTGAACACGCTTTCCGGGCAATACGGCGCTGGTTGGCGGTTGCGGCGTTGCAATCCTTTTGCGTACGTTTTGTCATCTGACCCAAAGGCGAAGGAACGCGGCGCCGAGGGGGTCGCTGGGGGCTTGGACGGGCGGCGGCGATTGGGGCGGCCAAAGCCCAAATGGGGTGGACGTAAGTGGTGGTGAAGCTATTGACGCTTCTGGCGGCGGCCTTTGCGGCCGTGACTGTCGCGGCGCTGAACGCCCTTAACCAATTCGCTGAGATCGGTCCCGACAAAATGGGCAGATGCGTGCCGGTGACGGGCATTGTCGGCCCGGAAGACCTGCAGGTTGATCCCATCAAGCGTCGGTTGTTCGTCGCGTCTCTTGATAAGCGGGCCGGCCGCGGGGCGCGCGGATCGGTACACGTGATCGACATTGACGATCCCTTGGCGTCCGCTGGCTGGCACGACCGGACCGGCGGATTTCCAAAAGAGCTGCAGCCGGTGGGGCTCCACTACTATGAGGGCGAAGGCGTCAGGCGCTTGTTCGTCGTCAACGACGCCGCCAAGAGCATCGAGGCCTACGACGTCGCGGACGATGGCGAACTCTCGCATGTGGAGACCTTCAAGGAGCGTCGTCTGACGAGCCCCAATGACGTCGTCGCCGTTGGCGCCCGCGACTTCTACGTGACGAATGACGCGTCGGCGGGCCGAGCGTCCCTGATTGGACGGTTGCAATTTCTCGGGCGGGCGCCTTCGGGGAGCCTATTGCACTTTAACGGGGTTGCCTGGTCGCTCGTCGACGAAGGCTTAAGGTTTGCGAATGGCGTCGCGGTCAGTCCGGATGGCCGGTCCTTGGTGGTGGCGGAAAGCGCGGCGATGACGGTTCGCCTTTACGAACGCGACCCTCAGACAGGCGTTGCGCGCGCGACGGCGGTGGCGGAGCTGCCCGGATCCGGCGACAACCTGAATGTGGCGGCGAACGGCGCGCTCCTCGTGGCGGCGAATCCAAAGCCGCTCTCGATCGCGCTTCATCGGCGAACCGCCGAGGCGACGTCGCCGTCGATGATCTTGCGATCGACCGACCCCTTTTGGAGCGCCCAGTCGCCGCCTGACTTCGAGACGGTGTTTCAGTCAGACGGCGAGGTTCTGTCCGCGGCGACGGCGGCGGACTTCCTCGGCGGGTCACTCTTTATTGGAGCGCTTGCGGACGACCGGTTTCTCATTTGCGCCCCTGCGTCGTAAACCGGAACGATGACTTACATCTCCACGCGCGGCGGGGCCGCGCCGATCGATTTTCGCAAGGCCGTCACGAGCGGACTGGCGCCGGACGGCGGACTTTATATGCCGAGCGCCTGGCCGCGTTTCGCCCCCGAGGCGATCGCCGCCGCCGCTGATGGGCCGTTCGCCGCGACGGCGTCGCGGGTGATGAAGGCGTTCGCCGAAACTGGCGGCGGCGGTCCGGACGCGACCCTCATCGAAGAGGCAATGGACGCCGCGTTCGCCTCGTTTGATCATGATGACGTCGCGCCGCTGCGCGAGCTCTCGCCTGGTCGATACGTACTCGAATTGTTTCATGGGCCGACGCTCGCCTTCAAGGACGTCGCGATGCAGGCGCTCGCGCGGCTTTATCCGTGGGCGCTAGAGGGCGGGGAAAGGCGCAAGACGATCCTCGCCGCGACATCCGGCGACACTGGCGGGGCCGCGATCGCGGCCTTTGCGGGCGCGCCGGGCGTCGATGTTTTTGTGTTTCACCCGCAGGGTCGGATCTCGGAGGTGCAGCGCCGGATCATGACGACAACCGGCGCGGACAATGTGCGCAACTTCGCCGTTGAAGGCGATTTTGATGATTGCCAGCGCATCGTGAAAGAGCTGTTCGTCGATCCAGACCTTTCGCGCAGCCGCGATCTTGGCGGGGTCAACTCGATCAACTGGGTGCGTCTCGCTATTCAGACGACGTACTATTTCGTCGCTGGCGCGCGGCTTGGCGCGCCGGGCGTCGCCGCGTCGTACGTCGTGCCCACCGGTAACTTCGGCGATGTCTTTGCCGGCTACGCCGCAAAACGGATGGGACTGCCGGTCGCGCGGCTCGGCGTTGCGGTGAACCGCAACGACATTGTCCACAGGGCGTTGTCGACCGGGGTCTATGAGCCCTCTGAGGTCGCCGCGACGGACGCGCCGTCGATGGATATTCAGGTCGCGTCGAATTTCGAACGGCTCTTGTTCGAAGCGATGGACCGGGATGCTGACCGCCTCAGCGACCTGATGGCCGGATTTGCGCGTGCGGGCCGCATGGAGATATCCGCCGATGCGCTCGCCCGCATCAAGGAGAATTTCGTCTCGGCGCGCGCTGATGATGCGCAGACCGCGGCGATGATCAAGTCGACTTATGACTCTCATGGCTATCTGATTGATCCGCATACCGCAATCGGTCTGGTTGCGGCCGAACAACTCGCCGACAGGGGGCTTCTGGTCGAGCCGATTGTGACGCTGTCGACGGCGCATCCGGCGAAATTTCCTGAGGCCGTGGCGCGCGCGAGCGGCGTGACGCCGTCCCTGCCGCCGCGGTATGCGGATTTATTTGATCGCTCTGAACGATGCGCCGTGCTGCCAGCGCGCAGCGAAGCCGCCCGCAATGCGATCCTGGCTCAAGGCGAAGCGCATGACGGCGCTTGAAGGGCCACGACTGCGGACGCTGTCAAATGGCGTGCGCGTCATCGTTGATCCGATGCCCGGACTACAGACAATCGCGTGCGGGGTCTGGGTGAACGCCGGCGCGCGCGACGAGCGGCCTGACGAGCGTGGCGCAGCGCACCTAATCGAACACATGGCGTTCAAAGGCGCCGGCGACCGCTCGGCGAAGGAAATCGTTGAGGCGATCGAAGGCGTCGGCGGCTGGATCAATGCCGAAACGACGCATGAGCGTACGGCTTTTTTCGTCCGATGTCTGAAGGACGATATGGCCTTAGGCCTTGACGTCCTCTCGGACATTGCGCTCGCGCCCCGGTTCGATCCGGATGACCTTGCGATTGAGCGCGGCGTTGTCGTGCAGGAGATCGGCGAGGCGGCGGACAATCCTGAGGACTGCGCCTATGAAGGGCTTCAGGAAGTGGCGTTCGCCGGGTCGACGCTTGGTTGCTCGATCCTCGGCGAGGCGGATGCGGTGCGTGCGCGGACGGTTGATGATCTGCGGCGGTTTTTCCGTGAGGCCTATCGCCCCGAGGGGATGATAGTTGCAATCGCCGGCGGCATTGACGTTGAAGCCGCGTTCGACGCCGCCGAAAGGCGGTTCGGCGTCGCTGACCGCGGAGAAGGGGCGCGGCGCGCGCGTCCCGCCGCAGCGTTTCACGGCGGGCTGAAATTCATCGATGCGCCATCTGAGCAGGCGCATGTGGCGATGGCGTTCAGGGGCGCCGCAGCAGGCGCGTCGGAAGAAATCGCTGCGCGGCTTTTCGCTGAAGCCTTGGGCGGCGGCATGGCCTCGCGCCTTTTCCAGGAACTTCGGGAGCGACGAGGCCTCGCCTACACGATTGACGCCGCGCCGGAGTGCTATAGCGACGTCGGCGCGGTCGTGGTGTACGCGGGCGTTGATCACGACAGAGCGGCCGAGCTCGTCCAAGAGGTGCGCCGCCAAGCCTCATTGCTGGGCGACGAGATCGGCCAGATCGAGCTTGATCGCGCCAAAGCGGTCCTGCGCGCCGGCGCAATGATGGCGCTTGAGCAACCCATGGGCCGGATCGAAGCGGCGGTTGGCGCAACGCTTTCTCGAGGACGACCGCTCGCGCCTGCCGAACTGACAGCGTTGATCAATTCCGTTGGCGTTGACGATGTCCGCGCTGCGGCGCGCGTTGTCGCTGAAGGGCCGGTCGCGGCGTGCGTCGTTGGCGGAAATGGCCATCAGCTGGCCGTGTCCGCCGTTGAGGCTGCGATGGAGATTGGCGGCGGGCGCCAGTAGAACGCAGCGCGCCGCGCAGTTGACGAAGCTTGGTGGACGCGAGAGGCTAACGCGCCGCCAAGGGTGTGGGGCGGTTAAGAGGTGCACCGCGGGCGTGTTGGGGATTGATTTTGGGAGAGGAGACCGCACGACGCTCGTTATCGAGAGCGGGGCGGTCTATCTGCGTCCGGGCGAGCCGCGTGACGCGCTCGACTGGATAGATCTGCGCGAGCGAAGTCGCGCTCATCTGACCCGTTGGGAGCCGGACTGGCGACCGGAAGACGCCGCGCCTGACACTGTGAGGTCGCGGCTGCGGGCGCAGGCCAGGCAAAGACGCGCCGGCGCAACGCTCGCGATGTTTGTATTCCGGCAGTCTGATTCCGCGCTGGTGGGCGGCGTCTCTTTGTCGTCGATCCGATATCACGCTTCTTTCTCGGCGCAGATCGGCTACTGGATCGGAGCGGACTTCCTTCGGCGGGGGTATGCGCGCGACGCAGTCAATGCGACGTTGCGGCATGCTTTTGACGCCATGGGGCTCAACCGCGTCGAAGCGGCGTGTCAGCCGGCCAATCGCGCATCCCGGCGTGTTCTCCAACGCGCGGGGTTTCGCGAGGAAGGCTTTGCGCGCGACTACCTTTTCATCAATGGCGTCTGGCGAGACCATTGCCTTTACGCGATCACGGCGGCCGACTACGCCGCGGATGTGGCCGAGACTGGCGAACCATTCAGTCTTGATGCAACCGAGAACAGCTTTGCGCGGCCAGGCGAGCGGGTCTAAAGTCTTAACGTCGACACGATGGACGGAGGCTATGCGCCTGGGTCGGAGGCGAAGCTAACGTCCGCGCTGGGCAGCGGGGGCGGCGTC
The DNA here is from genome assembly GCA_039819085.1 of Pseudomonadota bacterium. Lineage (GTDB taxonomy): Bacteria > Pseudomonadota > Alphaproteobacteria > Caulobacterales > Parvularculaceae > MED-G105. The sequence continues at coordinate 72,591 of JBCBSQ010000007.1, forward strand.
TGACGCGGGTCGGGCGGACGGCGTCGGTTAGGCGATCTTTTTGGGGATATCGGGGTAATGGTCATGGCGGTATTTGAAGGAGTGGCGGCGGCGTCGGCGATTTCGGCTTCGACGCAGTGGATCGCCTCCTTTGCTGCGAGCGCCGGGGATGCGCCGACTGCGGCGTCGTCGTTGGGCGCAACGCGCGGGATGCTTCTCGGCGGCGCGGTTCTCGCCCCGCTGACGCTGTTCATTATTGGCGCGGCTGCGCGCAATGCGACCGCCTCAATCGGCGGCGCTTTGGCCGCGCTTGTGGCGTGTCGGCTGGCGATCGGGCTGGGGTTGGTTCCGGCGCCTGCGGGAACGCTCGTGACGCTGATCAATGCGGGCGCAGGCGCGACGTTGCTTGTGTTCGTCTCAGCGGTGCTGACAAGCGCGCGCGAAAGCGCAGCGCTCGGCGCGGTCCTCTTCGCCGGCGCATTGTCGCTGCTCGGCATTGGCGTCATCAACTTGTTTGTGGGCGGACAGGCTGCGGGACTTGTCACGATCGGCTGCGGCGCATCGTTCGCGTTCGCGATCGGGCTGGCGGCGCACGCCCTGGCGCGCGCGGATGTCGGCGGCGCATTTCTGGCGCCAGGGGTTGTGGTCGGCGCGCTTGGCGGGCTGGCCGCCTTCGCTGGCGGGGGGCTGGCGCTCGCCGGCGCCACAGCGAGCGTTCTAGCTGTCGTCGCGGCGTCCGTTGCGGGATGTCTGCGGGATGCGGCAGTGAGCCGACTCGCTCTGGCGGGCGACCTAGACCGGCGCGGCGGCGCCGACGTTGCGGCCTTTGGAGCCGCGCCATTGGCGAAAGACGCGTCTCGGCAAAAATCATCCGCGAAAGCCGGCCAGTCGGAAGAGGCGGGCGAGGACGCGGAACTTGCGCAAGCGCTCGACTATGTTGGTCTCGCGGTATGGGATTGGAGCGTCGCGCGCTGCCGCCAGACGCAGTCTTTCGGCGATCTGATGGGGGCGGACGGATCGGGCGCCTTCACGCCGGACGCCATGCGGGCTTTTATCGGACCTGATGCGATTGCGGATTTCGATCGCCAGGTGCTTGGCCGTGGCCTTGGGGACGGCGCGTTCGATTGGACCGGCGATCTTGTCAACGGCAAACGGGTGCGAATGCGCGGCGCGCGGGCGGTCGACCCGAAGGGCGCGCTCGAACGCATTGTGCTCTTTCTGGAAGCGGCGCCTGGCGTTGCGGCGGCCGAAGGGGCGGCTGCTGCGGATGCGAGTGGCGTCGTTGATGAAGCAGCGAAATCCGCGACTGGCCGGGCCGCTGCGGGCAAGCCGGCGAACGCGCCCAGTGAGAAGGACCCCGCTGAAAAGTCAGAGACAAATGCGTCGCTCTTGTCGACTGCGGCGGCGTCGCTGGCGGGAGTTGCAGCGAGTGCGTCTCAGTCCTCTGCGGATGAAAAAGCCAGCGAACAGGGTCGCGACGGCGATCCGGCTGAGCGACCAAAGTCGAATGCCAAGGACGGGAAAGACCTGAAGACTCAGGGATCGTCCGCAAACGCCGCTTTATCTGATGTCGCGCCTTCCGCCGCCGGCTCGAAAAACGCCTCGGCCTCGGCTTCCGATGTAGCGCCAGCGGGGACGGCGTCAGCGAGCCAAAAGAAATCTCCGCGGAAGAACCCCTTCCGAAGGGGTGGGGCCGTCCTCGCCTCTGGTGAGGGCGTCAAGCGGATCGACGGTAGGGCGTCCGCAGAGTCGCCGATGCCTGCGCCCGCTGCGTCGATTGGCGCCGACGCCGGGGCCGCGTCAAAATCGCGCGAAGCTGCACCTTCGGCCGATGCGGCTGGGCCTGGAACGGACGGCAGAAGGATTTCACCGGACGAACGGCTTGCGGCGGAGCGCCCGATCGGTCGAGCGCGGCGGATGCGCCAGCGCAGCCGTATCCTCATCTAGCTTTAAGGCGCATCGCCTCTCAGCCGTCGCCGACGCCGCATTGCGGCGCTTGCAGTCAGCCGCTTCCGCGCACCTCTGAAAGGTGAAAGCGGGCCTCCCGCGCCTAAAAGGCTTTTCGTACGGATCTCGGATTGACGTTCTCGCCGAGCGGGCCCGGCTAGTTCAGGCGCTCGTCCGCGCTTCGCGTTGTCGACCAGGCGCTGGACAACATCGCCGCCGTCACGCCGAGCCGCTCCAGCGCGATCCGCCACGCCTCCGACGGCGTTTCAGCGAAGACAAGATCGTCGTCGGCTTCGCAGTGCGCCCAGGCGTTGGCGGTGATTTCGCTCTCCAGCTGGCCCGGCCCCCAACCCGCGTGGCCCACCGCCAGAAACGAATGCGCCGGCGGGTCGCGCTTCGGGTCGACGCCGGCGATGTCGCTGAGGATCTCCTGCGACGCCGTCAGGCCGATCCGCTCGCTCACCTCCATCGTCGTCTCGAGCTGATAGTCCAGGGAATGGACCACGAGCCCGCGCTCGCTTCGCACCGGACCGCCATAATGCACCGGCTCGCCGGACGCTCCCGGCTTTGGATCAATGCCAAGTTGCTCCAACAGTTCGCCAAGCTCGACCTGTTTTAACGGCTTGTTCACCACTACGCCCATCGCGTGCTCTTCGTCATGAGAGCAAATCAGGACCAGCGCCTTTTCGAACCGCGGGTCGGTCATGTTCGGCATTGCGATCAAGAGTTTGCCGGCAAGAAAGTCCCGAGACGTCATGGTTCGCCGTTAGTTGCGAGAGGCTGCGGAGCGTACTGCCCGGCGCGGAGCGCCACAAGACGGCCGCGCGCCGCGCTTGCCTCAAAGCCGCCGCCGCGATAGGGCCGCTCTCGCCGCGAAGGCGTTGGGCGCTGTGCCCTTTCCGCCCGCGGTCTTGCTGAATCAAAGGAGGCTTCAGGAATGGCGCAAAGCGCAATCAAGGTCGGCGACACCATCCCCCACGCGACGCTGATGGTCGCAACTGCGAACGGCCCGGAAAAGGCTGACGCCGCTGAACTCATGGGCGCAGGCAAGGTCGCGTTCTTCGCGGTCCCCGGCGCCTTCACGCCGACCTGCTCCGCCAAGCATCTGCCGGGGTTCGTGTCGCATGCCGACGACCTCAAGGCGAAAGGCGTCGACAAGATCGTCTGTTTATCCGTCAACGATGCTTTTGTGATGCAGGCCTGGGGCGAATCGCAGAACGCGGGCGACGCCGTGACGATGGCTGCGGACGGCAATGGAGAACTCGCCAAGGCGATGGGCCTTGAAATGGACGCAACCGGTTTTGGCATGGGAACGCGCTCGCAGCGGTTCTCGGGCGTCGCGGAGAACGGCGTCGTTACCCATCTCTTCGTGGAGGCGCCGGGCGCGTTTGAAGTGTCGAGTGCGGAGCACATGCTCACTGAAATCTAGACCAGCCGAATGACATGACGCGCCTGCGCCGCCTCGGCCGCTGGCGCGTCAAAGGAAGCGCGCCACCACGTCCTTATAGGAGCGTGAGAGCTTCAGCTCCGATCCGTTCTCAAGCGTCAGGAAATATTCGCCGTTGGAATGCGGGTGCAGTTCCTTGACCTTGTTGACATTGACGATGGCGGAACGGTGGACGCGCTGGAATCGCGCAGGATCGAGACGCTGCTGAAGGGTTTTCATCGTTTCACGAATGATGTGGGTCTTCCCGCCGGCATGCACACACATGTAGTCGCCGGCCGCGTCGATCCACTCAATGTCGTCCGCATTCAGAATGACGACCTTTGAACCGTCCTTGAAGCTGAGACGCTCCGCATAGCGTTCTTTGGCGGCCCAGCCCGGATCGTCGATGAGTTCCTTGATGCGGTCACGATCCTCTTCGCTCAAAGACGCGAGCAACTCGACGAGCCGCGTCTCCCGGTTGGAGGCCGTGCGCGAACGGATCGCCGACCGCGCGCGATCCACCGCCGCTTCAAGGCGCACCGGTTCGACTGGCTTCACGAGATAGTCAAGCGCGTTCGCTTCGAACGCCTCAATCGCAAACTTGTCATAGGCGGTGACGAAAACGATGAGCGGCGCTGGCCCGCCGAGAAGAGCTCTCACGACGCCAAAGCCGTCGAGGCCGGGCATCTGGATATCGAGGAAAACGAGGTCTGGCGACTTCGCTTTGATCTGCTTGACCGCGTCGCGGCCGTTCAGACATTCGCCGACGATTTCGATCTCAGGGAACGAATCCAGCCGCGCCTTCAGGCCGGCGTTCGCAAGCGGTTCATCGTCGACCAACATGACGTGGATCTTTGAGCCGTCGCGTTCGTCTCCCGGCGTTTCTGGCCCCGGCGTTGTTGACGTTGCGGCGTCCGGCGAAGAGGGTTCGGTCATGGGAGGCGGCTCCGTGTTTCGAATGGCAGCTTCAACGTGACGCAAAGCCCGTCAGGTCGCCGACGCGCGAGGGAGAAGGACTGGGTCGGCCCGTAGAGATGGGCGAGGCGTTCGCGCATATTGACGAGCCCGACCCCGGCGCCAGACTGCAGCAACAGCGCTTCAGGGTCATGCGGGGCGTTCGGACCATTGTCGCAGACCTGAAGCTTCAGCGCTTCGCCTTCGCGCTTGGCGACAATCTTGATCTCGCCTCCGGACACCATTGAGCCAATCGCGTATTTGATGGCGTTCTCGATCGCCGGTTGCAGGATGAGCGACGGCACGGCGGCGTCAAGCGCGTCGTCATCAATCTGTTTAACGATTTTCAGGCGGTCGCCGAACCGCGTTGTCTCTATGTCGAGATAAAGGTCAAGCGCGCGCATTTCCTCCGCAAGCGTCGTGGTCTGAAGCGGATCGCTGTCGAGCGAGTAACGCAGGAATGCGGAGAGCTTCGTCAGCATCTCATTCGCCCGGTCGCCGTCCTTGGTCAGAACGAGCGTTGAAATGGCGTTCAGCGTATTGAACAGGAAATGCGGGTTAAGCTGATAACGGAGCATTTTCAGCTGCGCCTGTTCGGCGAGCCGGGCGGACACAATCGCGCGCTCGCTCTCATCGCGCAGCGTCAGATAGTAGTTTACGCCGAAATAGAACCCGCCCCATGACCCAAGCAGGAAAAGGTTCGGCATAAGGTCCGGCTGAAGCAGCATCAGGAAATTGTCGGTGCCAAGCTGCTGGATCCTGTTCTGGATCCAGGCGTCGCCGAAAATCTCCGCAAACATCAGGGCTTTGACCGCGGCCATCGCCACGGCCATTGCGAGGGTGCCGGTAAGCGCCATCGCGAGAAGCGCGGCGGGCGGCTGGCGGCGGGTGAACCGAAGCAAGGGGCGCAGGACGATGGTCGTCGTCAGGAATCCGATGAGCGAAGAGGAGATCGAGTAGGCGAACGATTCCGCTGACCAGAGCCGTCCGGAAACGAGCGAGGATACGAGCAGGACGTGAAAGCAGAAGTAGCCCGCCCATCCGCCTACCTGCAGCAGCCAGAAGAGCCGTTCCTTTTTGCCGAAGAACCAGTTGAAGGCGCGCCGGGACTTGCCCTCCGCGCCGACAAAAGGCCCTTTGCGGCCGCTCGCGAGGTTGACGGCGGTCATAGGCCGCCGCCCGCCGCGCCCGCCGGTCGGCGTCGCGGCAGTGGGCGTGGCTGATGTGTCAGTCGTCTCGCCAGCAAGCGCTGAATCTCCTTTTTCCACGCTATCTGACCGGTTTTCGGGCGCATTTTGCAAGCGCCCATCGGCGAGTGGACGCGCTGACGCGACGGACGCCCGGTCGCCCGGCCCGAATTGCGGATCCCGGCCGGCGGTCAACCCGGCAGGGACAGCAGCCGGACATCGCCGCCCGCCGCCGTCACATTGATGGTTAATGTCCGCTCAACACCATACTTCCAGTTCGGGTCGTCGCCCGAGAGAAGGGGGATCAATGGGCCGTCGCGCGCGGCGAGAATCCGCAAGAGCGCCCGGGCCTCATTTTCAGGACCGTCGAATGCGACGGCCGCCAGGGTTGGAGCCGTGAGGATATCTCGCGGCGCGCCTGACTGCAGCGGCAGCGCCAGCGCAATGTCCTTCACGCCGGCGGCGCTCGCGAGGGCCTCAGCGATCGAAGTGGTGACGCGTTCGTCAGCGGCGACGGCGTCGCCGACGCCGAGCGCCTTGGCGAGCTGGTTCTCGATTACGCCGGGCGCGCCGCCGAGACAAAGAACGAGCCCGCGGGGCCGCAGACTAAGCGTGTTTGCTTCGCCGGTCGGCCCAGGCAGCTCGATGGGTGAGGCTGTCTCGCGCGCGATCTTCGCCGCTGCGCTCAGGACCCGGGCGGCCGCCGCGTTGTTCGCCGCTTTGGCCGCGATCGCGGCTTTGTGAAGGCGGTCGGCGCGGTCCGGCGCGATCCGCCACCGATCAAATGCGTCTTCAATCATCCGCATACGCTGCGAAAGCATCGCCGTTTCGCCGTCGGCGTCGACCGCCTGAGTTTCAGGTTCATTTGTCGACGCCGCCGCGTCCGAGGAGACCGGCCGTCGCAGCGCCTCAAGATAGTGCGGGCCGCCCGCCTTTGGCCCTGTGCCAGAGAGCCGTTCGCCGCCGAAAGGCTGAACCCCGACGACCGCGCCGATCTGGTTTCGGTTGACGTAAAGATTGCCGACCCGCGCCCGCGCTGCGACCGCCTCCATCGTGTCGTCAATGCGCGAATGAAGGCCCATGGTCAGCCCATAGCCAAGCGCGTTGATCTTCGTGAGGACGTTTTCGAGGGCGTCCGCCTGATATTGGGCCACGTGCAGCACCGGTCCGAAGACTTCGCGCGTCATATCGTCGATCGCGTCAATCTCAAACGCGATGGGCGCAATGAAATGTCCGCGGCCGTCTTTTGGCGCAGGCGCTTCGAAGATTACACGGGCGGATGCTTTCATCTTCGCGACATAGGCCGTGATGTCAGCGTGCGCTTCGGCGTCGATCAACGGGCCGACGTCCGTTGAAAGGCGCGCCGGGTCGTCGACGGAGAGCTCCGCCATCGCCCCGGCGAGCATATCGAAGAACCGGTCCGCGACGTCCGCCTGAACGGCGACAAGTCGGCAGGCGGAACACCGTTGTCCTGCGCTTTGAAAGGCGGAGGCGATGACGTCGGCGACCGCCTGCTCCATAAGCGCGGTCGAGTCGATGATCATCGCGTTGATCCCGCCCGTCTCGGCGATCAGCGCAGGCCGTTGTGAGGCTCGCTCCGCAAGCGTACGATTGATCGACTGCGCGACGGCGGTCGAGCCGGTGAAGACGACCCCGGCGATGCGCTTGTCGGCGACAAGGGGCGCCCCGACGTTCGGCCCGTCGCCCGGCAAGAGCTGCAACGCGCCAGCCGGAACGCCGGCTTCGAGGAGAAGCTTCGCGCCCTCAATGGCGATCAGCGGGGTTTGTTCGGCCGGTTTGGCGATCACCGTATTGCCGGCCACGAGCGCGGCGGAGATCTGACCCAGAAAGATCGCAAGCGGAAAATTCCACGGGCTGATGCAGGCGACGACGCCGAGAGGCGCGCCAGGGAGGTCTTCCGCGCGATCGGCGTAGTAGCGCAGGAAATCGACCGCTTCGCGCACTTCCGCAATGGCGTCTGGCAGGGTCTTGCCGGCTTCGTTCACGGCGAGCCGGATGAAGTCGTCATACCTTGCTTCGAGAAGGGCGGCGGCCTTTCGCAATATGGCGGCGCGATCGGAGCTTGGGCGCGCGGCCCATCTTGGCGCGGCGGCTATGGCGGCCGCCAGCGCGCGATTGACGAGCGGGCCGTCGGCTTCGCGCACGGTGGCCAGATGTCGATCAAGATCGGCTGGGTTCTGAATGTCTCGGCCCGGCAGGGTTTCGGTATGGATGTCAAACGCGACAACAGGGGAAGGAGGGACAGCAGGCGCGCGCCACTCAGCGGCGCGCGCCAGCCGCTCGGCCGTCGCGTGATCTGTTTCGTCCAGGCCGAGCGCGGCGAGGCGTTCGCCAGCGAACTGATCGCGGGGGCTCGTGATATCCGGGTTAGCGATCGCCTCGAGGCGTTCGAGTTCGGCGATGGGGTCCGCGACAATCGTATCGATCGCGAGATCCGGGTCGAACAATTGGTTCACGAATGATGAGTTCGCGCCGTTTTCGAGCAGCCGCCGAACAAGATAAGGCAGCAACTCCTTGTGCCCTCCGACCGGCGCGTAGATGCGCGAACGCGCCCCGCCTTCAATCAGGCGATCATGGAGCGCCTCGCCCATGCCGTGGAGGCGCTGGAACTCATAAGAGGCCCCGCTGTCCGCCATTTCCGCCACAAGGGTCGCCGACAACGCATTGTGGGTCGCGAACTGCGGATAGAGAACGTCCGCATGCCGCAACAAGAGGCGCGCGCAGGCGATATAGCTGACGTCGGTGAGCGTCTTGCGCGTGTAAACGGGATAGCTCTCAAGCCCCATCACCTGCGCGCGCTTGATCTCCGCATCCCAGTAAGCGCCTTTGACGAGCCGCACCATGATCTTGCGGTTCGTCTCGCGGGCGAGCGCGGCGAGCCATTCGACGACGTCGAGGGCTCTGCGCTGATACGCCTGGACCACCACCCCGAACCCGTCCCATCCGGCGAGGTCAGGGTCGCGCGCGAGGACCTCGATGAGGTCGAGCGACAGGTCGAGCCGATCCGCTTCCTCCGCGTCAATGTTAAATCCGAGCCGGCCGCGCTTTGCAGCGAGCGCCAATTCCTTCAGGCGCGGTCCAAGATCCGCGCGTACGCGCTCCGCCTTGGGGTGTTCGTAGCGCGGATGCAGCGCTGACAGTTTGACGGAGATGCCGGGGTTCGCCCGCACATCATCGCTTTGCGCCGCGGCCGACAAGGCGGCGATCGCATGCGAATAGTCACGATGAAAGCGATCGGCGTCCGCAGCGGTCAGCGCCGCTTCGCCCAGCATATCGTAGGAAAACGCGTAACCTCTGGCCGCAAATGCTCTGGAACGGTCGATCGCTTCTTCGATCGTCTGTCCAAGGACGAAATGCTCGCCCATGATCCGCATCGCCTGGCCGACGGCGCCGCGAATGGTGGGGTCGCCGAGCCGGTCAAGCAGATCCTTCGTCGCGCCGACGATGCGCCGAAGCGGGTCTTTCGCCTCCATGTCGTCGAGCCATGCGGCGGTGAGCATCAGCGCGCGCGTGGAGATGTTGACGAGCGGGAAGGGGCTCTTGCCCACATGCGCCCGCCAGTCGCCCGCCTCGACCTTGTCCTTGATAAGGGCGTCGGCCGTCGCCGCGTCCGGCGTTCGCAAAAGCGCCTCGGCGAGCCGCATCAGCGTGACGCCCTCGCTTGTGGAGAGGCCATACTCCAATAGAAACTTATCGATCAGGCTCGATCGGGACGCCTCGGCGCGCGCCCGCTTGACAAAATCGGCCGCATGGGTCTGCGCTCGTTCGCGCGCCGCGGTATGCATGTCGGCGCACGCGATCAGCCGCGGCGCAAGATCGGCTTCCGGGATCAACGCGCCGGCGCGGATCGCCTCGCGATGATGCTGCAGCTTGCGCAGCTCGGATTCTCGGACGGACGGAACCGGTTCAGAGGGCGCCAAGCCGTTTCTCCCTGAAGATCGCCTCATTTGGCGTGACAGTGGCGGATGCGAAGACGTCGCTGCTCGAGTGTGGTGACCTGAAACACAGCGCCGCCATATCGGCTTAGCTTTCCCGGGGACTGTCCGCAAATTCGCGATGGCAGCGACCCGGCGTCGCGACGCCTGCAATTGCAGCGCAAAGGCCTCGCAATTGCGGCGGCTGCGATGTAAGTCCCTTTTGCGCCCGCGAGTGTTGCCGTCTATTTTTAGGACGAACGACCAAAATTTGGGCGCAAGACAGCGTTCTCCACCTCCCATGGGGTTGTGAATATCGCAATGAAATCAAAGCGTTGTCGCCGAGGCCGGAGTTGGCGGCGACGTCAGTCGTAGGACGCCGAAGGCAGGATTGAAGGAAACGAGCATGACCGAAGCTTACGTATACGACGCCGTGCGCACCCCGCGCGGGAAGGGAAAATCCGACGGATCGCTGCATGAGATCACGCCGGTGTCCATGGCGACCCAGGTGCTCGAAGCGGTGCGCGACCGCAATGGCCTGGAGGGCGACAAGGCCGAGGCGATCGAGGACGTCGCGTTCGGCGTCGTCTCCCCGGTGGGCGAACAGGGCGCGGTCATCACTCGCACGGCGATCCTGAACGCCGGCCTGCCGGAGACGACCTCCGGCATCCAGGTGAACCGGTTCTGCGCCTCCGGCCTTGAATCAATCAACATCGCCGCGGCCAAGGTGAAAGCCGGCGAAGCGGACATGACCGTCGGCGGCGGGGTTGAGTGCATGAGCCGCGTGCCCATGGGCTCCGACGGCGGCGCCTGGCCGGTCGACCCGTCGGTCGCGTTCAAGACCTATTTCGTGCCGCAAGGCATCTCGGCGGACCTCATCGCGACGAAGCACGGTTTCTCCCGCGACGACGTCGACGCCTACGCTGTCGAGAGCCAGAAGCGCGCTGCGACATCCTGGAAGGAAGGCCGGTTCGAGAAGTCGATCGTGGCCGTCAAGGACGTCATCGGCGAGAATGTTCTTGACCATGACGAGACGGTTCGTCCGGATACGGACATGCAGTCCCTCGGCGCGCTGCCGCCGTCGTTCCTTGGGATGGGCGAAATGATGCCGGGCTTCGACGCCGTCGCGATTCAGAAGTACCCGGAGATTGAAAAGATCAACCACGTCCATCATGCCGGCAACTCCTCCGGTATCGTCGACGGCGCCGCGGCTGTCCTCATCGGCAACGAAGAAGCCGGTCAGCGGCTCGGGCTTAAGCCGCGCGCGCGCATCCGGGCGATGGCGTCGATTGGCTCTGAGCCGACGATCATGCTGACGGGCCCTGAGTTCGCTGCGCAAAAGGCGCTGAAGAAAGCGGGCATGGACAAGAAGGACATCGATCTCTGGGAGCTTAATGAAGCCTTCGCGTCGGTCGTCCTGCGCTTCATGCAGGCGCTCGACATCGACCATTCCGACATCAATGTGAATGGCGGCGCGATCGCCATGGGCCATCCGCTCGGCGCGACGGGCGCGATGATCTTCGGGACGATGGTCGACGAACTGGAGCGCTCCGGCAAGGAGACGGCGCTCGTGACCTTGTGCATCGGCGCCGGCATGGGCACCGCGACCATCATCGAGCGCGTGAACTGAGGCCTCTGCAAAGCAAGGGACGCAGATCATGCCGAAAGAAACGGAAGAAATTGACGAGCGCCCGGCCGCATTGCTGGCCCACGAGCTTCGCTTCAATTTCTTCCGAACCATGATGACCACCGCCATCACGCTCGTTGGCGGCGCGCTGGTGCTGAAGGGAGCGGTTCTGCCGGAGGCCCCCTACGATATCTTGTTCGTCTCCGGCGTCAGCATCGCCGCGTTTGCCGGCATCTGCGCATTTGACGGCCAAATGGGCGTTGTTCAGCGGCTTGAAAAGCGCAAAGCCCGCCCGAGCCTTTGGGCGCGGGGCATCACGCTCATGACCCCCTGGGCGCTCGCGCTGGGCGCCATGCTGTTGATTATGTACTTCTACAACCACTTTCCTTCGTCAGGGAGCTGACAAATATGACTTACGAAACTTTCTCCGTAGACGTCGACGTCGACGTCGACGGCGTTGCGCTCGTCACGATCGACCTGCCAGGCCAGTCGATGAATGTCTGGAACGAAGCGTTGATGCGCGAGTTCAACGCGTTCGTGGATGACTTTATCGGCAATGACGCCATCAAGGGCGCCGTCATCACGTCGGGCAAGAAGTCCGGCTTTCTCGCAGGCGCGGACCTGCGCATGCTAGGCGGTCAGACGGCGTCGACGATGAAAGAGGCGTTTGAGAACGCGTTTGGCCTGAACGCTGCGTTGCGCAAGCTCGAGACCGGCGGCCATCCGGCGAAGAAGCTGCAGAAAGGCGAAGCGGCCGCGAAACCCGTCGCGTGCGCATTGAATGGCCTCGCCCTTGGCGGCGGGCTCGAACTGGCGCTCGCCTGCCATTATCGGGTGTGTGCGGATAATCCGAAGATCCAGCTTGGCCTGCCGGAAGTGCAGGTGGGCCTCCTGCCAGGCGGCGGCGGCACGCAGCGCCTGCCGCGGCTCGCAGGCCTTCAGAACGCGGCGATGATCGCGACGCAAGGCAAACCCGTCGATCCGGCCACGGCGAAAGCGCAAGGCTTTATTGACGAGATCGTTCCCGCAGACGAGATCGTCGCCAAGGCGAAAGAGTGGGTGAAGGCGAACCCGAAAGCTTCGCAGCCCTGGGACAGGAAAGGCTTCAAGTTTCCGGGCGGCGGCGGCGCCATGGACCCGCGGTCGGTGCAGCTCTTCATCGGCGCCAACGCCATGGGCCAGAAGACGACCCAGCACAATTACCCGGCGGTGCAGTACATTCTCTCCTGCCTCTATGAAGGCTCGATCGTTCCGATCGACACCGCGCTTAGGATAGAGTCGAAGTACTTCACCAAGCTCATCGCCAGCCCGCAGACCAAGAACATGATCCGGACCCTGTTCGTTAACAAGCAGGCGGCGGAGAAGGGCGAGCAGCGGCCGAAGGACGTTCCCCCGACGGAGCTGAAAAAAGTCGGCGTCCTCGGCGCCGGCATGATGGGCGCAGGCATTGCCTATGTCACGGCAAAGGGCGGCATGGAGGTCGTCCTCCTCGACCGCGAAATGGCGTACGCCGAAAAGGGCAAAGCCTATTCGCAAGGCATTGTCGAGAAAGGCGTCTCCAAGGGCAAGGTGACGAAGGAGAAGGGCGAGGAGCTCCTCGCGCGGATCACGCCGACGACGGACTATAATGACCTGAAAGACGTCGACATGATCATCGAGGCCGTGTTTGAGGATCCGGACATCAAGGCCGACGTCATCAAGAAGACCGAGGCCGTCATCGGCCAGGACGTCATCTTCGCATCGAACACCTCGACCCTGCCCATCACCGGGCTCGCGAAGAACTCCGAGCGTCCGGAGCAGTTCATCGGCATCCACTTCTTTTCGCCGGTCGACAAAATGCCGCTCGTGGAGATCATTCCGGGCGAGAAGTCCGGGGACAGATCGCTTGCGGCGTCGCTCGACTATGTGAAGATGATCCGGAAGACGCCGATCGTCGTGAAGGATACGCGCGGGTTCTATACGAACCGCGTCGTGCCGCCCTACCTCAACGAGGCCATGCTGATGGTGAAGGAGGGGATCAAGCCGGCGCTCATCGAGAACGCGGCGAAGTCGCTCGGCATGCCGGTCGGCCCGCTCGCCCTCGTCGACGAGACGTCGCTAGAACTTGGCAAGCGCGTCATGGAGGCGACGAAGAAGGAGCTCGGCGACGACTACAAGCCGACGGGCGTCGAAGACCTGCTCGCCGTGATGGTCGACAAGCTCGGCCGTCTCGGCCGCAAGTCAGGCGGCGGCTTCTACGATTATCCGGAAGGCGGCAAGAAGTCGCTCTGGCCGGGCGTCACTGATTATTTTCCGGAGGCGGACGATCAGCCGACCCTCGAAGAGGCGAAGGACCGCATTCTCTACGCGCAGCTCATCCCGGCCGCGCAGTGCTACGCCGAGGGCATCGTGCCTGATCCTCAGTCAGCCGACCTTGGCGCGATTTTCGGCTGGGGCTTTGCGCCCTGGACCGGCGGGCCGATGAGCTACATTGACGGCATCGCCGGCATTGACGAGTTCGTGCGCAAGGCCGAAAGCCTCGCCCAGAAATATGGCGAGCGGTTCAATCCGCCGGCCATGTTCCGCGAAATGGCGGAAAAGAACGAGACGCTCTACGCGGCGTAAGGCGCGTCGGAAGATTTCGCGATGCGGAAAGGGCGGCTTTCGGGCGGCCCTTTTTTTTGAGCCCCGGATCCGAGAATTCCGGCCAACCAGGTGTTGAGTTTTCGATACGTTATTGGACCTTCCCGGGATAGATTGTTTCACCGTCATCCCGGCCGACCATGAGGGAGAGCCGGGATCTCGCTCCAAATAGGAAGAGATCCCGGATCGGCTGCGCCGTCCGGGATGACGGGTGTTCATCGGCTCTGGCGGCGTCAATCTATAGTCCACGGCAACTGTCTATAGTCCACGGCAATTGTCGCAACTCGTGGATAACTTGATCCCGGCTTTCGCCGGAATGATCGGGCCGACCCGGCCGGGAATACATGTGAGGCGAAGCAGACCGGCGACGCGGCAGGCGCTCCCTAGAATTTGTTGTGCTCAACTCCTTCAGGCTTCATCATGCGCAAAAACCTTGGGAGGAAAAAGAAATGGCCGACCTCAAATTTGAAGATGCGACGCTCGACGCTGTGTCGCTTTTGTCCGTCCGTAAGGAAATGAAAGCTGAACCGGAGGCGATCGGCGCTGCGATGGCGGAGGCGTTCGGCGCTGTATGGCAAGCGCGAGAAGCGGCGGGCGCGCCGGCGATCACACCGCCTATGGCGGCTTATGTATCAATGGCCGAAGGCGTCGCCACAGCGGACATCGGCATGGGAGTCGCGCCCGGTGATGCGGGTAAGTTCCCGAGCGACGGCGATCTGCGGGTCGTCGAGCTGCCGGCCGGCGCCGCCATCCGCGTCATCCACAAAGGGCCATACGCCAAGCTCGGCGAGACTTATAAGGCCGCGTTTGCGCATGTGGCGATGAGCGGCAAGACGCCGGGCTTTCCGATTCGCGAAAGTTACCTTAACGATCCGCAGGAAACGCCGGAGAGCGACTGGCTGACGCAGATCGACGTGCCCGTGTCCTGACGTATACGGTCGAAACAACAAGAAAGACGCAATGCTACGGTCACTTGCCGCCCTGCTTGTCGCAGTTTTTGTGGGTCTGGCCGCGGCGAAGGTCGTCGAAAGCGTCGGCTTTTTGGCGTTTGATTTGCCTGCGATCAGTGAACAAGCCGGCGGTTCCGGGGACGGCCGCGCGCCGGGGAAGCCGGTGGTGTCGTCAGCGGCGGCGGGCGTGCTCGCGCTAAGTTGGCTTGTGGCGGCTTTCGTGGCGACGGCGTTGGCGCTCCTGATTGGCAGGCGCTGGGCGCCGCTCGGTTGGCTTGCCGCCGCGACGATCGGCTTCAACGCAATCGTGTCGCTGCTCGGGGCGAGCGCGCCTTTCTGGATTTGGCCGGCTGGGCTCGCCGCGAGCGCCGCCGGCGGGCTCGCCGCGGTCAAGGGCTTTCGCGCGCGGCGCGCATACCCTACGCCTCAGGTGAAGGATGGGTTCTTCGAGTGACGCATACGGAGGAAAATAGGGCGATCCCAGCCGCGACCGTTCTCCTGGTGCGCGATGGCGCGAACGGTCTCGAGGTCGTCATGGTCGAGCGCCACAAGGATATCGGCTTCGCCGGCGGCGCGCTGGTTTTTCCTGGCGGCCGCATTGACCCGACGGACGCGTCGCCTGCATGGCGCGACCGCGCTGAAGGTTTAAGCGATGATTCGGCGCGCGCGGCCGGCGAAGTGGCGGCGATCCGCGAGGCGTTCGAGGAAGTGGGCATGCTGCTCGCCCGGCGGCGCGGGTCTGAGGATATTCTTTCAGGCGACGAGGCGGCGGCGCTGCATGCCTGGCGGGCGAAGTCCGAAGCCGACGACGCGGCGTTTCTGGAAATGGTGGAGGCGGAGGATCTCGTGCTGGCGTGCGACAGGCTCGCCTTTTTCGCTCACTGGTCGCCGCCGGCGGGCGTCGCTCACAAACGTTTTGACACGCTGTTCTTCATCGCCCGCGCCGCGGAAGCGCAGGAGATCCGGCAGGACGGCGTCGAGGCGACTGAAGCGCTCTGGATTTCGCCACATGACGCAATCGCTGATGAAGCGGCGGGGCGTCGCAAGATCATCTTCCCGACAGTTCGGAATCTTGAACTCCTAGGTCTCAGCGGATCGGGCGAGGATGCGATCGACCACGCGAGGTCGCGCGCAATCAGAAAAGTGGAGCCAAAAGTCGTTGAACGCGATGGCGCTCATTACCTGACGATCCCGGACGATCTCGGCTATCCGGTGACTGAGGAACGCCTTGACAGGGCGATGCGCGGTTAGCGCCGGCGCGCTTGAATGGATCCTGTAAACGCGGGCTCCGGGGCGCAAAACGCCGTCGCCGGGTCATCTTCATCGACTCCGATCGCCATTTGACTTAGCCGGCGATCCGCTTGGCGATCTCTCTGCGGGCGATCTCCAGCGCAGCCATGTCGTAAAGCGCATGGGTGGAGATTGGGGCGATGAGGTCGCCGGTCCAGACGAATAGCGCGCCAAGGTAAACGCCGAGCGAAGCGGCGATAACAGCGTAGAGGGCCGTACGCGCATGCAATAGCCCGAACAGAATGTTCGGCGCGACGATGGCCGCGGCGACGGGCATGAGCGTCGCGGCGTAGCTTTGCAGCACCCCTCGAAAAAGCGCCTCTTCGCCTAGTCCCGCGACCAGTCCGATCGTCACGATGCGGAAAGGGGTGAGGGAAAACCCAAGATCCCCAAGGAAATCGATCTGCGCTTCTTTAAAGCGGACGAGTGGCGGGTAACTTGTCCGCATAAAGATGATAAGCAGCGCCACGAGGGGCGCAGTCGCCGCCGCGCCGATCAACAGCGATTTCAGCGCGCCGGCGAAGGTTGGAGGCGCAAAGTCGAGGAGCGAGACAGGCAGAACCGCGTCCAGCGCGACCGCAAGCCCAAAGACGCCAAGCCCGGCGAGGCTTGTCACCCAGAAGAGGCGCGGGGCGTCGGCGCGGCGCGGGGCTCCCATATGGCTCATCGACGCCGCCGTCGCTTGAGGCCGCCGAAAAGCCCGCGCATCAGTTCGCGAGCGAGGGTCGTGGAGATCGTCCGGGCGGCGCTTTTGATCGCCGCTTCGCTTACCGACTGGCGGTTCGATTGCCTTCTGCGGCCGCGAGACCTGCGCTTCGGCGGCGGCGCGTCCGCTTCCTGTGCGGCGAGGGCTTCGGCGCGTTCGCGAAGGATTTCGTACGCCGATACCCTGTCGACCGCCGCGCCATAGATCTCGTCCATTTCCGAACCAGCTATCGTTTCACGTCTTTCCGCCGCCGTCACCGGCCCCATGCGCGAGGAGGGCGGCCTGATAAGCGTCCGTTGCACGATGCCTGGCGCGCCGTCTTCATTCAGCGTTGAGACGAGCGCTTCGCCCACCTTCAGTACAGTAATGATTTCTTCGCTGTCGAAGCCCGGATTCTGCCGGAACGTTTCCGCGGCGGCTTTTACGACGCGCTTTTCTTTCGGCGTAAACGCGCGCAGGGCGTGAATGATCCGGTTTCCGAGTTGGCTGGAGACGTCGTCGGGCACGTCGAGCGGATTCTGGGTGACGAAATAGACCCCGACGCCTTTTGAGCGGATGAGCTTCACGACCTGCTCGACCTTGTCAACGAGCGCCCGCGGGGCGCGGTCGAAGAGGAGATGCGCCTCGTCGAAGAAGAACACAAGTCGCGGTCGGTCCGGATCGCCGACTTCCGGCAGGCGCTCGAACAACTCCGACAGAAGCCAGAGCAGGAAGACGGCGTAGGTTTTCGGCGCGCGCATCAGTCGGTCGGCGGCGAGCACGTTGACGACGCCGGCGCCAGTCTCATCCGTATCAAGAAAATCTTCCAGTTCCAGCGCTGGTTCGCCAAAGAACGCTTCGCCGCCTTCTTCCTCGAAGGCGAGGAGGCGGCGCTGAATTGCCCCGATCGACGCCCGGGAGACATGCCCGTACTCAAGCGAGAGTTCTTTCGTTCGCTGCCCGACTTCGACGAGCATGGCGCGCAGGTCCTTCAGATCGAGCAGCAACAGGCCTTCGTCATCCGCCAGCCTGAAGCAAAGCGTGAGGACGCCTTCCTGGACGTCGTTGAGGCCAAGGAGCCGCGCGAGGAGAACCGGGCCCATCTCGGTGACGGTCGCGCGGACCGGGTGTCCCTGTTCGCCGAAGAGGTCCCAGAAGCGGACAGGGAACGCGGCCGGCGCATAGCCCTCCGGACCCGTCTTTTCCGCCCTTGCGGTGAGCTTCGCGTTTGGCTCAATTGCGCGCGAAAGGCCTGCAAGGTCGCCTTTTACGTCAGCGCAGAATACCGGCACGCCGGCTGTGGAAAATCCCTCTGCGAGGATCTGCAAGGTGACGGTCTTGCCTGTGCCGGTGGCCCCGGCGATGAGGCCATGCCGGTTCGCGAACTTCAGCGCGAGACGCTGTGCGGCGTCGCTTCGCCCGATATGAACATGTGTCGTGTGCGAATGGCGGGGCGCCATAGTCGTCTCCGGTGGCTGCGGCTGGCGTATTTTCGCCTATTGAGGGCGCGCGGCGGCGTGCGCTTTATCCTCTTTTGGAGGCCAGAGCCCTCAGCCGTCGAACCAGATGACGCGCCATTACCCGGATTTAACAGGATGCGCCAGAAAACACTGATGCGAAACAATGCGTTGTTTGTTTACGCAAAGGCTGGAGGCGCTTAGTTTGAAGAGCGAACGGGGTATCGGGAGAGGTTGGCATGTTGCGGCTCTTGCTTGTCATCGCTGCATCGTTGGCGTTGATCATTGGTTTCATGCGGTTCGCAGGCCGGAACGAGGAAGGCGTCGTCGATGGCGCGCCGCAGCCGGCCGAGGATCCGGCGTCTGACGTTGCGGCGGATTTTGAAGGCGATTCAGCGCCCGGAGAAGAAACCGAGCCGATTGATGCGCCGGCGGTGTCGGAAGAGGCCCCTGTGACGGAACCCGCGCAGGATCCCAATCTGGAAGATGCGGAGGGCGAAGACGCGCAGGCCGAAAGTGACGCGCCAGCTGGCCCGGCCGAAGGGAGCGATGAGGAAACCGACGCGCCCGCGACTGAGGCCGACGGCGAAGCTGACCCCGCGGTCCCCGAACAGGCCGCTGATGAGCCTGTCGAAGAGGATGCGCCGACTGAATCTGATGATGGGGAAGCGCCGCAGACGGCCGAACCTTCCTCCGATCCGTCTCAAGGCTAACGGACTTCTGCAAATCCCGATCTTCGCCTTAAGGCCGCGGTGCCAGGTGCGCGGCTAGGGTGCTCGGCGCAGTCGGCGTGCGCGCTGACGAACGCGGGAGATGGTCATGGCGGACAGCAGGGGTCGGGACGCAGCGATCGATATGTCCCATCTGGAGCGCTACACGTTTGGCGACGCTCAGTTGCTGGATGAAATTCTTGGCATGTTCGTTGAACACGCGGGCCGGCTTGTCAGCCGCCTGGACGTCGACCTAGAGGATGGCGACTGGCGCGATGCGTGTCATGCGCTGAAAGGATCCGCGCGCGGCGTCGGCGCCTGGGCGCTTGGTGATGAAGCGGCTGAAGGCGAAGGCCTCATCGGCGACTTGCCGGCGAAGCAGGCGGCGCGAGAGAAGAAGATAGACGCGATCCGCAGCGCCGCGCGCGAAGCGGTCGATCACGCGCAGACGCTTCGGGCGAAGGCCGCTTAGAGCGCGTCCGGGTCAGTTTGACCGGCGCAGTTCGGCCATCGCCGCCTCAAGCCCGCCAAGGGTGAGGGGGTGCATCCGGTTCCCCACAAGATCGCGCATCATCTGAATTGACGGCGCGTTCTTCCAATGGGTTTCCGGGATGGGGTTCAGCCAGACGACGCTTTCATAGATATCCGCAAGGCGCTGCATCCACATCGCGCCCGGTTCCTCATTGAAATACTCGACCGAACCGCCCGGCACCGTGATTTCGTAGGGGCTCATCGAGGCGTCGCCGACGAAGATCACCTTATAATCCGATGAATAGGTATGCAGAACATCCCATGTCGGCGTTTTATCTGACCACCGACGATTATTATCTCTCCAGACGTAATCGTAAAGGCAGTTGTGGAAGTAGAAGTACTCAAGGTGCTTGAATTCCGTCCGCGCGGCGGAAAACAGCTCCTCGCAGATTTTGACGAAAGGGTCCATCGACCCGCCGATATCGAAGAAGATCAGCACCTTGACGGTATTGCGGCGCTCAGGCCGCATCTGAATGTCCAGATAGCCATGGCGGGCGGTCGCGTCGATCGTGCCGTCGACGTCAAACTCCTCCGCCGCTCCTTCACGGGCGAAGCGGCGCAGCTTGCGCAACGCCATCTTGATGTTCCGTGTCCCGATTTCAATGTCGTCGTCGAGGTTCTTGTAGTCGCGTTTCTCCCAGACCTTGACTGCCCGGCCCTGGCGCTCGCCTTCATCGCCGATGCGCACGCCTTCGGGATTGTAGCCGCCTGATCCGAAGGGCGAGGTGCCCCCTGTGCCGATCCATTTCGAGCCGCCCTGGTGGCGCTTTTTCTGCTCCTCCAGGCGTTTCTTCAGCGTGTCCATGAGCTTGTCCCACCCACCGAGCGCCTCGATTTGCTTCTTCTCTTCGTCGGTGAGGTACTTCTGGGTCAGGACCTTCAGCCATTCCTCGGGGATTTCAGCTTCGACGCCCTCGCCAAGGGTCTCAACGCCTTTGAAGACGTGGCCGAAGATCCGATCGAACTTGTCGAGATTGCGTTCGTCTTTCACCAGCGTCGAGCGGGAAAGGAAATAGAAGTCATCCATCCGCCTGCTGGCGAGGTCGGCGTCCATCGCCTCCATCAGGGTCAGGTATTCGCGCAGCGAGACAGGCAGGCCTGCGGACTTAAGCTCATGGAAAAACTTCGCAAACATTGAGGCGCACTCCCACTGAGGCCGACCCGCTAAGCGTCGACGAATGGGCGATTTTATCGCAGCAACCCATGGACCTTTGCAACTTGCCGCGCGGACGCGGGATCAGCAAACGCCATCCTCGTCGGGCTCTGACGCCGCAAGCCGCGATGTTAGGAGCGTATATCTCGTTAATGCGAATTACTTGCAGAATGATCCGCGTCCGGAAATTTCCACATCGCGCAATGTAGCGGCCGCAACACGCGAGAAGCGAAAAATTTTGTCACATGACGCCATTAAGTGGTTCAGGGCAGCAAGCCGGAGAACCGCAAGCAGTGACCCTCAAAAGATCCGACTACGTAGAATTCGACGACAGCGAAAACATTCCGTCCAATGCGTCGGGAAATCGTCCATTTCAGGATGTCCTGAAATCCGCCACGTCTCGGCGCGCGGTGCTGCAAGGAACGCTTGCGGGCGCCGCGACCGGGTTTCTTGCGCCGGAAGCGATGGCGCAAAGCGGGGATAGGTTTCGTCGTCGCCCGCCACGCGGCCGCGAGCTTGTCGGCTTTGAGGAGCTGAGCATCGAGGCCGCGACCGTTGGCGACCAGAAAATGCCCGTCATCGCCGAAGAGTACGAGTATCAGGTTCTCATCCCCTGGGGGACGCCGATCGAACCCGGCGCGACCGAAGAATATACGGGCGATCCAGCGACGCGTCCGACGCCGCAACAGGCGCTGAAGCAGATCGGCATCGGCCATGACGGCATGTTCTTCTATCCGATGGACGACGACTGCAGGATTCTGAAGAACATCGATCTTTTCGGTCGGCGCGCCAATCGACGGGGGATGCTGTGCATCAACCATGAGTTCGGCATCAATCCGCATGTGCTCGGAAAAGTGGCGCCTGAGTCGATTGATGATGTTCGGCTGTCGCAGCACGTCCATGGCGTATCGGTGGTCGCGCTCGAAAAGCGCCGCTCGCGCTGGGAAGTGATCGCGAGTCCGAACAGCCGCCGCATCAATGTGAATACACGCGTGACGTTTTCCGGGCCGGCCGCAGGCTCGGCGTTGCTTGAGAATCCTGCGGGCAATGCGCCGCTCGGCACCGTCAACAATTGCGGCTCCGGGACGACACCCTGGGGCACGTACCTGACCTGCGAAGAGAACTTCAACGGTTACTTCGGCGATTCTCGCGTGGAAGGCCCGATCGCGGCAAGCAACGATGATGTCGCGCCGCGGCCGACCGAGACCGAAGCGGACGCGCGCTATGGCTTCTCGGCGCGGGGCTTCAGCTATGGATGGTATGCGTTTGACAAGCGCTTCGACCTCGCCGACCCCGATTTCGTCAATGAGCGCAATCGGTTCGGTTGGGTCGTTGAGATCGATCCGGGCGACGCCTCGCAGACGCCGGTGAAGCGCACCGCGCTTGGCCGCTTCAAGCACGAGGCGATCGCCATCAAAGAAACGCCGGGCGGCCGGATCGCCGCTTACATGGGCGATGATCAGCGCTTTGACTATTGCTACAAGTACGTGTCGAATCGGTCGTGGCGCCGGGCGGTCGGCAATGGCGAGAGCCCGCTCGACGATGGCGTCTTGTATGTGGCGCGCTTCGACGAAGACTTCACGGGCGAATGGCTGGAACTGTCCATGAACGTGCCGGCGCTCGCCGAGCGGTTCGAGGACATGGCGGACCTCCTCGTTAACACGCGCATCGCCGCTGACATCGTCGGCGCGACGCCGATGGACCGGCCGGAATGGACGACCATCGGCCAGAACGGCGCCGTGTTCTGGACCCTGACCAACAACAGTCAGCGGACTGAGGCCGACGCCGCCAATCCGGAAGCGCCGAACAGTGACGGCCATATTATCCGTACGCTGGACGCCGAAGACGGGCTTGGGACGACGTTCTCGTGGGAAATCTACATTCTCGCTTCGTCGACGCGCGAGACGCCTGGCGTCTTTACGGATCCGGACGCCGCTTATGCTGACCCGTTTGGTCGGCTGTTTATCGGCACTGACGGCGGCCAGCCGGACGGCCTTCAGGATCAGGTTGTCGTTTTTGATACGACCGCCGAGCCGCCGACGCCGAAGCGATTGTTGGTGGGCGTGCAAAGCGATGAACTAACCGGATGGGCCTTCACGCCAGACTTCCGCACGGCGTTCGTCAACATCCAGCATCCGGGCAATGGCGACCCATCGCGGACGAACTTTCCGGCGTCGCCGGACAATTTCACCGTGCCGCGCGATGCGACCCTCGTCATCACTCGCCGCGATGGCGGGGTCGTCGGATCGTAGTTTGCGCGCTGAGGCGGCCCTTTAAGTGAAGGCCGCCTTTTCGATGCGTTACTGTCGATCAGGCGATAGCCGAGCGAACTGACCGCCCACGTCGCGTTTTAGCGCGGCGTGGGTTTTTCGTTGACGTTGTTGAAAATGCTCCGTGCGCGTCAGAGATCAGTATGCTGGTGCCAATCGCGCTTCAGCCGCGGCGCGGTGACAATGAAGAGCGCGGCGGCGGCGACGTAGAAGACCGAACCTGCGAGAATGGCGTAGCGCAGTGATTCATCGCCAAAGCGCGCGGCGAGACTGTCCGACAGGGCCCCGATGATCAGGTTGCCGAGGCCGATCCCTATCAGGTTATTGACGAACAAAAACACCGCAGACGCCGTCGCGCGCATGTTCGGCGCAACGAGGTGCTGAAAGGCTGCGATCACGGGTCCCAGCCATACAAGGCTCAACGCCTGCAGCACGATGAACGCGGCGAAGACGACGGCCAATGGCTTCGCCAACACGCCCACAAGGAAGAAAGGCAAGGTCGCGAGGAACGCCGCCGCCGGAACTAAAGCGTAGGCGGATTTGTTTTCTTCTCCATAGCGATCAGCGAGGACGCCGCCGAGCGCAATTCCTGCGACGCCGCCTATAAGCAGGATCGCGCCATAAAAATAAGACGCATAGAGCACTGGCCCCGCCTCCGCCGGGATCAGAAACGCCGGCATAAAGGCGAAGAAACCCGGCAACGCGTCGCCAAAACTGCGCACGAAAAACGATGGCAGCCAGAAGATAAGACCGTACCCCATCATGGAAGAGAATGACGCCCCGAAGGAAAGCCCCCAGAAACTCGGCTTACTGACGAGCGCGTCGACGACGTCACGCACTGGCGCAGGCGCCGCCGGCGGGCCGCCGTCAAGGCCGCCGCGGGCGGGCTCGCGCATGGTCAGACGGAACACCGGCGCGATAAGGAGCCCTGCGGCCCCGACGATCATGAAGGCGGCGCGCCAGTCGAGGTAACTGGTCAGTACGCCGCCGAGGAGGATCCCGAGCGCTGACCCGATCGGAATGCCGAAGGAGTAGACGCTGAGCGCCCGCGCGCGCTGGTTCGGCGGGAAATAGTCCGAGATCAGCGAATAGGCCGGCGCGACGCCGCCAGCTTCGCCGACGCCGACGCCGAGTCGGGCGAGAAAGAGCTGGGTGAAGTTCTGCGCAAACCCGCAAATCGCCGTCATGGCGCTCCATACGGCGAGCGCCGCCGTCATGATCCAGACGCGGTTGGATCGATCTGCGAGGACCGCGATCGGCACGCCAAGGAAGGTGTAAAAGAGCGCAAAGGCGAGGCCGCCCATGAGAC
Source organism: Pseudomonadota bacterium (assembly GCA_039819085.1). GTDB lineage: Bacteria > Pseudomonadota > Alphaproteobacteria > Caulobacterales > Parvularculaceae > MED-G105. Next base: position 96,623 of record JBCBSQ010000007.1, read on the forward strand.
TGAGCTGAACATCAGTCAGCTGAAGGTCGGCCTTGATCGGCACCGCCAGTATACCGACGATCTGACGGTCGATGAAGTTGAACGTATAGACGACGACAAGTATGAAAAGCGCCCATGCGCGGTAGCCCGCGGAGAATTGCGGCGTGGTCGAGTTTTGCGCGTCTTGCGATGCTGCGTCGGCCGCATCCGCGGCGCCTGGCGTCATTCCGCGCCGCCCGCCGACGCCGGGGCGACGAGGCTGTCCAGAAATGCGCGCGCGTCAGCCGCGGAACGCGCCGCTGCTTCTTCCTGGGGCACGTGGCCGACGCCGTCATAGACGATGAGCCGGGCGTTCGGGATCGCCGCCGCAAGGCGTTCTCCGTCGCTCGCCGGCAAAACCGCATCCTCCGCGCCCCACAATATGAGCGTTGGGGCAGTGATGCGCGCAAGGTCGGCGCTCGGATCGGGAAGGGTGAACTCTTCGATCGATTTGACCAAGGCTTCGCCATTGCCGCGACGGCGCATCAAATCGCGCAATCGCTGGGCGCGTTCCGGCGTGGCGTAGGCGTCATCAGCGAAGACGCTTTCCAGAGTCGCGACGGCGCCGGCTTCAGGCGCCGTTCGCAGAAAGAGTTTCATCGCTGCGGGAACTTCCGCCGGCGTGTCGCTGACGCCGTTTGTGGGGTAAGCGCCTGGCGCCAACAGGATGAGCGCGGAGACGCGATCGGGCGCCGCCGCGGCGAACCGCCAGGCGGCGAGCCCGCCAAGTGAATTGCCGGCCACGATCGCCCGCTCGACGTCGATTGCGTCCATGACATCGCCAATGAACGCGGCGCGCTCTTCAGGGGCGTAGCGCTCCTGCGGGTCAGGGCCCGTGAGCCCGTGTCCGGCGAGGTCGAAACGGATGACGCGATAGTCTTCGCTGAAGGAAGCCGCCCATGCGTCCCAGGTTTCAAGGCTGTAGATGAAGCCATGCAGAAGGATCATCACCGGCGCGTTCGCCGGCCCTTCCTCGCGCACCCGCACCCGCGCGCCGCCTACGTTGATGTAGCGGTCAGCAGGCGTCATGTACTGCGCCTCAAGCGTCGCCGGATCGACCCCTTGCGCCTCTCGCCAGATCATTGCGCCGAGCCCGGCGGCCGCAATCACGACAATGGCGAGAAGCCCGAAAAAAATATTCCTGATCATCTGGTTCCGTCCGCTTTTGAAGGCGCTTTAGCGGGCCCTACCGCTTGCGTCGATAGGCGGCGCGACGGGCCATCGACACGCCGCCCGCCGCGCCGGTCGAAAGCGGGCGGGAGGATGCCCGTTTTCGATTTCTGCTCGCCCGCGCCGCCGCTGATGTCGGCGGCGCTTTTTGGAGCGCTAGAAGCTGACGCTGAGCGTGCCAAACACCTGCCGCGGATTGCCATAGAACGCTGTCAGGACGCCGGAAAGGCCAAGCGGGTTATTGCCGAAGGCCGGTTGCGCCGTAACGAAGTCATAGCCTGCGACAATATATTCTTTATCAAGAAGGTTTGTGCCATGAACGCCGACGCTGAGCCGGCCGTCTTCGCGCGTCCAGGATAGGCCGGCATTGAACAGAACAAAGCCTTCCTGGTCGATCGGTGAGCGGAAGTTGAATTGGCTCGTTTCGCTGCGATAGGAGAACGAGCTGTAGATGTTGAAGTCGCCGTCGTCGCCAAAGAGCTCCGTCGGCGTTGTGTAGCCGAGCTGGCTGAACGCGGTGATTTCCGGCGTATTCTGAAAGACCGCCTGGTCGGAGATGTCTTCGCCTGTGCGGCCGAGGAACTCGTCAAAGCTCGCATTGATATAGCCAAGCGCGAACTGATAATCGAGCGAATCGCCGGGCCTCATCCAGTCCCGCGCGACGCCGAGATTGCCTTCGAACTCAACGCCCCAGAGCGTCGCGGCCGCGGCGTTCGTCGTCACGCCGGCGAAACTTTCCGCAACGCCGTCATTGTCGGCGTCGATCCCGATGGAGCCAGGGATCTGAACGTCCTGATAGTCGGAGTAGAAAATCGCCGTGTTCGTCGTGAAGCGGCCGCCGTCAAGCGATGTCTTCCAGCCCCATTCGAATGTGTCGATCTCTTCCGGTTCGAACCGGCAGAACTCGATCTGGTCGTCCACGTCCGTCGCGCCCGTTGCGCCATCGCCGTCGAGGTCCGGCGCGGCGTTCGCCCCGCAGCGCGGGTCAAATGAGCCGCCTTTGAAGCCCTTGGCGTAGGAGAAATAGAAATTGTGTTCTTCCAGCGGCTGCCAGGAAATGCTGGCGCGTGGGCTGAAGTCTTCGAAATCCGCTTCCGCATTGAGGTCCGCGGCGACGGCGATCGGATCCCGCGGCGTCCCGCCGAAAGTCGGAGAGGACCCGTTAAGGAAGGTCTGGCGGTCAAGGGAGATCGTCCGCGTGTCTTCCGTATACCGACCGCCGAGCGAAATCGCCACAGTGTCCGTCAGCTGGTAACTGAAGTCGGCGAAGACCGACCAGGTGCTGGTGTCAACGTCGGACGAGGTGAAGGCGTTAAGGCCAGGCAGGCCGACCACCGGCAGCGCGCCCGTCGTCTCCAGCAGCACGTCGAACTCGTTCAGCGCATTCGCGTCGAGGAAGTAAAACCCGACAACGCCGCTCAGGCGATCGCCTTCGTAGAGGACCTGGAATTCCTCGCTGAATTGCGAGTTGTCGTAGATCGCCGGCACGTCGAGGTCGACGATCGGAAGCGAGTCGAAGTCAATCGGCGTTTCGGTGAAGTCGTCGCGATACGCGAGGATGTTCTTCAGCGTGATGGTGTCGCTGACGCGCCATTCCGCGGTCGCCGAAATCCCGCGGGCGACGACGCTTTGCTCCGGGGCGTTGAGGCCGGAACGCGTGTCGAAAACGTTGTCGAGGACCGGGAAGCCCGGAAAATCCAGCAAGCGATGGCCTTGCCGCGGATCGGAGTTGTCGTCGGTCCAGTCGCCGGTAATCCGTAATGAGAACGTATCTGTCGGGTCCCATTCCACCGCGACGCGGCCTGCGAGGATATCCTTGTTGTAATTCTCAAGGTCCGGAATATTGAGATTGTCGCCGAAACCATTGCGTCTGAGATAGGCGACTGTGCCGCCGATCTTCAGATCGCCGATTGAGGAGTCTGTCAGAAGCGGCAGGCTGAACGAGCCGATCGCGTCTAGCTGGCCGAAGGTGCCGCCTTGCAGGCGCAGGTTCACTTCCGGTTCGTCGGCGAGGCCTTTGGTCACGTATTTGACTGCGCCGCCGATCGTGTTCCGGCCGTAGAGCGTGCCCTGCGGCCCGCGCAAGACTTCGATCCGCTCCACCTCGTAGATATCGAGAAGCGCCGCCTGCGGACGATTGAGGTAGACGTCATCAATGTAAAGGCCAACGCCGGCCTCAAATCCCGCAACCGGGTCCTGCTGGCCGACGCCGCGAATGAAGGCGGTGATCGTGTTGTTGGTGCCGCGCGACGTCTCAAGCGTCACGTTCGGCGTGATGGCTTCGATGTCGGTGAGGTCGATCGCGCCGATGGCGTTCAGTTGGTCGCCTGAGAACGCCGAAACGGCGACCGGGACGTCCTGAAGCGATTCATCCCGGCGACGCGCCGAGACGATGATTTCATCGGTAAGCTCATCTTCCGCCGACGGCGCTTGCGCGGCGGCGCTCTCAAGGACGGCGGTGAGCGCGATTGCGGACGCGAAGGAAAGTCCCGCGGCGCGCGCGCTGATTGGCTTTGCGATAAAGTGCGTCATTGAATTCCCTCCCAGGATTGTTTGGTCGTCTTTGACCGAGCCGCCCTCGGCGAATGTGGCCCGTTTCGCAGGCTCGTCCTTTTTCGATTCCGGCGGGCTCGCCCCAGGAATCGTCGAAGGATTTTAGGAAGGTTCACGCGTGCGTGACACGACGCGAGCGATCGCGCCGGGTGGACATTTTAGCTCAATTTGCCGCATGCGCTGCGGGGGAGAAGACGGGCTTTCAGCCTTCAGGTGGCGAGCCTGCCGACGATAGAGCGCGCTGGGCGAACGCCTTTGGCGTCTCGCCGTTCCAGGATTTGAACGCGCGGCTGAAGCTCCTCAGCTCGGCGAAACCAAGCTCTTCGGCGACCTCCGTCGCATTGCGCCGACGCGCAAGCAGCCGCTTTGCGGCCGCGTTCAGCACTTCGCGCCGGAGGTCCCGAAAGCTCGCGCCTTCTTCATCGAGCCGGCGGCGTAGGGTGGCGACGCTGACGCCGAGCATCGCGGCGATGCGGGTCTGGTCGATCACGCCGCGGGCGAGCGCGCGGCGCACGAATTCGCTCGTTTCCTTGAGCGCGCCTGCGCCGGCGTCACTGCCGGCCATCTTCAGAATCTGCGCGTGGACGTGGGCGGCCGTAAGCGCGTCGGCTGGCGGCGGCGCCAGCGGCGCGGTCGCCGCATCGGCGTCATAGTCGATGGCGTAGGCTCTTGCGCCGAAGGCAATCGGCGCAGGCCAGCAGGCGAGGTGCGCCGCGCGGGCGGTCCGCTGTGATCGGGTGACGGCCACTTTGCGCAGAGCGCGTCCAGCGGTTTCCGGCGCGACGACCGTCAGCATACAGTGGAGAAAGATCAGCAGGCATTCAAGCGAGAATTCAATATAGGCGGAGTCTTCCCTAATTGCGTATGGAAACCCCCGGTCGTCGATCGTGAAAGTGACGACGTCGCCCCGCCGCCTGACGGAATTGTACTCGCCGCCATGCACGAGGTTGTAGGACTTCGCCACAATATTCATGGCGTCGTGTAGCGACCCGACGCCGCTAATCTGTGAAAGGACGAAATCGGTCGTGCCTGGCAGCAACTGCCGCGTCGACAGGTTGCATGTTTCGTCCTCAAGGGCGGCAGATATCTGATTTTGCAGTCTGTAATAGTCCGCCAGGGCGACCGGCGTTGAATCGGCCGCGAAAAGGTCGGGGGGAAGGCCAAGGCCGTTCAAGATGTCTTCGACCGAGACGCCGCGCATTTCGGCCATATCGATAAGCGGCCGGATGAGGCCGGCCGATGCGACCGCCGGCGCGGCGGGCGTGGCCAGCGCAGAAAGAGTATCTTCGTCGCTCTGGTCTCGATCGGCTATAATCACCACCCCTGCCGGACGTTACAGATTGCCCGCTTGCTCGGTAGAAAAGAGACGATCATCCTTCATCGTCTTTCGCCGCCTCCTGGATCGCAGCCTACCGCTATTGCGCCGCGCGGCCCAAGCCCCGGACGCGGGGGACCTTGCGCGAGACCCCAGCGGAAAGGAGGCGCCATGCGGCAATTCATTCTGACGCTGCAGTTCGATGCAGAAACGGCCCGAAGGCTTCAGGAGTTGCGCGACGCGCATTTCCCGCCGGAGCTCAACATCGTTCCAGCGCACCTGACGCTGTTCCATCAATTGCCGGGGGACGACGAACGGACCGTTTTCAGCGCAATTGGACGTACCGCTACGCGCTTTGCGCCCTTTCCGTTGCAGATCGCCGGTCCGATTCGCCTTGGACGCGGGGTGGCGCTTCGTGTGGAGGCGGAGGCGCTGCACGCTTTGCGCGAGGCGCTCGCCACGCCCTTTGAGGGGCGGCTGATCGCCCAGGACCGACAGAAGTTCCGGCCTCATGTCACCATCCAGAACAAGACGAGCGCTGCGCGCGCTGAGGCGCTCTATCGGGAGCTGAAAGAGACATTTCAGCCGATCAATGGCGTCGGCGAAGGGCTCCAGCTTTGGCGCTATGAGCGTGGCCCATGGTCGCCAGTAGCCGCGATCGGGTTTTCCGCTCGCGACTGACTGCGCGACCCGGCTTGACGGGCGGTGCGGGGGCGCCTAGCTGGCTTTATTGTCATGAAGTCCCGCGGCCTTGAACCGCGCGAGATGGAGAACCGAGATGAGCGATAACCAGGCCCACGAAGCGATCAAGTCGAAAGTCGACGGCAACGAGGTGATGCTTTTCATGAAAGGCACGCCGCAGTTTCCGCAGTGCGGTTTCTCCGCCGCGGTGGTTCAGATCCTCAATTATCTCGGCGTTGAGTTTGGCTCGGAGAATGTTCTCGCCGATGATGACATCCGCCAGGGGATCAAGGAGTTCTCCGATTGGCCGACCATCCCGCAGCTCTATGTGAAAGGCGAATTCGTCGGCGGCTGCGATATCGTCAAGGAGATGTTCGAGAAGGGCGAGCTTAGAAGCTACTTCCAGGACAAGGGCGTCGCAGTAGAGGCGGCTTGAGCGCTTCTTTGCGGCGATTGACTTTATCCGTTGTTCGTATTATGTTCTTTCATATGGCGATTTATTCGAACATTGGTCCCGGCGGAACAGGCGCGATCTAAGGCCCTAAAGTGGTTCCTTCGCGTCGTGTGAGACGGCGATGGCCTGCGATCAACTCTGTTGGTTGGATTTGGTCAGAACATTGGCCACCGTCGCCGCCGCACTTGCGGCGGCGCGCATCCCGTTCGTAATCAGAAATGCGAGTGAGAGGTCTGAGCGCCGACGTCTGACGGGTGAAATAATCCGGTCGCTCACGACGACGGCCGAGATCATGCGCCGGATGGAGAGGCTGTACTTTTATCGCCGCTATCTTGAAAGCGATAGGTGTCTATTCGGTCGAACTCGGAGTAAAGATCCATATGGCGGCGATGTTGGCGCGATCCTTTTCGACCATGTCGTGGTCTTGAATTTTTATGAAGCGGTCTGCACTGAAATTGCTGAGGGCGTCGTAGACTTTGACCTTGTCTATGACGCCGCTGCGAACACCATCGTCGGCGTGCATGACGTGTTGTTGGCGAGATATGAAGCGCTCGCCGAGGGAAATCAGACAAAAGACTATCCAATGCTCGTGCGCGCGGTAGTGCGCATCCGAAAGACGGCGGCGTCTCGTGGCGATGTTATCTCCGAAAAGATACCTGAATTGACGGGTGATGAGCCGGGCGCATTGTCGCCGGAGCGGCAGGCATGACTTTTTCGTCCGACCCTGACCTGAAACGCATCGCCGACGGCGTTCGCGACCGGACCCTGCCGAAACCCGAATGGACGCATGCGGCGCATTTCGCCGCGGCGCTCTGGCTGTTGCGGGAGCCGGGAGTTGATCCTTTCGCGGAAATGCCGGGGATCATCCGGGCCTATAACGAAGCGACTGGCGTCGCCAATACGGACGCCGACGGCTATCACGAGACGATCACGCTCGCGTCCCTGCGAGCGGCGCGGGCGATGCTCGACGCCGCGCCGTCGGACCGCCCACTTCATGTGGTCCTTATGGACCTTCTGTCCTCGGACTATGGACGCTCTGACTGGATCCTGCGTTTCTGGTCAAAGGAACGGCTATTTTCCGTCGAGGCGCGTCGGGCCTGGGTCGAGCCGGATCTGCGGCCACTGCCGTTTTAGGCGGCCGGGTCGTCGGGGAGCATCGCCCGCAAGGTCTCCAACCGGTCGGCCTCGCCGGCGGGCTTGTCCCAGCGGATGCGGCTGATCCGCGGAAACCGCATGGCGACGCCGGATTTGTGCCGGGCGCTGCGGTTGAGGCCTTCGAACGCGACTTCGAGGACGAGGCCGAAATCGGGCTCGGCGCGCACCTGCCTGACGGGACCGAAGCGGTCGGTGGTGTGCTCACGGACGAACTTGTCGAGCTGCTTCAGCTCTTCGTCCGTAAAGCCGAAATACGCCTTGCCCACGGGCGCCAGCGTTTCCTCCGCCGTCCAGACGCCGAACGTGTAGTCGGAATAGAATGACGACCGCTTACCGTGGCCGCGCTGGGCGTACATGAGGACGGCGTCGATCAGGAACGGATCGCGCTTCCATTTCCACCATTCGCCTTTAGGCCGGCCGGGAACGTAAGTCGACGCCCGGCGCTTCAGCATCAGGCCTTCGATCGCGTCGTCCGGCGGCGCGGCGCGGGCGGCGGCGAGGGCGTCCTTGTCGGCGAGGTCGAGGACGGGCGACAAGTCGATCCGCGCGCGCGGGCCGTCGGTAAACAGAGTTTCCAGCCTATCCCGCCTGGCCGCGAATGGCGCGGCGCGCAGGTCCTCGCCATTGTGGCCGAGTAAATCATAAACGCGGATGAAGGCCGGGTGCGTCTCCAGCAGCTTCTTCGAGATGGTCTTGCGGTTGAGGCGCTTTTGCAGCTCCGCGAACGGACGGACGGCGAAAGGCGGCTGCGCCGGGTCGAAGACGAGGAGTTCGCCGTCCATCACGGCGTCAAGGTCGAGCGCGTCCAGAACATCCGGGAACGCCGCGCCGATGTCGTCGCCGGTGCGGGAGTAGAGCCTCCGAACGCCGCCCTCGCTGACCGCCTGAATGCGGATGCCGTCCCATTTCCACTCGGCGGCGAAGGCGGACGGGTCGAGCGCCTCCAGATCGCGGTCCTCCAGCGGGTGGGCGAGCATCACGGGCCGGAAATAACCGGGTTTTTCCGCGTCCGGTTTTTCTCCTTCACCTTCAAGCCAGGTGAAGAGATCCGTATACGGTATCTTAAGGCCATGCCAAAGCTCTTCAATTTCGGTGACCGGCTTGTCGCCGAACTGCGCAAGGGCGGTCTTTGCGAGCCGCGAGGAGACGCCGATGCGCAAGCCGCCGGTGACGAGTTTCAAAAGCGCCCAGCGGCCGGAGGCGTCCATGGCGTCGAGCCAGCCCGCGACGAGATTCGGGCCGTCGGCGCGCGAGGCGGCGCTCAGCGTTTCGACGATCTCGCCCAGCTCCGGGGCGCGGTTGGCGCGAAGTCCCTCGTTTTTGGGCCGTGACGGCCAGGCGAGGGAGATTGTCTCCGCAAGGTCGCCCACATAGTCATAAGAGAGATCGAACAGCGCTTCGTCCATGCGCTCATAGATGAGCGCGCGCAGCATGGCGGGCTTCACTGACCGGATTTCCAGATCGCGCGTGATGGCGGCGATGGCGTAGCCGCGGTCCGGGTCGGGCGTCGCGGCGAAGTAGTCCGTCAGGAGACGGATTTTGCCGTTCCGCTGCGGCGTCAGGACAAGGCGCTCTAGGAGGTCTGCGAAGGCTTGCATGAAGCTAGGGTTTTCTCATCGTCATCCTGAACAAGTGTCGTAGACGCGCAAATTCTGGATCCTGACTTTCGTCAGGATGACGCCGCGTCGCGCCGCAACATCAATCGTGCTCATCCTCATACCCCACGAGCGAGAGCGGCCGCGCCTTGACGCCCTCCAGTTCGGCCCAGCGGGTGAGGGCGTCTTCCCGTCCATGAGTGATCCACAGCTCCTGAGGCTGAATATCGCGCACGGTCTGCGTGAGCTCGTCCCAGTCAGCGTGGTCGGAGAGAATGAGCGGCAGTTCGACGCCGCGCTGGCGCGCGCGGGCGCGCACCCGCATCCAGCCGCTGGCGAATGACGCGACCGGGTCCGGGAACCGGCGCGCCCATTTGTCGGCGAAGGCCGAGGGCGGGCCGACGACGATCTTGCCGGCGAAGTCATGCTTTGCGCCCGCCTTCGATGAGATTGTCGCGGGCGCGAGGGGCCCGAGCGCGACGCCGAAACCTTCGTATAGATCGCAGAGCTTTTGCATCGCGCCATGGATGAAGATCGTCTCGTCATAGCCGGCTTCGCGCAGGAGCCGGATGATCCGCTGCGCCTTGCCGAGGGCGTAGGCGCCCACAAGGTGCGTACGCTCCGGAAACTGACGAACCGACGTCAGCAGCTTGTCGATCTCGCCGCGATCGTCCGGGTGCCGAAAGACGGGCAGGGCGAAGGTCGCCTCGGTGATGAAGACGTCGCATGAGAGAACCTCGAAGCCGGCGCACGTGGGGTCGCGGCGGCGCTTGTAGTCGCCGGAGGCGATCAGGCGCTTGCCGGCGTGTTCTACGACCACTTGGGCGGAGCCGAGCACATGGCCCGCCGGGATGAGCGTCACGTCGACGCCATTGATGTTCGTCGCGGCCCCGAGCGCCGCCGTCTGGCGCGACGAGGTGAAATCTTCGCCATAGCGGGCGGCCATGATGGCGACGGTTTCCTCCGTCGCCAGCACGGCGCCATGGCCGGCGCGGGCGTGGTCGGCGTGGCCGTGGGTGACGACCGCCCGGTCGACCGGCCGGACCGGATCGATGAAGAAGTCGCCGGGCGGGCAGTAAAGGCCCTTCGGGCTGGGCCTGAGGATGTCGTCGAGGCGGGTCACCGCCCCGACTTATGCGTTGCGCGCGGTTGTCGCCAGTGGTCGACCCGCTACGCCTTCGCCGGCATGAAGGTCCGGTTGCGCAGGAGCGCGGCGGAGACGAGCGACACAATGAGCCCGACGGGGAAGATCTCCAGGAACGTCATGGGCAGGCGCATCAGCGGATTGGCGTAGCTCGCCTTCATCTTCTCCATGTCGGCGATCAGCTTATCCAGGTCTTCGCCGGAAACGCCGGCGGCCTTCTTCTTCTCAATAATACCGGCGGCATAGTCGCCCATAAAGGCGTAGTCGGTGGCGGCGAGGTACGCCTCCCAGACGGCTACGTAGATGACGCCGGCGACAGCGGCGATCGCAAGCCCAGCGCCCAGCGCCTGCGCAAAACTGATGACCCCGCCGAGGTCCCTGTCGCGGTAGTTTTTGACGCCGATGAAGATCAGCGACAGGGCGACCAGCATGACGAGATAGCCGAACGCCTGGCTGCCCGTGTGGGCCCCGTCGCCGAGCCCCAAGCCGGCGATGATGACCGAGATGACGATCGCGCCGGCGATCCCGCCATAGATGAGTGCGATGCGAAGCATGGGAACCTCCTTGGTTGGGCGCATCCTATGCGCCAAACGGGGCCCGTTTTCTCAGGCCTTTGCCATCGCCCGAATGGGTGATTTCAATCATTTCAACCATTTAGCTGATCATTCTTCAGGGAATGAGTCGAAGTCGCCGCGCCGCGTCCACCGCTTCGGTCCGACGGCCAGCCTCAAGTTTGCGGTAAAGATTTGAAAGATGCGTTTTCACCGTATTAGGCGAAACGTCGAGCGTGCGGGCGATCTCCTTGTTGGCGCGCCCGGCGGCGAGCAGCTCCAGCACTTCAAGCTCGCGGGGCGACAGGCCGAGCGACCTGATCGCCGCGTCATTGCGCTCGAAGGCGTCCGGCGTCGCGCGGCCCCGGGTCAGCCGCCAGCCGACGAACCCGCCGAGCCCGGCGAACGCCGCCGCCACGACGAGGAGATACGCCTCCGTCGAGAGCGATCGGGCCGCGTGGCGATAGTCGAGCTGTTCAAGGCCGAAGGCCGCGACCGCCAAGGCGATCGCCGAGGACAAGAGCGTCAGTCGCGTTGATGGCCGCCATCGATCCATCCGCCGGACCATAGCTTAAGAACTGCGGCGACGCGACGGCTCAGGGCGCTGCGGAAGCGGGCGCGCGCGACCTCCGGTCCCGCAACAAGATGAGGTTCGGCAGGACGATGAGGTCGAACGCCAGCGCCAACACGACGATCGCGGCGCTGCCGAGACCAAGCTCCTTCGTCACCTGGAACCCTGACGCCGTCAGCGCGATGAACCCGATTGTGAGGGCGATTGACGAAGCGGTCATGGAAGAGCCGACATCCCGTATCGTCGCCGCGAGCGCTGCGCGCGGGTCGGCGCCATCTTCGCGGCGAAGCTTGTTGTAGCGGGAGATGAGCACCACCGTGTCATCGACGACGATCCCCAAGGTGACGGCGATGACGACGGAAGCGGCGATGCTGAAGTCGCCGATGAACCAGCCCCATACGCCGAAAACCAGGGCGATCGGCAGCGCATTCGCCAAAAACGCGAGCAGGGACAACCGCGCGTCCCTCAAAAGGATCGCCATCAACAGGGAGATGATGACGAGCGAAACTGCGATGCCGCCCGCCATTTCACGAAACAAGCTTTGCGACAGCCAGACCCCGATGAAGTTCGCCCCAGCGCCAAGGTCGGCGTACAAGCCGTCGCCATTTTGCGAAAGCCAGCGTCGGAACGCCTCGTCGAAGTCCCGCAACTGAGCGGAATAGGGCGTCTGAAAGGCGACCGTAAGGCGGGAGGCGGAATAGTCCGTCGACAACTGATCCGACAGGAGAAAACCCGGCGGCAAGTTTAATTCGTATAGCAATAAAAACTGCGCGGCGCTGTCCTCGCTTGTCGGCAACGGGGCGTCGTCAAGCCGGTCGTTGTTGTTCTCCATCGCCGCATTGATGCGCCGGACGACGTCGGCGATATCGAGCGTGAAGCTCACATTCGGCTGGTCTTCGATCCAGGCGGTCAGCGCTTTCAGGTTTTCCAGATACGTCGGGTCAATCGCAGATGATCCGGGAGCGGCGGAGATTGTGTAGTCGACAAGCACGACTGGAATGCCGCGCGACTGAACGAAGTCTGACCCGGCGCGCGAGGGGAAGCTGCGGTCCACGAAGTTTAGCCAGCTCTCATTGAGCCGCAGATTGACGACGCCGGTCATCATGACCGCAAGGACAACCGACGCCGCCACCAGGGTGATGGTCTTGCGCAAGGACAGGAGGCTGACCGCGCCTTCGGACGCCAGCTTAAGGATTTGCCCGCCGACCGCTTCGCTCTCACGCCAGGATGCGCGGAGGCACCACGCCCGCACGATTGACAGATGGCCAAGTGAAATCACCGGCAAGGCCACGAGGATCATTTCGCCGAACTGGCGGATCGGCGGCGAGGACGCGGCCAGCATCGATGCGAACCCGACAAAAGTGAAGATATTGGCGATCAGGACAGGGCCGAGGATCTCCGCCTCGACGAAACGCCACGCCGCCGCCGCTGATCCCGTTTCCAGAAAGCTGACGCGATGGAAATGCAGGAGGTGCGCCGCGTTCGCGGTCGTGATGGCGAGGATGACAATGGGCGAAATGCCCGTCACCGGATTAAACTGATACCCGCGCCAGCTTGCGTACCCACACGCGACGACGGTGGCCGCGCCGACAATCGCCGCCACGGGGACGAAGGCGGTCCATCGCCCCAGCATCACGCCGAGAAAGCAGAAGACGAGCGCCAGCGCGACCGGAGCGACAAAGACGGCGCTCCTGATCGTCGCGTCGCGGTAGGAGACCATGATCGGGACGTCGCCGGTGATATGGATCTCAACGTCGTGCGCGCGTTCGAAATCGCGCTTCAGGGCCCGCGCGGCGGCGTAGATCCGCGCTGACGCCTGTTTGTCGTCCTTATCAAGGTGAAAGGAGGCGTGCGCGATGGCGGTGCGGCCATCCGCCGACACGAGCCGCCCTACGATATTCGGTTCGTTGGCGATGATTTCGGCGACAGGTTTGCCGAACGCCGCTTCGATTTCCGAAGGGTCGTCGCCGATCTCAAAGACCGACAATTCGTCTTCGGCGCCGTGGAGGATCGGTTGATTTACCGCAGAGTCGACCCGCCGGACGTTCGGCAGTTTCCAGGCGGCCTCGGTCAGCTGATGAAGGCGGCTGAGGCCGTCGCCGCGCCAGACCGGCTCCGCCGAGTGCATTGCGATGACGATTGAGTCCATCGCGCCGAAGCGCTTTTCAAACTCATCCTTATTCTGAATATAAGGATCCTTGTCGCTGAAGAAGACGTAGGTGTCGGCCGCGATCTCGGCCTTGATCAGCCCGAGGCCCGCGACGATGACAGCCGCCGCGATTAGTGGCGCGGCGAGCCGGCGGATGAGGTCCATGCGCGCTCTCCCCGATTGTCGCAAGGCATCTTTGGAATTGTGCCAACGGTCCATGACAGATTTAATGCAGTGACGTATGGCTGACTGAGGTCGAGTGGCCCTTCCAACTTCTTTCAATGAATGGTTCGAAGTTCGCGGCTGGACGCCGCGCGCGCATCAGCTTGAGTGCCTCGCCGCCGCGCAGACGAGCCGCTCGCATCTGCTGATCGCGCCCACCGGCGGCGGCAAGACGCTCGCAGGGTTCCTGCCGACGCTGGTCGACTTGTCAGAGGCCCGGTCGGCGGAGGAACGCGTCCACACGCTCTACATTTCTCCTTTGAAGGCGCTCGCCGTCGACATCGCGCGCAATGTGGCGACGCCTATCGACGACATGGGGCTTCCCGTCCGGATCGAGACCCGCACCGGCGACACGCCGCCCGCGCGGCGACAGCGCCAGAAGGACCATCCGCCGGACATTCTCCTGACCACCCCGGAGCAGGTGTCCCTGATGCTGTCGCGGGAGGACGCGCGCGACCATTTCGCCGGGCTGAAGCGGGTCATCCTCGATGAGCTGCACGCCTTCGCCAACACCAAGCGAGGGCACCTGCTTGCGCTCTCCTTGTCCCGCCTGAAGACAATCGCGCCGGACGTGCGCCTTGCGGGTCTGTCGGCGACTGTGCCGGACCCGGAGGTTCTGCTCGACTATCTAACGCCGCCAAAGGGACGGGAGCGGCGCGCGCGGCTCATCCGGGCCGAAGGCGGCGCGACGGCGAACGTCTCGGTCCTGAATTCCGAGAACCGCATCCCCTGGTCGGGGCATTCAGCGCGCCATGCGTGGGACGAAGTCTACGACGCGATCAAGTCGTCCGGCCTGACGCTCGTCTTCGTCAACACCCGCAGCCAGGCGGAGATGACGTTTCAGGCGCTATGGCGGATGAACGACGACGCCCTGCCAATCGCGCTGCATCATGGCTCGCTTGACGTCGCGCAGCGCCGCAAAGTGGAGGCGGCCATGGCGCGGGGCGAGTTACGCGCGGTCGTGTGCACCTCGACCCTCGACCTCGGCATCGATTGGGGCGACGTCGACCTCGTCATCCAGATCGGCGCGCCGAAGGGCGCGAGCCGGCTAACGCAACGCATCGGCCGCGCCAACCATCGGATGAACGAGCCGAGCCGCGCTTTGATGGTGCCCGATAACCGTTTCTCCGTGCTCGAATGCTTGGCGGCGAAAGACGCGATCGAGGAGGGGGCGCTGGACGGCGAGCCATGGCGCCAGGGCGCGCTCGACGTCCTCGCCCAGCACATCAGCGCAATGGCCTGCGCCGAACCCTTCCACGCCGATGATCTTTATGGGGAGGTGATCGCCGCCGCGCCCTATCATGACCTTTCGCGCGCGCGCTTTGACAAGACGCTGCAGTTCGTCGCCACCGGCGGCTACGCGCTGAAGTCGTACGACCGATACAAGCGGATCGTGCAGGACCCGGACGGACGATATCGCGTCCGCAATGGCCGCTTCGCGCAGCAGCACCGCATGAACGCCGGCGTCATCGTGGAGTCCGCGTCGCTCAATGTGCGGATCATGTCGGGAAAGGGCCCGAAGCGCGGCGTCGGCAGGAAACTCGGGACAATGGAGGAGTGGTACTTCGAAGGCCTGACGCCGGGCGATGCGTTCATGTTCGCAGGCGAGATCCTCCGCTTTGAAGGGATCGCCGGCATGGACGCGCTCGTCAGCCGCGCGCCGGGCGCCGAACCTCGTGTGCCGACCTGGGGCGGCGGCAGGTTTCCCTTGTCGTCTTTTTTGGCGGACCGCGTGCGCCGGATGATCCATGAGCCCGCCTACTGGCCGCATCTGCCGGACCCGATCCGTGAATGGCTTGAGATCCAGAAGGCGCGTTCCGTCATTCCGAAAGCGGATGAACTCCTCGTGGAGACCTTTCCGAACGGCGACAAGCATTTCCTTGTCTGTTATCCCTTCGACGGCATTCTCGCCCATCAGACGCTTGGCACACTGATCACGAAAAGGCTGGAGCGCGCGGGAGCGCAGCCCCTCGGCATGGTGGCGACGGAGTATTCGTTGTCGGTCTGGGGACGCCGGGACATGGGGGGCATCGATATGGCCGGCCTCTTCGATGAGGATATGCTCGGCGACGATCTGGAAAGCTGGCTCGCCCAGTCGATCCTCATGAAGCGGACGTTCCGCAATTGCGCCGTGATCGCGGGGCTCGTGGAGCGTCGGCATCCGGGAGCGGAGAAATCCGGCCGGCAGGTGACGTTCTCCTCCGACCTCATTTTCGATGTCCTGAAAGAGCACGAGCCCGATCATATTCTCCTGGAGGCCGCCTGGGCGGACGCCGCTGGCGGCTATCTCGACATCGCGCGGCTTCAGGCGGTGCTGGCGCGGGTCAAGGGCCGGATCGTCCACCAGCGCCTGCCGCGCGTTTCGCCGCTCGCCGTGCCGGTGATGATGGAGATCAACAAGGACCCGGTTCTCGGCGAGGCGCGCGAAGAAATGCTGCGCGAGAGCGCTGACGAGCTGGTGAAAGAGGCGATGAGGTAAGGCCAAGGGCCGCAGGCGTCATCTGTCCGTTCCCGCTTCGAGCATGTCGATGTCCGAGCGATCGCCCGTCAGCTCCCAGCGGATGAGCGAGACGGGGATCACGCCGGCGGCGTTCATGTCGCCGAAAAAGTCCGACACGGAATAGTCTTCACCGCGCTCCTCCAGCATCTGCCGCATCCGGTCGGCGAAAAGCTGCTCGATGAGGTGTTTGCCGGTGACGTAGCTCGTGCCGTAGCCGGGCTGGCGCAAATAGAGCTGCTGTTCAAATCCGAGAAGCTCAAGGTCCGGGCTCATCCAGCCGCGGGGGGTCCATTTCACATGGAAATCCGAGGCGTCCTTCATGGTGAAGTCGTTCGCATGCGCATAAAGCGAGGCGAGGCCGCGCGCCGCGCGTTGGGCCTGCATGATCCAGACGATCTCTCTCGCGCGAGGGTTATCGTCATAGAGGCCTGCGTGCATCATCATCTCCTCCATCGCCGTCGCCATGCCTTCGGCGCGGCTGTCGAAGATGTTGTAAAGGAGCGGGCCCTGACGAATGGGATTGTCCATCGGCTCTTCGGCCATGCGCGCAAGGTCCCACCAGTGGTAGAAGTGCGTATAGAGCGTCATTGGTTCGCGATGGGTCGCTTGCAGGAAAAAGTTACGCGCCGCCGGCGGCGCGTAGCTGCCCATCTGCGCTAGCAGCGCCGGCTTCAGGTAGTCCTTCATCGGAAGGATTTCCTGGGTCTCGATGAAGCGCATGTATTTGTCGACCGAGGCGCGCGCGAGCGCGTAATACTCTTGCTGCGACGCAACGGGTTCAAGCTCCGGCAGGGCGCGGTTTCGATGCTCCTCCAGCCGGAGGGAAGCGTGCGCGCGCCGTAGTTCGCGCTTTAGAAGCATCACCTCGTCCTCCCACGTCATAGGGACAAGATGCACGTTCTGCAGCCGCCAGGTGTAGTTGTCTTTGCCGATGCCGGAGGGGCCCTTCTTGCTCGGCGCCTCCGCCTCAAGCCATTCGACGAATTCAAGCGTCGCGGCGCGCGCGTCCGACACAGCGGCCTTTAGATCTTCGCCGGCGCCCGCCACCTTCATCGACAAGGACGCGATCTTCTGCGCCTGCTGCTTCATGGTGTGCGTGCCGGAGATCCATAGATCGCGCGCGTCCCCGTCGAGGTTTTCCCGCGCTTGGGCCAGCAGTGGGCGGACGGTTTTCAGTTCCGACGTCAGCTTTTCGGCCGCCTCCGCGGAGAGCGGGAAGTCATATGTCCACAGTTCGATGAGAGCGTGGTTGGTCGGTCCTTCATGCGCGGGCGTATCGCTCTGATAGGTCCACGCCTGCTGATAGAAAGCGGGGTCGCGCGCCCAGGGCTTCAAGACCCGGATATTGAAGTCAAGGCCATTCATTTCCGCCCGGACGATATGGTAGTCAACCTGCTTCGAGACCGGCCAGTCATCGATATCGAACGCGCCTAGGCGCTTTTGCAGCTTCTTCAGCTCTTTGCGCTGCTCATTGACGGCGTCGTCGGTGTAATCGGGCACGCCGTCGCTGAGGCGCGGACTTTCCAGCGCCCGCCATTCCTTGAAGAGGGAAATGAGATCATCATGCGTCATCGGTTCGTCCGCATAGGCATTGGCGGTCGCGCTGAGCGCCAAGGCGAGCGCAAGGACGTAAGCGCGCGGATTGCTTATGGTGAGTGTCATGACAGATTGCGAAGCTCCTCGATCGCCGCCGCCATACCGCAAGAACCGCCAGGCGGACTTGGAATTGTTCGCGTAAGTCGAAAGCGATGTCAGCTGTAAGGCGCAGTCCGCTCAGGTTCGCCTGGGCGCGGGCGGCGGTCAGCGGGCCGACATGACTAAGCGGCTTTCGACCTCAGGCGCTGGCGGCCGCGCGCCGACGCGCGCCATGTGCGCTGATCTTCGCTTACGGCGGCGGTGGGCGTTGGCGCGTCTGACGGGATGCGCGCCGCCGCGGCGATGAGGGCGATTATCATCCAATAGCCATCCCACATTTCCATGGAGACTGAGGCCCCGCCGATGCAGAACGTCGCCAGCGACACCTGGGCGTAGTGGGCGAAACGTGCGTTCCAGGTGGCGTCCTCCGGCTTGCCGCCACGGCCTTTTCGGGAAGTCGCCATCGCTGTGAGGAGCGCCGAGACGATGACCGTCAGGAACAGGAACAGGCCGACGAAACCGGTGCCGCCGAGTATCTCGAAATAGATGCTGTGCGCGGCCGCCGCGATCCGCTTGTCGACGAGCTCCGGCGCGACCTGCTGGACAATATCGTCTTCGTAAGGAACGCGCAGGCCGGCGCCCGTCATCGGGTTCTGCTCGGCGAACTTCCAGTTAACCTTCCAGACGGTGATGCGCCCCATGAAGGATTCGTCTTCGCCGGCCGATGAGATCGTCGACATGCGTTCGGTCCATTTCGACGGCATGAAGGCGATGGCGGGAACCATCAGCGCCATAAGCCCGGCGAGGATCGCAACCTTGTGCCTGGAGTACAGCCAGAAGAAGCCGCCAAAGACGATGATCGAGATGAAGGCGCCGCGCGAATGCGTGCCAAGAATAGCGATCAGGGTGAGGACGAAAAGCGCGGCAAGCGCGTGGCGCACTGGCGCGCGGGCGGAGCGCTCCCGCAAATATAGGATCAGCGGCAGGATCGTGGCCATCGCAATGCCGAGATGATTGTTGTCGGCGAGGACAGTGTCGTCGAGACCCTGAACCCGGTGCTGGCCGAGCGTCGCAAGCGTGAACAGACCGCCTTTGAAGCCGAAATAGCCGATCGAGATGACGAGCATCCAGAGGAGGGCGTGCATGCGCAGCCGGCTCGACGTCAGTTGGACGGCGATCATCGCGAAGACGAGCGTCTTGATAAAGCGGTCGTAATACGTTGCGGAGACATCGCCTGCGAGCGAAAACGCCTGGCTGACGGTGAGCCAGACCGCAAAAAGAAGGAGCGCGATGGAGACCCCGTCGACCCTCAACTTCCTTAACTCTCCGTTAATCACCATTGATCCCATCGTGGCCGCGGCGATCAGGAGATTGAGCGGTAAGCCGAAAACGCCGAACCCTAGCTGGTTCGGCGTCATCAGGGTGAACCAGGCCCATGTAATCACGCCGGCGAACGGGTAGCGCAAAGTGGCCGCAATGCTCGCCAGAACAACAATGAGAATAAGCAGATCGCGCATGGGACGGTTTCGTTTCTGACGTCTCGTCTCGCCGCCACAGGAGCGTAGCGTCCCTCGATCCTATCGCTTTGCGGGTTCAGGTTAAGTATACGGCCGCGGCGAGCGCGTCGCCGAAACGGCTTGATGGTGGGCGGGGCAATAGGGCGGGCAAGGGCCCGACGTGTCAGCGCGCCTTGTTTGTTGGGATTGGCGAGGGATTCAGGGCGCCTTAGGGTGAGGCTCGAGGTATGATGGACGGGCGTATTATCATGGGGCGAATGACGGCGGGGGCGCCGGTCATCGGCGCGGGACGCGCGGCGCGCGCAATGGCGGCGATCGCGGCGCTTGCGTTGGCGTCAGGTTGCGACAGACAGGCGCGCGAAGTTGGCGCTGAGCCGCTGCCGCAGCCGCCCTATGGCGAGGAGGAGGATGCGGATTTCGATCTCTGGCTCGATAAGCTGGAGGTGTCGAGCCGTGAACTCTACGCCTCGCGAGAAGCTGTGCTCGCCGCCCTCAAGCTCGACGCCGGCGCGCGGGTTGCGGATATCGGCGCGGGAACGGGGATCTACTCGCTTCTGATGTCCTCAGTGATTGGCGACGACGGCGTTGTCTATGCGGTGGACATCGAGCCGCGGTTCCTGACCATCGTCGTGCAAAGGGTTGCGGATCTTGACCTTGAGAACGTCGTCGCAATCCTGAGCCGGGAAGACGACGTCACGTTGCCGCCGCAGTCCGTCGACGTCGCCTTCATTGCCGACACCTATCATTATTTCGCGGACCCTGAGGCCCTGATGCTCAGTGTACGTCAGGCATTGACGCCGGGCGGCCGCTTGTATCTGGTGGACTATGAGTTTGACGCCAGAGCCGCGGGCGATCCGTCCCGAGACCATATTCGCTTTGGCAAGGATCAGTTGATCGACGAGATCGTTGGCTTCGGCTTTGAGTTTCGACGAGAGCCCGAGGTCGAGGGCCTCAGTGAGTTTTTCCTGCTTGAGTTTGAATTGCCCGCCGAGGAGGAGGTGACGGGGTAGCCGCCAGGCCGGCCGTATAAGCAGGGCGCAATCGCCCCTGATCCCACATTAGGCTTACGGACGCGACACCCAATTCAGGAATTGGGTGCGGGGGAGGGATTTGAACCCTCGACCTTCAGGTTATGAGCCTGACGAGCTACCGGGCTGCTCCACCCCGCGCCGTCCGTGACTTGCGCCGCCGTCTAGAGGCCGCGCGTCGAAGACCGCGGATATAACTGCGTGACATCGCGCATGCAACCCTAACTCGCTGAACCCGGTAAGAAAATGTGGTCCGCTGGATCGCAGGGCCTGACACGTCCTCGGCGTAGCCTTTCCACCTCAATGCGACGACCCCGCGCTTGAGGGGAGACGCCCATACTCCGATCGTTGAAAGGCCCCTCAGGCGCCGAACTCGCGGTCGGCGAGAAACTTCTCCGCTTCGAGCGCGGCCATGCAGCCCATGCCGGCCGCCGTCACCGCCTGGCGGTAGATGTCGTCTGTCACATCGCCGGCGGCGTAGACGCCTTCGATTTCCGTCGCCGTCGAATCCGGCGCCGTGATGAGGTAGCCATTGTCCTTCATCGGCAGTTTGCCTGCGAACAATTCCGTCGCAGGCTGATGACCGATGGCGACAAAGACGCCGTCGGCGGCGCGTTCGTAGGTCTCGCCGCTTTTGGCGTCCCTCAGTTTGACGCCAGTCACGCCGAGGGGTGTTTCGTCGCCGACGATTTCCTCCAGCGTCGCGTTCCAGACAACCTCGACATTGTCCTTGGCGAAGAGGCGATCCTGGAGGATCTTCTCCGCCCGGAGCGTATCGCGGCGGTGGACGAGCGTCACTGATTTCGCGAGGCCTGAGAGATAGAGCGCCTCTTCGACGGCCGTATTGCCGCCGCCGATCACGATGACGTCCTTGCCGCGGTAGAAAAAGCCGTCGCAGGTGGCGCAGGCGGAGACGCCAAATCCCTGGAATTTTTGCTCGGACGGGAGCCCAAGCCACTTCGCTTGAGCGCCGGTGGAGATGATGAGGGCGTCCGTCTCATAAATCTCGCCACTGTCGCCGACGAGCTTGAAGGGCCGCGCGGAAAGATCGACTTCCTTGATGAGGTCGCTGACGAATTCAGCGCCGACATGTTCAGCCTGCTTCTGCATCTGCTCCATCAGCCAGGGACCCTGGATGACGTCGGCGAAGCCGGGATAGTTTTCCACATCCGTGGTGATGGTCATCTGCCCGCCTGGTTGCAGGCCATGCACGACAACCGGTTTCAGGCCGGCGCGGGCGGCGTAGATCGCCGCTGTCAGTCCGGCCGCGCCGGAGCCCAGGATCAAAACCCGCGTTTTCATTTGATGGCCCTCCTTATCACTCGCCCGCCATATGGCCCTAGCCGCGCATGGCGGCAAGCGCGGGCGGCGAGGCGATCACGCCCAATTGACGCGCCGCCCCGCTGGAACGGCCCTGTGTCGGCGCATTGGTCGCCAAGGCGATCAGGCGTCCGCTGAAAACCCCTCAACGAAGTCGATGACCTTCTGCGTCGGCATCTCGCACGGCTTCAACTGGGGCGGTTTGCCGTCAAGAAGGTAGAGATTGAAGCTTACATGATCGCCGCCGCCCAGTTCTTCCGCGAACAGCTTGCGCCGATGTCCATCAGCCGAGATCTCGACGGTCACGCCATATGTCCGACCCCGATATCGGCCCTTCGTGTAACCATTCGGCATGCTCAGGAATTTCTCGAGAAAACGCCGCACCGCGCCTCCCATTCGCCAAACGAATCGAACGACCGGCCTTCAGCGCACGCCATATGTCATCCACCGTGTGCCGATCTTTTCCTCTACGACCCGGAAGCCCTTTGCCTTCAGGCGTTCGGCGCAAGGCTCATGGGTGCGCTCGCCTTTGCGTTCCGCTCCCGTATCAAGCGCGATCACGGCGACGTCGGCCGCGCGTTCGTTGAGGCCATCCAGAACCTCCGGCTCAGCTCCTTCCGCATCGCATTTGATAAGGTCCACCTTCTCGATCGCGTGGGTCTCCATGAAGGAGTCGAGCGTCTGGGCGCGGACGGAAATCTGCCTCTGACTTTCAACGAATACGGACGAATCAGCGCGGTCCGGCGCAAGGCCGAAATTGATCTCGCCGTTCTCTTTCCATATCGCGACATCATGGATGGAAACGCCGTCAAGGCTTTCAACATTGCGTTCAAGACAGCTGCGCGCGATCGGGTCGGGCTCGCAGCAATAGACGCGCGCCCCCGATCGCGCCGTCACATGAGCGAACTCGCCCGCATTGGCGCCGATGTCGATCACGACGGACTGCTCATCGAGCGTCGCGTGCGCGCCAACACCATATTCGCGCGCGAGGCGGTCGAGCCGCGCTGTCCAGCCCTTGCGGTATAGCTTCCACCGCAAGGGCGAGGGCGCATAGATCCGTTGACCGTCCACATGAATGATCGTCCGACCGTCGCCTTCGCAAAGCCGGACGCGCCGTTCGCCCGCAATCCGCAGAGCCGCAAGCGCGTCCTGGCGAAGGAGTTTCCAGCGAACGGCGAATGGCAGGTCCATGCTAAACGGGTCCGACTGCGAACGGTTGGATCGGGCGCCTGATCGGCGCATTTGCGCGTCCCGACTGAGACGGACACAGGCTCATACGCAATCGTTCACCCAAACGAAACCCTGCGGTTGGCGTGGCGATCCGCGGGCTCTTTTTGACGGGGTTGTGTTGACCGACGTCTTCGTCTGATCTTCGGGGCGGCGATCCGACATGACGCCGGAACGGGACGCCGTCTGGAGAGGGCTATGACGCGGAAAAGCAATCGAAGCGGCGGCGCGTCCGCATTTTCAATGCCCGTCGTCCTTGCGATCTGCATCGCTGTCGACGTGTTGGATTTCACCCTCGGCCGCGTTTTCGGCCTTGGGCTCATCGCGGACATTCTACAAACGATTGTCGCTTACTGGCTGTTCGGGCCGGTCGGCCTCATCGCCCTGTGGGAGCTGATTGATCCGACCGATCAGTTCGACGGATTTGTCCCGACGCTGACAATTCTTGCGCTCACCCGAATGCGAAGCAAAGCCGATCGTCGAAACCGACCGCGCTACGTGTCGTAAAGCCGCGCGGTCGGGGTTCTTCTTGAAGGAATGCGCGCCAGGTTCTCTGGCGCGCCTTCAAGTTTAGCCGCCAGCTTAGCGCCGGCCGCGGCCGCGACCGTAGCTGCGGAACTCGCCGTTCTCCCAGTACGTGTCGCCCGTTTGTGGGTCGATATAGTAGTAGCGGCCGACATAGTCGTCATAGCGCCGCTGGCCGCCGTCGCGGGCCCGGCCGAAGCAGTCGCGCGCCTGCTGGCATCCGATCGCCGCGCCGCCAAGCGCGCCAAGGGCCGCGCCCGCCGCCGCGCCGGCGCCCGGGCGTCCGGAGATCACCTGACCGGCGATCGCGCCGACCGCGGCGCCCGCCGCCGCGCCGCCAAGCGCGCCGCGCTCAGCGGTGCCGGACGCCGTACACCCCGCCGCAGCGAAGGCAAGCGCGCCGGCGGCGGCCAAGGATTTCACCGAAATCGTTCCCGTCATTCTCACTCTCCAGTTAACGTCCCTTCTCAGGACTTCGCTCAAAGACGTAGGGCGGCCCGAATGGCTGTCGCCACGTCGCCATCGCGTCACCGACGGCTGGGGAGCCCATTTTATTCCAACTCGCGTCTCAAACTCGGACGCCACACTTTTACGGTCGTCTTCACGGTCGTCCGCCTCGGCTGGGCGTCCATGCGTTCTTTCGCGCGCCGCATTTATACACTTCATTCGCCCGTTTCATTCGCCCGTTTCATTCGAAAGACATCCGGTCTTATCAGGGCGCTTCGGCCCGGATAATGACACTTTCCTAGGCGGTTCGCGCACGATCAGTAGTCGCCTTTTTTCGCGACGAGATTATGGCGAAACCGGTTCGATTAGCAGTCCAATGGCGCCATTGGCCGTCGCAATCGGCAAACCTTATCATTAAATCGGAGTGCGGGGGCGTCCAGCGGCAGAATACGCTGGTGGCCTCGAGCGAAAGTAGGCCCTGACGGCCTGATTGGAGGAATTGCACATGACGGATGCAACCGGCGTCGACGCGAAGGCGATTTTCCTGACCTCTTACCCTCAGGGCGCGCCCGAGGCGGGGCACTTCGCGCTGCGCGATATCGATCGCCCAACGCCGGGGGAGGGAGAACTCCTGCTACGGACGGTCTGGATGTCGGTGGACCCCTATATGCGCGGTCGCATGCGGCCGGACGTGAAGAGCTACATCCCGCCCTTCTCGCTCGACGCGCCGCTCGACGGCGGGGCGGTCAGCGAGGTGGTGGCCTCTAATAGCCCAGACTTCGCGCCCGGCGACTATGTGGTCGGGTTCGCTGGCGGCTGGAAAACGCTGCATGCAGCGCCCGCGGAGGCGATGACGAAAGTCGATCCTGCGGTTGCGCCGCTGTCCGCTTATCTTGGCGTCCTTGGCATGCCCGGAATGACGGCGTGGGCGGGCCTTACGCAAATCCTTGACCCAAAAGAAGGCGAGACGCTGTTTGTGTCCGGCGCGGCCGGCGCCGTTGGATCGCTTGTCTGTCAGCTTGGCAAGCGGCGGGGGTTGCGCGTCGTCGGGTCGGCCGGGTCGGCCGAAAAGTGCGCTTGGCTGGAGGCCGAAGGCGGCTGCGACGTCGCTATCAACTATAAAGAGCATCCGGGGCCTGGCGCGCTCACGAAAGCGCTCGCGGCGGCCGCGCCGAAAGGCGTCGATTGCTACTTCGAGAATGTCGGCGGCGATCATCTCGAAGCCGCCCTCAACGTCATCAATCCCGGTGGACGAATGGCGTTGTGCGGCATGATCTCCGTTTACAACGCAACCGAGCCGCCGGCGGGCCCGCCGAACCTCGTCAACATGATCGGGCGCGGGGTGATGGCGAAGGGCTTCATCGTTTCGAACTATCTCCACCTGACGCCGCAATTCATTGCCGAGGTCGCTCCCGCCCTCGCCGCAGGCGAAGTCAAGTTCCGCGAAAGCGTCTATGACGGCCTTGAGGCGGCGCCGGAGGCGTTCGCGGGCCTCTTCAAGGGTGAGAATTTCGGCAAAGCGGTTGTGAGGGTTGGGCCGGACAGGCTCTAGCCCCGGATTGCGCGCTCGTCTGCTGAGGCGGGCGCCGATACCGAAGCTTAACCACGCGCGAGGCATCTTCAGGACAGGGTGAATTGACGGCGGCTGCGCCGATCGCCAGCCCTGATGAGGGTCCTTGCGCGCCATGTCCATCCGTCTCCAGCATCCGTCGCCATCCATTGCTTCGGCGAGGCTCGATTGGCTCGCGGGTTGGCGCGCTAGTGAGCATATCGCGTTTGCGGCGCTGGCCGCCATGTGCGCCCTTATCGCTTTTGGCGCGCCGCTCGCGGCGTTCACCGTGGACGATTTCTTCTACGCGCAGATGGCCGCCGCGATGGCGGAGGAGGCGCGGCTCACCTTTCAGCAGCTGAGTTTGCCCGGCGCGACGAGCATTGACATGGAACTTGCCGGCCCGGCGCCGGACGGCCGCCTCGCGCCGCAATACCCTTCAGGGTACGCCCTATTGGCGGCGCCGTTTTACGCGCTCTTCGGACTGCGTGGTCTGATCCTTCTGAATGCGACGGCGTTTTTGGCGAGCGCCTATTGCGTCTGGCGACTGGCCATCAACGCGCGCTTTGACCGGCCGACCGCCGCGCTCGCCGTCGGCTTGTTCAGCTTCTGCTCGATTGCGCCCACTTACGCATTCGCGATCTGGCCGCACATGGCGGCGTTGGCGTTCTATCTCTGGGCGTTGCTGTTGACGATTGGCGCGCCCGGATCCGCCCGGCCACGCGCGCGCCTTTGCGCGGCGGGACTTGTACTCGGGTTCGCGCTTTCCGTTCGGGCGGACGCCATTCTCCCAATGATTGCGGTATTTGTCTGGCTGCGGCTTTTCTCAGGGCTTGACCGGAAGCACGCGGGCGCTTTCGTGGTCGGCCTCTTGCCGGGCCTCTTCGCGTGCGCGCTGTTGAATTTCGCAAAGTTCGGCGTTTTCGCGCCGATCTCTTACAACAAAGCGGAAGGCGCGACGGCGCTTGGCGATTATGCGCTTCTGCAGGCGTTGGTGTACGCCGCGTTGGCGACGCTCCTGATCGTCAATCCGGCGTGGCTCGGCCTTCACCGCATCTCTTCGGCGGTCTGGCGGCGGGACCTGCGATGGCCAATCATCGGTGCGGCAGTGATCATCATCATTGGCCTACTGATGATTGGGCCATCCGCGCAGATCGCGAAGGGCTTTTATGCGCTCCTGATTGATCTCCAGGTCCACCCCTTTGAGATCGGCCACTGCGTCATCAAGCCGGATGCGGCGGGCGTCTATACATTTTGCGGCCTCTACAAGCGGGCGCTCCTACAGAGCATGCCGTTTCTTGGCCTCGCCGTCCTCGCGCTCGCCTGTTTCCCCAGGAGCGCGTCACGGCGGGAGGAGGCGCTGCTCTGGCTCGCCGCCGCGGCGTTTGTGGCGTTCTACGCGCTAAAAGCCTGGCACGGCGGGCTGTCGGTGAACATGCGGTACCTCGCGCCAAGCGCGGCGATCCTCTGCGTTCTTGTTGCGCCTCATGCAATGTCAATTATCAGGCGCGCGGCTCTGACGCCGACCCAGGCGGCGCTTGCGGCGACGATCGGCTATGCAGCGTCGCTCCTCGCGGCGGATTCAGCGCCGCCGGCCTTCTACGGCTGGACGTTTCTCTACCCGCCGATGGCGTTGGGGCTGGCGGTCGCGCTTGTCGCGCTGGCGTCGCCGTTCGATGCGCGCCCGCGCCTCGCCGGTTTGAGCGCCGCGCTGGTTGTCGCCTCGATTGGCGCCAGCGCAGGCAACGCCGCGCAGGAAGCCCTGATCGATCGCAAAATCCGCGCGCGGTTTGCCGCCGCCGAAGCGTTGCTTGAAGCGCGTCTCGAACCGGGCGCGTTGTTGATAACAAGCAACCCGGCGCAATTCACCCGCCTCGCCCTAGAAGGGCGCTCGATCGTCAACGCGTCAATCGGCCAAACGGAGATCCTCGGACGGACCGTCGCCCTTTATCTTGGGGCCGGGCGCGCCGTCTATGTGGATGACGGCGGATTGGCGGCGTTGCGTGCGGGGGCAGCGGTTGAGGTCAATAAGGGTTCCCTTTCGCCTGAGGCCGCGCCATCGCTCACCAGGGTCGTCTCACTAAAGGCGTAGGGCGTAGAGCCCCGTCGATGAGCGCCTTGCGGTCTGATTTGGGGTGTTTTGTGCCGCACAAAGATGATTTTCCCGGAATGATTGCGATCTGCGAGGCGCGCCTGCCCGAAACGCCAACAGCTCGCGACTTTCGGGAGGCGCCACAGAGTGGGGCGACGCCTCCGGAGGTGTGGCGGACGCAATTGCCTTGCCGACCCCATCCGGGTTAAACGCGCATGGTTGACCGCACGCGGACCCGAAAGCTCTCGCCATGGCCATGACGCCCCGCCGCATAAGTCCGGTTCGCCGCACC
Source organism: Pseudomonadota bacterium (assembly GCA_039819085.1). Lineage (GTDB taxonomy): Bacteria > Pseudomonadota > Alphaproteobacteria > Caulobacterales > Parvularculaceae > MED-G105. Next base: position 124,333 of record JBCBSQ010000007.1, read on the forward strand.
AAATAATCAGATATCGGAAGGATAGGCGATGCTCTCGTTTCAGGCGCGCATGATCAACGACTACCTGCGCCGCACGATGAAACCCCTGCCGCTGCCGGAGATGGACCCGGTCGAAGTGCGCGGCATTTTCGAGAACGCCCCTTCGTGGCTCTTGCCCAAGGACGTGCGCGCCATTGCGGTCGACGAGGCGGGTCCCGGCGGACACGTCAAAGGCGAATGGCACCTTGCGCCAGGGCTTGAAGTGGAAGACCCGGACCGGCGCGCCATCCTCTATTTTCACGGCGGCGGGTATGTCTTCGGGTCGCCGCACACGCACCGCTCGTTGACGTTCGCGCTGACGCGCCGCGCAGGATTGCCGACGTTTTCGCTCGACTACAGGCTTGCGCCGGAGCATCCGTGCCCGGCGGCGGTCGATGACGCCGCGGCGGCCTTCGACTGGCTTCTCGCGCAGGGCCGCAAGCCGTCGCAGATCGTCGTCGGCGGGGACTCCGCAGGGGGCGGCCTCGCGCTCGCTCTGATGCAGCGGCTTCGCGGCGCTGGCCGGGAAGGGCCGGCGGGGGCGTTTCTCTACTCGCCCTGGACGGATCTGACGGGGCGCGCTGTCGCCGTCGAGGAGAATGGCGAAAGCGATGTCATGTTCATGCCGGACACGATCCGAAATGGCGGGCCGCGATACGCCGGCCGACTTCCGCTTACCGACCCCCGCGTGTCGCCGCTCTTCGGTGAAATCGCCGGATTGCCGCCAATGCTGATATTCGCAAGCGCCTCGGAGGTGCTGCGAGATGACAGCGTCCGCCTTGCGGAGAAAGCCCGAGACGCCGGCGTCAAGGCCGACTTGATCCTCAAGCAGGACCTCGCTCATGTGTGGCCGGTGTTCACGCCCGCCATGCCAGAAGCGAACGCCGCATTGCGCCGAACGGTCAGCTTCGTCGCTTCGGTGCTATCATAAGGGCCGGCCACATCGCGGTCGCGGAGTTGACGCTCAACGCTCCACAAGGGTAATCGCGTCCGTCCCTCGTCACGGCCTCGTTCGCCGAGGGGCTCGACGCAGATCGAACGAAACCGGCCCCCCGCGTGCGGGAATGGCTCAGGAGACGGGTATGAAGGTCATTATTGTCGGTGGCGACGGGTTTTGCGGTTGGCCAACGAGTCTTCATTTGTCGAACCTTGGGCATGAGGTTCTGATCATCGACAATCTTTCCAGGCGAAAGATCGACGTTGAACTGGAAGTTGAGTCGCTGACGCCAATCAGCCCCATATCAGTTCGATTGAAGGCCTGGGAGGAACTGTCCGGCAAACGCATCGCGTTCGAGAACTGCGACGTCGCCCACAACTATATGCGGCTCCTGTACTGCATGGAGAAGTTCCAGCCCGATGTGATCGTGCATTTCGCCGAGCAGCGCGCGGCCCCTTATTCGATGAAGTCGAGTTGGCATAAGCGCTACACCGTTGACAACAATATCAACGCGACGAGCAATATTCTCGCGGCGATCGTGGAGTCCGGGCGCGATATCCACCTTGTGCATCTCGGCACAATGGGCGTTTACGGTTACGGCACGGCGGGCATGAAGATCCCGGAAGGCTATCTGCCCGTGAAGATCGAGACCGAAGACGGACGGGAGGTGCGCCAGGAAATTCTGTACCCGGCTAATCCGGGGTCGATCTATCATATGACGAAGACGCAGGATCAGCTCCTGTTCGCCTTCTACAACAAGAATGATGGGCTCAAGATCACCGATCTCCATCAGGGGATCGTCTGGGGCACGCAGACCCAGGAGACGAAGCGGGACGAGCGGCTCATCAACCGGTTCGATTATGACGGGGATTACGGCACGGTCCTCAATCGGTTTCTGATGCAGGTCGCTGTCGGGTATCCGATGACGGTCCATGGGACAGGCGGCCAGACGCGCGCATTCATTCATATCCAGGACACGGTGAAGTGCATCGAGCTGGCGATCGACACGCCGCCGCAAACCGGCGAGCGCGTGCGAATCCTCAATCAGATGACTGAAACGCACCGCGTTCGCGATCTTGCGAAACTGATCGCTGAGAAGACGGGCGGCGACATCGAATATGTGAACAATCCGCGCAAAGAGGCTGCGGAAAACGACCTTCATGTGGAGAACCAGCGGCTCCTTGGGCTCGGGCTGGACCCGATCACGCTGGAGGCGGGGCTGCTCGAAGAGGTCACTGAAATAGCGCGGAAATACAAAGACCGCTGTGACGTCTCGAAGATCCCCTGCGTTTCTTATTGGACCGATGACCAGCGGACGGGCGGGTAGGGCGCGTGTCGCTATTCCGGCGTCCCGACATTCCAGTGTCCTCAACGTCGGGGCGTGACGCTGATGGCCCGTTCGGAGGCGAGCCCGGCGCTTGCGCCGCTTTGCTCGACCGGTAAACACCTCAGCGAGGTTGTGGCGGGAGCGGCTCCTGGCAGTCGTTTGGGCGGCATGACGGGGCGCGGAGGGTGCGCCTCCCCGCGCCCATAATCAGCTTGACGGCGCCGGGCGCTCACGATAGCTACAGCCTTCCCCATTTTGGGGCGCGCGGGTGTAGCTCAGTTGGTTAGAGTGCCGGCCTGTCACGCCGGAGGTCGCGGGTTCGAGCCCCGTCACTCGCGCCATTTCTCTCGAAATGACTGAATTGGATGGCGCAATTTTCCGCATGCGCGGGTCTCGCGCGCAGCCTCCTTCGCGCCGTCAACGGCGAGGCGCCGTCACGTGTTCCGCGGCTTTGCATCGCCAGAATGAGCGGCCTGATTTGGCCTTTCAGGCGTTGGCGATGAGTGCGGCAACCAACCGCCAGGGATTGGCGCTAAATCTGATCGACACCGCTAACATCCGACTCTCAACGACCGCTTTGCGTGGCCAAACAACTTTATCTGAAGGCGCGACGCAGAAAGCAGATTTACTCTTTACGCGTACAATCAGGCGTGTTGACTGCGATGGTCGCAATGCGGCCTTGCGGCGCTGACGCCGTTACCGGTCCGCCGCTGCAGACGCCGACGGACCCAGCGAAGATCGGCTCACCCGAAAAGGTCCACCCTTTGGCGGCGAGGTCACGGGCGACGGACGATGGTCCGCTTGCGGCCGATTCCGGGTCGAATGCGAGGTCGACGCCGTCAAGATAAGCTCGCACGCGCAAGGTCTCAAAGTCCCGGGCGAGGCTGTCGACCGAGTCGCGAAAATTCGCGGCCTCCACCAGGCGCACGATCGGCGGGCCTGAGACGCTGAGCGCTATCCCCATGATCGCGAGGGTCACGATCAACTCAATCAGGCTGAAGCCTTTCTGGGAGGTCGGTTCGGCGCGGGGCGTCATGGTTCTAGAGAGAAATGTCCGCGTTCAGGCCTGCGCCATCGGCTTTGCCGTCGGCCCCGTAGGACATGATCGTGACCGACCCTTGCACGCCGTTTTCGCTAGTCGTAGGCGGCGCGTAAATATAGGGATTGCCCCACGGATCGTTCGGGAGGCTGTCAAGATACGGGCCGAGCCAATTGCCGCCGGCGATCGGTTGCACGGGCGGCGTTATGAGAAGCTGCAGGCCCTCTTCGGAGGTGGGGTAACGGCCGATGTCGAGCCGCAGCGCGTCAAGCGTCGTCTTCAACGTCCGGACCTGGGCGCGCGCGGCGCTGACTTTCGACTTATCGACCTGATTGAACAGGCGTGGCCCGACGAGGGAGGCGAGGATCGCCATGATCGCGAGCACGACCAGCAATTCGATAAGTGAAAAGCCCTTGTTCGCCAGGCGCCGTGCGGCGTGTCGCCCGTTCCTGTCAGTTCGCCCCAGCATGTCGTCCTCCGCTACTTTTTGACTTCGTCCCATCGCCGCCGTGAAGGCGGGTAAATCCTTCACCCGAACGGGTCTCAATATTCCACATTATAGAGGCTCGTCATGGCGAGCACGATACTGATGACCACGGCCGCTACGACGAGCGCGATGGAGACGATCGCCGCAGGTTCGGCCAGCGCGGTGAGCTGGCGCGTCTTCTCGCGCGCGTCTTTTTCGAAGAGGCCCGCGCTGAACAGCAGCATCTGCCCGAGCGCGCCGGAACTGCGCCCGGTGCGGATAAGATCGAGCACCATCGGGTCAAAGTCTGGATCGGCCTCAGCCAGCGCTTCTTCCAGCGACCGGCCCGCCCGAACGTTTGATCGCGCCCGCTGAAGCTCGGTGCGAAAAGAGGGCGACGTCGCGCCTGATTCACCCAGTTTCAGAGCGTCGATGAGGTGCGCCTTGTTCTCCACCGCGATGCCGACCGTGCGACACCAGGCGGCGAGGTCCGACGCGCGCAGGAAGTCGCCCGCCACCGGCGCTTGGCGCATGAACCGGTCGGCTGCGAGCCGGATCTCGGGGCGTCTCAAAAGCGCGATCCCGCCGGCGGTCGCGCCGACCAGTCCGGCGAGCACAAGCGGCCAGTTGGCGCGAAACCCGAGGCCGAGACCAATGACGAACTGTGAAATCGCAGGCGCCGAGGAAAGGTCGTCGCCCATCATTGTCGCAAAGCGCGGCACAACGAACAGGAACATCATCGAGACGATCACCGCGCCGACGCCGAGCAGAAAGAAAGGATAGGTGAGGGCGGTACGGACTTCGCTGCGGATCTGCTCCCCGAACTCCATGCGATCGGCGGCGTCGGAAAGCGCCTTGCCAAGACCGCCGGTTGCTTCACCGAGTTCCGCGAGGCGGAAGACATAGTCTGGCATCTCTCCGAGATGCGCCTCCATTGCGGCCGAGAGGCGCTTACCGGCGCGAAGTTCGCCAAGGATCTTCCTGTTGCGCTCCGCGATACGTGGGTCCGCGCGTCCGCGGCTCAAGGTCGTGAACGCTTCGAGCGCTGTGACGTTCGCCGACAAGAGGGTCGCCAATTGCCGCAGATAGCGGGCGAGGTCGCGGTTGGTCAGGTTTTTCCGCACACGCCATTTACGGCCGCGCGGTGCCTGCAATGAGATCGAGTAGGGCGTGAGGTCCTTTTCGGCGAGCTGCGCCATCGCCTCTGACCGGCTGGTCGCATCCACAGCGCCGACGACGTCAGCGCCAGACGCGTCATATGCGCGGTAGCGATAGAGTTGACGGTTACGTCCTCCGTCAGTTTCAGTCATTGCGCTAGACATGGTCGCCAGAACACACGCGTTGCACTTCTTCAATCGACGTCAGGCCCCGCCGCGCCTTGATGTAGCCGTCTTCAAACAGGGTCAGGAAACGGCGCGCGCGCGCGAGTTCGACCAAGGTCGGGATCGAGGCCTCTTTCGAAATGGCGTCGCTCAGATCATCGTCAATCTCAATGATTTCGGCGAGCGCGATCCGGCCCTTATAGCCCGTGCCGGCGCACTCGTCGCAGCCAACGGCGCGGCGCCATTGCGCCGGACCGTCTTCGGCGAGAAGCGCCGCATCGTCGAGGACGGTCTCCCTGCCGGACAAAAGATCGGAAGACGGTTCGTCATCCGGCACGGAGCAATGTGGACAGACCCGTAGTACAAGCCGCTGGGCCATCAGTCCTCGGACGGACGCCGCAATCAGATAGGATTCAAGCCCGATGTTTCGCAGCCGCGTCACAGCGGCGAGGGCGGAATTGGTATGCAGCGTCGACAGGACAAGGTGACCGGTCATCGCCGCCTGCGCCGCGATCATCGCCGTTTCGCGGTCGCGGATTTCGCCGACCATGATCACGTCAGGATCCTGACGCAGGATCGACCGCAGACCGCGGGCGAAGTCAAAGCCGATATCCGCTTTCACCTGAATCTGCGTGACGCCGGCGACGTCGTACTCCACCGGGTCTTCGATGGTGATGATCTTGCGACGGCCGTCGTCGATCATCTCCAGGCCTCGATACAGCGTCGTCGACTTACCCGACCCCGTTGGTCCTGTCACAAGGAAGACGCCGTTTGGATAACTCAGGATCCGCCGCAGCACCTCATTGGTTCGGCCGCTAAGGCCAAGCCCTTCAAGGTCCGGCAACTCCATCTGTTTTTTCAGAAGACGGATGACAACGCTCTCGCCCCATGTGCTCGGCACGGACGATACGCGCAAGTCGATCTCGGCGCCGGCGAAACGTGCGGTGTTCCGGCCGTCCTGGGGCAGGCGCCGCTCGGCGATGTCCATGCCTGAGATCAGTTTGACTCGGCTGACCACCGCCTCAAATTGCGAATGGCCCATTGCGGCGCGTTCATGCAGCACGCCGTCAATCCGATAGCGAACGATCGCACGCGGATTGCCGGCTTCGATGTGCACGTCCGACGCGTTTTCGCGGATCGCGCGCGCGAACATGGCGTTCACATAGTCGATGATCGGCGCTTCTTCGGCGAGCTCGCGCAAGCGCGCCGCATCGCCGGCGTCATCGTCCTCGTCGCCATCGGCGGCGTCGTTGGCGCGAAACGGCGCAAGCGCCGCGTCAATTGTCTGATTGTCAGCAAGCCGCCAGATCAGCGCCGGCGCGTCGGCGGCGCTGCTACGCGCCGCGCGCGCAATCGCTTCGCGCAAGGAGGGGTCAACCGGATTGGTCGCCAGCACGACGATTTCCGGCGCTTCTTCCGTATCGGCTCCATCGGCGTTCCAAACCGCCACGCGATGCGAGGCCAGCCACTGCGGCGCGAGTCCAAGTCGTCGCGACGCCGATGCGAACGCTGACTTTTCGGCTGGCAAATCCTTTATCTGGATGACCTCCAGCCCAAGCTGGGAGGACAGGCATTCCAGCAGCGCCTCCTCGGTGACCGCGCCAATCCGATGCAGGACCTGACCAAGCAATCCGCCGATCTCGCGCTGCACCAACAGGCCGCGATTCAGGTCCGCGTCCGACAATGCGCCGCGCGCACGGAGAATCTCGCCTATAGGCGCGGCCGCGGCGTCGGCGATACTGAAGCCTTTTGCGGTATGCTTGTTCATTAATCGAACTCAAAGGCGCGCGGGATTCACCCTGCGCAGCTGGAAGAATGTGGCCTAACCAACAGTGGCGCTGCAAGCATCGAGCCGCTTGGTCGGCAGTTCTATTGACGCCAGTCCGGACGATGCGCCTCGCCGTCTTCGGACCACCTAGATGTAGGCGCGTGAAGCTGACGCGTCCACGAGCGTCCAAGAAAAAAGGCGACCCCAAAAAGGGTCGCCTTTCAGAAGCAATGAGCATTGGCGGCGCCGAAGCGCCGCCATGCCATTAAATGTCGTCGTCAGCTACCGACGCGCCGAGACCGCAGACGAACGTCAGCAGGTCAGCCGCTGTTTCCGACAGGTTGTTCGCGGTGTGCGGACCAAAGCGGCCGCTGTCGCATGACCGCGCCTTCAGCGAGAAGCCGTCATTGCCGTTGTCGCCATAGTCAGCGGCCACGCCAAGTTCCGGGTTCCAGAGGAGACGGTCCATGTCCGCTTCCTGCGATTCCTCGACCGGGACGAACCAGGTCCAGGTGACGTCCGCACGACCGAAATCCTCCATGCCGAGTGGGCCGGCGCAGTGAACGTCCGTGAAGCGGGCGCCGCCGCCGCTGAGGATCTCGTCAAGCGCGCCGCCGTAGATCACAGTTTCGCCGTGCTCGATCAGGTCTTCGCGAACGGTGAATTCGCAAGCGCCTTCGATGCCCTTGGACGACTTGTTGAGGATCACCGCACCGCGGTACTCCGTCAGGCCTTCAACCGTGCCCGCCTTCACGTTGCCGTGCTCATCGCGATCTTCCAGCTTCGGAAGACCGGTGACGCGGAACGCGCTCTTGGATTCGCGGTTGTTGTTGTCGTTCACCCAGTCAAACGGACCGAAGATGAGGCCAGAGCGAACGATGCGGAACGCGTCTTCGCCATTGTCCTCTTCGTAGTTGACCAGAGTCTCGATGACGTTGCCGTCTGCGGACAGCATGGCCCGCGGCGACGGATCGCCTTCCGGATCCTGGACTTGCGCGCCGGTGAAGCCAGGCGTCTCGTCGAGGACGATCGAGTAGTTCACGACGTCGACGTCCTGGGTCTTGATCGCGCCATTCTGGGCCGACAGGATGAACAGAAGCGCTGCGCCTTCCTGCTTTCCGTTCGGGCCGATCGTGCTTTGGTCGAGGTCGAAGCACGAAATCACTTCCGCGCCCGTCATGGTGATCGTGACGACATCATTGATCGGGGGATAAACGCCGCTCGGTCCAGGGCCGGCAGGGCAGCCCGGCGTGGTGAAGCCGACGCCCGCGATGCCAGTCGCGTCCTTGAACTCGAAACCGATCGAGTAGGTTGCGATGTCGCTGGCGTCCACATAGCGGAACGTACGCTCACCGGCGGACAGGAGGTCCTTCGCCTTCAGAGAGAAGAGCGCATTCTTCACTTTAAAGTCGATGACGCCAAAGTCGTCGTCAACAAAGAGGCCAACGCCTTTTGAAGAGTCGCCCGGGAACTGCACGTCGTCGAGGAAAAGCTCGAACGGGTCTTCCAGATCATAGTCGACTTCGAGGTCCTTCGGCGAAATGAAGTTCGAGATGAAGACCGCGTCTTCGCCGCAGCTTGTCAGCTGAAGCGGCTGTTCGAGGCTACGCGCTTGGCCCGGAAGATCCGGATCCGTGATGGTGAACTGAACGAACGTCGCAGCGCATTCAGTCAACGCGATCGGCAGCATGAAGCCGATGTCGGTCTCGCCGCCTTCAGCCGCGTCAAAGCTGAACGTCGCCGTCTTTTCGCCGGCCTTGATGAGGCTGCCGAAAGCGCCCTGGGAATCAACGTCGTCTTCGCCGGCGCGAATGATCTCGGCTGGCGAGAAGTCCTGCTTCCATTGCGCCGGGCCCGTGAGATCGATCGTGATGATCATGTTGTTGTTGCCCGGAACGATATTCAGGTCCGGAACAATGTCGTCGAGGTTCACTTCGAAATGAGCCGGCATGTACTTGCCGAGCGCGACGTTAAAGTCGCGAGCTTCGGACAGTTCAACGGGGCCGGTTTCGACTGTCGTCCGGTCCGTGTCCGGGAACTGCGGATTCGGCGCGAGGTCCGTATCCATCTCGAGCACAGGGTTAACGCCGCCGGCGCCAGTTCCCGTGAAGTTGTTGATATTCTGAATGTTAGCCTGCAGCTCACCCGCGTGGGCGGCCGTCGCGCAGAAAAGGACTGCGCAGCCAGATAGAAGGGTAGTTTTCAAGCGCATCATTGCCTCCGATAGTGTTACACAGTCGGGACGAAAGCTATGGGGCAAAAGCGTATGAGAATGTCGTTTCGGCTGGTCTAAAGAAGACCAACAATTCGAGCGAGGGATTCTTCCTCTTAACTCTACGATTCTCCCCCCAAAGGAGCTCTAAATCGATCGATCCCCCAATCTAGTCCCAACTCCTCCGTGCTAAAACTAAGCTTACGGATTGTCAATCGTCCCGTTAAGTTTCGCCAACGATTTAACTGCTATTTTCGGTGTCGTTTCCATTTTGTTGTGCAGCAGAAAAAGCCAGGGTTGTGTCGCTGAGCGCACGCGCAACTATACGCGTATAAAATCGGGTTCGGCGCCAGCGATTGAAGAGGCGGTCGATCTATGGGTTTGAGTTGGAGCATCGCCTCGGCCCCTTTTCAGGCAGTCCTGTCGCCTATTCTTTCAAACGCTCGGAAGAGAGTGTCGCGCCGGCGTAAGATCGGATCGGATTTAGCGAGCGGTTTTGCGCGGTCGCAGCGCGGCTTGTCGCTGGTGGAGATGCTCGTCGCGTTGGCGATCACGGCGATCGTCATGACCGTCTTTATTCAGTCTCTGTCGCAACAGGCGCGCCTCAATGATCGCATTCGGACGGTGGCGGCGGAGACCCTTGCCGACAACGTCGCCGAAGGCCAGTTCCACGCGGTCGTGTCGGGATTGACGCCTGTCTGGCGCGAAGATGACGCCGGGCGGTTCGTGGGCGATCGCGAACAGTTTGAGGGACTGACCCGGACGCCGTT
>JBCBSQ010000008.1:0-116257 GCA_039819085.1 Pseudomonadota bacterium
GGTGAGACGACCTTCGTGCGGAAACGCCTGTCCAGTCCAAAGCCGCGAGAGTGGCGGATGGGGTGGGGTTCGAACCCTACGCGCGCCTTTGGCGCGCGATCTTAAGACGCGTGGGTGAGACGACCTTCGTGCGGAAACGCCTGTCCAGTCCAAAGCCGCGAGAGTGGCGGATGGGGTGGGATTCGAACCCACGAGACGCGCAAACGCCTGCCGGTTTTCAAGACCGGTGCCTTCAACCACTCGGCCACCCATCCTAGGAGCGAAACGCAAGGCGCAACGCCGAAGAGGGCTTTCTGACCGCGATCGCGCCGCAAGAAAACCCCCCTTGATGGCGCAGCGCCGGTCCATGCGTTAGGACTTTGGTAACAACGTCGAAGCTTGATCCCAACTTGGTCGGGCCGGGAGAGCGCCATGAAACGCTGGACAAATCTTGCTGCGTCCGGATTTAGAGGTGCGGCGTTGGCCGCGGGTGCGCTCGGCCTCGCGGCCTGCGCGACTGGCGGCCCGTCAGGCGGGAGAACCGTCGCGCCGCACCACAAGATCGGCGCGCCGTACAAAATCGACGGCCGGACCTACCGGCCTCAAGCTGATCCCAACTACGATGAAGTTGGCATGGCCTCCTGGTATGGGGCGAGGTTTCACGGACGACCCACGGCAAATGGAGAAAGGTTCGATCGAAATCTCCTCACGGCCGCGCACAAGACGCTTCCCTTGCCGACCATGGTCGAGGTCCACAACCTCGAAAACGGGCGCAGCCTGGTCGTGCGCGTAAACGATCGGGGGCCGTTCGTGGACGATCGCATTATCGATTTGTCCGAGGCGGCGGCGCGCCAACTGGGCTTTCGTGAAAAGGGGCTTGCGCGGGTGCGAGTGAAGTATCTGCGCGAAGCGTCGCTGCCAATGAACGCCCGGCGTATCGCGCGCCGCGCCCCGCAAGACCAACGTCGCGTCGCGCGCCGAAATGCGGTGGCGACGACGTCGCCATCGTTAACGGCTGATCTTGAGACTCTGCTCGTCTTCACGTCGCAAACGCGCCCCAAGGCTTACGCCGCTGCGCAGACGTGGATTGATGTCGGCGCTTACGAGACTTTTGACGCCGTCGAGCGCGCCCACGCGGCGTTGACGGAAGTGTTTGGCGACGCTGCGCCTGATTTCGCGATCCTGCCACGCGGCGATGGCGGTTACGCTTTCCGCATTGGACCATTCGACCAATCCGATGGCGCGCAGGACGCGCTATCCCGCGTCCGCGCCGCCGGACACCAAGCGGCGTTGGTGATCGAGCCGGTCTCCGAGCGCGTCCTTGCGTCAACGCCCGACGTCTCCCAAGCGGGACGATAGACGACGATTGGCGCCGCGGGACTTGAGGTTCATCGCGACCACTGGTGTTTAAGTGCGGCGCGGCGCAATGATAAAGTGCCTCGCGCGCGCTCATGGCGCGCAGATCAAACGCTCATTTGTTCGTGTTATTGACATGCCGTCGCTTATTTTTCGCGCTTGCGCGGCGATCGCCACGCTGATTTCGACTCCGACCGCCGCGCTCGCCATTGGCGCGCCGCCGATCGAAACGGCGGCGACGCACGCGCTCATCATGGACTACGAAACGGGAGAGATCCTGTTCGAAAAGGATGCGGACACGCCAACGGCGCCGGCGTCCATGAGCAAGCTGATGACGGTCGCGATCGTCCTGGAGAAGCTGAAGGCGAATGAGCTATCGCTCGAGGACGACTTCGACGTCTCTGTCAAAGCCTGGCGCACGGGCGGCTCAAAGATGTGGGTGCGCGAAGGCGCGAAGATCAAGCTTCGCAACTTGCTGCGCGGGGCGATTATCCAGTCCGGCAATGACGCGTGCATTGTCATCGCGGAGAATATCGCCGGGTCGGAAGACGCCTTCGTGGACTTAATGAATCTCAAAGCCCGCGAGTGGGGACTTGAAGACTCCACATTCGCCAATGCGACGGGCTGGCCGCATCCGGACCACAAGATGAGCATGCGCGATCTCGGCGCGCTCGCGCGGATGATCATTAAAGAGCACCAGGACCATTACGGGATTTTCTCCGAGAGCGAATTCACCTGGGAGAAGATCCGTCAACCGAACCGCAACCCGCTCCTCGGCGAATTTGTCGGCGCGGACGGCCTCAAAACCGGGCATACGGATGAATCCGGTTACGGCGTCGTCGGATCGGCGGCGCGTGAAGGCGTGCGGCGGATCATCGTCGTCAATGGGCTTGAAGACCAACGGGCTCGCGCTCGTGAAAGCCTGCGCCTGATGGTAATGGCGTTCAACGACTTTAGAAAGCGCACGCTCTACAAGGCGGGCGATGTTGTGGGCGCAGCGGAAGTCTTCGGCGGCGAGACGGCGCAGGTTCCGCTTTTGGTGCGCGAAGACGTTGAATTGATCCTCCACCGCACGGCGCTCAATGACGTCGTGGCGCGGGTTGTCTATGAGGGGCCGCTCGTCGCGCCGGTTCAAAAGGGGCGCCAGGCCGGGTATCTTCGGTTGAAAGTCGGAGACGCTTCGCGGGACTACCCGGTCTTCGTCGCCGAAGACGCAGTCGAACTCGGCGTTGTCGGGAAAATCATCCTTGGAGCGCGCAAGCTGCTATTGAAACCTGAGCCCGCGGACGGGCCCGTCGCGGGCGGCGGCGCGGACGCCGCGCAACAGTGACGCGGACGCAACTCATGACATCGCTCAGGCGCGCGCCGTTTATTGTCTTTGAAGGAGCTGACGGCGTCGGCAAGTCGACGCAGGCGGCGCGCCTTGCCGAACGGTTCGCGATGCTGGGCGTCGAGGCCTTGTTGACTCGCGAACCCGGCGGGACGCCCAATGCGGAGCGTATCCGGGACCTCGTCGTGTCGGGCGCGGCTGACGACTGGTCGCCAATTTCGGAAACGCTATTGATGTATGCGGCGCGTGCGGAGCATCTGCGGTCGACCATCAACCCGGCGAGAGCGAAAGGGACGATTGTCATCTGCGACCGGTTCTCTGACTCAACTCGGGCATATCAGGGGGCTGCCGGCGCGGCGCCGGCGACGTTTATCGAGGCGCTTGATCGGGAAGTCGTGGGCGGTGACGGACCGACGCTTACGGTCGTCCTGGACTTAGATGAAGCGGCCGCAGCGGCGCGCATCGCCGCGCGCAATGGAACGCCAACGGACGATGAAACGCGCTTCGAGGACAAGGGTCAGGCGTTTCAGCAAAAGGCGAGGGCGGCTTTTCGCGAAATTGCGGAGCGCTCGCCAGCGACCCATGTGATCGTCGACGCGAGCGATGATCCAGATGTCGTCGCCGACAAGATCAGCGCGCACGTTGAGCCAATTGTCACCGCCTGGCGGGCCGCGAATGGCTAGAGCCCCAAAGGCCATCGATGACGACAAGGGCCCGCCGCCATCGCCGTTCCGGATGCCTGAGGCGCGCGCGCGCCTGTTCGGCCATGAGGAGGCGATGAGCGCTGTGCGTCATCGGATCAGGGATGGCTCATTTTCCAATGGCTGGCTAATCGCCGGACCCGACGGCGTCGGCAAGGCGACGTTCGCCTTCCAGACGGCGCGCATTCTCCTCGGCGCTGAGGAGGATGACGCCGACGGCCGGCGGGCGGCATCGCTCATCGCGGCGGGCGCGCATCCTGATCTCTTCGTTGCGCGCCGAGCCTGGAACGAAAAGACCCAGAAGTTCGCTACGGAGATTTCCGTCGACACCGTGCGGGCCCTTGGGAGCTTTCTGTCGCGTACGGCGGCGATGGGCGGTTGGCGCGCGGCGATTGTTGACAGTGCGGACGAGTTGAACCGCAACGCCGCGAACGCGCTCTTGAAGGTGTTGGAGGAGCCGCCTGCGCGCGCCGTCTTGATGCTGACGACTTCGCAGCCCGGCCGTCTACTGGCGACGATACGATCGCGCTGCCGGGTTCTGACATTACGCCCGCTGACAGACGCCGCCGTCAGATCATTCCTTGAAGCGGGGGAGGACATCGCCCTCAATGAGATTGATCGTCTCGTCGATGGCGCGCGGGGGAGGCCAGGACTGGGGCTTCGATTGTCGACGAACGACGGCGCGATGGCGCTCGCAGCCGTTGAAGAGTTCATGCGCGCGAGCGACGCGGCCCGTCAGCCGGACGCGATTGGCCGACTGTCCGCAAGAGGCGGCGAGGCGGCGTATGAGCTTTTTGTCGCGCTTCTCGGCGAACGGCTCGCGGACACTGTCAGGCGCAACGCGGCGGACGGCGCCCCGGAGCAGCTCGTTCGCTCTCTTGTGGCGGCGTATGACGCCGCGCGAGAACAATTCTCGCGGGGCCAGGGTCTCAATCTTGATCGCGCGCAGGTCGCGGGCGCCGTCTGGCGTATTCTCGCGCGCGCTGATATCGGGCGGATGAGCCGCGCCGTGGCGAACCGGTAGAGGTTGGTATGCTGATCGACAGCCACGTCAATCTGCACTCGGATAAATTCGCCGAGGATCTGGGCGAGGTCGTGGCGCGCGCCCGTAACGCGGGCGTTGTGGGGATGTTGACGATTTCCGACAAGATCGCTTCGACGGACGAGATCAAACGCATCTCGGTTGCGCTGCCGTTCGCCTGGCGGTCGGTCGGCGCGCATCCGCACTACGCCGTTGAGCATCCGGATCTGACGACTGACTTTCTCGTCGATCTCTGCGCCGAACCGGACGTCGTGGGCGTCGGGGAGTGTGGGCTCGATTTTCATTACAATTATTCGCCGCGGGAAGATCAGCTCATCGTCTTCCGCAAGCACATAGAGGCGTCTCAGGAGACGGGCCTGCCGCTGATCATCCACACCCGCGAAGCGGACGCGGAGATGATGGCGGAGCTGTCGAACGCCGCCGTGCGCAAAGCCTTCATTCCGCTCATGCATTGCTACACCAGCGGCATGGAGCTTGCGAAACTCGCGCTTGATCTGGGCGGGTACGTCGCATTCTCTGGGATCATCACCTTCAAGAATGCGGATGACGTGCGCGCCGTCGCCGAAGCGGTTCCGCTCGACCGCGTGATTATTGAGACGGACTGCCCCTATCTCGCGCCGGTTCCACATCGTGGACGTCGCTGCGAGCCGGCGCATCTTGTCCATGTGGCGGAGAAGCTCGCGGAGATAAAAGGCGTCAGTACGGAGGAAATCGCCGCCGTCACGACGGACAATTTCTTTCGCCTGTTCGCAAAGGCTGACCGCGCCGCGTTGGGCGACGCATGACGAAAACGCTTCGCGCGACCATTCTCGGCTGCGGTTCGTCCGGCGGCGTGCCGCGGGTCGGCGGGCCCGGCGGACGCGGGGAGTGGGGCGCATGCGACCCGGCCGAGCCCAAAAATCACCGGACCAGATGCTCCTTGCTCGTTGAATTGTCCGACGCGGACGGCCGATACCCGCGCGATGGCGTGACGAGCGTCCTCATCGACACCTCGCCCGACATGCGCGCGCAGCTGCTGGCGGCGGAAGTCGAGCGCCTCGACGCCGTCGTCATCACCCATGACCACGCCGACCAGACCCACGGGTTAGATGACTTGCGCGCGTTGGCGATCCAGCAGCGCGCCCGCGTGCCGGTGCATTTCAGCCGCGAGACCTCCGGCGAATTGCCTATCCGCTTCGGCTATTGCTTCAAGCAGCCGGAGGGCAGCTGGTATCCGCCGATCCTGGAGGAGGTTCCGTTGCCGCCCGCAGGCGAGGCGTTCGTGATCTCGGGGCCGTCCGGCGCGATCCCGATCGTCCCGTTCCTGCAGGAGCATGGGAGCGTGCGCTCACACGGGTTCCGTATCGGGGATCTGGCCTATTCCGCGGACGTCGTTGATCTGCCTGAAGAAAGCTGGTCGATCCTCGACGGCGTCAAGGTCTGGATCGTCGATTGCCTGCAGATGACGCCGCACGGCTCCCACGCGCACTATGAGAAGACGATGGCGTGGATCGACCGCGTTCGTCCCGACCGGGCGATCCTCACCAATCTCCACGTCACGATGGATTATCGGACGCTTCTCGACATGGTCCCCGACGGCGTCGCGCCGGCGTTTGACGGGATGGTGGTGGAGATGGCGATTTGACGCGACGGTCTCTGCTTGGCGGTTCTCAAATAAACAACCGGAGAAAGCTATTGCTCCTGGCATCGTCAGAAGGCGATTGTCAAAATTGCCGCCTAGTTCATCTTCTTAACGGAAAGTGGTCGGTATTGTGCTCTCATGACTGACGCCAGTGAAAAGCCAAACATAAATGTTTCCGAGTTTAAGTACGTCAGGGAAATGCCTCCGGATTCGGAACGGCATCCAACCACACTTTACATTGTTTCGGAACGAGTGCCTGAACGCGATCAATCCTTGGGCCGTTTTATGGGCAAGTGGAGCAGCCTGGAACAGACTTTACAATCGCTCACCCACACTTTGATGGGAGGTCCATATTCCACTGTCGGGGTTGTTTTTTCTAATTGCTCAGGGATTAAGCAAATAATCGATCTAATTAGTGGGCTTGCAGAATTAAATCTTACGACAACCGAATTTAGAGAGCTTAGTTCGTTGCTCGAAAGACTGCGTAAGAAAAATACAAAACGTAACCGTTTGGTTCACGGAGTTTGGGTGCCAGAAATCACAATAGATTGCGATGCGAAAAACCGTCCAGTAGTCAGTAAATATGTCTGGGCGCGTATCTACACACCAACAAGCTTGGCTGAACAAGCCAAGATCCAGGATATCAAAAACTCAAAAGTACGATCGAAATATCGGTTCACTATAGAGGACGTCGAAAAAGTAACGCTCGAGGTTATGACTCTGAGAGATGATTTTGCAGCATTTCTAAGTCCGGTTTCAAAACGACTTCGCCCTGAAGGACCGAATACGCGGTAGCTGCCCAAGTCGGGACCAACGGAGACGGCGAAGACGAGACGGCATAAGCCTTACTGACCGACCCAGTTTTGGGCGGAAATCCAGATCTAGTGTGCGGTGTACGTCATCTAAAATATCGCCTCGCGATTTGAGGTAATATTTTACCACACTCAAATGCCACTGTTTTCGCTGATAAATTCTGAACGCTGTTGACGAAGCCGGGCGTGGGGCCTATCCCCCGCGCTTCGGTTTTTGGGGCTGAACGCCCCCAACAGCGGATTGAGAGCAATGAAAACCTACTCGGCCAAACCGGGCGAGGTGGAGCGCAAGTGGATCCTGATCGACGGCGAAGGCCTCGTCGTCGGCCGGCTCGCCTCGCTCATCGCCATGCGCCTGCGCGGCAAGCACAAGCCCGCCTTCACACCGCACATCGACACCGGCGATCACGTCGTGGTCGTCAATGCGGACAAGGTCGTCTTCACCGGCAAGAAGATGACCGACAAGAAGTTCTACTGGCACACCGGCTATCCCGGCGGGATCAAGGAACGCACGATGGAGAAGATCCTCGGCGGCGCGCATCCCGAACGCGTCGTGATGAAGGCGGTGGAACGGATGATGCCGAAAGACTCGCCGCTCGCCCGCTCGCAGATGACCAAACTGAAGGTCTACGCCGGCCCTGATCATCCGCATGAGGCGCAAAGCCCCGAGCCGCTCGACGTCGCGGCGATGAATCCCAAGAACAAGCGGGAAGCCTGACCGATATGAGCACGACCTCTCTTGAAGACCTTAAAAGCGCCGCCGAAGAAGCCGGCGTCGTCGAAGCGACCGAAGAGCATGCGCTGCCTGAGCCGAAGATTGACGAGCTTGGCCGATCTTACGCCAGCGGCAAGCGCAAGACCGCCGTCGCGCGCGTCTGGATCAAGCCGGGCTCCGGCAAGATCACCGTCAATAAAAAGGACCATACGGAGTATTTCGGCCGCGCGGTTCTGCAGATGATCATTAAGCAGCCGCTCGTCGCGGCGGAGCGCAATGGCCAGTATGACGTCATCTGCACCGTCGCGGGCTCCGGTCCGTCGGGCCAGGCGGGCGCCGTGCGCCATGGCATCGCCCGCGCGCTGACATTCTATGAGCCGGAACTGCGCAGCGTCCTGAAAAAGGGCGGGTTCCTCACCCGCGACGCCCGCGTTGTCGAGCGCAAGAAGTACGGCCGCAAGAAAGCCCGCCGCAGCTTCCAGTTCTCGAAGCGCTAGCGCCAGCCAACGTCACTATTCTGGAACGCGGGAGGGCGGCGGTTCTCCCGCGTTTTTTAACGCGCAGTTCTCTGCATACCGATGAAAATAAGCACCTGCGCGGCGACATATGTGATCCAGACCGCGCCCGGCGGAATGGGAACCTCCGGGCTGTAGAGCCCGATCGCGATCATTGCGTCGGAGACAACGAATGAGACGGCGCCCAACGCCGCCAGCGCGAAGCCGCGCGTTGACAATGCAAGGACGGCCATCGCGAACAGGACAGCCATGTACCCGAACGATGGGATCGCCATTGCGCCCATCGCCGGCCAAAGCCACGCCATCAACGCGGCGCCTATTGCAATCACCCCAGCCGCGGCCGCCAGCCCCGTCCGGTTTACGCCGTCACGAGCGAGACGCCGCTGAAAGAGCGCAACATAAACCAAGTGCGCGGCGCCGAAGGCGCCCATGCCGAAGAGCAATTGCGAGGGCGACCAGGCAAGCGCGATATCGCCTATCGCGGAAAGCCCAAGGGCGAGCGCCAGCAAGCGGTCAACACCCCGCATGGTCATCAGCGCGGTCAGCGCGAGCGTGATGATCCCTGATGCTTTCAGAAACGCGCTGACGCCCCAAGCGGGAACGGGTCCAAGTCCGGGAAGCGTGATCAGACCGAATTGAGCCGCAAGGTATGCGCCGGACAAAATGACCGCAGACGAAATCGCCCGGACGGGCGGAGCAGGAGACGTTTCATCCGGCGACGCCGCGCCTGTCACTTGCCTGCGTCCGGCTTTTCGTTCCGGATGCGGCGCATCATCTCGCGCGCGGCGGCGGCGCCTTCCGGGCCGTCCCGCAGATGACGAAAGAAGAGCCCCGCGCGCATCGACCGTGTGCTTGGCGTCGCGCCAAGCGTCTCAAAGAGTTCCCGCACCGGCGACGCGCGCCGGATCTTGATTGCTTCGTTCACAGCAGCCGCCCCCGCGTTTGCTTATCAGAGAAAAGACTCTCTTCAGCTTGGTAAACGAAAGGTTAATCCGGCGCGGTCCGCGCTGCAATTCGCCGTTTCCGGGGCCAGCGCGGGCTGTTATGTGACTAAAACCGCACGCGGAAACCCGCTTCCGCCTGCGAGGCGCGGTTCTCGATCTCAAAGTCCGCGACGAAGAGGTCAGCGCGTGCGTCGAGGTCTTCAGTGGCGCGGTAGCGGTAGCCGACGAACGCATCGACCCGAGGGGCGACCGGAACGGTAAGTCCCGCCATTAGCTGGTAAGCGAACGCGGTCTGATCATCTTCAATAATCGATACGCCGGACGGGACGTAGTCCACATTGGCGAAGGCGACGCCGACGCCGCCGCCCACATAAGGCGTTACGCGGCCGGCGATTTTAAAGTCATAATAGACGTTCGCCATGACATAGAGAGCGTTTAGCTCCCCCTGGCCGTCGGCGACGAGATCGGCGACGTTGACGCCGATATTGTTCGAACCCGTGATAAGAACGCCGGCGTCCTCCGCGCTGAGGTCAATGCCCGCCGCGGAAACGCCGGTGTGGGCGTCGACGTTCGCTTCTTGATAGGAGACCTCAAGTTCGCTTCTGAAACCCGAGCGGTAGGCGAAGCCGACCGCGCCGGACGTCGCAAAGCCGGTGTTGAACTCAGTGCTCCAGCCAACCGCGCTTCCGGCGGGCAGCGCCGTGCCGGCTGGGATTGATGCGCCGGCGCCGGTCGTGAAGCCATCGGGGAAGACGCCTTCATTGTCCGAGTCTTGCTGGAAGACGGCCGCGCCGGAGAGCGAGACATAAACATCGCCGTCCTTGAGATAGTCGCCGGCCGTCGCGGGCGAACCCGCTGCGGCGAGCACGCTGACTGCGGCGCAGGCTGTATTGTTCCGTGTGAGGCGCATGATCGGTTCTCCTAAAGGTAACGTCGACAAAAACCCCAACCCACGAACGATATGGCGGGTGGGTTTCCGTCGCCGCATCCGACCAAAGGACATGCGACAAAATGACGTTGAAGAGCCGGGAGCAGGACGTTCGCGGGGCGGGGCGAATTGATCGGTCGATCCGATCAAACGCTCGCATCGCTTCAATCACATCCGTGTGCAAATTGTTGGCGAGTTGGTGACGCCAGGCGAAGCGGCTACGCGCCAAGCCCGCCGATCAGCGCGTATTTCACGTTGACGTAATCGTCGAGGCCATACTTCGAGCCTTCGCGGCCGACGCCGGAGTCTTTCACCCCGCCGAAAGGCGCAACTTCCGTCGACAGGACGCCTTCATTGACGCCGACCATGCCGTATTCGAGCGCCTCCGAAACGCGAAATACGCGGCCGAGATCGTTCGTGTAGAAATAGGAGGCGAGACCGTATTCGGTGGCGTTCGCCATTTTGATCGCTTCTTCCTCCGTTTCAAACCTGAACACAGGCGCCACGGGTCCGAAGGTCTCGTCCCGCGCGATCAGCATATCCTGCGTCGCTTCGCGAATGACGGTTGGCTGGAAGAAGGTCAGGCCTTTGTCGTGACGCCCGCCGCCGACGACCACTGCGCCGCCGCGAGAGACCGCATCCTCAATGTGCTCCTCCGCCTTCGCGACGGCGCCGTCATCAATGAGAGGCCCCTGGACGACGCCGTCTTCGAGGCCGTTGCCCACCTTCATCGCGCCGGCCGCCTTTGCAAACTTTTCCACGAACGCGTCGTAGACGGATGACTGGACATAGATGCGGTTCGCGCACACGCACGTTTGGCCGGAGTTCCGATATTTACAGATCATCGCCCCCTCGACCGCTCGGTCAAGGTCGGCGTCGTCGAAGACGATGAACGGCGCGTTGCCGCCCAGCTCCATGGAGACGCGTTTCATGTGCGCGGCGGCCTTGGCGGCGAGGCCCTTGCCGACCTGGGTCGACCCGGTGAATGTGATCTTCCGAACCGCGGGGTTTTCGCAGAATTCATCCGCAATCGCCGCCGCGGAGCCGGTTACGATATTGATGAGGCCTTTTGGCAGCCCAACCTCGTCGGCAATCACGCCATAGGCGAGGGCGGAAAAAGGCGTCTGGCTCGCCGGCTTGCAGACAATCGAGCAGCCGGCAGCAAGGGCGGCCGCGGCCTTGCGCGCGATCATGGCGGTCGGAAAATTCCAGGGGGTGATTGAGCCGACGACCCCGACGGGCTCTTTCGTCACGATGATCCGCTTGTCGGGAAAGGGCGAAGGGATGACGTCGCCATACATGCGGCGCGCCTCTTCGCCGAACCATTTGAAGAACCGCGCGGCGTAAGCGACTTCGCCTTTCGCTTCAGCGAGGGGCTTGCCCATTTCGATGGTCAAGAGGCGGCCAAGCTCATCCTGGTTGTCCATCAGCGCGTCGTGGATGCGCCGGCACGCGTCGCCCCGCGCTTCGGCCGAGACGCGTCGCCATTCCCTGAACGCGCGCTCCGCCGCGTCTACTGCGCGCCTGGTTTCATCGCGGCCGAAGCGGGGCGTTGATCCGATGACTTCTCCCGTGGCGGGATTGTTCACTTTTGTCCGGCCGTCGCCGCCGCCGACCCATTCGCCGTCGATGTAACAATCCTCACGGAAAAAACGGCTGTCGATCATGGCGGCGCTCCGAATAGATGTCTGCGATGGACTTGCGGGCCATGCGATTTACGCGAAGCGCGCAACCGCGTCGACGCCGACGCGCACTCTTCGCGACTGCGGCTGCCAAAGGCGGTTTGAGTTCGCGGCGGACAGGCGCATAATTGGACAGGCGTCCGAAACACGAGTGCGGACGACAGAACGCTATCTAGCCCAAGGGAGACGCCGAATGCCCGCTTCCTACGACACGGTTTCCTACGACCAGAAGACCGACCACGTCGTCCAGGTGACGCTGAAGCGGCCGGACGCGTTGAACGCCTTCAATGAAACGCTCCGGCGCGAACTCCTTGACGCTTTATGCGCAGCCTCGGCAGCGCCTGACGTTCGAGCGGTCGTATTGACGGGCGAAGGCCGCGCGTTCTCAGCCGGCGCGGACATCAAGGACATCGCGCAGACGCGTGTCGTTGAAGACGTGTTGAACGCAGAATACGGCGCGTTCTTGAGCGTCCTGCGGTCCATGGAGAAGCCGGTGATCGCGGCGATCAATGGCCCGGCCGCGGGGATCGGGATGACCCTCGCGCTGTCCTGCGATCTGCGGGTAATGGCTGAAGACGCCTATCTGATGAGCGCGTTCGCGAACATCGGACTTGTCCCTGACGGCGGGCTCTCTTGGATCCTGACCCAACAGATCGGCTATGCGCGCGCGTACGAGGCGGCGATCGAAGCGCAAAAAATCGCGGCGGACCGCGCGCTGGAGTGGGGGCTCGTTAATCGCGTCGCCGCTGGCGACGGCGCGCTGGCGGAAGCGAACACGTGGGCTGAAGGTCTTGCGACGCGCGCGCCGATCGCGCTTGGCCTCACTAAGCGCGCCTTCCGCGCCGCCGCAGAGGACGGCGTGAAAAACGCCGCCGCGTACGAAGCCGCACTGCAGCGCCTCGCGATCGCGAGCGACGATTGCAAAGAAGGCGTTGCGGCGGTGCTGGGAAAACGCGCCGCGAACTTTAAAGGGCGGTAAGCCAAAGCGCGGCGAGGCCGGCGGCGGCGAGGCCGGGACCGAAAGGCAACTCCGCGCGTTGGTCGGATAGCCGCCCTTGCGCTGCGACAATCACGAGCGTGCCAATGGACGCGGCGAACACGACGCCGGGCAGTGCGCTCGCCCCAACCCAGGCGCCAATGGCGCTGAGAAGTTTCGAATCGCCCTGGCCAAGTCCGTCGCGCCCCCGGATCGCGCGATACCCTCTACGGATCGCCTCGAACACCGCGTAGCCAAGGCCGGCGCCGAGAAGGGCCTCTGGCCATGACGCGAACAGATCCACTGTGTTGACGGCGATCCCGCCGATCAGCATCGGCATGGTCAGCGCGTCGGGCAGATACGTCGTCTCGAAATCAATAAAGGCCAACGCGATCGCCATGCCGGCGAACGCGCAGGCGAGCGCCCATTCGACGCCAAGTCCAAAGACGAATGCCGAAACGCAGAACGCGATTCCGCCCAACCCCTCCACAATCGGATATCTCGGTGAAATGGCGTCGCCGCAGCGCCGACATTTGCCTCTCAACAAAAAGTAAGACGCGATTGGAATGAGGTCGATTGCGCTGATCCCGCCGCCGCAGCTCGGGCATTGCGACCGAGGCCCGGAACAATGCGAATTTCCCGCGGGAATTAGTCCCCAATTCACCGGACCACGCGAAATAACAACGTTCAGGTAGGAGCCGATCACCAACCCAACGACCAACGCCGTTACATAAAAGACCCAATGCGCCATCTAATCCGCTTTTAGTTCAATGCCGGCAAGGGACTAAACAGACGCATCCTGGGTCGCAAATAAAAGCGAATACAGACGTTTCGAGATCAATTGCGCATTTAGTGCGCAAGACTCCACCTCGCGCATAGCGTGTTGTCACATTTCTGAAACAATACATTCAACAGCCTGTCATGTAGCGGGCTTACCCGCGGGGTGTGATGGCGGCGCGTGGGGCGTCGTACGTCAAGTTTTCTTATCGCGCCAAACACTCCGCGGGGGTCAAGACATGCGCCTTAAATCCTTCTCTCGTTCCATCATGCTGGCAGGCAGCGCGCTCGCGCTTGTCGCCGCCTGCTCTGAAGCCGACGTCGAATCGCTCGGCGGCACCGGACCTGTCACGGTCGGCGGCGGTCAGACCGGCCCAACGGGCCCTGACCTTGACTTTGTCCCGGCGGCGGGTTGCCCGGCTGGCACGGTGGAGCGCTCCGGGACGGACGCGCTCAGCGTTGGCGGCGTCGAGATCGCGGTTTGCGCGATCGATGGCGGCAGCACAATTCAAACCGATCTAAGTCTGCCGCTCGGCACCTATGCGATCGAGGGCGCAGTCTTCATCGGCAACGACAACGCCAACAATGCGACGCTGACGATTGCGCCAGGCTCAACGCTGTTTGGCTCCGCCGGCAACGATTACATCGTTGTTTCGCGCGGCTCGCAGATCATCGCCGACGGTACGGCCGACGCGCCGATCGTTTTCACCTCCGCGGCCGACATCGCAGACGGCGACGTGAATGACGGCGAGTCGAGCGGCGACCCGGAAGCCTTTGGCGAGTGGGGCGGCCTCGTTATCTCCGGCAACGCGCCGATCAACGACTGTAACGATGAGAGCCAGACCGGCGGCACAGTGGAGTGCGTCAAGTTCGGCGAAGGGAATTCGGGCCTCTTCGGCGGCGCGGACCCGGCCGACGACTTCGGGACGCTCCGCTACGTTCGCGTCCAGTACGCCGGCTTCCGCGTCAATGACGAAGACGAACTGAACGGCATCGCCTTCCAGGGCACCGGCAATGGCGGCACAGCCGAATTCATTCAGGTGCACAACAATCTCGACGACGGCATCGAATGGTTCGGCGGCACGACGGACGTCCGCTACGCGATCGTCAGCGGCGCGGGCGACGACTCGTTCGACTGGACGGACGGCTGGGTTGGCAACATCCAGTTCGCGATCGTTCAGCAGAGCGAAGTGCGCGGCGACCGCGGCATCGAAGGCGACAACCGGAACGGCGACAATAACATCACGCCGCGTTCGAACCCGAACTTCGCCAACTTCACCTTCATCGGCGGCGAATCCGGCGACACCGGCATGGTCATCCGCCGGGGTAACGCGGGTAAGTACGTCAACGGCATCATCGTCGACTTCCAGGACGCCGCGATCGACTTTGACGATCAGGCGACCGTCGACCAGATCGCAACCGGCGAGCTTCAGCTGCGCTCGTTGTTCCTGGCGAACAACAATGAGAACTTTGAAGGCTCCTCCACCGAAGTCGACACGGACGATGATGGTGAAGGCGACTCGCCGGACGGTTTCGAAGACGACATCGAAACGCTGTTCAATTCTGACCCGAACAACACCATCGCGGCCGGCACCACCCTCGACGGCGTTTTCCCGGGCCCGACGGAAGCAAACGTGACGGCGTTTGACGCCAGCACGCTGAGCTCGTTCCTGATCAACACTGACTATGTCGGCGCGTTCCCGAACGGCACGACCGACGACAGCGCCGACAACTGGGCGCGCGGCTGGACCATCGCCCTTGACGGCGTGACCGGCGCCGGCGGCGAAGTCGCCGACAGCTGCCCGGAAGGCACGTTCCAGTCGAACGAGACCGTCCCTGCGGGCCGCAGCGAAGAGCGCATCTGCGTGGTGTCGCAGGCGGTCTATACGAGCGACCTTACGCTCACCGGCGGCAACCTCTATGAACTGCGCGGCGCGGTGTTCATCGGCAACGACAATGAAGACAGCGCGACGCTGACGATCAATCCGGGCGTTACGATCTTCGGATCCGGCGGTTCGGACTACCTGATCATTTCGCGTGGTTCGCAGATCCGGTCACTCGGCACGCCTCAGGCGCCGGTCGTGATGACCAGCCGTCCCGACGTTCTGGGCACTGTCGATCCGGTCAATGACTTCGGTCAGTGGGGCGGCCTCGTTATCTCCGGCAACGCGCCGATTAACGACTGTAACGACGAGAGCCAGACCGGCGGCACCGTGGAGTGCGTCAAGTTCGGCGAAGGCAATTCGGGCCTCTTCGGCGGCGCGGACGCTGAAGACGATTCCGGCGAGATCAGCTACACGCGCGTCCAGTACGCCGGCTTCCGCGTGAACGACGAAGACGAGCTCAATGGCATCGCCTTCCAGGCGGTCGGCAGCGAAGGCGAGTTTGACTTCATTCAGGTCCACAACAATCTCGACGACGGCCTGGAGTGGTTCGGCGGCGCGGCGAATGCAAAGCACATTGTGGTGACAGGCGCTGGCGACGACTCGCTCGACTGGACGGATGGCTGGGTCGGTAACGTCCAGTACGCGATTGTGGTTCAAACGCGTGAGGGCGCGGGCGATCGCGGCATCGAAGGCGACAACCGCAATGGCGACAATGACATCACGCCGCGGTCCAGCCCGACCATTTCGAACTTCACCTTCGTCGGCGGTTCCTCGGACGTTGGTTTCGGCGACAACGAGGGCGACGGCTTCGGCGACACCGGCATGGTGATCCGTCGCGGTTCGGCCGGCATTTACGCGAACGGCATCATCACGAACTGGGATGACGCCGCGATCGACCTCGACGAACAGGCGACGGTCGATCAGATCGGCACGCCTGGCTCTGGCGCGTTGCAGTTCCGTTCGCTCTACATCGTCGACAACAATGAATCGTTTGAAGGCTCGTCGACTGAGATTGACACAGACGACGACGGCGAAGGCGACTCGCCGGACGGCTTTGAAGATGACACCGAAGCGCTTTTCGACGCGACGGGCGCCAACAATGTCGACGGCGACGATCTTTCGCAAGCCAGCACCCTGACGGTCGGCGTGGATGATAGCGTCACCGCGGCGCTTGTTCCGGGCGCCAATGAAGATGCAGTGACGGCGACGGATCCGACGACCTTCGACTCCTTCTTCGACAGCGTCGACTACATCGGCGCGGTCGAGGACGACGACGACAACTGGTACGTCGGCTGGACCTTCGGCCTCTAAGCGGCCTTGGCCGGGGATGCGCATCGCGGATCCCCGGCTGTTTGCGACGACATTCGTGACAAGCTGCGGCCTTCGCGCCGTCAAGAGGTGGAAAGATGAAGAGGTTTAACAAGGCTGCGCTAGTGGCGCTTCTCGGGACGACGGCGATGGCCGGCGCCCAGAATGCGCTCGCGCAGGTAGACACATCGGCAGTGACCGACGAAATCGTCGTTCGCGGCGTCAATATTCCTGACGAGAAGCGGGCGACATCTGAAATTTCCGCGGTGCTCGACACCGAAGCGTTTGAACGCACCGGCGACGCAAACATCGCTGACGCGTTGAAGCGCGTAACGGGTCTTTCGCTCGCAGACGACAGGTTCGTCATCGTCCGCGGTCTGAACGAGCGCTATTCTTCGGCGACGTTGAACGGCAACCCGTTGCCGAGCCCGGAGCCGCTGCGCCGGGTTGCGCCGCTGGACCTGTTTCCAACGTCGATCCTCAGCGGATCTCTGGTCCAGAAGACTTTTTCGCCTGAGTATTCGGCGGAATTCGGCGGCGGCGCGATCGACCTTCGTTTGAAGAGCATTCCGGACGAAGCGTTTTTCGAAGTCGAGGGCAGCCTTGCGCTCGATACCGTTACGACCGCCAGCGACTATCTGACCTATGACGGCGGCGGCATTGACTGGCTCGGCTTCGATGACGGCACCCGCAGCGTCCCGGCGGAGCTGCAGCCGTTCTTTACGGATCGACAGCTTGCGCCAGGATCTCTGACCGAAGCTGAGCAGAACGCGATCGATCTTGCGATCGACAACGAGCGCACGTCGGTTCTCTTCAGCCAGTCGGCGCCGCCGAACTGGGGCGTCCGGGCGAGCGGCGGCTCGCGCTTTTATGAAAGCGACGCCGTTTCGCTTGGCTTTGTGGCGACGATCGGGATGAGCACCGACTTTGTGAACCGGAACGGCAATCGTCGCCGGATCACAGGCGTGAATTCTGACGGCACGTTCGACGGCGGTCAGGGCGCAACCTTTGAAATCGACTCGTCACAGCAGAATGTCGACATCAACGGCCTTCTGTCGATCGGCGCGGAGATTTACGACAATCACGAGATCAACGTTTCAGGGCTCGTGCTTCGCAGCACGACCAAAGAGGCGCGGATCCAGACCGGGACGGATGCGGACGGCAACCGGGTCCGTGGCGATTTCACGGAATTCTTCGAACGCCAGGTGTTCCAATTCCAGAGCAACGGCGAACACGTGTTTCCGACGCTCGCCAATCTTGGCGTGAACTGGCGCGTCGCCTACGGCGAAGCGACGCGGGATGCGCCGTATGAGCGGTTCTTCGGGTTCGAAGACAACAACGAAGACGGTATCTTCCGGTTTGACTTCGATGGTCAGCAAGCTGACCAGTCTTCACTGCGTTTTACGCGTCTTGACGATGAAAACTTCGGCGGCGGCATCGATTTTGTGCTTCCGGTCGTGCTCGGCGACAACGCCCTCGATCTCAAGGCTGGTTACGCCTACACCGACAAGCAGCGCGTCACTTCCGACCGGTTCTTCCGGTTTGAGGGTGACGAAGCTGCGGCTGGCGCCTTGGCCGAAAGCCGCGTTGACGTGATCTTCTCTGATGCTGTCGTCGGGACGGACATCATCGATCTCGTTCAAGGCGGCGTCGGCATTGGCAACCCTGACAACTTTGTCGGCAACCTCGAGGTCCACGCGGCCTATACCGGCGCGGATCTGGAGCTTGGCCCTTATCTGCGTCTCGCTGCGGGCGTCCGCTACGAAACGTCTGAGCAAACCACCGAGGCGTTTATTACCGGCAATGCGCCGATCACGGGCTTCCCCGAGCTGGACGAAGACTACTTCCTGCCGGCGGTTACGGTGACCTGGAACCCGATCGACGACGTTCAGGTGCGTGGCGGCTTCTCGCAGACAATCGTCCGTCCGCAGTTCCGTGAGATCGGGCCTGTGGAATTCACTAATCCGAATACCGACATTCTCACCACCGGTAACGCGCTTCTCGTGAACTCGGAGATCAACAACTTTGACGTTCGCGCTGAGTACTATTTCGGTCGTGAACAGTACGTGACCCTTGGCGGTTTCTATAAGGAGATCACGAACCCGATCGAAGAGATCACCGCGTCCGGCCTCGGCGGCGGCGATGCCGGCCGGTCGACGTTCGTGAACTCGGACTCGGCCGAGGTTTACGGCTTCGAGTTCGAGTTCCAGAAGAACTTCGCGATCGACGAATGGTTCGATGGCGGATGGCTCGGCGGCTGGGCGTCGACCAAGGAACTCGTGTTCGTCTCCAACTACACGTTCACGCAGTCGGACGTTACAGGCGGCGTCGCGCCGGTGTCGTTGTTCAACGCGAACGGCACGCTGCAAGAGGCGACGTTTACGGTCGTCAGCGATCGCGCGCTTCAAGGTCAGTCCGACCACTTGGCTAACGTCCAGATCGGCTACAAGGACTTCGAAGCCAATTCACGGGCGACGATCCTTTTCAACTACGCCAGTGAGCGGATCATGTTCCTTGAGAATGGCGCGCCGAACAACCGCGTCATTGAGAACCCGCCGATCTTCGTGGACTTCGTCTACAACCGCGTCCTAGATATCGCGAACGCGGACTATGAGTTGGAGTTTGCGATCCGGAACATTCTGGGGGACGACTACGACACCCAGCAGGTGACGGACGTGGATTCGATCGTGTTTGACCAATACGACATCGGCCGGATTTTCTCGATCTCGCTGAAGCGCTCTTTCTAAAGAGAGGCAAGAAACAGCCCCCGCCTCGGCGGGCGCATGATCAGACGGCGGCCGCGGAACACCTGTTCGGCGGCCGCCGTTCATTTGCGCCTGACGTCATTCGCGCCGGTTGTCATTCGCGCCTATTGCCGCCAGCGCTTGTTGTCTCGGGGCGGCTGGCGCGCGAATTATCGCGATGAAGAATGGCCAAGACGCCAGGTCATGTCTTAGGAAACCTGATCAGGGCGGCCAGGGAATGCGTCGCGACCAGGGTACACGTCTAGAAATGTTTCATGAGGCGAGAGTGGGCTTGAGGGCGTTTATGACGAGCATGCGGCGTATATTTTTGGGGTTCCTTGCAACGGGCTTAGCGGCCGCCTGCGGCCAGACCACCGAGACGGGCGCCAAGCAAACGTCCGAAGAGCCCAAGGTGATGGCCGAAGGGTCCGCGCCAACCGGTGAAGCTGCCAGCAACGCGTTATCGACCGGTGCGATGGACGAAGGCGGCGCCATTGAGGCCAAGACGTCGGACCCGAATCCCGAAGAAGACTTTCAGTTGAAGGATGAGGTCCGGATCGAGGATCTCGACTTCCTCAAAGAGGTTACCTTTTCCGAAGAGACCTATGGTTTGCGGGCCAGCCCGGCGACCGAAGAGCCGGAAGGCCGGCTCGCCTTTGTGTTGCCGGAGGGCGCCGGCGTTGAAACCTATAAGGGGTTCGCTCAATTCATCGGTGGCAAGGGATGGGGTGTGGACATCCTCCATTCGGGAACTGACGCTGCTGGACTGGAGACGTTCGCTAACAAGGACGAATGCACCATCGTCGGAACCGTTGGCGACGGCGGCATGGACGTCCTCGATTTTGGCTATGAACGACGCGAAACGGTCGACGGCGCAATCTTGGTCGGATTTGTTCGCCCTGACGACACGCCGTACAAGAAAAAGTTGCCTATCGTCCTGATCAGCGGCGGCCAGGATAAGATCGCCACCTATGCTTCGATGGCGGCGCAGTACCCAATCTACCCCGCCCAGACTTACCTCTTGACCATTCGGGAGGCTAATCACAGCGGGTATTACGACGACGCTACTTTTGACGGCGACGGCCGGGCGATGGTCACTCCTGCGCACCAACGGCTCATTCTCGGTGAGACGGTGGCGAACATGCTGGACCGACTTTGCCTGACGAGAGAGACACGATTGGCGGAAGAGGCGAGAGAAGCGGCCCGGGAAGCTGCAAAAGCGAACGCGGAGGCGGAGGCCGCGCAGCAGGATTGATCAGCGCGGAGAGCGGTCGCCTCCAATTCCATTACGGGAGAGGGCGGCGAGCTGGCGGCGCGGCTCTCTGACGCCTACAATTGCGCATTGCCGGTGCGGCGGTATCCTCGTTCGCTATGCGGTCACCGATTCGTCGATGCATCGCCCAACCCCCTCTGGCGGCGGCGAGCGAAACGGTCCCTTACCGCAGGCCGGCTCCGTCACGAACGCTTTGCATTCGCAGCACGTATTTCGATCCGCAAAGACGCGGATCAATTGCGCATTTTCCCCGGCTCGCGGTAAGTAGGGCTTTGCGCCAGTCAACCGCTCGGGAAGGCACTGTCCAATCACAATGACCAGCGTCGCGCGTCCATTGACAGATCTGAGCGACGCGGCCGCCCATGGCCTCGACGGGCGCCGCGATCGGCCGAGCGACGAGTCCGGCATTGGCGGCGACAGCGCTCTGCGCGCCACAATGGCTGATCGGTGCGCACTGTCGCTGAAAGACCTTTCGCAGGGAGAATGGCGCGCTGAATCAAGGCGGCGAAACGGTAAGTCGAAACGAGAACGCCCCCGCGGCGCGGCGATTGCCGAAATCGCGCTGGCTTTGGCGGTCGGGCTTGTGGCGGCGCGGCTCGTCTTTCTGGTCGCAGCGCCGCTGCCGACGCCTGACCGCCTCCCGACAATAGCGGCGGCTGAAGCTGATCCCGCGGCCATGGCGCTGCGAAACGTCGCGCTGAACCCGTTTCGCGTCGCCGCGAACGTCGCGGCCCCTTCGCCGGACGCCGCAGTCGCGATCGAGGGCGAAGCGCTGGAGGAAACGTCGTTGGACCTCATCTTGCACGGTGTGCGGATGGACGGGGAGGCGACGACGGCGATCATTCAAGCATCCGGCGGCGAACAGGCCATTTTCAGCCTCGGCGGCGAGGTCGCGCCAAACGTCGTTTTTGAAAGCGCGCGCCGCGAACAGGTGACGCTTAATCGCAATGGCGTGCGAGAAACACTGACGATGGTCAATCGAGAGTTGCGAGACGCGCCTGAATCGCCCCCGGCTGCGCGTTCCGCGACCAGACGGTCGGGCGCGACCGCCCGGTCAGTTGGTCCAACGCTCGACTGGAGCGACGTTGCGAAAGTTGATACGCGGATAGAGGCGGGTCAGTTGCGCATTGTGCTCAATCCAGGCGCCCGCCGTGACGCATTCGAGGCTGCGGGCCTCAGACCCGGCGACACGCTCTTGTTCGTTAACGGACAGCCGCTCGGGCGTGATCCCGCTTCGATCGCGAAGCGGATCGAATCGCTCGCCGGCGCGACGTCGGTGGATATGATTGTTGAACGGGACGGCGTGCGCGTCCCGCTGACGGTGTCGCTGAAAGGCGGCGATGGAGAACGTAATGAGTAACCGCCGTCAACTTGTCGCCCGACTGATCGGCTTAGTGGCTTGCGCCGCAGCCGCCGACGCCGCGGCGCAGGACCCAGGCTCATGCGATGGCTCGATCAACTATGAGGACGCTGAAATCTCAGCCGTCGTCGACGAGATTGCGCTCAGAACCGGGAAGAAGTTCGTGATCGCGCCGCAGGTGAATGGCCGCATCACCATCAAGTCAGGGCCAAATGGCGGTCTGTGTCCGAACGAAGCGTGGGAGCTTTTCCAGGCGGCGCTGCGGGTGACCGGATTCGTGGCGACGCCGATCAACGGCGACAGTTACAAGATCGTCCCGTTGCAGTTCGGCGCCAGGGCCGCCGGGCCGGTGGGCGAGGGACGCCCCGGCGATATCGTCACCCAGATTGTCCGTCTCCAACATGTCGAGGCGCGAAACGCTGCGGCCAGCCTGTCGCAAATTGTCAGCGAACGCGGCGTGGTCAATCCGGTGAATGGCGGCAATGCGCTTATCCTTGTGGACAGCGAAGACAATATCGAGCGGATGCGGCAAGTCCTCGCCGAGATCGATCGCGACACAAGGGTCTACCGAACCGTCTCCTTACAGAACGCCTCCGCGACGGAAGTCGCCGGCGTTGTCCGCCAGCTTGCTCAAGAGCTTGGTGAAGACGAAGGCTCGCGGCGCGGCGCCGGCGGGGTCAGCGTCGTGCCGGTTGAAGCCACGAACAGCGTCATTGTCCGCGCAGAGCCCGTCCTGCTGCGCCGTTTGCTGACGGTCGTCGGAGAACTCGACCGGATCGGTGAAACCTCTTCCGACATCGCCGTAATCCGGCTCGCGCATCAGGATGCGGAGACGCTCGCCGTGACGCTTCGCGAGCTCGCCGAAGCGCAGCCGAACGACGCCGGGGAGAACGCGCAAGGCGCGCGACGCGGCCGCCCCAGAGCGATCATCTCGGTCGACAAGCCGACCAATTCAATCATCATCTCCGGCGACCCGTCGATCCAGCAGACCCTTCGGCGCGCGATCTACGAACTCGATGTCCGGCCCGCGCAGGTTCAGGTCGAGGCGATCATTGTCGAGATATCGGAACGGGCGGCGCGCCAGCTTGGCGTCGAATACCTGATATCCGGTAGCGGGGATGGCGTTGTTCCGTTCACGACCACGAACTTTACCGACTCGCAGGCGAACCTTCTGACGTCTTTCGCTCAGGCTTTTGTTACGGATACGAGCAACACCAATACGACGAACATTCTCGATAATCAGATTGCGCAGGCGGCGCTCGGATCGCTCCTGGGGCTGAACGGCGTCGCGTTCGGCGGCGGCGGCCAGACCGACGACGGAACGATCTATTCGGCGATCGTCACCGCGCTTCGAGAAGACACGAACTCGAATGTCCTGAGCCTGCCGTCAGTCGTCACGCTCGACAATCAGCCAGCCCGGCTTCAGGTCGGCCAGGAAATCCCGATCACGACCGGCGAAGCAGTGGGCGACAATTTCAACGGCGCCTTTCGGACCGTCACGCGGGAGGAAGTCGGCGTCATTCTCGAAGTGACCCCGCGGATCAGCGACGGCGACACGGTGACGCTCACGGTGATGCAGGAGACGTCGAGCGTCGCTGGTCAGATCATCGCCTCATCGACGGACCTCATCACCAACAAGCGAACAATCGAAACCGTGGCGCTTGTAGATGACGGCGATATTCTCGTTGTGGGCGGCCTGATTGATCAGACAGATGAGGAGTTCCAGGACAAGGTTCCCTTGCTCGGAGACATTCCGATTGCGGGCAATCTGTTCCGGAACTCCGCCAACGCGCGTGAGCGGCGCAACTTGATGGTCTTTATCCGGCCGACAATCATCCGCGATCAGTCGACGGCTCGCGCCGCCACGTCGAGGAAGATCGACTACATTCGCGCGCGCGGTCTCCTCGATGGCGGCACATCGGTGTCGGATATGGAACAGCTCATTGACGAGGCGACCGGCATTGCGCCGGCGCCGCGCGGCAATCTGCGCCGTACGCTGCCTTTTGGATCGCCTTCGGATGTTTTCGAGTCGGGCGAGGCCGCGCCGGCGCCAGTTGATCTGCTCCCTGAAGATACGCCGGAGCCGGAGATCCAGGAGCCGGCCGAGCCGCGGCCGCCGATTTCCTATCGCCGCGACGAGACCATGCCGCTGCCCGAACAGAGCCCATCGCCTGACCCGGAAACGACGCCAAGCGCGCAAGCCGCGCTGCGGGAGGACGGGGAGTGAGCGATCCCGACGTGACGCCGCCCGTCGAGCCCGGCGCCACCACGCCGCCGCCGGTCGCCGAATCGCCCCACGCCCTGACGCGGTTGTCCTACGCGTTCGCCAAGGAAACCGGCCTGTTGCTCCTTGACCCAAGCGCGCGCCCCGCGATTGTCGGCGCGCGGGGCGCCCCTGATCCATTTGCGCTGATAGAAACGCGCCGCGCAGTCGGCGCGCCCATCGCCGTTGAGAGCATGCCCCAGGAGGCGTTTGACCGACGCATGTCGGAGATCTACGCGGTCTCCAATCTCGACGCGGAGGAATTCGCGGATGGCGAGGACGATCTGACAAGCCTTGCTGAGGGCCTGCCAACGACGGCGGACCTTCTCGACAGCGACGACGACGCGCCGGTGATCCGCCTGATCAATGGCGTGATCGCGGAGGCGGTGAAGACCAAGGCGTCCGACATTCATGTCGAGCCTTATGAGCGCGGGCTATCGGTGCGCCTCCGGGTCGACGGCGTTCTGCGCGAAGTCCTGTCCTTGCCGGCGCGCGCGACGCCCTCGCTCGTCAGCCGGATTAAAGTCATGGCGCGGCTCGACATCGCGGAAAAGCGCGTCCCGCAGGACGGCCGGATTTCCATCGCGCTTGGCGGCAAAACAGTCGACGTGCGCGTATCCACCTTGCCGGCGCGTTTCGGCGAGCGGGTTGTCATGCGGATTCTCGACCGGGACGAGGCGCGGCTCGATCTGGACGCGCTCGGCATGCCATCCTCGACGCTTAATCGGCTCAAGGCGATCCTGAAGCGTCCGAATGGGATCATTCTGGTGACCGGCCCGACTGGCTCCGGCAAGACGACGACGCTCTACGCCTCGCTTTCGCTTCTCAATGATCCGAGCCTCAATATTCTGACGGTGGAGGATCCGGTCGAATACGCGATTGACGGCGTCGGCCAGACGCAGATCAATCCGAAGGTCGGCATGACGTTCGCCGCCGGGCTGAGGGCCATCCTTCGTCAGGATCCGGACATTGTCATGGTGGGGGAAATCAGAGACGCGGAGACCGCCGACATCGCCATTCGCGCGGCGTTGACGGGGCACCTCGTCCTGTCGACGATCCACACCAATTCCGCCGTCGGCGCGGTGACGCGGCTGAGGGATATGGGCGCGGAGCCGTTTCTTTTGTCATCGACGCTCGCGGGCGTGTTGGCGCAGAGGCTGGTGCGGCGCCTTTGCCCGTCCTGCAAGGAACCCCACGAGCCGGACGCCGCTGAGCGGGAGCTTCTTGGCGTCGACGCGGATGACGCTTCAGTGCGGATCTACCGGCCGGTGGGCTGCGCGCGTTGCGGGCACTCTGGCTATGAGGGCCGGCTTGGCGTCTACGAGCTTATGACGGTTGACGCAGCGACCCGCGAACACATCCACAATGACGCCGGCGAGACGCAGATCGCCGCCAGCGCCTTCAAGGCGCCGGATGCGCAGACACTCGCGGAATGCGGTTTTGAGCATGTCCTCGCCGGCGAAACGTCGATTGAGGAAGTGTTGCGCGTGGTGCGCCAGGAAGACGATGGCGCCGTCATTTGAATATGAAGCGATAGACGGCGGCGGGCGCACGAAGCGCGGGATCGTCAGCGCCGACACCCCTCGCCACGCGCGAGCGGAGCTCCGCCGGCTCGCCCTTACGCCGATCTCGCTTAACGCCGCTAAGGAACGCGGCGCGCGCGGTGAGGCCGACCGCGCCGGCGGTAAAATCTCCGCCGGTCAACTCGTCCTTTCCACGCGTCAACTCGCTGTTCTGATCGGCGCGTCAACGCCTGTCGAAGAAGCGCTGAACGCCGTCGCGCTTCAGACGGACAAGGCCAATGTGCGGCGGCGGTTGCTCGCGGTGCGGGAGCGGGTGATGGAGGGACGCTCGCTTGCCGAGGCGATGCGCCAGGACAGCGCGTCCTTCTCCGATCTCTATTGCGCGGTGGTGGCGGCGGGGGAGGCGTCCGGCAAGCTTGATGAATCGCTCGACCGCCTGGCGACCATGCTTGAAAAGAACCGGTCCATGCGCAGCAAGGCGATGGGCGCGCTCATTTATCCGGCCGCGCTTTTCCTCTTCGCCGGCGGCGTCATCGGCGCGCTGATGACCCAGGTCGTCCCGCGCATCATCGAACAGTTTCAGGCGTTCGACGCGGAATTGCCTGCGGTCACGCAGATGGTGGTCGGCATGTCGGACTTCCTGTCCACGTTTGGGCTGTGGATCCTGCTGGCGCTCATCGCAGGCGGGATCGGGCTTTGGCGCGGACTGAAAATGCCGGCGTTCAAATTGTGGTTCGACGCGGCGATCCTCAGGATCCCCGTCATCGGACCCCTGCTGCGGGGCCTCGAAGGCGCCCGGTTTGCGCGCACGCTTTCAACGCTGTTCGGCGGCGACGCGCCGCTTCTCGACAGCCTCGCCGGCGCCAGACGGACCGTCTCCAACGCCCATATCGGCAAGCGGCTCGACACGGCGATTGACCAGGTGCGCGAGGGCGCCTCGCTTGCGGCCGCGATCAGACGCGCGGACACGCTGCCCTCGATGATGACCCATATGGTCGCGGCGGGCGAAAGGGCGGGCAAACTGCCAGCGCTTCTGGACAACGCCGCCGGCCAGCTGGAGGAGGATTTCGACGCCGCCTCAACGGTCGCGTTGCGCCTCTTGGAGCCGCTCATCATCGTCATTATGGGCGGGGTCGTCATGATGATCACGGTTTCGATCATGCTGCCAATCCTGCGGCTGAATAGCCTTGCGGCCTTGTGACGAAGACCGCAACGCCTTGCGACGCTTCCCGAATGACGCCTTGGCGACACCAGCGGTAAAGTGCTATTCGCCGGCGGAGAAAGAACCATCCGGACGGCCAG
This sequence comes from Pseudomonadota bacterium, assembly GCA_039819085.1. Taxonomy (GTDB): domain Bacteria; phylum Pseudomonadota; class Alphaproteobacteria; order Caulobacterales; family Parvularculaceae; genus MED-G105. Next base: position 27,038 of record JBCBSQ010000008.1, read on the forward strand.
CCGTCCCGCCAGGAGGTCGCCGCCATGAAGCGCCCGAATTTGACGCGAGACACCCTTTCCGACACGGCGCGCTGCGGAGGCGAGGCTCAGCGCCGCGCGGTCCAGCAGGGCATTACGATGATCGAACTCTTGGTCGTTCTTTCGATCATTTCGCTCATCTCCGCTCTCGTTGTCGTCAACGTCCTGCCGGAGCGGGACCGCGCCACCGTCCGCAAAGCCAAGATCGATATTGGCGTTATCGAAAGCGCGCTCGATCAGTTCCGTCTCGACATGTTTAACTATCCGACAACGGAACAGGGACTAGAGGCGCTTGTGGTCGAACCGTCGAACACGTCGCCGGCGGCGTCTTTCCGGCCCGGCGGGTATCTGCGCAATGGCGTGCCGGCCGATCCCTGGGGGAATCCATATCAATACCGCTACCCTGGCGAGCGGGGCGTCGTGGATGTCTTCTCTTACGGCGCAGATGGGCGCGAAGGCGGCGAGGGGTTGAACGCGGACATTGGAAACTGGGCGCCTGAAGACCAGTAGAGAGGTCAAGCGCCAATAACGAGCGTAGACTGACTTTCATGCGGGCAAGCGAACGCGGCGTCACGCTTATCGAACTTCTGGTCGGCCTGACCATCATCAGCTTCACGGCGGGCGCGGTTGTGCTTACCGCGGCCCCTCGCAGGCCGCCAGCGCGCGTCGAGGCGGAGCGTTTCGCGGCCATAGTGAAACAGGCGCTCGATGAGGCCGTATTCTCCGGCGTCGTGCATCGGCTTGAGTGGACCGCAGCGGACTATCGCATCGCGCGGCGCAAAGACGGTCGCTGGCGGCGGGAGCGCGCGCTAGAGCCGGCTCGCCGCAATGTCAGCTTTTCAATCGCGCTTGCAGGCGACATCGTCGACAACACCGAAGCGCTGAATGGGGGCGGGCGCGTCGGGACCTTTGTCGGCTTCGGCGGTCCGGGCGTCGGGACGCCTCTGGGCGAAACTCCCGAAGAGGCGGACGAGACGGATGATGTCGACGTTCTGGCGCTCGATCCACTTGGACTGGCGACAGGTTTCGACGCTCGCTTCGAAGGGCGCCGGGCGACCTTCGTCGTCATCGTCGATCCGAACGGAGATATTGAGGTCATCAGGGAATGAGTCCGACGCGCGCTTCTCAGGAAAGGCAACGAGGGCTGACGCTCGTGGAGACGCTGGTCGCGTTCGCAATCCTCACCGGCGTGGTGGCGAGCCTTGTCGCGCTCTTGAGCCAGACCGCGCGCTATATGGCGAGCGCTGAGGACCGGTTCCTTGCGTCTTTGCTGGCGAACAATCTCATGGTCGAAGAATTGGCCCGCATTGAGCCGTCGCCGCGTGGTTCGTCTACGGATCAGGCGTTTTTCGCCGGCCGCGATTTCGACTATGTGCGGACGGGCGTCGAGGTCAGGGACGGGGTCGTTCAGGTGACCTTTGACGTCAAACGCGCCGGAGAAGATGCGCTCCTGGCCCGGACGGCGGCGCTGCGGGGCGCTACGCGATGATGCGGCGTCAGGCGTCAAATGCGGAGATGCTGCGTGCGCAACGCGGGCTTACACTGCCCGAATTGCTGATCTCCTTGCTGATCTTTTCGATGATTTCCGCAGCGGGCGTCGCCGGTCTTCGCCTCGCCATTGACGGGCGCGAACAGCTCGGCGAAGTCGACGATAACCTGCGCAGCTGGCAGATTATGCAAACGATCCTGCGGGAGGACCTTGCCCAGGTCGCGCCGCGCACGCCGCGTGATGAATTCGGCGTCGCGCTGCCTGCGGCCTTTGTCGGGGGGAGGGCGCTTGAACTGGCCTTTCAGCCGCCGCGCGCAGGGGAAACGCCGCTCCTGGCCTTCGTGCGCGGCGGTCGCCGGAACCCGGAAGCAAAGGAACCCCGCTCTGAACTTCAGTATGTTGAGTATGTTTTCCGTGGCGACCGCATTCTCCGCCGTGCGCGGCCCTATGTCGACGCGGCGCGAAACAATGTCGTCACGGAACGCGCATTGGTGGGCGGACTTGCGCAAGTGGACGTTGAGTTTCTCATTGGCCAAACCAACCGCGGCCTCGAATGGGCGGACGGATGGCCGGCGCCGGCCGCATCCAGCGGACCGCCGACGGCGATCCGCTTCAGCTTTGACGGGACGCGGTTCGGCGCTTTCGAAGCGTGGTTCTGGATCGGGCGGTACGGATGAGGGCGCGCGGCCGAAACCAGTCCGACGGACGGCGACAGCGCGGCGTTGCAATGGTCGTGGCGCTGATGATGACCGCAACGCTGTCATTTCTCGCCTTGTCAGTCTCGGAAAAAATGCGCGCGTCGGCGCGGCGGACAATTCTGAGCGCGGACCGCTCAGAGCTTTATTGGCGCGCCATCAGCGCCGAAACGCTGGCGCGCGAAGCGCTAGCGGACCTGCAACAGACATCAGGAGCGGCGGGAGCGGCCAATGTGCAGTTGACGCTGACGAGCCCGTTCTTTCTCGCGCCAGTTGATATTCCGATGCCGGACGGCTTGGCCAGCCTGCAGTTCGCGGACGCCGGCAGGTGCTTTAACCTCAACAGCCTCGCCGGCGGCGGCGCGCGCGCGCGCGCCAATGAACCGGATAACGGCGATGGCGACTCTGAGCGCGACGACGGCGCCCAGGACCGTGGCGAAGGGTCGGACAGGCAGGCGACGCCGCGAGCGGAGTTCATCGAATTGTTGACGCTGTTGGGTTTGAGCGACGGCGATTCGGCGCGCCTGACGTCGACAATTGTTGACTGGATTGACCCTGACGACGTGACGTCGCTGAACGGGGCGGAGGATGATTTCTACAGCAACTTGCCTGCGCCATTTCGAACCGGCGGCGCGCCATTGGCCGACGTCAGCGAACTTCGGGCGATGCGCGGTTTTGATGAGGTGGTGTATCAGGGATTGCGGCCCTTCGCGTGCGCGCTGCCGCATTCGGAGCCGACGGTGTTGAACGTCAACATGCTTCGCGCGCAGGACCTTCCGGTGCTGGCGGCCATCATTTCCTCGGCGACGGAGGCCCGTGTTGATCCACAGGACCTCATGAGCGTTCTGGAGGCGCGGCCGCCCGAAGGCTGGAGCGATGTCCAGTCATTCTGGTCGGATCCGGCGCTTGCGGAATACGAAGTGCCGGAGGCCATTCGAGGTGCGCGCACCACCATAAACTCGCGTATGATCGAGGCGCGTGCGATTGTCGGACGCAATGGCGTGGAAGTGACCGTGACGTTGACCTTTCAGGCGGAGGATGATGGGACCTACACGCTCCTGTCGCGGGTGTTCGGAGAAGCGGGATGAATGAAGCGCTGATTGCCTATCTCGGCGAGACGCCTGACGATCCGATTGCGTGGACGGCGGTGCGGGAGGGCGTGGCGATTTCCCATGGGGTCGCCGACGGCTTCGACGCGCTTGCGCCGGCGCTCGCGGATCTCCCGGAGCACATTACGGTCGGGGCGATACTGCCGGGAGAATTGGCCGCGTACCGCCGCCTGCCAGCGCCGCCTAAATCGGACGCGAAGTTCCGCGCCGCCGCGGCGCTGCTGCTTGAGGATGAGCTCGCCGAACCAATCGACGACTTGCATGTAGGGGTGGCGCGCGAAGACGGGGAGGGCGTGCTGGTCGCGCTGAAAGCGGCGCTCGTTACGGAATGGACCGAGGCTTTTGCAATGGCCGGAGCGGCCTTGCGCTTCATGACTGTGGACTATCTGTGCGCGCCCGCGCCGTCGCCGGACGCCGCGGCGTCCGCGCTCATTCTCGGTGATCGGGTGCTGGCGCGTGGACGGGGTCAGCGGTTCGCGGCGGAGACTGGACTGGCGGGCCTGGCGCTCGCAAGACTGGTGGATGAAACCGATGACGCCACAGGCGTCGACGTGCACGGTCCGGAGGGCTGGCTAAAACCGCACGGATGGCCTGAGCCTCGGTCGATTGTGGTCGCAAAGACAGGCGGCGTCGCGGAAGAAGCCGCGCGACAGGCGTTGGCGGAGGAAGGCCTGAACCTTCTTCAGGGGCCGTTTCAACCACCGAGGCGCGTGACGTTCGACGTCGCGCCTTATCGCAGAGCGGCGGCGATGGCCGCGGGCTTGGTCGCCGGTCTTGTCGCGTTGTCGGCGGTTGAAGCCCAGCGAACGTCGGCGATGGCGGCCCGCTATGACCGAGAGGCGCGCCGGATCTACGCCGAAGCGTTTCCGGAGGCGCCGACGCGGGACATTCGCAGCCAGGCGCGCGGGCGGCTGTCCACAGGCGGCGCGGCGACGTTTCTCGACGTGACCCGTCGCATCGACGCCGCAATCGACGAAGAAGAGGTCGCGATCGATCGAATTCAATATGACGCCGGCCGCGGCGCGCTCAGCTTCTCCGTGCGAAGCGCGTCGAACGAGAGCATTGACGCGTTCCGCGAAAGGTTGGCGGCGGAAGGCGTCCGGGCGACGGACGTCAGCGGCTATCGCCGTTCCGGCGACGCATGGATTGGCGATATGGCGGTGGGATTGTGACCGCGAACGTAAGAGCGAGTGCGGGTTAGTGCGTGAGTTCTGGAGCCAGCGCTCTGAGCGCGAACGGATGATCTTGCTCGCGGGCGGCGCGATTGCCGCGCTCGCGCTGGTGTTCCAGGCCGTTTATGCGCCCCTTGCGTCTTGGCGCAAGAATGCGAAAGGCGACCTTGCGCGGGCGGAGGGGCTTTATGATCTGGTGGTCGAGGCCGCGGCGATCGCGCCGCAATCCGACGGCGCGCCAGCCGCAATAGGCGCGGCCGAACGGCCATTGCGCGCGGTTGTAACGTCAACGGCGAACGACGCTGGCGTCGACCTCATCTTCGTTAACGCGCGGCCGGACGGAGCGGTCGAAGCGAACGCCGGCCCGACGGATCCGGAGCGGCTCTTTAACTGGATAGGCGCCTTGAGCGCGGAACATGGCGCAACGATTTCCTTCGCGGACGTTAGCCGCACTCAGGATGGGGATGGGACCGTGCGCGGTCGCTTGATATTTGGCGGATGAGCGCGACCGAGACCACATCGCAAACCGGTTCAACACGATCAAACGGGCCTGGGAAGCGTCGTCGAGGCGCGGACACAGCGAGGCTACTGGGGCTCGCCGCCTTCGCGTTCGGGCTCAGCGCCGTGACGTCGGCGCCGGCGAGCCTGTGGCGGCCCGCGCTCGACGCGGCCGGCGGCCGGGTCACCTATGAGCGGCTAGACGGAACGATTTGGCGGGGCCGGGCGAAACGCGTCGTCGTTGACGGGACTGCGCTCGGCGACATCGACTTTGCGCTCAATCCAGCCATGCTTGCGCTTGGGCGGGCGTCTATGCGCGCCCGCGTCGACGGCTATGCGGCGAGAGCGACAGCGCGCATTGAACTCAACGCCATTGATCGATCGGCGCGCGTCAGGGAGGCTGCTGGCGTCTTCAACCTCGCCAGCGTCAGACGCTACAAACTGCTTGGGGCGCCGTTCTCAGGCTCGGTGAAGTTCAGGATCGATGACCTTCGGTGGCGTGACGGCAAAGGCTGTCTGACTGCGGCCGGCGAGATCTGGACAGACATGCTCTCCGCTCAGACGCAAGGCCTTGGCCTCGGCGAGGCGGCGCTGCACGGCCCGATCGCATGCATCGGCGACGACCTGCGCATCAGCCTGGCGGGCGCAAACGCCATGGGCTCGGCCTTTGTGAATATCGATGTGCGTCCCGATCGGACATACTCGTTGTCCGCGACCGTCGACGCCGACCGCTTCGAATTGCGCCAGGCGCTTGAGCTGGTCGGATTTCGTCGGGAGGCCGCCGGACTTGTTTACGATGCTTATGGACCGATCAAAGGGCTAGGATCATGAATTCGCGCATGGCGTCAGCCGCCGCCGCAGCCATCATGGCCGTTGCAGGCTGCGAATCTTTCGGACCGAACGAAGCGCCGGCGAACGCCGAGGCGTCAGCGGTGCGGCAGGCGTCTCCGAACAGCGCGGAAGACGCGCTCCTGTTCGGCGCCATCAAGGACCCCAGACTGCCAAGCGGCGCATGCGGAATGGTTCTGTGGACACTTGATGAGCAATCCCCGAAACCAGTCTTCAAATATGTCTCCGGCGAAACCGCAGAGGCCTTTGTCAGCGGAGACCTGACGAAATTTACGCTCGTGGACGCGAGCGGCGGCGCGCGGTTCGGCGTGCCAGCGCGGCAGTCATTCGTAAGCGCCGACGGCAAGCGCGCGGACGTCCGCGTCGCCTTTGGCCTTGGCTTCGACGGCGGCGTCTATGTGGAGCGGGCCGTCATCACGATGGAGGACAGTTCCGGCTGGCGCACGGTGACCCCGGCCGCCGGTCTTGCGGGATGTCGCGGCTGATGCAGACGCCAGATGGTCGTCACAAGCGCGCTCGGGGCTAGTGAGCGTGCCCGCCGCCGCTGTGTCGTATGACTTCCGCGGCCGTGGCGATCACCACGCCCAGGGCGGCCGCGAGGTAGATCGCCGGGGGCCGCGCCCGCAGCGCATGCGGTCCGAGGTGCAGCACGATTACATAAATCAGCGCCCCGGCCGTCGCGCCGAGCAACGGTCCGACAAGACCTGCTGACGGTTGGGACAGGATAAATCCCGCCACCAGCGCGCCGGCGATGGTGGTTAGCGACGACGCCACGAACGCGATCAGAAGCGACCAGACCCGGTCGACGCCGCTGTCGCGTATGAGAAAATAGGCGATCGCGCCTTCCGGAAACTCATGCAGCAGCAATGCGGAAGTCGCCAGCCAGCCAGTGTATTCGTCGCCCTGGAACGTCGACTCATAAACGAGACCGTCAACAAACGAATGAAAGCCAAGCGCCACAATCGAGGCGAAGCCGAACGCAAGATCAGTCGCAGCCGGATCTTCCCGATCGCCGGCGACTGAGCCGGAAAGCGCAAGCCGCAGGCTTAACCCCGCCATCGCCATGAGGCCGAACGCGCCGAGAGTGTATCGCCAGGCGCCTGGATCTTCTTCGATGGCTTCCGGAAACAGATGAAAAAGAACCGCAACTGTCAGTACACCGATTGCGAACGCGGAAAAGACAGAGCTGGTGCGCTGTCCCCAGTCGCCGACCGCCCAGACGGAGGCTAGTCCCAGCATACTGATCCCGCCGGCGATGAAGCTCGCCAAGAGACCGTTGCTGATCTCTGATTCAAAAAACACGAATGTTTCGCCCCTCAAAGTCTTGCCCGATCAGTATTGCCCGATCGCAATCGCGCGTCGCGGCCCGCCACGCAACTTTTGTTGGTTGGCGAAAGTGGCGTCGAGGCGATGGGTAGGCGACGGACGTAGTGATCCTGCAAATTCAGATGTTATCACATAACGCATATAGCGCCATCGCCGGCGCGGCCGCACCCGGCGTCTGGCCGCATTGGCGCCGAGACCTATCGTTTTGTCGTTCGCGTGAGCTAAGCTGTCCGTCGTTACTCGAGAATGTTGCAATTATGCCAGCCGCCATTCGCGCATGACGTGCACGCACGGCCACGCCGTTTCATCCGCCGATCGCAAAGACGGGCGACGCCTGTTGGCGGCTTTCTTTGTGATCGTCGTTTTCATGGTCGTGGAAGTGATTGGCGGCGTCATCTCCGGGTCGCTGGCGCTCCTCGCGGACGCGGTGCACATGATGACCGACGCGGTCGCGCTTGGCTTCGCGGCGAGCGCGCAATGGTTCGCCAGCCGCCCCGCAGACGCGCGATGTCATTTCGGATATGGCCGCGTCCAGGTTCTCGCCGCGTTCGTCAACGGCATTCTCCTCAGTGTATTGCTTATCTGGATTGTCTTTGAGGCGATGAACCGGTTCCTCACGCCGCAGGAAGTCGCCTGGCGGCCGATGCTGGCGATCGCGGTTCTGGGACTGATCGCCAATGCGGTCGCCTTCCGGATCCTCCACGCCTCGAGCGCAGGGAACATCAACGTGCGCGGCGCGTTGCTGCATGTGGTCAGCGACTTCGTCGGATCGGTCGCGGCCGTGCTGGCGGCGCTGTCAATCGCCGCGTTCGGCGCGTACTGGGTCGACCCGCTCCTGTCGATCGCCGTCGCGGCCCTGATCGCCCAGTCCGCAGCGCGTCTCCTGGCCGAGACCGGCCACATCCTTCTTGAGGGCGCTCCCCGGAACATTGATGTGACGAAGCTGAAGCGATCGCTGGAGGCGCTCTCGCCTGACATCGAAGACGTCCACAACGTTCATGTGTGGCAGGTGAAGCCCGGCGAAGCCCGCCTCACGCTCCACGCCCGGATCAGCGAAGGGGTCGGCGCGCAGCCGATCCTGGAGCGCGTTAAAATGGCGCTTGCGGAGGATTTCGGGATTTCTGACTCGACCGTTCAGATCGAGGTCGGCGGCAAGTGTCCGGAGTACAAACCGCCGGGCGCGACGCGCCATGCGCGGACCGACTCAGATGACGTTGCGCAACTCAAGGCGCAAGCCGCTGTCGCTAACCTCAGAAGGCCAGACGCGGGCGACGACCCGGCGCAACCGGCTTAGCCGCCACGCAAGGCGACGCCCGTCGCGCTCGCTCGCGTGGCGCCGCGGCGGTTGTTTCTTGAGCGGCCCCAGCCGCAAACCGCGGGCCCGGGATCACTCACGCGGACAAGGAGACTCAAGACACACGAACGCAGAAATGGCGTCCCCGAGAGGATTCGAACCTCTGGCCCTCAGATTAGGAATCTGATGCTCTATCCTGCTGAGCTACGGGGACGCTCCTCGGGAGAATAGGAGCGCCCGTGGCGCTTGCAAAGTCATATGAAGGCGCCGCCGGCCGCCAATTGGTCAGATGGCGCCTTGTGGGGCGCGCAAAGCAAAGCTACCCCCGGCAACGCCATCCGAATGACAAATCAACGCCCTATTGACGGGACATACGGGGAATAAGGCGTCTGCAGCGGGCGCCGCGAAGATTGGCGGAGGGCGGTTCACCTCAACGGCCTGCTCGCATATCGTTTCCGCCTCGCCAGGGAGGCGGCGATCGCGGCCGCCCGGTGTCTAGGGCGTCCTGCGCAGCCATCAAGGAACTCAACAAGGGAACGCGCAAATGGCCAGATCGACCGCTGGAATCGCCATCGGAGCGGCCGTCGCCGCGTTTGCGCTCGGGCTTGTTCTGGGGCGGAACATCGACCGTGGCGACGCCGAGATAAGCGACAGCGCCGGCAATTCGCTTGTGGCGCCGGCGACGCGTCGGACGGAAGAGACGCCTCGCCAGCCCTTCCAACAGGTGCGGGCGAGCGATGCGCCAAGGGCGGTAGACGCGCCGGCGGGCGAGGGGGAGGCCGTCTTCGCGTATGAACGGCTGACGATTGAAACAGGCGGCGCCGCGCCGCAGGCCTGCTTCCGGTTTAACGCGCCGCTCATCACTGATGGTTCGGTAGCGTATGCGGATTATGTGCGTTTGTCGCCAAACGCTGAGATCGCGGCGTCCGCAAACGGGCGGACGCTTTGTCTGATGGGTCTCCAGTTCAACAGGGAGTACGCCGCGACATTGCGAGCCGGCCTTCCGGGCGCGGACGGCGCCCTGCTGGCGCGCGCCGAGCGGGTCACGATCGCATTCGGCGACAAGCCGGCCTATGTGGGCTTCGCTGGTGAAGGGATTATTCTGCCGCGTCTTGACGCAGACGGGCTTGCGATCGAAACGGTGAATGTCGACGCGGTCGAGATCAGCATTGCGCGTGTCTCGGATCGATCGCTCGTCACAAAATCGGTGGCGTCCGGCGGCGCCATCTCCGAGAACGACTACTACTACGCCTATGGCGCGGAAGACGGAGGGGATGTCGGCGTCCCCGTCTTCAAAGAGAAGATCGCAGTCGACGGCGCGCGCAACGACCAAGCGACGACCGTCTTCCCAATCGGCGCGGCGCTGAACGCACTGCAGCCTGGCGCTTATTTCGTCCGTATCCAGGACGCCTCGCCGAGCGCGGACCGGAACCGTCCTGCCCAGGCGTGGCGTTGGGTGCTTTACACAGACATTGCGCTCACGACCTATTCCAGCAGCGAGGGGCTGACAGTGGCGGCGCGTTCGCTTCAGAGCGGCCGGCCGAAGCAGGGCGTCGATTTGCAGTTGCTTGCGGTGAACAACGACATTCTCGCGCGAACAACGACCGACGCGGATGGATTCGCCAGCTTCGGCAAGGCGGTAGTCTCAGGCGACGGACCTTTGCGCCCGGGGATGGTGATGGCCTATGGTCCGCAAGCGGATTTTGCGGCGATCGACCTGCGACGCGCGCCGCTGGATTTGTCCGACCGCAACATTGGAGGCCGGGCGGCCGCGGCCGTCATAGACGGCTTTGTCTATCTGGATCGAGGCGTCTATCGACCCGGCGAAACCGTTCGGTTGACGAGCCTCTTACGGGGTCCGGCGGGCGAGGCGATGGACCGCAAGGCGACGCTTGCCATTCGTCGACCGAACGGCGTTGAAGCCAAGCGCTTTCGGATCTCCGAGTTGCAGATCGGCGGCTTCGCGCGAGACTACGAGTTGCCAAAGTCGGCGCCGCGCGGAACCTGGCGCGTCATTGTCGAGGCGGACGGCGGCGGCGTCGTCGCGGAGAAAACGTTCAGCGTTGAAGACTTCGTTCCGCAAAGACTGGAAGTCGCGCTGGAGATGGACGAAACGACCCCGATTCGCCCTGGCGAGGATCGGCCGATTGGCGTTAAGGCGCGCTATCTCTACGGCGCGCCGGCGAAAAGCCTGGCGGTGGAGGCTGAGGCCCGTCTCAAGGTCGATCCCAATCCGTTCCCGGCATATCAACGTTTCCGGTTTGCGCGTGTGCGCGAGACGTTCCGTGAGCGTTTTGTCGACATTGACGCGGGCGAACCGACTGACGGCGAAGGTGAGGCGGCGCTCAATCTCAAGATCGACGCTGTCAATAATCCGTCAAGCGCGCCATTGCGCGCCGAAGTCGTCGTCGGCGTCGTTGAACCCGGCGGACGCGTCGTGCGCGAAAGCGCGCGCCTCCCGCTGCGGGAGCTCGATCGATATGTCGGGCTCGCGCTCAAGGACGGCGCGCGGCGGGTCGGCGAAGGGGCGCCGGCGGAGATCGACCTCATCAGCCTTACGCGGGGCGGCGCGCCGGCGGCGACCGAACTTGAATGGTCGCTGGTGGAGGAGGACTATTGGTTCGAGTGGTATCGCTCCGGCGGTCAATGGCGATGGCGCCGGTCCTATCGGGACGTACCCGTCTCGGAGGGGCGCGTGACAACCGGCGCGGACGGCCTTGCATCGATCGCCGAACGCCTGCCCGCCGGCTCTTATCGCCTCGCCGTCGCGGACCCTGGATCTGGCGCCAGCGCGGAGCTGCAATTCTATGTCGGCTGGCGCAGCTATGGGGCGGGCGTTGATCGGCCGGACCAGGCGGCGCTGACCCTCCTGAATGAGAAAGTCACCCCCGGCGCGCGCGCGCGCCTGAAGATTGACGCGCCGTACGCCGGCGAAGCGGTGATCGTCGTCGCGACGGATAAAGTTCAATCCGTTCAGCGTTTGCGCGTCGAACCTGGCGCGCGGGACATTACAATCGATACGGATGAATCCTGGGGCGCTGGCTTCTACGTGCTTGCGACCATCGTAACGCCGCGCGACGCGGCTGAGCGTCCTGTGCCGCGCAGGGCGATGGGCGTTGCATATGCGCCGTTCGATATGTCTGAGCGCATACTGAACGTCGCGTTCACCGCGCCCGACGTTGCGCGGCCGCGCGCGCAGTTGCCGATGAGGGTCTCAATCGACGGCGCGGATCGCGGCGAAGACGTCATGCTCACGGTCGCAGCGGTCGATGAAGGCATCCTCAGACTGACGAAGTTCGCGTCGCCAGATCCTGTCGGCCACTATTTCGGCAAGAAACGGCTCGGCGTTGAGGTGCGGGACGACTATGGCCGCGTGCTGGACCCGAACCTCGGCGCGCCCGCTCGTTTTGGCGGCGATCAGATCGGCGGGGAGGGGCTCACTGTCGTGCCGACGAAGTCAGTCGCTCTTTATTCCGGGCTTGTCACCGTCGACGATGAAGGCCGCGCCACGGTTCCGCTCGACCTGCCAGACTTCAATGGCGAATTGCGGTTGATGGCGGTCGCCTGGAGCGCCACAAAGCTGGGGGCGGGCTCTGAACCACTGACGGTTCGCGACCCCGTTCCGGCCCTCCTGTCACTGCCGCGTTTTCTCGCGCCCGGCGACACTGCCGCCGCGACGTTGTTGATCGACAATGTTGCGGGCGCGGCGGGCGACTATGTCACTCGGCTGAGCGGCTCCGGCGCCATTGCGGCCTCGACACGAGAGACGATTTCGCTCGCATCCGGCGAACAGGCGCAGCGAACTTATGAAGTTGAAGGCGGGACGGCGGGCCTCGGCGCGGCGACCCTATCCGTCCGTGGACCGAACGATCTTTTCATCGCGCGCGAATATCCTATTCAGACGCGAACGCCCTATTTCCCGACAAGCCGCGTCACAACGCGCCGTCTCGCAGCTGGCGAAACCCTGAACGTCGACGCGACGCTCATCGACGGCCTTGTCGAAGGAACCGTTGAGGCCACGGCGTCATTCTCACCCTTGCGCGGGGTCGCGCCAGGCCCGCTCCTGGAGTCTCTTTATCGATATCCCTATGGCTGTTCCGAGCAACTCGTCAGCACCGCGTTTCCGCTCATCTACTGGCGCGACGTCGCCGCAGCGGCCGGACGTGACGACGACCTCGCATCGCGCGGCCGCGTGCAGGACGCTGTCAACAAGCTGCTTGACCGTCAGGGAACGGACGGCGCATTCGGCCTTTGGCGCGTCGACGACCGCGGCGCGACGCCCTGGCTCGGCGCCTACGTGACCGACTTCCTCGCGCAGGCGTCCGAAGAGGGCTACGCTGTGCCGGAATCATCGCTTGAACTCGCCTACAGGGCCATGGCGAAAATCGCCGATTACGCCCGGTTCTCCTATGTCGCGTACCGACCGCGCGCCTATGAAGCGCCGTGGTCGAACGATTCGACCGAGCAATTCCGTCTGCGTGCTGCAGCTTACGCAACCTATGTGCTGGCGCGGGCTGGACGCGCGGACCTGTCAGACGCGCGGTATCTCCACGACGCCCAGTTGGAGCGCATTGAGAGCCCGCTGGCCCGCGCGCACCTTGGCGCCGCGCTCGGCTGGATGGGCGACCGGGCGCGGGCGCTCAACGCCTTTGAGAAGGCGCGCGCGGCGATCGGTTTCGACAATAGCGGCGACTACTACCAGACACCGCTGCGCGACGCGGCGGGCGTTCTCGCCCTTCTGGCCGAAATGCAGGGGGCGCCGGGGGTTGAGGCGGCGACGGAAGCCTTCGTCGATCTGATGCGCGCGCCCGACCGTCTGCAGACACAGGAGAAGGCGTTCTCGCTCTTCGCCGCAAACGCGCTGATCCGCGCAGCAGGCGACCTGGCGATTTCCAGCGCAGACGGACAAACCTTATCCGGCGCGGCGCCTGAGACGGCGTTGTCCGAAGCTGACATCGCCAGCGGCGCTGCGTTTACGAACGACGGCGGTGGGCCTGTCTTCGCGTCGATCTCCGTGTCTGGCACGCCCGACGCATCGCCGGGCGCATACGCGGACGGATATGAACTGACGAAAAGAATCGCCGGGCGTGACGGTTCGGCAGTCGATCTTTCCTCCGTTCGACAAAACGACCAACTCGTGGTGTTGGTCTCAGGCCGATCGCTCCAGGAGCGGATCAACCCGTCCATCATCGTCGACCTTTTGCCGGCCGGCTTCGAGATAGAAGCCGTGCTGAGCGAGGCGGACGTGAAGGACGGGCCATATGAATGGATTGGCGGCGTCTCGCGCTTCAAGATCGCCGAAGCGCGCGATGACCGATTCGTGGCGGCAATTGATCTTGGCGCAGACCGCTTTACGGCTGCCTATCTTGTGCGTGCGGTAACGCCAGGCGACTTCGCGCTGCCAGGCGCCGTCATAGAGGATATGTACCGTCCAGGGACAAGCGCGCGCACGGAAGACCGACGCGTCACGATTGCGGCGGCCGGATGAGGGCCTCGCTTCCCTGCGTTGTTCGCGCGGCGCCCGCTCGGGCGATGGCCGGGCTCGTTGCGGCTACGCTGGCGATAGTCCTGTTGGACCGCCTCCTGCCGCCACCACTCGCGAACGCCGCCGAGACCGGCGCGCTTCTCTATGATCGCGACGGAGACTTGCTCCACGCCATCGCGGCGGACGGCGGCGTCTGGCGCTTTGCAGTGGCGATTGATGACGTCGATCCGACGTTTATCGACCGTTTGTTGTTGGTCGAGGACAAACGCTTCTTTGCGCATCCCGGCGTCGACCCGATTGCGCTCGCGCGCGCCCTCGGCGACGCCGTTCGCACAGGTGAGATTACGTCAGGCGCATCGACCATCACCATGCAGACCGCGCGGCTGCTGGAGCCGCGGGCGAGAACGATTCCCGCAAAGATCATCGAAATGCTCCGGGCGCTGCAGATTGAGCGCCGCCTGACAAAGGATGAAATCCTTGCGCTCTATCTCACCCGCGCGCCTTATGGCGGCAATATCGAAGGGCTTCGGGCGGCGAGCCTGATCTATTTCGGCAAGGAGCCGTCGCGCCTCAATAGCGCGGAGCAGGCGCTGCTCCTCGCGCTGCCGCAGGCGCCCGAAGCCCGCCGACCGGATCGCCATCCGAACGCCGCCCGCGATGGCGTGCGCCTAATTGCGGCGAAACTCGCCGAAACCTCAGCCGCTCTGGACGGCGTCGAGGCGCCGATCCCCGTGCGTCGGCGAATTCTTCCGCACCGGGCTTATCACGCCGCCCGCCATGCAGTTCGCTCGGCGCGCGCCGATGGCGTCAGCGACGTGACAACAACCATTGACGCGCCGCTGCAAATGGCCGCGCAAGAGATTGTCCGCGCCCATGCGGAGCAGTCGAGTGACGGCGCCACAGCGGCGGCGCTTGTCGTCGATGCGGCGACGGGGGAGGTGCTGGCGCATGTCGGGTCCAGCGGACGGGATGCGCCTGGCGGCTGGATTGATCTCGCGCAAGCGGTGCGATCGCCGGGCTCGACCCTAAAACCCTTCGTATACGCAGCGGCTTTTGACGACGGACGCCTGGCGCCGGAGACTGTTGTGACGGACGGGCCGCGCGCATTTGACGGTTATGCGCCGGAGAACTTCGATCGCATCTTCCGCGGCGAGGTCAGGGTCCGCGACGCCCTGCGCCATTCGCTCAATCTACCGGCGGTTGCGGCGCTTGAGGCCGTCGGTCCGCGCCGCTTCGGGGCCTCGCTCCAGGCCGCGGGCGTTCGGCTCGCGCTGCCGCGACGGGCCGACGACACGGGGCCGGGACTGCCCACGGCCCTCGGCGGGGCGGGACTGCGTCTGACGGATCTCGCACGTCTTTATGTCGGGCTCGCGCGCGGGGGCGTCGCCATTCCCCTGACGTGGCGACCAGGATCGCCAGAAGATCAGGGGATGGCTGCAAGCGGCTACCAATTGATGAGCGCCGCCACGGCCGTGCGGATCACTGACATTTTGCGCGGCGCGCCAGCGCCGCCGGGTCGGGCGCCGGCGAAGCTCGCCGAAGGGGCGCCAATTATCGCCTACAAAACAGGCACCTCTTATGGGTTTCGAGACGCACTCGCCATTGGATCGGCAGGTGGACTGACGATCGCGGTTTGGTCCGGTCGTGCGGACGGCGCGCCGCGCCCCGGACGCACCGGGCTGAAGGAGGCCGCGCCGTTGCTATTCGACCTCTTTGACGCGGCGGCGCGCCTCGATCGGTTGCAGCTAGAAGGAACGCAGGCGAACGATCTGGCGTTGGTCGGAAGCGCGCCGCATAGACGACAGCCCATGACGGATCCGCTCCAGCTCATCCACCCGACCGAAGGCTCAGAGCTATTTGCGGACGCGCGCGGCGTCGCGCTCGCTGCGCGCGGGGGACGCCCGCCAAGGCGCTGGTATGTGGATGGCGCGCCTGCGGCCAAAAATGGCGATCGCGCCTTATGGCGACCTGAAACCGCAGGCTTTTACGAAGTGACGGTCGTCGACGCCGATGGCCAGTCGGCGAGCGCTGCTGTCCGTGTCAGGAGCGCTGTCGCACTGGCGGAAGACCCACGCGTCGCGCCGGACGACGGATGACGCGCCTTTTGCCGAGACGCGCGATTGTCAAGGGCGCGGCGGCGGGCGCGCTGACCTGCAGCGCGTCACGTATGACAGGCGTCGCGGTCGCGACGGGCGCGGGGCGCGCGGTTTCAGGCGATCGTTTCGTCGTCGGGGATCTTGAGCATATCATTGACGATATAATTGCGCCGCGACCTGACGTTTCCGGCTTTGGCGCGGAGCCGTTCGCGCTCCAGTCGCAAAGCGCTCTCCAGGAGGTGCTTGACCGAGGAGAGACAGTCTTTGAAGAGACGCGCCGGGATCGTTGGCGACGACCAGTTGGGCGACTGATCAATGCGCAGACGGGCGAGCCCGCAGAACAATGGCTGGTCGCCATCGGAGCGGCGCGGGTGCGCCCGGCGTCGCCATTTCATGACGCCATAAGGAACCTGCTCGATAGTGAAAAAACCGCTCGCGACGCACGCCGGGGCCTCTGGCGGCTGTCAACCTATCAGCTGCTTGACGCCAATGACGGCGCGGGCTGGCCGAGATCGAAGCTGCGCGCGCTCACTGGCCAGTTTCATATCGGCGTCGGCGCGCTTGCGTCTGTCGCGAAGCGGGGAAGACGGATATATTTTAATTTTGGTGCGGACTACCGCAGTGACTTCACGGCGACATTTGAAGGACGCACGAGCGAGGTTGAGCTCATCTCCGGTCTCGATCTGGCGACCGCGGCCGGCGATCTCGTGGGACGCAATGTCGAAGTCCGCGGATTTCTGCAGGCGATCAACGGCCCGTCGATCGCCCTGCGGCATCCCTTGCAGATCCTGGCGCGGTCCGCTGTGTGAGGCGGACTAGGCCGCTTTCTTCTGCTGCAAAGAGGCTTCAAGCTCGGCGATCGCGGCGTCGAGACCGGACTTGCGCACAGCCGCCACCTCACGGGCGAAGCGGTCAAGAGCCTGCTCGAACAATTGGCGTTCGGAGTAACTCTGCTCCGGTTGATCAGGCGCGCGGAAAAGGTCGCGCACGACTTCAGCCACGGAATTGACGTCGCCTGAATTGATCTTTGCTTCGTATTCCTGCGCGCGGCGGCTCCACATGGTACGCTTGACCCGCGCTCGTCCTTTCAGGATCTCCACCGCTTTGTCGATCGCCTGCGGTTCGGAAAGCGGGCGCATGCCCACCGCCGTCGCTTTCGCCGTCGGCACGCGCAGCTTCATTTTCTCCTGTTCAAAGTCGATCACAAAGAGCTCATTCGTAATACCCGCGATTACTTGTTTCTCGATACTGACAATCCGTCCGACGCCATGAGCCGGATAGACGATGTGGTCGTTGACCTTATAGGTTTGTTTGGCCTCCTTGGCCTCAGGGGTCGCCGCCACTTTCGCGTCAGCGGTCGGGGCTGGTTCGTTCGCCGCCTTCTGAATGGCTGACGGCACTATCGTCGGCTCTGATTTACCACTGCGCGGCTTTTGGCCGACATTGAGTTTCTTTGCGGGCGCCGTGGCGGGTTTGGGCGCGTCCTGCGCGCTCGGCGCGGCTTGAGCCTCCGTTGCGGCAGCCTTCGCGGGAGTGGCCTTTTTTGAGGTCGTCTTCTTCGCGGTCGACTTTTTGGCGGCCGGCGCGGCTTTCGAGGTGGTCGCCGCCTTGCGGGCGACAGCGCGAGCCGGGGTCGCGGCCTTCTTCGTCGCCGCTTTTGCGGCGGCCGTCTTCTTGGCGGCGGGCTTCGCCGTCGTCGCCTTGCGCGCCGCGGCCGCGGGAGCCGCCTTCTTTGTCGTCTTTTTCGTTGAGGATTTGGTCGCCGCGGCTTTCTTTGGCGCGGCCGCCGCGCGCGCCGTCTTCGCCGCAGGTCGCTTGGCGGCGGTCTTCGACGCAGTCGACTTCGCCCCGGACGTTCCTGCTGAAGCGGTCTTCTTCGAAGCAGATTTTGAGGTCGCGGCCTTAGTCGCTGCGGCCTTCGTCGCTGCGGTTTTCTTCTTGGTGGATTTTCGGGGTGAGGCAGACTTCGTGGCCATCGCCAAAACTTTCGTACTCCTTGTCGGGGACTCACGAGCGCCGGCTTAGCCGCGCGTCGGAACCGCGCCGTCAAACGGCGCGAATGTCCCAAATCGGTCCATCCAGGGGCGGGGCGCCCGCCGTCGCTCTCCTAGTCCAAAGCTCGCAATGAAGGCGCAAGGCGGCGGAATGCGCCGTCAGCGGCCGGGTGCGAGACGATCGGACGCGTCGCAGCGCGCTGCTCTGACGGGATCGCCGGATTTTCAATAGCATAAAATAGTCGCGAACGCCAGTCTAAGGCGCTTGCCGGCCTCAAACGGGCGCCGAGTTGAGCGCCGCGCATCCACTAAATGCGGAGCGCTCAATGCGGTCGCGGCCTAGATCACGTTCCCGCGAGGCCCGATCAAAGGCCGTATAGTCGCGGTGGTCCGAAGCCTCAATCGCCCTTGCCGGGATTAGGGCTGAAATATTTGTCCAGCTTGCCAGTTTCGTCGGCCATAGCGTCCGCATCCTCCGGCGGATCAATCTTACGCGTTATGTTCGGCCATTCTGAGGCGTACTTGGTGTTGATCTCCAGCCATTTGCCGTCCTTATCCTTCGGATCGGTGTCTGGAACGATCGCCTCCACCGGGCACTCCGGCTCGCATACGCCGCAGTCGATGCACTCCTCAGGGTGAATGACCAGCATGTTCTCGCCCTCGTAGAAGCAGTCTACGGGGCACACTTCAACGCAGTCGGTGTACTTGCAGCGAATGCAGGCGTCCGTAACGACGTAAGTCATGCAGTCTCCGGGTATTTGACGTTCGCAGCGGTGGTTAATAGCGCCCCGCGCGCGCCGCGCAAGCTGGCGGCATTGATCAATGCGCGGCGCGCTGACCCGCCCCTAAAGGCGCGCCTCGACGCGCCTTCTGGCGGCGCCACTGTCAACATCACTGACGTAGATAAGGCCGCATATGCGGCGAATCACCGCCTCTTCATAAGGGTCGCGGACGTCATCGCTGAGAGCGATTGACCACAAAGCTTCAATGAAGGCGATGCGGTCTTCATCGGGCAGCGCCTTTGCGAGTTTTGTGAATTGATGCAGGTCGTTTGCGGCGCTCTGGCGTTTTTCCGCCTCCGCAAGAAGCGCGTCAGCGTCCGCGTCGGCGACGTCAAAGGCTTCGATCAAAACGCGCCTGATGAGGGCGTCTTCGTCACCGGTCCTCACTTCGTCCGCCTTCGCCGCTTCGAGCATCAAGGCGGCGAGGGCGACCGCCGTCTCTTCACCTTCGCCGACCGCGTCCGCGGCCTCTCTAGGGCCTGAGAAGATCGCCTTAATTTGATCGAACATCTGCGCTTTCCTTATCAAATACGGTCCGTCTGCGCATCCAGCGCCCGCCGATCGCGTTTTGTCGGGCGTCGGCCGACCCGCTCGCGGCGCGTTGGCCCCTCATGGTCGGCCGCCGGCGCGGGGGATTGGTCCGCATACAATTCTTGCGCTTCGCTCGCCGGACCACGGCGAAGGGCGCACGCCGCCACCTTGATGACCACGACGCGACCGCGGAGCAAAAACGTCAGCCCATCGCCTGGCCGAACAGCGGCGCTTGGCTTGGCGACGCGGGTCGTCGCGGCGCCCCGGGTCAGCCGCACGCGTCCATCCGACACGAATTTCGAGGCGAGGCTGCGTGTCTTGAAGAAACGCGCGCACCACAGCCATTTGTCGATGCGTTGCTCGCCGCCGGCTGTGTCTTGCGGATTCAGATCGCCGTCGCTCACGCGCCGCCGGAGCCTTTATCGCCGTCTTCACCCTTCAACGCCGCGAGCACGGCGAACGGTGAATCCGGGTCGGGGCCGCGCGCGCGTTTCGGGCCGCTGGTGAACTGACGAGGGGCGCGAGGCCCATCCTGACGCGGTCCCTTGCGGCCGCCGCCAGGCCGCTTACCGGTCTTCTTTGGGCCATCGCCAGACTGACCGCCGCCCCGCGCACGTTTGCCGTCGCGCGCATCGTCCGGCTTGCCGCGCCCGCGCTTGTCGCCGTCACGCTGAGCAGGCCGATTGGCCGGACGCCGCGGCGCAGGCCGCCACAGCGTCACATCGATGAGTTCCGGTTCGCTCGCTGTCTCAGGCGGGCCGTCAGCCGCTTCGGCGGCTGAGGTTTTGGTTTCGTCTTCGCCCTGCGCCCCGTCTTCGCCATCCATCGGGTTGGCCGACGCCGCGTTTTCGTTCGGCGGCGTTGGCGCAGAACCATCGATTGCGCCAGCCGCTTCGACTGCGGTCGGCGCCGCCTCGGAAGTCTGTTCCGAGACGACCGGTGCCACATCCTCAGTTGAACCAGCGGACGCCGCGTCGGCAGACTGGTCCGCCGGGCGCGCCGCGTCAGCAGCCGGCGCATCCGTCGGGGATGCGTCAGGGGGCGCCTTAATCTCGGGCGGCGGCGCCGGCTTTGGGCGCTGGATCACATGCTTGCGGTAACCGAGAGACGTGAGAATGCCTTCAAAGTCTTCGCCGGAGCAGCCCACCAGCGACATCATCTGCTGGTTCGCCTCAAAGCCCTGGCGCTCCTTGTCGGCCTCACGCGCCGTCCGGACGATCCCGGCGAGGCGCTCCAGCATGTCGATTCGCACCGCGCGCGCGCCTGAGGGCCGATAGCCCGAGGCGTAATAATACGCATGCGGCAGATCCGGGTTCAGAGCGAAGGAGACGAGGCCCGCCTTTGGCGGCTCGAATGACGCCGGCGCTTTGTCTGACCAGAGCGCCCACAACAGGACCAGCAATCGCGCAGGCCCGGGCTTCAGAAGCGACGGCATATGCAGCGTGATTTCGCCGAAGCGGACGCCCAGCTTGCGCAGTTTGCCCCGTTCCGCCTGCTCAAGCTGCTTCAGCTCAGAGGAGATCGGCGCGCGCGACATGGCGCCGAAATTCTCCACCAGACGAAACGCAACGCCTCGCGCGAGCCCTGACAAGGCGGTCGCATCGCCTTCGACGGCCGGCGCGTCCACAGCGTGTCGCAGTTTGACGAGATCGGCGAGATTCGCCTCGATCTTCGCGGCCAGGAAATCCGACAACCGATCCTGAACCCGGCCGCGCAGGCTCGGCGAAATGGCGTCGATGTCGAGGATTTTGAGATCGGGCCGCAGGGGGCCCGGACCTTTTTCCAATCGCGCCACGGGCGCTGAGCGCCACCAGATCGTAGCGTCAGGTTTCAGGTCGAGTTCGCCCGCCGCGGCGTTGGCGAGGGCGGCGGCGCGCGCGGCGAGAAGCGGCGACAACGCCTTCTCGGCGGCATGCCTCACGCGTTTCGCCTCCGCGCCTTTCGCGCGCGGATCGAGAATGAACTGGAAGCCTATGAGCCGGCCGACGAACTGGCCTTCCACAAACACCTCTCCGTCTTCATTGACGCCAGCGAGAAGCGGCGCGTCGTCGCGCAACTTGCGCAACAGAACCGACGTGCGCCGATCAACGAAACGCTGCGTCAGCTTTTCGTGCAGCGCATCGGACAGCGCGTCTTCTATCGATCGCGTCCGCCCCTGCCAATAGGCGGGGTTTTCCAGCCAGGCGGCGCGGTTCGAGAGATACGTCCAGGTGCGAACAAACGAAATGCGCGTTGAGATCGCGTCAATATCGCCATCCGTGCGGTCGAGCGGCTCGATCCGCGGCGCGAGAAACGCGTCGGAGAGGCGGCCCTCATCCATGAGCGCTGCAAATATCTCCGAAAGGAGACGGGCGTGCTGGTCCGGCGCGGCTTTTCGGAAGTCCGGCGTTTGGCAAACATCCCAGAGCAGCGCAACGGCGGCCGGCCCGGCGGCCCGATCGGCGATATCCGCAGCGCCGGCGAGGCGGGCGAGGGCGATTTCATCTTCGCCCGGCCGGGCCCGGCGGAAGAGGTCGCCGGGACTTGGCGCGTCCAGCGAGCGGCGCAAGGCGGTCAGATTTGAAAAATCCAGCCGGTCGGCGCGCCATTGCAGCGCCTCCAGGGGCGCGAACTCATGCGCCTCGATCTGCTCGATAACGTCCTCGTCCAAAGGGCGACAGTCGGCGGTGATCCCGAACGTGCCGTCCTTGATGTGGCGGCCCGCCCGGCCGGCGATCTGGGCAAGTTCGTCCGCTCGCAGAGCCCGGACATGACGACCGTCGAACTTGCGCGCCGCGGCGAAAGCCGCATGGTCAATGTCCATATTGAGCCCCATGCCGATAGCGTCGGTGGCGACCAGATAGTCGACCTCGCCGCTCTGGTAGAGTTCGGCCTGGGCGTTGCGGGTGCGCGGGGAGAGGGCGCCGAGCACGACCGCTGCGCCGCCGCGCTGACGGCGGATCAGCTCGGCGATTGAGTAAACCGTGTCGACAGAGAAGCCGACGACGGCTGATCTTCGGGGCAGGCGGGAGACTTTCTTCGCGCCGGCGTACTCCAGGCGGGAGAAGCGGGCCCGCGAAACGAACTCGATCTTCGGGAACAGGCGCCGCAGGATAGGCCGCATGGTCCCCGAGCCGATGAACATCGTCTCGACCGCGCCGCGAGCGTGCAGGAGGCGTGAGGTGAAGATCCGCCCGCGCTCCGGGTCGGCGGCCAGCTGAATTTCATCGACGGCGAGGAACTCCACTTCCTTGTCGAGCGGCATCGCTTCGACAGTGGAGACCCAGTAGCGGGGGTTTGGCGGCGCGATCTTTTCTTCGCCCGTGATAAGCGCCACGTCCCGCGAACCGATCCGCAGGACAAGCTTGTCATAAATCTCTCGCGCCAGCAGCCGCAGCGGCAAGCCGATCATCCCCGTCCGCCGCCCCAGCATCCGCTCGATGGCGAAATGCGTCTTGCCGGTGTTGGTGGGGCCAAGAACGCCCACGACGCCATCTCCCGCCCCGCCGTCAATTGGGCGACGGGCGGCGGCTTCCAAGTCGCACAGGCTTGCATTTGCGGCGCCGGCCATGGGCTGGCGGTCCTTTACACTTGCCCGCCCGGCCGGTCCTGAGAGCGACGGGCGGATCGGGAGATGGCGAACGCGGCGCGCCTGATGTGGGCGACGCCCTTCGTCCTCACCTATGCGCCGAGGCGGCCACGCGCCAGTCCCGAACGCTGAGGGCGGCGAAGCAAAGACCGCCACAACCAGATTCGGCGGGAGATTCATTGACACCGCGCCGCCAGCGAATTACGCAGCGCGCTTCGATTTAATGAGGGTCGCACGCGCGTCCCGTTAACCAGATGGAGCGACGGCCATGGCGCGCCGATGCGAATTGTCGGGGATCGGTCCCATGGCGGGCAACAACGTCTCCCACGCCAACAACAAGACCCGGCGGCGCTGGCTGCCGAACCTGTGCGACGTCACCTTGCACTCCGACCGGCTTGGACGCGGCTTCAAGCTGCGGATCGCCGCCTCCACCCTGCGGTCCGTTGACCATATGGGCGGCCTCGACGCCTATCTCTCAAAGGCGAAGGAAGATCAGCTCTCGCCCGCGGCCTTGAAAATCAAGCGCGAACTCGCGAAGGCTGCGAGCTAAGGCCGGCGCCGATCTTGATTGATCCTCCGCCGGAAGGGCGTTGAGGAGAGTCTGATGGAAGTCGCGCCGGCGGTCGAATCGCATCGCGAACGCGCCACCCCGATGCAGCGGCTCCTCGCAGCCGTCTCAGAGTTCCTTGTGGGCTTCGTGCGGCTCGGAACGCTGACGCTAATTCTTTTGCCGATTCTTCTCGCGTCTTTTCTGACCGTCGATATTCCGGTGCGCGTGCTCGATCATTATTTCACCATGGACGCCATGCGGCCCGGGAACTGGCTGAGCCGCGGCGATCTCTTCATGGCGCTCGGCGCAATGGCGGGCGTCCTGATAGCGCGCCGTTTCGGCGGCGATGAGGCGGCGCGCGCGATCACCGCGGCCTGGGGGCTCGCCGCGCTCGCGACCTTCGCCGGCGTCGCCTATCTCGCGCCGCAGCTTTCGCCAGGCGACATGCCGGCGGGGCGCTATGTCGCCGCGTTCGTCCTCGCCGCAATGATGGGCCAGTACCTTGCGGTCGGTCTTTTTGACGTGCTGCGCGGGGGGACGGACTGGTGGCGCGCGCCGCTCTACGCGCTCCTCGCCGGTTACGCCGTGCACGTCATTTTATTCTATAGCATCGCGTATTGGGGCTCGCCGACGCCATGGGCGAACTGGATGGCGACCGACTTCTCGCTGAAAGCGGCGCTCGCGGTCGCGTTCCTGTGGCCCTACCGGCAATTGCGCCGCCGCCTGAAGCCGCGCGGCGGACTAGGCGGGTAGAGCCGTTCGGCCTTTTCTACGACCTGTCACGCATGCAATGGCGCCCGCCCCGCCGCAGGTCCCTCCCGTTCTCGATAGAGCCACGCGCCGGCAAGCGCCGCAACAGGCGCCTCCACCAGGCCCCAGAGAATCGAGACGACCGCCACATAAAGCGGCGCGGCGCCATTCGCCCAGACAGACAACAGAAACAGGGCGTAGGCGATGACCCAGAAAGTCAGTCCCGCGATGATCGCCGTTCCGCGTCCCGGACCGAAGCGGGGCAGCATCGCCGCGTAGATCCAGGTGAGGACGATCCCGTAGGACAGCGTCAGCACGCCGCCGACCGCGTACTGCGCTGTTCCAGGCGTATCGATCAGGTGTCGCTCGCGAAATTCGGCCCATTGGTCCGCCAGAACAACTCCGTTCAGAACAAGTTCGCCGCAGATGATGATCAAGCCCGCCGCGACGCCGCCCAGCAGGACCCGAGGCAAATTGATGTTCGCCATTTCGCTTCTCCTTGATGTCGCTTCTCCTTGCGCATTCGCGGCTTCACAGATCATTGAAGCTCGCGAAACAATGCGCGAGGGGTAGCGCGGCGCGCGGGCCGGCGGCGTTGATCGCGATCAATCCCTGCCTAGCCGAGAAATGATTGCGCGCTTCGGGCAAGGCGTGGAATGCTGTTCAAGTGATGCGGGGCGCAATCAAAGATACGACCAAAGGGGAGGCGCATTTCGTCTGGCGCAGCCCGGACGTGTCGCGCATTGAGAACCTCTCCGACATCATCTTCGCGCTGGCGCTCGCCCTTATCGCAACCCCGCTTGTGCCGACCACCTTCGCTGAATTGAAGTCGATCTGGCGGGACATTCTGGCGACCGGTTTCTGCTTCGCGATCATGCTTGTCATCTGGAACACGCACTACGTCTTTTTCAGGCGCTATGACCTGATGGACGGCAAGACGGTGTTTCTAAACTCGGTGCTCCTGTTCCTGATTTTCTCGCTCGCCTATCCGCTGAAGTTCATTATGAGCTTCGTTGTAAGGTTCGCGACGTTCGATTTCAGCGAAGCGGTCCCAGTCGAATCGGTGATGACGCTGGAGGAGGGGCGCCTGGCGATGATCTTCTATTCCTTGGCCTACGCCTCGATCTTCATAGTGTTCGCGATGCTCTACGGCCATGCGCGCAGCCAGGCCGAGTCGATGCAGCTATCACCTCAGGAGCGCGTCCTGACCCAGTCGGCGATCAATGGCGCGCGCGTCCACATTGTTATTGCGATCGCGGTTGTGATCGGCGCTCTTTTGTCACCGAGCAGGATCGCCGTCTTACTTGGCGGTGTCTACTTCCTCATCTGGCCGTGCGCGGCGATCGTGGATTGGCGGGAAAAGCGGGCGCTTAAGCGGCTTGAAGCTTAAGGCTGTCGCGCGGTAGCCCTTGCCGGGAATTGCGCCGCAAGCCGTTAGACACGAATTTTTGCGTAACAACGAACGGTTTGCGGGCTAAGGACGTGGCCTTCGCTCCCCCGCCTTCGCCTCATCCCAAAGCTTGTCCATTTCCTCCAGGTCCGAGTCCGTAGGCGAACGGCCCTCTGCGGCGAGCGCAGCTTCAATGTGCGCGAAGCGGCGCACGAATTTGGCGTTTGCGGCGCGTAAGGACTTTTCGGGATCGACCTGGAGGCGCCGCGCAAGGTTCGCCATGGCGAACATCAGATCGCCGAATTCTTCTTCGATTGCCTCAGGCGCCATGCCGTCCGCCGCTTCGCCAAGTTCGCGCGCTTCTTCGGCGATCTTCTCGATGACGCCCGACATGTCCGGCCAATCGAAGCCGACGCGCGCGGCGCGCTTTTGCAGCTTGACGGCGCGGGTGAGGGCGGGAAGACCAACGGGCACGTCGTCGAGGACGCCGGTCGCGCCTCGTGCGGCGCGCTCCTCGGCTTTCATGCGCTCCCAGTCGATTGTTTGTTCTTCAGCGCTCCGCCCGTCAGCAGCGTCGAAGACATGCGGATGGCGCGCGACCATCTTGTCGGCGATCGCCCCGGCCACGTCGTCAAACGCGAATGCGCCGGCCTCTTCCGCCATCCGCGCATGGAAAACCACCTGAAACAGAAGATCGCCGAGTTCGCTCTTCAGATCGCCAAGATCCCGGCGTTCGATGGCGTCCGCGACCTCATAGGCCTCTTCGATCGTGTAAGGGGCGATGGTGTGGAAATCCTGTTCGAGGTCCCACGGGCACCCGCCGTCGGGATTGCGCAGAGCCGCCATTATTTCGAGCAATCGGCCAAGATTCTCGCTCATGCGCGCCCCTTTCATCGCGACCGCGTTCCCTGTTTGACACCGAAACGCCACATGCGGACAACAGACGAAAACGAACTGAGCCGAAAGAGGAAAGCTCCCGATGCCGATCCAAGAAGCAAAGCTCATCTGGCGCAATGGCGAACTCGTCCCCTGGGCGGAGGCGACGACGCACGTGCTCACCCATGGGCTGCACTATGGCACCGGCGTGTTTGAGGGCATGCGCGCCTACGAGACGCCGCACAAGGGCGCCGTCATCTTCCGCAATCGCGAGCATTTTGAGCGCTTACGCTTTTCGGCCAGCGTCTACGACATCAAGCTCAATTACTCCGTCGACGACCTAATGGCCGCCACGAAGGAAACGCTGCGCGCGAATGATCTGAAGGCCGCTTACATCCGCCCCCTTGCGTTCCTCGGCTATGGCGAAATGGGGCCGTCTTCGATGGCGTGCGAGACCGACGTCATCATCGCCGCATTTCCCTGGGGGGCGTATCTCGGCGATGAAGGCCTGAAGAACGGCATTGACGTCGCGGTGTCGAGCTGGCGCCGCTCCGCCCCCGGAACGGTTCCCGCAGGCGTCAAGGCCGCGGGCAACTACCTTTCCAGCCGGCTCGTCTCCATGGAGGCGAAGCGAAACGGCTTTGCGGAAGGCATCGGGCTCGCCCATGACGGGACGGTGTCGGAAGGGGCGGGGGAGAATCTCTTTCTCATCAAGGACGGCCGCATTGTGACGCCGCCGGCCGCTTCCTCGATCCTTGTGGGGATCACCCGCGACACCGCAATGGTGTTGGCGAAGAAGCTCGGGTGCGAAGTGGTGGAACTGCCCCTGTCGCGCGAGGCGCTTTACGCGGCGGATGAGATCTTCCTCACGGGCACCGCCGCAGAGGTGACCCCAGTGCGCTCCGTCGACAGGATTCCGGTGGGCACGGGCGAATTCCCGATAACGAAGGCGATCCAGACTGCGTTTTTCGGCCTGTTCAATGGCGAGACCGAAGATGAGTGGGGCTGGCTCGATCCGATCGAGCGTTAGCCCGCCAAAGGAACAGCCAGCCCGCCGCCGGATCGGCGGTGGAAACAAGTACACGATCAATACGTCAAGTCGAAAGATAGGGGTGAAATACCGTGAACAGACTAAAAAAGGCAGTTCTCGCCGGGTGCATCGGCGCAAGCGCGGCGATTCCGATAACGCACGCAAAGGAAGGCATGTTCACGCCGGAACAGGCCCCGGAAATAGCGGCCGACCTCCGAAAAGCGGGGCTCAGGCTCAACCCTCGCGCGCTTTCGGACCTCACCGCCTTTCCGATGGGCGCGGTCATCTCGCTTGGCGGCTGCACGGCGTCGTTCGTCTCGGAGACGGGGCTTGTCGTCACGAATCACCACTGCGCGCGCGGGTCGGTGCAGTTCAATTCGACGCCAGAGAACAATTATCTCGAAGATGGTTTCCTGGCGGACGATCTCGGCGGCGAACTGCCGGCCGCGCCCGGATCGCGCATCTTTGTGACCGTCGAGGTGACTGACGTAACGGATCAGGTGCTTTCGGGCGTCTCTGACGGGATGGCGCCGCGCGAGCGCTATCAGGCGATCGAAGATGCGCAAAAGGCGCTCATCAAGGATTGCGAGACGGATCCGGGACATCGGTGCCAGGCGCCGGCGTTCTTCGGCGGACTTCAATACAAACTGATCAAGCGGCTCGAAATCCGCGATGTGCGCCTCGTCTATGCGCCCGGCGACAATGTCGGCAAATATGGCGGCGACATCGACAACTGGCTTTGGCCCCGACATACCGGCGACTTCGCCTTCTATCGGGCATATGTGGCGCCGGATGGCTCGGCGGCGGATTTCGCTGAAGACAATGTTCCGTACAAACCGGAACACGTCTTGAAGGTCTCTTCAGCGGGCCTCGACGATGGGGACTTCGTCATGGCTGCAGGGTACCCTGGCTCGACCTCGCGATACGCCCGGCTCGCCGAAGTCGCTTACACGTTCGATTGGCTGTACCCGACGTTTCGGACGCTCATGACAGAGTGGATCGCGACCATCGAAGAGGCCGCGCCGGAAGGGTCCGACGCGCGGATCAAGTATGAGTCGCTCCTCGCCGGCCTCAACAACTACTCAAAGAACCTTGGCGGACAGATCGAAGGCGCGCGCCGGGTCGGCCTCGTGGATCGCCGTCGTCAGCGTGAGGCTGATCTCAATGCCTGGATCGCCGAGGACGAAAGCCGTGCGGGCTACGCCGCCGCAATCGCGGAATTGGATGGACTATCAGAAGAGACAGCGGCGGCTCAGAAGCGCGACTTCGCTTACAACAACGCGACGCGTCCGCAGCTCCTCGGCGCGGCGCAGCGGCTTTATCGCCTTGCGCTCGAACGCCAAAAACCGGACGACGCGCGCGAGCCGGGCTTCCAGGAACGCGACATGACGTTTTTCGCGGAGAGCCTGCGCCGGATCGACAGGCGCTATGATGCGGCGGTCGACAAAGCGGTATGGGTCCTGTTCCTGAATGACTATGTCGCGCAGCCCGCTGAGCAACGCGTGCCGGCGCTCGACGCCGCGCTTGATCTTGGCGACGGGTTCACCCCTGCGGATCTTGATCGCTTCTATTCCAACACGGAGCTTGGCGACGTCGATGCGCGGCTTGCGTTGATGGAGGCTTCTCCGGAAACGCTCCGAGCGAGCGACGATCCCTTTATCAAGCTCGCCGTCGCGCTGCATGAGACCGAAATGCGGCTTGAGGAAGAGGACAAGTCCCGGGAAGGTCGTCGCTCCGCCCTCGAACCAGAATACATGGAAGCGATCATCGCCTGGCGAAAGTCGCAGGGCGATACGGCCTATCCGGACGCAAACTCCACCTTGCGGATCACCTATGGAAATGTCTTTGGCGGCTCGCCCAAGGACGGGCTCATCTATGAGCCTTTCACGCGCCTTGAAGGCATTCCGGAGAAAGACACCGGAGAAGAGCCCTTCAACGCGCCA
The DNA here is from genome assembly GCA_039819085.1 of Pseudomonadota bacterium. Lineage (GTDB taxonomy): Bacteria > Pseudomonadota > Alphaproteobacteria > Caulobacterales > Parvularculaceae > MED-G105. Next base: position 56,483 of record JBCBSQ010000008.1, read on the forward strand.
AAGCGCCAGCTCGACCTGATTGCGCAGAAGGACTACGGACCATACGCTTTGCGGTCGCTCGGCACGGTGCCGGTCAATTTCCTGTCGGATCTAGATTCGACTGGCGGAAACTCCGGCTCCGCGACGCTGAACGCGCGCGGCGAGCTCGTGGGGCTCTTGTTCGACGGCACGATTGAGAGCGTCAACTCGGATTGGGACTTTGATCCGCGCACGACACGGACGATCCACGTGGACACGCGTTACATGCTCTGGGTGATGGAGAAACTGGACGGAGCGACCCGGCTCATCGATGAGATGGACATCGTTCGTTCAGGACGTTAACCGCGCGATAGCGAGGCGGTGGTCTTGTCAAGGACCGCCGCTTCGAGTTTGGTCATCCCTCACGAACCGGCTTTTTCCGCCCAGTGCCGTGGCGTTCGCGGCGGTCTGAATCGATGTATCGGTCCGTCGTCGCCATGGAGGCGTGACCCGCGTCATCGCGCACATGCTCGCGCGGGCGGGTCTTGACGTCTTCGGAAATCCCGGTGTGCCGCAGCCAGTGAACGGTGGCGGCTTTCAGGTCCTGCGCGTCTTCCTCCAGTCCGTCTGCGGACATTTTCTCATAAGCCGCGTCGAAACAGTCCTGGACGATGCGGCGCACCTGACGCGTTGACGTGATGGGTCCGTCGCCACGCGCCTTAAGGAGGAGGGGGATCGCTTCGCCTGCGGTTGGCAGCGGGGTGAGGCCCCTTGCGCGGCGATAGCGCTTCAGCGCCTCAAGCATCGCGTCGGAGACGACGATGGTGCGGTCCTTATTGCCCTTGCCGGTGACATGGAACCACCAGGCGCCGTCGCGGTCCCGTCGGAAATCGCCCATCGTCGGCGTCGAACGCTCATCGGCGACGAGCTCAGAAATCCGTAGATACATCGCATAAAGAGCGGTGATGACGAATAGCGTGCGTTCGTGCGCGCGCGGATCCTCAGCGGCCTTTTCCTCCGCAACGTCGATGACGTACTCCCATTGCAGGTTGGAGATGCGTCGAACAACTGCGCCGGACGCTTCGCGCTTCAGGAATTTGCTTTTCTGCCGGATAAGAGCGACCGGGTTGAATTCGACGAGACCTTCCTCCGTGAGGAAATCATAAAACGAAGACAGCACCGCGAAGGTCGAGCGCACCGCCGCCTGGGAAGGCCGATACTTCGCCTTGCCCGTCTTGCCTGCGCCGACGAGGTAGGCGGTCGACTTCGGTCGCGTCGCCACGAATGGCCGCCAGGCGGGGTTGGGAACCGTCTCGCCGGCGCGGACAACGAACCGCGACGCCTGGCGCGCGCCGATCCAGGCTGCAGGCGGATCAATCGCAAATAGCACAAAGGCTTCGATGTCATCCCGCGCCAGCTCAACGACGCGCCGTCCTTCGATCCGCCAGGCCCATTGCATGAGCCGCTCCACCTCGCGGCGATAGGCGTTCACGGTCGCTGAACTGCCCGCATAACTGCGCAGGAACCGAAGCGCGGCCGCATAGTCCTCTTCGGCCCCGCGAACCGGATCACCATGAGGAAAGAGGGCGTTGACAGGGCGCGTTTCAATGGCGCGATGATCGCGGGTCCCGCCGATGACATCGCCCAGGATCGGCGTCGGCGCCTTGCGTTTCGGGTCCGGCGTCGGGCTTGCGCCGCGCTTCTCTTTGCGAACGACGGCGGCCATCAACGCGCCTCCGACGATGGAAATCCTAAAGCGATCATCAGCTTGTCCTAAGGCGCTTCGCCCGGCGAGGTGAAGCCCTCGTCAGCGGGCGATACGCGCATTGGCGCGCCGCGGCGGCGCTGGTTAGAGATTGTTCACGCGTGCGCCGGATGATTTGTCGGGTAGGGGCGCAAATAGCAGCGACAAGTCATTTTTGAAGAGGGAAAGAGATGCTGTTTCGCGTGCGCGACGCCATTGATCGAGCGCGGTTCAACGCCGCGGCGAAAGGCGTCCTCGCAACGCCGCCCCTGCCGGTGCGCGCCGATGACGACGCGCTGACGATCGTCACGATGTTGCAGTCAAAAGACGTCATTCCCTATCTCGTCGCGGCGAAGAGCTTCTATGCGCGGCTCAACCGAGGGCGGATCGTTATCGTCGATGACGGCTCGTTGACGCCGGTGGACAGACAGACGCTATCGGCGCATCTCCCGGGTGTCGTATTTCGTCCGATGGCGGAGGGCGCAATCGACGGCCTGCCACGCGGCGGTTGCTGGGAACGGCTCGGCGTCGTGGCCAAGGAAACCCACAATGCGTACGTCATTCAGCTCGATGCGGACACGGTGACGCTCGGCGACCTCAGCGCGGTCGAAAGTCATATCGATGAGAGATCGCCGTTCGCCATCGCCGACGGGCCGGTTCCGGGGATGAGGTCGTTGAGGGAGCTCGCAAATTATCAACGCGCGCGGACGAACGCCAAGTCCCATGTCCAACTCGCCGTGGAACACGCCCTCGACCGCGTCGGCCTGCCGGACGGCAGGCGATATCTGCGCGGCTCGGCGGCCTTCGCCGGCTATCCGAAAGGATCCGACATCGCGCAGTTGATGCGCGAATTCAGCGACGCGATGGGCGCGGCGCTTGGCGACCAATGGTCGGCCTGGGGCACGGAACAGGCGACCTCGAACTATGTCGTGGCGAATATCGGCGAAGCGTCCGCGCTCGCGCCGCCAGCCTACGCCAACCATACGCCTGAAACGGACATCGACGCGGCGTCGCTCATCCACTTCTATGGCGAATACCGGTATGTCGGCGGACGATACGCCGCCGCCGCACGGAGGGCGATTGAGCGTCTGCGCGACCAAGCGACAAACGCGGCGGTCTAGCGCCTCAACGTGCTTATATGCCCGAATCGCCGACCGCCGGGCTTTCGCGCGACAGGGCATTCGCATGAGGGCAACCGCCGCCGACAAAGCCTCGCCATACGTTGCGGCTATGTCCGATAAATGTGATTATCGGACAATATTGCGCAAGGCGCCGTCATACCTGGCCGTCATACTGAATCGGCGTTACCGCCCGCCAATTGGCGCCTAACATGGCGTCCAACGTGCCCCCGCGGTATTGAAGCCCCAATTCGGCGTTCTTTCAGACGCCACATCCGGGGATTGCGCAATGAAGAAGCACCTTTTGGTTTTCGCCGCCGCCGCCACGGCGCTTACTGCATGCGACCGCATCGCTGAGCTGGCGTCTGGCGTCACTGGCGAAGATGCGCCGCAAGACGCTTCCCCTGACGCCGCGGCACGCGACGACCAGAACGCAGAGCCTCTCGCAGAAGCCGGCGTTTTGAACTCGATCCCCGTGACGGACAGATTTGAACCGAACGTCGGCGCGGTGCAGGACGTGGCGTTCTGGAGTCATCCAACGCTGGCGTTTGCGAGCCTCACCATTATCGCCGGCGAAAACGGCCTGAGCGCGCATGTCGTTGAGAACGGCGCCGCGTCAGCAACGCTCGACGGTCGCGCTGACGCCATTGAAGTCGCTTATCTCGACGATCAAGGCGTTATCGTCGGGGTCGACGGCGCGTCTGGCGAGGTCTTTCTCGCGACCATCGACAACATCAGTCAGGAAATCGTTGAAGCGAAGCGCGTGTCGTCTGATTTGGCTTTGGGCGCGACCGGGCTTTGTCTGGCGACCGACATTGGCGTCTCAAACCGCGCCACGGGGTTCGTCATAGGCCCATCGGGGATCGCGCCTCTGAAAGCGTCGAAGATTGACGGAGAAATTGAGTTGGACGCGTCCAGCGCCGCGCCGGCTCTTGACCCTTCGATGACAGGCGTAACGGATTGTGTGATCGATCCAACAACCGGGGTCTGGTTCGCCCTTGCCGCGGACGGCGGCGTCTGGTCGTCGGGCGGCAAAGTCACCTCCGCGGCCGGCGCGCGCTCAATTGGATTGATGGTGAAGCGGCCGAGAACGGATGATCTCGCTGCGGACATAAATGACGAAAATGGAGCTGATACGGACGAAACGCCGGCGCCCGCCTGGACGCCGGCCGACGGACCAATCCTCGCTCTTATGTCCGATAATGGAGAGGTGTCGCTGATACGGGCGAGTGACGGCGTTCGGCTCGGCGCAGTCTTCCTTGGCGCTTCGTTCGACTATCCGGCCATTGAGGCGCCGACAGCTTTGGCGCTCGGCGTCGCCAATTATGGCGGCGTTTATCGTGATGGCGCCATCGCAGTTGGCGACGGCGGCGCGGTCAGCCTCATTCCCTGGAACGCGGTCGCGAACCGCTTCGCCCTGCCGATTGGCGATAGCGTTGACCCGAGACGCCCTCAACCAGCCGAAGACGACAGCTTCCGGATCGAGATTTCCCCAACGCAGCCATAAATCATTGCAATCGCCGCGGCGAAGACGATGAGCGCGCCTGCCTGATGCGCAAGGCCGAGGCCAATCGGCGTCGCGTTCAGCACCGTGACGATCCCGAGGATGGCCTGCGCGCTGACCGCGATCGCCAAAACGCCAGCCCGTCCAGATATCTCAGTCCGGCGCGCCATGAACCAGAACGCGATTGCGCCGAAGAAAATGAGATACGCGCCCATGCGGTGATTGAACTGCGTCGCGGCGATCGTCTCGAAAAGGTCGAGAAAACGCGGCTGACCAGCGAAATACCCTTCGGGCACAAACGATCCGTCCATCAATGGCCAGGTGTTAAACCCCTTACCCGCCCGAAGCCCCGCCACGAAAGCGCCAAGAACAATCTGTCCGTAGACGGCGAGGCCGAGCGCGAACGCCCAGGGGGTCAGGTGGAGCGCCCGCTCCCGCCGCGCGCCGGCATAGTCGAGCGCCAGCCAAAGGATCGCCCCGAAAAGCGCCACCGCCAGCGCTAGATGCGCCGCCAGCCGATACTGGCTGACGTCAACCCGCTCCGTCAGCCCTGACGCCACCATCCACCATCCGAGCGCTCCCTGCGCGCCGATCACCGTAACAATGCCGGCAAGCTTCAATGCGAGCCCGCGAGAGATCATGCCGCGCGCAACAAAGAACAAGAGCGGCAAGAGCGCCGCAAGTCCGATCAGTCGGCCAAGAAAGCGATGCCCCCACTCCCACCAGTAGATTGTCTTGAACTCCTGAAGGCTCATACCCCAGTTGACGATCTCGTATTCCGGGATCGCCTTGTATTTCTCGAATTCCGCGAGCCAGGCGGACTCGCCAAACGGCGGCAGCGCGCCCGCCACCGGCGCCCATTCAGTGATGGAAAGGCCGGAATCGGTCAGTCGCGTCGCTCCGCCCACGAGCACCATAAGAGCGACCAGCCCCGCCAGCGCGAAAAGCCAGATCGCCACAGACGGCCTGAAGCCGGAAGTGGCGGGAACAGTCATCTCTGATGCTGGTATGTCGACAGTCGACGTCATGCGAAGGGCGTCTAAACCGACTGGCCGGCGAGAACCAGCGCCCGTGACCGGCCATGTCGCCGCGCGAGGCGGATCGCCGCGGCGCGTCCCGCTCGAGGTGACGCCTTGTTTCCAGTCATGCTACCCGCGAGGTATGCCGCCTCGCGTTAAGAAACTCATCGGCCTCGCCGCGCTCCTTCCGTATCTCGGCGCATATATGCTGGGCGCGATCGTGCTGGCCGACGCATTGCCCCGGCACTGGGCGGCTCAGCTTGTCTACTTCATGATCGCCGGCGTGGCCTGGGTCCTGCCGCTGCGCCCTATCCTTCGATGGATGGAGGCGCCGCCGCCCCTCAGTCGTGACGATGGACGATCGGATTAGTCGTCGAAACGCTTCGGTAATGTCGATTGGATACCGTCTGGCGTCCCGTAAGCGTTAAGGCGACATGTTCCAAAAAGGCGCGAATGTCCGGTCGAAAAGGCAGGCCGCGGTAACCGTCCGCCTCGCATCCGGCGATGAATTCGCCGGTTTCGTTTTCCTTAAGTATGACGAACGCCTGATCGATTTGATGAACGATCCACGCGCGTTCATTCCGATCAAACGCGCCGATGATGGCGGCACGGTTATCGTCGCGAAATCGTCGATCTCATCAATGCGCGAGACGTTCGAGGAAGCCGCGGCCGCAGAAGACGCGGGCCAAGCGGGCTCATCCGATGCGGCGGAACCCTCAGATGACGCGAGCCAGGGCGCGCGAGCCGAAGCGGACCCGACCGCCGCTTCGCCTGACGCGGACGCGACCGAAGACATATCGAAAGACAACGCAAACGCATCCGGGGACCCCGCCGACGAGGCCCCCGGCGCTACTGAGGCGGAAAGCCCGCCGGCCGACGAGCAAAGCCCTGATGAAGAACCGCGCTCTGAGGACGTTGAATCGGAAGGTTCCGGGGACACCAGATCGGCCGAGGCCAACACGGACGCATCCTCAGATGACCACACAGATGACGCTGACCAGACTGGCGCCAAATCTGACAAATCTGATCCAAGGGAGGCGCGCCGGCACGCTCCCTACAAAATCCTCCGCGTCTCGCCCGACGCAAGTATCGAGGAAGTCAAGGCGGCCTACAAAGCGCGCATCAAGGCCGTCCACCCGGACGCGCACCATGGCGACGATGAAGAACGCCAGCGCGTGGCGGTTCAGGCGACGCAGCTTGTGAACCGGGCCTATCGCGCGATTATGGACGAGCGCGGACGCGGCGCTGCTGACGAGGGCGACGTCGGCGAAGACGACGCCAATCGCGAGGACGAAGAAACAGTAGCCGCCGCCGGCTGACGCGCCGCAGCCTCAGAAGCCAGGCTTTAGGGGCACACGTCTTACGGGCCCGGTCCGCCGCCAGGCCCGGGACCGCCTGCGCCAGCCGCCGGGAGGCGCCCGACGTTTCCAAGAAGCTGTTCCCAGAAGCCAAGCTCCTTGCCCCGGCTCGGCGTCGTCTCCGACACCAGGCTCACCTTCACGCTATTGGAGAGGTCGATTTCTTCAACTTGCCGAACGACGCCAGCGTCATCGAACCTGAACGCTACGACTTGCTGAGAGGTGATTTCCGGCCGGAAGAACGCGCGCGCCTGATCGCGGTTGGCGAGATAATACCAGGCGTCGTCGTGGAAAGTGGAGCGCATCGAGGGCTCGCCATATTTGGCGATAATGCTCTCCTTGGTGTCGACGCCTTCCCGGGCGTCCAGCGCGGACTCGCCGCGCTCCAGAATATAACCATGGCTCGTTCGAACCGAGACGCAGGCTTCACCGCCCACCGCGACGAAAATCGCCGCCATCGCAATCCGAACGACCCTTTCATTCCGAACGGCTCGAGCCAGCTTAGCGGCAATGCGAAGGGCTGTTTCTTGATCCATGCGTCGAGGCCTACTAACTGATCGATTGGTCGTCCGGCGCGGGCAAAGGCATTCGCGCTCTGACCCGGAACGTCGCTACACTCTTTCTATGATCCTTCGACTTTTAAGAAAAGACCCGGAACGCGAGGCCGCGACAAGCTTCTACGAGGCGATCGTGGCCGCGGCGCGGCGACCTCAGCCCTTTCGGGCCTGGGGCGTCGCCGACGACCCCAACGGGCGCTTTGAGGTGCTCGCCGCGCATATGCTGATCGCGCTTCGGCGGCTGAGACGTGACGACAAAACGACTAGAGCGTTCAGCCAGAGGGTCTTCGACGCCTTCTTTCGCAATATGGACGATGAGCTTCGAGAGATGGGCGTTGGCGACCTCGTTGTGGGCAAGCGAATTCGGAAAATGGCGGAAGCGTTTTACGGCAGGGCCGGCGCCTATGACGCGGCCCTGGATGCTGGCGACGACGCCGCCCTGACGGACGTTGTGAGGCGCAACGTCTTTGGCGCGGCGGATGACGCCGGCGGCGCAACCAAGTTCGCATCTTACTTGAAGAACGCAGATAACATGCTGCAAAAACAAGACACTGATACGCTTTTGAACGGCTTGATCGTATTTCCGGACTATGACGCCGCGAGCGATAACCATGAATGAAGACGCATCTTCGGCGGGTGAACATGAAGACGCTGTCCGCCCTGACACGATGACGCTGCGGCTGGCGCCGATGGCGGCCATTGAATCCGCCCCTGTGGAGGTCGAATTCGCCGCCAGCGACGCGGATCGCGCGGCCATCGCGGAAAGGCTCGGCGTCGAGGCAGTGGCCGCCTTTTCAGGACGCGTTCGCCTGGCGCGCCGCGGGAGCGACGTGCTCGCCAGCGGGGCCGTCTCCGCTCGGCTCGTACGGCTTTGCTCGGCGACGCTTGAGCCCTTCGAAGAGGTGATCGAAGAGGCGGTCGACCTGAGGCTCGCCGCTGAGCTCACGGAGGAAGACGAGACGTCAACGGAGGACGTCGACGCGCTTGCGCCGCCGTTCCTGGCAGGCGACCAGCTGGATGTCACTGAAATTCTGATCCAGCAGGCGTCGCTCGGCATGGCCCCCTTCCCCCGCGCCCCAACGGCTGCGCTCGACGCGCCGATGGGCGACTCGGAAAGGGAGGCGCCGCTTCCGGAAGGACGCCAGCGGCCCTTCGCCGGACTGCAAGACATGCTGAAGCGGCGGCCTTCGGAAGATTGAACTGCGCGCCAGTCTCGCCTAACGCTTAGGCTCGGCGCGTTGACGCCCTCAAACGTAAGGAATTGTCGCTTGATCACCGCGCCGACGAACGACCGAGAACCGCGTCTTGCGATCGACGCCATGGGCGGCGACGCAGGCCCTGAAACAGTCGTCGCCGGCGCTGCGCGCGCGATTGGCGAAGGCCTTTCTGCGGCAATTACATTCTTTGGCGACAGCGACCAGTTGCGCCCCCTGGTCGCCGCGCACCAGCCCCTTTCGAACGCGCGCATCGAGCATGCGGAAGCCGCAGTGAAAATGACCGACAAGCCGATGCATGTCTTGCGGCGCGGACGCGACACGTCAATGTGGGCGGCCATAGGCGCGGTTGAGCGCGGCGAAGCCGAAGCCGTCGTGTCAGCCGGCAATACCGGCGCGCTGATGGCTGTCGCCCGGCGCCAGCTCGGCATGATCGCCGGGATTGAACGGCCCGCTATCTCCGCGCTCTGGCCGACGCCGCGCGGCCGGGTCGTCGTGCTCGACGTCGGCGCGAACGTGGAAGCGGACGCGCGCCAACTCGTCAATTTCGCGATCATGGGCGAAGCATTTTTCCGTGTTCTGACGGGTAAGGAAAAACCGACCGTTGGCCTCTTGAACGTCGGCTCTGAGGACCAGAAAGGCCATGAACTGATCCGCCGGGCGGCCACACACCTGAAGGAGTGCGATCCTGAAATGGCGTTCCAGGGGTTCGTCGAAGGAAATGACATTTCCGAAGGCGCGGTCGACGTCGTCGTGACAGACGGCTTCACGGGCAATGTTGCGTTGAAATCAGCGGAAGGCGCAGCGCGCCTTGTCGGCGGCTGGCTCAAAGAAGCCCTCACCGGCTCACTGCTTTCGAAGCTCGGCGCGCTGTTGATGATGCGCGAACTTACGGCCCTGAAAAAGCGGATTGATCCGTCGTCGGTCAATGGCGGCGTCTTTCTGGGAGTCAACGGCTCGGTCGTGAAGAGCCATGGCGGCGCGGACGCGAGCGGCGTCGCAAGCGCGATCAACATGGCGGCGGCGCTTTGCGGCAAGGGCTTCCACAAGGACATTGAGCGCACAGTCGCGCGCGTTTTCGATCGCATTGCAGAACTCGACCCCGCCGATCAAAGCGCATCGGAGAATGAAATGAAGGCCGCCATATGAATTTGCGGTCCCTCGTCGCGGGAAGCGGCGGGTATCTACCCCGCCGAGTGCTGACGAATGACGAGATCTCCAAGACCGTCGACACAAATGACGAGTGGATTCGCGAGCGGACCGGCATCCGAGAGCGGCGCATTGCGGCGGATGGCGAACTGACCTCCGACCTGGCAGTGCAGGCGGCCGAGGCTGCGATGTCTGACGCCGGCGTTGCAGCGGCGGACATCGACTTGATCATCGTCGCGACCACTACCCCGGACAAAACCTTCCCAGCCACCGCCGCGATCGTTCAGGCGAAGCTCGGCGTCGACAAAGGCGCCGCGTTCGATGTGCAGGCGGTTTGCTCGGGCTTCCTCTTCGCGCTCACGACCGCCGACAATTTCCTGCGCGCGGGCGCCCACAAGCGCGCGCTTGTGATCGGCGCTGAGACATTTTCGCGGATCGTCGATTGGACAGATCGGGCGACGTGCGTCCTGTTCGGCGACGGCGCAGGCGCGGTGGTGTTGGAGGCGACGGAGCTCAACGGCGACACCTTGGCGGCGCGCGGCGTCATCACGACGGAGATCTTGACCGACGGTCGTCTCGCCAATCTCCTGCACGTGGACGGCGGGGTCTCCAGCACCGGGACCGCAGGACATGTGCGCATGCAGGGCAATCGGCTTTTCCGACAGGCGGTCGAGCGCATATCGTCCGCCATGGTAACCGTGGGAAAACGCGCCGGCGTCGCGCCATCGGACGTCGACTGGTTTGTCCCGCACCAGGCCAATGAGCGCATTCTGAATGGCGTTGTGGAAAAGCTCGGCCTGAAGCGAGACCGGGTCGTCTCCACGATCGCCGAGCAAGGCAATACTTCAGCGGCGTCGATCCCGCTCGCTTATGCGGCGGCGCGACAAGACGGCAGAATAAAGGACGGCGATCTTGTGATGATCGAAGCGCTCGGCGGCGGCCTGACCTGGGGCGCCGCCCTTTTTCGCGCCTGATTCTTTCTTCAAATGCGCCGCGCGTGAACATTGACCGGCCAAAGCCTTAACGCTTAAGACTCAAGGCCTCGCGCAATTGAAGGAGCGACTCCGCATGCCGCAAGCGACGGTCACGCGCGCCGATCTCACCGACGCGATTTATCGTTCCATCGGCGTATCGCGTCACGAATCTGCTATTTTCGTTGAGCGGATCGTCGAGGAGATTTGCTCGGCCCTTGAACGTGGCGAACAAGTCAAAATATCCTCGTTTGGCACTTTTACGATCCGTGAAAAGAAAATGCGTATGGGTCGTAATCCGAAAACGGGCGAGGAAGTCCCGATCACGCCGAGGCGGGTTATTTCTTTCCGGGCGTCGAACGTTCTGAAAGAAAAGATCAACGATAACCTCGCCGGCGGCGCCGCGAGCCACGCCGCCGAGTAGGCTCAAGCTTGGCGTCGCGCTTTGCGTGGCACCTGTTGCGTGGCTAGCTAGGTTGCATGCCTTGCATTGATCACCCGGCGCGGATTTGGCGACGTGATAGACCGGTCGTACAAGCCGGATGAAATGGCGGTGACAGCATGGCCGTGACGAAATCAGCCGACGCGTTCAGGACGATCAGCGAAGCTGCGCAGGAAGTCGACGTGCCGCAGCATGTGCTGCGCCACTGGGAGGAAGTATTCGGCCAGATCCGTCCAATGCGGCGCGCCGGCGGACGTCGATACTATCGACCGATCGACCTCGACCTGCTGCGCGGCGTGCGCGTGCTGCTCTATGATGAACGCTACACGACAAAGGGCGTTCAAAAGATCTTCAAAGAAAACGGCGTGAAGTATGTCGCCGAGCTTGGCCGAATGGCGGCCGCCGGTCTGCCGGTGGAGTTGCGCCCGCCGCTCGACGAAGAAGACGACAGCATCCAGGGCGCGCAGCCGAGCGCTGAAACGCCGACCGCGACGCAGTCCTCGCCAAAACCTTCAGTGGAGTTAGCGGGCCGTCTTCGGGCGGTCGCGGGTCGTCTGGCGACGGCGAAGGCTTCGCTTGACGAAACGATGCGCGCGCTTGACGCATTGGCGGAAGACGGCGCCCCACCGAGCGATTGAAATCTGGCGTCGCCGGCGTTTGCCCCGCCGTCAATTCGCCTCCCGCCTGATGGATTGCGGCAGACGCCAATCAGCCCTATAGGTCGTCGCTCATCGGAGCGTAGCGCAGCCTGGTAGCGCACTTGACTGGGGGTCAAGGGGTCGTGGGTTCGAATCCCGCCGCTCCGACCATCCGATCAGAGAGGACCGGACAGGCGTTCGCCACTGAAAAGGCCGTCTCACCCACGTCTTCGAATGACTCGCGCGCCAATTGGCGCGCTAAAGAAGAACGCTGTGGCAGCGACGCTCTTTTGCTCCGGCTCCGGCGTTTATGCGTGCTTGGTTTTCGAAGCCCGCGCCCGGACATATGTGACCGCCTTGCGCCAGCCCCGTTCGCCCACGCCGACGCGCAGCACTTTGCGATCCTTCACCACAACAAAAGTCGGCGTTGCGCGCAGCTTTCCTTTTGAGGACAAGTCGTCAAAGAGCCAGTTGTGGCGGCCATATGCGCCAGGACGCATTCCGGAAAAACTCGGCTTCTCCAAAACCGTCACGCGGATCCGCTTGTAGACCGGATCGCTCCGGAATGTCGGCAGGGTGCGCTCGCGCCAGCGGCGGCAAGGGCCGCACGTCCTGACGCCGAAATAGACAATCTCGTATCTGCTTTCGCCGATCAGCGCCGCAGCGGTTGGCGCAGGTCGCTCCAACTGTTTCAGAACGACTGCTGAGGCGCCACCGAGAATGACGCCAGCCGCGACGATCGCAGCGAACTCTTTCACCGACACGCCATCTCTCTCCACCTGCGCGGAGCGATGCTTTCTGAAAAGAGTTTCGACGCAACTCAATATCGGCGCCAAAAACGCCAGAGTGCGTTAAGCAATCCGATCCGCCGCGCGGTGCGCCGCTCCCGGAGCATTCGAAAGCTTACCGCCGCTTAGCGGAAATGATCGTATCCCGGCCTTAGAAGGGAAATCTGCGCGCCGCTTTCATTCAGAAGCCGCACACCATGCCCACTTCGCGCGACGCCGATCTTCGTGGCCGATGTCTTGGTCACCTGACTGGCGATGTCGATGGCCCGGCGGCGTTCCGGCGGGGCGGTGAATAGAATCTCATAATCGTCGCCCGCGCCAGCGAGCGCTGTGATAGACGCGTCAGGGTCCGATTGGCGGGCGCGCCAGGCGATCGCCGCGTCGGACATCGGCAAGCGGGCCGCGTCAATCTCTATGGCGACGCCGCTGGCGGCCGCTAGATGGCCCGCGTCGGCGACGAGCCCGTCCGAGACGTCAATCGCGGCGCTGGCGACGCCGGGCAATGCGCCGCCAAACCTCAGCCGCGGGCTCGGCAGCCGCAGCCGTTCATGCAATTCGGCTTCATCCGATGACGGAAAAGTTTCCTCACCTTGCGCCGCCATAAGGCCAAGCCCGGCGTCGCCTATTGTCCCGGTGACGTATACGTCATCGCCGACCCGCGCGCCGTTGCGTCGCACGACGCCGTCCCGCGGACCGAGCCCGAACATCGTCACCGACAACGTAAGCGGCGCTCCGGCGCGGCGATGGCGGGTCGTGTCGCCACCGAGGAGCGTGATCTTGTAGGTCTCTTGATCTTGCTTCAGTCCCGCCGCGAATTCTTCCATCTCGGCGGAAGTCGCGTCCGTCGGCCAAACGCATCCGAGCAGATATCCAAAGGGCTTCGCACCTTTCGCCGCGAGGTCCGAAAGATTCACGCGCAGGGCTTTTCGAGCGATAAGATCAAAACGCTCATCCTCTGGAAAGTGGACGCCGGCGACGAGCGCATCTTTCGTCGCTACAAAGTCCGTATCGAGAAGAGCTGCGACATCGTCTTCCAGACCAAAGGCGCCGGGCTCCTTCTCGGCGAGCGGCGCAAAAAGGCGGCGGATGAGATCGAACTCTCCTTCCGTCACTTTCAGCCTCGCGCCCTTCCCGCAACTTCGTCGCCGCGCAAATCGCGCGCGGCGGCGTCGAGGACGCCGTTTATAAAGCTCACTTCCTTGTCGTCGAAAAAGGATTTCGCGAGTTCAATATACTCGTCGATCGTAACAGCGGCTGGCACGTCCGCGCGATTGGCAAGTTCATAGAGGCCGGCCCTGAGGATTGCGCGCGCGGTCGCATCGAGGCGCGACAGCCGCCAACCGTCAGCCAGTCGGCGTTCAATATACGGATCAAGTTTCTCCTGCATTCTGACGACGCCGCGCACCGCATCCTCAAAGAACGCGTCATCCGCATCCTGAAGGGTGACGCCGTCAACGTCTCCGCCGAGGCGATGGGCGCGGAATTCCAGAACAACAGTGTCGACGCCGGTCTGCGCCTTCTCCATTTGATAAAGCGCCTGCACCGCGGCGAGCCGCGCCATTGTGCGCCGATGAGCGGCCGCGTCGGCCATGTCGCCTCTCCTACTCGCAGACCGCCGCCGCGCCGGCGGTCGTCACGCCTCAGGCTCGTCAAGCCCACCCAGAAACTGTTCGAAGTCCTTCGCCTCGCGAAAATTCTTATAAACCGAGGCGTAGCGGACGTAAGCGACGTCATCGAGACCCGCGAGCCCCTCCATCACCATTTCCCCGATTTTTTTGCTGGAAACCTCGGTTTCGCCGCTTGTTTCGAGACGCCGCACAACGCCGGTGATCATCTGGTCAACGCGCTCCGGATCAACATCCCTCTTCCTGAGAGCGATGGAGACCGACCGCATCAGCTTGTCGCGATCAAATGGCGCGCGCTTGCCGCTGCTCTTGACGACCACGAGCTCCTGAAGCTGCACCCTTTCAAAGGTCGTAAACCGACCGCCGCAGGCCGCGCACTGGCGTCGGCGTCGGATCGTGGAGCCGTCTTCGGCCGCGCGGGAATCTTTCACCTGGGTGTCATTGGAACCGCAAAAGGGACAGCGCATTTCAGTATCCGACGACCCCGGTTTCGCTCACGCGTAAATTGGGAACCGCGCCGTCAGCGCCTTCGCCCGTTCCGCGACGCTCGCCTCGGCCGCAGCCGTGTCACCGCCGGCGGCGAGCGCGTCCAGCGTTTCAGACATCAACGCGCCGACTTCGCGGAACTCCGCAATGCCAAATCCACGCGTCGTGCAGGCCGGAGAGCCGATGCGGATCCCGGAAGTGACCGCGGGCTTCTCCGGATCAGCGGGCACGCCGTTCTTGTTGCAAGTGATATGCGCGCGTTCGAGACTCACCTCCGCCGCGTTCCCTTTCACGCCTTTCAGGCGGAGATCGACAAGCGCAAGGTGCGAATCCGTGCCGCCGGAGACAATCGCGTAGCCTGCGTCGACCAGCACGGACGCCATGGCCTGAGCGTTGGCGACGACAGCGCGGCAATAGTTTTTGAACTCCGGCCGCAATGCTTCGCCGAATGCGACGGCCTTCGCCGCGATTACGTGCATCAACGGCCCGCCTTGAATGCCCGGAAACAGGGCGGAACGGATCTTTTTGGCTAGATCCGCGTCATTCGTCAGCACCAGCCCGCCGCGCGGTCCGCGCAGCGTCTTGTGCGTCGTCGTCGTGACCACATGCGCGTGCGGCAGTGGCGACGGATAAACCCCGCCCGCGACGAGACCAGCGAAATGCGCCATATCGACCATCAGCTTCGCATCGACCGCATCAGCGATCTCACGGAACCTCTTAAAGTCGACAATTCGCGAATAGGCGCTGCCGCCCGCGATAATGACCTTTGGTCGTTTTTCGTCGGCAAGGCGCGCGACAGCGTCATAGTCAATCAAGTGATCATCTTCGCGAACGCCATAGTGGACGGCGTCGAACCATTTACCCGACTGGTTCGCCTTTCCGCCATGTGTGAGGTGTCCGCCCGCGGCGAGGTCCATCCCCAAAAAGCAATCGCCCGGTTTCATCAGCGCCATGAACACCGCCTGATTCGCCTGGCTGCCTGAATGCGGTTGAACGATCGCTTCCTCCGCTCCGAACAGCGCTTTCGCGCGCGCAATTGCGAGATCCTCGATCTCATCAACGACTTCGCAGCCGCCATAGTAGCGTTTGCGGGGATACCCCTCAGCGTATTTGTTGGTCAGCACCGAACCTTGCGCGTCGAGCACGGCGCGCGAAACAATGTTTTCTGACGCGATCAGTTCAATCTGGTCCTGCTGGCGACGCAATTCGCGCGAAACGATTTCGGCGGCGGCGGGGTCGGATGCGGCGAGGTCGTCGCCGAAAAAGCCATTGGCGGAAACGATGCTGGCCGCGCTGAAATCAGATGCGCTCATGCGGGATCTCCGAAGTTGGCGGGGCGTCGCCGCTCGATCATGTGAGCGGGTGTCCTACATGCGTTACTTCCGACCGGCAATGCGTCGCAGCGATCAGGGCGCCTTGCGGACGCCTAGGGGGCGCAACTCACGGGCGACGTGTCCGGGGCAGCGATGGCGAACGCCAATCCAAGCCATCGGGGAAGCGATTTGCGACGCGGCAATGGGCTGGTGGCGAAATCCAGATATACGCCAATTGGCCAAAAGGTCAGGCGACCTAATTGACGGCGCGACGTCGCCTCGAAGTCGAGGTTTTCCACAGACCAAGTATTTCAAGGCTAGACGGTCATAGAACGCGTCTTTTTTTGCGTCGCTTGACCCAGCAGCCTTGGGTGTCGGCGGCGCGCGAAAGCTGCGGATCTATTCAAGTAAAGCAAGCGGTTTAGTTGCATATGATGGGTCGCACAACACATCGGCCAAACGCCACGCTTAACCGTTCTCGACGAGGAATAGCGATCGCCAACGCCTTTAACAGCTTGTCTTAGCCACTGGCGGCGCGCCGCCGGCGCAGCGCTCGCTGTCAGAAAAGGAGACGGCGCGCACACATGCGTTAACAGCGCTCTTCAACTTTTTTCTTGATTTTCTATTTGAATATCTTTAGCAGCAGCATCTCTTCCCCGCCTACGTTGGCCTGCCGCGCCGATTTCAAGGTCGTTTTTAAAACGAGACTTGACCCTTCTAAAAAGAGATCGGGCTCGGCAAGTCAAAGTGTTTAAAATAAGGAGTATGCTATGGCGAGTTCTGAGGCCGAAATCGGGTCGACGGAGACTCTTCATCTAACCACAGACATCGTTTCTGCGTTTGTCAGTAACAATTCGATAAACGCGGATAAGCTTCCAGCCTTGCTTCAGGAAATTCATGACGCCATTAGGGCCCTGGCGGCCGGCGGCACGGCTTACGCAGGCAATCAACAGCCGGCGGTGCCGATTTCCAAGTCAGTCACGCCTGATTACGTGATCTGTCTTGAAGACGGCAAGAAACTGAAGATGCTGAAGCGGTACCTGCGCACCCAGTATGATATGTCGCCAGAGGACTATCGTCGCAAATGGGGTCTGCCGGCCGACTATCCGATGGTCGCGCCGAACTACGCCAAGCGTCGTTCGCAATTCGCTAAGGAAATCGGCCTCGGCCGCACCGCCGGCGCTCCAGCCAAAAAGAAAGCCGCCAAAAAGACAGCCAAGAAGCGCGGACGGCCACGCAAAGGCTAACAGGTCTTGTAGGAACGCGGCGCCAGCGCGCGCGCCGCCAAGTAAGCGGGGACGAAAAAACGCTGCGGGACTGGATCCCGCAGCGTTTTTCTTATCAGTCCAGTTTAACGCGCCTTTTGGCGGCGCAGCCTTGTTGTCAACGACAATTGTCAACTACAGGCGATAACGAACCTGGTCCGCCCAGAACCGCTCCAGACGCTTCAGGGTTTTATTGGTCCGGTCAATCAGTTCGAGATCAACGCCGCCGACTTGCTCAACCGATCCGAGCTGGCGCTCGAACAGCTCGGCCAGCTTGTCGCGGACATGCGCGCCGCCCGCCGTCAGCGACACGCGCTTCGAGCGTCGATCGGTGTCGGAGCGCTGCTCGCGAATGTACCCTTTGTCGATCAGTTGCTTCAGATTGTATGATACGTTCGAGCCGAGATAATGCCCGCGCGAGCGCAATTCGCCGGGCGTCAGCTCAGCATCGCCAATATTGTACAACAACAGCGCCTGTACTGAATTGATGTCGGTCTGACCGAGTCGCTCCAACTCGTCCTTGATCACATCGAGCAACTGTCGATGCAGACGTTCGACAAGATGCAGTAACTGCAAGTAAGACGCCCGTAACGCTTCCGGGTCGCGCTCGGACATTTCTTCAGCCCCAATAACCCCCGAAGATAGGGCCTTCTCCACCGCCGCCATGACGTACGCCTCTACAAATGCTCAGAATTCTTCGCAGATTTAGCGGCATTGTCTAAAAGGCCCCTTAAATGCGAGCGCTCAATTTGCGCCCTTGAATTGACGCGCGCGGCCGCCATTGAGGCGATTGCGGCGTCGCAAACGCTTGGAGGAAAGAGATGCGCGCGGCCGATTTGAAAGGCGTTTTTCCGCGAACGCGAATGCGCCGCACCCGTGCGAGCGGATGGTCGCGCGATCTGGTGGCGGAAACGCGCCTGTCCCCTTGCGACCTTATCTGGCCTGTAATCTTGAGAGATGGCGAAGGGATCCGCGAACCGGTGGCGTCGCTGCCAGGCGTTGAGCGGCTTTCAGTCGACGCGGCCGTCGAAGCGGCGCGTGAGGCCCGCAACCTCGGCGTGCCGGCCCTGGCGCTCTTTCCCTATACGAGCGTTAACGATCGCACGGCGGAAGGCGAATTGGCGCTCAATTCGGACAACCTTATGTGCCGGGCGGCGCGGGCGATCAAAAACGCTGTTCCGGAGGTGGGGCTTCTCGCCGACGTCGCCCTCGATCCCTACACCGACCATGGCCACGACGGTCTCCTAGTCGACGGCGAGATCGACAATGACGCAACTGTTGAGGTGCTGGCGCGCCAGGCGGTCGTCCAGGCGGACGCGGGATACGACGTCGTCGCCCCCTCTGACATGATGGACGGGCGCGTTGCGGCCATTCGCGACGCCCTTGAGGCCGCAGGCCACAAGCATGTCCAGATCGTTTCGTACGCAGCCAAATACGCCTCGGCGCTCTATGGGCCCTATCGCGACGCCATCGGCGCGGCGGGCGTTTTGAAGGGGGACAAGCGGACTTATCAAATGGATCCTGCAAACAGCCAGGAGGCGGTTCGCGAAATCACGCTGGATGTCGCTGAAGGCGCCGACGGGGTCATGGTCAAACCGGCGGGCTTTTATCTCGACATCATTCGGCGCGCGAAAACGGAAGTCGGCGCGCCGACATACGCGTTTCAAGTTTCCGGGGAATGCGCGATGATTGAAGCGGCCGGGGCCAATGGATGGATTGACCGCGACGCAGCGGTGATGGAAAGCCTATTGGCGATTAAGCGCGCTGGCGCGGACGCAATTATTAGCTACTTCACGCCATTCGCGGCGCAGCGGCTCGCAGGCGCCTAGCGCTCGCCCGGCTCTCGGCCTGCGCAACCAGGGACACGGCATGAAAGCGCTTGTGAAAGAGAAGGCCGAGGAAGGCGTCTGGCTCGCTGACGTGCCTGAGCCTGAAATCGGCCCGAACGACGTGCTCATCGCGGTGCGCAAAGCGGCGATCTGCGGCACCGACGTGCACATTTACAACTGGGATGACTGGTCCAGGCGAACCGTCCCCGTGCCAATGACCATCGGCCACGAGTTCATGGGCGAAGTGGTCGACATCGGCGACGAAGTCCACCCGGAGCATTCTCAACTTAAGATCGGCGACCGCGTTTCAGTCGAAGGACATGTGACGTGCGGATATTGCCGGAACTGCCGCGCGGGACGGCGCCACCTTTGCCGCAACACGAAAGGGATCGGCGTCAATCGGGCGGGCGCGTTCGCAGAACTTGTCGCAGCGCCGGCCTTCAATCTCTACAGGCTTCCGGACGACATCCCCGATGAGATCGGCGCGATTTTCGATCCTTACGGCAACGCGCTGCACACCACCCTCGCCTTTGACGTGACCGGCGAAGACGTCCTGATCGCCGGGGCCGGCCCCATCGGCGCCATGGCGGCGGCGATCGCGAAATTCGTTGGCGCGCGGCATGTGGTCGTCACGGACATTAACGACTATCGCCTTGAACTCGCCGCCCGCCTCGGCGCGACGCGTACAGTCAATGTAGGGCGGGAGAATCTCCCTGACGTGATGGCCGACCTCGGCATGACCGAGGGTTTCGACGTCGGGCTTGAGATGTCCGGCGCGCCGGCCGCGTTCAACTCAATGCTCGAGGCGATGCGTCATGGCGGCAAGATAGCCCTGCTCGGCATCCTTCCAGATGGCGCTGGCGCGGCGTGGGAGCATGTGATCTTCAAGGGCCTTGAGATCAAAGGCATCTACGGCCGCCGGATGTTCGAGACCTGGTACAAGATGGGCAGTCTGCTGCAGGCGGGCCTCGACCTGTCCCCCATTCTCACCCATCGCTTTCCCGCGGCGGATTTTCAGCAGGGTTTTGACGCCATGCGGTCCGGTTGTTCCGGCAAGGTGATCCTCGACTGGACCCCAAGCGGCGCCGGATTTGCCGCCTGATCCCATAACGAAACAGATCGATTCATCAGCATCGTCAGATTTGCGATTGGCCACTCGAGACATGCAACCGCCTCTAGGATTCAGCTTCGCGGCGGCGGCGACCGCCGGGCTCGCCTTGGCGGCGTTTCTGGCGCCGCGGATTGAGGCGGAGCTGACGCGCGATGCGGATGCTGCGATCGCCAACACGGTCGGCGCAAGAACTCTCTCTACCCGGTTTCACGGTCGCCGCGCCGAAATCATCGGCGAGGCGATCGATCCGCAAGCGCTCGAGGCGGCAGCCGACGCGACATTGCATTCGAATGGCCGAGGCGGCTTATTGCGTGGCGGGGTCGCTTCCGTCGATGTCTCAAAAGTGCGCGTTATCCTGGCGCCTCAGGCGCCGAACGATACGCCGACGCCGGAAGAGCCAGTTCGCACAGCGTCGCTGAACGAGCCGCCAGAGAAAGAAGAGCCGGTTCGCCAGGAACCGCCTGATGCGCGCGGGCCATCGCCAACGGACTCAAATGTGGCCGTCGACGTCGAGAAAGCTCTTGCGTTCGAAGAACGCGTCAACCTCGAAGCCGTCGAGGCGGCGGTGGTTGAGACGGCGCCCCTCGACGGCCAGACGCCGTCGTCGGATCAGGAACAGGAGCCGGAACAAGAACCATCGCCGCAGCCAGACGCGGAACAATCGGAGAATGCGGCGCGGGCCGCCGCCTGCCAGGCCCGCCTGTCGGCCGTCGCGACCCCAAACGAGGTTTCCTTCGCGCGCAACTCCGAACGTCCGCGCCCGGAGTCGATCCCATACATCGAAGCCGCAGCAGGCGTCTTGAAAACCTGCGGAGCCGTGCGCATCACGGTCGGCGGCCATACGGACGCAACGGGTACGGAAGAAGTCAATCGCCGGCTCAGTCGCCGGCGCGCCCAAAACGTCCGCGATATCCTCGTTGGCTTCGGGGTGTCGCGGCGCAGGATTGAGTCTGTCGGCTACGGGTCAGGCCGTCCTGTCACAAATGAAGAAGGCGACGCCCAGGAGCGTAACAGACGCATCACTGTCGACGTGACGGCGATCGACGCTGGGCCAACGCAAGACGGAGGCGCGCAATGATCTGGCTCGTTGCGGAGATTTGGATCTATCTGCTCGCCGCCTTTGCGCTCGGCGTCGGCGCGGGATGGGCCGCAGGCGCGGCGCGGCGCGCCAGCCCTGAGTTCGGTGACCGACCTGTCGCGCCGTCCACCGATTTTAGGCCGGGAGAAGCCCCGCCGGCCCAAGCGCCGAGGCTTCTGGATCTGCCGGAGAACGGCCCTGCGGACGACCTCACCCAGATCATCGGCGTGAGCGAGGCGACCGCCCAGAACCTGCAGGCTTTGGGCGTTTTTCACTTCTCGCAAATCGCTGGCTGGAGCGACGCCCATGCGCGCTGGATTGAAAGCCAGATCGGCGAACCCGGCCGCGTCAACCGGGAGCGTTGGATTGAGCAGGCCCGCGGGCTTTGCGAGACGACGTCTGCGCATTAAGCCAACCTCGCCCTCGCGCTTCCGTCATCGCCAATCGCGAAAGCGGTCTTTGCATTCCGCGCAAAGCTTCGCCATTACCGGCGTGCACTCACCAAGAATGGAGAAGCGGCATGATCCCCCGCTATACGCGCGCAGAAATGGCCGACATCTGGTCGCCGGAGACAAAGTTCCGGATCTGGTTCGAAATCGAAGCCCACGCGGCCGACAAGATGGCCGAGCTTGGGGTCATTCCCGCAGAGGCCGCGGCAAAAGTCTGGGAGAAGGGCGACGCGGCCACATTTGACGTCGCGCGCATCGACGAGATCGAGCGCGAGGTCAAACATGACGTGATTGCGTTCCTCACCCATCTCGCTGAGATCGTGGGACCGGAAGCGCGGTTCGTCCATCAAGGCATGACGTCCTCGGACGTTCTTGACACCTGTCTGTCAGTGCAGTTGGCCCGGGCGAGCGATTTGTTGCTGGAGGGGCTCGATGCGGTCCTCGCCGCCCTTAAGGCCCGCGCGATGGAGCACAAAGACACTCCGTGCATCGGCCGCAGCCACGGCATTCACGCCGAGCCGACGACTTTCGGTTTGAAGCTGGCGACTTTCTTCGCCGAGTTCGCACGCGCCAGAGCGCGCCTCGCCGCCGTGCGCGAAGAGGTCGCGGTGTGCGCGATTTCCGGGGCCGTCGGCACCTTCGCCAATGTTGACCCTGCTGTTGAGGCCCATGTCGCGCAGAAAATGGGCCTGACGCCGGAGCCGATCTCCACTCAGGTCATCCCGCGCGATCGGCATGCCGCTTTCTTCTCCGCCCTCGCTTTATGCGCCTCGTCAATTGAACGCATCGCCACGGAAATCCGCCACCTTCAGCGGTCCGAAGTTCTGGAGGCGGAGGAATACTTCTCCCCTGGCCAGAAGGGCTCCTCCGCGATGCCGCACAAGCGCAACCCGATCCTGACCGAAAACCTCACCGGCCTCGCCCGTCTGGTGCGGATGTGCGTTGTTCCCGCGCTTGAAAACGTCGCGCTCTGGCACGAGCGCGATATCTCCCATTCATCCGTAGAGCGCGGCATCGGGCCTGACGCCACGGTCCACCTTGATTTCGCGCTCCGCCGCCTCGCCGGCGTCATCGAAAAACTGGTGGTCTATCCGGAGCGGATGCAGGCGAACATCGATCTCTATGGCGGCCTTACGCACTCACAACGTGTGCTTCTGGCCCTCACCCAGACTGGCGTCGCCCGCGAAGACGCTTACCGCCTGGTGCAGCGGCACGCCGCGCCGGCCTGGCGCGGCGAAACGCCATTTTTCGACGGCCTCGCCAGCGACGAAGAGATCGCCAGGCATCTCTCACGCGATGACCTTGAGCGGCTGTTTGATCTCGCTCATCACTTCAAACACGTGGATGTGATCTTCGATCGGGTTTTTGGCGACCGGTAATCATCTCTTTCGATGACGATGCGGTGAGACGGCTGGCGCGTGACCCGCGCCCGGCTTAGATCAGCGAAAGCAATGGACACTCGGATTTAGGATACGACGATGATCAAAGCCTTGGGCGCAGTAGCGGTTTTGGCCGCGTTGGCCGCGTTTTTCTTTGCATCTGGACGCGGCGCGGGGTCCGCCGAAGCGGCGACCGAGACAGCCGCCAATCCGTCAGGAGAAACGCGCACGGCGATCTTCGCCGGCGGCTGCTTCTGGTGCGTCGAAGCAGATTTCGAAAAACTCAACGGCGTCGTGACGGCTGTCTCCGGCTACACAGGCGGGACCCTGGAAAACCCGACGTATGAGCAAGTCACGTACGGCCGCACGGGGCACTACGAAGCCGTCGAAGTGACCTACGATCCAGTCGTGGTCAGCTATCGCGAGCTAGTCGTCTTCTTCTTTCGCCATGTCGATCCGCTCGATCCGGATGGGCAGTTCTGCGACCAGGGGACGTCCTATCGCACGGCGATTTTTGCGGAAACGGCCGACGAACGCCTGACGGCGCTGGAGGAGAAAGAACGCGTGTCAGCGATTCTCGGCGCTGAAGTGGTGACGCCCGTGATTGACCGGACCGCATTCTATGTCGCGGAAGACTACCATCAGGACTACTATTTGAAGAATAAAATCAAATACTCGCTCTACAGAACGGGATGCGGGCGCGACCGGCGCCTGGAACAGCTCTGGGGCGACAAGGCGTCCTGATCAGGTCCGCCCGCTTGAAAGCGGAACGACGCCGTTCTATTTTGCCGACATCGGCGACAGCCGTAACATTTAGATAGATCTTCGGGGCGGGGTGAAAGTCCCCACCGGCGGTGATGCGAAACGTTCGCGTTTCGACAAGCCCGCGAGCGGAGAGACAGCGACGCCATTGAGCGCCGCCGTCAGGAAGCAGGATCCGGTGCGATTCCGGAGCCGACGGTCATAGTCCGGATGGTAGAAGATCGGCGAGGCGTCCCTGCGGGTTGGACGCGCATTTTCTGCGGGCGGAGTGCGTCTGCTGTTAAAGTGCGCCCTTCCCCGGCGGAAACGATCGTTTTGACCGCCCCGGAGCTCTGAGAGCGACGGGGCCTTTTTATGTCCGCAGGCCGGACAAACGATACGCTGGGACTAGGCGCGCTTGACGCGGACACCGCGTTCATGTCCGAAGCGATCGCGCTAGCGCGCCGCGCTGAAGGCTTGACGTCGCCGAACCCGCTCGTCGGATGCGTTCTCGTCAGGGATGGCGTTGTCGTCGGACGCGGCTGGCACGAAGGCCCTGGTCTTCCGCATGCGGAAGTCGCCGCTATCTCGGACGCTGGCGAGGCGGCGCGCGGCGCGACTGCTTATGTGACGCTTGAGCCCTGCAATCACACCGGCCGCACTGGTCCGTGCACCGAAGCGCTGATCGCCGCTGGCGTTTCCGAAATCATCTATGCGGTCAGCGACCCCAATCCCCTCGCTGCGGGCGGCGCGACGCGGTTGCGGGAGGCGGGACTGACCGTCCGGGCAGGCGTCTGTGAGGCGCAGGCGCGCGCCATGAATGTCGCGTGGCTGCACGCCATGGCGTTTCGCCGACCTTATGTCATCGCGAAGGCGGCGATGAGCCTCGACGGCCGGATCGCGACACGAACAGGGGTTAGCAAGTGGCTCACCGGACCGGAGGCCCGCCGCAAGGGCCATGGCCTGCGCGCGCGGAGCGACGCCATTCTTGTAGGCGCCGGGACCATTTGCGCCGACGACCCCGCCCTCACTGCGCGGCTCGACGGCGAGACGCGCGCGCCGTTGCGGGTGGTCCTCGATTCGACAGGCCGCTCGCCTCTTGGCGCGAAAGCCTTTGAACGGTCAGACGACCCGTCGCGGCCAAGCGCCCTACTGGCGACAACCCGGAACTGCCCCACGGACCGCCGCGCCGCATTCGAGGCCGCAGGCGTCGACGTCGCCGTTCTGGAGACTGACGATTCGTCGCGACCTGATCTGGACGATCTGATGGCGGAGCTTCACCGCCGCGAGGTTCGCACTTTGATGGTTGAAGGCGGCGGGACGGTGCTCGGATCGTTTCTCGATCGCGACCTCATTGATGAAATCCACTTGTTTTATGCGCCGCTCATCATCGGCGGCGGGAAGTCGGCGTTTGACGGCGACGGCGTCGACCGGGTGACCGACGCCGGCGGCTTTGACTTTGAGCCGCCGGAACAGGTGGGCGCCGACTTTCTCGTCCGCGGCCGCCGAAGGAGGGCTCGCTGATGTTCACCGGGCTTGTTGAGGAGATTGGCCGCATCGAGAGCCTCGGACCTAAGGATGGCGGATTCCGCCTCACCGTTTCGTCGGAAACCGTGCTCAAAGATGCGCGCGAAGGCGACTCGATTGCGGTGAACGGGGTGTGCCTGACCGTTGAGCGTCGCGACGAACGGACATTCACCGTCGGACTCGCGCCGGAAACGCTCGCCCGCACAAATCTCGGCGATCTCGCCGCGGGCGCGCGCGTGAACCTTGAACGCGCCGCCCTGCCGACAACCCGGCTCGGCGGCCACTACGTGCAGGGCCATGTCGATGGAACGGGCGTCATCAGAGAATTCCGTCCCGATGCGGACGCTTTGTGGATGGCTGTCGAACTGGATCCGTCACTCATGCGCTACATCGCCCCGAAAGGCTATGTGGCGATCGATGGCGCTTCACTGACAGTCGTTAATGCGGGCGCGGACTGGTTCAACGTCACGCTCATCTCCTACAGCCAGGAGAAACTCATTCTACCTCAGAAAACGCCTGGCGACGCCGTGAACATCGAAGTCGACATCCTCGCCAAGTACGTTGAACGCCTCGCCGCGCCGGCGCTCGCTGGCGCGCAAGCGGCGAGCGCATAGCGCCGCCCGAGAAAAGAAGGACCACCGCCCATGCCGATCGCTAACATGGAAAACGCCATAGAGGATTTCCGGGCTGGCCGTTTTGTCATCATCGTCGATGACGAGGACCGCGAAAACGAAGGCGACCTCGCCATTGCGGCGGAATTCGCGCGGCCCGACGCAGTGAACTTTTGCGCAATGCATGGCCGCGGACTTATTTGCTGCGCTATGGCCGGCGAGTTGATCGATCGGTTCTCTCTGCCGATGATGGTGCCGCAACACGAAAACCGCTCCGGGTTCGGAACGGCGTTCACGGTGTCGGTAGAGGCCGCGGAGGGCGTGACGACCGGCATCTCAGCGGCCGATCGGGCGCGCACGATCGAAGCGCTGATTGCGCCGGACGCGAGGTCGGGCGACATCGTCACGCCAGGACACATGTTTCCGCTGCGGGCCCAGCCCGGCGGCGTTCTGGAGCGTGGCGGTCAGACCGAAGCGAGCGTCGACCTCGCCATCCTTGCGGGCCTGACCCCAGCGGCGATGATCTGCGAAGTGATGAAAGACGATGGTGAGATGGCGCGCCTGCCCGACCTTGAAGTCTTCGCCGAACGCCATGGGCTCAAAATTATCTCCGTTGAAGCAATCGCCGAGTGGCGCCGGGCGCTGGAGGCGCCTGCGGCGCTTCGCTCGGCTGCGCGCGGCTAAAGGGGGCTCGGTATGCGGACATTCGAAGGCGCGATGACAGGTTCAGGCCTCAAATTCGCGATTGTTTCGACCAGGTGGAATGACTTCATCGTCGATAGGCTCGTCGACGGCGCGCGTGACGCCCTGCGCCGGCATGGGGTCGATCCGGCCGACATTGATCTCGCCATTGCGCCGGGCGCGTTTGAGACGCCGATCGTCGCGCGCAAGCTCGCCGAAACGGGGCGTTATCACGGCGTTGTCGTGCTCGGCTGCGTCATTCGCGGCGCGACGCCGCATTTCGACTATGTCGCCGGCGCCGCCGCCAATGGCGCGTCAGAAGTCGCATCCGCCACCGGCGTGCCGACGACGTTCGGCGTCCTCACCACCGACACGATCGAACAGGCGATCGAACGGGCTGGAACCAAAGCGGGCAACAAAGGCGCGGAAGCCGCGCTCGCCGCCCTGGAACTTGTCAATTTATGCCGGTCTATCGAGGCCGGCGCCGCTGGAGAGTAGAGCCATGGACGGACAACCACTCGCGATTGACCTTTCCGCGGAAGACGCAGCGACGCCGGACCGCGCCGCCGCCGAAGAGGCTGTGCGCACCCTCCTCGCCTATTACGGCGAAGACCCTTCGCGCGAAGGCCTTCTCGACACGCCGCGCCGGTTTGTCGATGCCTTCGAAGAACACCTGGCCGGGTACAAGGTCGACCCTGTCGAAATTCTCTCACGAACCTTCGAAGAAGTGGCGGGGTATGACGATATCGTCCTTCTCCGGAATATTCGCCTTGAAAGCCACTGCGAACATCATATCGCGCCAATCATCGGAACGGCGCACGTGGCGTATCTGCCGTCGGACCGGGTCGTCGGGATCTCGAAGCTCGCGCGCGTTGTTGAGGCCTACGCCCGTCGTTTGCAGAGCCAGGAGATTCTGACCGAACAGATCGCCGACGCGATCGAGACGGCGCTTAAGCCGAAAGGCGTCGCAGTGCTCATTGACGCGCAGCACTTTTGCATTGCAACGCGCGGGATCCATAAGACTGAGGTCGCATGCGTCACCCAAAAGATGACCGGCGCTTTCCGCGACAATCCCGATCTTGAGGCGCGCTTCCTGCGGTTGATTGGCGGCCGCTAGAGAGCACTTCGCCCGTTTCTGCGCGCTTCTGAGAAAACGCCAATCAACCGGGCGGCATGTCATTGTCGTTGATACGCGCCGACAGCGCATATCGATCTGTATACACCACCGCAATACGAAAAAGGGCGGCCCGAGGGCCGCCCTGAGTAGGTTCCGCCGGCAATGGAGGGAACGCCGGCGGATGTTTCTGAAGGGCCTAGAAGTCGTACCGGATGCCGACGCGGATGCGGTAGACGCTATCGTCCAGGTCGCGGATGCTGACCGGACGTTCCGAGAAAGTGTTGAAGCGATAGACGCAGTCGCCGGCCGAGAGACATGTCGTCCGAGGGGAGTCGCCCTCAAGCGCGGTCGCCCCGTCAACGCCGTTCGCCGCAACGTCAGCCGCCGAAACGAGGTCAGCGGTGACCGCAGGGACCGTGTCGAAGCCTGGGCCGTTGAACTGCGTGCCCCACTTGTCGTTGATGAGGTTCGCAACGTTGAAGATGTCGACCACGAGCTTCAGCTGATTGCCTTCAAGCGGCTTCCAGCCAAAGTTCGGGGTCGGCAGGTCCTGCTGGAAGCGGAAGCTCCAGAGGCTGTTCCAGTTCGAGCGGTCAGAGTTTCTGGCGAAAATCTGGCCCTGTTCGATACCGGCCTCGTCAAGAAGCTGCTCGAACGCCGCGCCATCGAAGCCGGAAGCGAACACGACCGCTCCGTCCGTCGAGGCGCCGCCCGACACCGTCGGGATGTAAAGCAGGTCGTTGTCAAACGGGCTCTCGAAGTTGCTCTGACGTCCGAACAAGGGATTGTCCGCATTCACATTGAAGGTGTAGCTGAACGGCTGACCCGACGTGATTGTCCCGAAGAGGTCAACGCGGGTCGTCAGATCACGGATCCACTTGCCTTCATAGCCAAGGCTGACATTGAACGCGTGGGCGGTTTCGAACGGCGCGGTGCCAATCTCAGGATTGTTCCGGTCAGCGGTGACCTGGCCCCGGAAGTTCGACACGGCGCGCGAGGACGTGCCCGGCGTCACGGAGGTGACGTCCTGGTACGCATATGACACGTCGAAGTTGAAGCCCCACTCATACTCCTTCGCGAGCGCGACGGACACAACGTGGCTGCGCCCGCCGTCAATGTTCGTCAGCTCAATCGCGTTCTGCACATTGAGATCCTGGAGGTCCGCATAGATCGGGCGTCCGTCCGGCGCGACGCCTTGCGTCAGACCGAGGTCGGTCTGCGCGATGTTGCGCCAGCGGAAGTCGTTCTGGAATTCCGAGAACAGGTACTGAACCGTCAAGCGGTAGTCAGAACCAAGATCAAGGAACCCGAAGTTCATGTCGAAGGCCTGGTCGACGCGGAAGGAGCCCTTCCACTGCGCCGGGATTTCGAAGTCAGGATCGATCGTGTCGATAAAGGCCGGCGTATTCGGGTTCAGCGCCGCGATGTCGTTCGCGATCTGATCCGGAATAACGCCCGGCGTAACGCCGTCAAACGTGCCCGAGACCTGGAAGATCTGCGGCTGGAAGGCGTTCGAGACCCACACCTGCGGATTGCCGCCGGAGAAGAGGCCGAAGCCGCCGGTGACCGTCGTGCGCTCAAACGGCTCGTAGCGGAAGCCGAAGCGCGGCTGGAAGATGTCGATGCCGTCGAGATTGTCGAGGTTGTCGCGACCGAATGCGTCGACGAAGTCCTGACGCAAGGGCGGCTCGTCGCTCTGGAAGAAGCGCTCATACCGCAAACCGACATTCAGGGCGAAGTTTGACGTCACCTGCCAGTCGTCCTGCAAGAAGAGAGACAGCTTCTGGTAACCCCACTCAGCGGCGGCGTTCGCGCGCGGATCGCCCGTGATGTCAGTATTGAAGGCGACGTCTACGTTTGTGTTGGAGGCGAGCTCGGCGAGATCGTCATACCGGAAACGGCCGCTCGCGCCCTGAACGAAGAGATTGCGAAGCTCGTAGTTCTCCCACTCCGCGCCAAACTTGGTGACGTGATCGCCCCATGAATAGTCGGCGGCGGCGTAAGCCTGAATACGATTATCGTCGAACTCGTTCGCGTGGCGGAAGCGGTCGCAACCGGAAACGAAGCTGGCGTCGGTGAAGACGTTCGGGTCAACGGTGCCGGCGAAGAGCGGATCCGACAGCAGCGATGCGGCTGTAATGTCTTCGATATCGATCTGCGACGTAGTGGCGCCGGCGTTACAATTCTGACCATTGATCTGGTCTTTGATGCCGAGGCGAACCTCCGTCGACAGAGCGTCCGACCAGTCGGAGTAGAGGCCGAAGGAGTAGGAGTCGAGCTGACGCGGCACCGCGTAGAACGCTGACTGGAAGCTCGTCGACGATGTGCTGACGCCGTCTTCGCGCGTGCGCTGATAAGAGCCCTCGAAACGATGGTCGTCTGAGATGTTCCAGTCGATCTTGCCAAGGAAGCGCGACACTTCGGACGGAACGGCGACCGACACCGGACGACCACCGCCATCAAAGCCGGTGCCTTCCAGAATGCGCTGGTTCAGCGCGCTGAAAAACTGTTCGGAGTCGATAATTCCGCGGCCTTCGTCGCTGCCCTGGAAGTTCACCGGACGCGAGCTCGACAGGTTGTCGAGGTTCGCGAAGAAGAAGAGCTTGTCCTTGATGATCGGACCGCCAAGCGAGAAACCCCATTCGCGCTCTTTGAAGTCCGCCGTCTCGACGAGCTGTCCGTCCGACACGTCGCCGACGAAGCCCTGGCCCGACCGGAACCAGTAGCCGGAGCCGTTGAACTCGTTGGTGCCGGACTTGGTGACAACGTTGACAAGGCCGCCGCGGAAGCCGGAGGCGGTGACAGAGTAGTCAGAGGCGACGACCGACGCCGCTTCGATCGCGTCGAGCGAGATCGGCGAGCCCTGCTGGGTTGCGAAGATCGAGGAGGACAGGCCAAAGTCATCGCCTTGGAGAACGCCGTCGATGGCAAGCGCGTTGAAGCGTGGGTTGACGCCAGCGATGGCGAGAACGCCCGAGCCCGTGCTGTTGACGAGCGGATCGCGGATCAGCGTGTCGGTGATGTCGCGCGACACGGACGGCTGGTTGAGGATCTGGTCGCGATCGAAGGCGGAGCCTGCGCCGTTGTTCAGATCGATCTGCGCGGAGCGCGTCCCGTAAACAACGACTTCATCGGCGACGCGCAATTCAGCGAGGTCGATAATGACGCGTTCGGCGTTGCCCGGCTGAAGGAATATGCCTTCAATGCGGCGGCCTTCGAAGCCCGGCGCGTCAATCGCGATGCTGTAAGGGCCGCCGACGCGCAGACCGCCTTCGAAGAAGCTGCCCGTGCCGGAGGCGACGGCGACGTCTGTTGTGCCCGATGGAAGGTGCGTGATCGTTACGCGCGCGCCTGGGATGGCCGCGCCGGACGAGTCTACGATTGAGCCGCGGATCGCGCCGTCGGTCTGCTGCGCGTAAACGATTGCGGGCGTAGCGGACGCTGCCGCAAGCGCCGCCACGGAGGCGGACGTAAGTCTCTTGAAGGTCATCATAATCCCCAGAACCCTGATGTGAACGTCAGCGCACACCCCAAACGCGACACGCTGCCGTGACGCGGAGTAGTCCTCGGGTTTGTCAGTTCAATGACAGATAGTTCGCGCAACGATGACGCTTATAATGCAGATTTGAGACGTCGCTTTTCGGCGACATGTCGCCCGCGTCGTTTTTGATAGACGACACGGCCAGTTGCGTCGGCTAGCCGACCGCAGGGGTAAGGATGCGCGAGAAAAAATTCACATCCGCTCCGCGGTCTCAAGACCGAGCGTCTCAAGAACGCGAATGAGCTGCCGGCCCGCAGCCGCCGCCAACCGCAGGCGCGCCGCGCGCAATGCGGCGTCAGGCTCGTCGCCGATGCGGCACGCGGCGTAGAATTTCGAGAAGGCCTGCGCGACACGATAGGCGTGCTCCGCAAGGAAATGCGGCATGCGCTTTTCAACCGAGGACTTCTCTGCGTCGCCATAAGCGCCGAGCGCCAGAGCAAGTTCACGCGCGGGCCGATCAGCGAGCGCCCGCGACCATTCGACTTTTTCTTCAAGTTCTTCGAGGTTCGGCGCTACGCCAAGCCCACCCTCAAGGCCCGCTTTCGACAACACGGAATCGATGCGAACAACCGCATAGAGAAGATAAGGCCCGGTCTTGCCCTCGAATGACAAGAACCGGTCGAGGTCAAAGACGTAGTCGCTCGTCCTTGGATTGACCAGATCCGCAAACTTCAGCGCGGCGATCCCAACCTTGCGGGCGACGTCCGCCCGCGCGCTGTCGGAAAGATCCTCAGCGAAGCCTCCCTCCTCCAGGCGCTCACGCGCCCTGGCGTCCACCATGTCGATCAGATCGCGCAGCTTCAGCACCCCGCCTTCCCGCGTCTTGAACGGTTTGCCGTCTTTGCCGTTCATTGTGCCAAAGCCGACGTGCTCGAGGCGGTCGACGGGAAACAGTCCCGCGCGGCCAGCGGCGCGGAACACCTGTTCGAAGTGCAACCCCTGCCGCTGATCCACGACATAGAGCATCCGCGCTGGATCAAGCTCGCGCGCGCGATCAACAATCGTTGCAAGATCAGTCGTTCCGTAAAGAACGCTGCCATCCGACTTGAACAGAATAAGCGGCGGAATCTCCTTCTTGTCGTCATCCCTCGCGACGCGGATGATTTCCGCGCCGTCATCGATCTCCGTCAGGCCTTGCGCGCGCATCGCCGCGGCCATCTCCGGGATCAAGGGGTCCGCGTCGGATTCGCCCTTCCATAAGTCAAAGGACACGCCAAGATCGGCGTAGTCCCGCTCAATGGCGCGCCGGCTGAGGTCAATGAAGTGACGCCACAATGCGCGGTAGCCGGCGCGACCTTCCTGCAGGTCGCCAGTGGCGCGCTTCGCCTCCGCCGCCCGCGCCGGATCGGATTTGCAGGCTGCGGAGGCTTTCGGATAGAGACGCTCAAGATCTTGAATTGTGATGGGCGGTTCGCTTGGATAAGGGCCCTCCACCTTCGCATCAAAGTACGGAAGCTCCGGCGCTTCCAGCTCCAGTTCGGTGATGAGCTGCCCCATCGGCAGGCCCCAATCGCCAAGATGAATGTCACCGGCGACATCATGGCCGACATTGCGCAATAGCCGTTTCAACGCTTCGCCGATGATAGCGGAGCGCAGATGGCCGACGTGCAGCGGCTTTGCGATGTTGGGTCCGCCGTAATCAATAACGATCTTTTCGGCGCCGGGCGCCCGCCAACCGCCGAAGCCGGGAGCGCGCTCGGTCGCCGCAAGGCGCTCGCTTAGAAAGTCGTGCGAAAGCGTGAGATTGATAAAGCCAGGTCCGGCGACTTCGACCGACGCGAAAGCCGGAACGTCGGCAAGGCGCGCGGAGATGGCGGCGGCGATGTCGCGCGGATTGCGTTTCGCCGCTTTCGCAGCGGCGAGCGCGCCATTGCATTGGTAGTCCGCAAGGTCGGGTCGATCGGCCGGTCGCGTCGCGCCAAGCGCTCGATCAATCCCTTCCGCCTCAAACGCATTTCCGAGGAGCGCGCTCAAGTCTTGGATCAAGGTCTTCATCAAAGCTCCGGGAACTTCAGACTTTTTCCGGACCGATTGTAGATCGCCTGTTCCCGGGTGACCACCAGTCCCACGACGACTTCGAAGTTCGCGCCGGCGATTTCCTCTCTGGCGCGAGGAATGACGATGTCGTCGATCTTCTCACGGAACGTCTTCACGCGCTCCTTCTTGCCGAACTTCACTTCGCGGGCGAAGGTTCGTTTCGCGATCACTTCCATGTCGCGGCGGGTCACGGCGACGAAGTATGCAAACTGATGCCGATCGCCTTCGGCCGCCGGTCCGCGGCCGACGGCGACTGACAATTCGATCTCTACATCGATCGGTTTATCGCTGAAGTATCGGCAGTAGAGCGACACGTCCTGGAATTCAGCCGACCAAGCGACGGTCTCAAGCGACGGGTCTCCATCAAACTCGATCTGCCTTGCGGCGTCTTGAAGCACCACTGCGGAAGGACACGGCGCGGGATTGCGTTCACGCGCCTTTCTCGCCTCGTCCGCAGCATTGCCGCCGCAGCCGACGAGAATAAGTGCGGCGATTAGCGCTATCCCTAACCCTTTGTTCACAAGGCGATCCCTTACTATCTGCAATGGACAGATCGAGCCGCGCCGATGTTCGCGGGCGGCTTGCAGCGCGCCGCAAAATGGCCGCGATACGGCCCGACCTAGGCGTTTTATGCGTGGTTAGCTCCTCGGCGGCGCGCACGCAACGCCGCTTGGGAGATTACGAGATGTCGGACGCCTTCGGCGCAATGAGGAGAGCGGCTTGACGCCGTGGCGCAGCTGATGGGTCGAATTGACCAGCTTAAACAACCAATGAAACCTGACGGTGGAGACGCGCCGGCCTTGAGGCTCGCGGCGCCACGCGCGCTGATCGAAACGAGCGTCTCCTCGACCTCAGCCTCCGCCATCGACATAGACGAACGGCTGCGTCCGATCGACGTGCGGCTCGCCTCGCCGCGCGGGTTTTGCGCCGGCGTCGAACGCGCGATCCGAATTGTCGAAGACGCCCTCGCCGCTTATGGCGCGCCCGTCTATGTGCGCCATGAAATTGTCCATAACGCGCACGTTGTCGGGAGACTGCGGCGCATGGGGGCCGTCTTTGTCGAGGATCTGAAAGACGCGCCGTCGGATAGGCCTGTAATCGTCTCCGCTCATGGCGCGCCGCGGTCGGTGTATCTGGAGGCGGGCCAGCGCGAAATGACGCTGATCGACGCCACCTGCCCGCTGGTCCTTAAGGTGCATAATGAGGCGCGTCGGCACGCCGCGCTCGGCCGGCACGTCGCCCTAATTGGACATGCGGACCATCCGGAGATCATCGGCGTCATTGGCCAGGCGCCTCAAGGCGCTGTCAGCCTGATCGAAACGCTGGACGACGCGCAGGCGTTTCATCCGCCGGCCGCCGCGGTCGAAGGCGGTCTTGCATACGCGACCCAGACGACCCTTTCGGTCGACGAGACCCGGGACATCGTCGAAGCGCTCAAGGCGCGTTTCCCCAACATTGTAGGCCCCTCTCGCGCCGACATCTGCTACGCCACAACCAATCGCCAGGCTGCGGTGAAGGCGATTGCGCCTGACTGCGACGTGTTTCTCGTGGTTGGCGACGCCACGTCGTCAAACTCCATGCGGCTTGTTGAGACCGCGCGCGCGTCAGGGGCGCGCCGCGCCGCGCTTGTTTCTGAGCCGGCGACGTTTGACGCAGCCGAGCTCCTGGACGCTGATGTCATCGGCGTCTCCGCCGGCGCGTCCGTCCCGGAAGAGCTTGTGGAAGATCTGCTTGCGACGATCGCCAACGCGCGCGTCTTGCGCGTGAAGGCCATCGAAATCGTTGACGAAGACGTCGCCTTCAAGCAGCCTGCCATGCCGCCCTTGCGCGCCTGACGCTCGCCCGTCCGTCACGCGGGGCGGATTTGAATCGTCCTCTCCGGTTTGTTTTCTCTAACGGGCCGAGCAACTGTTTCGCCGGGCGCCTGGCATGGCCGTTTACACCCATGTGGACCTAGACGCGCTTAAGGCCTTTCTTGAGCCTTATGGGCTCAGCGACGTCATGTCGTATCGCGGCATCGAAGAAGGCGTTGAGAACACGAACTATTTCGTCGAGGCCGCGACCGCGGACGGCCCGCTCCCGTTCATTGTCACGATCCTCGAAAAGCGCGTCTCGCGCGACGACATCCCGTTTTTTCTTGGGGCGATGGCGCACATGAACGCGGCCGGCCTTCCGACGCCGGAACCCTTACGAACAAAAGCGGGCGAGACGCTGTCCTCCATCGCCGGAAAGCCGGCGATCGTCATCAGCTTTCTGGAAGGCCGCCCGCGCCTCCTGCCGGGCCCGGCGGATTGCGAAGCGCTTGGCGCGCTGCTTGCGCGGATGCACCGCGCCGGGGCCGCGTTCGCGCAGACCCGGAAGAACGACCTCAGCATTGAAGGCTGGAAGGGCCTCGCGGACGCGTGCGCGAGCAGCAAGGCTGAAGCGCCTCCCGGCGTCCAGGACCTCATTGCGCGCGAGCTGCCGCGCCTCGCCAGCGACTGGCCAACGAGCCTTCCGAAAGGCCTCGTCCATGCGGACCTGTTTCCGGATAATGTTTTCTTCAACCCGTCTGGCGCGCCATCGGGCGTGATTGACTTTTACTTTTCGTGTACGGATTTCTTCGCGTACGATCTCGCTGTCACGCTCAATGCGTGGGCCTCGCCAAGCGATGCGGCGGACGCCGGCGCCTGGCGTCAGGACAATTCGGACGCGCTCCTCGCGGGCTATGAAACCGTCCGGCCACTGCAGATTGCGGAGAAGAACGCGCTGCCGGCGCTCTTGCGCGGGGCGGCGATGCGGTTTCTCTTGACGCGGCTTTACGACTGGCTGCATCGCGCTCCGAACGCTGTCGTCAAGGTGAAGGACCCGCTCGAATACGCCCGGCTGCTTGAGTTCCATGCGGGCCGGTGACAACCCATCTTTGGCGCAGCCATTGCGTCTTCCCGCGTCACAGCAATCTGAGTGGAAGCGAATATGAAAGGGAACGGATGATCGAAATTTATACTGACGGCGCGTGCTCCGGCAATCCCGGCCCGGGCGGCTGGGGGGTTCTGATCAAGGCGCCGACCGGAGAGCGGGAGCTATCCGGCGGCGACCCTCAGACAACCAATAACCGCATGGAGCTGATCGCCGCCATTGAAGGCCTGAACGCCATCGAACGCGACGCGGAAATCCGTATCTATACTGATAGTCAATATGTGAAGAACGGGATCACCAGCTGGATAGAAGGCTGGAAGCGTAATGGCTGGCGGACGTCCGCCAAGAAGCCGGTCAAGAACCAGGACCTTTGGCGCGCGCTGGACGAAGCGGTCGGCGCCCATCACGTCGAATGGCGGTGGGTCAAAGGACACGACGGCGATCCTGGAAATGAGCGCGCTGACGCGCTCGCGCGCGCCGCGGTCCCCTGACGCTTCAGCATCAGCGCTATCCCGCCGGCTCAAGGCTGGATCTCATTCAGGGGACCAACGACGGCAAAGAACTGCGGTCATTTGCGCAAGGCGCGCATCTTCACATTGCCGGCGACGCCATTTTTCCCTGAGAACGCGCGGGGGACCGGCTGGACCATCAGCGGGGAATGCGCGATGTTGACGCTAGGGTGCAACGCTGGCGGGGGCCAAAATGACGCGCAATTGGAACAGGTTATGGACGGCGGGCCGAACAATGAAGGCTCGCCTGTCCGCAGTCAGGGCGTTCAGCGCGTTGCTGGCCGCGTCCCTCCTCACGACCAGCGCAATGGCCGTGACGGCGTCACCCGCGGCGGCTCAACAGGACGGGGGGAATCAAGACGTCCAGAATGAAGAAGGCCTCCCCTCAATCGCCGTGAAAACCCGTGGCTTCGCGGTCAAGGAGGGCTTTTTCGACGTCTTCGTGGATTCGACTACCGGCGACGCCTATCTCGCCATCGACGAAAAACGGCTAGGCGATGAATTC
This sequence comes from Pseudomonadota bacterium, assembly GCA_039819085.1. Classification (GTDB taxonomy): domain Bacteria; phylum Pseudomonadota; class Alphaproteobacteria; order Caulobacterales; family Parvularculaceae; genus MED-G105. The sequence continues at coordinate 93,645 of JBCBSQ010000008.1, forward strand.
ATCAGTTTTTCGTATACGGAGAATGGGGTCCTTGAGGCCGGCCATTTCCGCGGCGCATACCGGGACAACCGCATCCTCGCCTTCGAGCGCGAGTACGACGCGCTCCATCTCGTGAACCGGAACACGCGATTTTACTTCGACCCCGACAACGCGCTCTCACGCGCTTCCGACGCGAATATCTCCGACGCCGTCCTCGCCGCCCTGCCCATCGTCGCCGAAGACGGCGCGGCTGGCGAGAAACGCTTCCTTGTCCCGCTCAACAGTCTGCTTCTGACAGACGCCCTCCACCCGGTCGGCGGCTCCAATATGCGGCTCGGCAAGATCGCCGGCGACCGAACAGGGTACCGGGAGGTCCGCAACTATCCGGAGAACACGGACTTCATTGTCGACTATGTCTTCGCCACCAATCGTCCGCGCGGGCGCATGTCGGACGCGGTCGCCGATCCGCGAAGCATCGTCGTCACCATGCAGCACTCGTTCATCGCGCTGCCTGAGGATGGCTATGAGCCACGTCGGGACGATTATCGCGTCGGATACTTCTTCGAGCGCGTCACCGATCTCACGTCCGATGACGCCGCGCCATATCGCGACCTCATCAATCGTTGGCGTCTGGTGAAGAAAGATCCGGACGCGCCCCGATCCGACCCGGTCAAGCCGATCACCTGGTGGATCGAAAACACAACGCCGGTCGAGTATCGCGAAACCATCCGCGACGCTGCGCTCACGTGGAACCAGGCCTTTGAGAAAGCCGGCTTCACCAACGCGATCGAAGTCAAAGTGCAGCCGGACGACGCGGAATGGGACGCCGGCGACATCCGGTATAACGTGCTGCGCTGGACCTCGTCGCCCATACCGCCCTTCGGCGGTTATGGGCCGAGCTTCACCAATCCGCGCACCGGAGAGATTCTCGGCGCGGACATTATGCTGGAGTATGTTTTCCTCACCAATCGCGGCGTTATTGACGACGTGTTTGGACCCGCCCAGACCGGCGACGCGGCGGCGCCCGCGGACTTGTGGCGCGCAAGCGCAACGAGCGCCGCGGCGGCGACCGCACCGGTCGCAAATGATCAGTCATTTGACGAAGCCGCATCCGACGAAGGAACAAAAACGGAAAAGCTCGACAATCTAGCCGACCGCTCGCCGACCAGTCTCGGCGACGAGATGCGGCGGCGCGTGGCGGACCTGCGCGCAGGATCCGGCGAGTGGGCGGATGACGACGACGCTCATGAAAGATCACATGAGACGTCATCGCCGATAGGCGGTCCGTTTGCGGATCTATGGCGCGAGCGGTCAGCGCACGGCCCGGAGCGGCATTGCTCGATGTCTACGCATATGTCGCAAGAGCTTTCCTTCGCGCGCGCCTCGCTCCAGGCGGCCGGCGCGTCGGAAGAAGAAATGACCCGTCTCGTCAAGGAAGGGCTCTACTATCTCATCATCCACGAACTCGGACACACGCTCGGCCTCAACCACAATATGAAGGCGTCAAGCCTTTACGGGCCGCGAGAAGTGCACGATGCGTCGGTGACGCAGGGCGCGCCGACGGCTTCGGTCATGGATTATCCGGCGATCAATCTCGCCCCCCCGGGCGTCGCGCAGGGCGATTACGCCAACTTGCGTCCGGGCCCCTACGATATGTGGGCGATTGAGTTCGGTTACCAGCCTTCGCTTGATGATCCGAATGCAGACGAACGTCGCCGAAACGCGATCCTTGCGCGCGCGGCGTCGCCGGAGAACGCGTTCGGCAATGACGCGGACGATATGCGCGCGCCCGGGCGCGGGGTCGACCCACGGGTGATGGTCGGCGACATGTCGAGCGACCCGGTCGCCTACGCCGTCGACCGTTTGGCCGCCGTCGACGCTGCACTCGACGATATGGTGTCGCGCTATCGCGACGAAGACAGCTGGCAGGAGTTGCTTCGCCGGTACAACGCCGCATACCGCCAGCGCTCGACGATGGCCGGCGTCATAGCGCGCCAGATCGGCGGCGTTTACGTGGAGCGCCGCAATCCAGGCCAGTATGGCGCCGGCGAAGCGCCCTACACGCCCGTGCCGCTTGAACGGCAGAAGGCCGCGATGGCGGCGCTGGGGGACACAGTGTTTGCGGCCGACGCGCTCTCCGTCCCGCCAGAGCTTTTGGCCCGCCTGCAGCCGCAACGACGCGGGTTCGACCTTATCAGAACACGGAACGAGGACCCGAAAGTCCACCTCCAGGCGTTCGGCATCCAGCGTCAGGCGCTTGCGCAGCTGATGCATCCCGCCACGATGCAACGCCTTAGCGACAGCGCCGCCTATGGCAATGAATATTCGCCCGCGGATATGCTGAAGGACTTGAATGACGAAGTCTTCGGCGCGGATCTGGTCGGCCGGCCGACGACGTTCCGGCAAAACCTGCAGATCGTTTACGTTCAGTCGCTGCTGTTTATGGCGCGCGCGCCATTCTATGATCCGGTGACGCGGTCCGCGGCGCTCGTAGCATTGGAAGACGTCCGTGGGCGGATGGGCTGGTTCGACTTCTGGCTGCCCGCCGAGACCAGAGCGCATCGCCGCCACATCGCCTTGCTCTTGCGGCGCTGAGCGCTGTAACGGTCAGTGCGAGCGCGAAGGAGCTCAAACGCTTCGCAACCGGGCGTTTGGCGGCCTGCGCCAGGAAGCCTTCAACAAGGAAACGCGTTCGACACCGAAGCGTTCGATAAGCAAGCCTGCGCCAATGATCTGCGCGAGCCCGCTTTTGACGCACGCCGTCGCGGCGGCGAGATGGTGTGGTAGCGGGGGGCGGGCTTGAACCGCCGACCTCCGGGTTATGAATCCGGCGCTCTCACCAACTGAGCTACCCCGCCGAGCCATTTTCGGCGAAGCGCGGCTTATACTGACGCGCGTCAGCGCGGACAAGCGGGAAATCACCCCATCACCGACGGCGCGGGTCGCTATTCCTCAATCGGCTCTTCGTCGGGCCCCGGCTCCGGCGGAATGATCCGCGCAATGAGGCCCTCTTTCGGGAATGGCGCGACGAGAACACGCCGCACAACGTGCCAGCCCGCGCCGAGGAGCACCATTGCGCCGCCGAGCGCAAGCAGCGTCACCGCGCCGGTCCACGCGCCGCTGAGGCCCGTTTCGCGCACCAGAATCGCGATCGCGATGGCCGCCGAAATGAGTCCCGACACGAGCAACGCGCGCCTGTTGATGAGCAGGGACAAAATGGCGAACGCGCCGACGACGAGAAGGGTCAGGAACGCCACAGGTCCGCCTGCTTCAATACCGCCTTGAGCAAGTGGGCCGCCGCCGACCAAGGTCATCACCGACGAAAAGATCAGCGGCGCCGCAAAGAAATGCAGCCAGAAGGCGTTGTCAGAATACCGCGTGCGCCGCGCCGGATCGCGCGCGTCGAAAAACACGCCGAGCAGAAACAGAAATGCGCCGGCGAGGAACATAATGGTGACCGCCGCACCGCTTAGAAGATCAACGTCGACATAGGCGACGCCGGCGATCGCGGTCGCCACGATCCCCACCCCAGTCAGACCCATGGCGAAGGGCAAACGCATCCGAAGGTAGTAAGCGAGGATCGCCAACGTCGTCGCGCTGGCGACGGCGAACGGCATTGCCCGAAAGAGATCGCCGGCCTGCGCCGTCGTGTCGATGTCGCCGCTCAAGCCGAGCGCGTAAGCGCCTGCGACGCCGCCGGAAAAGAACTGCACGAACGCCAACAAGATAACGATCGACGGCAGGAACAGTCGCCGACCGCGCGCGAAGAACTCCGCCAGAAGCCACATCACGCCGGCGTTGAAGAATGCGGCGCCGACGAAGGGCCAACCGGCCTGGCGGAAGCTCTCAGGACCGTCGAAATCAAACGCGCCGCTGACTTCGGAGCCAACGACCAGAAATGAGAATAACCCTAGTCCCGCCGCAAAGAGGCCAAGACCGATACTGAGGAAGACGTCATGAAAATTGCGGATGAACCGAAGTTCTTCCTCGCCGACAGGCCGCGGTTCACGCGTCCGGTCCGGCGCGGCGTAGCCTCCAGCGTGTGCTTCAAGCTGATAGGTCATGCAACCTCACTTCATTCTTCACCACCCCATCAAGGTATGGCTCGGCTGGCTGCGTAACAACCTACGGCCAGCTCAGCTTACCCGACACGCCGGGCGCCCCGTCGCGTTCGCCCGGAGTTAACCAATCAAATCCGACACATAAGCGGCGATTGCGAGGCAAGAAGTGAGACCAGGCGATTCCATCCCGTAGAGGCCTACATAACCTGAAGTCCCATGGGTCTCCGGCCCAAAGATGCGATAATCGCCCTCTTCGCCCGGCCCGGTCGTTTTGGGGCGCTGGCCGGCGTAGCCGGGCGCAAGGCGCTCAATGTCGAGGTCCGGCCAGAAATTGCGGCACTGGTTCGCAAAATCCTCCAGCCTTTCTTCGTCGACAGAATAATCACCGAGCGCCGCGTCCCAGCTGATGTCAGGCCCGAGCCGACCCTGCCCGCCAAGGTCCCGCGTGTAGTGGACGCCCTGGCTGTCCGGCATGTGCAAGGGATAGATGAGGCGCGAGAAAGGCGCTTTTCCGCCGTAGACGAAGTATTGTCCTTTCGCCGGCCTCTGCGGCGGAATGAATTCGCTATTGAGGCCTTTGATTGATCGCGCCACTTCGTCCGCATAGAGGCCGGCGCTGTTGACGACAAGCGCGCAGTCGAGCGCCACCGCCTCGGGCCCGCCGATGTCCAGCCGCACGCTACCCTTCTCCGCCAAGCCGCCGACGACCGGCGCTGAACGCGCGAATGCGCCGCCCGCATTCTCAAAGTCGCCGAGGAGCGCGAGCATCAAGCCGTGGCTGTCGATGATGCCAGAGGATGGCGAGCGGATTGCGGCGTGGGCGGACAGTCCGGGCTCCAACGCCTCGGCCACCGCCCCGGTGATCAGCTCCAGATCTGTGACGCCGTTCGCCTCCGCCGTCTCGATGATCTGCTTCAGTTTTCCAACGCCCTCTTCGTCATGAGCGACGACGAGTTTCTCGCAATTCAGATGCGCGACGTTGCGCTCACGAGCATAGGCGTAGAGCATCTGCTTGCCGGGATGGCAGAGCCGCGCTCTCAGACCGCCGGGTCGATAGTAGATCCCCGCGTGAATGACTTCGGAATTGCGCGACGAGGTGACGGACCCGAACGTCTCCTCCCGCTCAAGAAGAATGACGTCACGGCCTTTCAAGCTTAGCGCCCGAGCGATGGCGAGGCCGATTACGCCTGCGCCGATCACGGCGACATCGACGCGCTCGGCCATTCAATCCCTTCCTTCCGCGATCAGTTCGTCGTGGCGACCCAGTCGGGATCGTCCTGTACCTCACGCTCGAATTTCAGAAACTCATAATAGCCGCAGCGGGACTGGGTCGGGAAGTCGCGGCAAATTTTCGGCCGCGCCTCATAGACCGTGCAGTTGCGCGTCTCCTTGTCCAGGAACATGCACGACGTGACGAAGTGCTCATCTTCCGTGTGCTTCAGAACCCGCGGCGTGTCCTTGTCGCCCTTCTTAGTGAATTTCTTCTCCGCCTTCTCAGGCTCCATGTCGAAATGCTTGGCGAGCCGTTTAATGTCGCTCTTTGTAGCCGGAATGTGCGCATAAGAGCAGCAGTAGGCGACGCACTTCAGGCAGTCATAGTATTTGCGGGGCATGCGCGAAGGTCCTCAACGGGCGGCTGACACGTCGCGTATGTTTAAGCGGCAGTTTGGCGCGCCTCGCAACCGCGAACGCGCCAACCGGCCAAACCGCCGCAACCGCCGCAACCGCCGCAACCGCCATGAAGGTATCAGACGCTTCAGGCGGCGACCTCCCTCGCCTCCGCGCCGACGATCCAGCCGCCGCCAAGAACGCGATCGCCGTCTTCGCCGTAAAAAACGCACGCTTGACCGGGCGAGACGCCCTCTTCGGCGACATCGAGGTCCACTGCCACCGGACGCGCATCGTCACCTGTCCACACAAGGCGCGCCGACGCCGGCGGCCGCGTGGAGCGAACTTTCACGCCGACGCGCAATCCGCGCGAAGCGGCGTCCGCCAGCGATCCGTCGCCGATCCAGGAAACATCTTTCAGATTGACCCGCGACACCCGCAGCGCTTCGCGCGGGCCGACGACGACCTGCCGCCGCGCCGCGTCCACCTTGACGACATAGAGCGGTTCGCCGGTCGCGACCCCAAGTCCGCGGCGCTGTCCAACCGTATAATGAACGACGCCCGGATGGCGGCCGAGTATCTCGCCGTCAATTGTGACGATGTCGCCCGGCGCGGAGGCCTCTGGCCGTAGTCGCTCCACAACGCGGGCGTAATTGCCGTCCGGCACGAAGCAAATGTCCTGACTGTCAGGTTTCGCGGCGACGGGCAGATCGAGCTGCGCCGCCAGCGCGCGCGTTGTCGCCTTCGGCAGACCGCCGAGCGGAAACCGCAAAAAATCAAGCTGCTCTCTGGTCGTCGAAAACAGAAAGTAGCTTTGGTCCTTGTCAGGATCCGCCGCGCGCCGAAGCTCGGGTCCGTTCGGACCTTGCACCCGCCGAATATAGTGGCCAGTCGCCATCGCTGCGCCGCCGAGTTGCCGCGCCGTGGACAACAGGTCCCGGAACTTTACTCTTTCATTGCATCGAACGCACGGGATCGGCGTCGCGCCGGCAAGATACGTATCGGCGAAATCGTCCATCACTTCTTGCGAGAAGCGGTCTTCGTAGTCGAGGACGTAATGGGGAATGCCGATGCGGTCGGCGACATTGCGCGCGTCTTGAATGTCTTGACCCGCACAGCATGCGCCTTTGCGCTGAATGGCTTCACCGTGATCATAGAGTTGCAGCGTTACGCCGACTGCGTCGTAGCCGGCCGCCTTCACCAGCGCCGCCGTAACGGAAGAATCGACGCCGCCCGACATCGCCACGACGATGCGCGCGCCTTTCGGCGCCCCAAGGTCCAATGACCCGGGGTCGAGGGCGCCATTATCGAGGCCCGAGAACAGATCTGACGTTGCAGCGGCCATGGCGGCGCATTTAGGCGCCTTCCAGCAGGAACGCCAGTGCCGGCTGGCGCAGCCGCCGCCGCCCTGTCCGCGGCGGGTTTGGCGAAAATTTATCCTAAACTGGTTAGCAACTGGCAATAATTGAACCTATTCAAAGGGTTAGGTTCGAGTTTACCAACCGATTGAACCCAATTTTAAAAGCGCCCGCCTACCTTCCTCGACAGTTGCGTACCACGAGGAATAGCGTCGTCATGAGCACCGCCGCCCAAGAGGCAGAAACAAAGCCGCAGTCCGAGCCTTACGTCATCGGCCCGGACGGGCTTCCATTGACCCTTGCGGACCTCCCGCCTGCATCAACAAAGCGGTGGGTTATCCGACGCAAGGCCGAAGTCGTCGCGGCTGTGCGCGGCGGGCTCCTCACCCTCGAAGAAGCCTGCGAACGCTATCAGCTCACCATGGAGGAGTTCCTGAGCTGGCAGAAAGCGATCGACCAGTATGGGCTTCCCGGACTTCGCGCGACGCGCATCCAGCAATATCGCTAGCCCGCTGAAGGGCGATTGAGACGTCAGGGAGGTCGGGACCCTTGTCCGGGTACGGCGCGACCTCAGCTGGCCGGATCTCGGAAACCGGGAACCGGGACCTCAAATTTCGTCAAATATGCGTCCTTGGCGACGCGCGCCGATGGCGCGCGCGCGCCTCGCCCCCTATAGTCTCGCGCAAGGGGTCGAAGGGTTATTGCGCCGCCATGATGAAATTTATCGCGTCCGACGTCGCCACCGCCGAAGCCAAGGCGCGGCGGGCGTTCGGCGACAAGCTGGTCGTATTGTCCGTGCGCGACCTACCAAGCGGAGATGTGGAGCTCGCCGCCTCTGACAAGGAGGAGCCGGTCGGCGCGCCGCCGCCGCCGTCGAGTTTCGGGGCGCGCGGGCGCCAAACGTCAGATGACCGCCCCGATCGCGCGACCGGGGCGCGGCTCAATGAGCCGATTGAGCGCAAATTCGGCGAAGACAACCTTGCGCTACTCAAGGGCCGGCTTTCCAGCGGTAAGGGCGACAGGGGAAGACGAAGAAGCGAACACACCGCCCCGGAGGACCCCGCCTCGTCCAGTGACGCGCTTGACGGCATCCTGTCAGCCCACGGGATCGACGGCGCGCTTCGCCAGGCGATCCTCGATGGAACGAGGCGCGCCCGGATCGATGAACCACTGGTGCGGCTTGAAGCGGGCCTCGACGCCGCCTTCGATTTTGCGCCGCTTGACGTTGTCGGCGGGCGCAGGCCGATCATGCTTGTCGGTCCGACTGGCGCCGGCAAAACATCGTGCGCGGCGAAGCTTGCGGCGCTCGCGATCTCCTCTACAGGCTCGGCCTTCATGATGACCGCGGACGTCGGCCGCGCAGGCGCCATTGAACAGATTCAGACCTATGGCGATACGCTTGGGGCGGACTATTACATCGTCGAGACCCCGCAGGAGGCGGGCCGGACCTTGCGATCCGCCAAACCTTCTGGCGCGGTCGTGTTCGACACGCCCGGCATCAGCCCATTTGATCCAGGCGACATCGCCGCGCTGCGCAGCTTTCGCGAGGCGACCTCTGCGGAGCCGATCCTTGTGCTGCCCGCCAGCGGCGATGCGGCGGAGTACGAAGACTGGGCGACGGCGTTCGCGGAATTCGGCGTCAGGCGGATGATCCTGACGAAGTTTGACGCAACCAAGCGTGTGGGGGCCGGGCTGACGGCCGCCCATTCGGGCCGCCTCGCCCTGGCGCAGTTCTCTGAAACGCCCTTTATCTCCGAAGGCCTGATTGACGCATCGGCGGAGTTTCTTGCGCGGCGCCTTATCACGCCATTGCCGGGGCGCATCGCAACCGCCTGAAGAAGAGACGATCAGGCCGCGCCCGCATATTCGCGCAGCGCCAGAACGCGCTTCTCGATTGGCGGATGGGTCGCGAAGACGCCGAAGAACCGCACCGGGTTATCGACCATCATCTGACGCACGTCGTCCGGCGCGTCGATCTCCGAGCGTCCCGAAATCTTCTCAAGCGCGCTCACCATGGCGTCCGCGTTCCGCGTCAGATCCACAGCGCCGGCGTCGGCGAGGTATTCGCGTTTCTGAGAGAGCGCAAAGCGAATGACGATCGCGAGGAGGTAAGCGACCACGATCACCACAATCGCGACGATGATGAGAATGCCGCCGCCGCGGCTGTCGCCTCGTCGGGACCGCGTATGGCCGCCGATCCGGACGCCTGACCGGAAGAGGCCATTAAAGATCAGCTCACCCACGAACGAGAAAATCCCGACAAAGATCACCGCAACGATCAGCAGCCGGACGTCCTGATTCCGGATATGGGTGAGCTCATGGGCCAAAACCGCCTCCAATTCATCGCGGTCAAGCCGATCGATCAGGCCGCGGGTGAGCGTAATCGCATAGTTCTTGTCACTGATCCCACTGGCGAACGCGTTCATCTGGGGCGTTTCAATAATCGATAGCGTCGGCATGGGGATGCCGCGCGAAATGCACAGGTTTTCAAGCAGGTTATAGATCTCCGGCGCGTCACCGCGCTGAAGGCCGCGCGAGCCGACTGACGCGGCGATGATGCGCTGGTGCGCGACCCAGGCGATAAAGAACCAGGCGCAAGCGCCGAAGAACGCAAACGGCAACACACGGAAATAGCGGTCCATGACCAGCGAGCGCGCTTCGTCCATGCTTCTGACCGGCTCAGTAAACCCGACATAGCCGATTGTCAGCCCAAGAAGCAGCAACGCCAAAAGCACTGGAAAACCAGCCAGCAGCAGCAAAGACTTCAGCTGATTGTTCCAAATATGGCTCTGAAGACCATAGGCGCCCATCGCGAAGTCAATCCCGCCCGAGCGCGTAGCGCGCCGCCGCTGCAGCGTGAAGGGCTGTCGTGTCGTAGACCGGCGCGTCAACGTCGTCGTCGCTCAGGATCATGCAAAGTTCCGTGCATCCGAGAATGACAGCGTCCGCGCCGTCCGAAACGGCTTTCTCCACAATCGTTCGTATGGCCGCCCTGCTCGCTTCCGCTACGATCCCTTTCGCGAGTTCCGTGAAAATGATGCGGCCCACTGTTTCCCGATCCGCATCGGCGGGCACTTGAACGTCACCATCAAATCGCTTGTTCAGTTCCGGCAGGTAAAACCCGCCCTCCATGACAAACGGAGTGCCGAGAAGCAGCGGCCGCTTCGCCCCGCCCTCTTTGAGCGCCTCAGCGAGGGCGTCGAGAATGTGGACGACAGGAAGTCCCGTGGCGGCGCGCGCCGCGTCGGCCCCGATATGCGAGGTGTTCGAACAAATCGCCAACGCCGTCGCGCCGCCCGCCTTCAGCCGGTCCGCCGCGCCGGCGACCTGCGCCTCGTAACCTCGCCAGTCGGCCGCCGCGTAGAGGTCCTGCATCACACCGAAGTCGAGCGTGTAGATCAAAAGTGGCATTGAATGCGCGCCGCCTCGCTCAGCGCGAGCCGCGTCGTTCAGCTGCGCGTAGTAGATCGGCGTCGATTCAGGACTGACGCCGCCGATCAGGCCGAGTAGTCGATCCACCGAAGCGCCCGCCTAGCTGAAGGAAACATCAGGCGCGGATTCAAGAGTCGCGCGCGCCGCCTCCGGAATCTCAAAGAATTCGCGTTGTTTGAAGTTGCCCAACGGCGCGATGAAATTGCCGGGGATCTGCTGAATGATGGTGTTGAACTCCTGCACCGCATTGTTGAAGAAGCGACGCGCGGCGGCGAGCTTGTTTTCGACGTCCGCAAGTTCGCGTTGCAGCTCAAGAAAGTTCGTGTTCGCCTTAAGGTCCGGATACGCTTCAGCAAGGGCGAACAGCCGGCCGAGCGCCGCCCCGAGCGCGCCTTCGGCCTGACCCTGCGCCGCCGGCCCTTGCGCCGCGGTGGCGGCGTTTCGAGCGCTGATCACCGCGTCAAGCGTTTCCTTTTCGTGGGCGGCGTATCCTTTCACCGTTTCAACAAGGTTCGGCACCAGGTCATGGCGCTGCTTCAACTGCACATCGACGTCGGCGAAGGCTTGGTCGGCTCGCTCGTTGAGCGCGACAATACGGTTGTAGGTCAGGACCGCGAATGCGGCGACAACCACGATAATCCCGATAAACAGCCAGAATGCGGACATGAACCTGTTCCTTCCCGGTTTTGTTTCCGGCTTCACCGCCCGGCGTTGGACTTTGAGGGGCCGGGCGTGGCGTAACGTGACGTAATCGGGTTATAGGTCGGATCGAATTGATTCACGACACGCTTTAGCGCGTTCGCGCGGGGGAAGGAGTTCATCAGTGACAAAAGCTCGCCATTTCATCGCCGCCGTCATCGCGGCCGGAACCCTCGTCGCCGCGGGCGGTTGCGCCTCCACTTATTATTCGGCGATGGAGCGTTTCGGCGTCGAAAAGCGGGACATTCTCGTCGACCGCGTAAAGCTGGCGCGCGGCGAACAATCCGACGCGCAGGAGGTGTTCGCATCAGCGCTCGATGAGTTTCGCGCGCTGGTGGACGTCGATGGCGGCGATCTGGAACGCAAATACGACAAGTTGAGCGCCTCCTATAAGCGCGCCGACACCCAGGCCAAGGACGTGCGCGCGCGGATCAAGTCGGTCAATGACGTCGGCCGGCGACTGTTCAAGGAATGGGAGGCGGAGCTCGGCGAATATGAAAGCGCGTCATTGCGCGCCCAGTCGCAGCGACAGCTCGATCAGACAAAAGTCGAGTTCGAAGACCTCATGTCGGCGATGAACCGGGCCGCGGAAAAAATGGACCCGGTCCTCGCCCTCTATAACGACCAGGTCCTGTTTCTGAAGCACAATCTCAACGCGCGGGCGATCGCCTCACTTGAAACTGAACGGCTGGAAATTGAGTCGCGGATCGAAACGCTCATCGAAGAGATGAATGAATCGATCGCAGAAGCGGACCGTTTCATCGCGAACATGGGCTGACGAGGTTCGCTCTAAAAGTCGCGCAGCATCCGTCGCACGCGGTCCGGCAGGCCTGTCTGACGATCGCGCTTGTGGCGCTCCGCCGTCAGAATGGCGCGCAGGCGTTCAAGCGATCCGTCTATGTCTTCGTTGACGATGACATATTCATATTCGGCCCAATGCGAGATCTCCTGATCCGCCTTCGCCATCCGACTGCGGACCACTTCTTCCGGGTCCTGATTTCGGCTTCTGAGCCGCCGTTCAAGCTCTTCGCGCGAAGGCGGCAGAATGAAAACCTTGACCACGTCATTCGGCGCGCGCTGGGCAATCTGCTGCGCGCCTTGCCAGTCAATGTCGAAAAGGACGTCATGGCCGGCGCTCAGCGCGTCGTCGACCGGTTTCTTCGGCGTGCCGTAATAGTTGCCGAAGACGAGCGCTGACTCGAGGAACTCGCCCTCGGTGCGCATGCGTTCGAATTCCGGGATGGTCTTGAAAAAGTAATCCTCACCATCGACTTCGCCGGGCCGCGGGGCGCGCGTGGTCGCGGAGACCGAGAGTTCAAGGGAGTCGTCGCGGCGCAGAAGCCGATCGGCGAGCGTCGTTTTTCCGGCGCCGGACGGGCTTGAGAGGATCATCATCAGCCCGCGACGCGCCTCATGAGACGCGGATCTCTTCTCGTCGTCGCTATTCAACGTTCTGCGCCTGCTCCCGCATCTGGTCGATCACCGTCTTCAGATCAAGGCCGATCGCCTTCAGGTCAAGGGTTGGCGCTTTCGCGCAGAGCGTATTTGCTTCCCGGTTGAGCTCCTGCGTCAGGAAATCGAGCCGGCGCCCGAGCGCGCCACCCTTGTCGATCAGCTCCCGCGCCGCGGCGACATGCGCCTCAAGGCGATCGAGTTCTTCGCGCACGTCAGCACGCACCGCCAGCATCGCCGCCTCCTGGGCGAGCCGGTCGGCGGGCACCTTTTCGCTGTCGATCAAGTCCGCGAGCTGCTGTTCAAGACGCGCGCGAAACGCGTCGCCGGCGCCTTTTGCAACAGCCGCCGCCGCGTCAATAAGCCGTTTCGATTCAGTAAGCCGGTCGCCAATGACGGACTTCAATGCAGCGCCTTCGGAAACGCGCGCCGATATCAATTCTCCCAGCGCAGCCTCAAACCCGGCGACGAGCGCCGCTCCAGCCGCGTCCTGGGCGTCCGGGTCGGCGTCCTTGTCGCTGACGTCGAGAACGCCGCGCAGCGCGAGGATCGCTTCCGGTCGCGGCGGCGCCGTTTCAATCCGTGAACGAATGGCGGCGATGGCCGCGATCGCGGCGTCGAGGTTCGCGTCATTGATCGCGAAACCGGCGCCGGCGAGCGACGCGTCAACGGCAAGGTTGCAATTGAGGTTGCCGCGCGTCAGCCTTTGCGCGACGAGCTTGCGGCATTGCGCTTCGACCTGATCAAGCCCCGGCGGCAGGCGAAAACGCATCTCCAAACCGCGGCCGTTGACGCTCTTCAGCTCCCAGGTCCACCGTCGACCGCCAGCATCGCCCGACGCCCGGCCATAGCCGGTCATGGAGCGAAGCGCTTGATCCCCGTCACGTCCATCCGCCGTCATTGAGCGGGCTCTTCCGCCTCCGCCGCAGCGGCGGCTTCCGCGGCCCGGCGTTCGCGCTCGATCCGGCGCCATTCGGCGACGTTACGATTGTGTTCAGCGAGGGTCTCGGCGAACACGTGCCCGCCGTCGCCGTTCGCGACAAAGAAGAGATCGTCCGTCTGCGCAGGATTAAGGACAGCTAGAATAGCGTCCTTTCCGGGATTGGCGATCGGCGTCGGCGGCAGGCCGTCAATCCTGTAGGTATTGTAGGGCGTCTCCCGCTTGATTTCGCTGACCCGCAGGCCGCGGCCCAAAGGCTCCCCGCCCGTCAGGCCGTAAATGATCGTCGGGTCGGATTCCAGTCGCATACCGCGCTTAAGGCGATTGACGAAGACGGCGGCAATGCGCGGGCGTTCAGACGCGACGCCCGTCTCCTTTTCAACGATGGACGCCAAAATAATCGCATCTTCACGGGTCGAGAACGGCAGCTCCAGCGCGCGCTCGTCCCAGGCCCCGTCGATCAACGCCGTCTGCGCCTTCATCATGGCGGTGACGAGTTGGTCCCGGGTCTCACCGCGGGTGAAGGCGTAGGTCTCAGGCAGGAGCGCGCCTTCGTCCGGCGTCAGGGTAAGCTCGCCCTCCAGTTCCTCGTTCGCGCGGATAACCTCCAACGCCTGCGCCGTCGTCAGGCCTTCAGCGACAGTGACGTAGTGCAGGATGCTCTTGCCCTGCTCGACGAGGTCGACAAGCTTCCAGACACTGATGCCCTTTGGGATGCGATATTCGCCAGCCTTCAGGGAGCCCGTGACGTCCTTCAGCTTGGCGGCGGCGACAAAAAGGATCGGCCGACGCAAAACGCCGGCTTCTTCAAGCGTTTCCGCGATTGCTGTCACAGACGAGCCTTCCTCAAGCAGAACGATCACGTCATCGTCATGTGGCCCTTCACGCAGCATCTCCTGGCGCAGCACAAATGCGCCGCCGCCCGCCGCCACGACGGCGAGGAAAAACACAAATAGAATGAACAGAAAGAATGACCGCATGCCCTAAGGTTCCCCTGCGCCGCCCGCAGCGACAGCCTAAAGCCGCGTCAGACTAGCCGTCGAATCGCCGCAGCACCAAGCACGCGTTCGTGCCGCCAAAACCAAAAGAATTCGACAAGACGACGTCGATAGATTTCCGGATCGCCTCATTCGGCGCGAGATTGATCGCCGTATCGACAGATGGATTGTCGAGATTGATCGTCGGCGGGGCGACGCCGTCGCGCATGGCGAGCACGCTGAACACAGCCTCGACAGCGCCGGCCGCTCCAAGAAGATGGCCCGTCGCGGACTTGGTCGACGACATGACGATACCTTCGGCGGCGTCGCCGAAAAGGCGCTCAACCGCGCGCACTTCAATCTCGTCTCCCTTTGGCGTCGATGTGCCGTGGGCGTTGATGTAGTCGACGTCCTTCGGCTCAAGGCCGGCGCGCGCCAGCGCCATGCGCATTGCGCGGAAAGCGCCGTCGCCGTCTTCGGCTGGCGCAGTGACGTGGAAGGCGTCGCCGGATAATCCGTACCCGACGATCTCCGCATAGATCGTCGCGCCGCGCGCCTTCGCCTTCTCCAGTTCCTCGACCACCACCATGCCCGCGCCTTCGCCCATCAAGAAACCGTCGCGGTCTTTGTCGTAGGGGCGCGAAGCCTTTTCCGGCTCGTCATTGAAATGAGTGGTCAGCGCCTTGCAGGCGGTGAAGCCGGCGACGCCAATCGGGCAAATGGTCGATTCCGCGCCGCCTGCGATCATGGCGTCCGCATCGCCAAGCATGATCAGGCGCGCAGCGTCTCCGATCGCATGCGCGCCGGACGAACACGCCGTCACCACCGCGTGGTTAGGGCCTTTCAAACCAAGACGGATCGACACCTGACCGGACACGAGATTGATCAATGATCCGGGCACAAAGAAAGGCGAGACCCGGCGGTGCCCCTGCCCATGCAAGGCGAGTGAATTGCGCTCGATGCCCTCAAGCCCGCCGATGCCGGCGCCAATCAGAACGCCGGTGCGCTCGCGGTCTTCCTGGGTCGCAAGCTCAATGCCGGAATGCTTGAAGGCCATTTCAGCCGCCGCGACGCCAAAGACAATGAACTCGTCCATGCGCCGTTGGTCCTTGGCCGACACCCAATCGTCCGGATTGAAGGTTTCGTCGGCAGCGCCCGCCTTGATCAGCTTGTCGCCGCCGCCCTTGCCGTCCGCTTTTGGCGCGGCCGCCGCGATGCGGCACGGCAGGTCCGACGCGTCGAACTTGTCGATTGGACCCGCCGCGGCCTCGCCGGCGATGAGCCGCCGCCAGCTTGGCTCCAATGAACCGGCGAGCGGCGACACCATGCCAAGGCCAGTTATGACCGCGCGCTTCAACTCATGCGTCATCGGCTTGGCTCCTTGCCTGCGCCTCGCTCAATCGTCGAGGCCGGCGCGCCTTCCCCCGAAACGCGGCGATCTATTTTCCACCGTCGGAACGCCTCGCGCTCACGTGTCTCCGTCTCCCGCCGGACACGCGAAAAGGCGCTAGTTCTTTTGATCCTGGATGAACTTGATGGCGTCGCCGACCGTCTGGATGGTCTCCGCCGCGTCATCCGGAATCTCAACGTCGAACTCTTCTTCAAACGCCATCACCAATTCAACGATGTCGAGGCTGTCCGCGCCAAGATCATCAATAAAGCTCGCCTTCGGATCGACCTTTGCTGGGTCGACGTCGAGGTGCTCGACGACGATTTTCGTCACGCGTTCGGCAAAATCAGACATCAAAGTGCTCCTTTTAAAGCGTTCCCGCGCGGGTGCGCGAAGATCGGTTGGGGCCCTCAGTTCCCCAGCCGCCCGGCGCTGGGACGCCCGGCGAAGCGGATCTGGCGCCGGATTCGATCCGACGATCCGTCTATCCAATTACGATCGCGCCAGCGATCAGATCGCTCGCGCGCTTACGGCAAATCGATTGGCGTTGCAACGCCGCGCCGCAATGTGGGTTTACCGGGCTATATCATGGCCATGCCGCCGTTCACGTGGAGCGTTTGGCCGGTGACGTAACGCGCCTCATCGCTTGCGAGGTAAACGGTCGCGGCTGCGATATCCGCCGGCGCGCCCATGTCGCCTGCGGGAATCTTCGACAGGATCGCCGATCTCTGGTCGTCGTTCAGCGCGTCGGTCATCGCCGTGGCGATGAAGCCTGGCGCAATGCAGTTGACCGTCACATTCCGCGAGGCGACCTCGGCGGCGAGGGATTTGGAGAAGCCGATCATGCCCGCCTTGGACGCGGCGTAGTTCGCCTGGCCCGGGTTCCCGGTGACGCCCACAACAGACGTAACGCCGATAATGCGGCCGTGCCGCTGCTTCGTCAGCCCCCTCAGGGCCGCTTTGGCGAGCCGGAAATACGCCGTGAGGTTCAACGCGATGACGTCGTCCCATTGCGGCGGCTTCATCATCATAAGAAGACCATCGCGTGTCACGCCGGCATTCGAGACGACGATATGCAGCCCGCCCATGGCTTCTGAGGCCTGTTTGGGGAGGGCGTCGACAGCGTCGAGATCGGATAGATTGCAGGGCGTCGCGACCGCGCGCTCGCCGAGCTTTTCGGTCAGCGCCGACAGCTTGTCCACATTTGTGCCCGACACCGCCACGCGCGCGCCGCGTGCGTGAAGCGCTTCAGCGATGGCGCCGCCAATCCCGCCGCTCGCGCCGGTGACAAGGGCGCATTTTCCTTCAAGGTCAAACATGTCGAATGTCTTTCTTCCATTTCGAGAGAGGAGGACGCGAAAGCGTCCGTTATCCAGAGTAGGCGGCGAGGTCGTCAGGATCGCCGATGCTGACGATGCGCGCTTCCTTGGCGATGCGCCGCACCATGCCGGCGAGGATCTTGCCAGTTCCAATTTCAATGAACTCATCGACGCCTTCGCTCGCCATGTAAGCGACGCTTTCCGTCCAGCGCACTCGCGACGTCACCTGTTTGACTAGCAGATCCTTGATATCCGCCGGATCGGTCGTCGGCCGCGCCGTGACGTTGGAGACGATAGGGATCATTGGCGATGTGATTTCCACGGCGGCGAGATGCGCGCGCATCGCCTCCGCCGCGGGCACCATCATGGATGAGTGGAATGGACCCGACACAGGCAGAACCCGCGCCATTTTGATCCCGTGCGCGCGCGCGTTCGCCGCGAGCGCCTCCACTCTTTCCTTCGCGCCGGAAACAACAACCTGACCGGGCGCGTTGTCATTCGCGATCTCAAGGACGCCTTCGCCGCCAACCCCGGCGATCGCCGCTTCGGCGGCCTCGAGGCTGGCCCCGAGGAGCGCCGCCATGCCGCCCGTCCCCTCCGGCGCGGCGGCCAGCATCGCCTCGCCGCGCAGCTGCAGAAGACGCGCGGCGTCCGCCAGCGGGAGCGCGCCTGCGACGCACAAGGCGCTGTATTCGCCAAGCGAATGTCCGGCCGCGAATGCGCTCGCCGCGACGTCGAGGCCAGCCTCCTCCTGCAGAACCCGCGCAGCGGCGACAGAATGGGTCATCAGCGCAGGCTGGGCGTTGGTGGTGAGGTTGAGCGCCTCGTCAGGACCCTCCCACATAACCGACGACAGCTTGCGTCCGAGCGCATCGTCCACTTCGTCAAACACCGCCCGCGCGGTGGGAAAACGCGCGGCGAGCGCTTCCCCCATCCGCACCGTCTGGCTGCCCTGGCCCGGAAAAATCAGGCTTCTCGTCATTCAGCGATCTCCATCGAAGCTCCGTTGGTTAAACGCCGCTGACGGGAAGTGAAAGCCCGGGCCGCAATCAGCTGGCGCCAATCACGCCGGAAAATGCGCGCTGATGCGCCAAATCGCCCATAGCGGCTTGCGCGCGGCAATCCCTTGGGGTATCGCCCCGCTTTCGAACGGCGGTCGATATCGCCCACTCTGTTTGCTGCAAAGTGGGTTTGCGGGATGGTCCCGACTAGATGTCGAACCGACGGCGCGTGTTGAGGGGCTCCTCCAACGCCCCGGCCCTTTCAGGCTGCCAAGCGCGTCCCCGCCGTCTTTCAGATGGAGGAGCAGGCCCGAAAGGGTCCGCCAAGCAACGTGCCGCTCTACGAACACATATTCATCGCTCGCCAGGACATCTCGCCTGCGCAAGTCGAAGCGCTCACTGAAACGCTTCAGAAGATCGTCACCGACAATGGCGGAAAGATCGCCAAATCGGAGTACTGGGGGCTCAGAAACCTTCAGTACAAGATCAAAAAAAACCGGAAGGGCCATTACGGCCTCATGAACATCGAAGCGCCGGCCGACGCGATCCACGAGCTGGAGCGCCAGGAAAAGATCAACGAAGACGTCCTGCGCTACATGACGCTGCGGGTCGAAGAGCACAATGAAGCGCCCTCGCCGGTCCTCAGCCGTCGCGACAAGGGCGACCGTGACCGCGGCAGAGATCGTGACCGCGGGGATCGAGGTGATCGGGACCGCGGCGATCGCGGCGACCGGCGATAAGGAGGCGAGACATGCCAAAACCATTCATGCGCCGCCGCAAGACCTGCCCGTTTTCCGGCGACAAGGCGCCCAAGATCGACTACAAGGACCCGAAGCTGCTGCAGCGCTTCATTTCCGAACGGGGCAAGATTGTTCCTTCACGGATCTCCGCGGTCTCCTACAAAAAGCAGCGTGAACTCGCCCGCGCCATCAAGCGCGCGAGGTTCCTCGCCCTGCTACCCTATGTCGGGGAGTAAGCGGCCATGATGGAAATCATCCTCCTGGAGCGCGTCGAGAACCTCGGCCAGATGGGCGACGTTGTGAAGGTGAAGCCGGGCTACGCCCGCAACTTCCTCTTGCCGCAGAAGAAAGCCCTGCGCGCGAATGACGCCAACAAGAAGGTCTTCGAAGCGCAGCGCGCCGACCTGGAAGCGCGGAACCTTGAGCGCAAGCAGGACGCCGAACAGGCTGCGGAGCGCATTGACGGCCGGTCTTTCATCATCATCCGGCAGGCCTCGGAGATGGGGATGCTGTACGGCTCGGTCTCAATGCGCGACATTGCGGAGATCGCCTCGGAAGAGGGCGTCAAAGTCGAACGGTCGCAGATCCGCCTCGACAAGCCTCTGAAGACGATCGGCATCTTCAACGTCCGCGTTGCGCTGCATCCGGAAGTCGACGCCTCGATCGAAGTGAACGTCGCGCGCTCTGAAGATGAAGCTGAACGTCAAGCGCGCGGCGAAAACGTTTTGGCGCGTGATACCGACGAACCGGATGAAGATGACGCGGAGGAACGCGCGGAATTCTTCGATCCTGAAGCGCAACAGGCTGTCGCTGAGGATGGCGACGGCGACGCCGCGTCTGACGCAGAAGCCGAAGCGTCCTCGGAAACGACTGCGTCGTAGCGCAACGCATCTTGAGCTTGAGAGCATCTTCAGCTTGAGAGCACAGACTATTGACGCCCCGGCTTGCGCCGGGGCGTTTTTATTTGTGTACAAACCTATACTTAATCCACGATTCGGGCGAATTGGAAAACTAGCCTCCCTCCGCCGCTTCACGCCGGCGGCGAATTGTGGTTCGGTGCCGATATGGCGGACGGCGACACACTTTTTGCGCCCAAGGACGGCGACAGCGCCCCCAATGGCGTTCCTGACACGGAAGGCCGCATCCCGTTCAGCATTGAGTCCGAACAGGCCGTTCTCGGCGCGATCCTGCTTGACAATCAGGTCTGTCTGGACGTCTCGGACTATTTGAAAACCGAGCACTTCTATGACCCCGTGCATGCGCTCATATACGATGCATGCAGAGGACTGGTGGACGGCGGCCGCCTCGCCTCGCCCATTACGGTCGACGCCCACCTGTCGAGCTCGCCAGGATACAAAGAGACTGGCGGACGGACCTATCTGGAGAAGATCGCTGCGAGCGTGCCCTCGACCGCGAGCGCCAAGGACTATGCGCGGGTCGTCTTCGACCTCGCCGTCTATCGGGGCCTCATCGACATCGGCGGCGAAATCTCCGAGCGCGCGCGGCGGGCGGCGATCGATGACGCTCCTGCGGAACAACTTCAGGATGCGGAACGCCGACTCTACGATCTCGCCGAACGGGGCCATTACGGCAAGGGATTCAAGACGTTCACGACCGCTCTTGTGGAGGCGGTGGACGTCGCGGACGCCGCCATCAAGCGCGGCGGCGGGCTGTCAGGCGTCGCCACCGGCCTTAACGATCTCGACAACATGATGGGCGGGATGCATTCCTCCGACCTCATCATTCTCGCCGGCCGCCCCTCAATGGGCAAGACGGCGCTCGCCACCAACATCGCCGTCAACGCCGCGCGCGCAAAGGGACGCGCCATCGCAGATGGCAGGGACGCAAGCGACATTGGCGCGGTCGTCGGCTTCTTTTCGCTCGAAATGTCGGCTGATCAGATCGCCATGCGGGTCCTCGCCGAAATGGCCGAAGTGCCGTCGAACGAGATCAGGCGCGGCACCATCGATAAGGCGCAGTTCGATCGGATTTATGTGAAGGCGCAGGAATTGAATGACCTGCCGTTCCACATTGACGACACGGGCGGGCTGTCCATTGCGCAGGTTGCGGCGCGCGCGCGGCGCCTAAAACGGCAGCGCGGCCTCGACCTGATCGTGGTCGACTATCTCCAGCTTCTCACCGGCTCGTCCCGCAAGGGCGACAATCGCGTGCAGGAAATCACTGAGATCTCCGTCGGCCTAAAGGCGCTCGCCAAAGAACTCGACGTCCCGGTCATCGCGCTCTCCCAGCTCTCTCGCCAGGTGGAGGCGCGCGACGACAAGCGCCCGCTTCTGTCGGACTTGCGCGAATCCGGCTCGATCGAGCAGGACGCCGACATCGTGCTCTTTGTCTATCGCGAGGAGTATTACCTGTCGCGCTCCGAGCCGAAGGGCGACGGCGAGGAAGCGACCATGAGCCGGGCGAAATGGCTGGAGAAGATGGAGGCGGCGCGCGGCGTCGCGGAAGTCATCATCGCCAAGCAGCGCCATGGTCCCATTGGGTCCGTGCCGTTGCGATTTGACCAGAACCTCACCAAGTTCTCCGACCTCGACGATGGCCGCTTCGACCAGCACCGCCACGAATAGCCGAAGGGAAGCCATAGCGCTTCGGTTCGATCCGGCTAAAGTCGCGCCATGGACGTTTATCAGCAGTACGAAGGCGGGTATCGCCCGACGGTGACGATTGATCTTGGCCGGCTTGTCGGCAATTTCAGGCGCCTCGCCGCGCGCCAGCCGAGCGCGGAAGCCGCCGCGGTCGTCAAATGCGACGCCTACGGATTAGGGCTTCTGCCGTGCGCGCGCGCGCTCGTCGAGCGCGGTGGTTGCCAAACGTTCTTTGTCGCCCACCCGGAGGAAGGCGCGCGCCTGCGCGACGGCCTCGCCGATCTCGCGCCCGAGGCGGAGATTTTCGTCCTCAACGGACCGACGCTGGCGAGCCTGCCAGTGTTTCGGGCGGCGCGTCTGACGCCCGTCGTCAACAGCCTGCGCCAGGCGCGGCTCTGGACCGATCATCACGCCGGCGAACCTTGCGGGCTGCATGCGGACGTCGGCATTCACCGGCTCGGCGTTCCGGCGGACGAGATCGACGCGGCGCTTGCCCTTCCCGGCCTCAACGCGACGCTGTTCATGGGGCACCTTTCCTGCGCCGGGACGCCGGACGATCCGACGAATGATCAGGAACTTGAGCGCTTTCGGATGCTCGCAGACCGCGCGGGAAAGGCCCGTCTCTCGCTCGTCTCCAGCGGCGGCGCGCTGATCGGCGACGCGTTTGGATTTGACCTCATCCGACTTGGCGTCGGGCTCTACGGGGTCTCGCCCTTCGGCGAAGAGGTCAAGGAAGTGAAACCGGTCGCAACGCTGACCGCTGAAGTCCTTCAGGCGCAGACCGTCCCGGCGGGCGGCCGCGTCGGCTATAGCGGCCTGTTCGAAGCGAAGCGGCCAACGCGCCTCGCCACCCTCGCGCTCGGGTATGGCGATGGATTTCCGCGGGCCGCGCCGGCGGATGGCGGCGCAGGCTCCGTCAACGTCGTCGTGGGCGGCGCGGCCTGCCCTGTCGTCGGCTGCGTCTCGATGGATCTCGTGACCGTTGACGTCACCGAAGCGCCGGGAGACGTCGCGCCTGGCGATCAAGCGGAAGTCTTCGGCGACCGGATGCGAA
>JBCBSQ010000009.1:0-112838 GCA_039819085.1 Pseudomonadota bacterium
TCGACGAAATCCGTGCGCCAACTGCCATTGGCCTTGTCAGTCACGTCAACGGTGAAAAAGTCCCGCCGTCGCGAAGGGTCTTCCTTGCAGACATCCTGATTGCGCAGATTAAAGTAGCCGTCTGAGGGCTCGACGCATAAAGGCGTGTCGCCGGACCATGACCGAAGCGGACCCAAATGCCCTTCAATTGCTTCGCCATAGACGAAGTAGCGGCCGGGATTGGTCGTCTCGGTCAATACGACTTTGCACTGGCCGGGATTTAGCCGCCACCAGCCGCGTGTGGCGAGGCGGTCGCCATCGACATATGCGATTGCGGCGGAAACGACGTAACTCGTCTTGTTGCACAAACTGTACTTGGCCTGCGCGGCGCCGGTCAGGCAGAGGGCGCCCGCTAGGACGGCGACGGCGAGGCGAACTGCTCCAGACATCATCTGGGCTCCTATGCGCGAGGTCGAGTGACGCGGCCAAGAGTCAAATCGGCCATGGGACGTTAGGTATGTCGATCTTTGGTTACGTTGTTCTTTGGTTTTGTGGTTGTGTCGCCGAACGAAGAGAGGGCGGGCGACAGACGCGTCCGATGGCGCGTAATTCACCCGAAACCGAGGCGACGATCAAGCAGCTGTGACTAATCTCCAATCGGGCGACAATGCGGCGCGGGTTCGCGTTTTGTTTCCGACGCCGCTGGACAAGCCTTTCGATTACCTGCCGCCGGAGAATGCGGCCGTCCGATCCCCGCCGGGCGCGTTCGTCGTGGCGCCCTTTGGCGGGCGCTCGCGTATTGGCGTCGTCTGGCCTGACGATCTTGCTCCGTTGCATGAAGCCCTGACGCCGCTCGAAAAGCTGAAGCGGATTGAGCGCGTCGTCGATGCGCCGCCGCTAGAGGCCGACGTCCTCGCATTCATCCGCTGGACCGCCGACTACACGATGGCGCCGCTCGGCGCGGCCTTGCGGCTCGTGATTCGAAGCGGTGACGTCGCTGTTCGCCCGGCCCCGCATAAGGCCTACGTTTTTACGCCAGATGCGGAGGCGCGCCTTGCGGGACGGGTGACGGCCGCTCGGCGCCGGGCGCTGGCCGCCGCAGCGGCGCCTGCGCGCGTTGCGGACATAGCGGGGGTGGCGAACGTCGGTGAAGGGGTCGTCAGGGGACTGATTAAGGCGGGCGCGCTTGCGCCGGTTGAGCTTGACCCGGACGCGCCATTTGCGCCGCCTGACCTGCGGCGCGCCGGCGCCGCGCTGTCGCCGGAGCAGGCCGCGGCTTCGGACCGCTTGCGCGATCATGCGAGGACGGGAGAAGGCGCGCTTCTTCTTGATGGCGTCACAGGCAGCGGCAAGACCGAGGTTTATCTTGAAGCCATCGCTGCGGCCCTCGCGCAGGACGAGGATGCGCAGGCGCTCATCATGATCCCGGAGATTGCGTTGACGCTGCCGTTCCTGACGCGCGTCGCCGATCGCTTCGGCGCCGAACCCGCCGCCTGGCATTCGGAGCTGGGCGCCGCGGCGCGGCGGCGGGCCTGGCGTCGCGTCGCGGATGGAAGCGCGCGCATCGTCGTTGGCGCGCGCTCCGCGCTATTTCTTCCGTATAAAAAGCTTCGACTTATTGTAGTCGATGAAGAGCATGAAACCGCCTACAAGCAAGAGGATGGCGTCGTCTATCAGGGGCGCGATCTCGCCGTCGCCCGCGGCGTCCGCGCTCGCTTCCCCGTCATTCTCGTCTCCGCGACGCCGTCGCTCGAAAGCGTCGTCAATGTCGACAAGGGCCGTTATGGCCTCGCCCGCCTCAGGGCTCGCTTTGGCGGCGCAACGACGCCGCCGGTCAACCTGGTCGACATGCGCCGGGACCCGCCGGAGAAAGACGCATGGTTGTCGCCGGTCGCGGTCGAGGAAATCACGCGCACGCTTGACGCCGGGGAACAGGCGCTTCTGTTCCTGAACCGGCGCGGGTACGCGCCGATGACGATCTGCCGGAAATGCGGTGAACGGATGAAATCGCCCCATTCCGACGCCTGGCTCGTTGAGCATCGCTTCGAAAACCGGCTCGTTTGCCATCACACTGGCTTTTCCATGCCGAAGCCGTCCGCGTGCCCGGCTTGCAAGGCGGTCGACTCGCTTCGGCCTTGCGGTCCCGGGGTGGAGCGGATCGCCGAAGAAGCGCTGGCGCGCTGGCCTGCGGCGCGCCATGAAATCCTGTCGTCGGACACAGCGCCGACAGCCGCGGCGATGCGCGGCGTTCTGGACCGCATGGAGGCTGGCGACATCGATCTCCTGGTTGCCACGCAAGTCGTCGCCAAAGGCCACCACTTTCCGAACCTGACGCTTGTGGTCGTCGTTGACGCAGACATGGGGCTCGCCGGCGGGGACTTAAGGGCCGGCGAGAAGACCTATCAGCTCTTGAGCCAGGTGGCGGGACGGGCGGGGCGCGCCGCAAAGCCCGGCCGCGCGCTGTTGCAGACGCATCAGCCCGCCGCGCCGGTGTTTCAGGCCCTGAAAGACGGCGATCGCGATGCGTTCCTCGCCGCTGAGGCGGATGGCCGCGCCGCGCTTGGGTTTCCTCCCTATGGGCGCCTTGCAGCGGTCATTCTTCGGTCCAAGGACGAAGCGGCATTGAAGGCGACGGCCGACGCGCACCGACGCGCCCTCTTTCCCGCGGACGGCGTTGAGGTCATGGGGCCGGCGCCGGCGCCGATCTACCGGCTGCGCGGCGAGATGCGAATGCGGTTCCTGGTCAAGGCGCGCCGGAACGTGAACGTGCAGGCGTTTCTTGCGGATTGGCTGGGGCGGGCGAAGACGCCAAACGCCGTTCGCCGCGCCATCGACATTGATCCGTACTCGTTTGTTTAGACGCAGCGTCTGTCTAGACGCGGCGTCGGGGGCGCCGCGTCGCGCCTTATTCGCCGATGCGAGATTTGATGAACCGTAGCGATTCCCTCAACATGGCGGTCCGGGTCTCGCCGCTGGAAAGCCAGTGATCCTCGCCTTTCAGCCGGATGAGCTCCCATTCCTTGCCTGCGGCCGCGAGCGCTTTCGCCATGTTCTCGCTCTGATAGAACGGCACGACCGTATCGTCTTCGCCGTGGATGAGCAGGATTGGCGGTCCGGCGCGATCGGCGATCCGCTCCGGACTGACCGCGATCAGCTCCTCTTCGTCGCGGAAGCGGCTGCCGATGCGCGTTTCCCAATAGGTCGCCGCATACTCGCCTTCCTGCGTGGCGGCGTGCCCGATCATTTTCGGCAGGTCCGAGACGCCGTTGACGCTGACGGCGCACTTGTAGAGATCGGGCGTCAGGGTTGCGCCGGCGAGCGCCGCATAGCCGCCATAGCTCGCGCCGACAATGCAGATGCGGTCCGGGTCAGCGGCGCCGTCGGCGATCAGCTTCTTCACGCCGTTTGTAATGTCGTCCTGCATCTTCCGGCCCCATTCTCCGTAGCCGGCGCGCGTAAACGCTTCGCCATAGCCTGATGAGCCTCGAAAATTCGGTTGGTAGACGGCGTATCCGTTCGCTGCGTAAAACGCCGCCCACCAGTCGTAGTTGAGCGTGTCGCGTCCGGCCGGTCCGCCATGAGGCAGGACAATCAGCGGCAGCCGCTGACCCCACTTGCCCTCGGGCGCCGTCACATACCCCTCAATCTTGAGTCCGTCCGGCGCGACATAGTCGAAACGCCTCCGGTCCGTGACATCTTCGGCGAGTTCGGGTCTTGTGGACGAAAAGAAGTCAAGGGTCTTTTTCTCGTCGTCGTAGATCATCAGTTCGACGGGACGGTCCGAATAGACCGCCCTTACAATCATGGACTTCTTGTCGGTCGACGTTGAACTGACGGAGGCGAGCGCGTCCGGCAGAGCCTTGTCCAGTTGGCGGGACTTTTTGCCAAGCGCTTCATCGAAGAACACCGCCTTATCGGGCGCTGAGCGAAAGTACGCCGCTTCGACCCTCGCCGTGTTCTGATTATATCTGACCCCGGTGACGTCTGACGCGTCGTCGCTCGCCAGGACGCGGGTCTCTTCGCCAGTGGCGAGGCTGAGGCCGACGAGGATGTCAGTCTTCCCCGGCCGCCTCTTCAGTGCCGCGACTTCGACGTCGTCTGAGGCGGCGCCGGCCAGACGTCCAAAGAGCGTGTAAGGAGCGAGCGCGCCCTTCGGCAACTCCAAGCGTTTTGCGAGGCTCATCCGCTTTTCGCCAGGGCGAAGCGCGAAGAGATTGTATTCCTGACCATCGAACTCCGCGAGCATGATCGCGTCTCCGGCGTCATCGACCACCCAATCGATCGCCGCTGGCGTTCCGGCGCTCGTGGCGCGTCCACGCCCATTCTTAAGATTGACCTTGAAAAGCGAATAGCCGCCTGTCGCATTGCGGCCCGATAGCCGGGTCGGTCCACCGCCGCCGCCGGCGCGTGCCCTGCCGGTCCAGCGCGCGAAGAGCGCTTCGTCGGGCGACTCCGGAAGCGTATGGATGAGATTGCCGGAACTGGTGATCGCAAATCCGACGTCGGACGAGAAAAGACCAACGCTCTTTCCAGACTTCAGCGAGTAAGAAATCCAGCGATAGTACTCAAGCGTTTCAAGGCCCGTGGTGAACTGATCTGTTCTTGTCGTTGAGACAAGGATCAGCACATAGTCGTCACCCGCCCAATAAAGCCCTCGCGGTTTCAGATCGCCGATCGCCACGCCGATGGGTTGAGCGCCCGGTTCCTTAAGATTGTAAAGCACAAGCAAGGTCCGGCCGCCGACATACTGTAGCATTGCGACGGTTTCGCCGTTCGGGGAGATTTCGGCGTCTGATATCGTTGGCAGGGCCCCGTAGAGCGCCGCGCTTGCCTGGTTCGGTTGAGCGGCGACTGTTGAAGCGCTCAGCGCGCTCAAGATCGCCGACAGGCCAATTAACCATGCCAACTTGCTACCAGGCATTATGACTAGCTCCCCTGAAATTCTACAATAGATAACGCATCTATAACAAAGAAAACACGAGCGCGCATGGTGTATTTTCACTGAATATTGTCTCAACCGCGCGGGGAACTGATTCGATTGAGTTGGCGCAGTTGTCGGGATCTGCCCGCTCCTTCAAATGACGACGTTAGATCGCGATCTGGCGGCGCATCGGCAAACGATCGCAACAAGCTGGCCGTGGCGAAGCTTGAGGGGCGCGGGTCGACAATAGGCATCCGCGGTCGCCACCGCCCCTTTGGCGTTCGCCGCCCGGTCAGTTGTCGGTTGCGCGAGCGCCCAGCCATCTTTTGGGGCGTCGTTGCTGGCGGAGCCGCTTGGCGCGCTATTTCGCCGCAATCCACGCCAACGCCTCGAGCAAGCCCCACCGCCGCGGAAAGGCGCGCCCCGAATCTTTGCATTCGCTACCAAAGCTCGTCACCGGCGACCGGCCAAACGGGGCGCTGTTTGGGCTGGAGTTGGTCTTGTTGCGCCGGCGAAAGGCGCATGGTAAGCCGCGCGCCAAACTTGGGGTCAGTCCTTTGGTCGCGATGATCGCGTTCATTGGGCGGCCTCAGGGAAGCAACTGTTTTTCCAACGGTCCGGTCGGTCGGGCGTCGCCTTTCAACAACGAAAAGGCGGCGCGCTGATGGGAGTAAGGGCCGGTGATCCAGGGCGCATTGGCAGGCCGCTTCGTCGCGTCAGCGGTCATTCAGCGCTTTGAAGTCTCGGAGGGTTCGCCAGACATGTCCGCCGCCGCTGCAGCTTCCGCGTCAGGCGCGCCGCGCGTTTCTCCCGCCGCGTCCCGCTATGTCGACGCGCTGTTTAGTCTGGTCGTCGAGCAAGGCGCGATCGAAGTGGTTGAAGACGACTTCAAAGCCTTGAACGCAATGATTGCGGCGGGGGGCGATTTTAGATCGTTCCTGAAAAGCCCCGTCTATGACGCTGGCGACAAGTCCGGCGCGATCGCTGCGATTGCGGACAAGGCGGGCTTCAGTCAGTTGACGACGAATTTCCTGAAGCTCATCGCCGCTAATCGGCGGCTGTTCGCGCTGGATGAAATGGTGTCGGCGTTCTTCGCGCGGCTTTCCGAGCATCGCGGCGAAGTCTCGGCTCAGGCGGTTTCCGCCGCGCCGTTGAACAATGACCAGACGGCGCGCCTGCGCGGCGAAATTGAGCGCTATGTTGGCAAGGCCGTGAATCTCACGACCGCCGTGGATCCCGATCTGTTGGGCGGCATCGTCGTCAAGGTCGGCTCAACGATGGTCGACTCCTCCCTGCGGTCGAAACTCAATCGACTGAAATCAAAACTGAAAGAGGCGTAATCCCCATGGAGCTCCAGGCGGCGGAAATCTCGTCCATCCTGAAACAGCAGATCAAGGACTTCGGCAAGGACGCTGAAGTTTCCGAGATCGGCCAGGTCCTGTCGGTCGGCGACGGCATCGCGCGGGTCTATGGCCTCGACAATGTCCAGGCCGGTGAAATGGTCGAGTTCGCAAATGGCGCGAAGGGCATGGCGCTGAACCTTGAGCGCGACAATGTCGGCGTCGTGATTTTCGGCGAAGACCGCGAGATCAAGGAAGGCGACACGGTCAAGCGCACGAACGCCATCGTCGACGTGCCCGTGGGCAAGGGGCTCTTGGGCCGCGTCGTCGACCCGCTCGGCAATCCGATCGATGGTAAAGGGCCGATCGTTTACGAGACGCGTCGTCTCGTCGACGTGAAGGCGCCGGGCATCCTGCCGCGCAAATCCGTGCACGAACCGGTGCAGACGGGCATCAAGGCGATCGACGCGATGATCCCGATCGGCCGCGGCCAGCGCGAGCTTGTCATCGGCGACCGCCAAACCGGCAAAACCGCCATCTGCATTGACGCCATCCTCAATCAGAAAGCGGCGAACCAGGGCGACGACGAATCAAAGAAGCTCTACTGCGTCTATGTCGCCGTCGGCCAGAAGCGCTCGACCGTCGCGCAGATCGTCAAGACGCTCGAGGACAATGGCGCGCTCGACTATTCGATCGTCGTCGCCGCGACGGCGTCGGAACCGGCGCCGCTGCAGTTCCTGGCGCCGTTCGCCGGCTGCGCCATGGGCGAATACTTCCGCGACAACGGCATGCATTCACTCATCATCTATGATGATTTGTCGAAGCAGGCGGTCGCCTATCGCCAGATGTCGCTTCTCCTGCGCCGTCCGCCGGGCCGCGAAGCCTATCCGGGCGACGTCTTCTATCTGCACTCGCGGCTTCTGGAGCGCGCGGCGAAGCTGAACGAAGACAACGGCCTCGGCTCCATGACCGCGCTGCCGATCATCGAAACCCAGGCGAACGACGTGTCGGCCTATATTCCGACGAACGTCATTTCGATCACCGACGGCCAGATCTTTCTGGAGACGGACCTTTTCTATCAGGGCATCCGTCCGGCGGTGAACGTCGGCCTCTCCGTGTCGCGCGTCGGCTCCTCGGCGCAGATCAAGGCGATGAAGCAGGTCGCGGGCAAGATCAAAGGCGAGCTTGCTCAGTACCGGGAATTGGCCGCGTTCGCGCAGTTTGGCTCCGATCTCGACGCGACGACGCAACAGATCCTCAATCGCGGCGATCGCCTCACCGAACTGATGAAGCAGCCGCAGTATTCGCCGCTGCTCGTGGAGGAGCAGGTCTGCGTCATATTCGCCGGCGTGCGCGGTTATCTAGACAAAGTCGCCAAGGACAAGGTGCAGGAGTTTGAGGCCGAATTCCTCCGGAAACTGAAGGGTGACCATGCTGACCTTCTGACGGCGATCCGCGATGGCGGCAAGCTGACTGATGAGTTGGAGAAGCAGCTGGCGGATATTCTTGATACGTTTGCGAAGAACTTCGCGTAAGGGCGCGCCGAGACCCGTCTTCGCCGTCGCGGATTGAAAAAAGCAGGGTGGAGGTGAATATGCGTGCACGTATGACATTTCTGGCGGCGCTGGCGATAGCGGCGCTCGCGGCGTGTGCGTCCGGATCGGACACCGAGGCCGCCAACGAGAGTGACGCCGCGACCCAGGCCGGGGCGGTGGCGTCCAGCGATATGACGACGGACGGAGGAGACGTGACGCAATCGCCTAAAGGATTTGACGATCCGGACGCGTGCGGCGCATCTCGTTATGAGTCGTTGATCGGCACGAACATTGCGGCGGTAACGTTGCCGGAGGGGCGAAAAGTCCGTGTCCTGAAACCCGGCGCCATCGCGACCATGGACTACAGCCCGAACCGATTGAACATCCATGTCGACGAGGACGGCGTCATTACGCGCGTCCGGTGCGGATAAACACGAGACGCAGGCAATGCCCTCCCTAAAAGAACTGAAAAACCGGATCGGGTCGGTCAAGTCGACCAAGAAGATCACGAAGGCGAAGCAGATGGTCGCCGCTGCGAAGCTCCGCCGCGCTGAAGAGGCGGCGAAGGCCGCCCGTCCGTATGCGGTGGAGATGGAGGGCGTTCTCGCAAATCTCTCGGCCGCGGCGAAGGACAACCCGAACGCGCCGCGGCTCCTCGCCGGGACGGGCTCGGACGAGACGCACCTCCTGATCGTCGCAACGGCCGACAAGGGCCTCTGCGGCGCCTTCAACTCCAACATTGTCCGTCTTGCCCGCGAACGCATCGTCGCGCTGCAAGCCCAAGGCAAGGTCGTCAAGCTGATCTGCGTCGGCCGCAAAGGCGAGGATCAACTGAAGCGCCTTTATGGCGACCTCATCGTCTGGAAGACGAACTTCGTCGAGATCAAGTCGATCGGCTTCCATGAAGCGCAGGAAATCGCGGAGAAGGTGCTGGAGATGTTCCGCGCCGGCGAATTCGACGTCGCGACGCTCTTCTATGGCGAGTTCAAGAACGTCGTCAGCCAGGTGCCGACCGCGCAGCAGATCATCCCCGCTGAGGCGCCGGAGGGTGTCGAAGCGCCGGATTTGAAAGGCGCGATTTACGACTACGAGCCCGACGAGGAAGAGATCCTGAGAACGCTTCTGCCGCGTTATGTGGCGGTGCAGATCTTCCGGGCGCTGCTTGAAAACATCGCCTCGGAACAGGCCGCGTCCATGACCGCTATGGACAACGCCACGCGCAATGCGGGCGAGCTGATCGACAAGCTGACGCTGCAATACAACCGCGCCCGCCAGGCGCAGATCACCAAGGAGCTCATTGAAATCATCTCCGGCGCGGAGGCGCTCTAGGCGGCGCATCGCGAAAGGAGCGGCTTTGTCCAGCATCGGGCGACATTTTATTCTCACGAATGGCCGCAGCGGCAGCAATTTCTTTGCGCAGGCGCTGAACCAGCATCCCCAGATCGTGAACTATGGCGAAGTGCTTGGGGACTGGACCTTGCCTGGCCGTTTGGTGCGCGACCGCTTTACTTCGCCGGCGCTCTATCTCGACTGGCTTTTCGCCAGCAGGACGGCCTTTTACGCGGCGCAGGCGGTTTCCGCCGCCGCGCGGACCCGCCGGGGCAAGCCTCGCCACATGCGCAGGCGCGCAGACATTAGCAGCATTGGCGTGAAGGAATTCGTCGTCAATCTGCGCCGTTTTTCGTTGGACGCCTATCTTGCGGACCGGGCCGGTATTGCGCTCGTTTCGCTAATCCGGGAGAACCCCGTCGACCGATACGTTTCCGTACGTCTGTTGGCCGATACGGGCAGGGTGTCCTACCGCGCGGGAGACGAAGCGGCGCCTCAGGCGCAGATTGAAGTGGATCCAGGCGCTGTGATCAACGAACTTGACCTGATACGAGAGGAAAATGAAGCGGTGCGCGCCATTGAGGACGCGCATGAAGGGCCGGTTTTCAGGCTCCGTTACGAAACCTTTTTCGGATCCTCAGAGCAAGAACAAACCGACGTATTGGCGTCATTGCAGGAGTTTCTCGGCGTTGCGCCAAGGCGCCTGTCGACCGAGCACAAAAGGCTGCGCAAGGCGTCGCTAGCTAGGACGATCAAGAACTATGCGGCCTTCGCGGCCGCTCTGAAGGGAAGCAGGTATCAACCCTGGCTGGACGAGGACGAAGGCGGAGATCCGCAGGGCGGAGCCGCCGAGCGCGTCGGGCTCGCGTAGAAGGTCAAGGAGCCGAGCGGGGCGGGCGCGGGAAGTAGAGATATTCTGGAGAAGTGAGGCGACTATGGTGAATGTAGGTAAGGTATCGCAGGTGATCGGCGCCGTTGTCGACGTGGAGTTTGACGACCATCTGCCGGGCATTCTGAACGCCCTTGAAACCGATAATGGCGGCAATCGCCTGGTGCTTGAGGTGGCGCAGCATCTTGGCCAGAACGCCGTTCGAACGATCGCGATGGACTCAACCGAAGGCCTCGTCCGCGGACAGAAGGTGACGGACTCCGGCGAGGCGATTTCAGTTCCGGTCGGCGAAGGCACTTTAGGCCGCATCATGAACGTGATCGGCGAGCCGGTGGATGAAGTCGGCCCAATCCAGTTCACGAAAAAGCGCGCGATCCACCAGCAGGCCCCGCCATTCGTGGAGCAATCAACGGAAGCGGAGATCCTCGCCACAGGCATCAAGGTCGTTGACCTTCTTTGTCCGTATGCGAAGGGCGGCAAGATCGGCCTCTTCGGCGGCGCAGGCGTCGGCAAGACGGTGCTGATCCAGGAGCTCATCAACAACATTGCCAAGGTGCACGGCGGATACTCCGTGTTCGCCGGCGTTGGCGAGCGCACCCGGGAAGGCAACGACCTTTACTGGGAGATGATCGAATCGAACGTGAACAAGAACCCGGCCGAACAGAACGGCTCGGCGGACGGATCGAAATGCTCGCTCATCTACGGCCAGATGAACGAACCGCCGGGCGCGCGCGCGCGTGTCGCGCTGACGGGCCTCACGATCGCGGAGGAGTTCCGCGATCAGGGTCAGGACGTTCTCTTCTTCGTCGACAACATTTTCCGCTTCACGCAAGCCGGCTCGGAAGTGTCCGCGCTCCTCGGCCGCATCCCATCGGCGGTCGGCTATCAGCCAACCCTCGCGACTGACATGGGTGGGCTTCAGGAGCGGATTACGACAACCACCAAGGGCTCGATTACGTCCGTGCAGGCGATTTACGTGCCGGCCGACGACCTCACGGACCCGGCGCCGGCGACGTCGTTCTCGCATCTTGACGCGACGACGGTTCTGAACCGCGCGATTTCCGAAAAGGGCATTTACCCTGCGGTCGACCCGCTCGATTCCACGTCGCGGATCCTTGACCCACGGATCGTTGGCGAGGAGCACTATCAGGTGGCGCGTGACGTGCAGGGCATCCTTCAGCGTTACAAGGCGCTTCAGGACATTATCGCCATCCTCGGCATGGACGAGCTCTCCGAAGAGGACAAGATGGTCGTCGCGCGCGCCCGGAAAGTGGAGCGCTTCCTGTCGCAGCCCTTCGACGTCGCCGAAGTCTTCACCGGCAGCCCCGGCATCCAGGTGCCGCTTGAAGAAACGATCAAGGGCTTCAAGGGCCTTGTGGCGGGCGAGTACGACCATTTGCCGGAGGCGGCGTTCTACATGGTTGGATCGATCGACCAGGCGATTGAAAAGGCCGCCAAGCTCGCCGCGGAAGCGGCGTAGCCCGTGGCTGGCGCCGGTTCCCCGGAGCTTCGGCTTGAGGATTGCGTGAACGCGATTTGTCCGTGGTCGGGAGATCCCGTTTCCGCGGACTCATTGACGATATACCGCGGCCAGGTCGTCGGCTTCTGCAATACGGGGTGCCGGGACAAATTCGAGCGAGCAACAGCGGCGTTCGATCAAGAGATCGGGCGTCAGGGCGCGAGCGAAGACGATAGCGCCAATGGCCGAACCTGAGAATAGTTCAGAGCTAACGCGGGCGGAGCGCATCTTCGTCCGCATCTCGGTGGTGCAGACTATTCTCGCCGTGACGGGTTTTCTGGTCGGCGTCATCGCCCTCTTCGCGGCGTTGAATGAAGCCGACGCGGTGCGCAAGCAACAGATGGCGAGCGTCTGGCCGCACGTCGTTATTCGCGACATAAACTACGGGATCGCCGGCGAAGAACGGTTTAAGGTTGTTGTTGGCAATCGCGGCATCGGCCCCGCCCGCATCATGTCGGCGACCGTCCTGATTGACGACGAGCCGATCGACAGCTGGGCCGACATCGTTCGACCACTGGCGGAAGATGGAAACTTCAGGTTTTCGAACGTTCGAGTAAGTGGTTCGGTGTTGTCGCCAGCGGAGGACATTATCGCTTTCGCCGTGGATGCGAAATACACATCAAAGCAGCTCGTTGACGCTGTGCAGGAGCTAACCCAATCGAGACGGGTGAATGTCGTGATCTGCTACTGTTCCGTATTTGACGACTGTTTCATGTTGGACGGGTTGGCCGAGGCGACCGTCCCGGTCGACGCCTGCGCCGCTCTAGAAAGGCGATCGTCGATCTAGGGCCGGGGACGGCCGCTTATCTCGTTGGGGAGGAGGCGAGCGGTTGACCGACGACCGGATTGCGGCGAGGAACAGTGCGAAAGTGAGGCCGCGGGATAGCGGCGGAGAAGATCAATGGCTGGCAAACTACATTTCAATCTCGTTTCGCCTGAGAAGCAGCTCGTGTCCGAGGACGTCGACCAGGTCGACGTGCCGGGCTCGGAAGGCGTCTTTGGCGTTTTGCCGAACCATGCGCCGTTCATGTCGACCATGGCGCCTGGCGTCGTGCGAGTCCTGAATGGCGGGGACGAGAAACGGATCTTCGTGCGTGGCGGCTTCGCGGACGTAACCCCCGCCGGTCTCACGGTGCTGGCCGAGGAGGCGGTTTTTGTCGCCGATCTTGATCGGGAAGAGCTCTCGCGGCGGATTAAATCCTGTGAAGCGGCGGTCGCCGATGACGAAGCGCAGCCTGAAACGCGTCAGCGCGCCGCGGCCGAACTCGGCCAGCTAAAAGAGCTGGAAGCGTCTCTCTAGGCTTCTTCGCCAGCTGAGCGAAAATCGACGCCCGCAATGAAATCCCGCAGCGGCGTGAAGGCGCGGACCATCTGATCGTAGACGCGGCGTTTGAAGGGCACGATGAGGTTCGGCGCGTCTTCAAGCTGCGCCCATCGCCAATCGTCAAACTCTTGATAGTCGTCCGCCTCAAGATCGATTTCTGAGTCATCGCCCAGAAACAACATCGCCGCCCACTTCTGGCGTTGGCCCGCCCATTTCTTCTTGGGGTAGTCGGGTGGGAAGTCATAGGCGAGCCAGCCGGGCGTGATGGTGAGAAGCTGCGCGGAAGAAACGCCCGTCTCTTCTTTCAGTTCACGGAACGCCGCCTCGTCAGGCGATTCGCCTTTATCGATCCCGCCTTGCGGCATTTGCCAGCGAAACTCGCCTTTCACCTCGCCGACGTCTGCGAAGTCTCCGATCCGCTGACCAAGAAAGACGTCGCCGCGCCGATTAAAGAGCGCAACGCCGACGTTCGGCCTATAGCGGGCGTAGATATCGTCAATAATCATTTGCGCCGGCGACGTTTCTCTGGCGGGCGCGGAAGGGGCGCAGGATTGCGCTCAGCCGTCGGCCTGCCTCGCAAACGCGAAGACAGCCGAGGCCGGCGCGAGCGTCAAGTCGCGGTCGCCAAGGGTGTTTGACCAGGCGAGGACGAGGTCGAGCGTTTCAGGCGTCAGATAGGCTTTGCCGAGCGCCGCGCCGTCGCGGTTCGCGACCGTCTCAAGTGCGGAGAGATCGTCCTTTGGATCGGTGCTTCCAGGCGTGATCAGTCGCGAGACGCTGGCGACCCCTTTGGCGGTCGGCGCGCCGAAGCGATGGACGGCGCCGGTGTCGTCAAAGAAGTAAAGGCCCGCCGCGCTCAGCCGCGCGAGGATCGGCCGGATGGCGTCGCTGTCGCTGGCCAGCCGCGCGCCGAGATAGTTGGTCGCGCCGACATAGCCGCCGAAGCGGGACATCAACCATTCGAGTCTTTTGAGGTTTTCCTGCGCCGGTCGGCCCGTCTTCAGGCCCGCCGGCCCTATGGCTTTGTCGGCTTTCGCGCCGTGCTCCATTGGCAGTTCGATCAGGATCTCGTGGCCTTGCTCACGCGCGCGCTCCGTCCAGTAGGGCAGGTCCTTCGCGTAGGGCGCAAAGGCGAGCGTCACCGCTGAGGGCAGTTCGTCAATCGCGCGCGCGGTGACCGCAGGGTTGAGGCCAAGGCCGGCCACGATCAAGGCGATGGAGGGATCGTCTTGCGGTGAAAACGCATGGGCGTAGGCTTCGCTCGGGCTGACGCCGTCCTTCGAGATCCGCGGCATGGGACCAAATCTGCCCGCCATCACCATATCCGGCGTCGGCCCGGGGATTGGGTCGGCCGGGGCGTCCAGGCGGTTTTCTGCGTCTGCTCTGACCTCTTCAGGAGACCGAGCGGGCGCGCCATCAATGGTGATCACGATGTCCTGCGGTGACGAGGCTGGCTCGTCGATCGGCGCTGTGCGGGTGGATGATGGGATGCGGATGATCCGTGGGCGACCTCCGCGTGATCCGGTTGCGTCCGCGCCGGCCGGGGCGAGGCGCTGGGCCGCCGCGAGAATGGGCCGCGCGGCGGCGGCCTGCCCAATCTGTTCAGGCGTACGGCCTGAAAGCGCCGCATCCCCTGTCGAGATTGTTGAATTGATCGGCGGCTGCTGGAGCGCCAGCTGCGGTTCGCTCGCCGCGTCGGATGATAAAGATTCTTCGGAGCGCGGCGGGCTCAGCCGCTGGATGGCGTCTAAGTGCACCGCGTAACGCTGCGGACGCTCTTGTCCAAGCGTCGCGAGCCCGACGCCGCCGGCGGCGAGGACTGCGCCGAGGCCGAGCCAGGCGAGCGTCAGCCGACTGAAAACCGGGATGCGCCGTGAGCGTCGGTGGTGCGGGCGGCTTTTGGGGACCAGGTTGTTTGGCATGTGGCGTTTGCGTCAATCAATCAGGCGCGGCGACGCGCCTTCGGGCCAATCCATTTCGCCTTGGTCCGATTTGCGCGGCGACCCTTGCGTGGCGCATTCGGCGCGGCGAAGCTTTGCCGCAGGGTACGGATTGTTTAGTTAACGCAATGAAAACGAGGCGGCGCGAAACGCTCGTTTCGCCCGCCGCCAGCGAACACAATTGATGAAGCGGAAGATGAAGAGGATCACTTTTTTGCGCATTCCGCCGCCCGGCGGGCGGGACGCGCCGATTTGTTGATCACGAAGCTGTGCGGACCCTATTCGGTCCGCATGGCGCCTGCGTCAGCCAGCATCGACCGGTAGGCCGTCGCGTCGGAGAGGATTTCGATCGCCCTCTCAAGCTGGCAATCGCGGAACGTCTCGCCGTCTTCTTCATAGCCGCATTCCACCGGTTCGACGCCGCCGTTCGGGTCCTCTTCATCGGCTTCCGCTTCGGTCTTGACGTCGGCGTCCGCGACATCGGCCGGGGCGATCTCTTCAGCTTCGGCGTCTTCCGGCACGTCGAGCGCGCCTGGCAAATCGCTTTCGCTTGGGCGTGATGACGGCGTTTCCTGGCCTGGATAAAGCACCGGCATGATGACGTCCGGCATGATGCCCTGCGCCTGGATCGACCGACCGGATGGTGTGTAGTAGCGCGCCGTCGTCAGGCGGAGCGCGCCCTGAAGACCATTGCGAAGGGGGATCACCGTCTGAACGCTCCCCTTGCCAAAGCTCTTGGTGCCAAGGAGCAGCGCCCTGTTACGATCCTGAAGCGCGCCTGCGACGATTTCGGAAGCCGACGCAGAGCCGCCATTGATCAGCACCACGACGGGCTTGCCTTTCGTCAGATCACCGCGGCGGCCCATTTCCCTCAACGTGTCTTTCGGATGACGGCCGCGGGTCGAAACGATCTCGCCGCCCTCCAGGAAGACGTCCGCAATGTTCACCGCCTGATCTAGAAGCCCGCCCGGATTGGAGCGCAGGTCGAGAATGTAACCCTTTGGCCCACCCGTCGTTTCCTTCTCAAGCTCGCGGATCGCTTTCTTGAGTTCCGATCCCGCTCGCTCCGAGAACGTCCGAACCCGGACATAGCCGAAATCGTTCTCCATGCGGCTGACTACCGCTTCGACCCGGACGATGTCGCGCACCAGGGTGAGCGGGAACGGATCCTGATCGCGGTCGCGGAGCACCTTGATCGAGACCGACGTGCCCTTTTCGCCTTTCAGAAGGGCGATTGATTCGTCGAGGTTCAGCGGCTTCACGTCCTGCCCGTCAATCTCGACAATAAGGTCGTTGGTCTGCATCCCGGCGCGCGAGGCCGGCGTCTCGTCGATAGGCGCCACGATCTTCACGTAGCCGGCGTCGTCGCCCTCAGTGTCCATGACGACCTGAATGCCGAGCCCTGCGAAGCTGCCTCGCGTCTGCTCCTGCATGCGGGTGTAGTCGTCCGCAGACAAATAGCTCGAGTGCGGATCAAGCTCGCTCATCATGCCGTTGATGGCGCCTTCAATCAGCTCTGCATCCTCCGGGGACTCAACGTAATTCGCATGCACCTGTTCGAAGACTTCCCCGAAAAGGTCGAGCTGGCGGAAAGTGTCCGCTGAGATAGCGGGTCGAGCGAAGCCGGCCGTCAACACCGCGCCCGTGACGAGAGACCCGGCGACTGCGGCAGCGGCGATGCTCGCCATCGGCGCGGCGCGGCGAGGGGCAGGCCGTTTGCGGGTCGTCGCCCCATTGGACGCGACAGAAGACGGTGTTCGACGGATCTCATTCATGTGTTTCGCACCTGGTTCCGGATCTTTCGTCAGCTCAGCCATTTAGGCTGGTGATTAGTAGCTTCTTCGTCAATGACCGATTGGCAAACGGCCAATCCCGCATTGCCTTGTTCTTCTTTCTACGCGCCGGCGCCTAAAATCCGATGACGCAGACCATCCCGCGACCGCCAGACCCAAACAGCCTGGTTGAACCGCGGTCCCTTCAGCAAAGCGCGCGCCAGCAGCGATCTCAAAAGAAGCGGTCTCAAAATGCGCGAACGCCTCCCTCGATGAACGCATATTCATGCATCAAAAGTCTAATAACAAGCGCGCGTTCAGAAGGATCAAGCGGTGAACCGCCCTTTTTCCGCGGTGGTGCGACAAGTCATTTGCGGAGGCGTTGGTCCGCTTTTGGAGCCGACGACACCGCGGGAGCGGGGCATATGCTGACCAAGGGCTTCAGCCATCAGTCTTCTCAGTCAGCCACAATAAAGGGTTAACCGGTTCACGCGCCTGACGGATTTCCAGATCAAGCACTGACGCGCCCGGCGTCATGACGCCGACCGGCTCGCCCGCCGCGACGGTCTGGCCTTCGTCCACCAGAAACGAACCGACGCCCATCAACAGAATATGATAGCCGGCGCCGACATCCAGCACGATCAGGTTGCCGACGGCGGGATAGAACTGAGCGAAATCGACGCTCGCATCGTGGGGCGATGTGACGAGGGCGTTCGGATCGGCGGCGTAACGAATGCCGTCGAAGACGCCGCCGTCCGAGCGCCGTTCGCCGAACCGCGCGATGATCTCGCCGACGACTGGAGGCCTTAGTCTCCCGCGGGCGGCCTCGAAGGCGGTTTGCGGCCGGAAACGCAGCGAGGGCGCGCGGATTGCGCTCCGCTGCGCCGACGCCCCTCGAACCGGCTTCAGTCTGGGCGCAATCGATCGCGCGAGCCGTTCCAGTTCGCTCAACACCCCGCGCAAGGAAGAGGCCCGCGCGGCGAGCGCAGCGGTCTCGCTTTGCGCCGCTTCCGCAAGGCGTTCCGCGACGGTGCGCTCTTCCTGCTTGGTGCGCAGCAGCTCGGCCAGCACCAACCGCCGCGCGCTGATCTCTTCATTGGTCTTTTTCTGCGCCTCGCGCTCATCCGCGAGGGCGCCGCGCAACGCGGCGAGACGATCGATCGCGGCGCGCAACGCATCCGCCTCCGCCTTCAGTTCCGGCGCCGCCTCTGAAAGCAACATAGCCGCGCGGGCCGCTTCAACAGCGTCGTCCGGCGCGGCGAAGAGCGCCGGCGGGCGCGAGCGCTCAAGCGCGATCAAGCCGCCCAGAATGTCGCTAAGGCGCGCGCTGTCCTGGCGAAGGTCGCCCGACAACTCAGTCTCTTCCTTTTCCAGGCGGGTGATGTCCTCGGTGATCTCCTTGATCCGCCCTTCGGCGGCCTGAAGCCCGGTAGCGGTTTCGATCATGCTGGCGCGCAGGTCCGCGACTTCTCTTGCGCGCGCGGCCGCTTCGTCCTTCAGCCGGGCCTCGTCCCGCCGGCGCGCTTCGAGTTCGCGTTCGATTTCCGTCAGATCGGAGTCGTCGCCGCGGGTTTGGAGGGCGAGCGCCTCAACGCTCAATGCGACTGCAAAGCCGGCCAGAAGAGCGGTCAGGGTGAAAATGCGTCGTTTCGTCGTCATTCGCGATGGTAGGGATGCCCAGAAAGAATAGTCGCAGCTCTATACAATTGTTCGCAGAGCATCACCCGCGCCAGCAAATGCGGCCAGGTCGCGGCGCCGAAGGACAGCTGGAGGTCGGCGTCCGCCAGCGTTTGCGCCGCATGGCCATCGGCGCCGCCGATCAGGAAAGCGGCTTCCTTGCGCCCCTGATCACGCCATTCGGAGAGCTGCCGGGCGAAAGCGCGGCTCGGCATGTTCTTACCGCCCTCATCGAGAACCACCCGCACGTCCGCGCCGTGCGCATATCTCTCCAGGAGCGCGGCCTCCGCGGTCAGGCGTTGGTCACCCGACAATGACCGTGGCGCGTCGCCCTCGCGAATCTCTGGCCCCAGGAGGCCGATCGACCTTCCAGTACGCCGCGCGCGGTCCGAATAGTCATCGATAAGCGCCGCCATTGGTCCACTCTTGACGGTCCCGATGGCGGCTATGGTGAGCTTCACGTCGCGTTCGCCCGGTCTTCCAAGCCGCCAGGCGAGGACTTAGGTGGTCGGTCCGGAGGCGGCGTGGGCGGTTTCTGACCAGATTCGCTCAAGGTTGTAGAACGCGCGCACCTCTGGCCGGAAAAGATGCAAAATGACGTCGCCCGCGTCGATCAGCACCCAGTCGCAGGCGGGCTGGCCTTCGCATCGCACATTCTTCGCCTTCGCGGCTTTAAGACGCCGGGAAACCTTGTCGGCTATCGCGCTGACATGGCGTTGAGATCGTCCTGATGCGATCACCATCGCGTCCGCGATCTCCGATTTCCCGCCAAGATCAATGGTGACGACGTCTTCAGCCTTATCCTCCGCCAGTTCATGGAGGATCAGGTCAAGCAGTGTTTTCGATTTTTCGTCGGGCGTCAGCGCTGAAAGGTCGACTTCGCGCTCCCTTGCGGGATCGGCGTCGCCGTGATCGGCCTTGCCGATATCTGCGCTTCCGGTTTCTAAGTTTCCGGTGTCTGCGTCGCCCAGATCCGCTTTAGAAGCGCCGGTCTCTTCGAGATCGGCCCCGCCTACGAGCTTCAAAGCGGCGCTCGGCGGCGCCGCGTCAGGTTCGGAGTTCAGCTCCGCCTCCATGAGGTCGCGGCCAAGCCGGCCGCGAAAGGAATATAGTGGCGCCTGCGCGCGCCGCCAAGGCTGATCGCGCGTGTTAACCGTTGCTGAGGAGGCACAAGGCGTACCGACTGTCGGCGTCAGTCCAGGTTTCCGAGCGCCGCCAGGGGGTGCGCGCCAAAAGCTCGTCAAACCGCGCAAGGGAATATTTGTGAGATCGGCTGATGTGAAGCTTCTCGCCCGCGGCGAAGGAATAACTCTCGCCGTCGAGCCGGATTGTCGTCTCACGAGTGGCTTCAGCCGCCATTTCCACCCGCTGCGGGTCGTCTTCGATCTCCGCCAGATATCTGAATGCGCCAAGCTCCACCGTCGCGCCGAGTTCGTCGCGCATCCGGCGCAGAACGTTCAGAATGAACTCCGCCGTCACCCCTTCTGGTTCGTCGTAGGCGAGCCGCAGCGCCGCTTCATCTTTTTCAAGATCGACGCCGATAAGGAACTTCGCCTCCCGTCCAAGTGTGCGCGCGGCATTGGACAAAAGGGACGCCGCGGCGTCCCTGGTGACATTGCCGATCGTGGAGCCTGGAAAGAAACCGAGCAGCGCCTCGTCGGCGTCGATCGCGTCCCTTGGCAGGTCGACAGGCTGATTGAAGTCGGCGCAGACCGCGCCAACAGGCAGGTCGACGCGCGCCGCGTAGGCCTGCATGCCGCTGATCAGGTAGTCGCGGCTGATGTCCATCGCCACATACCCTTGCGGCGAAATCAGCATGGACAAGAGCCGGTCAATCTTTTCCGGCGACCCGGCGCCGTATTCAAAGACGATGCGTCCAGGTCCGATCGCCTCTGCGATCCGCCGCGCGTGGGCTTCGAAGATCGCTCGCTCGGTGCCCGTCGGATAGTACCCCGGCAGCCGAGTGATCTGCGAAAACAGCTCCGATCCCCGTTCGTTGTAAAGGTACATCGGCGAGATCCGCCGAGGCGTCGCCGACAGCGCGGCGTGCGCGTCGCGGCGAAAGTCCGAAAGCGGCGGATTGAGATCCAGCAAGAAAGCAAGATCGCCATAAGGCGCCGACAGTGCGTCGTTCCGGGACGCCTGCGCATTCAATGTCACGAAAGACCCTTCTGCCGCCGGATGTCGGTCGACGACGTCGCATTATTTGTATGCGGAATAAAAATCCACGCCGGGGGTTCATCATACAACATAGCGGCGGCGCCGGAGAGATCAACCTCCGCGGGCCGAAGCGCCTCAAGCGCCGGGGCGTCGCGTCGGGCGTCTTCCGCGCCGGGGCGG
This sequence comes from Pseudomonadota bacterium, assembly GCA_039819085.1. Lineage (GTDB taxonomy): Bacteria > Pseudomonadota > Alphaproteobacteria > Caulobacterales > Parvularculaceae > MED-G105. The sequence continues at coordinate 20,566 of JBCBSQ010000009.1, forward strand.
TTGAATACAGCCAGTGGAACCTTATTGATGATATCTTCCCAGTCGCGCCATTTGTGGAATGTCGACAAGGAATCAGCGCCCATCAGCCAAATAAAACGCACATGCGGCAATTCGTCTTTCAGCGCGGAAATGGTGTCCGCGGTGTAGGTGAGGCCTCGCCGCCGTTCATAGTCGGAGACGACGATCTTGTGGTGGCGGGAGGTTTTCCTCGCCTTGCGCAGGCGCTCTTCATAAGGCGCGTATACGGACGGATCTTTGAGTGGGTTGCCAGGGGATACGAGCCACCAGACCGCGTCGAGGTCAAACAGTTTGATAGCCGCGAGGGAAATCTCGCGATGGCCGTCATGGGCCGGATTGAAAGATCCGCCAAGGAGGCCGATGCGGGGTGCGCTTTCGTTCATCTCGCTCGTCAAGGGGCTCAAGGGGTCCATGGCGCCGGCTCGCCTTCATTTCCGGCTGCGGCGTCGTCTTTCCGGAAGACCTTTGTCGCCTCCATCATCAGCCTCAGAGCGCCGGCGACGCCTTCGCCGCTCGCGCCGGAGAGCGTGAGGGCCGGGCGGCCGGCGGCGGCGGAGAGCTCAGCGGCGCGCGCGGCCCGAGTTTCGGCGTCAAGCGCGTCGACCTTGTTGAGCGCGACGAACTCCTGCTTGTCCGCGAGGCCGCCGCCATAGGCGGCGAGTTCTCCGCGTACGGTGCGGTACGCCGTCGCGACGTCGTCTTGCGTTCCATCAACGAGATGCAGGAGGCCGGCGCAGCGCTCCACATGGCCGAGGAACCGGTCGCCGATGCCTGCGCCTTCGTGCGCGCCTTCGATGAGGCCTGGAATGTCGGCGAGGACGAAGCTTTCGCCTTCGCCAACGCGCACGACGCCAAGGTTCGGGTGAAGCGTCGTAAACGGATAATCGGCGATCTTCGGCTTTGCGGCCGAGACCGCGGCGAGGAAGGTCGACTTGCCGGCGTTCGGCAGGCCAATGAGGCCGAAATCGGCGATCAGTTTGAGCCGCAGCCAGATCGTCCGCGTCTCCGCTTGCTGTCCGGGATTAGCGCGCCGGGGCGCCTGGTTCGTCGCGGACTTGAAGCGGGCGTTTCCCCAGCCGCCATTGCCGCCCTTGGCGAGGAGGACGCGCTCGCCCGGGACGTCAAGATCGGCGATGAGCGTTTCTTCGTCCTCTTCGAAAACCTGCGTGCCGACGGGGACCTTCACAATGAGATCGCCGCCATCGGCGCCCGTCTTGTCCGAGCCTTCGCCGGGCCGCCCGTTCTTCGCCCGGAAATGCTGCTGGTAACGGAAATCGATGAGCGTGTTCAGGTTGTCGACCGCTTCGGCGAAGACGTGCCCGCCGCGCCCGCCATCGCCGCCATTGGGGCCGCCGAACTCCACGAACTTCTCGCGCCGGAATGACAGGCACCCTGCGCCGCCGGCGCCGGAGGCGATGTAAATCTTTGCGCGGTCAAGGAATTTCATACCGCGGCATATAGCGCATCGACACTCGCGCGCCAGCGTCGTGAGGTCATTCCAGCCGACGGAGGGCCTCGTGCGGCGTTGCGCTGCAGAGGGTGATAGGAAATTTTGTGCTGGCGCATTGCGCGTTCCAGGCGCGATGATGGAGACATGGGGTCAGGCTCGGCGGAGAAGCCGCCGTTCGCCAATCATGGGGGAGCTTGTGACGGACACAATTTTCGAGCGCGTGCGGGAGAAGAAATGGGCGCGCAGCTACGTAAAAGGGGCATTCTTCTTTAAAATGAAGGAAGAAGAGCTTAGCGCCGAGCTTAACTGCGACATTGAACAGGCTGAAGCGGACGAGGAACGAAACCGCGAAATCAATCGCCTGCTTGTTGAGAACCAGATTGCGATGCGGCCGGGCTCGGAAGGCGCCTGGCTGCGAAGCGGCATTTATCGAGCGACCTACGCGAATGAGATGGCGCAGAGGATCTACGAAGACCTGCCCGAAGAGAAGTCAGCGTTTCGCGCGATCGTCGGCTTCTACTATGTTGTTCGCGCCAATCTTGAGCGGCTTTTCTGGTTCAAACGCGCGCTGCTGCTAGTGTTTGGCGTCCTGGCGTATTCGTTTTTGTATTTGCCGTTTGCGGACGGCAATCTTGCGATCTATGGCGGCTTGCAGGCGCTGGCGTTCGGCCTTTTCTTTCTCGTAAACGCCGGCATGATTTCGATTTACCACGAGACGACGCGCGCGGCGCGCGTGACGCTCCAGAAGTACTTGTCCGACCGCGTCAGCCGGCTGGAATCCTGCGAACAAGCCGCGCTCTCTGGCATGCAGCGCGAAGGTTCGATTGGCAGTGACGATGAATGGAAACGAATGGCCCCTCTATTGGCCTACGCCGCGCGCGCGTTCCGTTGGCGGATTTTCTTTATAAAGCAGTTTTTGGACATCGCCTCGCACAAAATGGTCCGCCGACATGTGTGGGTCAATCAGTTCGGTTGGATCGTCACGATCGGCGTGTTTGTAGCCTTTTTGGTGTTGTTTGGGGCGGGTTTGATGACCTTCGGCATGGCGACTGTTTCGTTCTTGACGGCGCACTTTGTGGGCGGGAATGGCGGCGTGAAGGGGGAGGGCGTCATTTTCGCGGCGACGTTTCTGGCGATGTGGATAACGTCTTTCTGGTTGTGGGACGCCCGCGTTCAGGACCTCGTCACCGCCATCGCCAATGGCGCGAAGTTTGAGCGCGCCGGCGAAATCATCAGTCTAGAGGATCTCGTTGGCGATTTCGTTGGCCGGCTCGGCCGCGAGCGCGAAGCGCGGCGCAAAACGGGCTGACGCAATAGCAGGCAAGGCGTTGATTGGCGCAAAGGCGCATCATTTGCGTTGCGCGTTCCGCCTCGGCGCGGCATGACAGTCGCGCCCACCGCTGTTTCGAAGGTCAACCGACATGCCCAAACCCGTCGACATTCTCTTTACGCCGTTTGAAAGCGGGAACCTCTCCGTTCCGAACCGGATCGTGATGGCGCCGATGACGCGTTCGTTCTCGCCGGGGCACGTCCCGAACGACGATGTCGTGGCCTATTATCGCCGCCGGGCGGAGGCGGGCGTCGGGCTCATCCTCTCCGAAGGCGTCTCGCCCAACGCGACGACGGCGACCGGCACGCCGAACGTGCCGAACATTGTGTTCGACGAGGCGAAGGCCGGCTGGCGTAAGGTTGCGGACGCGGTAAAGGCCGCTGGCGGCAAGATGGGCCTGCAGATCTGGCACGAAGGACCCTTCCGCAACCCCGCGAAATCCGAACACCCTGAATCGCCGTCATGGTCGGCTTCAGGGTTCAAGATGCCGGACAAGGCGCTCTGGGAGCCGATGAGCGAGGCGGAAATCGAGACCGCGATCACGGAATTTGTGGACGCGATCGTGGCCGCGAAAGAACTCGGCTTTTATTGCGCGGAGATTCACGGCGCGCACAGCTATCTCATCGACAGCTTTTTCTGGGATAAGACCAATCTGCGCGACGACAAATGGGGCGGCGACTGGGTGGGCCGCACGCGGATGGCTGTGGAGATCATCTCCCGCGCCCGCGCCGCTGTCGGCCCTGATTTCCCGATTTTGATCCGTCTGTCGCAATGGAAACAACAGGACTTCAACGCGCTTTCCGCGCAGACGCCGGCTGAGCTTGAGAAATGGTTGGCGCCGCTCGCTGAAGCTGGGGTCGACGCATTCCATTGCTCTCAGCGCAGATTTTGGGAGCCGACGTTCGACGCCGGCGTTGAGGGCGTCGGCGAAGACGCGCATCTGAACTTCGCCGGCTGGGCGAAGAAAATCACCGGCAAACCGTCGATTTCCGTTGGCTCCGTCGGGCTGTCGGGCGAGTTCACGGCGATTTACGGGCCTGACGGAACCTCGGAGCCCGCTTCGCTCGACGGCCTCGTCGAACGGATTGAGGCGGGGGAGTTCGATCTCATCGCCGTCGGCCGGGCGCTCTTGCAGGACGCGCAGTGGGCGGAGAAAATCCGTACCGGTCGCAACGAAGAGTTGATGACGTTCAGCAAGGCCGCGCTGGCGTCGCTCGCATAGTTTTTTTTCGGAATGCGGCGGTTGCCGGAACCAATTGGGCGCATAGCGCGTATTGGTGACTGTCTATCGTTCTGCCGCTGGCGCATTTGATGCGTGTCTTGCCCGCGAGAAGGCGTTGAAGAGGGCATCAAAGAGGGCGTTGAATACGCCGTCGAATAAGCCGTCGAAGGAGGCGTTCAAGTGATCACAGTTCATCATCTTGAGGATTCCCGCTCGCAACGGGTCTTATGGCTCCTTGAGGAACTTGGGGTTGAGTACGACGTCAAGCGCTATGAACGGGACAAGCAAACGCGCCTGGCGCCGGCGGCGCTAAAGAAGGTGCATGGCCTCGGCAAATCGCCTGTCGTCGAGCATGACGGCGTTGTCGTGGCCGAGACCGGCGCAATCGTCGAATATCTGATTGACCGATTTGGGGACGGCGGGTTTCGACCGACTGCGGATGAACGCGACGCGCTTCAGTATACTTACTGGATGCATTTTGCTGAAGGCTCGATGATGCCGCAGCTTTTGTTGAAGCTTTTCTTCTCACAGATCAAAGCTGCGAAGATGCCATTCTTCGCCAAGCCGATCGCAAATGGCATCGCTGACCGCGTGCTGCGGACTTATGTCGATCCCAATCTCGCCGAGCAGGTGGCGTTTGTCGACGCGCATTTGAAGGCGAACGACTGGTTCGCGGGACCGGAGATCAGCGGCGCCGATATCATGATGAGCTTCCCGCTTGAGGCGGCCAAGTCGCGCGGCGCCATCAATGATTCGCCGGCGATCACCGCTTATATCGACCGTTTCCAGGCGCGCCCCGCCTTTCGCCGGGCGCTGGAGCGGGGCGGCGACTACGCCTACGCCTGACGGGCGTTTATGCGATCAGGCGCCGTTTCTTCAGGTCACAGATGAAGTTAGTAGTCCGCCTTTAGGTCAGGCACAGGGGCGGCTTCCTCCGCGCCTGTGTCAGCCTCGCCGCCAATGCTTGCGTCCTCGCGGAAAACCGGGGCCGGCGCTTCGGCCGACGTTGGCGTCGCGCCGGTCGCCACCGGCGCTGCCGGGGCTTTTGGCGGCGCGACGATTTCACCGGCTTCTTTCATTTCCGCCGGCTGGGTCAGCGGCGAAGCTGATTTTGCGCTAGGCGCGGCCGGCGCTTCGTCAGGCGCCTGCGTCGCGGCGGTCTTCGGCGCAGCGGATTCGGGCGCGGTAGGTTTGGCGGACTCGGTTGGCGACTTTGGCGCCGGCTGGCTCATTGCCGGATTGGCCGGCGCTTTGGACGCCCTGGTCAGCTGCGCCGGGCCTTCGTCCGAACGCGCCGTTTCGCTGAAGTCCGGCGCGTCGCCGAAATCAGGCGCGTCGACGTCCTGCGGCGAGAAATCCGTCCAATAGCTCGGCTGTGCGACGATGGAGCGGAAATAGTCGATGTTGCCATTGGCGATCTGTGGCGGAAGGTCAGAGCGGGCGAGCCTTTCAGCCTCGCGCATGTCGCCCTTGATGGCGAGCACAAGCGCCAGGTTCTGGCGCACGCGGGCGTCCGCTGACGGACGGGCCGCGGCGCCTCTCAGGACGCGCGCCGCCTCTGAGAGGTTCCCGGACATTGCGTAGGAGAGGCCCTTATTGTTCATGATGCTGACCGAGTTCGGCGACAGCGTGAGGGCGTACTGATATTTGTCCCTGGCGAGATCATGTTCGCCGATCTGATCGAGCGCGACGCCGAAAGCCGATAGGACGCGCCAGTCGTCGGGCCGTTCGCGCGCAGCGATTTCAAGGTGGCGGATGGCTTCAAACGCCCGTCCCGCCTCAATCAGCGCCTTTCCTGCTTCGAACGCCACTTCAGGCTTGTCGCCATGGCGCTCGGTTGCGGAAACGATGACGCGCACCGCCTGTTCGAGAGAACCGAGCTTGCGAAGGGCCGCGGAATAGTTCGCCGCCGCGCGCCAGTCGGAAGGATCGCGTTCATACTTCGCGCTCCAGAAAGCCGCCGCGGCGACGGCGTCCATGCCGCTTGGGTCCTCGCCGGACCCGGGATAGACGCTGATCGAATCGTCATAGCGCGCGTTCGCGCCAGCGTTGAGGTCAGTGCCTGGCGATGAGGTGGCGCAGGCGGCGAGCAGAAGCGCCGAGGCCGCCGCGCCAATGGCGCGGCCCGTTGACGCGGCGCTGAAACGGAAACTGGAAAAATGGGTCATGCAATCCTCGCGCGATGTGACGCAGCGAGGGCGAACATTGCTTAATGGTTTCAATAAAGGCTTAACTCGCGCGCGCTCGGGTAAACCAAGCGGTTGAGATGCGCCCGTTGTGGATGGAGGTCCGTCTTCCGATCATCGGCGCGCGTTTGCGAATGGCGCTCGCGCCCTTGCGAAAGACGCTGGCGTCGTTTTCGGATCGCCGTTGACGGCGCAGACTTAAGAGATGTGGTTAAGGCAGACGAAGCATGCGCGCGACAGATCGATCCGATCCCTTCTTGCAACCCCACGAACTTGTGGCCGCGGATGCGACGTCGGTTTATCTGGTCGGCGATGGCGGTCGCGAGGAAGCGTTGGCGCAAGCCGGCGCGCCGGCGTCGCTTTGCGCGCTGGCGCAGGCGAACAGTTTCAAGGGGGATGTCGGCGCAGTGCTCGCTGGCGAAGCGGGTGTTCTGGTCGGCGTCGGCGACGGCGCTGATCCTTTCGCCATCGCTGCGGTTTCAGAAAAGCTCGTTGAGGGCGTCTTCACGATCGCCAATCCGCCTGAGGACGCCAAGGCGCGAGAAAACCTCTGCCTCGGCTGGGCGCTCGGGCGATATCAATTCACGCGATATCGGGGTCGGCCGGCGCGGGGCGCGCGCCTTGTCGCGCCGGAGGGCGTTGATCTTGAGCCCGTCCGCAGGGCGGCGAGCGCGGTCGCGCTGGCTCGCGAACTCGTCAACACACCGGCGATCGACATGCTGCCCGACGCCCTCGACGCGGCCGCGCGCGTGGTCGCGGAAGGAGCGGGCGCGAAGATCCACACCATTGTGGGCGATGACCTTCTGACGCGGAACTTTCCGTTGATTCATGCTGTCGGGCGCGCATCCGCCGTCGCGCCGCGTCTGATCGATCTGACCTGGGGCGACCCCGGCGCGCCGAAGCTGACCCTTATCGGCAAGGGCGTGTGTTTCGACTCAGGCGGGCTCAACATCAAGCCATCCGGGGGCATGGCGCTGATGAAGAAGGACATGGGCGGCGCCGCGAACGCTTTAGCCTTGGCGCAGATGATCATGGGCGCGGGCCTCAATGTTCGGCTGCGCTTGCTCATTCCCGCCGTCGAAAACGCCGTATCCGGAACGTCGTTCCGCCCCGGAGACATCTTGAAGAGCCGCAAGGACCTCAGCGTCGAGATCGGCAATACAGACGCCGAAGGGCGGCTCGTGCTCGCGGACGCAATGGCGTACGCCGGCGAAGAGGACGGCCCGCAAACGATGGTGACATTGGCGACGCTCACCGGCGCGGCGCGCGTTGCGCTGGGGCCGGACGTGCCGCCCTTTTACACGGACGACGACGCGTTCGCGGCCGAGGTCGCCGCGGCCGCAGACAAGGCGGCCGACCCGGTCTGGCGCATGCCGCTTTGGCGCGGTTATGACAAAATGCTCTCTTCGACGATCGCCGATCTCAATAATGCGCCGTCCGGACCATTCGCCGGCTCGATTCTGGCCGCCCTGTTTCTACGTCGTTTCGCGCCGGAAACGGCGACCTGGGCGCATTTTGACATCTACGCGTGGCGGGCCGCGGCGTCCCCCGGTCGTCCCGTTGGCGGTGAGGCCCAGGCGATCCGAGCGCTCTTCAGCGTATTTGAAGAACGGCACCCGCCCAGATAGGCGCGACCAAATCATTGGGCTGCGGCGGAGAATATTTTCCGCGTTTTCGCCCCTTGCCGTCGTTTGCCGAAGCAATGCACCTTCCCACCATGGAAACGCTCTAAAGTTGAGCGTGAAGGGATGTGTGCACCATTATGGCGAAAGCTCCCCATCTGCTGCTATGGCGGGATGTAATGGCCGATGCGGTGCGGGCGGAAAACCCAGACCTGTCAATGCGCCAATGGGCGATCCTCTTGACCGTTTACCTGCATCCGGGGCCGCACACCGTCCGCGCGCTGGCGCGTGAGCTGAATGTTCCGAAGCCAGCGATCTCAAGGGCGTTGGACGCGTTGTCGATTCTCGGACTCGTGCGCCGCGTCCGCAATGACCAGGACCGGCGGATTGTTAACGTTCAGCGCACGCCTGAAGGGTCAATCTTCATCGATGAGTTCACTCAGCTTGTGGACCAGCGCACCAATGACCCGATGGTGAACGCCGCCCTTTACGCCTGACGCGCAACCGTCGGCTCGGCGGCGCCGCCATGGCCAACAGTGGCGGTCGACGAGGCGAGGTCCGGCCGGGCGGCGTCTATTCGCGTCTTGAGTTCTCCGAGAAACGCGCGTCGGTCGAAGTCCGCAGGGATCGGCGGCAGAAACCGCAAGATAATGCCGCCGGGGATCTTTTCAGGTCCTGGATGCAGCCAATGCTCGCCGGAATTGTGCGCGACCGGCGTCACAGGCGCGTTCGCGCCTCGGTAAACGCCGGCGACGCCTGGCAGGAACGCCGCTTTCGCGCCTGGCGCGACCCTCGTGCCTTCGGGAAAGATCACGAGTTGGTCTTGTCCCGCAAGCCGTTCCGCGGCCTCTTCCTTCAGGCGGCGCAACGCCCTTGGCCCTGCGTTTCTGTCAAGCGCGATCGCGCCGGTCGCGCGAAGCCACGGACCGAAGATCGGCACACGGAGGAGCTCCTGCTTTACGACGAACGCTGGCCGCGGAAGCGTCGCGAAAAGAAACAATGTCTCCCACATTGATTGATGGTTTGAAGCGACGATCGCGGCGGCCTTCGGCATGAAGTCCGATCCCTCGACCCGCGACCGCACACCGGTCATCGCGCCGAGTCCCCAAAGCATCGCCCGGCACCAGATTTTCGCGGACAGACGAGCCCCTTCGCGGCCGAACAGGAGCGCCGGCGCCAGCGCCACCGCCATCAAGGGCGTCGTCAAAAACATGTACGCGCGAAAGAGCGCGCCGCGGAAATAGGTCATTTCATGCGACCGATAGCGCATGCTGCGGGCGGATTGAATTCATGCGGCGTTCGATGTGTGCGGCGGATCACCGCTGATCCCCGAGCGTCGCCGTCCAGCTCTTGCAGTTGTCCGCTGACGAGGCGGCTATCCGTTGGAGGGACTGGCGCTCACGGCCAGAAACTTGATGTATTCACCCGCGATTCGCCGCCAATCTCTTTGAAGAAAGGGAGCCGACGCAACCGGCGTCGCCACCGGGTAGGGAATGATCGTCGCGTGCGGCATCGCCCGGCGCGTCTCCAGCGCGGCCCGCGCCATGTGGTAGTCAGAGGTGACGAGCAGGACCCGGTCGTAGTCATGCTCGTCAGCCCAGGCCCTGACTTCAAGCGCGTTGCCCACCGTCGTCGCGGCCTGCCGGCCGATGTCCACACAGCAGTCGAACCTTGACGCGTCGCCGCCCCAGAAGTTGTCCAGTTGCGCTCGGCTGGTGTCAGGATTGACCCCGGATATCAATAACCGGTCGCCGACGCCGCTGTTGAGCAGCGCCATCGCCACATCAATGCGCGCTTCGCCGCCGGTGAAAACCGCAACTCCGAGGTGCTCGCCTGAAGCGGCGACCGAGGCCGGTTCGTCTTGCGCGAATTGCGCTGGTCCGACGGCCGCCGCGTTCGCAAAAACGATGAGCCCCACCGACCACGCCGCGGCGAGAGCGAGTGCAAGGGCCAGGAAAGCGCGCATCCAATATCCATCGAGTCCGGCGCATCGTCCGCGCCTTTGTCGCCGCCTAAACTAGCGGGGCCTGCCGGCTCGGGTCCAGTTAAGGCGATAGAGGCTTAGCGGTACACGCTAGCCACAGACCGTTAAAGATCCTGCTTCAGCGACGCCAAGACCGTTCGTCGGGCTGTCACGGACGTCGCTGCGCTGATCGCCGCCGGAACGAGCAGCATCGGCGCAAGCAGCGCCGGGTGGGTGGCGAATGACGGCAGAAAGAATTCCGGCGGCCCGCTGGCTCCCACGATCAGGGTCAAAGCGGCGATCGCCGCGGCCGCCGCTGCAAGTCCGATCAGCGATCCTCTGAGGCTCACAAACAAAAACCGTTTCTGGACCTCTCCGGCGATGAACGCGTCCGTCGCGCCAACGAGGTGCAGCAGCGAAATCACGTCGGCGTTCGCTGCGAGGCCGGCTCTCGCCGCGAAGGCGGCGATGGCGCACGCGGCCGCGGTCACGAGAACGAAGATCCCGAAAGTCAGCGCCTGGCCCGACCGCGCGGCGGTTCTGAGCGAGTCATTCCAGACGCCGTGGTCATCGAGGATCAATCCGTCGGACGCGCCAACCAACCTGGCGCGCAACCCGCCGAGATCGGCTCGCGCGGCGGCGTCGACCTTGAAGTCGATCAGCGCCGGCACGCTCAAGTACGCTGACGCGCCCTCGCCAAGCCATGGCGTCAGCAGTTTGGCCGCTTCCTCGGGCGGTCGCACTTGAATGCCGGAGACGCCGTCAGCGGCCTCCAAAACTGAAAGCGCCGACAGCGTTCGACCGTCAATTTCCTCTTTGTCGGCGCCCTTTACCTGCACCGTCATTGAGGCTTCCAGATCGTCGGTCCAGCGCTCGGCCGCCGCCGCGATGGCGATGAAGCCGGCCAGAGCAAGGGCGGCGAGCGCCGACATCACCGCAATCACGGCTGTCATCGGCGCGCCAGTGGCGCCAACGTCCGGCAACAGCGGCGCCCCGCCGACGAAAACGCCGCCAAGCCGGCTCCCGGCGGCTGCGCCGCCTGTGGATGCGGCGAGGTCGTCCGGCGACGGACCGTCAGGGCGCACCGCATTCGGCAACGGGCCTTCCGGCCCGCGACCGCCGACGGGGCGCGCGCGGCCGGCGCCCGCGTCCTGCGATTTGCCGCCCCGGCGCTTCGCGCTCACGCCTGCGCCCGCCAGCTTGACGCCCCGCCGCGCATAACCCCGTCCACCAGGCGCCCATTGTCGAGCCGCATAGACTTTTTCCCGAGCGCTTCGACGAGGTGAATGTCGTGCGTGGCGATCACCACCGCCGCGCCGAGGCGGTTCAATTCCACGAAGAGCTTCATGATCTTTTCGCCCATTTCCGGGTCGACATTGCCGGTGGGTTCGTCCGCGAGGATCAGATCAGGCTTCGACACCAGGGCCCGAGCGAGCGCCACGCGCTGCTTTTCGCCGCCCGAAAGCGTCTGCGGCGGCGCATGCATCCGGTCGCCAAGCCCGACCCAGTTTAAGAGTTCACTTACGTCTTCCCGGTAGTGAGCTTGGTTAACGCCCGCAATGCGCATGGGCAGCGAGACGTTCTCAAAGGCGGTCAAGTGGTTCAGAAGGCGGAACTCCTGGAAGACAACGCCAATGCGACGGCGCAACGCCGGGAGCGTCTCACGTGGCGCGTCGGTCACGTCCTCACCGAAGAGCGTCAGGCGCCCCTTGGTGGGCTTCAGCGCGAGATAGATGAGTTTCAAAAGGCTCGTTTTGCCCGCGCCGGAAGGGCCCGTCAGGAACCGGAATTCGCCGTCTTTCAAGCTGAAATTGACGCTGCGAAGGACTTCGGCCCCGTCCTCATAAGTGAGGCCAATATTCTCAAAAGCGACGACCATGGGCCTGCGTCCACTGTTTCGCACGCCGCGCCGGTCGGCGTTTCTCATGAGTCTTCGCTCCCCGGCGAAGCGGTGCGGCGTCGGCGCGCGCCTGGCGACCCGTATGGCGCCGAAGTTGCTGAAACGTGCATGGAACGCTTGCGGGCCCATGCAACGACGCCGTGATTCTGTGCGCTTATGATAATCTCCTGTCCTGATTGCGCCACTCGTTACGACGTGGAGGAAGACCGTTTCCTGCCGAACGGTCGTTCCGTGCGTTGCGCCGAATGCGGCGCAAGCTGGTTCGTGCCTGCGCCGGAGCCGATCGAGGCGCTTTCGCCAAGTTCGAAGTTGGCCCCTGAGACGCAGGCACCGGCGGCGGCCGGGAGCGCGCAGGTCGCCGAGACTCCTGATGAACGATCTGAAACGCGCAGTACGCCTCGCGGTGGACCGCGGTTCGCCATGTTCGAGGATGACCGCGACGGGCCTGAAGACGACCCACAGGTCGAGGAAGACGCCGCCGCCCACAGGCATGACGCTGAAAGCGATGACGCCGCGAACGACGGCGGATCACGCCCCCGGGACTCAAAAGGCCGCTTCGTTCGGATGCGTCGGGGCAAGCATGACGCGCGCGTCAAGCGCGGGGACGACCGCGGCGAAGATCAAAACCCGGACGACGCCCGCCAAAACGGGTCTTCCGACGCTCGCCTAGAGGACGCCGATCGTGCTGGCGGAAAGGCCCAACGCATTCGGAGCAATGACGCCCCGCAAAGCGCCCCGCAAGACGATGATGCGGGCGATGACGAAGACGACGTCCTTTTTGCGCGACGCGAAGGCGCGGCGCGCGCCGCCGCCGAGATTGACCGCGACCCCACGCGAGGAAGCGCAAACGCCCAGCGCTCGCGTCGCGGATTTGCGCGCCCTGACTACCGCAACCCTGAATACCGGACGAACGATCGCCCACGCGGCCGGGGCGCTTACGCCGCGGCCGCCACCGCCACCGTCCATGACCACGCGGAAGCCTACGCCCGCGATGAGGAAGCTCCCGACGCCTATGCGGACCGCGATGGCCGCGCGCGCATTGTGGACGCTGATTTCGAAGACCTCGGCGCGCCAAGATCCGTCGACGACGATCGATCCTGGGACGAAACCGCGGGGCAAGACGGCGGCGAAGCGCAATTCCGACGAACTCCTGAGTTCGGCGACGATCTCGAACTCGGGGATTCTGATCGCGCTGGACCTGGCGGCGGCGGCGCCGGGCGCAAGATTCGCGAACAGCGCAGGCGCGCGACCGCGCTGATGAAGGTCGAAGACCTTGATCCGATCGCGGAGCGCCTCTTCAACGACGAATTCTTCGCCGCCCTGAACGTGCAGCCGCGCGAGCTTGAAAAGGCGATCCGCAAGGCGCGCAGACGCGCCGAAGCGCGCGACAAGAACCGCATGACGCCGATGAAGGCGGTCGGTTGGTCGGCCTGGGCCGGGGTCCTGGCCGCGGTCCTCTTTGTCGCGTTCGTCTATCGCGATCAGATTGTGATGCGGTTTCCTGGAGCCGCTGACGCTTATGGAGCCGTGGGGCTCGCCGCCGCGCCCTATGGGGTGACGATCGAAGACGTCGCGCAGCGCGTCGCTATGTCGACCAGCGGCCCGACGATCGAAATCTCCGGGAACCTGAAGAGCGCCGTCGACCATGACGTCGTTGCGCCGCTGCTCAAGGTCGAGGCTTTCGGCGCCGGGGGTGATCTCTTGACGTCCTGGACGTTCAAGGCGGACGCTGAAGCTGTGCGCAAAGGCGACGTCGTGAGCTTCACTACACGAAAGCCGGCCCCTATCGGCGTGACGGAGGTGTCGCTCACCTTCGCAGGGCAAAGTGACTCCGCCGGCGCGGCGCGCAAAGACTAACGCCCTACGGCTGACTCATATTCTTGCGAGGCCTATTAGCGCGTCCTCGCTGTCGGCTTCAGGCTGCGGATAGGCTGTATGCGGATACTATTTACCGAAGAGAACATTCGCCGGCGCGTCGATGCGATGGCGGCTTTGATCGCCAAAGACATCCGCGACGCCGGCGGGCCTGCGCCCATCGCCGCGCCGGTTTTGACGGGAGCCCTTTTCTTCGGCGCGGACCTTGTGCGCGCCCTGCACCGGCATGGCTGCGATCTCCTTGTCGATTGCGTCCAGCTTGGAAGTTACGGGGGTGCGCGCGCCTCCAGCGGCGTCGTGAAACTGCTTAAGGACTTCACCGTCGACCTTTCGGGCCGCGACGTCCTATTGATCGATGACGTCCTCGACACCGGCAGGAGCCTTCATTTCGGCAAGGCGATGGTGTTGGAGCGCGGCGCGCGGCGGGCCCTCACCGCGGTGCTCGTCCGCAAGGCGACCGGGCGTTCTGAGGACATTTCGCCGGACTATGTCGGCTTCGAGGCCGGCGCAAACGACTTTCTTGTCGGCTATGGCATGGACGAAGCCGGCCTTGGACGCGGCGCGCCGGCGATCTTCGCCGCGGATTGAATGCGACGACGCCAGGGCGATCAAAATCGCCTGTCGCAACCTGTTTGCCGACAATTGCGTCAATCGTCTTTAGACGATCGGGATATTTCTCACTCAATCATAAGCGAAAGTTCATGCGCCGATTGAGGCGGGGGCGCCGCGAGGCGTTGGAGACGTATGGTCCAGGAAGTTCGCCATCTTTTCTTCACGAGTCAGGAAATCGTTGACGCGTTGGACGCCTATCGCGGCATGCATGAGGCGTTTCTCCCATCCGGCGACATCACGCTTAAGGGCGTTGCGAAGGACGGTGCCGTGCGAGTTGAAGTGCGCATGGTCTATGGCGTGCGGGTGCAACTGGCCGTTTTCGACATCGCTGCGAATGACGTTCTAAGGGCGCTTATCTGCGCCTGCCGCGGACTTGGCATTCCGTTGCCGAAAGAGGGCAAGAAATCGCTGTCGGGATCAGCCGCCGGCGTTGCGCTGAAGATCAAGGTCGACATCGCGACGCGCTCAGTCGGCAACATGGTGCAACTCGACACGTTCGAGACCGCCCGGCAGCTTGAGGCGAGCTAGCCGGCGGCCTTCTTCAGAAAGAGCGCGTACCAGTCGACGGCGCGGTTGAGATTCTCAATTGAGACCGCTTCGTCCGTCCCGTGAATTTTTGACAGGTCGATTGGCCTGTAAATGAACGGCGTGAAGCGATAGCGGTTGTCGGCGACATCGCCGTAGTGCTTGCTGTCCGTTCCCTGAAGGGTCAGGGTGGGGGCGACAGGGAAATCGCCAAAAACCTCCAGGGTCGTCTCCGCGATTGCGCGGTACCCTTCCGATTCAGCCGACGAGGCGGGGCTCGGTTCACGGCCGCCGATGATTTCCACTGTGACGTTTGGATCGTCGATGAGCCGTTCCGCGCGGGCTCTGACGCTTTCCACGCTGTCACGGGGGTGGATGCGATAGTTGATGATCGCTTCGGCGGTCTGCGGCAGAACATTCGATTTCACCCCGCCGCGAATGATCGTCGGCGCGGTCGTCGTACGCAGCGCGGCCGCGGTGACGGGCGACTCGGCGAGCGTGCCCTTCACGAAGCCGCCCGTCAGCCAAAGGTTCTGCAGCGCAAAACGCTGCGGTTGCGGCATCGCCGGCGCGAGGCCTTTCAGAAACGCCCTGACATTGTCGTCGATTTCCAGCGGGTGCGGATTTTCCTTCACCGCAAGGACCGCGCGGGCAAGCCGCGTGACGGCTGTCTCCGGCCCCGGCGTTGAGGAGTGGCCCCCGTCGGCGCGCGCGGTGATCCTCAGATTGACCGAGCCTTTCTCCGCGGTGGAGATGAGGGCGATGGGCGTTCTGGCGCCGCGGATGATCCGGTCAACGACGCCCGAGCCTTCGTCAAGCGTGAAAGCGAGGCGCACGCCGCGTTCGGCGAGAAGGTCGGCCATCGCCTTTGCGCCGGTCGCGCCGCCGACTTCCTCGTCATGACCGAACAGGAGGTAGACGTCGTTTTCCGGCTGGAAGCCCTCCGCGATGAGCCGTTCGACGGCTTCAAGGCTGGCGATGACCGGTCCCTTGCAGTCAAGCGCGCCGCGCCCCCAAACCGCGCCGTTCGCGACGACGCCTTCATAGGCGGGGTGGGTCCATTCATCTTCCGTACCCGGTTCGACGGGAACGACGTCAAGATGACCGAGGAGGGCGAAGGGCTGCGCGTCCGGGTTTTTGCCCGGCCATCTGAACATCAGCGAATGGCCGCCGACCGTCTCCGGCGGCGCGACGCGGTGAATGTTCGGGTAGGAACGTTCAAGGAACTCGGCATGGGCGTCGAAAGCGGCTGCGTCCTCGGGCGTTCCGTCCAGGGAGGACACCGTCTCGAAACGGATTGAGTTCGCAAGGCGCTCCGCGGGCGAAGCGCTCGCCGCGGACAGTATCGCGATCAAAGCGGCTGACAGTCCCGGCGCAGCTTTCCAGATTGTCGATCTCAAATCGTCCTCCCTCGGTCTGACGCGCATCCTCGCCGTTGACGCGTTTAACGCTGTTGGCGCTTGGAGCCGACGCGCCTTTCCGGCACTGTTCTCCGGACAATAGCCCTAGGAGCCGACGACGCCATGACAAGCCTTCTATACATGCATGACGCGTTTGCGGCCCACGCGACCCCGGACGGCCACCCGGAACGGATTGGCCGCTACGAGGCGGTCGCGTCTGCGCTTGGCGCGGAGCGGTTTTCGGATCTCGAACGCCGCACGCCGCCGCGCGCCAGTCGAGAGGCGATCGAACGGGCGCATCCTGCAAGCTATGTTGAGCGGATCGATGCGGCGGCGCCGGAAAATGGCCTCGCCGCGCTCGATCCGGACACGTTTCTCTCTCCCGGCAGCCTTGACGCGGCCTTGCGCGCCGCCGGTGGGGCCGTGGCCGCGGTGGACGCCATCGTCGACGGCGAGGCTGAAACCGCATTCGTTGCGGCGCGGCCGCCCGGCCATCATGCAGAGCCTGAACGCGCGATGGGGTTTTGCGTCTTCAACAATGCCGTCATCGCTGCGCGCCACGCCCGCGCCGTTCACGGGCTGGACCGTGTCGCGGTCGTCGACTTTGACGTTCATCACGGCAATGGAACGGAATCCGCTTTCTGGCGTGACGAGCAAGCGTTCTTCGCTTCCTCTCACGAGCATCCGCAGTATCCCGGCACGGGTCGCGATACGGACCGCGGCGCGTTCGACAATATCGCCAACGCGCCTCTCCCGACCGGAACCGATGGCGAAGCGTTCCGGCGCGCCTGGGGGGAAAAGCTGTTGCCGGCGCTATCTGATTTCGCTCCCGAGATTATTGTCATTTCCGCGGGCTTTGACGCGCATCGCGCCGACCCCCTGGGCGGACTTCAACTGGTCGAAGATGATTTCGCCTGGGCGACGCGGGAGATACTGGCCGTCGCGCGCGACAAGGCCGGCGGCCGTGTGGTGTCGGTTCTGGAAGGCGGGTATGACCTTGAGGCGCTGGGGGACAGCGCGGCGACCCATGTCGGCGTCCTCGCCGGGCTCGCCTGACGGCGCCTTGCTTGATCGAGCAGGCGAAAAGGCGGCATAAGCCAGCGCGGCTCAACCCTTTGGGCCGGCGAAAGGCCGAAGACTTCACGCGTGGACGGACGAATGGCGGGGCGGATCATCACGGTGCGGCACGGGCTGCCGGACCAGGACCGGAACGTGCGCATCACTGCGCGGGAGTATGGCGAGTGGTGGGCGGCGTATGACCGCAGCGGGCTCGCGCCCGGTCAAACGCCGGCGCCGGCCCTCTTCGAGCTCGCGGACAGCGCGACGACGATCGTCTCCTCGACCCTGCCCCGGGCGATTGAAACAGCGGGGATGCTGACCAACGGGCGTCGCGAGGCGCCTCAGGACCCAATCTATGTCGAGGCGCCCCTGCCGCCGCCGCCGACGCCCTTCATCCGCCTTCGGCCGGGGACCTGGGGCGTTGTCTCGCGCAGTTTCTGGTTCTGGGGTTATGCGCCGGGCGGGATCGAAAACCACGCCGCCGCATGGCGCCGCGTCGCCAAGGTCGCCGACCGACTGGTCGACCTCGCCGGCGCCGGCGACGTCATGTTGTGCGGACACGGCTACCTCAACTGGATGTTGGACCGGCGAATGCGTAAAATCCGCTGGCGCAAGGTCGATCATGTCGGTGGCAATCACTATTTTTCGTGGCGCGTCTACGAACGATCGGACCCGGACCGCGACGCGGCGGCCGAACCGCGTCTCGCCGCGGAGTAGCGCGACAGGAGCGACATAATGGTGAAACAGACCACATGGTGAAACAGACCGCCAAAGCTGACGACCTCAGCGCCGTATCGTTCGAAGCGGCGCTCGCCGAGCTTGAAGACATCATCCAGAAGCTTGAAAGCGGCGGCGTTGAGCTAGAGAAATCGATCGCCCTTTATGAGCGCGGCGCGGCCCTGAAGGCGCATTGCGAGGCGAAGTTAAGGTCGGCCGAAGAGCGGATAGAGAAGATCGTCAAGGCGGGCGACGGCAAGCCCGTGGCGGAGCCGGCGAGCTTCGAATAGGGCTCCGGGCTTTCGATCAGCCTGGGGGCGGCGCGGTCTCGGGACGCTTTTGAGCGCAAAAGAATTGAACTGATCAATCTATCATGCGGGTTTGGCCTTACCGTCGCGGTGCGGTATTGATGACGATCAATCCGCGCGGCGTCCGCGCGGACCTGCTTTTTTCATTCGCGCAGCGGGTCAGATGACCTGTCATTGCGCGCCGCTGAGTGAGGTCTTTCCATGTCCGTCGACACGCCGCTGCTCGATACCGTCGCTTATCCGGCTGATCTCAGGAAGCTCGAGCGCAGCCAGCTGCGCCAGTTCGCCGATGAGTTGCGCGCCGAAGTCATCGACGCGGTGTCCGAGACCGGCGGCCATCTCGGCTCAGGTCTTGGCGTCGTGGAGCTCACGACGGCGATCCACTATGTTTTCAACACGCCTGACGATCGCCTCGTCTGGGATGTTGGTCATCAGTGCTACCCGCATAAGGTGATCACCGGCCGGCGCGACCGGATCCGCACACTGCGCCAGGGCGGCGGGCTCTCAGGTTTCACCAAGCGCTCGGAAAGCGAATACGACCCATTCGGCGCGGCCCACGCCGCGACGTCCATCTCCGCCGCCACTGGCTTCGCTGAAGCGTCGAAGCATCTGAACAAGGGGACGACGTCGATCGCCGTCATCGGCGATGGGTCAATGTCCGCCGGCATGGCCTATGAGGGGCTCAACAACGCCGGGCATCTCGGCTCGAAAGTCGTCGTTATCCTGAACGACAACGACATGTCGATCGCGCCGCCGGTGGGCGCGATGAGCGCGTATTTGGCTCGCGCGTCATCGTCCGGCGTCTATCAGGGCTTCCGGAAGTTTTCCAAGCAGCTTTCCAAGCGCCTGCCGCGCCGGGTCTATGAGGCGCTTGGGCGCGCCGAAGAATACGGCCGCGGCATGGTCACGGGCGGGACCCTCTTTGAGGAGCTCGGCTTCTATTATGTCGGGCCTATCGACGGGCACAATCTCGACCATCTGATCCCGGTTCTTGAAAACGTCCGTGATATGAGCGAGTGGCCCGTCCTCGTCCACGTGGTGACGCAGAAGGGCAAGGGCTATTCGTACGCGGAGGAAGCCGCTGACAAATACCATGGCGTCGCCAAGTTCGACGTCGTCTCCGGCAAGCAGAAGAAGGGGACGCCGAACGCGCCGGCCTATCAGAAGGTGTTCGCGCAGACGCTGATCAACCTGGCGGAAACCGACGAAAAGATCGTCGGCGTCACCGCGGCCATGCCGTCCGGCACCAGCCTCGACATGTTCGAGAATGTCTATCCGGACCGCATGTACGACGTCGGCATCGCTGAACAGCACGCGGTGACGTTCGCCGCAGGCCTCGCCGCGGACGGCATGAAGCCTTTCTGCGCCATTTATTCGACCTTCCTGCAACGCGCTTATGACAGCGTCGTTCATGACGTGGCGATCCAGAACATCCCTGTACGGATTCCCATGGACCGCGCCGGCCTCGTCGGCGCGGACGGCCAGACTCACGCCGGCGCGTTCGACATCGCCTATCTCGGCTGTCTGCCGAACGTCGTTCTGATGGCGGCGGGCGACGAGGCGGAGCTTGTCCATATGACGACGACGGCGGCGGAGTACTCTGAAGGGCCGATCGCGTGGCGCTATCCGCGCGGCGAAGGTATGGGCGTTGAGCTGCCCGCCATCGGGAAAGTCCTTGAGATCGGCAAGGGCCGTATCATCCGTGAGGGGACGAAAGCGGCGATCCTGTCCCTCGGCGGCCGGCTAGGCGAGGCGATGAAGGCGGCTGAGGCGCTGGAGGCGCAGGGACTGTCGACGACGCTCGCCGACGCGCGGTTCGCCAAACCGCTTGATACGGATCTTGTCCTGCGACTTGCGCGCGAGCACGAAGTGCTGGTCACGGTCGAGGAAGGCTCGCGCGGCGGCTTCGGCGCGTTTGTGCTCCAGTTTCTCGCCTCGCAGGGTGTTCTGGATGGCGGGCTGAAGGTCCGCACCATGCATTTGCCGGACGTCTTCCAGGATCAGGATTCGCCTTTCAACATGTACGAGACCGCGCGCCTCAATTCGGCGCATATCGTTGAGCGCGTGCGCGAAGCGCTTGGCGTCTCCGCGGAGGTGGTCAATTTAAGGGGCTGAAACGCCGACGGCCCAACTCTATCAGCACGAATTCCGCTTTCCCGCCGGCGCGGCCGCTCCGCTGCGCCGGCTTTTTTTGTGGCGTCGATGGCGCACTGAATGCAGGCGCAAAAATTGCGCTTGCTATTGCTCGAAAATGTATATACATATGATGTACATTGTGTAGTCGGCGATTCGGGAGCCGCACCATGCCGAGCGACAAACGGCGCGCGCCGAAAAAGGAGCGGGTCGAAAAGCTCAAAGGGAGCGGCGGCAAGTCCGGCGGCAAAAAGCCGAAGGACAGCCAACTCGTCATCCGCATTAATGCGGTGGAGCGGGACCGTTTTGTCGAGCTGTGCGATCGCCTGGATACGAGCGCGGCCAGGGAGATCCGCGGTTTCATTCGAGATTTTTGCTCGAAACATGAAGACGGCGGATCGTCTTAAGAAGTGCGCTCGCGTGACGAAAGGAGTTCGACGACATGGCGAACAAAAAAGTCAAAGCGCTGAAGAAAGAGATCAAATCCCGCAAGAAGCGGATCTCGACCCAGCAAACCAAGCTGAAGAAAGCGCGCCGCGCCCTGAAGAAGGCCGCGTAAGTCAAAGCCGCGCAGGCGTTCTACCTCGCGTGGAGGTCAGCGCGGCTAGAGATAAGACATGTCTTAGGAAGGGTCCGCAATCGAGCCATTGCGGACCCTTTTTTCGCGTTTTGCCGAGGTCGCCGCGACGCGCTATAGCGAGCGCATGACCGAGAACGAGCGATTGCCCAAGCGGCTGGATCAAGCCCTTGTCGAGCGCGGCGCATTTCAAAGCCGCGCTCGGGCGCAAGCCGCCATCAAGGCCGGCCTCGTTCGCGTCGGCGGCGTTGTCGCTGGGAAGCCCTCCACGAATATTCTTCCTGATACGGAGGTCCTCGTCGATGGAGACGCGCATCCTTATGTCTCGCGCGGCGGCGTTAAGCTTGATGCGGCGTTGAGAGCGTTCGAAATCGATCCCGCCGGCAAGACCTGTCTCGACCTTGGCGCGTCCACGGGCGGGTTCACGGATGTTCTTCTGCGCGCCGGGGCGCGCAAGGTTTACGCCATCGATGTCGGGACGGGACAGCTTTCGCCGGAGATTGTCGGCGATGCGCGGGTCGTCAATCTTGAAAAGACGCATGCGAAAGAGCTCACCAAGGCGCTTATTCCTGACCCGATCGACGTGCTCGTCTGCGACGTCAGCTTCATCAGCCTGAAGAAGGCCCTGCCGCCGGCGCTCGGCCTTTGCGGACCCCGCGCCCGGCTTGCCGCGCTCGTCAAACCGCAGTTCGAAGTCGGGCGTGCGGCGCTCGGCAAGGGCGGGCTCGTCAGGCCGGGCTACGCCAACAGCTTCGGCGTGGCGGAGGACATGGCGGTATGGATGGGCGCTCAAGAGGGTTGGAAGTCGCTCGGGACGATGGCGAGCCCAATCAAGGGCGGCGACGGCAATCAGGAGTTTCTCCTTGGCGCGGTCAAGGCGGCGTAAATCGCAAAGCCCGGCGCCGGTGCGGCGCGCCGGACGCTGCGTCGCCATCGGCGCGAAGGGCGACGGCGTCATCGAGTTGGAGACCGGCGCGGAGGCGTTCGCGCCTTACGCCGCGCCGGGCGATGAAGGCGCGTTCGATGTCGTAGGCGATCGCGCGGCGATAGCGGAACTGTCTGTCTACGGACCGCAGCGCGTCGATCCGCCATGTCCGCAATACGGCCGCTGCGGCGGCTGCGCGCTGCAGCACATGTCGCCCGCGTTCCAACGCGACTGGAAACGCGACCGCGTCGTCGAGGCGCTGCGGCGCGCTGGGCTCGACGCGCCTGTCGAAGACACGGTCGCGACGCCCGCCGCGACCCGGCGTCGCGCGACTTTCGCCGTTTTCAAGTCGGGCGGGCGGACGGTCGTGGGCTTCAACGAGCGACGGTCTTCAGCGATCGTCCCTGTGGATGGCTGCGTCGTCCTGCGGCCGGACTTCGCTGAGCGGCTGCCGGATCTTGAACGTCTCGCGGCGGCGGTTCCGGCGCCGGCGTTTGACCTCGTCGTGACGGCGGCGGACAACGGTCTCGACGTCGATATCCGCTCGCGCCGACTGCGGGATCCGGATCATGCGACCCTCCGCGACTTGTCGACGAACGCCTCAGAGGCGGCCTTCGCGCGGGTGTCGCTGAACGGCGAACCGCTCCTGGTGAAGGAAACGCCAATCGTCCGGTTCGGGACGGTTCCGGTCGCCCCGCCGCCGGGGGCGTTTCTTCAGGTGAGCGCGGAAGGCGAGGCCGCGATCGCAGAGGCGGTTCTTCGCGCCGTTGACGGCGCGCGGCGTGTCGCCGACCTCCACGCCGGATGCGGAACGTTCGCGCTGCGGTTGGCTGCGGCCGGCGCAAGCGTTTACGCCGCCGATGCTGACAAGGCTGGCGTCGACGCCTTGCGGGACGCGGCGGCCGCCGCCAGGCGGATGGGGTCCGCAATGGGCGAGGTGACGGCGGAGGTTCGAAATCTTGATGACCGACCGCTCCAGCCGGACGAACTGGCGCGTTTTGACGCCGTCGTCTTCGATCCACCGCGGGCCGGCGCGAAGGCGCTCGCGGAGGCGCTGGCGTCTTCGTCCGTGCGCACGGTCGTCGGCGTCTCCTGCAATCCTGCGACCTTCGCCCGCGATGCGGCGCTCCTTACCGAAGGCGGATACGCTCTGACGCAGGTGACGCCGATCGATCAGTTCGTCTACGCTTCCCATGTGGAGTTGGTCGGCGTCTTTCGCCGATGACCGGGCGGAGGAAGGACGCGCGCGATGACTGAACGAGGCACGGATTTCGCCGGGCTCGCGCGGGCGATGACCCTTGCGCCCCTATACGGCGCCGGGCAACTTGCGCGAACCGCATGGCATACAGGCCATTATCTTGCAGGCAAGCGTATTGTCGGGGCGATCGATGAGCCGGGACGCGCGCCGCCGAAAAGCGCTTTCGGCCCTGTCGACCGAGGACGGCTACGGCGGTCCTATTTCGAGTTGATGGCGGCGGATTGGCGCAATGTGCGCAATGGCGTTTATCGTCTGCCGCCGGAGCTTCGCCGCGCGCCGTCGCCGCGCCGTCTCTTCGCCGCGTCCCGCGATTATGTGGCCGACACGGCGAAAGTTGCGCGCCGTAAGTCTTCGCGTGGCGGCGTTGAGGCGCGCGGGCACGCGGCCGCCTCCGGCGATTTTCCGACATACTTCCTCCAGAACTTTCATTTCCAGACGGACGGGTGGCTGAGCGCCGCCTCCGCCGACCGGTACGAAATGCAGGTGGAGACGCTCTTCACCGGCGCGGCGATGGCGATGCGCCGAACCGCGTTGCCGTTCATCGCCGACGCTCTTGCGCCGCGCGGGAATGGCAGACGCTATCTCGACGCCGGCTGCGGCGATGGTGGGTTTCTAGAGCAGGTTCTCGACAATTTTCCGGATTTGGACGCGACCGCGTTGGATCTCTCGCCGGCTTATCTCGGCAAGGCGCGCGCGCGACTTGGCCGTTTCAGGAACGTCCGGTACAGGCGCGCGCAAGTGGAGGCGACTGGCCTCAACGATGCGTCGATTGACGTCGCGTCATGCGTCTACCTCTTTCACGAATTGCCGCCGAAGGCGCGCCGGGCGGCGGCGGCGGAGCTTGCGCGCATTATCCGTCCCGGCGGCGCGCTCGTCGTCACTGACACTCTTCAGTACGGAGATGAGCCTCGACTCGATGGCTTGTTTGAGGCGTTCCCGGCAGGTTTTCATGAGCCGTTCTTCGACAGTTATTGCCGCGAAGACCTGCCAGCGCTCTTCGGCGAGGCAGGTTTTGAAAAGACAGGCGAGACGATCGGCCTCCTGACGAAATCGACCTGTTTCCGTCGCGTGGACTGATTGCGGCGAAGGCCGGAGCAGCCGCCGGTTCATCTCTCCCTAGCAGGCGCGCCGGACCAGCCGCGCCGCATCACCCGCATTGGCCGCGATGGCGCAGGAGATGGTCAAGGATAACGCACGACATCATCGCTTTGCCGACGGGAACCGCGCGGATGCCGACGCATGGGTCATGGCGGCCTTTTGTGACGACGTCCGTCTCTTGTCCGTCCTTCGTCACCGTCCGCCGGGGCGTCAGGATCGATGACGTCGGCTTCACGGCGAAGCGCGCGACAATCGGCTGGCCCGTCGTAATGCCGCCGAGGACGCCGCCGGCCTTGTTCGACTGGAATGCGGGCGCGCCGTTCTCCATGCGGATTTCATCGGCGTTCTCTTCGCCGGTGAGCGCGGCCGCCTCGAACCCTGCGCCGATCTCAACGCCCTTAACCGCGTTGATGGACATGAGCGCGGCGGCGAGGTCGGAATCGATCTTGCCATAGACCGGCGCGCCGAGCCCTGCGGGAACGCCTGTCGCTTCCACTTCGATGACGGCGCCGAGCGACGAGCCGCTTTTCCGCGTCGCGTCGAGGACGGTCTCCCACGCCGTCGCCGCCTCAGGGTCGGGGCACCAGAAAGGATTGGCGTCGACGGACTCCCAATTAAAGCGTGTACGGTCGATCTGGTGCGGTCCCATCGCCACCATTCCGGCGCGAACGACAACGCCCGGCGCGACGGCCTCGAGAACCTGGTCAGCGACGGCGCCCGCCGCCACCCGCATGGCGGTTTCGCGGGCGGAGGATCGTCCGCCTCCGCGATAGTCGCGCACGCCATACTTGGCGTCATAGGTGAAATCCGCATGGCCCGGACGATAGCGATCGCGGATCTCAGAATAATCCTTCGATCGCTGGTCCACGTTTTCGATCATGAGGCTGATGGGTGTTCCCGTGGTGACGGGGAGCCCATGCGCGGCGAGCACACGGTCATCCTCGAAAACGCCCGACAGAACTCTTGCTTGATCAGGCTCCTTGCGTTGGGTGACGAAGCGCGAGGTCCCGGGCCGGCGCGCGTCGAGGGCTGCCTGGATGCGCGCGATGTCAAACGGAACGCCCGGCGGGCACCCGTCAATGACGCAGCCGATCGCGGGGCCGTGGCTCTCGCCCCAGGTCGTCACGCGGAAAAGGTGGCCGAACGTGTTGTGGGACATGAAGTTGGGGCCCTGGATGCGGAGGCGTGCCGCCCGGTCGAAAATGAACGACGCAAGGTATATGTCTCATGGTGGCGGCGCAAACGCCGCTCGCTTACGCCCGCCCACGCTCGCTTGAGAGAGGAAAGACGGCCCATGCCCCGCAAAGATCTGATCCCGCCAACGCCGTCCGCTGAGGCCTACGCCGTCGATGCGGACCAGGGCGACGTCTTCACGAAAGGCGATCCGTTCGCGCTGTTCGAGGAGTGGTTCATGCTGGCGAAAGAGCACGAGCCGAACGACCCGAACGCCATGAGCCTCGCCACGGTGGATGGCACCGGGCTGCCGGATGTGCGCGTCGTCCTGATGAAGGATTTCTCCACGCGGGGGGTCTCGTTCTTTTCGAATGGGGAAAGCGCCAAGGGCCGGCAGCTCGCCGCGAATGGCTGGGCGGCGATCAATTTCCACTGGAAGTCGATCCGGCGGCAGGTGCGGTTCCGCGGCGAAGTCGCCGAAGTCTCCGCCGTGGAGGCGGACGACTATTTCTCGCAGCGCGCCCGCGGCGCGCAAATCGGCGCCTGGGCGTCCGATCAGTCGCGGCCATTGCCGAGCGAGGGGGCGCTGGAGCATGCGGTTCAGGATCTGGAGCGGCGATATGAAGGCAAGGACGTACCGCGGCCGCCGCATTGGACGGGCTACCGCCTGCGGCCGTCGTCGATCGAGTTCTGGGTCAACCGCCCATATCGCCTGCACGACCGGCTGTTGTTTGCGCGTCAGGGCGACGGCCCCTGGGAGACGAGCCGGCTTTATCCGTGAGGGGGCGTTGGAGAAACCTGTAACGCCGATATAGGGGAGAGTCATCCGTGCACATCATTATAGCCGTTCTGGGTGGCCTCACTGCGCTCTTTTTCGCGTTCCGCTACTTTGTCAGCGCGGCGCATGAAGGCCAGGAGGCGTTGCGCGACGCGCAAGGCCTTTGGCGATCGGGCAAGTGGTCGCGCAAGGCCAACCAAAGGCTCGTGGAGACGATTGCCGATCCGCGTGAGGCCGCGGCGATCGCGCTCTATCAGATCGCGAGCTACGCCGGCGCCATCACCGAGCGCCAGCGCGACGTGATGCTCTCGCTCATGCGCAATGAGTTCCAGGCGGATGATCAGACGGTCAACGAACTCTTCGCCTTCGCCCGCATGGCCGTCGGCCAGGTGGCGGACGCGGGCGGCGCGATGCGAAAGCTCGTGGCGCCGATCGAGGCGCACTGCAACGCAGACGAACGAAAACGGTTCCTCGTGATGCTGGAGACGATGGCGCAGGCCGAAGGCGATCCGACGGAGGCGCAAACACGCTTTGTCACAGAGGCCCGGCGGCGGCTTGCGCCGAGCCATTGAGGTGATTCTAGCTTTGGAGTTTGGAAGGTGAGAGGCGACCCTGACTGTGCTTAGGGAGAATGGCCCATTGCGCTACTGCTGGAGAGGTTTATTTGATTTTTTTCGCCAGCGTCTCACAAGTCAACGTGCTATCGCGATAAAGCTATTGGCTGCTTAAACCATTTAGACCAAGTGAAAGTTCTATTTATAAAATATTTAATTAGAGATTTTTGCAAAATTTGAATTAAAATATAAGGTCGAATTCCGATCAAAACACCAATCATCTTTCATTGAAGAATTATTTTCCTCTGGAAAATCAATTTTACCCAATTCCATTGTTTTGTTCTCGTCTCTCACGGTCCCGTTTTGGTCAAAATGCGCGAGGTGACCCCACAATGAAATTCTCATGTCGGATGGTTTTGGCGTATCTTCGTACGGGATACATCTTTTGTTATTTTGCTCCACCTCTTCACACCTGCGTGCATAACGGACCTTGCAAGAACGCTTCTCTCCGCGATTCAACCCCTCTGTTAACCATGAAGTATTCTCTTCTTGGAATCGAACCTTATATAACGCACCACAAATCAGGGCTCCAATTTGGGTACTTTCGCCGTCAACTAAAAATTGATCATCGTCACATTCTGTAGCCGTCAACGAGACCCAGAATTCTTCGCCACTCTCTATGCGCTTTGTTATTGAAGGTGAAAGAAAGTTATTGATTGTCCAGCCAAATAAAGCAAAAATTGCTGCAATAAATCCAACTGCCGCAGCAGAATTACCAATCCAACTCCTTACCCAAGAACGGTATCTCGCGACAGAAGTCGAATTTAATATTTTCATTCCGTATAGCCCTTCTATTAAAGTATACTAACTTATATATAGATATAATATCAATTTTTTATTGAAAAATTGGTAATATATTAAGAAATATGAAAATTAATAACGCCGTGATTGGCGTTTCAATCGCCTTGTAAATCTACAGTTGCGATACTAACAGCCTCTTGAAGGGCAAACGCCGCCTCCAATCCCGCCTCGCCGTCGACCGCCACATCGCCGACCCTCTGTAGACGAATGAGGTGCGCAAGGACGTTCAGCGCCGCGGCGGGTTTCAGACGCGGATCGAGGCCCTGATAGACCGCGTCGACGATTTCGGGGATGCGGGTTTTCCCGTCGCGAAGCTGCTCCAGGATCTGTCCGTCGCGGATGCGCCGGTGGGCGCGGATCGCGCGGACGAAACGCTGCGGCGCGTCGATCGGCGCGCCATGGGTGGGGTAGTAGCGCGCGTCGTCGCGCGCGAGGAGAAGGTCAAGGCTCTCCATATAGGCGCCCATGTCGCCGTCAGGCGGGGCGACGACCGTCGTCGACCAGCCCATCACATGATCGCCGGTAAAGAGCGCCTTTTCTTCCGGCAAGGCGAAGCACAGATGGTTTGAGAGGTGCCCCGGCGTGTGGATCGCTTCGAGGCGCCAGCCGTCGCCCGCGACCACATGTCCGTCGCCAATCTCCGTATCCGGCGCAAAAGCGGCGTCGCCGTCTTCTTCGAGCGCTGGCGATTCCGCCATCGGCTTGTCCTTCGGCGTCGGGTGCGGACCGAACCCGAGGATCGGCGCGCCGGCTCGCTCGGCGAACGCCCGCGCCCCGCCGCAATGATCCTGATGCGTATGGGTGATGAGGATATGGGAGACTGTCGCCTCGCCGATCGCGTCGAGGAGCGCGTCGATGTGCTCGGGAAGGTCAGGACCCGGATCGATGACCGCGACGGGCCCTGCCTCCCGCCCAATAATATAAGTCCCACTGCCCGTATAGGTGAAGGGACCGGGGTTCCTGGCGATGACGCGTCGAATAAGCGGCGATAAGGCGTCTGGCCGTCCGTATTCGAACTGGACGTCCTTGACGAACGGGATTTCGGATGGGCGCGCCGCCGCCATGTCTTCAGCCATGAGAGGCGGGTAGGAGATCGTCGACAAAGCCGGCGAAGGCGTCGGCGAGGCCGCGCATCGCCCGGAACTTTTCTCTGCCGTTAAGCGCGGCCGGCGGGCCCATGTCGGTCTTGTTGGCGTCAACGATGTAGACGCGCCCGTCTTCGCGATCGCGCAGAACGTCGAGGCCGCCAAAGTCGAGCCGCATGGCGCGGGCGAAGGCGCGAATGCTCTCCTGTTCGTCGTGTGAGAGCATGGCGTCCGCCTCCACGAGGTCGACGCGGTGATTGTCATTGGAAAAACGCAAATCCCGGGTGCGGCGCTTCAGGTAGACGAAAGGAATCCGTCCGCCGACGATCGGGGTGCGGATGTCGACGAAGTCGCGCCCGTCAAAGGTGTTGTCAATCAGGCGCTGATAGACGCGGTCGCTGCGTGGGGAGGTGAGGGGGCACGAGACGATCCGGCCGTCATGGGTGCCGTTGTTCTCGGACTTCTCGACGGCGGGCCCGAAATGGGCGCGCGGATCAATCGTCAGGGAGTAGCCGAAGGTCTCCTCGAAGACGCGCGCGACGACGCTCTTGCGAATGTCGTGGCAGCCGACATTAAGCGCCGGCTTGTTGGTGGGAACGCCGCGCGGCGCGGTGAGGAACTCAACGTCCTCGAAATAGAAGTGGATATCCGCCTCTTCATGGGCGTCGACGATCTTCACGTCAGCGAGCTGGCAGACGGGCCAGATCGCGTAATAGGAACGCGGCTTGCGCGGGAAAAAAGAGATCCGCGCGCGCGGTTCGCGGCCCCTCAGGAAACGGCTCGCCCGAACGCCCTGCACGAGACCCACAAAGCTCGCGATCCGAAACGCTTCTTTGGCGAGCCCCGTCGTCAGCGGGATATGCGCGCCGGATTCCTTCAGGATCAGTTGATTGCCGGAGATTTCGAAGTCTCGGAACATGCCCTCGCCGGTCCTCATCTTGCCCGATCTTGCCCGGTTGCTGGCGACAGGCGCGCCGCCCCCGTTCAACGCGCCGATCACCTTCGCAACATGGCCTATCGCGCCAGATAGTCAAAATAAACTCGTCGCGATCGAGAGGCGAGCGCGAATACGCTGAAACGTGAAGTGGACAGACGATCGAACGGCCGGTCGCCCGCGCCGCCGGCGGTTAACGGTAAACGCGGCGCCAAGTTTGCGATTTCGCTGGCATGTGCGCCAAACCGATACGAATTCGCCTTTTCGCCATCGCCGCTCTCGCGGTGTCGCCTGCGGCAGCCGAAACGCCGGCCGCAGGGGGCGTCGCGCTGGCGGACGCCCGTGACGGCGTGACGGACGCGGCGTTCGTCGTCGCCCCTCCAAACTATCGGTATGTGGTCGCGCGCGAGCCTGGCAGCTTTGTAGATTGCGGCGCCGGCGCGGAGGCGAAGGCGACCGATGAAAGCGGCCGCGGTGTGGCGGGGCTCGCCTGTGCGGTGACGCTGACCGAAACGATCGTCATTCCTGCCGCGTCACGCAGCGCGCGGGTCATCATTCACTACTGAATTCGCGACTGAAGCGGCGACTGCGTCGAAGCCGGCGAAACGGATAACGCCCGGCCTCAGCCGTCGCGAGCGGACTCCAGTATCGAGCGCTGGCCGGTGATGTCATATCCGGCCCCCGCCGCTTCCTCGATCAAGGCGTCAATGTCAGCGCCGCCACGGGCTTTCGCCATGGCGCGGACAATGGTTGAGCGCATGCCGGACCGGCAGAATCCGAGGGTCTTGCCGCTTTGCGCCACCGCCGCGTCGAAATCGTCGAGGTGCTGCGATGTGACGCCCATGCGACCGACGGGGATCTCCACATAAGTGAGGCCCGCCGCCTTCGCTGCGGCTTCAATGTCAGCCGATTTCGGCTGGCCTGGCTCCTCGCCGTCCGGTCGGTTGTTGATGATCAGCTGCACGCCTTCGGCTTTGAGTGTGGCGATGTCTTCCGGCGTGATCTGCGGGGCGATGAGAAAATCGTCGGCGAGCCGGGCGAACGAGGATTGATCGGTCATAGGGTCGGCTTTCTCCCTTAGGTCTTTCTGTGCGCCGCTCCCGCCAGCCAGATTGACGGCTGCGTTCGAAGGGCGGTTTCATTGCGTGAGATCAGCTAAGGTGTGCAGCGCGCGCCCGCAAGCGGCGGCCGCGTGCTCCAAGGGATAGGACGATGGCAAATCAGGACAAGTCGAGCGGCGAACGGGTTTCCGGCGCGCCGCCTTTCCATCTTGCGATTCCGGTGCGGGATCTCGGCGCGGCCGAACGGTTCTATGGAGGCCTCATTGGCTGCGCGACCGGAAGGCGCAGCGAGCACTGGATCGACTTCGACTTTTTCGGCCACCAGCTCGTCACGCATCTGTCGGACGCGCAGGCGGGCGACGCGCGCAACCACGTCGATGGGGAGGAGGTGCCGGTCCGGCATTTTGGCGTCGTGCTGGACGGCGAGCGATGGGAGACCCTGACGGCGCGTCTTGTCGAGGCCGGCGCGGCGGGCGATCTGGAGGTGATTATTCCGCCGACGCTGCGCCATGAGGGCGAGCCAGGCGAGCAAAGAGTGATGTTTGTGCGAGATCCGAGCGGCAACGCTCTGGAGTTCAAGACGCTGACGGACCCGGACGACCTATTCGCCGCGTAGGCGCAAGCGAACAGCCCCGACTACGCCAAGCGTCGATGGAGCGCCCGTTGCGGTTGGGCGGCCCCTACGTCAACAAAGCTGCGGCTTCTTCGACACGCCAAAGCAGGCGCCTTTTGTCAGCATAGAGCCTAATCCCGGAGCTTGTCGCCGCCTTGAGGCTGTCGTCCAGCGTTGCTGAACGCTCGGCGCGTTCCTGGCGGTCAAGAGCAGTGAGCTGGAGCCAGGCCTTTCGGTTGTTCCCCGGCGCTTCAGATTATCCGTACACCGCAATTTTATCATTAGCCGCGGCCGAGGGCGTTATTCCTGCGGGTAAGAGCGAACCTGTCGGCGCGCCAAACTAGACGCGTCGGAGAAAAAGTATCGGGGATTTCGGGTTCGCTCCCCGGAAGGCCGGACTATGAGGCGGCCAATTCCAAGAAGACCCGGATACGAGGCAGGCTGAATAAGAGGGGGCCTGACAAATGGTCGGAGTGGGGTGATTCGAACACCCGGCCCCTGCCTCCCGAAGACAGTGCTCTACCAGGCTGAGCTACACTCCGACGAGCCGCGGGCTATAGCGAGCGGCGGGCGTGAAATCAATCGGTAAACGCGCCGCGGGCTGGCGCTTCGGCGTCGACGGCCGCGGACGGATGGCCCGTTGCGTCCGCCGGAGGAATTCGCTAGACCCGCGCCCTTCTTGGGGCGTCGCCAAGTGGTAAGGCAGCGGTTTTTGGTATCGCCATTCCCAGGTTCGAATCCTGGCGCCCCAGCCATTCTTCACCTTACTTGCTCGCGCGAGGTTTGGACTTGCTCGCGCAAGGTTTGATCGCGCTGCGCTTGATCGATTGCCTTTAAGCTCAGCGTCTCTGTCGAACTGGAACAGATCGCCGGACGTGAGTGCGTCGCCCGCATCTTGCGCCAGCCGCGGGCCGGCGACTTTCAGCGAATGCAGTGTGGCGATGGCGAAGATTTCAAGATCCGATGCGACTTTCATGTGAAAAAGTAACATAATGTGCCTCAAAACTTTGATCGCCCCGTTGCAAAGGTCGATCGTTTCATCCAATCATGGGTGAGGGGTTGCATTCGGGGGTCCGGGCGTCGCTGTAGGTCGGCGCGATTTCTCCTATACGGCTGCAATTCCACCTTATGCTTGGGCGCGCAGGCACGTCTTCGCGCGCCGTTGTCTTGAAGCCGAAGGAAACCGTTAGGTGAGGCAATGATGAAAAGTTTGAAGATCATGGCGTCAGCCGCGACGCTCGGCGTCGTTTTGGGCGGGATCGCCATGGCGCAGTTTAAGCCGGCGCTGAACGAAAGCCGGCAGATCGCGAACGCCGCGAAAGCCTCCCAACAGCGCATTGACCAGCTTGATGACGAAACGTCGTCGCTGGTGAACGATTACCGCGCGCAGCTCAAGCAGCTTGAATCGCTGCAAAGGTACAATGCGTCTCTGCAGCGGAATATCACCGCGCAAGAGGCTCAGATTGAGCGCCTGCGACAGGACATCGATAACGTATCGGGTCTTCAGCGGGCGGTTCAGCCCCTGATGGAGGACATGTTGGCGGCGCTTGGCGAGATTGTCGACGCTGACCTGCCTTTCCTTCTGGATGATCGGCGCGGCCGGGTGGAACGTCTGAACGCGGCGATGGGCAATCCGAGCGTTTCGGCGGCGCAGCGTTACCGCCTGATTGTCGAGGCCTACCAGATTGAGAATGAATACGGCCGCACGATTGGCGCTTACGACGGCGTCATCGACGACAATGGCGAATCCTTGTCCGGGGAGTTCCTTCGAATTGGCCGCGTCGCGCTCGTCTTCAAGACCCCTGACGATTCCGTTCTGAAGATCTACGACAAGGACGAGCGCAGCTGGGTTGACCTGAATAAGGGGACCTACCTCGCTGACATCAAGCTCGGCCTTCGCATGGCGAAAGAACAGACCGCGCCTAGCCTCCTTCCGATCCCCGTCAAAGCGCCCGTCACGGGCCAGTGAGCCATCCGGCGAAGTTGAATAAGGAACTGAAAGCCATGAAGTTCATGAAGCTTATCGGCCTGTCCGTTGTCGCCGGGATCGCCGCGGCCGCCGCTCCGGTCGGCGGGGTCGCCCAGGCCCAGGAACAGGTCACCCTCGACCAGGTGCTGCAGGCCATCCGTCGCGAAGGCTCCGAGGTGAGCGCGGAAAACCGCCAGCGCGAACAGCGTTTCCTTGCGGATCGCAACAATCAGCGCGCGGAGCTTGCGCGGGCGCGCGGCCAGGTGGCCGCGGCCGAGGCTGAAAGCACGCGGCTTGAAGGCGCGCGCGATGCCAACGCGGAGACGATCGCCGAGCTCGACGCGGAACTCGCCGACAAGCAGGGCGAGTTCCAGGAGCTTTTCGGCGCGGCGCGGTCCGCCGCCGCTGAGCTCACCGCCGAGATTGAATCATCACAGATCAGCGCGCAGTTCCCGGGCCGCTCTTCGGAGCTTCGCGAGGTTGCGCAGACCGAGACCTTGCCGACCGAGACCCAGCTTCGGTTCTTGTGGTCGACCTACGTTCAGCAGATCGCCGAGCAGGGCAAAGTGGCCAAGTTCACCGCGCAGGTCGCCCAGGCGGATGGATCGAGCCAGGCGACCGAGATTACCCGGATCGGGCCGTTCGTGTCGTTCTCTGATCGGAAGTTCCTTACTTATGACTCAGGCCAGGGGCAGCTGGAGTTTCTTGCTCGCCAGCCGGCCGGCAACATCACCGGCATGGCCGGCGCTGTTGAACGCGCGACTGGCGGCGGGTTTACGCGCGGCGTGATCGACCCATCGCTCGGCACCCTGTTGAGCCTCGTTGTTGAAACGCCGTCCCCGCTTGAGCGCCTCGCGCAGGGCCGCCAGGTCGGCTACGCCATCGTGATCATCGCGATCCTTGGCTCGCTGCTCGGCGTCTATAAGTGGATCACGCTGTCCATGACCGCTTCAGCGGTGAAGGGTCAGGTCCGCAAGCAGCGCGCGTCGAAAGGCAACCCGCTTGGCCGCGTCATGCTCGCGTATGAAGCGGCTCAGTCGAAAGACGTCGACACCGTGGCGTTGAAGCTTGACGACGCGATCCTGAAAGAGATCCCGCGTCTCGAAGGCGGCCTGAACCTCATCAAGGTGTTCGCCGCCGTGGCGCCGCTCATGGGTCTCCTCGGCACCGTCATCGGCATGATCAACACCTTCCAGGCGATCACGCTCTTCGGTACTGGCGATCCGCAGATTATGGCGGGCGGCATCTCTGAAGCGCTTGTCACCACGGTGCTCGGCCTCATCGCCGC
The DNA here is from genome assembly GCA_039819085.1 of Pseudomonadota bacterium. Taxonomy (GTDB): domain Bacteria; phylum Pseudomonadota; class Alphaproteobacteria; order Caulobacterales; family Parvularculaceae; genus MED-G105. Next base: position 55,060 of record JBCBSQ010000009.1, read on the forward strand.
TATTCCGCTCCTGCTGCTGCACGCCTTCGCGAGCGGCGCGTCGAAGCGGGTGGCGCAGATCCTTGAGGAGCAGGCGGCGGGCATTGTCGCGGAGCATGCTGAGGGTCGGGCGTAAGCGCTTGTCCCTCCGGCTCTTCGGGAGACCCGACAGATGCTAGAATTCTTGAACCCCCAAGTGGCTTATGACGCCCTTCGCGAATTCATTGCGGCGGGCGGGCCCGTCCTGATGGCGATCGGCGTCGTCACCTTCATCATGTGGGCGATGATCCTTGAACGTCTGATGTACTGGACGCTGGCGCATAATGGCGTCGTCAGCCGCGCCAAGCGGGCCTGGGCGGCGCGCTCGGACCGCAGCTCCTGGTACGCAACCGCCGTTCGGGAGAAGATCCTGTCCGAAGCGAAAGAACAGGCGAGCCAGTTCAACGGTCTCATTCGCGCGCTCGTGGCGGTGACGCCGCTGCTCGGGCTTCTCGGCACGGTGACCGGCATGGTCTTCGTCTTCGACGTAATGGCGGTGACGGGCTCGTCCAATGCGCGCCTGATGGCGGCGGGCATCACCCGCGCGACGATCCCGACAATGGCGGGCCTCGTGGCCTCGTTGTCGGGCCTCATCTTCATCAACGGCTTTGAACAGTCGGTGAAAAAGGCGGTCGCGTCGCTTGGCGACGAACTGACCTTCGACGATTAACGGAGGGACGTTGGCTATGAGCATGCGCCGACGCGGCACACGCCAGGAAGAAGCGGCGGACGTTAACGTCACGCCTCTCCTCGACATCGTCTTCATTATGCTGATCTTCTTCATCGTGACGGCGACGTTTTTGCGCGAAGAAGGCATCGACGTCAGAACGCCTGAGGACACGCCTGAAGAGCCTGAGACAACGCCGCCGCCGGCGCTTCTCTTGTCGGTACAGGAGGATGGCCTTGTCAGGGTGAACAATGTCCGCGTTATCGATCCGTTGTCGGTGACCCCCGTCGTTGAAGAATTCATGGCGCGCGAGCCGCAAGGGGTGGTGCTGGTGAACGCCGCGCCTACGGCGGAGGCCGGCGTTTCGGTGACGGTGATGGACCAGGCCTACGCCGGCAAGGCGGCGGCGGTGTCGATCGCGTTGCAGCAGGGCGCGGAGTAGAGCGCTCGGGCGCTGCGCTCGAACGCAGTGTGTTGCGTGGCGGCGCGCTGGCCCCGGCGGGCGATCGGGTGAGAGCGCGCTGGCGAACAAACAAGCCAGGGACAGGCGGCTCGCTGGCCGCTCGCCCCGCCAAAGGCCAAGAAGAGAACGGCCAAGAAGAGAACGGCCAAGAAGAGCATGCCGGATGACCGGCGAGTTAAGCGGCCGATGTTCAGGGTCGCATGAAGGTAGCGGAGCCGGGTTATGGCGAGATCACGGTACGGAAGCGGCGGTGGAGACGAAGACGACGTCAATGTCACGCCGCTTCTCGACATTGTCTTCATCATGCTGATTTTCTTCATCGTCACGTCGACGTTCGTGAAGGAGCCAGGCGTCGAGATCGAGCGGCCTGACGCGCAAACGGCGACGGAGCGCAAGCTTGCGTCCATCCTGGTCGCGATCACCGCAGAAAACGAGATCTGGATCAATAAGGACGAGGTTGAGCTCGATGAGGTGCGTCTCGCCGTTGAGGCGCTCAAGCGTGAGAACCCGAAAGGGACGGCGGCGATCCAGGTCGATTCTCGCGCGGATACTCGGTTCCTTGTCGAGGTCGCGGATCAGATCCGCGCTGCGGGCGTTACTGATATCGCCGTTTCAACTGAAGAATCGTAGGGTTAGGAGCGTCACATGGGATCGATCTTGCGACTGTTGATCGGACTGCCCGGCGCCGCGGCGGTGACGGTGTTTTTGTTCCTGTTCATGAAGTTCGCCATCACCGGCGAAACCCGGCTCGAAGAAGAAAAGGCGGCCATCAATATCGATATTACCGCCCAGATGCAGGACACCGATATCTCCAACCTGAATCAGGACATCAAGCGGCCGACGCTCGACACGCCCCCGCCGCCGCCGCCCGCGGTGACGGACCCGTCGAACCGGCCGGCGCTTGACGGCGTTCAGGCGGCGGTGCCGACGCTCGACACGAACCTGAACATCGGCACGGGCTTCAACCCGGATCGTGACGCGCAGCCGCTGGTTCGGATCCCGCCTCAATATCCTGAGCGGTGCATGTCCAGGGCGAAGGCGACCGAGACGGTCTTCGTTGAGTTCGACGTGACGCCGGATGGCACAGTGACAAACGTGCGGGTGCTTGACTCCACGAATTCCTGCCTCAATCGCGCCGCTGTTCGATCGGTGGAGCGGTGGAAGTATCAGCCGAAGATTGTCGACAACACGGCGCAGGCGCGTCGCGGCGTGCAGACGGCGATCACCTTCCAGCTCGCCGAGTGACGGCCCAGGGATCTGGCCGCAGGCGGCGGCGTTGGGAATTCAAAAAGCGTAGGGCGACGACAAAATGTTGAAGAAGCCAATTGCCAGCCTGATGTTTTGTTACGCCGCCGCGTTCGGCGCTGGCGTCATGTTCATTGCGGCCCCGCTGCCTGCGGTCGCGCAGGAGGATGGCGAGCAGCAACCACGTCGACGCTCGGAAACCTTGTCGCCGGCGACCGGACGGGTGCTTCAGGGCGTCTTTGAGCTGATCCAGGCGGAGCAGTTTCGCGAGGCGCTGACCGAAGTGAACGCCTTCGTCAACAGCGGACGGTTTCAGAACGCAAAAGCGTACGACAAGGCGCAGACGCTTGAGATCCGTGGTCAGATCTACGTGAACCTGGAGAACTACCGCGCGGCGCTGAGCGACTTTCAGGCGGCGATCCAGACCGGCGGCTTCCCGCCGGATAGAAACAATCAGCTTCGATACAATGTCGCGCAGATCTATTTTCAGCTTGAACAGTACCAGCAGGCGATCAACGGCCTGAACGAATGGATTCGCGCCAACCAGCAGTCCGGCGGCACAGTTGATCCGAATGCGTATTATCTCTTGGCGGCTGCTTACACGCAGGTCTCGCCTCCGAACTACCGCGCGGCGGTCGGACCTGCGGAACGAGTTTTGCAATTGCGCTCAGCCGAGCCGAAGAAGGGCGACTTCGATCTTCTAAACCTGATTTATTCAGAACTCGGAGAGAATACGAAGCGCGGCGCGCTGCTTGAGCGGATGATCAACCTCTTCCCGAGCGAGCGCAGCTATTGGGCCCAGCTTGCGGGACTCTACTCCAGCACCGGACGCGATCAGGAAGCTTTCGCGGTGCTGGAGGTCGCCTATCGCGCAGGACTCATCGAGCGTGAAGGGCAGATCATCACGCTCGTCAATTACTATTCATTCTTCGACAATCCTTATCGCGGCGCGAAACTCCTTGAGCGGGAGATGACCGCCGGCCGGGTGAAGCGGAACCTGCAGAACCTCATTCTCTTGTCGCAGCTCTACAGCCAGTCGCGCGAACAGAAGCGCGCGATCCCGGTGCTCCGCGAAGCGTCTCAGATGTCGAACAAGGGCGAGTTGTCCTATCGCCTCGGCCAGGTGTTGCTTGCTGACGAACAGTATCGCGCCGCCGAGCGGGCGCTTCAGTCCGCGCTGAATAAGGGCGGGATGAGCTCGCGCCAAACCGGCGACGCCTGGATGCTTCTTGGCACGGCGCAGTTCAGCCAGGCGGGACCGGGCGACCGCGCAATCAGGGCGCGCGCGCGACGGTCATTCGTGAATGCGACCCGTTACGAAGCTTCAAGACGTCAGGCGAGCGATTGGGTGGTCTATATTGACGCCATCACCCAGACGGAAGAAGCGCAGGACGAACTTGAGCGCCAGCAGCGTATCCAGGCCGTGCGGGACAATATCGAGCGCCTCCGCACTCAGCTCCAGGTCTGCCGGCTGCAGGGCGGCGGCGAAGACTGCAATGAGTTTGACCAGCGGATCGCCGAGGCGCGCGAAGAACTCGAGACTCTCGAAAAGCGTGGCGGCGATGAAGAAGCTGCGGCTGAAGAGGGCGACGGTGACGAGACCGCCGCAGAAGAGGCCGACGGCGCTGACGACGCCGCCGAGGAGGAAGACGCGTCGGACGACGAGGAGTAGGCTCTTCGCTGTTTCGCGATAGCTGAAACGAGTTCCTCCCGCGCAGCGCGGCCCTCCAGCAGGTTGGCGACGTCGCGAGTTAATGCTCATACGGAATAGCGAGCTCGCAAACAGTCAGCTCACGTGCGTTGATGTGACATGAACGCCGCGCGTCTTTCCCCTCGCGTTCGGGTGCGAGCAGGGCGTCCGAAGATATCAGACAGTGCCCTTGGTTGACTTTTCAGGTCGCGAATGAATGAGCCGACGCCCCGTCTGGCCGGGTCAGTTGCTGCTCCTAACCCGCGTGCGGCGCCCGCGATACGCCGCTGCAACGTCTCAAAGACGCTCAGAGTTTTGGATGTGTTCCCTGGTCAGCAGGGTGTCTGCGTCGCCTGCAATAAAAGGCCTTGCCTGGCGTTCGAGACGCCGCGAGCAAGTTGGCGGAAAGGCAAGGCCAGTACACTGTAAAAATCAGGACACAAATCAGGACACAAATCAGCATACGGGGCAAATCACTGGACGCGGAAGCAATTCCCGTCACAGAAATTGCGGACCGACCGACGTTCCGTCCGCCGGTCCCTTTTGTTTGCCGTCAAACGAACGCCGTTCAGAGCGTTGACTGTAGCTCCGGCAGCGCTTTGAAGAGATCCGCAACAAGGCCGTAGTCGGCCACCTGAAAGATCGGAGCCTCTTCATCCTTGTTGATCGCGACGATGACTTTGGAGTCTTTCATGCCGGCGAGGTGCTGGATCGCTCCGGAAATGCCGACGGCGATATACAGCTCCGGCGCGACGACCTTGCCGGTCTGGCCGACCTGATAGTCGTTAGGCATGTAGCCGGCGTCGACTGCGGCGCGGCTCGCGCCGACTGCGGCGCCAAGCTTGTCCGCAAGCGGATAAATGTACTCTTCGAACGCGTCCGACGAGCCGAGCGCGCGGCCGCCGGAGATAACGATTTTCGCAGACGACAGCTCCGGGCGGTCAGACTTCGTCAGCTCTTCCCCGACAAACGCCGAAACACCCGGCTTATCGCCTGCTTCAATGGTCTCAACTGGCGCGCCGCCGGTCATTTCCGCCGCCTTAAACGACGCCGTTCGCACCGTGACGACTTTTTTCGGATCCGAGGACTGAACGGTCGAAATGGCGTTGCCGGCGTAGATCGGCCGCACAAATGTGTCCGCGCCTTCGATCGCGATGACGTCTGAGATCTGCATCACGTCGAGGAGCGCGGCGACGCGGGGCATGATGTTCTTGCCGTTTGCGGTCGCCGGCGAAACGAGGGCGTCATAATCGGCGGCGAGGCCGACAATCAGCGCCGCCGTCGGCTCAGCCAAAAGCTTACCGTACACGGCGTCGTCAGCATGCAGCACTTTGCGCACGCCGCTGATCTTGGCGGCTTCAGCCGCCGCGTCGCCGGCGCCTTCACCCGCCACCAGAATATCGATGTCGCCGCCGATCGATTGCGCGGCGGTGACTGTCTTGGAGACGGCGTCGGACAGCGTCGAATTCGTATGGTCCGCAATGACGAGAACGGCCATTAGAGCACCCCCGCTTCATTCTTCAGTTTGTCAATGAGATCAGCGACTGACTCCACCTTCACGCCCGCTTCGCGCGCCGCCGGTTCAGCCACTTTCAGCGTCTTCAGCCGCGGCGCCAGATCGACGCCGTAGTCTTCCGGCGTCTTCACGTCGAGCGGCTTCTTCTTCGCCTTCATGATGTTGGGGAGGGACGCGTAGCGCGGCTCGTTCAGCCGCAAGTCCGCTGTGACGACCGCCGGTCCGGACAGAGCGACAGTCTGGAGGCCGCCGTCGACTTCGCGGGTCACATTGACCTTGCCGTCGGCGAGTTCGACCTTTGACGCGAATGTGCCCTGCGGCCAGCCAAGGAGCGCGGCGAGCATCTGGCCAGTCTGATTGCAGTCGTCGTCAATCGCCTGCTTGCCCATGACGACGAGGTCCGGCGACTCCTCGCCGACGACCGCCTTCAGAAGCTTGGCCACTGCGAGCGGTTCGACCTCCGCGTCCGTCTTGATCAGGAGTCCGCGATCCGCGCCCATGGCGAGCGCTTGGCGAAGCTGGTCCTGGGCCTTTTCAACGCCGATCGTCACCGCGACGATTTCACTGGCCGTTCCGGCCTCCTTCAGGCGAACGGCTTCTTCGACGGCGATCTCGTCGAAGGGGTTCATGGACATTTTGACGTTTGCGAGTTCGACGCCTGTGCCGTCCGACTTCACCCGGACTTTCACATTGTAGTCGACGACCCGCTTCACGGGGACGAGAATCTTCATGGGACGTTCCTTTGCCTGGCGCGCGCGTCAGCTCATTGACAGCGGGCCGCCTCGACGTTGAGCCGGGAACCTAGCGGCTGCTTCACCAAGACTCAATGCGCAGCGGCGCCGCGTGCGGCCGCCGCGACGGTGGCGCTTTGGCCTCGGACGCGTCAGCCGCCAGGGCCCTTGCCGATCGCGATCAGGAAAATCGCCATCAGGCCGATCGCGACGGCCTGGGCGGCGATTCTCAGCCGCATCAGCTTGTTGCCGTTCTCCTTTGCGAACGTGCCGCCTTTCGCGAGCGAGTAGATGCCGACGCCCAGAATGATGAGCGTTGCGGCGAGCGCGATGGGAATGAGAAAAAACAGGAAACCGGACATAGACTTTCCTTTATGGCGCGCTCACGGCAAGTCGCTCGGCATTAAGTCGCTTGGTGTTGCGCGCCGAGGGCGTTCACGCCCGTTTCAAGCATTTAGATATGGTGGGCCGCGGTCCGCGGGCAAGCGCGACGGCGTCGCGGCCCCCATCCCGCCGATCAGTATCCGCCGACGCTGTTGCGGATTTTATAGTGCCATTCCGGGAAACGCGGTTCGTCGAATTCCCGCGCTTCGCCCGTCGTCAGGATGACCCCATTGCCCGGCGTCATCGCCACCAGGGCGTCAGGCGACACGCCGTCATCCACCGGCGCGCCAGGCAGGGCGGCGATGTAGGACGCGATGTCTGCGTCAGCGGGGGCGTCGACGCCGAGCCCGCCGTGTTCGGGCGGGGCGACGGACGGCGGCTTCAATTGGTCAAGCGTGAAATCCATGCGCACGTCATACGTCCGCTCCGCCTGATACCGCAGATATCGCTGCGCATTGTACCATGCGGATTTCACGTCATCGTCCGTGCACGGGACAAGCTCCGCCCCGTTAGCGCCCCAGCGGCGCTCAGGGCAATGGTAGGGGTCGAATGAAAGGCCCCATATCCGATCGAAAACATGGCTCATATTCAGCCGAATTCGACTGTTGTCGGATCGCCAGTAAGTGAACTTGCATTGATCAAACTCTTCGCTCATCGCGGACCAGAGATCGCCCTTTAGGTCGTCGCCGTCATATCCGATCCGCGCCGCGCCAGTGGCGACGCCATTGACCATGCGCTCCACTTCCCGGCGCAGTTCGATCATCGCGACTTTCAGGCGCGCGTCTCTGGACGGCGTTGAGTAGGTCTCCCAGTCGCCATAGGTGCCGAAAATGTTGGGCGGCAAACGGCCGGGGTGCGGCCGCAGGTGCATGCGGGCCGACCGCGCGGCGTCAACCGCGAACTTCCTGTCACGGATCGACCCGCAAATCGTCTCAAGTCCGTTGCGCAGCTCCGTGACGGGATTGAACCGAAATTCCGATGAGGCGAGCCGCAGGCGCACATAATCCTGATAATGGACTTCGCGGCCGTTGATCCGGTATTCGCCGACGCCCCACTCGGGCGTCGGGTTCGGATTGTTTCCGACATATTGCTCCATGGAGAAGGACGGCAATTCGTCATTGCTGACGGCGCGGATGCGACCGCCGCGGTAGCTGCCGTCTTCAGCCTTGGTCGCGCCTTCGAGCCTGATCGGGCGCCATTCCTTCAGCCCGCCGCCGAGCGCGGGCTTCGTGCGCATGAAGCTGGGACGGAAGGCGGTGCGGGTGACCGATCGATCCGGATGCGATGCAATGATGAGGACGCGGCCGTCATCGAGCACGTCGTAGACGATGGAAACATGTCCGTAGACGTCATAGGCGATCGCGCCGGGCCTCACGGCCTCCCGGGAGATCTCTACAGGGTAGAAGTCGTCAAACGAGCGGCCGCCGCCGGTTTCCGGATGGGTGCGGAACATCGCCGTTGAGACTTCGCCCGGAATGCGCGCTATAAAGGAGGGGGCTGAAATCGGCGTCTGGCTTGCCACTGAGCGCCGTCCGGCGACCACATTGCCGCCGGTGGAGTAGCGCAGGTCCCCCCGGCTGCCTTTGGCGAGGCCCATGGCGCTTTGATAAGAGAAAGGCAGGCCGTTCTTCCACGCATAGTAAGCGCGCAGCGTATACGCCATGTCCGCGCAATCGCCTGAAAACCGGCGTTTGTCAGTGTGGCGATAAGGGTTCGCCGGGTCCGCAAGGCAGCTTTCCAGCGAGGTGCAGTTCGACCAGCCGATCGCGCGCACAAAGGCCGCGTATCCGCGTTCGTCCGCGTCATCCCACTCGGTCTTGACGATCTTCCAGGCTGCGCCTTCGTTGACGGCGGCGGGTGGGCGAAGCGGCTCGACCACCTCCAGATCAATCACCGGGTTCGTCGTCTTGGCGGGCGCGGGGGCCGAGCCGCCTTCGGGCGCGTCGACATCTTCGACCTCAAGGTCGCTTTCCGCAACGCTGTCGGGCGGAGCTTCGGCGCTGAGCGCGGCGCCGCACTGAAGAATGAGCGCCGCCGCAAAGACAGTCGCCATTCCCCTCCGGCCGGCCGGCACCGGCGCGCCAAGTATCGTCATCTTAACCATCGCCAAACGTTACCCAAGACCCTCGCGTCAGGGTAGGGGGCGGGACGTTACGCGCAAGAAAACAATTGCTCGCGCGACTCTTTGGCGACGGCCTGAGGGGAGGGGTGTTTCCCGCGAAAACCCGGCGCTTCATTGCTATTGCAATTCATTCGCGAAACGTGCTTGTTGGACGTCGACCAGCGAGGAGACGAGAATGGCGAAGGGCGAACGACAATTGAACCCAACCGAGCGCGAAGCGCGCCAAGTTCAGCGGCCCGATTGGCCAGTCCAGAGCGCGTATGCGTCTTCCGCGAGCGGCGGGCGAAACGGGGCCAGTCGGAATCTGCCCGTAGGGCAAGGCGAGACGTCGGCTGCGGTCGTCAACGGGGTCAGCGTCGCGCTGCTCATCCGTGAGGTGCGAGTGCGGCGCGTCTGGCGGTCGTGCGGCGATGCGCCGGATATCATTTCGCGCCTCGCCGCGTTTGTCGGGGCGGTGGAGCGCGCCCGGGGCGCGCCGGCTTTGTCGCGCTGCGACGGGGATTGCCGCGGCGGGATCGGCTTCACTGAGTACCAGATGCTCCGGGCCCTCGCCGCCTCGCTTGACCGCGACCCACTCGGCGCGGAGCGGGCGATCCGTCGTCTGGCTCCCGCCATTGACCCGCAGCGGTTGATTGAACGGGCGGTGGATGTCGCTTCCTGCCTGCGCGATGGCGGCGTGCGGCGGTTGGATCTTGGCGGGCTCGCATTCGGCTGAGACCGACGGAACAGCGCCGTTCACTAGGTCGGAGGCGGCGCGTCGATCCGCCATTCGAGACCGAGCAGCGCGTAGACGTCCGTCAACGATGCGCCTTCTTCACGATGGGAGCGGATGGACTTTGCGTCATTGCGCTTCGAAAGCCGCGTCCCGTCGGGACCGAGAATCAGTTTGTGGCGGCGATAGATGGGGGAAGGCAGGTCCAACAGCGCCTGAAGCAGAACATGCAAATGGGCGGCGGCCGTCAAATCCTCGCCGCGGATGACGTGAGTGACGCCTTGGTCGGCGTCGTCGAGGACGGAGGCGAGGTGATAGCTTGCCGGGAAGTCCTTGCGGGCGAGAACGGGGTCGCCGAATTGTTCCGGGCGCGCCGGGATCGATTCGCCAGCCGAGCCGTCAAGGCGTTCGAACCGCACGGACAATGCGCCGGTTTCCTCCAGCGCGCGCGCCATCGAAAGCCGCCAGGCGAACGGCTTGCCGGCTTCAAGCAGCCCCTGTTCTTCGTCTGGCGGCAACGCGGCGCCCACATAGGGCGTCCCGATATCCTGAGCGGCGCCGAGCGTCGCTTCTGGCTTATGCGGGGCGGCGGCGATCTCATCGAGGATTTCGCGACGGGTCTTGAAGCATCGATACAGCAATCCCCGCTCGGCGAGGTCCGCAATCGCCGCCTCGTAGAACGCAAAGCGCTCTGATTGCCGGCGGACCGGCGTCTCCCATTGCAAGCCGAGCCAGGCGAGGTCTTCGTAGATCGCCTGTTCGTATTCCGGCCGGCAGCGGCCCTGATCGATGTCCTCGATCCGCAACAAAAGCCGGCCGCCCGCGCGTCGCGCCGCCTCCCAGACGACAATCGCGGCGTACGCGTGGCCGAGGTGTAGCTCGCCAGTCGGCGAGGGGGCGAAGCGCGTCACGAAGCTTTGCATGGCGATCGAAATACCGGCGCCTTGGGGCGTGGCGCAATTGTCTTACCCTCGGGGCGGTCTGACCCGCTTCACGGAAAACTTGATTACCGTTCGGTCGACGCCTCCGGTCAGGGGTGCGCGCCGCCCGGCGAACGCCTATGGTCGGGCGGGACGATTTGGGGGAACGCGGCGAGCGAGCCTTGCGCGAGGCGAGCTGACGCCCGTCTAACGTCGGGTGTTGGGGCGATGACCATGAGCGGGCGAAACAAAGAAGCGGATCAGTTCGGACCGCTTGGCGGGCCGATCACCCATTGGGCGATCTTTCGGCGGTATTGGCTGTCGATCATCGGCACTTTAGGCCTCATCATGCTCTCCGCGGGGCTATGGCTGTTTCAGCCCTATCTGCTAGGCCTCGCCATTGACGGCCTCGTCGAAGACGATTGGCTGGGCGTCGCCTACCTTGCGGCCTTGCAAGTTGGGGTGCTGATCATTGGCGGCGCGAGGCGTTACTACGACACGCGCGTCTACGCCCGGATTTATCGAGATATTGGCGCTGAAGCGGTGAGCGCGGCCCAGGCTGCAGGCGTTGAAATCACGCGAACGGCGGCGCGCGCGAACATGTTGCGCGAGGTGGTCAACTTCTTTGAGTTCCGCGTCCCTTCGATCATCCGGGCAAGCATTGATCTCGTCGGCTCGCTTGTTCTTCTGGCGTTTCTCTCGATGAATGTGTTCTACGCAAGTCTTGGCGCGCTCGGCGCGATCCTCCTGTCGTCGGTTCTATTCGGCGGCCGTCTGTTGCGGCTTAACAAGGGGTATAATGACCAACTTGAGCAGGAGATTGACGCCTACCAGGCGAATTCGCGTCGCCAGACCGACGCGCATCTTTCCGCCCTTGCGCAATGGCAGATCCGTCGCTCGGATACCCAGGTGTGGATCTTTGGACTGACGAGTTTCGTTCTGATGGGCGTCGTTCTTTACGCGCTTTACGACACGGTCAGCGTCAAGGAGGCGGCGATCGGGACGGTGTTCGCCATCATCTCCTATGTGCGCCGGTTTCAGATCGCGACATTTGAGTTTCCCGCCGCTTACCAACAGATCATCCGAACCCTGGAGATCACAAGACGGATCAATGAGGCCTGGCGGGCGCCGGCGGAAACCCTGAAACGCGACGCCGTGGCGATGCGGTTTCTGGGCGAGCTTGGCGGCGAGGCGAGCCGTGACCTAATGGGCCCCGATGGGCGTCGCGTCTGACGCGACCTCGCGATCGTCCGCCTTTCGCTGAGATCAGGCGGTGTAGAGGCTGTAGGTCAGGCCGAGCGTAATCAGCAATGCGAAAACCGCCGCGTAAAGGCTCGTCGAGATGACCCCTTTCAGGAAGACCGACACCCAATTGGAGCGATACGCCTGACGGAAGACGGCGTAAGGCAGAAAGACCGCCCAACCGAGCGTGAGGACCCACACCCAATCGAGGAGCGGAATCTGACTGACCAGAAGCGCGAGCAACAAATGCGCATAGAGCGCCGCATGCATGTACAGGCTGACCACCAGATGATCGTACACATAGTATTTGCGGCGATAAAAATAGAGCAGGACAAGGATCACGGCGTAAAAGACAGGCGCCAGAAGCATGGTCCGCGGCAGGTTTTCCTGCAAATGCGCGAAGAAAAGGCGCGGGTCGTCATAGGCGCGCTGGCCTGCTTCGAATAGCTGCGAGGCGATTGGCGCGAACCAGTCCGGACCATTGTAGTCCAGGTCATCCCACGACATATCCGTGAGGCTCTGGTCGCTTTTTCCCTCGTCCTCTCCTTCGCTTTCGCCTTGGTCTTCGCCCTGGTCTTCGTCTTCGATCGCTTGCGCTGCGTCGCCTGCGCCTCTCATGACTTCGGCGATCTGCGGGCCGACCTCGTCGCCGAGCGCATCTTCAACCGCAGCCGCCGCGGCGTCGAGCTCCTCGGCGGCTTCGTCGACGGCCGCACGTCGCTCTGGCGCGACGTCCTCGTTGTGCTCGCTATCTGCTTCCGCCTCGGCGTCCACCTCGACGCGCGTTTGCGTTCGATCGGACAGATCATCCGGCGAGAGAATCAAGAACGCTGTAAAGAAAAAGAAGACGCTGGCGAAAAGATAGAGCCGGAAAGGCGGCGAATACCGCACCCGCTTGCCGTCAAGGTATCGGCGGGCGAGGCGGCCTGGCCGCGTCAGCAGAAGCCAGAGCGTTCGAAACAGCTTGCCGTCGATCGCGAGCGTGTCGACGAAAACGTCCTGAACAAGGCCGAGCACCGCACGCCTCGGCTCCTCGGCCTTCTGTCCACAGACATGGCAGTATTCGCCCGCGAGAACCGTGCCGCAGTTCTGGCACAGGCGCACTTGACTGGAGTCCGTCGACGCGGCGTTGGTCATGGCGTTCCCCTCATCGCCTGTTGAGCGCTTGGATTGAAACCGAAGATTCGCTTCGTGGCTCTATATGTCGGTTGATCGTCCGCGCGCAAACAGATCGAGCGAACGCGACGCGTCGCTTTCGACAATCGCTTTACCGATTTGTTTCGGCGCACGACGCCGGGCCGGTTGCGGTGCGCCTCAGCATCGGCGCGACCGAAATGTGACAACTGTGGCGTATTATGCTTTACTACAACAGTAGCACGTCGGCTATCGGCCAATTTTCCGCAAAAAAGAGCCGTTTCGGTCAAAACGTCATAAAAGTGTGTTGCGTTGCCGCAACGCCTGCTCAAATTGCGACACGTCCATGACAAAGAATCGCTTCGCGCCATAGGCGCCCCAAGCAGTGCGGGCCTAACATTTTTCCATGGGGTGGACGCCTAACCCATCCGTGACCGGAAGACCGGCGGGATGCGGGCGTAATGGGCATCCAGATTTGCGCGCCCGCCATGTGCGGGCGGTTCGGAGGGATTTATGGGATACGCACGCGCCGCCTCGCGCGGCCTACTTCTATCGTTTGGCGTTTCAGCGACTGCGCTCATTTCCGCGACAAGCGCTGTTGCGCAAGACGAGGTGGATACTGAGGATCAGATCATCGTTACCGGTTCGCGGATTGCGAGGGACCCGAACCTCGTTTCGCCGTTGCCGGTACAGTCCATCGACGCGGATCAGATCAGGCTTTCAGGCCAGCTCGACGTCACCGACGTGTTGAACGACATTCCGGCGCTGTTGACGTCGACGCCGGCCGGACAGTCGATCGACGGCGTTTTCGGCGACGCGGTGGGCGGCGCGTTCGTCAATCTGCGGGGTCTCGGCGCAGAACGGACCTTGACGCTCGTCAATGGGCGTCGCCACGTGGGCGGCGTCGACGGTTCAGCGATCGTCGACCTGAATTCCATCCCGAATGCGCTGGTCGAAAGGGTAGAGGTCCTCACAGGCGGCGCATCTCAGGTCTACGGCGCGGACGCTGTCACCGGCGTCGTCAACTTCGTTTTGAAGCGAGACTTTGAAGGCGTTGATTTCTCCGTCAATGGCGGCATCTCCGGCGAAGGCGATGGCGAGCAGTACGGATTTTCCGGCGTCATGGGGAAGAACTTCCTCGATGATCGCCTGAACGTCACCGTCGCGTTCGATTACTCGAAGCGCGAGCAGATCCAGTTCGGCGACCGCGACTTCTCAAGGGACAACAGAGAAGCCGATGACCTGCCGAACCCGAACGTGGGGCCGGGGCAGCCTAGCCGCGTGATCCTGCCTGATCCGCGCTTCTCGATTTCGTCGAATTCCGGCGTCATCCTGCCTGGCTCGATCGTCGGGCCGGCTGGCACTGCGTTTATTGGCATCGACACCAACAATAACGGTATCGATGACTGTGACGAATCGTCAGTCGGTCAGAATGCGGACTTCTTCCTTGGAGGCTGCTTGACGATTGATGAAGAAACCGGGCTGCCGCGCCCATATCAGGACGGCATCGTCTCGGGCGCGTTCAACCAGTTTGGCGGCGACGGCATCGCGCAGACCTTCAATCAGGATTTCCTGCTGCCGGACCTTGAGAACATCGTCGGCAACCTTTTTGTGTCTTACGACCTTGCCGACAACGTCACTTTGTTTTTCGAAGGCAAGATCGCCGATTCGACAGCGCTAGATGGCGGGCCGCTCAACACCTTCTATGATTTGTTGACGGTCGCGCCGGACAACCCGTTTATTCCGGAGACGTTGCAGCCGTTCGCAGGTCAGGGGTCGGCGACGGAAGCGTTCTTCGTCACGCGCGACCCGACGGACCTTGGTCCGAACATCAACGAACAAGAACGTCGTGTCCTGCGGATGGTGAGCGGCATCGAAGCGGAAGGCTCAAACGGGTTTAAATACGACCTTACCTTCAACTATGGCAAATTCACCCGCACGTCGAACGACGCGAACCGTGTGATCACTGACCGCTTCTTCGCGGCGGTGGACGCAATTGACGATGGGTCCGGCAATGCGATTTGCCGCTCTGACGTCAGCAACACGCCGCCGCCAACGACGCCTTTCGGGATTCCTGCGTCGGATCCCGGCTTCTTCACCTTCAATCCGGGCGACGGTCAGTGCGCCCCCTATAACGTCTTCGGCCGAGGGTTCGGCGACCAGACCCAGGCCGCCGTGGACTTCATTACGACGACTGTCGTGAATGAATTTGAGCTCGATCAGTTTGTCGTAAATGGCAATATTGTCGGCGATCTAGATCAGCTGTTTACGCTGCCAGGCGGGTCGGTCGGTTTCGCGACGGGCTTTGAATATCGTCGCGAGACGAGTGAATCGACGTTCGATCCGCTGGTGCGCGGCGTTGCGCCGGTCTCGACGCCGGACATCGCGGCGGGACAGCTCATCTCTGACGTCGACAATGCGCAGAACTCGCTGGTGTTCGACCCGGCCTCGCTGATCCAGAACGCCGGCGGCGACTTCGACGTTTGGGAATTCTACACGGAGATTTCGCTGCCGATTATCACTGATCGTCCGTTCTTTGAGGAACTGACGGTCAATGGCGGCGCGCGGTTTGCGGACTATTCGACGGTCGGCGCGACGATATCCTGGGGCGCGTCGGCGACCTGGGCGCCAATTGATGACATCAAGTTCCGCGTCTCGTACGCTGAACCGATTCGTGCGCCAAACATCAGTGAACTCTTTGACCCGGCGCAAGCGGCGTTCTTCCGGCCGATCGACCCGTGCGATCAGAATGAAATCGACGCCGTCGTCGCCGCGGGCGATCCGAATGCGGCGAACCGCGTTGCGAACTGCCGCGCGGATGGCCTTCCGGAAGGGTACAACGATCCGCTGTCGGCGCGGTTCGTGGGCGAAACGTCCGGCAATCCGGAACTGCAGGAAGAGAAAGCGACGACGTTCTCCGCCGGCGCCATCATTCAACCTCGATTCCTGGAAGGCCTGTCGATCACGGTCGACTATTGGTCGATCCAGATCGATCAGGCGATCGCGGCGGTGAGCGCGCAGGACATCGTCGACAACTGCTACGACTCGGGAAGTTTCCCGAACCAGTTCTGCGGACTGTTCTCTCGGAACAGGGACCCGAGTTCACCGCAGTTCCTGGGTTTCGACTTCCTTCGCCAGTCGGAGGTGAACTTCGCGAGCCTCGACGCGCGCGGCATCGACGCCCAGATCGTTTACGACTTCGAGGTTGGCAGAAACGAATTCAATGTCACGCTCGGCGGGACGTGGAACGAACGTTTGAATGACTTCTTCGACCCAAGCGATCCTACCGCGGTCGATCCGGAGCTCGGAGAAATTCAGCGGCCTGAGTTTGCGGCGAACGGCGCATTGCGCTTCCGTCGCGGACCGCTCTCCGCTCAATGGCGCACCCAGTTCCTTGACGAACAGGGGCTGCGCGGCGTTGAAATTGAAACCGTCGACACGGTCTTCGGACCCGCCGGCATTACTGACGCGACGTTCATCCATGATCTGAACGCCAACTATCAGTTCAGCGATCGAATTCAGGTGTTTGGCGGCGTCAACAATGTCACGAACGTAACCCCGTTCATCACCGAGCAGGCGTTCCCTGTCAGCCCGGTCGGGCGCTACTTCTTCCTCGGCGCGCGATTCACCATGTAGCGCTGACAAGAACCCTCCGACGTCCAATAGTATCTGGGCGGTAAAAGAGAGCCGGCCCCCCACGGGGCCGGCTTTTTTCTTTTCGCGTTTTTGGTCGGCGCGGCGGGGAGCTCAAGCCGCTGCGCCGCCGACCGTGAGCGCGTCGACCTTCATTGTCGGTTGGCCGACGCCGACAGGCACGCCTTGGCCGCCCTTGCCGCAGACGCCAACGCCGGGATCGAGCGCAAAGTCGTTCCCGACCATGGAGACGCGGGTGAGCACGCTCGGCCCGTCGCCGATCAGCGCCACGTTCTTCAGCGGCGCGCCGATCTTGCCGTCCTTTACGCGATAGGCCTCGGTGCAGTTGAAGACGAACTTGCCCGACGTAATGTCGACCTGGCCGCCGGAGAAATTGACCGCGTAGATGCCGTCTTTCACCGAGGCGATGATCTCGCCGGGGTCCTTGTCGCCATTCGTCATGAACGTGTTGGTCATGCGCGGCATTGGTTGGTGGGCGTAGGATTCGCGCCGGCCATTGCCGGTGGGGGCGACGCCCATCAGCCGGGCGTTCAGGCGATCCTGCATATAGCCTTTCAGAATGCCGTCCTCGATAAGGACGGTGCGCTCCGTGGGCGTTCCTTCGTCGTCAATCGTCAAGGACCCGCGACGGTCGGCGATCGTGCCGTCATCGACGACGGTGACGCCTGGCGCGGCGACCCTTTGCCCGAGACGGCCTGCAAACGCGCTCTCCTTTTTGCGGTTGAAGTCGCCTTCAAGACCGTGGCCCACCGCCTCGTGCAATATGACGCCGGTCCAGCCGGGCCCCAGCACCACTTCCATTTCGCCGGCCGGCGCCGGCTCGGCTTCGAGATTGATGAGCGCCTGCCGCAACGCCTCGTCCACCTGGCCGCGCCAGGCGTCCGGCGTGATGAAGCGGGCGTAGCCTTCGCGGCCGCCCGCGCCATGACTTCCCGACTCTTGCCGGTCGCCGTCGCCCGCCGTGACCGACACATTGAGCCGGACGAGCGGGCGAATGTCGCGCAGGATTTCGCCGCCGGGCCGCAGGATCTCCACCATGGACCATTCGCCGGAGAGGGACGCCGACACCTGCCGCACCCGCTGGTCTGCGCTGCGGGCGTAGTCGTTTATGTCTTCGAGAAGTTTGACCTTGTCGGCGAAGGCGATCGCGTCGAGCGGATTGTCGTCGGCGTAAAGGCTCGTGTTGGTGCGCGCCGGCCCATCCGCGTAGGCGCCGGAATGGCCGCCCTTAACGGCCGAAACGGCCGCCGCGGCGCGCGACAACGATTCGGGGCTGAGTTCCGATGAATGCGCATAGCCTGTCGATTCATCGACGACGGCGCGCAGGCCGAAGCCCTGTTCCACGTCGTAAGTGGCTGTCTTCAGACGATTATCGTCAAAGACCAAGGCCTCAGACTGTGTGTATTCGAGGTACAGCTCGCCATCGTCTGCGCCGGTGAGCGCGCTGTCGAGCGCCTTTCGGGCGGCGGCTTCGGTCAGGTCGGTTCGGCTAAAGAAAAGAGAACTTGCCATGTATTCCTCTCAGATGCTCCTCATGGAGCGGCGCGGCCGCCCTGCTGTCAGCCGGCGGATCCAGGTGTCGGAGACGCCGACGTTCATAAACTCTTTCGCATTTGGTTTGCGATATATAGGCGTTTTCCAGCGTCGCGCGCAGATGCGACGTTTTTCCGGCCGCTGCGGTGATCGGCCTACTATCCATCTTGACGGTTCGGCGTATATACGGGCGCAAAATCGCGTTCACGCTCTCTGGATATTGATATGACCAGCCTTCGGCTTGCGGCCGTCGCCGCGCTTTCAACCCTCTCAGTGACCGCCGCCAAGGCGCAGGACGCCGGCGCGGACGAGGCGTCAAACTACGCCCACAACGGAGTCGCGATGCTGCCGGCGGGCTCCGCGCTCGCGAGCGACGTGCACTTTTTCCACAATGCGGTGCTGATGCCGATCATCACGACGATCAGCATATTCGTGCTGGCCCTGCTCCTGTGGGTGATCGTCCGGTACAATTCGAAAGCGAACCCCGAACCGCGCAAGTTCAGCCACAACACGCTGGTTGAGGTAATCTGGACGGGCGTGCCGATCCTGATCCTCCTGGTGATCGCGCTCTTCTCTTTCGATCTTCTATACAATGAAGACACGACGCCGGATGGAAAGCAGGTGGCGTATCAGGGCGATGGCGCAACGACGGAATTTGAGTTCCCGAATGATTTCGCCGCCGCCTCGCGCAAGGTGGCCGGCAAGCGGCATTTGCAGGTGTTCATTGAACAAGGCGGCGACCTCCGGAAGCTCTCGGACCGCGCCTTCAAGGCCTCTGGCTTCAAGGGCGATACGGTGTCAGTGACGCTCGCTGACGCGCCGTCTTCAGGCGAAACGGTGATTGTTCGTGGTGGGCGATCGCTCGTCGGGCGGGGCGACAAGCGTGAAATCGCCATGGCGCCGACCATGACGCTGAAAGTGAATGGCTATCAGTGGGGGTGGAGCTACGCCTATCCCGACTTCGGCGATTTCGAGTACACGTCGAACATGCTTCCTGAGGACCAGACGACGCCTGCGCTCTATCGCCTGGCGGTGGACAATAACGTGGTGGTGCCGGTGGGCGAGACGATCCGCGTGACGACGACGGCGCGGGACGTCATCCACTCCTGGGCGCTGCCGAACTTCGCGCTGAAGATCGACGCGGTGCCTGGCCGGATTAACGAGACCTGGTTCAAGGCCGATCGCGAAGGGATCTATTACGGGCAGTGCTCGGAAATCTGCGGGGTAAAGCATTCCTTCATGCCGATCGCGATCGAAGTCGTCTCGCGCGAGAAGTTCGAGGCCTGGGTCGATGGCCAGCGCGAACTCGCCGGCATGGATCCGATGTTTGAGAGCGACAAGAAACTGGCGGCGGCGGACGTCGGCGCCGACGCGCGATGAGCGTCGCGACGCCGCAAGAGACGCGTAAACACGAGTTCCGAGATTTTGAGAGGGGCCGATAGATGGCTGACGGACAAACCCAAACCGCAACGGAAGGCCACGATGATCATCATGATCATGTGCCGCCTTTTTTCGTCCGCTGGTTCTTTTCCACGAACCATAAAGACATTGGGACGCTCTATCTGATCTTCGCGATCCTCGCCGGCGTCATTGGCGGCGCGATGTCGGGCCTGATGCGGTTGGAGCTTGCGGAGCCGGGGGTCACGTTCCTGACGAACTTCACCGGCGGCGATGCGACCGCGGCGGCGAACTTCTACAATGTTCTGATCACGTACCATGGCCTCATCATGATCTTCTTCATGGTGATGCCGGCCATGATCGGCGGGTTCGGCAACTGGTTCGTGCCCATCATGATCGGCGCGCCGGACATGGCGTTCCCGCGCATGAACAATATTTCGTTCTGGCTTTACGGCGCGTCCGGTATTCTGATTCTTTTGTCGATTTTCTCACCCGGTTACGGCTCGCAGATCGGCTTCGGCGGCGGCTGGGTGCTCTATCCGCCGCTCTCGTCCACCACCGGCTCGCCGGGCCCTGCGATGGATTTGCTGATCCTGTCGCTGCACCTCGCCGGCGCGTCGTCGATCCTCGGCGCGATCAACTTCATCACCACGATCTTCAACATGCGCGCGCCGGGCATGACGCTGCACAAGATGCCGCTTTTCGCCTGGGCCGTCCTGGTGACCGCTTTCCTTCTGGTCCTGTCACTTCCTGTGTTGGCGGCGGCGATCACGATGCTCCTGACCGACCGGAACTTCGGCACGTCTTTCTTTGACGCGGCCGGCGGCGGCGACCCGATCCTTTACCAGCACCTCTTCTGGTTCTTCGGCCACCCGGAAGTTTACATCCTCATCCTCCCGGGCTTCGGCATCATCAGCCACATCGTTTCGACATTCTCGAAGAAGCCGATCTTCGGCTATCTCGGCATGGCCTACGCCATGGTGGCGATCGGATTCGTCGGCTTCATCGTCTGGGCCCACCATATGTACACGGTCGGCCTTTCGGTGAACATGAAGGCCTATTTCGTCGCCGCGACGATGATCATCGCCGTGCCCACCGGCATCAAGATCTTCTCATGGATCGCGACCATGTGGGGCGGATCGATTGATTTCAAAACGCCGATGCTCTGGGCGGTCGGGTTCATCTTCCTGTTCACCGTCGGCGGCGTCACCGGCGTCGTCCTCGCGAACGCCGGCATCGACCACTATCTTCACGATACGTACTATGTGGTCGCGCACTTCCACTATGTGTTGTCGCTTGGCGCGGTGTTCGCGATCTTCGCGGGCTGGTATTACTGGTTCGGCAAGATGTTCGGCGTTCAGTACCGGGAAATTCTCGGCGTCCTGCACTTCTGGGTGATGTTCGTCGGCGTGAACCTCATCTTTTTCCCGCAACATTTCCTGGGGCTTCAGGGCATGCCGCGCCGCTATATCGATTATCCGGAGGGTTTCGCGCTCTATAACGAGATCTCGACCTATGGCTACTACATCATGTCCGCGGGCATGCTGATCTTCGCCTATGCGATGTTCGACGCGTTCTTTATCTATCGGAAGAAGGCGGCGGCGAATCCGTGGGGCGAGGGCGCGACGACGCTTGAGTGGACGCTGCCGTCGCCGCCGCCCTTCCACCAGTTCAACGAGCTGCCGCGCTTCGACAAGGGCGACGCGAAGGCGTTCTAGTCCTCAATCGATCGATCGCGACCGACACGAAAAAGCCCCGGCCATGGCCGGGGCTTTTTTCGCGTCCTCCATGCAGCACTCCCCATTTGACGCGCGCGCCAGACCTGTCACGTTAAGACTTTCTTAACGCTTCGCCGGCGCTCGGCCGCGTCGGGCCAATCTCGGGGGCGTGCGGGGAAGAGAGGGGCGACGAAACGATGCTGCAAACAATTCTGAACGACGTGATGAACATTCTGCGCGGCGTATTCCTGCATGGCGATGCGGTTTCTCTTGGCGTCGCCTTCGGCTCGGTCATCATCGCCGCGCTGATCATGCGGCGCGCGTCTCAGATCGGCGCAATGACGCTGCTGGCGCTCATTCTTTTTGTGATCGGCGGGTTCGCGCGGGCGCTGCTGGCGCGCGCAGCGCCTGAAGGGGGCGGATCGGCCGCGGGCGCCCAGTTGGAATCGAGCTGGTCGCAGTTCATGAACCTGCAGGCCGGAACGCTGTTGGCGTACTTCCTCGCCTTCATGGCGCTGATCCTCGTCTTTTTTGCGCTGAAGTCGGTTGTGGCGCGCGGCTGACCAAAGGTGGATGGAAGGCGTTCGGCGCCCCGTGACGCTCGGCCGCCTTTAAGACGCGCGCTTGGCTCTTCCGTTTCGCGTCCGGTTCGGCCATAGACGCGTCCATGACCACAATCGATCTGAACGCTGCGAACGCAGACGTCGCCGCGCCCGCCATCCCGACCGACGCTGCGCGGCCGCTGGACTATTTCGACCTGTTAAAGCCGCGCGTGATGTCGCTCGTGATCTTCACGGCGCTTGTCGGCATGGTGTGGGCCTATGTGGCGGGTGGAACGCTGCCGTTTGGGCTGGCGGTCGTGTCGCTCCTCGCCATCTCCGTCGGCGCGGGGGCGTCCGGCGCGCTGAACATGTGGTGGGACGCCGACATCGACGCCGTCATGGAGCGTACGGCGAAGCGGCCGATCCCCCGCGGGGCCGTCCCCAAGCCTGAAGCGGCGGCTTTTGGCCTTGTCCTCTCCGCCTTGTCGGTGGCGCTCCTGGCGCTCGCGTCGAACTATGTCGCTGCGGGCCTCCTCGCCTTCACGATCTTTTTCTACGCGGTCATCTACTCGATGTGGCTGAAGCGCTCGACGGCGCAGAACATCGTCATTGGCGGCGCCGCCGGCGCCCTGCCGCCAGTCGTCGCCTGGGCCGCCGTCACAGGCGATACCCCCTGGCAGGCCTGGGCGCTCTTCATGATCATTTTTCTGTGGACGCCGCCGCATTTCTGGGCGCTCGCGCTCAGGCGGTCGACGGATTATGAGCGCGTCGGCGTGCCGATGATGCCGAACGTGGAGGGCGACTCCGCCACCAAACGGCAGATTTTCGCGTATTCGGTCATCCTGGCGGTTTTCGCCGCTGCCGCGCAGCCTTTCGGCCTTGGCGGACCGCTTTATCTCGTCGTGTCCGTCGTGATGGGCGCGCAGTTTGTTCGCCTCGCCTATCGGCTCCTGCGCGCGCCGGAGGGCGACGCGAAGACGGCGATGCGCCTGTTCGGCTTTTCAATCCTTTATCTATTTGGACTATTCGCCGCGCTGCTGGCGGAAGGCCTTTTCCTGCTGGCGATCTAGGCCCATTTCTCGTGCGATGGCTGACTTAATGACCGAGGATGAACAAAAACGGCGCAAGCAGCGCAATCTTGCGATCGCCGGCGGGATCGCGGCGTTCATCGTGCTCGTCTACCTCGTGACCTTGATGCGCATCGGCGCGTCCGTCAGCGGCGGCGGGTGATGTCGGCTGTGCGGGGTGAGCCAAATTCGCATCGGCCTGCGGTCCGAGCGGACGCGAACCGACGAACCGCCGTCCGAATCGTCGGCGTCGCGGTCGGCATGCTCGGGCTCGCGGTCGCTTCGGTGCCCGCTTACCGCGCTTTTTGCCAGGTGACGGGCTGGGGCGGCACGACCCAGCGGGCGGAGGCGGGGGCGGACAGGGTGCTCGCCCGCGACATCACCATCCGCTTTGACGCGACCGTGGGCAAGGACCTGCCCTGGCGGTTCAAGCCGGAACAGGTCGACCAAACGCTCAAGATCGGCGAGACCGGCCTGGCGTTTTATGAAGCGTCCAATCTCTCCGACGGGCCTATCGTCGGCCGCGCGATCTTCAATGTCTCGCCCGCCAAGGCGGGCGCCTATTTCAACAAGATCGAGTGTTTCTGTTTCACCGAGCAGACGCTCCAACCGGGTGAAACGGTCTCCATGCCGGTGACCTATTTCATCGACCCGGCGCTGGCGAACGACCGGAACCTTGATGAGGTCGAAACGATTACGCTCGCTTACACCTTTTTCCGCTACGCCGACGGCGAGCCGCTTGGAGAACTGGCTCAGGTCGATCCCTGAACCGCACGTTTTGGCCCGCGAAAGGGACTTTGTCGCAGGCTTTGGCGCATGCAGGTCTTGGAACCTTGCGCCTGCCGCGGCTATAGGGAGCGCAACAATTTGCAGGGCGTCGTCCCTTGCGTGATTGAGAACACAAGCTGAGGGGTCCTGCGTCCATGGCCGGCGGAGAAGTCAAACACGATTACCACCTGGTGAACCCGTCACCCTGGCCGCTGGTCGGCTCGCTCGCCGCCGCGACGATGATGATCGGGGCGGTCACCTGGATGAAGTCGGGCGCTGGCGAGCCGGGCCTTGTTCTCGGCTCGATTGACAATCCCTTCATCGCATTGCGCGGTCCCTATCTCTTCATGCTCGGCTTCACCGGCGTCCTCATCACGATGATCGGCTGGTGGCGCGACGTCATTCGCGAGAGCCTGACGGGCGAGAACACCTCAACCGTCGTACGGCTCGGCCTGCGCTACGGCATGGTGCTCTTCATCGCCTCGGAGGTGATGTTTTTCGCGGGCTGGTTCTGGGCGTTCTTCGGCGCGGCGCTGTTCCCTGGCGCCATGGAGCCGATTGTCCTCACCGACGGCACGCAGATGCTGAACGCGAATGGCGACCCGGCCTATCTCGGCAATGACGGTCGTCAGCATGCGACCGGCGGCGTCTGGCCGCCCCATGGCGGACAGATGCAGGATGTCGAGCCGCTCAGCCCCTGGGGCCTGCCGCTCATCAACACGCTGATCCTCTTGCTGTCGGGCACGACGGTGACCTGGGCGCACCACGCCGTTCAGCATGGCGATCAGAAGGGTCTAAAGCAGGGTCTTCTCCTCACCATCATCCTTGGGCTGATCTTCACCTTCTTCCAGTACCTTGAGTACAAGGAGGCGCTCACCCTCGACATGTTCAAATTCTCCGGCGGCGGGATTTATGGCGCATCGTTCTTCATGGCGACGGGCTTCCACGGCCTCCATGTTGTGATCGGCACGATCTTCCTGATCGTCTGCTATTTCCGCGCGGCGGCTGGCCACTTCACGCCGGAGCGCCATTTCGGCTTCGAGTGCGCCGCCTGGTACTGGCACTTCGTCGACGTCGTTTGGCTGTTCCTCTTCGCGTTCATTTACGTACTCGGCAACCAAGGCCTTCTCTCTTAACGCGCGCGGGGGGAGCCGCGGATGGCGCACCAGTATCCGTCGGTTTCTCCCTATGCGGCGGGTCTTGCCGGCAAGTGCCCTCGTTGCGGCGAGGGGCGCTTGTTCAAGACATTTCTTGGCCTTCACGATAGATGCGCGGTGTGCGGGCTTGATTACGCCAAGGCCGACGCCGGCGACGGGCCGGCGGTCTTCGTCATCTTCATTGTCGGATTTCTCGCGGTCCTCGTCGCCTTCGTGGCGCGGTTCTCCTGGGGACTGCCTATCGCCGCTGCGTTCGCCGTTTCGGCGATTGTCGCGATCGCATCCTCGCTTTTATTGCTCCGTCCCCTGAAGGCGACGCTTATTGCGTTGCAGTTCCGGCACAATGCGGCGGAAAGCACCGGCGACGACGTTCAGGGCGAGGCGTGACCTTTCGCTTTCGCCCCGCGCTCACTATCGCGACGCTGATCGCGCTCGCGATCCTTGTCTCCCTCGGGACCTGGCAGTTGCGGCGCCTTGAGTGGAAACGTGATCTCATCGCGCAGGTTGAGGCCCGGGTCGACGCAGCGCCGATACCTTACGATGAAGCGCTTCGTCTTCGCGAAAGCGATCCCGATACGGATTTTTCCTATACGCCGGTCGAGCTTGAGGGCCGGTATGCCCATAACCTTGAGGCGCACGTCTTTGGCACGCTGAATGGCGAGGCTGGCTATTACGTGTTCACGCCCCTCCGGATCGACCGGACGACGGACGCTGGCGATGTCTACGTCTATGTGAACAGAGGCTTCGCGCCGCAAAGGCGAAAGGGCCGGGAAACGCGCGATGACGGCCTTCCCGAGGGCGAGGTGGTTGTGCGCGGCCTCCTGCGAGAAACCGAGCCGCTCGATTTGGGGATGGCTGATTTCTTCCGTCCGGAGAACGACAGGGAGGCGAACATCTGGCATGAACGGCGCACGGCTCGTTTCGCCGACGACGCTGATATCGTCGCGACGCCTGATTGGTATGTCGACAGTTTCGGGGTGGAGAACCCCGGCGAGTGGCCGAAAGGGGGGGCGACGCGGCTTGAGTTCTCAAATCGCCACTTCGAGTATGCGCTCACCTGGTTCGGGTTAGCTGCGGCGCTCCTCAGCGTATACGGATTTTATTCCTTTGGCCGGAAAGACGCTTCAGGCGACTAATTCTCGCCTTCGTCAGACTCATCGTCGCCAGAGTCACCATCGCTGTCATCGAACAAAAGGATGGCGCCAGCGCCGGCGCCGCGGCCACACGCAGCGAGGGATTTGCCCGTATAGACTTTGTTGGATTTGTAGCACTTGTCGCGGCTTTTGACGCGTCCGCAGATTTGGCCGGTCTCAGGGTCTATCGATCGAATCCGAATACGGATCTTCCCGGCGAGGTCGCCGTAAATGATCTGCCCTGCGCGCAAGGTCTTGATCTCGCCAGCCGCCTTGACCGTTTTGCAGGCGGCGTCGTCCGCATAGGCTGATGATGTGAGGGCCAGAAGCGCAATGCATAATGCCGCCGCGCATGCGCCCGCTGCGCCGTCATTTCGTCGCCGCACCTTATCGCTCCGTCAGCTTGAACTCGATACGCCGGTTCTGAGCGAGCGCTGCGGCGCTTGCGCCGGAAACAAGCGGGGCGGTTGAACCCGAGCCTGTCGCCATTAGGCGGCGCGATGGCACGCCGCGTGACCTCAGATAGTTCACTACCGAGATCGCTCTTTGGGCGGAGAGTTCAAGATTGGAGTCGAAACGGAGCGCGCAGCTTGGTCCGAGTGGAGCCTGGTCGGCATGGCCATCGACGCGCAAGACCCAGTTCACTTCAGACGGGATCTCACCTTGAATGTCGATCAGCGCCGAGGCGAGCTTGTCGAGGTCCGACTGCCCGCCAGGACCAAGAACAGCCGAGCATGACCCGAACAGAATGTCGCTCTCAAAGACAAAGCGGTCGCCGACGACCTTGATGTCGTCGCGGTCGCCAAGCGCTTCGCGCAACGCCTCGAAAAAACGCGACCGCACTTCCTGAAGCTCCTGCACCTTGCGGGCGAGAGCCGCATTGAGCCGCTGCGACAGGTTCTGGATCTGGGCTTCCTGTTCCCTGTCTTTCGCTTCAGCGGCTTCGAGGGCCTCCTGGAGGCTCTGAAGCTGCTTGCGAAGCGCATTGAGCTGAGCGTTCAGAGTCGCGATCTCCGACTTCTGCTCTTCCGTTAGCGCCTTTTCCGCCTCCAGTTCCTCCGCGGACGACTTCACGGCTGCGGCGCTGGCGGCCAGCGAAGCGCCGAGAGCGGCGATTTCGGCGTTCTTGCCGTCGATCGTGTCCTGCAGCGACAGGACCTGCGCCTGGAGTTCATTGCGCGCGGCTTCTGCGAGGCCGAGCTGCTCGGCGAGCTCATTGATGCGCGCGGTAAGGCGCAACAGCTCGGCGTCCTTGCCCGCTAATTCGTCTTTCACCAATGTCAGGCGTTCGCCGAGATAGAACTGCGCGACCACGAATATCGACAGGACGAACATCAGCACCAGGAGCAACGTCGACAATCCGTCAACGAAGCCGGGCCAGATGTTGGCGTCGGTCCCGCGTCTGCGCCGGGCCATTGCCTATTCTCCGCCGCCGATGCGGATGAGGGTTCGGTTGAGGGCGCGAATCTCGTCTTTCAATTCTGCGATCTGCCCCGCCTGCGCCTTGATCTGCGTTTCGGTGTTTGTGGCGAGCGCCGCCTCCAGCGATCCCACCGCGCCGGCCATGTCACCGTCGGCGATATCAGCATAACTTGCGCTGTCGCCGCTGCGCCCGCGCGCAGTTTCGGTCTTGCCCGCGAGCCAGTCCTCAAGGTCGGAATAAAAACGGTTCTGCGCCTGTCCCGCTTGCAGGTCGAGGAACCCGACAATGAGGCTGCCGCCAAGGCCGAAGAGCGAGGAGGAAAACGCCGTGCCCATGCCGCCGAGCGGCTCTTGCAGATTACGGATCAATTGGGCGACGGCGTCTTCGGCCGCGCCATCCGTGGCGAGGCCGCTGATCGTCGCGGCGACGGCGTTTACGGTCTCAAGCAATCCCCAGAACGTGCCGAGAAGGCCGAGAAACACAAGGAGATTGCCGATATAGCGGCCCATCTCCCGGCCTTCATCCATCCGGCTGCCAACCGAATCGAGAATGGTGCGGGTCGTTTCAGGCGAGAGCCGGTTGGAGTTGTTGCGGTCCGCGTCCAGAAGGATGCCTTCAACGGCGCGGATCAGAGCTGGCGCGCGCGGCAGCCGCGTACGCGAAGGATCGCCTGAGTCAATGAACGCCTCGACCCATCTGACCGCCGGCGAGACCACGCCCGCCTGGCGCATGTTGTAGACGATGCCGATAAACAGAACGCCGATGATGAGGCCGTTCAGCGCCTGATTTGCGTTGAACGCGTCAAGCAAAAGCGATGTCGGCTGCGGGCTGTAAGGCGACAGATAATAGAGCACCACCCCGACCACGGTCAGGAACAACAGCATGTTCAGGATGTAGCCGCCCGGCTTGGTGAACCGCACCGAGCGCCCAAGTGTGCGCGCCATCTTTGCCCCTCCGTCGACCGCGACCTGCCCCCTCGTAACCGCAGTTTATGTCATATTCACCGGCCGAACGAGCCCCTTGGCGGCCAACGGCGTTCGAGTGTGGCCCTAAAGCGTATCATCATTAACGCATTGATTTTCAAAAACTAAAATGATCAACGATTGGGATTATGCGCAAAAATTGCGCTTTATCCTTGACTATGGGTTTGTTACGGTTCAATGAAGGTATTGTGACAGATATATGACACGTAGGAGCCGGCGAGCTTCTTACTCGCGCTGGCCTTCCGGTGTCGGCGCCGCGCAAAAGCGCTGACCGCCGCTGCTCCAAGACGTCGACATCTGCCCATTCGAAAAGGCTGCGCCGGGGCTCGACGGACGCGGCCGACAACCAACGCGCCTGAGGTTGCTTTGGGCGCGCGCGCTTGCTCGCCGTCAGCGGGAGGGCGCGAAGACAAAGGAGCCAAAAATGAGGAAACCACTGATCTTTGTTCTCACCGCTGCGGCGATGCTCGCCACACAGGCGTTTGCGCAGGATTTCGGACGCATGCCGACGGGCTATCAGGCGGCGACCGAGACGTATCTGAAATCGCGGATGCAGAACCCGCGCGGCATGTCCGTCGCCTTTTCAGGCAAGCCCTATCGGGTGCTGCTGGACATCGGCGGGCGGCGGGGCGTGCCCGCCTGGGCGGTGAATGTGAAGTACGACAGTCGCATTCAGCGCCAGCGCGGCCGCACGCGCGAGGTCGTCTTTTTCGTCAATGGACGACCGGTGGCGACGTCTAACGATCCACGCGTGAGATATCGACGCGCCACCGTCTGACGCGGCCAATATCCGGCCAAGTCCCGAACGCAATTGTCATCGCCTCGCGCCGGAACACCTCGGCGCGGGGCGATTTCTGTTGGGCCTGATTGCGTCCGGCCTTGCGCGCGAGAGGAAACCGTCTAAAGCGGGCGTCGTTTCCGTATCTCAGATCTGACCTTTAGGCGGCGCACCCCATGACCGAGTCGACGCGCGGTTTGCGCAACATCGCGATTATCGCTCACGTCGACCACGGCAAGACGACGCTCGTGGACGAGATGCTGCGTCAGTCCGGGGCGGTGCGCGAAAACGCCGACATGGCGGAACGCGCCATGGACTCCAACGACATTGAGCGTGAGCGGGGCATCACCATTCTCGCCAAGTGCACCAGCGTCGTGTGGTCGCCAGAGGGCGGCGATCCCGTTCGCATCAATATCGTCGACACGCCGGGGCACGCTGATTTCGGCGGCGAGGTGGAGCGCATCCTCTCCATGGTCGACGGCTGCGTTCTGCTGATCGACGCCTCTGAAGGGCCGATGCCGCAGACCAAGTTCGTGTTGTCGAAAGCGTTGGGACTTGGACTGAAACCGATCCTGGTGCTGAACAAGATTGACCGGCCGAGCGCAGAGCCGGACGCGGCCCTTGACGCAGCTTTTGACCTGTTTGCAGCGCTTGGCGCGGATGATGAGCAACTCGATTTTCCAACCCTCTACGCGTCCGGCCGCGACGGCTGGGCGGCCAGAGAGCCTGATGGCGCGCGGGAAAACCTGGCGCCGCTGTTTGAGACTATCGCCGCCCATGTGCCGAGCCCAAAGGTCGATGAGGACGCCGAGGGCCAGCCATTCCGCATGCTGGCGACGACGCTTGAAGCCGATCCTTATCTCGGCCGAATTCTCACAGGTCGGATCGTCTCCGGCGTTGCGCGGCCAGGCGCGACCATGAAGGCGCTCTCGCGTGATGGCGGCGAAATCGAACGGGTGCGGATCACAAAGGCGCTTGCCTTTCGCGGGCTGAAACGCCAGCCGGTAGACGAAGCAGGGCCTGGCGACATCGTCGCGCTCGCCGGCTATCAGAAGGCGTCAGTCTCCGATACGCTTTGCGATCTCGCCGTTACGGATCCGCTGCCGGCGCAGCCGATCGATCCGCCGACGCTGTCCGTCACTATTGCGGCGAACGACTCGCCGCTCGCCGGCCGGGAAGGGGACAAGGTTCAATCCCGCGTCATCCGGGAACGGTTGATGCGCCAGGCCGAAGGCGACGTCGCCATCCGGGTTACGGACGCTGAAGGAGGCGACGGCATGGAGGTCGCCGGCCGCGGCGAGCTTCAACTCGGCGTTCTTATCGAGAATATGCGCCGGGAAGGATTTGAACTCGCGGTCTCGCGGCCGAAAGTGGTCACACGGACGGATGAAAACGGGCAACTGCTGGAGCCGATCGAAGAAGTCGTCATCGACGTTGACGAAGAATATTCCGGCGCCGTCATTGAGACGTTGAACCGCCGCAAGGCGGACCTGCAGGAAATGAAGCCCGCCGGCGCAGGGAAGACGCGACTCATTCTGCACGCGCCGGCGCGCGCGCTCATCGGCTATCATGGCCAGTTCCTTACAGACACGCGCGGCTCCGGCGTGATGAACCGATCATTCCTCGAATATGCGCCGCATCGCGGGCCCATTGAAGGACGGCGCAATGGCGTGCTCATTTCAAACGGGGACGGCGACAGCGTTCCGTATGCGTTGTGGAACCTCGAAGAACGCGGCGTCATGTTCATCGGTCCCGGCGAGCCAGTCTATCAGGGGATGATCATCGGCGAGAACGCCAAGGATGACGATCTCGACGTCAACCCGCTCAAAGCCAAGCAGCTCACCAACATCCGCGCCGCCGGCAAGGACGAGGCGGTGAAGCTGACCCCGCCGCGCCGGCCGACGCTGGAGCAGGCGATCGCTTACATCGGCGACGACGAGCTGGTCGAAGTGACGCCGAATTCAATTCGCCTCCGGAAGATTGAGCTTCTGCCGCACATGCGCAAGAAGCGCGCGAAGGCGTTGGCGTGACGCCTTGGCCATGACGCGGGCGCAGCCATAGGATCCAGTTCCACGGTCCGCGCCCGCCTTCGCTGGAACTCGCGGCCTAGAAGCTCATGCCGACATTCAACTTGTAGAAGTCTCCCGGACTGTTGTCCTGGATCTCCGCTCCGCCTGTGAAACGCGCGAAGAACCCTTCGGGCAGACTGAACTGAACGTACGCGCCGGCCCATTCATACGTCACGCCCGTGGTCCCGCCCGGGTAGGTGTTGCGCGAGTTCTGGAGAAGCTCGTAGTGGCCGCCGGCGGAGAAATACTTTCCAAACTTGTATCCTCCGTTCACCCACAAATGCAGGAAATCAAGCGCTGCGTCGCCGCCGCGCTGCTGGGCGGCGGCGTAATAGCCGCTATACCACTCCGCCTCGAACTTCTCGCCGCTGTAATTGATGGTGACGCTCGGGACCACGCCATCCGCAAAACGCGCGCCGACCACATCGCCGTCGTCGTTGATTTTGCCCCCGGACAGGAGTGCGCCATTAGTCAGGCCGACCTGCGGTTTGACCGTCAGGTCACCGTCGAGGAAATGAAAGTTCGCGCCGACGCCGAATTCCGTCCACAGATCGTCTCCCGTATTGCCGACACTGAGGCCGAATGACGGTCGCGTCCAAAAAATGCCGTAGAAAGAGAAATCAATGTTGTCGCTTACTGGAATCAGACCATTGAATGCCGGATAGAATCCGAAGAACGAGTCCTGATTAAGCGTGACGGTGTAAGAATTGCCGCGCCAGGCTTCTTCCTGCTCAGGGCCGGCTGTTTCCGCCTGAGCCAACGCCATGGTCGCCGTAAGCGGCCCGACGAAGCCTGCTGTAAGCCCAATGATGCGGGCTGTTTTTGATGGGTATCGCACGTTGAGACTCCTCATTGCTAAGCGTTGAGCGTCCCTTCACATGCGGCGTTTCTTTTCCCTTATCTTTATATGTTGCCGGAAATTTCTCTTACCCTCGAGGTAAGTCGAAGGCGCCATAGATTGAAGCGTATCCCACCTATGGAAATTAGCCGACAACTGTATGTTGCAACTACGTTTACGCATTAGGATTTTATGCCACGTCATAGATTCTCATAGAGGTTTATCGCGGTTTTCTTCGCGATGATGGAAAAATCAGCGGTGTTGTTGCAAAAGTGACACATCTCGGCGGGTGGGCCAGCCTGCCGCCGGACGGCAATACACGGAAAACAATTCGTACCAAAATCAAGAATTCAGCCGACCCAGACGAGCCCGATGACCGAGCCGCTCATCAGCGTCGCGAGCGTGCCGGAGACGAGCGCGCGCGGTCCGAGGTCCAACACGTCTTTTCGGCGATCCGGCGCGATGGCGGTCAGGCCGCCGACGATGATGCCGAGGCTGCCGAAGCTGGCGAAACCGCACATGGCGTAGACCATGATGAGTTCGGTCCGCTCACTGAGGACCCCGTCAGGCGTTTCCGCCAGGGAGACGTAGGCGATGAGTTCATTGAGCGCCGTCTTTTCGCCCATCAGCGCGCCGGCCGCCAGCGATTCCGAGGCTGGAACGCCCGCCAGCCAGACAAGCGGCGCGAAGAGGAACCCGAAAAGGCGCTCGAGCGTAACGGCTTCGCCGCCGATTGGTCCGAGAGCTGACAGGCATATGTTGATGAGCGCCGCCATGGCGACAAAACAGAAGAGGCAGGCAAGGATATTGAGATAGAGCTTCAGCCCTTCGGTGACGCCGCTCATGAACGCGTCCATGGCGCCGGCGTATTTCAGGTCATCGCCCGCCGAGACGTCCGTGGGCGTTTCGTTTTTTTCCGGCGGGACCATGATCCGGGCCATGAGGATCGCCGAAGCCGCCGAGATGATCGACGCCACGAGTACGTGTCCGAGCGCGGACGGTGAGACCGGCCCGAGGATCACCGAATAGAGCACCATAACTGAGCCGGCGACGGTCGCGAGGCCGCCGGTCATGACGACGAAGAACTCGCTTCGGGTTAGCTTGTTGAGATACGCTCGAATGAGCAGCGGCGCTTCGGTCTGACCCATCAAAACGTTTGCGGCGGTCGCCAGCGACACTGCGCCGCCGACGCCGAAGGCGCGCTCCAGAAGCGCCGCGAACGCGCCGACCATCATTCGCAAGACGCCCAGGTGCCAGAGAAGCGCCGATAGGGCCGAAATGAAGATCACAAGCGGCAGGCCCTGAAATCCGAGAATGAACAGCGCGCTTTCGTCCGTCACGTCGAAAGGCGTCGCGCCGCCGCCGACATAGCCGAAGACGAACGCGCCGCCTTTGTTCGCCGCATTCTGAAGCGAGGCGACGACCGTGTTCAGATAGGCGAGGGCGTCGCGCGCGCCGGGCGTATAAAGAAGCGCGCTCGCCGTCACGATTTGAAAGGCGGTCGCGCCGAACGCCATGCGGAGGGGAAATCGGGCGCGGTCTTCGGAGAAGATCCAGGCGATCGCGCAAAAAGCCGCGAGGCCAAGGGCGCTTTGGAAACGTAGCAACGGGTCGGCGGCGGCGAGATAGTCTTGCATGGGGGCGCACACTCGCCGCGTTCGCGCGCGCCTCCAATGTCAGGCTGAGGCGACGCGGCTCTTGTTGCCGCCCGCGTCAATTTCCCGTACATGCCTGAGTTCCAGGACCCGTAGCTCAGCTGGATAGAGCGCCGCCCTCCGAAGGCGGAGGCCAGAGGTTCGAATCCTCTCGGGTCCGCCAATTCTCTACTCGCGGAGCATACCGTGCAGCGGTTTTGTGTGAGCGTAACAAGGGCGGGGAGCATGAGACTACTTAGAGCTTTGAAGTCAAAGGCGGCGACTGCGGCGCGTTCGGTTAGCCCGCCCCGCCGGAGGGCCTTTGGCCCGCGAGGTAAATAGTGGCGGAGAACGGCGGGAGAATCTTCGAACCCGCAGACCAAAGCGGGCGACCGCCGGCCGCCCGGTCAGGGCGCCCACGCGGAGGACATCGCGCAGCGATTCTCCGCGAGCGAAATACTGGCGGAGACGAAGGGATTCGAACCCTCGAAGCGGTTTAACCCGCTTACTCCCTTAGCAGGGGAGCGCCTTCGACCACTCGGCCACGTCTCCGCTGGCGAAAATGTCGACATTCCAGCCCTTATGCAAGCGCATATTCAAATGACTGGATCAGGCGGGCGCAGTCGGTCTCTGTCCCCTTGCGCTTCTTGCGCATGAACGTCCGGCGCCGACGCAACGCGCCCCGCGCGCATCACTGACCTAGGAGAACAGTAAGGAGGACGATCGCGCCCTTTTGCTAGTCTCGCTCGGGCCCGTCTGCGCGTGTCTGCGGCGCCTCTGTCGCGGGATCGGCGGCGTCTGGCTCGACCGCTGCGGCGGCGTCGGCGCAGGCTTCGTTGACCGCGCCGCTTGTGAGCTCGGCGAGAACGCCGGCGTTCAGGTCCTGCGGCGTCGCTTCTTCAGCCTGGGCGGCGATGAACGCGACATAGCCCAGGCATGACGGGTTCGCTGATGATCGAGACGGCTGAACCGCGGGCGTTTCAGAAACCGGGGCCGCGATCCTCAAGGCGTTCGCATTGACTTGAGCGTCGCTGGTCTCGATCCGATCCGGCGATGCGAGATGTTCGAGCGTTGGCTGCGGCGCGACGTCAGTTTCCAACGAGGCGTCCGTCACGGATGGTCGGCTCGGCGCAGCGGTGATTTGACTAGCGATCTCCTTGATCGGGTCGCTTGCGACCGCGGACGACGCAGCCGTTGACGGCGCTGGTTGAGTCGCGGCCGCGCGAGCGGGCGGCGTCTCTAGCGCCTGATCGCCAGTCGCCGGCTGGTCCGCATCGGGGGCCGGGACCGTCCTTGGCGGCGCGTTGGCGGCCTCAATGGACGGCGCTGCGGCTGGCCCGACCGCTGGGCTTTGCGCCGCGTTTTCGACCTGCGCGGGCGCGTCCGCTGCGGTGTCTTCCGGTGCGCCTGTCGAGGTCTCAAACGGATTGTCAGGGTCCGACGCTTCCGCCGCGGCGAAGAAAAGCTCCGCGATTTCGATCGTGCGGGCGGGCGCGGCTGGCAGGAGGCCGGCGGCGCGGATCGCCGGCTTCGCCCCGGCGCTTCCCGACGGTCCGCCGCTTTCTATGTCAGCTGAAAGGCCCCCCGCGAGAGGCGCCCCATTCAGAACGCTGCGATAAACCTGAGTGTTCTCAAGCACGCGCTGAACGTAATTGCGGGTCTCCGAAAACGGGATCAACTCGATCCAGTCGATGGGATCAATGGCGCCCGTGCGAGGATCGCCATAGCGTTCGATCCACTGCGAAACGCGGCCTTTGCCGGCGTTGTACCCCGCGAACACCATGGGCAGCGATCCGCCGAGGTCCGCGATCAGGTGGGAGAGGTGCGCGGATCCGATAAGCATATTGTAGTTCGGATCCTCAAGCAGCGCTGATCGTCTGTAGACGACCCTTTCCTTATTGGCCGTGATTTTCGCCGTCGCAGGCATCAATTGCATGATGCCGCGGGCGCCCGCCCGCGAATAGGCGCGCGGATTGAACTCGCTTTCCTGACGCGACAGGCCGAGGATCACCGCTGGTTCGACAAACTGCGAGGCTTCCTCCGGGACAAAGATTGTCGGGTAAGACACCTGCGGCGCAAAGACGCCACGGCGTACGCCCGCCTTGCCGGCGCGCACGGTCACATGCGGCGCGGGCAGCCGGGAGGCGGCGTCCGCGAGTTCAAGGAATTCGCCAGGGCTCTCCAGAACGTCGTCCAGATAGTACCCGAATATGAGAAACGCCCGCTGATCCCCGACTTCACTCAGAATGCGGAGGGCCTGCGCGGCCGGACGCGAAGCGAAGCGCGCGCGTTCTTCCGGCGTCGGCGTCGGAGCTGCTTCAAACCCACGCTCCAGCGCTTTGCCGCCGATTCGTTCCGCGGCCAATTGTCCATAATAGGTGTAGGGATGATCAGCGGCCTTTGCGTACCAGATCGCCGCCGCGTCCGCGTCGCCCTCGGCGTCGTCGGTTCGGCCAAGCCAATAGTAGCCCCGCGCGAGCGAGATCGGCGCGGTGACGCTTGCGGTAAGCGCTGCGAAATGCAATCGCGCGCGCTCCGGGTCATCAAGGAATCTAAGGGCGATCCAACCGGCGTTGAACTCCGCTTCAGAAAAACCTGTTCCGCCGGGCGCGAGCCCATGGCCAGCGGCCATCGCGTAAGCGTCCGCATAAAGACGTTCATTGAGCGCGTACCGCATCAATAATTGGCGTTCGAACCAAATCGACGCTGACCCTTTTTCGCCTGGCGTATCCGGCTTGTAGGCGCGCGCGATCGACATGGCGCGCGGCTCGTCGCCAGCGCGACGGTAGTGCCGCATGGCCGCGTGGACGACACCGGCGCGGCCCCGGTCTTCGGCGCTGAGGCGTTCATAGGCGGTGCGCGCGCCTTTCGCTTGCAGGAGAAGAAGCGCTCGCGCGTTGGCGCGGCCGCGGGCCTTTGGCGGGAGGTAGCCGAATACGCGCCGCGCGTTCGTCACCTGGCGCCGGAACAATAGGTCGTCCACTCGCGCCTCATGGTCCTCCACCGTCAGGAGCCGCCCGAAGCGTTTCAGAAAATCGCGTTCCTGCGCCAGGGTGAACCGGTCATTGCGCCAGGCGTCGCTGACGATCGAACTCGCGGCGTCTTCATCGCCGGTCCCAAGAAATGCGCGCGCAAGCGACATCTTGCCTTCGATTGATTGTGGGTCTCTGCCCTCAAAGAAGGCGATAACGTCTTTTGCGGGGAGCGTCGTCGGCATGCGTTCTTCAGCATGCGCCTGAATTCGCGATAGCGACGGCCAGTCAGGATGCGCATCAAGGAACGCCTTGGCGTCGTCGGCGCGCACGAGCGGATCTTTGGCGTCAAAATAGTACCAGAGCGCGAGACTTTTCGCGATCGGGTTCTCCATGGTCTCGATGGTGCGACGGGCTTCGGCGAACCGTTTGGCGGCGAGGTCCTTGCGCAGGACGTCGAGGCGCGCGAGGTCATTGCGGCTCGCATATTTCGGTTCCGGCGCGGGAGGCTTTACGCGCGGCATGACAGAGGCGGCGTTCAATCCCGCAGGTTGCGCGACGGACGGCGCAATTGAGAACCCCGCCAGGAGCGACGCCGCAATTGCGATGGCGCGCGCGCGCGACGTCACGCGGCGCTTGATCTTGTGTGCGGGGTCAAAAGCCCCTTTCCTCCGCCTTACGCCGGACATACGCGCGCCCCGTTCCTCTGCTGGGTTCCCCTCTCAATGCGGCCTAGAATAACAGCGCTCGCAAAAAATGCAGGCGATTTCCCAAGGATTTGACGGATGCGATATGACGCGGCGCGCATCCCGACATCGTCTCCTGGGTCGCCGCGCCGGGCTCTGAGTCATTGAACGCCTTGTCGGAATCGCATTGCGAGGCCTAATGAAGGGCGTCGAGAGGAAAGGTAAAATGATCAATCTTTCAGGATCGCTGCCAGCGCTGATTACGCCCTTCAAGGGAGATGACGTCGACGCGGACGCTTATCAGGCGCTTGTCGAGCGGCAGATTGCGGCGGGCTCGGCCGCGGTTTGCCCCGCGGGGACGACAGGTGAATCCGCCACCTTGTCGCACGCGGAGCATCGGCGGGTCATTGAATTGGCGGTGGAGGCGGCGGCCGGACGCGTCCCGGTGATCGCAGGCGTCGGGTCAAACGCCACCGCCGAAGCGCTCGATCTTGCGCGTTTCGCCGAAGAAGCCGGCGCGGACGGTCTGCTGGCCGTTTGCGGATACTACAACAAGCCCACCCAGGAAGGGCTAATCGCGCACTTCACGGCGCTACATGACAACACGTCACTGCCGATCGTGCTCTATAATGTGCCTGGCCGGACCGTCGTCGGATTGTCCGTCGAGACGATCGCCGCATTGTCGAAGCTGCCGCGCATCGTCGGCGTTAAAGACGCGACCGGCGATCTGGCGCGGGTCGCGCTGCAGCGTCTCGCGAGCGGCGCGGACTTTATCCAGTTGTCCGGCGAAGACATGACCGCCGTCGGCTTCAACGCGATGGGCGGGCGGGGCTGCATCGGGGTGACTGCGAACGTCGCGCCCGGTTTGTGCGCAAAGATGCAAAAGGCGAGCTTGTCAGGGGACTTCGAGGCGGCGCTGGCGATCCAGGACCGCTTGGCGCCGCTGCATGAAGTCTTGTTCATCGAGACCAATCCGGGCCCGGTCAAATACGCGATGTCAGTTCTTGGTCTGTGCGCGCCAGACGTGCGCCTGCCGCTCGCGGCGCCGAGACCGGAGACGCGCAAACGCGTCGAAGCGGTTCTTCAGGGTCTTGAGGCGCACGCGTGAGCGCGAAAGCCAAGAAGAACAAGGACGACGGCCGAAAGACAATTGCGGAAAACCGGCGCGCGCGGCGCGAGTATGAGATCGAAGACGTCATTGAGGCGGGTCTTGTGCTCACTGGCACCGAAGTGAAGGCGCTGCGCGAAGGCCATGCGACAATCAAGGAAGCGTATGCGTCGCCGGAGAATGACGGCGTGTGGCTGATCAACGCCAATATCCCGGAATACTCCGCCGGCAATCGCCAGAACCATGAGCCGAAGCGGCCGCGCAAACTGCTGTTGTCAAAGCGGGAAATCGCGCGTCTGTCACAGGCGGTGGAGCGCAAGGGCTACACGATAGCGCCGTTGCGGCTCTACTTTAATGAGCGCGGCGTCGCAAAGCTTGAGATCGGCCTCGCGCTTGGACGCAAGCTGCATGACAAGCGGGCGGCGGAGAAGAACCGCGACTGGTCGCGCCAGCAACAGCGGCTGCTTCGTGATCGCGGTTAGTCGTTTGCGCCTGAGGGGACAAATACGATGACCGTGTGGAAGGCGGCCGCCGCCGCTGCGCCGCCGACGAAGCAAGCCGCCGCGCCTGCGATCGCAGGCGGCGCCACGGCGTTCAGGCCGACGATCAGGCCCGCCATGAGGATCAACGCGCCCGCGGCTTTGGCGTAGAAAGAGACCAGCACCTGAAACCCGTCGCCGCCGGTGAAGTTCGCCGCGAAGCGCGGCCACGCGATGAAAACATAGAGCCAGCAGCCGAAGCCGGCGGCGATGACGGCCATCGCCAGCGAAACACCATGAAAGAGGCCGAAATATCGGCTCGCCGCGTCGGAGAAGGCGACCGCTGCGATTGTCGCCGCCGCCACGCCGAACACCGCCGTGACCGCGAGTGTCGCCAGCGGGCGCGCGCCTTCCGCCTGCTTCAGCGCGGCTGGTTTGCCGGGAATGCCCCAATTGCGACTCAAGGCGTTTCATCTCTCTTTTGCGCCGCGCGTCGGGCGCTCGCGTCTTTTGAGGCCGGAACCTTCGCGATCAATTGATCCCGTCTAGCTCGGCCCGGATCGCCGCGAAGACTGACTCAAACATATCCGCCGTCAGTCGTCCCGTATTCGTGTTGTACCGCGAGCAATGATAGCTGTCATAAATCACCGGGTCGTCAGCGTCGTGCGAATGCCGCGCTCCATGGCCAAAAGGATGCGCCGCGAGCCTTAGTCCATAGCTCTTCAGCACTGCGTCGTGAGCGATGCGGCCGAGGCACAATATCGCTTTCAGATTCGGAAGCGCTTCGATCCTCGCTGTCAGATGCGGGCGGCATTCGTTCGCCTCCGCCGGCGTCGGTTTGTTCTGCGGCGGGACGCAGCGCACCGCATTGGTGATCATGGCGTCGTTCAGCGCAAGGCCATCGTCAGCAGACGCCGCATAGGTTCCCGTTGCGAAGCCGCACTTCAATAGGGTCGGGTAAAGGAGATCGCCGGCGTAGTCTCCGGTGAAGGGACGCCCGGTGCGGTTCGCGCCCTGAAGACCCGGCGCAAGACCGACGATCAGCAGCCGCGCGGCTTCATCTCCGAACGATGGCACGGCGCCGTTGAACCACTCGGGATGCGCATTGGCGTTGTCGCGCCGAAACGCAGTCAAGCGCGGGCACTTGGCGCAGGTCGCCGGAGGCTCCGCCGGCGCGGCCTTTGAGGGGGCGCTCGATTTTTGGGTCACGTCATCGCATCGGCCAAACGGGGCCGCGATTCAATAGTCTTCGAACTCTTCCTCGCCGTCGTCGAAGCCGAACTCCTCGTCGCTTTCTTCGCCATCGCTGGCTTGCTGTCTTGCGGCGGGGCGCTGGCCGCCCGAACGGCCAATCGCCTTCTGGATGTCGGCGAGGTCAACGAACAAATCAGCTTGCCGGCGCAGTTCGTCTGACGCCATCGGCGGCTGGCTCTTGATCGTGGAGACGATGGTCACCCGAGCGCCCATGGACTGGACCTGTTCCACGGCGCGGCGAAAATCGCCATTGCCCGAGAACAGGATGATGTGATCGAGCTTGTCGGCGATTGCGACCATGTCGACAGCGAGCTCGACGTCAATCGATCCCTTGAAGCGTCGTCTTCCTTGCGCGTCGGTGAACTCACGCGCCTGCTTAAGGACCATGGCGTAGCCGTTATAGTCGAGCCAATCGACCAGCGGGCGCAATGGCGAGAACTCCTGGCCGCGTTCTTCCTGCATGGCGGTGTAATAGTACGCGCGCACAAGTTGGCTTTCGTCGCGCGCTTTGGCGAGGAGGCTCTTATAGTCCATGTCGAACCCAAGGCTCCTGGCGGCTTTGTAAAGGTTTGCGCCGTCAATGAAGAGCGCGGTCTTCTCATCGTCGCGCATGGATAGGAATTCGGTCATCTGTGTCCCTCAAGATCGGCGCGCTGAGTATGGGCCAGACGGCTGGACGCGCCAAAAAGTTCGCGCAACATCAATGCGTTCGCGGTGAATGGCCATGATATTAGTCGGATTGGGGTCAAATCAGCGATTCTGCGGCGCTTCATCGCAACAGGTTTTGGGTCTGGCCGCCCGCGCGCTCAACCAGGCCGCGATTATCGTCGCCGCGTCACGCGTTTTTGGCGCGCCCGCGTGGCCCGATCCCGCCGATCCGCCGTTTGCGAACGCGGTCGTGGCGGTTGAATGGGAAGGCTCGCCGGAGAGCTTGCTGAAGCTCCTGCATCGGATTGAGGCGGCGTTTGGCCGGCGGCGTGGCCGCAGGAACGCGCCGCGCACGCTTGATCTGGATTTGCTGGCTTTCCATGACGTGGTTTGTGAACCCGCCGGCGTTGGGGGTGTTCAGCTGCCGCACCCAAGACTGCATGAACGCGATTTCGTTTTGGCGCCGATTTGCGATATCGCGCCGACCTGGCGCCATCCTCGGCTCGGGACCACTGCGCAGGCGCTCCTGGACGCGTTGCCTGAACAGACCGCCGAGCCCTTGGGGCCAGCGCTTCTGCTGACGCAGCGCGCATCGCTTTGAGGCGCGCCCACCGCGGGTCGGCGGGAAACGCCTTTACGCCGCTTGTTCTTTCGCCGCTGCGACGTTAGAAGGCGCGATCGGCTGTCGTCGCCGCGCACCGGCGAAACGCGCGATCCGACGCTATTGGCCGCAAATCGTTATCGAAACGCCTTTACTGGATTGCTTTTGGTGCCGCCCTCACCGCATGCGCGGCGCGAGAAAATGGAGATGCGCATGGCGCGGGTGACCGTCGAAGACTGCGTTGAGAAGGTGCCGAACAGGTTCAACCTCGTGCTGCTCGCCGCGCATCGCGCTCGGGTCCTCTCATCCGGCGCGCCTTTGCTCGTCGATCGCGACAATGACAAGAACCCCGTGGTCGCCTTGCGTGAAATCGCGGATGACGAGCTTCAGCCTGAACAGGTCGAAGAAGACCTTGTCGTGTCCCTGCAGCGTCAGTTCGACGTGGAGGAGACGGACGAAGCAGGCGAGGGCGCTCAAGATGGCGCCGATGCGCCGCAGTTCGATGAGACCGACCAGGATAAATACCTCCAGGCGATTAAGGCGGCCGGCATGACGACGCCGCAGTCTTTGCCCAAGACCTGACCGCGGCGACGGCGACAGGCGAGGTTTTTGATTGCTGGGTCGCGCTGGTCAGGCGGTCTTTTCGCTCTACATTGCTGATTGCCGGGTTTGGACGCCTATCCTGCGTAAGGGCTTTGTATTGAGCCTGGCGGTGGCGACCTGGCGCGAGGAGACGGCGAGAGAGGATGGAGCGGCTGAAGGGCAATGAGAAAGACACGTCATCGGCTGTTGAGGCGGCGACTTCAGCGGTTGATCTCGGCGCGCCGAAAGCGGTCTTTCAGCCTGAGGCGGTCGTTGAAGCGGCGCAGGGGGCTGCACCGAACCCTCAAGCGGCGATTGGGGCGGGTGAGGCGATAGCGGGGACGCAACCGCCCGACTTTATCCGGCAGTTCGAACTCGTTGAGATGGTCCGCGCCTATGATGAGGCCGTCGACGAAGACCTGTTGAATCGCGCGTACGTCTTCTCAATGAAGGCGCACGGCGGCCAGACCCGCAAATCCGGCGATCCCTATTTCACGCATCCGCTGGCGGTTGCGAAGATCTTGACGGAGCTGAAGGCTGATCCTTCAACCGTCGCAACGGCGCTCCTGCATGACGTGGTAGAGGACACGGACGCCAGCGTCGCCGACATCGACGCGGCGTTCGGCGGCGAGATTGCGCGCCTTGTCGATGGCGTCACCAAGCTCTCCCAGATTGAACTGCGGTCTGACGCGTCAAAGCAGGCGGAGAATTTTCGCAAGCTCGTCATGGCGATGGCGGAAGACGTGCGGGTCTTGCTCGTGAAGCTCGCTGACCGGCTGCACAATATGCGCACACTGCACTTCTTCGACAATGTGGAGAAGCGCAGGCGGATCGCGCTGGAGACGATGGAGATCTACGCGCCGCTCGCAGGACGCATTGGCGTGCAGCGCATCCGTGAAGAGCTGGAGGAAATTTCGTTCCGGGAGCTTAATCCGGATGCGTTTTTTCTGATCAAGGAGCGTCTCGACGGGTTGCAGGAGACCGTCGTTGGCACGGTTGTTGATCTCGCTCAGCGCCTGCGGGCCAATCTCGATGCGGCCGGCGTCAGAGCCGAGGTGCACAGCCGGGAGAAGCGGCCATTTTCGATCTGGCGCAAGATGTCGGCCAAGAATGTCTCGTTCGACGAACTCGCGGACATTTACGCCTTCAGGATCATCGTCGACAGCGTCGAGGACTGTTACAAGGCCCTTGGCGTCATCCACGCCGCGTGGCGGATGATCCCGTCGGAGTTTGACGACTACATTTCCGCATCCAAGCCGAACAACTACCAGTCGATTCACACCGCAGTTATTGGTCCGCCAACGGAGGGTGGGGCGCGCCAGCGCGTCGAAATCCAGATCCGTACGCGCGCGATGCATGAGACCGCTGAACGGGGCGTCGCGGCTCATTGGCGGTACAAGGATAAAGTCTCGCGCGACGCTTCGAGCGTGGAAATCGCGGGACCAGGCCTGCACGACCCCTACGAGACGCCACGCCGTCTTGTGGAGATGTTCCAGCAAGGCGAGGACCCCGACGAAGCGCTTCGCTATGTGAAGCTGGAGCTCTTTCAGGACCAGGTGTTCTGTTTCTCGCCGAAAGGACAGGTCATCGCCCTGCCAAAGGGGTCGACGGGTCTCGACTTCGCTTATGCGGTGCATACGGACGTCGGCGACACATGCGTTGGCGTCAAGATCAACGGCGTCGACCGTCCATTGCGTACGCCGTTAAAGAATGGCGATGTCGTTCTTGTGCTTCGGTCCGACACCGCGCCGCCGCCGGCGGGATGGGAGGCGATGGCCTTCACGGGACGAGCGCG
The DNA here is from genome assembly GCA_039819085.1 of Pseudomonadota bacterium. Taxonomy (GTDB): domain Bacteria; phylum Pseudomonadota; class Alphaproteobacteria; order Caulobacterales; family Parvularculaceae; genus MED-G105. Next base: position 98,724 of record JBCBSQ010000009.1, read on the forward strand.
AGCGGGCATCCGACGACGGATTAAAAGAATGAAGCGTGCGGAGCATGTGGCTCTGGGGCGCGCAATGGCGGAGAACCTCTTCGATGGCGTTCAGCTCGATCTGACGCCGAAAGCTGTCGAAGCGGCGCTGCTGCGATTGAAGTCGGAGGACGTTGATGATGTCTTTGCGCGCGTTGGCCGCGGTGAGATAGCCGCGGAGGACTTGATCGAGGCGGTGTATCCAGGCGCCTCGCTGGAAGTCGAAGGCGATCTCCTTGCAGCGGCGTCGGGGCCGGCGAGCCCACGCCGCGCCATCGAAGGGCTGCCGGCGGGCGTGCGCGCCCAGATCGGGCGTTGCTGCGCGCCGGTGCCGGGCGAGCGGATTGTCGGCATTCGCGGCGCGGACCCGACCGAGGTCGTGATTCACACCATCTATTGCGATCGACTGGATGCGGAAGATCCGGATCAGTCGCGTTGGATCGATCTGAAATGGCGGGACGGCGAAGATCTGTCAGCCGAGACAAAAATCCTCGTGACGGTGCGCAATGAAGTCGGCGTCCTCTCGGATGTCGCGGGCGTCATCGCGCGCTATGACGTCTCGATTGCGAACATCGCCTTGAGCGAACGCGCCCGCGATTTCGTGGAGCTTGAGATCGACGTGGTCGTTAAGGACGCGCGTCAATTGTCCCAGATGCTGGCTGGCGTTCGGGCGTTGTCGAATGTCGTCGAAGCGCGGCGCGTTGAAAGTGATCGGATCGATGAGGAACGCATGTGAGGCGCCCTGGATGACACCTGACGAAGTGATGAAAGAATTTGAAGACGCCGGCGCGCTCCTGAAGGGACACTTCGTGCTTTCGTCGGGCCTTCATAGTGATACGTACCTCAATAAATCGATTGTCGCGACAGACGCGGCGCGCGCCGAACGTCTTTGTCGGGCGCTCGCCGACAAGGCGCGCGCGGCGGTGGGCGACATCGACTATGTCGTGGCGCCGGCGATGGGCGCGATCGTCTATGGGTATGAAACTTCGCGACATCTAAGGGCCCCGTTCTTCTTCGTTGAGCGCGTCGACGGCGCATTTCAATTGCGGCGGGGGTTTGAGTTGCCAACAGGCGCTCGAGTTCTAATTGTTGAGGACATCGTTTCTACTGGCCTTTCAGCGCGCGAGTGCGTCACCTGCGTCAACGCTTTGGGGGCGGAGGTTCTCGCCGTCGCCTGTCTCATCGACCGTTCGGGCGGGGCCGCTGACATCGGCGCGCCGCTCCTGCCGCTCGCCTCCATCAACGTCGCAGCGTACCCCGCGGACGACTTGCCGCCGGAGCTCGCCGCGATCCCCGCCGTCAAGCCCGGCAGCCGGGGCGTCAGTCAATCGGCCTGAGGCGGAAAATGAGAATACTGAGGAATTCGTGCCCATGAGCGGCAAGCCTGATATCCGGCTGGGCGTCAATATCGACCATGTCGCCACTTTGCGGAACGCGCGCGGCGGCGATCATCCGGACCCGGTGCGCGCGGCCGAGATCGCCACAAGCGCGGGCGCAGACAACATTACCGCGCATCTGCGCGAGGACCGGCGGCACATTCGCGATGACGACATGCGTCGTCTGAAGGAAACAATCAGCGTCCCGCTGAATTTCGAAATGGCGGCGACCGCGGAGATGCTGAAGATCGCCTGTGAGGTCCGTCCCCACGCCTGTTGTCTTGTGCCGGAGAATAGAAATGAGCGAACAACCGAGGGCGGCCTCGATGTCGTTGGTCAGATTGCGTATCTGAAGCCGTTTGTGCGCGAGCTTGCTGACGCCGGCGCGCGCGTGTCGCTGTTCGTTGATCCGGAGCCGGCGCAGATCGACGCGGCCAAGGAGGCAGGGGCGGCTGCGATCGAAATCCACACCGGCGCCTATCAGCAGGCTTGCCACGCGACGACGCCTCATCGCATCGAGCGGGAGTTTGGCCTCATCCGCGCCGCCGCCGCCCATGGCGACGAAATCGGTCTTGAAATTCACGCAGGCCACGGGCTCGACTTCCATAATGTCCAGCCGGTGGCGGGAATCGCGAAAATCGTCGAGCTGAACATCGGGCATTTCATGATGGGCGAGGCGCTGTTCGCCGGGTTGCCTGCTGTGATCAAAGAAATGAAGCAGCTGATGCGCGATGCGCGCACCGGCGGCCATTACTAGGCGCGCGGAGCATGATCATCGGCATTGGCAGCGATCTCATTGACATCCGGCGCGTCGAGCGCACCCTGACCCGCCATCCGGAGCGCTTTCCCTTACGTATCTTCACAGACATCGAGCGGGCGAAATCAGACCGGCGGAAGAACCGCGCCGCGTCCTACGCCAAGCGCTTCGCGGCGAAAGAGGCCTGCGCGAAGGCGCTCGGAACCGGTCTCTCGCAAGGCGTCTTCTGGCGCGACATGGGAGTTGTGAACCTGCCGACGGGGCAGCCGACCATGGCGTTGACGGGCGGGGCGGCTCGGCGGCTCGCCGCGCTGACGCCTCCGGACAGCGTGGCGGATATTCACTTAACGATAACGGACGACTATCCGTTGGCGCAGGCGTTTGTGATCATCTACGCTTCGCGCCAAGTAGAGCATTTGGCGGCGAAGCGTTCGGGGGCGGAGTAGAACAGTCGATGAGCGAACAAGAACACGGATCGAACGCGCCCGACGGGAGCGAACCCTCATCAACACCGGCGAAGGCCGCCGAAGCGGAGCAACCTGAGGCCGCCGCGAAGGAAGCCGACGACAGGCCGATGACCTTCCGCGAGGAGGCCGTTGATCTCGCCAAGACGGTCGCGTGGGCGGTGGCGATCGCGCTCGTCCTCCGGATCGTCATTTTTCAGCCTTTCAACATTCCGTCCGGCTCCATGAAGCCGAACCTCCTCGTCGGCGACTTTTTGTTCGTTTCGAAGCCGGCTTATGGATATTCGCGCGCGTCGCTGATCTATCCCTTCACGCGGCTCGACCTTGACGGGCGACTTCTTGGCTCCGAGCCGAAGCGTGGCGACGTGTTAGTTTTCAAGAACCGCAAGGACGGCAACAAGGACTATATCAAACGTTTGATCGGCCTGCCGGGCGATGAAGTTCAGGTCAAAGGCGGATTGCTTCACATCAATGGCGATCCTGTCCGCAAGGAGTTCGTGGAGTACCGTTCCGCTTCCTGCGACGGCATGCCGGCGCGAGAGGTGCCTCTTTTCCGAGAAACGCTGCCGAATGGCGTGACGTATCTCGTGCAGGAGTGTCATGGCGACCGGGGCAATCTCGACGACACCGCCGTCTACAAAGTCCCGTCCGGCCGATACTTCATGATGGGCGACAATCGCGACCAGAGCGAAGACAGCCGCGTCGTCGCGCGCGTCGGCTATGTGCCTTATGACGATATTGTAGGGCGGGCGGAGCGGCTCTTCTTGTCTGTTGACGGCGAACGGTTCTCCGTGCGGTTCGGCCGAATCCTGAAAAAGATCGAATAGGAAGGCTGGTCGGCCCGGCATGGCCGCAAGACGCAAGAGATCCGTCAAATCGGGGAGCGGCGACGAACCGCCGGCCTTCAATGAGGCCGCGCTTTCAGACGTTCAGGCGCGCATTCAATATCAGTTCAAGGACGAATCCCTTCTGCGTCGGGCGCTCACCCATTCGAGTCTGTCGTCCCATTCAGGCGTCGGCGATTTGGAGCGGCTTGAGTTTCTCGGTGACAGGGTCCTGGGTCTGTTGACGGCCGAGGCGCTTTGGCGTCGACATCCGGATATGCATGAGGGGGAGCTGGCGCCGCGCCTCAATGCGCTTGTGCGGAAGGAGACCTGCGCGAAGGCGGCCGTCGCCTTCGGCCTTGACGTCGCGATGCGGCTTTCGCCCCATGAGGACGAGTCGGGCGGGCGGGCCAAGAGCTCAATCCTAGGCGACGTGTGCGAAGCATTTCTCGGCGCGCTATACGTTGACGGCGATCTTGAAGCCGCGCGCCGCGCCTATGATCTTTATTGGCTCGCGAACCTCGACGATCTGCATGCAAATCATCGCGATGCAAAAACGGCCCTGCAGGAATGGAGTCAGGAGCGTCGCCGCGGCACGCCGCGCTATGAAGTGGTGCGCGCCGAAGGCCCCGCCCATGCGCCGGCGTTCGCCGTCAAGGTGACCATTGACGGTGGCGAGGCGCTAGGCGAAGGCGCGTCAAAAAGGAGCGCTCAAGCCGCCGCCGCGGCGGCGCTTCTCGTCGCCGAAGGGGTGTGGACGGAACATGACCGCTGACCCCAAGGCCTCAGGCGAGGCGCCCCGATACTGTTCATTCATCGCGGTAATCGGCGCGCCGAACGCAGGCAAGTCGACCCTTGTCAACGCCATGGTCGGCGCGAAAGTATCGATCGTCACCCACAAAGTGCAGACGACCCGCGCCCGGGTGCGCGGGGTCGCCATCGAAGGCGCGGCGCAACTGGTCTTTATCGACACGCCCGGCATATTCACGCCAAAACGCCGTCTCGACCGGGCGATGGTCGCGGCGGCCTGGGAGGGACTTGACGGCGCGGACGAAGTTCTTCTGGTGGTCGACGCCGGCGCCTTTGCCGGCGCGCGCCAGGGCGGCGCGGAGAAGAAGGCCCGCGAAGATACGCTCGCCATCGCCGAACAGCTTCGCAAGCGTGATCGCATGGCGATCCTGGTGCTGAACAAGGTGGACCTGGTGGACCGTCCGAAGCTCCTCGGCGTTGCTTCTGAACTCAACGAGCGCGCCTCCTTCGAGGAGACGTTCTTCATTGCCGCCGATCGTGAAGATGGCGTCGCTGACCTGAAGACCCATCTCGCCGCCCGCGCGCCCGAAGGTCCATGGCTGTATCCTGAAGATCAGCTCTCGGACATTTCCGACCGGCTGATGGCGGCTGAAGTCACAAGGGAGAAGCTTTTCCTGCGGCTTCACCAGGAACTCCCCTATGAATCGACGGTGGAGACGACCGGCTGGAGCCGCACGCAGAAAGGCGAGGTGCGCATTGAGCAGACGGTCTTCGTCTCCCGCGACAGCCACAAGCCCATCGTTCTTGGCAAGGGCGGGCGAACCATCAAGGCGGTGGGGGCGGCGGCGCGCGAAGAGATCGAGCGGTTTATTGGCGAGCCGGCGCACCTTTTTCTGCACGTCAAGGTCCGCGCGAACTGGTCTGAAGAGAACGCGCGCCTGCGGGAAATGGGGCTCGACCCGGTCGATTGATCATCCAATCTTGTTTTGGTCCGGTGCGACGAGCTGTCGCCGCAACGCCGCGACGTCGGGCTTGCTTTAGAATGGATATTCTAATAATCAGAACGAAGGTTCTGAGATGGGCGCGTGATCTGCGCGGAGCCTCACGGGCGAAAGGTCTCAGTCTGATGGTATCGAGGAGCGCGAACAGTTGCCGCGAAGAGAAAGCGAAGTGGAGGCTGCCTTGACGGCGGCGCGCGATCTTTTCTGGCGCGCGGGCTACGACGAGACCTCAATTGAGGATGTCGTCGAAGCGACGGGCTTCAATCGCTACGCGCTCTACAAGGAGTTTGGCGGCAAGCGGGAGGTCTTCCTCGCGGCGCTTGAAGCCTACCATCAGGAAGGCAAAGCCATCTTTCTGTCTTCGCTTGGGAATTCGCATCGTTCGCCTGTAGACGCGGTGCGGGAGGTCCTTGGCTTCGCTGTAGAGGAAATGGCGCGGCGCGGCGCGGGGTGCCTCTTGTGCAATGTCGCGCGGGAGCTTGCGCGCCGGGACCCGGTCGTGCGCGCGCGGGTTGAGGCCTACATGGACGAAATGGTGTCCGCCTTTCAGGAGGCCTTCTCCCGGGCTGCGGCGCGGGAAGAGCTAAATCCCAACGTTGCGCCGGAGAGCGCCGCTCGACTGGTGATGGTCCTGATCAAGGGGCTCGGCGCGGCGGCCGAAATGGGCGCGACCAGACGCGAGTTGATGGAAATCATCGAGGTGGCGTTCAGCGCTTTGTCGCCGCCGCAGCCGAGTGGTCGGCGACGGTCTCGCGATCGGCGTGAAGAGGCGCCGTGCGCGCATCGACGCAGTCGCGGGACGGCCGGCCCGGGACGCGGACGAAACTGAATTTCAGGACATTTTCGAGGGGTATTGAGAGACAATGGCCGAGTTCAAGAGTGGAATAGACGAATTCGCGGCGCGGTTCACCAGTCTGATGATCCGGCTGCGGTGGCTTGTGATCCTCGCCGCAATTGTCGGTGCCGGCTATGTCGGGACGGGCGCCAGCAAGCTTGAGTATTCGAACAATTACCGGACGTTCTTCTCCAAGCAGAACCCGGAGCTCACCAATTTCGAGGAATTTCAATCTCGGTACACCAAGAGCGATAACTTCCTTTTCGCCATTGTGCCGAATGACGGCTCGGACGTTTTTGATCCGCGAACCATCAAGGCGATGGGCGAGATCACCGAAGCCGGATGGCAGATCCCATTTGCGCGCCGTGTCGATTCGCTGACTAATTTTCAGTACACTTACGCGATCGGCGACGAGTTGATCGTCGAGGACCTGTTTGAAACGCCAGCGGACGTCGACGCGGACACAATTGCGGCGAGGAAAGAGGCGGCGCTTGCCGAGCCGCTATTGGCCGGCCAGTTGGTGACGCCGGATTCGCGTGCGGCGGCGATAAATGTCGTCCTCAACTATCCCGAACAATCACTGACCGAGGTGCCGGAAGCAGTCGCCGCCGCCCGCGAAATACGTGAGCGGATCAAAGCGGAGTACCCGCACCTCGATGTGTACCTTACCGGCACGTCGATGCTGAACAACGCCTTTTCAGAAGCGATCACCGCCGACTTCATGCTGCTGATCCCGATCATGATCGCCGCCATCATTATCGCCACCATCATCGCCATTCGCTCGGTGACGGCGACGCTCGCGACTGTCCTTATCGTCATTCTGTCCGCATCGATCGGGATGGGCTGGGCCGGTTTTGTCGGTATCAAGCTCGCAGGGCCAAGCCCCAGCGCCGTCATTGTGATCCTGACGCTCGCGATCGCTGATTCGATCCACATCCTGATCACCGCCCGCGCCGCGCTACGCCGTGGCCTTGAAAAACGCGCGGCCATCATTGAGGCGATGCGGATCAACTTCCTCGCGGTGTCAATCACGTCGCTTACGACGATTGTCGGCTTCATGTCGCTGAATTTCTCCGACTCGCCGCCCTTCCGGGATTTCGGCAATATCTCCGCCGTAGGCATCGCGGCGGCCTGGGCGTTGTCGCTGACCCTGCTGCCCGCGTTATTGTCGATCATTCCGTTCACTGCGCGGCGACAGGAGGGAGGCGCGTCAGGCTCGAAAACGATGCTCGGCCTCGCAAATCTCGTCATCGGGCATTATCGCGTTCTGTTTATCGCGCTCAGCGCGGCGACCGTCGTGCTCATCAGCTTTATTCCGCGGATCGAGCTCAGCGATCAGTTCCTGAAATACTTTGATCCGCGTATTGAGTTTCGCGCGGAGTCTGACGTTGCGGGCGAGTATTTTGGCTTGTACCCGTTAGAGTATTCGCTCGACTCAGGCGAATCGGGCGGTGTCAACGACCCGGCCTATCTGGAGCGCCTTGAGGCGTTCGCCGAGTGGCTTCGCGAGCAGCCGGGGGTTGTGCACGTCTATTCCGTTTCGGACATTATGAAGCGGCTCAACAAAAACATGAACGGCGATGATCCGTCCTTTTATCGTTTGCCGACGGACTATGACCTCGCGGCGCAATATCTCTTGTTGTTTGAGCTCTCATTGCCATACGGGCTGGACCTGAATGACCGCATCGACATTGAGAAGGCGGCGTCGCGCGTCACCGCCTCGCTCGACAGCGACATTAGCACTAAAGAGTTGCGCGCTCTTTTGAAACGGTCCGAGGCGTGGTTTGACGACAATGCGCCGTCAATCGAAGGGCCGGCCACTGGGCCGCAGGTGATGTTCACCTTTATCGCCGAGCGGAATGTTCGCAGCATGGTTCAGGGCACGACGCTGGCGATCCTCGCGATCGCGGTCATCATGGTCTTCGCCCTGCGCAGCTTGTCGATCGGCTTGCTCTCCATGGCGCCGAACGGATTGCCGATCCTCGCCGCATTCGGCGCCTGGGCGATTCTCGTCGGCTCGGTTGGGTTCTCTGTCGCCGCCGTCGCCTCCATGTCCCTCGGGATCGTTATCGACGACACCGTTCACTTTTTGACGAAATACATGCGCGCGCGGCGCGTAGATGGGCTCTCGGCGGCCAATTCCATCCGATACGCGTTTCAGACTGTGGGCGTCGCCATCCTTGTGAACACGATTATTCTCGGCGTCGGGTTCGCGCTGCTGACGTATTCGGCGTTCAAGATCAATGCGGAGCTTGGCCTATTGACGACGCTCGCTATTGTTTTCGCGCTGATCCTGGACTTTCTTCTCCTGCCGCCGCTTCTGCTGATCGTGGCCGGCGGCAAGGGTGAAGACGCTGGCGAGAGCGACTTCGCCGCTGAGCCGGCGCGGTAGCGGCGGCCTTTTGCGGCGGGCGAGTGTGTCCGGTGAGATTTGGGGAGACCAAATGAACCTTTTGAAACTGGCGCGGCGGAGAGTTACGCGCGTCAATCCCGGCGAGACGCATAATCGCGATCAAGCCGCAGAAACGACGGAATCTGTTCTCAATTTGTCGAAGGAGACGCCGTGATGAAAACGGTACGTTTGATGACCGCCGCCAGCCTTCTCGCCCTTGGCGTTAATGTTGCGCCAGTTTGCGCGCAAGAGGCCGAAGCGCCGAGCGCCCCCCCGGCGGGCGACGCGTCGGCGTTCGCCGCTGACCCGGCCGCGCGCGGCGAAACGCCTGAGGCGCAGAAAGGATATGACGTCTCCGCGCGCAGCGACCGCACTGACGTCGGCTTCGGCGATTCGAAGGTGGCCGCGAAGATGGTCCTTCGCAACGCCGCCGGTCAGGAATCCGTACGGGAGTTCACATTCTCCACTTTGGAGAAGGTGGATGAATCCGTGGGCGACAAGACTCTCATCGTGTTCCAAAGCCCGCGTTTCTATGACGGCACCGCGCTTTTGTCCCATGCGAATATTCTCGATCCGGACGATCAGTGGCTTTACCTGCCGGCAAGCAAGCGGGTGAAGCGGATTTCATCCGACAACAAGTCCGGCGCGTTCCTCGGCTCCGAATTCGCGTTTGAGGACTTCACGACGACGGAGCTGAATAAGTACACGTATAAATATATCGGCGAGGAAGAAGTCGACGGAATGATGACGGACGTCATCGAACGCTACCCGCGCTACGAAAAATCCGGCTACACCAAGCAAAGAGCATGGGTCGATCAGGACATCTATCAGACCCGCAAAGTCGAGTTCTATGATCGCAAGGGCGACCTCCTCAAGACGCTCACCCTGTCGGACTATCGCGAGTATGGCGGGATCTGGCGCTCGCACCTGTTCGCCATGGTCAACCACCAGACAAACAAGGAAACTGATCTTCAGTTTGAAGAGTATCAGTTCAAAACCGGCCTCGACGCAGGGGATTTCGAGCAGAACGTTCTAACGCGTCTGCGCTAGCGGCTTCAGTTTCGACGCTGACGGGCGCGTGACGCGCGGGCGTCCAAGAAGAGCGACGGGGGAAGAACATGCCGGCGAAAAATCCGATGGTGGCGACGCTCAGCGCGGGCGCGGTCCTTGCCGGCGTCGCCCTTAGCGCGACCAGCGCCGTCGCGCAGGGGCTTGAAGTTTCCGCGGAGGTTTCCGCGGAGGTGCGGTACTTCGCCGACGGACCTTTGTACGCTGGCCAGCTAGATCGATGGCAACCTTCCTTCGTCTTCGAGCCGGAAATACTCTGGTCCAATGAGGACGGAAAGCATCAGGTCGCGATCCTGCCGTTCTACCGCGGGGATACGCGGGACGAGGAACGCGAACACTTTGATTTGCGTGAAGCGTATTATCGCTTCAATTCGGACAATGACTGGTCGGTGACCCTGGGGCTTGCGAAAGTCTTCTGGGGGCGGACGGAATCGCGTCACCTCGTCGACATCATCAACCAGACCGACGCCGTTGAGGACATTGACGAGGAGGATAAGCTTGGCCAGCCCATGGTCCATTTCAATGTCCTCAAGGGTTGGGGAACGCTCGACTTTTTCCTGATGACCGGCTTTCGCGACCGTACGTTTCCGGGCCGCGACGGACGTCTTCGATTCGAACTCGTTGTTGATACTGACGATCCGATCTTTGAACGCGACGGACGCCGCGCCGCGCCCGACTTCGCCGCCCGGTACTCGCACTATGTCGGCAGTTGGGATTTCGGCGTGTCGGTCTTCCACGGCACGTCGCGCGAGCCGCGATTTGCGATCGATCAGGCGGGCGGGCGGATCCGGCCGGTCTATGACCTTATCACGCAAGGATCGATAGACGTTCAGTACACAAAAGACGCATGGTTGTGGAAAGCCGAAGCGATCGTCCGCGAAGGCCATGGGCGGACTTTCTTCGCTGGCGTCGGCGGGTTTGAATACACGCTCTATCAGGTGCTCGGGACGGGCGCTGATCTGGGGCTTCTGACCGAGTATCAATACGACGACCGCCAGGATGGGATCGTCGTTGAAGACTTCGGGGCGGAGAACGCCGCGCTCTTCCCGGGTGGGCCGCCGGCGGGAACCGCCGTCATCGCCGCGCCGATCACGGTCGCGGACAATGACGTCTTCATGGGCGCGCGCCTTGCGCTCAACGATCTGCAGGAGACGACCTTGCTCGTTGGCGGGACGATCGATGTGGCCGACCAGTCAACTGGCATGTTCGTGGAGGCTGAGCGCCGGCTTGGCGAGGACTGGGCGGTGGAGCTTCAGGCGCGGCTTTTCCTGAACGCTGACCCGGACAATTTTCTGTTCGTCTTCCGTGAGGATGACTTCCTAAATCTCCGTGTCACGCGCTATTTCTGATCGCCTCAATTGGCGGGCAAAGGCGGCGAGGCGATGGAGTTTGATGACTCAGGCGTGCTGCTCTCGGCGCGCGCGCATGGAGAACATCACGCGGTCGCTGAAATCCTGACGGCGGCTCATGGCCGTTGGGCGGGGCTCGTTTATGGCGGGCAGGGAACGCGCATGCGGCCCGTGCTGCAACCGGGAAATCGCGTGAGGGCGGTCTGGAAGGGGCGGGTTTCGGCGAGCCTCGGCCATTTCTCTCTAGAGCTGACGGACCCGTCCGCAGCCGGATTGATGCAGGACCGGCTGGCGCTCGCGGGGCTGACGGCCGCGTGCGGCGTCGCGGGGGCCTGTCTGCCGGAGCGGGAGGCGCACGCCGGCGTCTTCGACGCGCTTGGCGTCGTTATCGATCATTTGAGCGAGCCGGACGTATGGCCCGCGCTGATGGCGAAATGGGAGCTTGGTCTCCTCGCCGCGCTCGGCTTCGGACTGACGCTCGATTCCTGCGCGGCGACCGGCGCGCGAAATGATCTGATCTATGTGTCGCCAAAGTCCGCAAGAGCCGTCTCGCGCGACGCAGGCGAGCCCTACAAAGACAAGCTCCTGCCATTGCCGCCGTTCCTGCGGGCCGGCGGGGCCGGTGAGGCCGCAAGCCTCGCCGACGCGATCGACGCGTTGACCCTTACGGGTTACTTCCTAGAGACGCGCGTTCTTCATCCAGCGGACAAAGCGTTGCCCGATCCGCGCGTGCGGCTGATCGATCTCTTGAAGACCGAAAACGAAAAAGGGTAGTCGGTGCGGCTTGCGAGGGCCGGATCTCAGCCGCCCCAATGAAAGACCGTCCGATGACCAAATCACGCGCGAAGTCGAGAAAAGGCCAGGAGCCTCCTCGCCGAGTCGATGAGATATTTCTGGAGCCGCTCGATGAAGCGCTCTCGCAGCGCTATCTCGCCTACGCGCTATCGACCATCACATCCCGCGCCCTGCCGGATGTCCGCGACGGACTGAAGCCCGTCCATCGCCGCATTCTCTATGGCATGCGCCAGTTGCGGCTTAATCCGGGCGGCGCCTTCCGCAAATCGGCCGGGGTGGTCGGCGAAGTGATGGGGAAATTTCATCCCCATGGCGACCAGGCGATCTATGACGCGATGGTGCGTCTTGCGCAGGATTTCGCATCGCGCGTCCCGCTCGTCGACGGGCAAGGGAATTTCGGAAACGTCGACGGCGACAATGCGGCGGCGATGCGGTACACGGAGAGCCGCCTCACGGACGCGGCGGAACTCCTCCTCCAAGGAATTGACGAAGACGCCGTCGACTTTCGCGCCACTTATGACGGTCTCGGCGCGGAGCCCGTCGTTCTGCCAGCGGCGTTTCCGCACCTATTAGTCAATGGCGCGAACGGCATTGCGGTCGGCATGGCGACATCGATCCCGCCGCACAATCCGGCCGAAGTGATTGACGCCTGTCTGCATCTCATCAAGACGCCGAATGCGCGCACCGAAACCCTTCTCAACTATGTGAAAGGACCGGATTTCCCGACGGGCGGCGTTTGCGTTGAGCCGCACGAGGCGATGATCGAGACCTACGCGACGGGCCGCGGCGGATTTCGCCTGCGCGCGCGCTGGCTGACGGAGGATCTGGGGCGCGGGCGCTATCAGATCGTCGTGACGGAAATTCCGTACCAGGTGCAAAAGTCAAAGCTGATCGAGCGTATAGCCGATTTGATGCAGGCGAAGAAGCTCCCCTTCCTCGGCGATGTGCGCGACGAAAGCGCGGAGGACGTGCGGCTGATCCTTGAGCCGAAGTCGGGGACGGTGGATCCGGCCGCTTTGATGGAGCAGCTTTTCAAGGCGACGGACCTTGAGACCCGCGCCTCGCTCAACATGAACGTCCTCGACGCGTCGGGCGCGCCGCGGGTAATGGGGCTGCGCGATGTGCTGACGAGTTATCTCGCGCACCGCAAGGACGTTCTCGTCCGGCGCACCAATCACCGTTTGGGCAAAATCGCCGACCGGCTTGAGGTGCTCGACGGCCTCCTCATCGCCTATCTCAATCTCGACGAAGTGATCCGGATCATTCGGTATGAGGACGAACCGAAGCAGGAGTTGATCAAAGCATTCGGTCTCACTGAGACGCAGGCTGAAGCAATCCTCAATATGCGCCTTAGAAACCTGCGCAAGCTTGAAGAAATGGAGATCAAGGCCGAGCATAAGGCGCTCAAGAAGGAACAGAAAGAGCTGCGCGCGCTCCTGAAGTCCGACGATGCGCAGTGGAAAACCATCGCCGCCGAGTTAAGAGACGTGCGCAAGGCGTTCGATCCGAAGTCCGACCTTGGCCGCCGACGCACCAGCGTCGAAGACGCGCCTGAGCTCGACGAGATCGACCTTGACGCGCTCGTCGAGAAGGAACCTGTGACGGTCGTCCTGTCAGAAAAGGGCTGGATACGGACCATGAAAGGGCATTTGGAATCGGCCGCCGATATCAAGTACAAGGAAGGCGACGGCGAAGGGTTCCTCATTCACGCCCAGACAAATGACAAGCTGATGCTATTCGGCACGGACGGGCGTTTCTACACCCTCGACGTGGCGAGCTTGCCGGGCGGGCGCGGCCACGGCGAGCCGATCCGCCTGATGATCGATCTCGGCAACGACCAGTCCGTCGCGGAGGCGTTTCTGCAGGAGGGCGATCGCGACTTCCTGGTCGCCTCATCCGCAGGGTACGGATTTATCGTCGCTGAAGAGGATTGCGTCGCCAACACCAAGAAGGGCAAGCAGGTGCTGAACGTTCCGGCGGGCGCGGAGGCGAGCGTCTGCCGGCCCGCAGATGGAGACCTTGTCGCTTGCGTTGGCGACAATAAGAAGCTGCTCATCTTTGGTATGAACGAACTGCCGAAAATGGCGCGCGGCAAGGGCGTCGTCCTGCAAAAATTCCAGACGGGCGGCCTTTCCGATGCGAAAGCGTTTTCCGCGAAAGAGGGCCTGACGGCGACGAGCCGCACGGGCCGCGTCACCTCCGTCGACGGATGGAAGGCCCACAAGGGAAAGCGCGGGCAGGCGGGCAAGATCGCGCCGAAGGGCTTCCCGGCGTCGAAGAAATTCGGGCGCGGTTTCTAAGAGCCTGTTTGAGAATGTCCGCAAGCGCTTTGGCGACAGATAATCAGACGTTCGTTTCCCCGCGACGATATGGTTCAGGCTCCAAGAGCGTGTTGCGTCTGAAGCGAGTTCAGTCGCCGTCATCCCCGCCGACCATGAGGGAGAGCCGGGATCTCTTCCTGTCTTGGCGAGATCCCGGCTCTCCCT
>JBCBSQ010000010.1:0-104462 GCA_039819085.1 Pseudomonadota bacterium
TGATGACGCCTTCGTTGCCGACTTTCTGCATGGCTTCAGCGATCATGTTGCCGATGTCAGATTCGCCGTTCGCTGAAATGGTGCCGACCTGAGCGATTTCGCCTGAGTCTTTAACCTTCTTGGATTTTTTGCCGATGTTCTCAACGACTTGCACGACGGCTTTGTCGATGCCGCGCTTGAGGTCCATCGGGTTCATGCCAGCGGCAACCGACTTCAGGCCTTCTTTGACGATGGCTTGGGCCAGAACGGTGGCGGTGGTAGTGCCGTCGCCGGCTTCATCATTGGTGCGGCTGGCGACTTCTTTCACCATTTGGGCGCCCATGTTCTCGAACTTGTCTTCCAGCTCGATTTCCTTCGCGACGGTGACGCCGTCCTTCGTTGTGCGCGGCGCGCCGAAGGACTTGTCGATCACGACGTTCCGGCCCTTGGGGCCGAGCGTGACCTTCACCGCATTGGCGAGGATGTCGACGCCGCGGAGCATTTTTTCGCGGGCTTCGGCTTCAAACTTGACTTCTTTCGCAGCCATTTCTCTTCAGTCTCCAGAGATTGAGGATTTGTTCTTTAGGCGAAACAGGCTCGGGCGTTAGTCGATGATGCCGAGAATGTCCGACTCCTTCATGATGAGAAGGTCTTCGCCGTCGATCTTCACTTCCGTGCCCGACCACTTGCCGAACAGGATCTTGTCGCCGGCCTTCACGTCGAGCGGGATGGACTCGCCGTCGTCGTCCTTCGCGCCGGAGCCGACAGCCAGGACTTCGCCCTGCTGCGGCTTTTCCTTGGCGGTGTCAGGAATGATGATCGAGCCAACTTTTTCGTCCTCTTCGATGCGACGGACGAGAACGCGGTCGTGGAGCGGTCGAAACGCCATTTTGGTTTATCTCCCGATATGCATGCATTAGCGGACGTCGGCGCCCGCGAAACGGGAGCGACGCCCTGTTGGCACTCTTCGCTATTGAGTGCTGATCGCGCAGTTAGGGGCGGTGCGCCGTTGCGTCAAGGGGCGCGAATGCGGATTTGTTGGCTCTGGTCGGATCGAGCGTCCGCGTTAGTCGTCAGCGCTGAGCAGCGAGTCCTTTGGATACGACGCGTCAATCTGAAAGGAGTTCGCGTCTTTCGAGGCCAGCAAACTTGCGGCGGTTCGATGACACTCTTCAACGAAGGCGACGTTTCTCGCCGCAGACTCAATGTGGGCGGGTAGTTCCGCCAGGATCTTCCTTATTCTCGGATCAGCGCTCGAGAGATTCATCTCCCTGACAAATCGAACATAGGCGGCGGTCCCATTGCCCAACGCCTCTAGCGCGTTCCAAGCCGCTTGTTCCGCCGCGATGAGGCTTGCCTGATGCTCACGCAAGTCGACGACCTTTCGTCCGGGTCTTGGAATAGAGCTAACGGTGTCCATCTCGCCTCCGTGAATGACGTTCTGAAAGCCTCGTTTCGAATGTCGATCGAAGTCAACATTGTCGTTGCTCGCGGAGAATTGCCGTTTCGTAATGTCTGCGCCATGGCTCGCTCGCGCCTACAAACTGCCGATTTTTTCATGTCATTTCGTCACCAAAGCGCGATAAGCCACCGAGGGCTGCGCGCTTGCGGCGCATCAAATGGAGTGTAAGTCCCATGCGGAAACTCATTATTTTATCGATGGCGGCGGCGACCCTTGCAGCCGGCTGTTCAACGAACCCCTACACTGGCGAGCGTCGCGTCAGCCGTGTCGGCACGAGCGCGGCCGGCGGGGCCGCGGCGGGCGCGGCGGCGGGCGCCGTTCTTGGCGAAGTGATCGGCGACAGGGCCGGAAAGGGCGCGGCGATCGGCGCCGGCGTCGGCGCGCTCGCCGGGCTTGGCATCGGCGCCTACCAGGAGCGCCAGCTCTCCAAGCTGCGCGAACAACTGGCCGGCACCGGGGTTTCGGTCACGAAGGATGGCGACAACATTTTCCTCAACATGCCTTCGGACGTGACCTTCAATGTCGATCAGGCCGACATCCGTCCGGCCTTCTACGACAAGTTGAACTCGGTGGCGCTTATCTTCCAGGAGTACGACAAGACCACGGTTACGATCCGGGGCCATGCCGATTCCACCGGGTCAGACGCCTACAACCAGCAGCTCTCCGAACGTCGGGCCCTGTCGGTGTCCCGGTACATCTCATCCCAGGGCGTCGAGCCTGCGCGCCTGCGCGCGCTTGGCTTTGGCGAAAGCGCCCCGATCGCGAGCAATGACAGTGAAGCGGGACGCGCCGCGAACCGCCGCGTCGAGATCGTGATCGATCCGATCGAAAGCCGGTTTTGATCGCGATGCGCGTTAACGTCTTGACGCCCTGACGCTTTGGCGCTTTGGCGGGCGGAACGCTTGCTTCGTTAAGAGATTTTAAACCGCCTGCGGATGCTCCGCAGGCGGTTTTCTTGTTGATCCGGAGAGATTATTTCCATCTCGTAATGTTCGTTTGCCGATCAGCTCTGCGGATCCTTAATCGCGTGGCAACCACGCCCCCTTAGCCTGACCTTCTGGCGCGTCCGGAGCAGTTGCGGGACAGCCGTGACGCGCAAGGCATGGGGGCCGATATGACAAATGTGAGCGACGCAAATCTGGACGCGACCTTCGACGAAACGGTCGCTGCGTTGAAAGGGATCTCCGACCTCGACGCGTCGACTGATTTTGAGACGCTTTCGCGCGTTAAGGACGCGATCCTTGAGGGCCGCATCGAACTCTACCTGCAGCCGATCGTCAGCCTCCCGCAACGCAAGCCTCGTTTCTACGAAGCGTTCTCCAGGCTCCGCGACGCCGACGGCGACATACTGAAGCCGGCGAGCTACATCGAAGCGGCGGAGCGCGCGAACCGGATCGGCGTCATCGACAATCTCATCCTGACCCGGTGCGTCGACGCGATCCGCCGACGCAGCCGCGTCGATCCGCATCTGGTCGTCTTCTGCAACATTTCGCCGGCGACACTGTTCGACAGCGAATTCTTTGCTCAGTTCACGTCGTTTCTTGAGGCGAACGCGGATATTGCGGGCAATCTCGTCTTTGAATTCACCTACCCCTCCATCCACATGATGCACCCGCGGGTGGAGCGAAACATAGCGGAGATCGCCGCGCGGGGGTTTGCGTTCTCGGTGGACCACATGCATTGCATCGATCTTGACTGGGAGTCGCTTCGGGCGCGCAACTTCCGCTTCGTCAAGGCGAGCGCGCGCATGCTGCTCGGCGCTGAAAGCGCGCCGCGCGATGACGTGGCCGACGCAAGGTTCCGCTTGTTGCGGGACTTTCGAAGCCGCGTTCGGGATTGCGGCATCGATGTGATCGCGGAGAAGATCGAACGCGAAGCGGACATGCCGGGGATCCTGTCGATCGGCCTCGACTATGGACAGGGACACCTGTTTGGCGCGCCGCGTCCGGCGGACCACTATCTCAGCGCGCTCCGTCCTGTAGAGGTCTGATCAAGAGGCCGCCCGCGCTTGCGACGCGGTCCCGCCGTCGGGCGGCTTGACGCCCTTCGCCGCGCCGTCCTACCGATCCCCTCATGTCCGCCCCGCCTTTCATTGACGGCCTTTCGAGCCTCGCTGAGCGTTATGACGCGCTTCTGTGCGACGCATGGGGCGTTATTCACGACGGCCGCAAGGTGTTCCCCGGCGTCGAAGACGCATTGACCAGGTTCCGCCGCGAGCGCGGTCCCGTCATTATTCTCACCAATGCGCCAAAGCCCGCCGCCGCGATCGGACCGCAGCTTGACGCCCTCGGCCTGTCGCGGAGCGCCTATGACGCGATCGTCACGTCCGGGGAGGCGACCCGCGCCGAGATAATGCAGCGCGCGCCCGGGCCGGCGTTTCGCATTGGTTGGGATACTGATGCAGTGCTCTACGAAGGAACTGGCGCCGTGTTTTCGGCTATCGCCGAGGCGCGGTTTATCGTCTGTACAGGGCTTGCGAAGGAGTATGGCTACGATCCTGAGGCGTATCGTCCTCTGCTCCGGGAAGCGGCGGCCGCGCGCAAGGAAATGATCTGCGCCAATCCCGACATTGTTGTGCGGTGGAAAGGCGAACTCATGTATTGCGCCGGCGCCGTCGCCCGCGTCTATGAGGAGTTGGGCGGTCCGGTGATCTATGCGGGAAAGCCGCATCCTGCGGTCTATGACTTGAGCCTTCGGCGCATCTCCGAG
Organism: Pseudomonadota bacterium; assembly: GCA_039819085.1. Taxonomy (GTDB): domain Bacteria; phylum Pseudomonadota; class Alphaproteobacteria; order Caulobacterales; family Parvularculaceae; genus MED-G105. The sequence continues at coordinate 4,151 of JBCBSQ010000010.1, forward strand.
GCCCGCGCCGAGGCCGATCGGAGCCGCATTCTTGCAATTGGGGACGGCGCCGGTACTGATATTCTGGGAGCGAATGAACAGGGCTTTGACGCCGTCTATGTGGTTGGCGACGGGGGCGTTCATGTGGGCGGGGACGAAGCGGTCGCGGACGCCCTGGCGCAGGCCGGCGCGCGCGCCACGGCGGCGATGCGGGGGCTGAAATGGTGAGCGCGGACGGCGCGCCAATCGTGGCGGCGATCGGCAATTTTGACGGCGTGCATCTGGGGCACCGTCGATTGATCGTTGAAACGGCGCGACTCGCCGCTGATGTCGGCGCCGCGCCTGGCGCGGTGGTTTTCGATCCGCACCCGCGCCGCTTTTTTCAGCCTGACGCGGCGCCGTTTCGGATCAGCGCCGCTGATGATCGCGATGCGCTCCTGATGCAGGCGGGCGCTGCGCGCGTCATCCGACTGCCCTTTGACGCGGATCTCGCGGCGATGACGCCACGGGAATTTGTGATTGACGTTCTGAAGGCGCGTCTCGGCCTCGCCGGCGTGGCGACGGGGTCGGAGTTCCGCTTTGGCAAGGGACGAGTCGGGACAAGTGAGGACTTGAAAGAGATCTGCGAGGAGGCGGGGCTCGCGTATCGCGCGATCGACCCGCTTTCGGACGAGGCCGGCCGCGGCGGCGGGAAAGTCGGGTCAAGCGGCGTGCGCGAAGCGATCCGCGCCGGCGATATGGCGTCGGCGGCCTCGATGCTGGGGCGGTTATGGTCCGTATCGGGAGTGGTGGAGGAGGGGCGGCGCCTCGGCCGGACGATTGGCTTTCCCACCGCCAATCTTCGGCTAGGCGACATAGTTGAACCTAGAAAAGGCGTATACGCCGTGCGCGTAGCGTCCGCTGGCGGCGTTTCGGACGGCGTCGCCAATTTCGGCCGCCGACCCACTGTGGGCTCGGATGCGCCGCTGCTTGAGGCGCATCTGTTCGATTTCGACGGCGACCTTTACGGCGCCGAGATCGAAGTGCGATTTGCCGCTTTCCTGCGCGACGAAGTGAAGTTCGATGGCGTTGACGCCTTGAAGGCGCAGATCGCGATCGACGCTGAGGACGCGCGCCGGGCGCTCACTCGGTTGAGCTGATCAGGCCGGCGGCGACCAGTTCGGCCTTATAGGCGGCGAGCTCGGCCGCCGCCGTCGCCGCTTTCTGGCTGAGCTTCGGCAACGCCGCGTCAAGGCGACGCAATTCGCCGACATGGTATTCGACATCGGAACGCGCCGCCGTGACGTCAGAGCCCGCCGCATAAGGGTCGTTGAGCCGATTGCGCGCGACCTTCAGGCTGAACTTGTTCATGTCGAAGTCTTTGAGCGCTTTTTGATGCCGGCTCGCGGCGTCTTCGGCGGCCGCCTCCATGCGGCGCAGCTTTTCGCCGAGGCCATAGGCGGTCAGGAACGCGGCGGTTTCCTCGGCGGCGCAGACGTCTTCGTACTTCAGGGCGTCGCGTCCGGCGTGGAACCCGCCGGCGGCGGTGCAGTAAGCGGCGAGCCCGGCGCCGTAGCCCTCGTCGTAAAGGTCTCGCCTGACCGGCGCGTCGGCGTCTTCACACTGATCGGCGCGGCTCTTGAAAGCGCCTTTTCGCGCGCCGACGAGACCGTCCTCCTGGCCGAGACTGAACCAGTCAGCCTCCGCGCAAGCGAGCGGGCCTGGCGATCCAGCGCATGCCGCGACGGCCAGGGCCGCGGCGACGACGGAGATCCCTCGCACTGCGCTGCGTCGCGATCGCGCGAAGGCGTTTCGATTTACCATCACATGCCTGCGACTAATGGTGGTTCGATCAGCCAACGCGCGAGACTCTGGCGCGGATTTCGCTTGTTTTGCAAGGGCGAAAACGCCGGTTTGGCGGTTACCGCGCGCCACAAAGTCGCCTTTTTCCATGGCCTATATGGCGTGGGCGGGGGAGGCGCCTGTCGGTGAATGGCCGATAACAGATGAGGCGACGTCACATGCCGCACACATCCAGCCGCCCTAGTGGCCGCACTCGTTACGCCGCGCCGCGCCGAACGGCGCGCAACCTCCTGGCTTGCCTTCTGAGCGCCGCGGCGTGTCTGGCGGCGTTCGCCGCCACGCCGACGCCGGCGGAGGCGCGCGGACCCGGCTATTGGGGCGGCGGATATTACGGCGGCTTCGCCGGCGGTCGCAGGTTTTATGGCGGCCGGCGATTTTACGGTGGCCGGCGGATTTATGGCGGCAGGGGCTTTTACGGCGGCCGGGGTTTTTATCGACGCGGACTATACGGACGCCGCTTTTATCGGGGCGGCTTTTATGGTCCCCGCTACTTTTACGGCCCGCGCTTCCGACGCGGCTTCTACGGGCCTCGCTTCTACGGTTATCGTGGCGGCATTGGTCCTGCGGAGGCGTTCGGGATCACCGCAGGCATCATCGGCGGGGCGATCCTGATCGATCGCGCGCTTGATGACCGTTATCGCCAGCCGACGCGCGAAGTCGTCTATCTGCCACAATACCCTGCGGACTATGACTACCGGCGCGACGGGCCACGCGACCTCGACCCCGACTTCCGGCGTCAGGACGATGATTTCGAATCTGGCGTCAGGTTCCGCGGCCGATCGCAGGACGCGGATCGCGACTCGGCGGCCGACCTTGAGGAAGAGCGCCGCAGACTGGAGGCGGAGCGTCAGGCGTTCGCCGAAGAGCGCGCGCGGTTTGAAGAAGAGCGCCGGCGCTATCTTCTGGAGCGCGACCTCAATGATCCGGCGGACGATCCCGAGATCGAGCTGGAGGATGACTCGCAGCTGCCGCCTGATTTTGAGGAGGAGGACCTGCGTCAGTCGCCGATCCGTCCTGTCCCGCGAACCGCGCCGCGCCGGGCCCCGAACGTTGAAGCGCGCCGGCCTCGCGCGCCGGAGTTTGAACGCGGTCCGGAGCCTGATGACGGCCTCGATGAGGAGCTCCTTGGCGCGCCGGACGCCCAGGCGAGGAGGATCGCATTCGCTGAATGTGCGGCTGAAGTGCGCCGGATCGCAACCGCTGAGGGGTTGATGGTCGCGCTGCCGGATGTCCCGACCGAAGCGCCGGTGGCGCTTGATGATCGCACTTTCAGGCTCTCGGCCTCGTTCACCGCCGAAGTCGACGGCGGTGACAGCTATCGGCGCTTGATGCTTTGTGATGTGGACGGGCGCGGCGTGAAACGGCTTGAGATTGTCTAGCGTCCTGAGCGGCGGGCGCCATGGCGCGTCTGCCTGAATGGTGATATCCGATCGGTCATGTGTAGATATTCTGCATGCGCCCGCGCCTTGATGGCCATTCGAATTAGCCGCCCGGCCTGACGGCCGGCGCGTCGGCGGGGTGCGCCTCGGCTTGACGCGCGCCGCGGGACCGGGTTCTTCCTTCGCCTTAAGAGTCGCCCGAACCGCCGCGGGATGTCCGCGCGCGCGTTCGCCCCGCCATATGAGACCTTGATTATGTCTGACGCCTCCCCGGCCACCGACCGGGACTACAAAGACACGCTGTTTCTGCCGGAGACGGAGTTTCCGATGCGCGCCGGCCTGCCGAAGCGTGAGCCGCAATTGCTCGCGCGCTGGGCGGAGGAGAAGCTTTACGAGCAACTTCGCGCCGACGGGAAGGGCCGACCGCCCTTCGTCCTGCACGACGGCCCGCCTTACGCAAATGGCCACATCCATATGGGCACGGCGCTCACCAAGATCCTGAAGGACATGATCGTCCGCTCCCGTCAGATGACGGGCAAGGACGCCAACTTCGTGCCGGGGTGGGATTGCCATGGGCTTCCCATTGAATGGAAAGTCGAAGAGGAGTTCCGCGCCAAGGGCCGCGCCAAGCGCGACGTGCCGCCGTCGGAGTTTCGCGCGCGGTGCCGGGAATACGCTCAAGGCTGGCTTGACGTTCAGCGTGAGGAGTTTCGCCGGCTCGGTGGCGAGGGCGCGTGGGACGATCCCTATTCGACGATGGATTTCGCCTCGGAAGCGACGATCGCCGCGGAGCTCTTGAAGTTCCGCGACCTCGGGCTTTTGTATCGCGGCTCGAAGCCGGTGATGTGGAGCCCGGTGGAGCAAACGGCTCTCGCGGAAGCGGAGATCGAGTATCACGATCATCAGTCCACGACGATCTGGGTGAAGTTTCCTGTCGCCGCGATCGACGATGTGTCAGCCGACGCGCTCGGCCGCAACGATGGCGGGATGTCTCGCGACGACTTCCGGTCGTTTGTCGGCGGCGCGTCGGTGGTCATCTGGACGACGACGCCCTGGACGATCCCCGGCAACCGAGCGATCTGCTACGGACCCGGACTATCCTACGGCCTCTTCGAGGTCGCCAAGATGAAAGAGGGGCTCGACTTCGAGCCCTGGTCGAAACCCGGTGACAGGCTGATCGTCGCTGATGCGCTCGCTGAGTCCGTGCGCGAGGCGGGCCTTATCGACGCCTGGGTGCGGCTCGGCGACGTTCCGGCCGACCATCTGAATGGCGTTGCGTGCCGCCATCCGCTCGACGGCCTGCAGGGCGGCTATGATTTCGATATCCCGCTGCTCGCCGGCGATCATGTGACCGACGAGGCGGGCACTGGCTTCGTCCACACGGCGCCTGGCCACGGACAGGAGGACTTCGAGGCGTGGATCGCTCATGGGCGGTCCATGGCTGACATTCCGCATACGGTTGACGAATTCGGCGCCTATACGAAGGAAGCGCCGGGTTTTGAAGGCCGCAAGGTGCTCGTCATTGAGGGCAAGAAGAAGGGCAAGGACGGCGACGCGAACAAGGCCGTGATCGACGCGCTCATCGAAAAAGGCGCGCTCCTCGCCCGCGGGCGGCTGAAGCACTCATATCCCCATTCCTGGCGGTCGAAGGCGCCGGTCATTTTCCGCAATACGCCGCAATGGTTCATCGCGCTTGATCAGCCAACGGCGAATGGCGAGACGTTGCGTGAGAACGCGCTCGCGGCCATCGAGGCGACTGAATTCACGCCGCCGCAGGGGCGAAATCGCCTGCGCTCGATGGTCGAAGGGCGCCCCGATTGGCTGATTTCGCGCCAACGCGCCTGGGGCGTGCCGCTGACATTATTCGTGCACAAAGAAACCAGTGATATCCTTCGGGATGCAGAGGTTGATGCGCGCATCCTCGCCGCCATCAAGGAGCGCGGCGCGGACGCGTGGTTCGATACGCCTGCGGAGGAATTCCTTGGGGCGGCGCATGACGCAGCCGCCTATGAGCGAATCACGGATATTCTCGACGTCTGGTTCGATTCAGGGACGACGCACGCGTTCGTTCTGGAGAGCCGGCCGGACCTCACCTGGCCGGCGGACGTTTACTGCGAAGGCTCCGACCAGCATCGCGGCTGGTTCCAGTCCTCGCTGCTGCACAGTTGCGGCACGCGCGGGACCGCGCCTTATCGGCGGATCATCACCAACGGCTTCGTCGTCGACGGCGAGGGGCGCAAGATGTCGAAGTCGCTCGGCAATGTCGTCGCGCCGGAAGAGATCATCAAACAGTATGGCGCGGAGATCATCCGCATCTGGGTGGCGAGCGGCGACTATACGGAGGATCCAAGGGTCGGCAAGGAAATCATCGACTCCGCTGTCGACGCCTATCGCAAGCTGCGCAACACGGTTCGCTATCTCCTCGGCGCGCTGAATGACTATGGCGAGGCCGAAGCGGTCGATGCGGCCGACATGCCGGAGCTGGAGCGCTATATCCTGCATCGCCTCGCCATTCTCGATACGGAGGTTCGGGAGAGCTACGAGGCGTTTGATTTCAAGCGCGTCTGGCGCAAGGTCCTCGACTTCGCGGCGTTTGATTTATCGGCCTTTCATCTCGATATCCGTAAGGACACGCTCTATTGCGATGCGTCCTCGTCGATGCGCCGCCGCGCCGCGCTCACGGTCATGGCCGCTGCGTTTGATCGACTGACCGCCTGGCTTGCGCCGATCTGCGTTTTCACCATGGAGGAGGCGTGGCTGTCGCGGCATGGCGACGGCGCGTCGTCGATCCATCTTCGTCAGTTCCCTGAAACGCCCGCCTCGTGGCGCGACGATGACCTCGCGGAACGCTGGGAGCGCCTGCGCGCGGTGCGCCGCGTGGCCACCGGGGCGCTGGAGTTGGAGCGGCGCGAAAAACGCATCGGCTCTTCGAACGAGGCCGGCGTCACGGTCTATCTTGAGGCGGACGATACGCGCGCGGCCGTCGCGGGCCAGGACCTCGCCGAGCTGTTCATTACCGCTTCCTCGACGCGGCTTGGGGAAGGGGCTGCGCCGGAAGACGCTTTCCGTCTCGATGACGTTCCAGGCGTTGCGGTCGTGTGCCGCCGCGACGAAGGTGCGAAGTGCGAGCGATGCTGGCGCTACACCGGCGATGTCGGAACGATCGGCGCGCATCCATACCTTTGCGCGCGCTGCGCCGACGTTGTGGGGCGTATGACGGTCAAATGAGCGACGCAGGGGGCATTTCAATGTCGAACGCGCGCGCGCGCCTCGCCGACTGGGCGCGCGCCGCCATTCGCAATCCGCTGTTCCGTTACGGCCTCGTGATTGCGCTCGCCATTGCTTTTCTTGACCAGGCGTCGAAGTACTGGGTCGTCCACATTCTTGAGCTGCCCGAGCGCCTGGGGCCATGCGCGAAAAACCCCGGCCTCACCTGCGCGCAGATCCCCTTGTCGCCGGTGTTCGATCTCACCTTCGTGCGCAATTACGGGATGAGCTTCGGGCTCCTCGCCGGCGGGCTCGCCTCGCGGCTCTTTCTCTCCATGGTCACGATCGGGATCGTCGCGGCGCTGATCGTCTGGCTTGGCCGGCTGGACCGGCGGATCGCCGCGACGGCGGTCGGATTTATCGCCGGCGGGGCGCTCGGCAATCTCTATGACCGGATCAGCTACGGCTACGTGGTCGATTTTCTCGACTTTTCCGGGCTTTACTTTCCGTGGGTGTTCAATGTCGCTGACGCGGCGATCAATGTCGGCGTCGCGTTCCTCTTGTTGGACGCCTGGCTGACCCGCGATGCGCCGGCGCCTCAAAATCAGGATTGACGGCGCCTTGAATAGCCCGCCGCCCGCATTCGGTGTATAAACTCTTTCGATCCTTATCCTGACCCGCTGCTGTCACTGGAGCTTTGCGTATGTTGTCCCGACGCTCTTCGGTCGTTTTGGAAAAGAGCCCGCGCCTCGGTCTTGCGTGCCTCGCCATGCTGAGTTGTCTCGGCGGCTGCGGTTTCGGACGGGCCTTCAGCGACGGCAAGAACCCGCCGGATGAGTTTGCGGTCGTCACCAAGGCCCCGCTTGTGGTGCCGCCGGACTATTCCTTGCGCCCGCCGAAACCCGGCGAGACGCGTCCGCAAGAGCAATCCGCATCGAAGCGCGCGCAGGCCGCGCTTCTTGGCGATGTTATGGTGGAGCCGCAGAGTTTCGGCGAACAGGTCCTCGTGCAGCGCGCTGGCGGCCAATTCGCCAACGCGGACATTCGCGGCCTTCTTGCGTCGGAAAATGGCGCGCGGGCGGAGAAAGACGGCGGCTTCGCCAATCAATTGATGTTCTGGGAGTTCTTCGGCGATGACGTTGATGACTCAAAAGCGCCGCTGCAGGCGGAGAACCCGGAAGTGTGGTTCGCCCAGCGTGAACGCTCCATCAAGGCGGTGATCGGCGAAGAAGGTCAGGTGGAGATTGGCGGCGGCGACGCGCTGGCCCTGCCTGGCGTGCGCTGACGCCTGACGGCGGCGCGCGGCGCGCCGGCCCGGTTCGCCGACGATCATTTTCCGGGAGCGATTTGCCGACAGCGATTTGCCGACAGCGATTTGCCGACAGCGATTTGCCGACAGCGATTTGCCGACAGCGATTTGCCGACTCAGGGGCCGCGCCCGCATAGTGGGTCATGGCTTTGAGCGCTTCCACGACCGATCTTTTCGACCCCGACGGGGCCGCCTCGCTTGAGAGTACGCCGCGGGCGCGGCCGGTTTTGCGTCGATTGCCGCCGATCGCCGTCAATCAGATCGCGGCGGGCGAAGTCATCGAGCGGCCCGCCGCCGCGGTGAAGGAGCTTGTTGAAAACGCCCTCGACGCCGGCGCGCGGCGCGTCGAGGTTGAGCTTGAACGGGGCGGCAAGTCGCTCATTCGGGTGACGGACGACGGGGTCGGCATGAGCCCGGACGATATAGCCCTCGCAGTGGAGCGTCACGCCACGTCAAAGCTCGCGCCGGACGCGGACGGGGCGTACGACCTTTCCGTCATCAAGACGCTGGGGTTCCGGGGCGAGGCTTTGCCCTCCATCGGCGCCGCGGCGCGCCTCGACATTGCGTCGCGTGCGGAGGGGGCTGAAGATGCGTTCGCGTTGCCAGTCGCCGGCGGCGAGGTCGGAACGCCTCGGCCCACGAGCTTTGCGCGCGCCGGCACGCGCATTGAGGTCCGCGACCTATTCTACGCGACGCCGGCGCGGTTGAAGTTTCTGAAATCGGACCAGGCCGAGACTGCGGCGGCGGCGGACGCCGTCAAACGGCTCGCGATGGCGCACCCGCACGTCGCTTTCGAAATGACGTCGAACGGCCGCCGTTCGTTTCGCGCGCCGGCGCAATCGCGTGATGAAGCGGGGTGGCTTGCGCGGGTCGCTTCTGTCATGGGCGCTGAGTTTGAAGCGAACGCGCTGCCATTGAATGCGGAGCGCGCCGGCGCCGGCGGGCCTATGCGCCTTAAAGGCTTCGCCGGCGTGCCGACCTTCAATCGCGGCCTGCCGGACAAGCAGTTTCTATTCGTCAACGGACGGCCGGTGCGCGACAAGCTGATCGTTGGGGCGGTGCGCGGCGCCTATGCGGATTTTCTCGCCCGGGACCGGCACCCCGCCGTCGCCCTCTTTCTTGAGCTCGATCCGCGCGACGTCGACGTCAATGTGCATCCGGCGAAGACCGAAGTGCGTTTCCGGGAGGCGGGGCTTGTCCGGGGGCTGATCATCGGCGCGCTGCGGCATGCGCTCGCTGAAGCCGGCCACCGCGCCTCTACGACGGTGAGCGATTTCGCGCTTGGCCGCATGGCGCCGGAAGGGTCCGGCGGACAGGTCAGGTCTGCGCAGCCGCGTTTGGCCCCCTTTCGCGCGCCCTCGCCGCCTGGCGGCTTTGCTGACGCGGCGGCGGCGTTCGCGCCCTCTTCGACTGCCTCTGGGGCAGTCTATGAGGCCGCCTCTGGGGACGTCGATTTCGCGCCGGGCGGGCGCATCGAAGCCGATCCCCTTGCGTCCATGGCGATCGCGCCGGGGTCGGAAGAGTTTCCTTTGGGCGCTGCGCGCGCGCAGCTCCACGCGACTTACATCGTCGCCCAGACCGATGACGGGCTTGTCATTGTCGATCAGCACGCCGCCCATGAACGGCTCGTCTATGAAGGCATGAAAGCCGCGCTTGGCGAAGGGCGCGCGCCGAGCCAGGGTCTTCTGATCCCTGAGGTCGTGGAGCTTGATGGCCGGGACGCGGCGCGGCTTGCAGCGCGTGCGGATGAATTTGCGGAGCTTGGACTTGTTCTTGAGCCCTTTGGCGAAGACGCTGTTTTGGTGCGCGAAACGCCGGCGCTTCTGGGCGCCGTCGACGCCGGTGATCTCGTTCGTCGGCTGGCGGACGATATCGCCGCCTTCGGCGAGGGGCTTGCTCTGAAGGAGCGGCTCGAAGAAGTGTGCTCCTCCATGGCGTGCCGCGGGTCGGTCCGCGCGGGCCGGCGGATGACCGGCGATGAAATGAACGCGCTCCTGCGGCAGATGGAGGCGACGCCCCATTCCGGCCAGTGCAATCACGGCCGACCCACCTATGTGGAGCTGAAGCTCGCTGATATTGAGAAGCTGTTCGGGCGCCGCTAGGAGTACGCTGCATGTCTGACGCGCCGACATTCACCACCCTGAAGGACCTTGGGCACTTCGTCGACCGGGCGGATGCGGACATGCTCGCGGACGCGAAGGCGTTTTTCGAGGCCATCCGCACCCGCCATACCATTCGCGAGTTCAAGCCGGATCCTGTGCCACGGGAGCTTATCGAGACGTGCATCGCCGCGGCGGGCCGCGCGCCTTCCGGCGCCAATCATCAGCCCTGGCATTTCGTCGCCGTCCAGGATCCCGGTATGAAGCGCAAGATCCGTCTGGCTGCGGAGGAAGAGGAGCGCGCTTTTTACGGTGGCCGCGCCGGCGAAGAATGGCTCGACGCGCTCGCGCCAATAGGGACGGATGCGGACAAGCCATTCCTTGAGACCGCGCCGTGGCTCATCGCGGTTTTCGCGCAGCGTCGCGGCGGCCTCGCGCCCGGTGACGACCGCAAGAACTACTATGTTATGGAGAGTGTCGGGCTCGCCTGCGGCTTTCTGATCGCCGCGCTGCACAGCGCCGGGCTCGGGACGCTGACGCACACGCCAAATCCGATGTCTTTCCTGACGAAGGCGCTCGGCCGTCCGGAGACGGAGAAACCCTTTGTCCTCCTGGTCGTCGGCAAGATGGCGGACGATGCTCGCGTCCCTGACCATGCGCTGAAGAAAAAGGCGCTCAAGGAAATCATGACGGTGGTTTGAAGGCATGTTCGAGGCGCTATCAAGTTTTTGTAGAACGATCGGCGGCTGGCGCGATTGAGGACTGGCGGTTTTCGCGCGCCGCGATGAATATCTTTGCGGAAAGCGCATTCGCCATGCTTAAGATCAGAAAGAAGAACAAGGCCTCAGAGGCGTCCGACAATAACCAGGTGAGGCAATAAAGTGCGACTAGTGAATTGAAATACACAGTTACGCGCCGCTTGTTGAGCACACCATACGAAATAAAAAACAGATGGACGACTAAAATCAAGAAGACGGATTCCCGTCTTGATTCCTGCTCTTCCGATTGGATGACGAAAAATATTCTTGTCACAAATAAGATTATCACACAGTCAATGGCCGCGGAGAGTTTTCGATACCGCGCAGTAAGCCAGACGTAGTAGTAGTCACCGATAAAATATATCAGAATAAATAGCGCATACAGAAAGTCGGCGTTTAAAAAGCGAAATGATAAGTCAAATGTCCTCGGCACGATGCTGTACAGCATCGATCCGAGGGAGGCTGGGTACATAAGCCCTAGAACAAAATGCCTCTCGAATGATTCTTGCCGCATTGATCCCGTCCCACAACGGCGTGGCCGCCAATGGCGCTCATCAGGCGACAAGTTGCGCCATTCTCAGAGTCGGCCCCAACGCTTGTCGCCGCGCGAACTCTATTTGATTGGCCGCCAAGGGCAATAGGGCGTACACGTCAGATGTCGTCCGGTGTGCGCCTTGTTCGATATTCTTGCGCTTTGGATCGGTGCGTCAGCCGATCGGGAGGGGTGTTGGGGCGCGTCAGAACCGCTCCAGCAAGCGCTCCAGATATTCGATCTCCTCTTCTGTGCGTTCGCCAGTCGACAAGCGCCGCCAGAGTTCTTCGAGGAGTTCACGCGCACGCTCAGGATCGCCGGCGCCCGGCACCTCCACCGATCGTCCGCCGCCGAGCGCTTCGCCGACAGACCGGCCGAACGGGTCGGTTACGACGCCGCCCGTCTGGCCCTGACCGCGGCCGCCCGCCTCCGCTTCGGATTCGGCTAGCGCGCTCGCCCCTTCCCGCAATTGCGCAATGGCGCGGTCCATGGCGCTTTGGGCCGCGTCGAGCCCGCCGCGCGAAAGCGCGTTTTCAGCCTCGCGCATTTCGTCGAGGGCGCCGGCGAGCGCTTCCGCCGCGCCGGGCGCCGCGCCGTCGCCGCGCGGTAGCTTCTGCAGAAGCTCGCGCAAATCCGACGCAAGATCGCTCTGCTCGCCGGAAAGGTCTTCTTGCGGCGCGAAAGTTTGGCCGTCCCCCGCTGCGTCAGGCGCGCCTGCGCCGAGGCCTAACTCGCCGAGGCCCAACTCGCCGAGGCTTGACCCGAATGGCGATCCGGTCCCGCCGTTCATTGGCGAGGAAAACGCGCCGGCGCCGAATGGATCGCCGAAGCGGCCGCCGTTCTCCGCCGGCGCGCCGCCAAGCTCGCGGCGACGGTCATACGTCTTGTCGGCGAGGCCGCGCTGGCGACCGATAAGGTCGGCCGCCTCGCCTGCGCCGCCCTGACCGCCCCCGCCTGCGGCCTGTCCACTCTGGCCTTGTCCACCCTGGCCCTGGCCCTGGCTTTGGCCGGTCAGTTGCAGATTATTCAGTATGCTCTCTAATTGATCGAGCGCCTGTTGCGCCGCGCCGCGCGCGCCCGACTGCGCCAACTGGTTCACCGAATCGAGCAGGTCATTGAGATCGCTCATCTCCATCGTTTCGCCGCCGCTTGGCTGCGCCGCCATGCTCTCAGCCGCCGGTGAATTCGCGAGCGCCTGAAGGTAAGCGGCCATCGCCTGGCGCAATTCTTCGGTGAGCCGCGCAATCTCCGCGTCGCTGGCGCCGGACTCGATCGCCTCGCGCAGGGCGGCTTGCGCTTCCTCCAGCAAGGCGCGCGCGTCGGCGACTTCCTTGTCCTCCAGTTGCAGCGCCAGCGGCCACAAAGCGTCGATGGTCTCATCGACGTCCTTTGGTCCGTCCCCGTCGCCGACAACGCGCCAGAGCGCCGTCCGCATCAGGAGGAAATCCGACGCCTGATCAAAGAAACGATCAGGGCCAATGGTCAGGCCATTGAAGGCGAGGCGAGCGCGGCGCCATTGGCTCGGCGCGATCGCAAGTGTCTGGCGTTGTTCTACGACGGCCCGGGCGAGAGGGCTGCGAAAGGTTCGCGACGGGATGCTGAGGGTGAATTCCTCACTTTCGCCCGACTGGCCGGCCGCGTCTGTGACGATGATCCTGGCGAGGACGTCGAGGCCGGCCCATGGATCGGACAGAAGGTCGAGTTCCGCTCGCCGCGGGCCTGGCTGGCCGCGCATGGCGTCAAGCGGCAGGCGGCGGACCTCCTCTGCGAGGGCGGGGTCAGGCGCGGGCGCATCAGGGTGACGCTCCGCTGACAGATCAAAGCGTATCTCCAGCGCGCTTTCGACGACGCCGTAATCGTCAGCGACATAGGCGTCGAGACGGACAGATCCGTTTTCGGTCGTCTCCGGATCGGCCAGAAGTTGCGCCATTGGCGGCGCGTCCGGCGTTGTGTTGATTGTCCAGCGGCCAGTCAGCCCCCCGGCGCGCAGCGTAATGACGCCGCTTTCTGCGAGGCGCGTCTCGCCCCGCGCAGTCTCTCCGCGCGATGTGAGCTTGATCGCGGCATTCTCACGTTCCGTCGACAGATGAACCTTGACGCCGGACGCGACGCGGCCGCCTCCTTGCGCCTGAATGATCAGTTGCGAGCCGGCCGGCGCGTCGATCGGGTCGCGCCGTCCGGAGATCTGATCGTTCGGGCCGAGAAGATAGGCCGGCGGACGGCCGGTATAGGCCGGGGGCTCAATCCACATGTCGATGAGGCCCGCCTGGCGCAACTGCGGATCGGTCGGCGCGAAGGCTTCGGAGAGGCGCGCCGCCCAGTCGTCTCCGGCGAATGTGAGCCCCATTGCGATGAGCGCCGGGACCGCGAAGCGCAGCCCGAGCGGGTCGTAGCTGTCAAAGTCAGGTTGCGGCGCGCGGGCGCGGGCTTTTCGCGCCTCGTCGCGCATTCGTTCCTGATGAGCGCGCCAGAGCGCGTTCTCTTCGCCAGCGAACGGGGCGTCCGCGAAGAGCTGCACGGCGTCATGGCGCACGCCGCCGTCCCGCTCAAGCCGTTGCAGCGCCTCTCTGCGCGACGGCCACAAGGGGCCATCGCCCCGCGAAACGATCCAGCGTCCGATTGCGGCGGTGGCGAGGAGGGCGAGCGCGATGGCGGACCAGTGGACGGCGGCGGGGGCCGCGCGCCAAACGCCGATCAAGCCGAGGATGGCGATCAGGAATGCCGGCGCCGCCGCGGCGAAGAGAACCGGCAGGACGCGTTCGATCAAAAGCGACAAGCGAGCCTTCAAGGGTTTCAGCCCGAGGCCGAGCCCTTTTATTCTTCCGTGCGCGCTCGCTTCTTCCTGTCGTTCATCACGTTGCCGGCGCGAGGCCTCGTCCGCGACGGCGTCAAGGGCCGCGCTGTCGAGCAGATCAGGATCTTCAGCGTCGATTTTGTCAGTCAAAGGCCGGTCGCTCGTCATGGATCTTGCAAGTTCCGAAAAAGACTAGCCGCTTGGCCACCTCGGCGTCGACGGGCTATGCGACGAGTGTAGCATAGCCGTCCGAGAAAGGGCGGCGGATCAGAGATACCGAACGCTGAAAAGCGTTCACAAATCGCTTCTGGGAGGCGTCGCCGGACCGACATGGTGTTTTTACTCTCCAGACGCCGCCGCCGACGGCTTGCTGACGCCGCTGCGCTCGCCAGATCCGCCGCGGCCTCCCGCAAAGCCGCTCTTGCGATCGTCCTCTTCTACAATGTGGTCGGATTTGTGGATATCTACTCCACGTCGCTTGCGCTTTCGCGAGGACTCGGAGAGGAAGCGAACCCGTTTTTGAGAGCGCTGATGGACGCTTACGGGTCCGGCTGGGTCGTCGGCAAGCTCTCTCTCCAGGCGCTGGTCAGCGCCATGGTGCTGTGGTTCCCGCATGTCTACGTGATGGGCCTGTTTGGCCTTGCGGTCGCCGCCAATGCGGTCGTTGTCGTGAACAATCTCTTGATCGCATACGGTCTCAACTAGCCCTGAAGCCAGGTCGGGGTGTCCTCCAGCGCCACCATCTCTTCGAAGGAGGGGCGTTTGCGGATGACATGAAAGTCTGCGCCGCGGACGAGAACCTCAGGGACCAGCGGCCGGGTGTTGTATTGAGAGGCCTGCGCCGCGCCATAGGCGCCAGCGGACATCAAGGCGCAAAGGTCGCCTTCCGCGATCTCCGGCAAGTTTCTTTCTTGGGCAAAACGATCGCCGGTTTCGCAGACCGGCCCTACCACGTCATACCGGCCATACGCAGCGGCGGCCCGCGGTTGGCGAACCGGCAGGATCTCATGCGACGCGTCGTAAAGCGCCGGCCGGATGAGGTCGTTCATTCCGGCGTCGAGGATAAGGAACCGCCGCGCCTCGCCTTCTTTCACATAGATCGTCCGCGTCAGCAGAACGCCGGCGTTGCCGGCGATCATCCGGCCTGGCTCGAAAATCAGCTCAACGTCCAGCGGGTCGGCGATCCGCCGGATGAGCGCGGCGTAGTCCGCAGGGCCCGGCGGGGCGCGCTCGCCCTCGGTATGGCCGTCATAGGAAATCCCAAGGCCGCCCCCGAGATCGACGCGGTCGATCGTATGCCCGTCGGCCCGCAGATCCCGCACGAGGCCCGCGACGCGGTTGAACGCCGCCTCAAACGGAGCAAGCTCGGTGATCTGGGAGCCGATATGCACGTCGACGCCCTTCACCTCGATCCCGGCCATACCAGCGGCCTTGGCGTAAGCGCCGCGCGCCCGGCTCCAGGCGACGCCGAACTTGTCCTCCGCCTTGCCGGTGGAGATCTTGGCGTGTCCGCCCGCCGCGACGTCCGGGTTGACGCGGAACGCGACCGGGGCGCGAACGCCAAGGCCTTGCGCGACCGCATCCAGGACGTCGAGTTCGTTTTCGGATTCGACGTTGAATTGGCGCACGCCCGCCTCAAGGGCGAGCTTCAACTCGTCAGCGGTTTTGCCGACGCCCGAAAAGACGATCCTGTCGCCAGGCAGTCCCGCCCGCAGCGCGCGCAGGAGCTCGCCGCCCGAGACGACGTCCGCGCCCATGCCCTCGTCGAACAGAACCCGCAGGACGGCGAGATTGGAGTTCGCCTTGACCGAAAAAGCGGCGAGCGTGCGCGCGCCAACGAACGCGTCCTGAAAAACCCGCGCATGTCGGCGCAATGTCGCTTCCGAGTAGACGTAGACAGGCGTGCCGACGTCCTCCGCAATCCGCGCGAGCGGGACGTCTTCTGCGTGAAGCTCACCGTTTGCGTAGTGAAAGTGATGCAACGCACGTCCTCCTTGCGCGCCCGAAAAGCTTCGCCGGCGGTTCGTTAGGAACCGTCGCCGTCTTTTGGCGCGTCGTCCGGACTATCGTCACGCGCGGCGTTTTCCTCAAAGCGCTCGTCGCTGAATGTTTCGATCTTCTCCGCGCCACTTTCCCGCTCCTGCCGGGCGCGCTCGTTCGAGGGTGTCCGCAGCCGCGCCTTCTTGCCGCAGGCTGCGAGGCTCCCGCCGGCAATGAGAGCAATCAATGCGATCGCGATGAAGCGTTTCATTCTAGCTGTCTCCTTTCAGGCGCGCGCGCCAGGCGGCGATCTCTTTACGGACGTTCTCTGGCGCAGTTCCGCCCAAGGACGTTCGCGAGGCGACGGACGCATCGACGCTGAGGACGCTGAAGACATCCTCCGTAATCGATGCGTCAACGGCCTGCATGTCGGCTAAGGGCAGGTTGTCGAGCGTCACGCCCTTCGCCTCGGCCGCCGCGACGATTGCGCCGACGACTTCATGGGCCTTGCGGAATGGCGTCTTCCGCACGCGCACCAGCCAGTCGGCGAGATCCGTGGCCGTGGAGAAGCCAAGCGCGGCTGCGGCGCGCATCACGTCGCGGTCGATGGTCAAATCCCGGATCATGCCCGTCATCGCGGCGATGGCGAGTTCAAGCGCGTCGAATGCCGCGAAGGTCGCGGGTTTGTCGTCCTGCATGTCTTTGGAATAGGCCAGCGGAAGGCCTTTCATCACGGTAAGGAGCGTCGTCATGGCGCCGACGACCCGACCAGGCGTCGCGCGGCAGAGCTCAGCCGCATCGGGATTGCGCTTCTGCGGCATGATCGACGAACCGGTGGAGAACGCGTCCGACAGCGTCACGAACCCGAAATGCGGCGACGTCCATAGAACCAGCTCTTCGGCGAGGCGCGAGACGTGGGTCGCGCAGAGGCTCGCCGCCATCGCCGCCTCGATGGCGAAGTCGCGGGACGAGACAGCGTCGAGGGAGTTGCGGGCCGGCCCGTCAAAGCCGAGCGCTTCGGCCGTCATGCGCCGGTTGATTGGAAACGACGTGCCGGCAAGCGCCGCCGCGCCCAGGGGACACTCATTCATGCGCGTCGCGGCGTCGAGGAATCGGCCGCGGTCTCGCGCGAACATCTCCACATACGCCAGAAGATGATGGCCGAAGGTGACGGGCTGCGCGATCTGCAGATGGGTGTAACCCGGCATGACCGCGTCATGCCCGGCCGCCGCCTGGTCAAGGAGCGCCGACTGCAGCGCCTCCAGCGCAGCGCCTGCGCCGCGGCAGGCCTCCCGCGTCCACATGCGGAAATCGGTCGCAACCTGATCATTCCGCGAGCGGCCGGTGTGAAGACGACGGCCCGGTTCCCCAATGATCTGTATCAGCCGCGCTTCGACGTTCATGTGCACGTCTTCAAGGTCCGCGGAGAACGCAAAGCCGCCCGCCTCGATCTCGTCAGCGATCTGGTCGAGACCTGACAGGATGGCCGTCGCGTCGTCATGGGTGATCACGCCGACCGCCGCCAGCATCTGCGCATGGGCGCGCGAGCCGGCGAGGTCCTCCCGCCAGAGCCGCTGATCGACGTCAATTGACGCGTTGATGTCGCGCATGACCGCTGCGGGACCTTCCGCAAAGCGGCCGCCCCACATTTGGTTTTTCGCCGCGCCGGCCTTATCTCCCGACGTGTCGCGTTTATCGTCGCTCACCCGCGAACTTCCTCAATCACCGGCCCCGTCATGTCCTCGTTTCTAAAGACCCTTTTGACGCCGCGCATGCTCCTGATCGTCTGGGGCGGATTCGGCGCGCTCTTCGTCCTCTACGTGATGATAGCGGCGGGCGTCCAGCGGGCCGACCGACCGGGCGCGAGCGTCGGAAGCGCGTCGGCGGCCGAGACGCTGCGTGATCCGCGTCTGATCGTCGGCGAAATGGCGGATTTCGTCTACGCCGCGTCGGCGCGGCGCGCGCCGGGCGTCGTCTTCAACGACGATAAAGCGGGCGCGCCAACGCGTCTCGGCGACTTCGAAGGCAGGGCGCTCGTCGTGAACTTTTGGGCGACCTGGTGCGCGCCCTGCAAGCGCGAACTGCCGTCCTTGAATGCGCTGGCGGCGCGCCTTGGCGACGTCGACGTCGAAATCCTCACCGTCGCTTCCGACCCGAAAGGCCGTCTCGCGGCGGAACGCGCCCTTCAGGATCTCGGCGTTGACCGGGTGACCGCGCTGATGGACACCCGGCTCGAACTGGCGAGCGCGATCGGGGGCGGGGCGGCGCTGCCGGTGACCATCATCTATGACCGGGAGGGCGCCGAAGTGGGGCGGCTTGTTGGTGAAGCGGACTGGGCGTCGCCTGAGGCCGAGGCGCTCGTGCGGCGCGTCGCGGCCTTTTGACCCGCGCTCGAAGTGGATTCGCCGCATCGGGGGAACGGCGCGCCGCGCGGCGGCTTGTCATGGACAGGCGCCTGGTCAGGATCATAAAGGCGTCATTTTGGCGCCCGGGCGCTGTCTGATACGACCCTCTGAAACATCCGCCGCGCGCCGCCCGCTGCTGGTTCAAGCGGGCGATCAGAGCGCCGGTCATGGGTCCGCCACACGGGAAGGAAATTTGTTCATGCGCCACTCATTCGCCTCACCTCGCCGCCGGACGGCGCGCGCGGTTCTCGCCGCGGCGCTGGCGCTCGGCGTCGCCGCCTGCGGCGGCGGAGAAGAGCCGCAGGGCGTTTCGCGAAAGGCAGCCCGGGCGCGGTCGATCGCCGCCAGTCCGAGCGCGCCATCGCCGCTTGATGAGCCTTTCCGACTGCGGAACGCTGAAACGGTCGATGTGGACCGACTGTTGGCGATCTTCCCGGAGACTCTTCGCCCCACCTACGCTGCGGCGGTGTTTGACGAAGACCTTGGCGCAATGGTGCTCACCGACGTGACTGTCCCTGCGGTCAAGGCGAAAGCCGAGGGCGCGATCAATTATGACGTTGAGTTCGCCGGCCTGAAAGCTGACCGGGTGGAGCTTTTCGGCGCTGATCCGGAGGCAATTGAGGCTGTGATCGCAGGCGAGTCTTCGATCGAGGCGCCAATGCGCCGGGTCCTGACGAAGGCGCGGTTTTACGGCGTGCGCGGACCTGAAATGGAAGGCGCAGCCAAGAAAGAAGATGTCGACGCGACGATCGCCGCGATCGAAATCGCGGGGCTTTCCGCGCGTGAAGGCGGCCTGCCGCCGGCGCCGCCGAAGCGCGAGCTGAGGGGGTCGACTTATCGGGCGACAAAGGCCGCCGATCAGGACGGCGCCGGCCTTGCGCGGCTCCTGCATGCGTTCAGCGCCGACGGGCTCTATATGAAGGACGCGGCGCTCGTCGCGCGCGACAAGACCGATGCGGGCGAGCCGCTGTTCGAGACCCGTCTGCCTGACGTCCGTTTCGTCGGCGTCGAGGGAGGGCGCCTGCAGGCGATGATCATCAATGACTTCTCTTCGGTGACGCGCAGCCAACGCGTGGAGCTCGACACCGCGGCTGGCCTCCTGAGCGGCGTCACCGAGGCGCTTGAAGGCCCGTTCCGGAATGTGATCGCGCCGGATCTGCGAAAGGTGACGATCGCCAGAATCGAATGGAAGGACGTCGACGCTTCCGGCTTCATGCCGTTCGCCCTGACCGGCGAGACGCCGCCCACCACTGCGCGCGACCTCATGGACTTTGGCGCGATCGCGGTGCGCGGCTCGCAAACGCATGTGAACGGCGCCTTGTTTTCGTCAATTCCGCTGAGCGAAGTGACTGCGATTGAGTTCGACTGGGTGGCGCCGTCGCGGATTCGCGCGCGCGCCGAAGACGTCTTCTATGATTTCACGGCGCTGTTCGGACCTGAGGAGGAAGAGGCCCGTGAGTTCCTCACCTCGCTGTCGCTGAATGGCGTTGAGGGGGATACGGAGTTTTCTTATGACTGGGACGCGAAGGACGGTGTTGCGCGGCTTATGGGCGGGTCCGCCGCGCCTGGCTTCGCTGCGTCGGAGTTCGATCTTGAGCTGGTCGACATGAAGCTCGACGACCTTGATCCCGCGGCGGCGGCGCAAGGGTTTGACGGACTGATCGACGCGGCCTCACTTGCGCGGCTCGACGCGAAGCTTGTGGATGAAACGGCGCTTGACGCCATCTTCGGAGTGATCGGCATTGAAGGCGGGTTCGGCGGGAAGAACGCCCGTGCGACGCTGACGACGCTGCTTGGCTTTGTCCGCATGCAGGCTGGCTTCGGCAATCCGCAGGTTGGCGAATATGTCGATGCGCTTGTCGACTTCATTGACGATGGCGGCACGCTGACGGTCACGGCGCGGCCTGATACGCCTGCGCCCCTGTCAGCATTGGAGGGGCTTGACGGCGCGGAAGCGGCGGCGCGGTTGAACCTTCAGGTTACGCACGAAAAATGACGCGGAAATGCGCCGCAGTTTGAGCGCCTGACGGTGAGGTTACGCGGCGGCGCGCGCGAGACCTGCAATCGCGAGAACCTCATCCGTGAGCGCCGTGATTTCCTGCGCCGCGCGGCCGCGCGGGTCGGTCTCAACAACGCCGCGCCCGTCGGCGATGCTTTCGGCGAACGCGGCGCGGGAGCCTAGCTCCACGCCCGCGACAGGCAGTTCATAGCGCGCGATTTCGGCGCGGATCCGATCAGCGACCCGCGCGCGCGGCGGCGCGCGATTGATGACGAACAACGCCTGTTTGCGGGCGTCGCCAATGATGCGCGCGGTCGGCAGGCTGGCGTCAAGGTCAAGCGGGGACAACTGCATCGGCGCGAGGACAAGATCCGCAAGGCCGATGGCGCGCGCGACCGCCGGCTCCACGCTTGGCGGCGTGTCCAAGAGCACGATCTCCGCGTTGCGCGCGCGGCGAACGCCCGCGGAGATGGAATACCCGTTCGCGGTCTGAAGCGCGAAGTCCAGCTCGCCGAGGCGCGTTGCGCGGGTTTCGGCCCAGCGTGCGAGGCTGCGTTGATCGTCCATGTCGATCGCCGCGACGGACAAGCCACGTCCCGCCAGCGCAGCCGTCAACTGGCAGCAAAGCGTCGTCTTGCCCGCGCCGCCCTTGCGCTGGGCGACCGTTACGATAAACGGCATTGGTGTTGATCCTCCGCGCCCCGCCGCGCCTGGGGCCGCAATGTCTTAAGGATATGCCGCCATACACTTGAGGGGATTCGCGAGGCGCCGCGACACGAAAGGCGCGCCGACGCTTTGATCCTGGCCAGTAGCCAACCGGTGATTAGGTGAAGCAAGCAATTGGCATGACGACCTTGCGGTCTTTCGATTGGCGAGAGTTTCTCGGCCAGGCGATGCGCTATGGCCTTGTCGGCGTTCTGAACACGGTCGTCGGGGTCTCCACGATATTCGCGATGCTCACCTGGACGCCGGCGGGGCCGTTTCTTGCGAACGCGAGCGGTTACGCGCTTTCGCTCATGGTGTCGTTCTTTCTCAACCGATCTTTCACGTTCAAAGCCGCTGATCGCGGCTTCCCGGTGATAAAGTTCCTGATTGCGTTCGCGATCGCTTACGGCGCGAATGTCATTGCGCTGGCGATTGGGCTGTGGCTCTTCAAGAACCCCTATCTCGGACAGGCGCCTGGCATCGCCACCTATCCGATCGTGTTCTTCTTCCTCAGCCGATTCTATGTGTTCGCGCCGCCTCAGGCCGAGCGCCGAACGACCACTGACCCGGCCGAGTAGCCGGCGCCGAAGCCTGAGATGACGCCGAGATCGCCAACGGCGCAGTCGTTTCTGTACAGATGAAAGGCGATGATCGAACCCGCCGAGGAGGTGTTGGCGTAGTCGTCAAGGACGACGGGCGCCTCTTCGCGGGTCGCGTCGCGGCCGAGGACTTTCCGCGCAATAAACTCATTCATCGAGAGGTTCGCTTGGTGCAGCCACATGCGTTTCAGGCTTTCCGGCGCGACGCCGAGATCGCCAAGATGGCCGGAGATGAGCTCGCTCACCCAGGGCACCACGTCCTTGAAGACCTTGCGTCCTTCCTGAATGAACAGTTTATCGGTATGAGGATCGTCCTGCTGGTCGGCGGCGTCGCCGATCTCACGTTCAGTTCGATTTAGAAACCCGAAATTGTTGCGGATATTGTTCGAGAACATGGTGCTCAGACGCGTGCCGAGAATGTCCCACGCCTCCGCCTGCGCCGGTCCGTCGATGCGCTCCAGGACGACGGCGGTCGCGACGTCGCCGAAAATGAAATGGCTGTCCCGGTCGCGAAAATTGAGATGCGCGGTGCAGATCTCCGGATTGACCATCAGGATGCGCCGCGAACCGGCGCGGATTAGGCCAAGGCCCGTTTCGATTCCGAAGGCGGCTGACGCGCAAGCGACGTTCATGTCGAAAGCGAACCCGTCAATCCCAAGGGCGTCTTGTATCTCCACCGCCATCGCCGGATAGGCGCGCTGCAGGTTCGACGCGGCGCACAGGACGCCGTCAATGTCCGAAGGCTGAAGATCAGCCGCCTTGATCGCGTCGCGCGCGGCGTGGACGGCCATCTCTGCGAGGACGGCGAGGTCTTCATTCGGCCGTTCCGGGATCCGCGGCGCCATGCGGTCGATATCGAGGATTCCCGCCTTGTCCATCACATAGCGCGACTTGATGCCCGACGCCTTTTCGATGAATTCGGCGGAGGATGGTTGGAGCGGCTCGACGCCGCCGGCTTCAATATCGGCCGCATGCTCCGCGTTCCATTTTTCGACAAACGCGTTGAACGCTTCGACGAGTTCCTCATTCGAGATGGAATGGGGCGGCGTGTAGAGCCCTGTGCCGACAATTCTGACGTCCGGCGTGATGTTCGGCGTTCCTGACGCTTCGCTCATGGCGGCGCAACTCCCTCGCACTTTTGGCATTTTCGACTAACAGAGTGCGCCCGTTACGACATGGACGCAAGCGGTCCGAACCGCGGATCGCCGCGAATCCCATGCGTCCCACGGCCTTGTGACGGCGTCATCCGCCTTGAAGCTCCCAATGCCGCGGGCAATCGACTTCGTGGTCGTTGACCATGCCGACGGCCTGCATGAAGGCGTAGACGATGACAGGGCCGCAGAATTTGAAACCAAGACGCTTCAGCTCCTTCGACATCGCCTCGCTTTCCGGCGTCTTGGTCGGCGCGTCGCGATAATCCGTCCAGGAATTGACGATCGGTTCGCCATCGACGAAATCCCATAGGAAGCCGGCGAAGCCGTCGTTTCGGCTCTCCTTTAAGTCGAGATACGCGCGCGCATTGCCGATCGTCGCGTCTATTTTGGAACGTGACCGGATAATGCTCGAGTCTGTCAGTAGCTTTTTGACCTTTCTCGGGGTGTAGCGCGCAATTCTCTCAGGCTCAAACCCGTCAAAGGCTCGGCGGAAATTGTCGCGCTTATAGAGGATCGTCCGCCAGGAAAGGCCCGCCTGGAACCCGTCGAGAATGAGTTTCTCGAAGAGCGCGCGGTCGTCGCGCTCCGGGACGCCCCATTCCGTATCGTGATAGGCGCGGTAGATCTCGTCGTCCACCGGCGCCCAGGCGCAAGGGTGCGGTGTTTCGGCTGGCATTAATCCGCTTCCAGATAATCCGGCGACTCAAGACGCGCCGGCGTTCCCGCGACGTCGACCGGCGCGCTCGGATCAAGCTTATCGACGCGAATGACCGCAAGGCCGGCCGCGCCGTCGTCGATGGGCCCGTCGAGCATGGCGCCCAGCGTTGTTGATCCCGCCTTGACGTCCGCGCCCGGCGCAATCTCGGCGTGGCTGTCGAAAATCACGCGCATCGTCCGTTTGCGGACTTCGCCCTTGCGTTTCATGCGGCTCGCCACTTCCTGGCCGACAAAGCAGCCCTTTGAGTAGCTGACGCCTTGCAGCGCGTCATAGTTCACGTCCATCAAGAAGCGCTGGTCCGGCGCGAAGCCGTTTGACCCCGCCTCGGCCGCGATTTCCGGCACGCCAAGCGCGATGCGGTGGGCCGTGTACGCGGCTGCGCCGTCTTCTGCTTCCGCGCCTTCGACAATCGCGCGGGACCCAAGCGCCTCTAGCCGTGGATCGCGGAACGCCGCGATGGCGCCCGTCGGGACTTCGGCGGATGGGTCAGGCGACCAGACGACGGCGAGGTCGTCGCGCGGTTTCAGGTCGACCTTGGCGCGCAAGCGATAGAGCTTCAGGCGCTTTTCGAATCCGGCGGCGGCGGCTTCATCCACATCAAGAAGAAAGCCACCGTCGTCGACGCCGACCATCAGAAAGTCGAACAGGATCTTGCCTTGCGGCGTCAGGAGCGCTGCGAAGCGCGCCTCGCCCTCTGGCGGCAGGTCATTGGTGAAAAGCCCGCCCAACAGGTCGGCGGCTTCCGGGCCTGAGACGTCAATGATCCGGCGGGGCAATCGGCGATAGGTTTCCATGGCCGAACACATAGGATCGCACGGGCCGTTCGCATAGATGCTGACGCATCGTTGTTAGCGGGCCCGCTGGCTGACGCCAAATCTCGACGCACCAAGCGCCCATGCAGTACGACCATCCGCATGACCCAGACATATGACCTCATCCTGAAGAACGGCGTCGTTGTGAATCATGACGGCGAGGGCCGACGCGATGTCGGCGTCAAGGACGGCAAGATCGCCGAGATCGGCGATCTGTCATCCGCGAGCGGCGGCGAGACCATCGACTGCGAGGGACTCCATGTGCTGCCCGGCATTATCGACACCCAGGTGCATTTCCGCGAGCCGGGGCCGGTCCACAAGGAGGACCTGCACACCGGCTCCAAGGCGGCGGTCCTCGGCGGCGTGACGGCCGTCTTCGAAATGCCGAACACCAACCCGCTGACCGTCACGAAAGAAGCG
The DNA here is from genome assembly GCA_039819085.1 of Pseudomonadota bacterium. GTDB lineage: Bacteria > Pseudomonadota > Alphaproteobacteria > Caulobacterales > Parvularculaceae > MED-G105. Next base: position 28,842 of record JBCBSQ010000010.1, read on the forward strand.
ATCGAGGACAAGCTCGCGCGCGCGGCCGGCAAGGTCGACCATGCCGGCATGTATTGCGACCACGCGTTCTTTGTGGGCGCGACTCACGGCAACCCAAAGGACCTCGCAGAGCTTGAAATGCTGCCCGGCGTTTCCGGCGTGAAAATCTTCATGGGCGCCTCGACCGGCGATCTCCTTGTCGAAGACGACGCCGGCGTGCGCGACGTGCTTGCCCATGGCCGACGGCGCGTCGCGATCCACTCCGAGGACGAATACCTCCTGCGTGAGGGCAAGAAGCTGATCCGCGTCGGCGACTGGACCTCCCATCCGGAGGCCCGCAGCGTCGAGGCCGCCGTTCGGTGTACGGACCGCCTTATTCGGCTGGCGCGGGAGACGGGGCGGCGCATTCATGTGCTGCACATCTCGACCCGCGACGAAATCCCCATGCTTGCCGCCAACAAGGACATCGCGACGTGCGAAGTGTTGCCGAACCATCTGATGCTGGAGGCGCCGGAGTGCTATGAGCGCCTCAAAGGCCTCGCGCAGCAGAACCCGCCGATCCGATCCGGCGAACACCGAGCGGGCCTCTGGCGCGCGGTGCAGCAGGGCGTCTTCGATGTGATGGGGACGGATCATGCCCCCCACACGCTGGAGGAGAAGGCGAAGGACTACCCCGTCTCGCCTTCGGGGACTCCAGGCGTGCAGACGGTGGTGCCGATCATGCTGACGAATGTCGCCGAAGGGCGGCTCACGCTCGCGCGGTTCGTCGATCTCATGTGCCACGGGGCGCAGCGCGTCTTCGGCATCGCCGGCAAGGGCCGGCTCGCCGTCGGCTATGACGCGGACTTCACCGTCGTCGATCTGAAGCGGCAGGAGACCATCACCCACGCCCAGCAGGCGGCGAAAGCCGGCTGGACGCCGTTCGACGGCTTCAAGGCGACCGGCTGGCCCATCGGAACGATCATCCGTGGGCGGCGCGTCATGTGGGACGGTGAGTTGACCGAACCGCCGGCGGGCGAACCGGTGAAGTTTCAGGAGACGTTGGGTTAGACCGGCGGCCGGGGGGGGATGCTGTTACGTCGCGTCATGGAACACGTCCGCACCCAGAATTGGTTCGCTGTCTTCCTTGACTTCGTCATCGTCGTCGGCGGCGTGTTCATCGGCATTCAGGTATCGAACTGGAACGACGCGCGCGCGAACAAGGGTGTCGTCGTGCGGCACCTTACCGAAATTGCAGAAGACATTGAATCCCATCTCGCTTTTCACAACGAGCTTTACTTGTCTGCGACTGCGAGGATTGCTGCAGCCGAGTATCTTCTGGAAGCAGCCGGCTACGGAGCGATGCCGGAAACATTAACGGTTTCCACCACAGCGGTCCCGGCGCCGGAAACGCCGGAGATCCCTGAGGAATCGCTCAAGAATGTTCTCGGTTGGCTCAATCTAGTCCGCGTCACTGTCAGCGCGCGGAGCGGTTATGATTCCCTCATTAGCTCAGGCAATCTTGGTCTCATTGAAAACCGTGACCTGGCGCGTGAAATTCAGCTTTATTATGGCGGTTACGACGACCTTCTCGATACCCAAAAGATATTCCAACAGACGCGCGATGAGGGCGTGCGGCTCGGTTACGACTATGGGCTGTCGGTTTGGGATGAGCGCCCGATCGAAGAGGTGGTCGCTGTTGTGCGCGATCATGAAGATTACGCAGCCTATGTCCGGACAGTGCGAGAATGGGCGCTGGCGCATGCGCTGTTTTTGCGAGACCTTCAAGAAGAATCCGAATCTTTGTTGGCGGCTATCAATGCGGAATTGGAGGGGGCTGATGATCCTCCGTCGCGTCATCGAACACGTCCGCGCCCAGAACTGGACGGCCGTTGCGCTTGACTTCGTCATTGTCGTTGTCGGCGTGTTCATCGGTATTCAGGTCGCGAATTGGAACGATGCGAGGGGCGACAGGCTTCATGAACGCCAGCTTTTCGCAGACATGCTTGCCGATCTGGAAATCGATCGTGCACAGTATGCGAACGCCATGTCAGTTGCTGCGCGCCGCGTCAGCGCCGCCAATGCTTCGCTTGTAGGGGCGGAGCTTCCGTCCATCGACTTTAGCTATGTCATTCCCGGCGCCTATGCCGATGACCTTATTGCGGCGGCGAAAGATGTTTCGCCGCCGCCGGAGACGTTATGGACTGACGTCATTATAGGCTATTTCCCAATTCCAAGCACGGCTACCTTTGACGCCTTGGCGGGCGCAGGGGATACGCAGATCATCCGTGATAGGACCTTGGTTAAAGACATCCAGATCTACCGGAATTCGATCGACACCGTCGTCCGCCAGAATGATAAGCTATCGATGTTCCGTCGGGACACCCTAAATGCGGGCGCGAAGTATGGTCTCGCTCCATATGTTCAAATGGCGCCGAGCGACTATTTCGAGTTAGTGAAGGATCAGGCTGACCTGGCCGCTGCTATTCGAATTTCCGCGACGTTCACCATCTTTCACTATGGCGATATTCGTGATGCGGATGACCAGGCTGCCCTGTTGCAGAAGCGATTGCAGAGCCTTCTCAAGGATAACTAATGCTCCTCCGCCGCGTCATTGATCATGTCCGCACCCAGAACTGGACGGCCGTCGCGCTCGACTTCGTCATTGTCGTTGTCGGCGTGTTCATCGGCATTCAGGTCGCGAACTGGAATGAGGCGCGCCAAAGCCGACAGCGGCTCGACAGAATAGTAATGGCTTTGAAAGTGGACATGGCTGACGCCCGTCGCGTTGAAGCCGGCTTCTTGGACGAAATTGAAGGGGCCCTGACGGCTTTCGAGGCGGCGTATGCCGGCGGCGAAAGGCCGCCGCCATTTGTCTTTCGCATCAAAGGATCAGATACGGCTCCGAACCTGATCTGGGGGACGCTGCAGCAAGCGGGGCTCGCAGAGCTGATCGATCCGCAATTGCTGTTTGAGCTCAGCCATTTCTACTCAGAGCGTGACGGAATTGGAGTCAAGATCACGAGATACATGCAGTCTGTTGAAACCGACATTGCGCCATATTTGGGCGGCGACGCCGCTGTGTTTTACGATGACGGCGGCGCAGAAATGCGCGCGGAGTTTCGCGCGTCGATGGCGCGGTTGCGCGAGTGGTCAGGCTACTTGAAGGCGCTTGGACCGTGGTCGGAATGCCTGGAGCGAAGACTGGAAACAGCCTCCAGGCCCGGCGAGACCTGCCGCTACAGCTATTTCAGTGATTACGGCGACGCCGCGCCAGCGCCGGAGGAGGCCGATTAATGCTGCTTCCCGGAACGCTCACTGGTTTTCTGGTGGTCTGTGCGCTCGGTCTCGCGGCTTGCGGCCGTGAAGATGCAAGCGTGCATTCCGCAGCAGATCCTGATCTGATTCAATCTATTGAAAGAGAACGGCTTCGCGCATTGGTAGAGGCGGATATCGAAACAGCCAATCGGATTCATGCTGTTGAGTTTGAATTGGTGAGTCCCAGCGGTCGAATCTACTCGAGGGATCAGTACCTTGGAGGAATCGAATCGGGAGATCTGGACTATCTGGTATTCCAGCCGGAGTCAGAAATAAAAGTGAGGATGGGCGGCAGTGCAGCTGTTGTTCGTTACCAGTCAACAATCGAAATACGTGTCGATGACCAGTATTTTGCTCCGGAACGATTTTGGCACACGGATACATACGAGTTGCGAGACGGCCAATGGCAGGTCGTGTGGTCACAAGCAACAGCCATCGCAGCTGAGTGAACGTGATCGTCGCGACACGATCTGATCGCGCAAATCGAATCGGATCTGTCTGACTGACCGACTGGCGCCTGGCGCAGCGCCGTCCGCAAGCGTTTTTCGGACGGTTCGCAGGCCTTCGTGCGGCGTAGGAGTGGTGATAATAGTAGCGGCGTTATTCGGTGGAGGGCTTGATGCGCATTCTATTCTCTATTGTCTTCATTATGCTGGCGGGCGCCGTCGCCGCCGTCTTCGCGCTGCAGGCGCCGACCAAGTGGGACACGGGTGAAGTCATCCGAACCCCCGACGAGCGTTTCGCGGACCTCGAAGGCTATCCGTTCGCGCCGAACTATGTCGAGGCGCTCGGCTACCGCGTGCATTACGTGGACGAAGGTCCGCGCGACGGCGAAACAATATTGTTGATGCACGGACAGCCGTCCTGGAGTTATCTCTACCGGCATATGATCCCCGCGCTCGCCGCGGCCGGCTATCGCGTCATCGCGCCGGATCTCGTCGGGTTCGGACGGTCGGACAAACCACTCGAGCAGTCGGATCATTCGTACCAGATGCATATCGACGTCATGGCGGAGGTCGTGCGCCAGCTCGATCTTGAGGACGCGACGCTGTTCGCCCAGGACTGGGGCGGGCTGATCGGCCTGCGCGTCGTCCCGGAGGAGCCTGACCGGTTCGCACGGATCATGATTTCGAACACCGGTCTGCCCGCCGCCGGGGGCATCCGGGGCTGGATCGGTTACCCGCTCTTCCGCCTCGCTGTGTTGCGGGAGGGAACGCCCGACGCGCCGGCCGTGACAGGCGAGGACTTTCGCTTTTCGCGCTGGGTCGCGTGGGCGGCGAACGTAAAGAACTTCGACGTCGGCGCCGTCCTTCAGGGGGCCAGCCAGACGACGCTGTCGCCGGGCGCGCTCGCCGCCTATCAGGCGCCGTTTCCGGACGAACAATATCAGGCGGCGATCCGCGTCTTTCCGGGCCTTGTGCCGAGCCAGTTGCGCCAGAACCAGCGCGTGCTTGATGAGTTCTACGCCAGGTGGGAGAAACCGTTTCTCACCGCCTTCGGCGACAAGGACCCGGTGACGCGCGGCGCCGACGCGGTCTTCCGCGAAACCGTTCCCGGCGCGCAAGGCCAACCCCATACGACGGTCACGGGCGGCGGCCATTTTATTCAGGAAGATCGGCCTGATGAGCTGGTCAGCCTACTGACCACGTTCATTGAGGCGAACCCGCGCGGGGACGAGACGCGTTGAAGGGGCCGACGCCGCCATTGACCGGCGCGCTTGACGCCGCGCCTTGGATCTCAACGCTCGTCCTCTCGCACGCGGCGCATGGCGCAGGCGCTTGACACGCGCGCCATCTCATGAGAACGCGTCGCAATTACAAATTCTTGCGCGGGCCGTCACGTGAACTCAGTTAAACTCCGCCGGATCCTCATCCTGGCGCATCTCTACTTCGCCGCGCTCCTGGCGCCTTTCTTCCTGCTGGTTGGCGTCACGGGCGCGCTCTATGTCGCCGACGTGAAGGGCGGGAACGCGTCGACGCCTCTCGAACTGCCGGCGGGGGCGGCGCTCGACCCGAAGAGCCCAACGCTTGACGCCGACGTCGCCGCGCTCCTCGAACAGATGGACGTGAAAGTGCGCTATGAACGCCTCAGCGCGCGCGGGGCGACCGTCAAGACCTGGCCAATTTCGCGAGCGCACGTGCAGTTCAATGTCGGTGGGCCGGAACTGACGGCCGAGCTTCTGACGCCTGACCTGCCGAAGGCGATGATGGAGCTGCACAAGGGCCATGGCCCGAAGCTCCTGCGCACCTATCAGATCTTCGCCGGCGCGACGCTCGCGCTTGTGGTCCTCGGCGGAATCCTTGTGGGGCTCCTTGCGGCGTCCTATCGCCAGCAGACCATCATCGCCGCGGCCGTGGGGACGACGATCTTCGCGCTCCTCGCCTTTGTGATCTAGGTTTAGTTTGCGAGCTTCGCGGCGATCTCGGCGCCCAGGCCGGCGCGCCCCTCGGCGAAGCGCTCCGCCGCGCGGTCGCATTCCGAGTAGCGTTCTTGCGCGCTCCGAAACCCGTCATTGAACGACGCGACCAGGCGCCGGCGCAGTTTCGCGGTCGGTTGCTCCAGCCGGACAAGCTGCTTCATCCGCTCGCGCCAGAGATCGCCCTCGCGTTTCGGTTCGCACATGCGCCGGACGTGGTGAAGCTCGCCGAACACCGCTGACAAAGCGACGAGTTCGTCCGGACGCGCCGCATGGGCGGGCGCTGCGAGAACGCAAGCCGCGAGCGCTCCGAAGATCCCGATCGATAGTCGACGTATGCCCATGCAGGCGTCCTTACATCATGGCCGCGGCCATCTCCACTGCGCGCCGGGTATCGTCCCAGGCGACTTTTCGCAACGCGTCGTCATACGCAAAGAACTGCGCTTCCGCGGCGTCGTCTCCTGCGGCCGGCTCGCCGCTCAGCCATTCAGCGGCGTAGTCGATCATGACCATATGGCGGGCCGGATCGCCCGTGACTGAAGGCAACGCTTCGAAAGCGCCAATCAGGCCGGTGACGCGCGCCTCGATCGCGGTTTCCTCTCGCACCTCACGAAGGGCCGCGGCCATGAGGGGCTCGGCGAACTCAAGCCGTCCGCCAGGGATCGACCATTGGCCGAGGAACGGCGGTTTGCCGCGTCGGATCAGCAATACGTCTCGGTCCCGGAAGACGACCACGCCGACGCCGACAGTGATCGCGGGCGATGTTCGGTCGGTCATGGGCGTCGCCTCATTTCAATTTCCATCGCCTTCGGCCTAAGCTCCCATCCATGTGCGGACGATTTCTCCTCACCGCCCCGCCTGACGCCGTCGCGCAAGCTTTCGGCGTTGACGTGCGCGACAATTTCCCGCCGCGCTGGAACATAGCGCCGACGCAGCCAATCGCGGTCATCAGGGTCGACGATGGCGCGCCGATTGCGGCGCGCGCGCCTTCTTACGCGCTGATGCGCTGGGGGTTCATTCCGTCCTGGGCGAAGAAAGACCATCTGGAGCGCTTGAGGTCAAAGCCGCTGATCAATGCGCGCGCCGAGACGGCGGCGGAAAAGCCGACCTTTCGCGCCGCCTGGAAGCGCCGGCGGTGCCTCGCGCCGGCCAACGGCTTCTATGAATGGCGGCGCGATGAGAAAGGCCGCACGCCGTTTCGCTTTACGCCCGCTGATTCAGACGCTCCCGGCGGCCTCGTCGGGTTCGGCGCATTGTGGGAGACGGCGCATGATCCCGACGGCGGCGAAATCGACACCATTGCGATCCTGACGACGGAGGCGGGGCCGGACACGGCGAAGATCCACCACCGCGAACCCGTCGTCATTCAGCCAGCGGATTATCACCGATGGCTGATGGCGGATGAAACCAGAAGCGATGAAGCCGCCGCCATGGTTGCGCCCGTCGCCCAAGGCTTCTGGCGGATGGAGGAGGTCCCGAAGGACCTCAACAACGCCCGCAACGAAGGCGCGGCATTGTCGCCTGAAACCCGCCAGGGGGAGCTGTTCTGACCGGACCCCGGAGCGCTATTTCATGTAGCGGTCGAAGAAGGCGAGCATCCGCTCAGGGTTTTCGCCATAGTAGTTATAGCCGTCGAAGCGGCGCGTGGTTCCTTCAATCCAGAAGAACTCCTTTTCTTCGGAGCCGGCGAGATCGAAGATCTCCTTGTGATCCTCCTCAGTGCTCCAGGCGTCCTCTTTCACCTGGGTCATGAACACCGGCAGTCTCAGATATGGCGCGAAAAGCTGCGCGCGCATTTCGGTGTTCGTGAAGCCGCCGAACCTGCGCTCCTCGAACTCCATTTCGTCCATATAGTCTTCAACGCCCTGAAGCTCGGCGAACTTGCGCATGGTGCTCGCCATGGAAAGCGTTAGGGGCGCGAAAAGGCACAGCGCATTTTCAAACAATTCAGGATGACGCGCGATCGCTTCATACTGCGCATTACCACCTGTACACTGACTATAAAGACCGAGCTTCATCTTGCTAAGGCGCGGATGGGAGTCGACGAAATTCTGCGCGCCGACGCAGTCGCGCCATTCGTATCGCCCGACGCCGCACACGCCGCCATTCGCCGCGCCGCTCTCGCCGTGATTGCGCAGGTCGTAGGTGAGGACATTGTAGCCGGCCTCATGCAGATGCTTCTTGATCGGGATGAAATCGACTTCGAAGTCGGAAACGTCGCTCCATGGATCGAGATGGCCAGGGAAACCATAGCGGTTCATCATCATCGGGTGGTTCATGACGACGAGGCGATCGCTGTCGGCGGGAATGAACCAGGCCTCGAGCGGCGTGCCGTCCGCAGACGGAAAAAACAGGTCTTCATACTCAAGATCATAGTCCGCCGGGGTCTTCAGGATCGGCGCGCGTCGCGGCCTGACAGCGAACTCGGCGAGGCCGCGGATGATCTCAAGCTTGTCGGCGGGAATGGCGGATGTATCGACCATCGAAATGGCTCCTAAATCAAGAATTGTGGAATTCCGTATGGGCGCAGAAGACAGCGTCCCAGCTTCCGCGCAGTATCCATCAAATGCCGCTCGAACGCCAGTGACGTCTTCGCGAGTGACGACTAGTCTTGTCTTTCTCTTTTACGCTTAGTCTCGCGCTGATCGCTTGGCTGCGGGGCCGTCGCCGCCGCGCCAAGTCCAGGACGCGCCCCGCCCTGTCGTCTCCGATAGGGCTTCGGGCCTTAACGTGATCCTCGTTTCCGCCGCGTTATTCTTTCGACCCCGGCCGTGCGGGATCTTGAGATAGGGGTAAATGGCGTTGACGTGCGGAAAATGGTCTTTGTGGAGCCTATCTGCGGCCTTGCCGTTGGCGCTGCTGGCGATCGTGATCGCCTCCGCCGCGCCAGGTGCGTCCGCGCAGAAACGCTCCGAGCCATTGGTCTCGAAGGCGGCGCTCAGCGATGCGATCGAGGCGGGCGTCGGCTATCTCACAAATGCCGTTGATGAGCGGGGCAAGTTCACCTACCGCATCAATCTCGATCCATCCCTGCCGGTCGAGGAGAAATACAACATCCTGCGGCACGCCGGCGCGATCTACGCCCTCGCGGAGGCCTATGAACGCCAGCCGGACCCGGAGATTCTCGCGGCAATGACGCGGGCGGGCGGCTTCATGAAGGCCGAAGCGATTGCAGGCGTTCCGGGTGAAGAGGACCTGCTCGCGGTCTGGTCCAGAGACAGTCTCAACAAAGCGGGCAAGCCCGAGCAGGCGAAGCTCGGCGGCGCAGGGCTCGGCCTTGTCGCGCTCGTCTCCCTGGAGAGGCTGTCGCCGGGGTCGACCGAGATCGAAGACTTGCGGTCAATCGCGCGATTTATCCTCTTTATGCAGAAAAAAGATGGATCATTCTACTCGAAGTACTATGCCGGGCGCGGACGGGATGACTCCTGGACGTCGCTCTTCTACCCCGGCGAAGCGGCCCTCGGCCTCCTCATGCTCCACGAAATTGATCCAAACCCCGCCTGGGTCGCCGGCGCGGCGGACGCGCTCGACTTCCTGGCCCGGAGCCGGGAGGGACGTCCGTCCGTTCCGATTGACCATTGGGCGCTGATCGCCAGCGAGCGCCTCCTCGCACTTGATCAAGGCGACGGCTCGGTCGATCGCGAACTGATAGAGGCGCACGCCGCGCAGATTGTCGAAGAGATCCTCCGTTCACGGCCGGCGCTGGACGAAAAAGCGCCGATCGCGTCATTCGTCGCCGATGGGCGCACGACGCCGACGGCGACACGCGTTGAAGGGCTTGTCGCCGCCCTCAATATCATTCCGGAAGATCGCAGGGCGCTGCGCCGGCGTAGTCGTCACGCGATTGAAGAGGGCGTTGCGTTCCTGGTGCGCGCGCAGGTGCGCGACGGCCCCCATCGCGGCGCGACGCCACGCGCTCTACGACGTTTGAGCCTGACGCCCGACAACGCCAATTTCAATCGCCGCGCGAGCGAGGTCCGCATCGACTATGTGCAACACTCCTTGAGCGCCTTCATTGGCTTTGAAGACGCCCTCAAGGCCGCAACGCAATAGCCCAAAACCGATGGGCTCGATTTTCGCGGCGCCTCGGCGTACGACGCTTCCAAGAAACATGACGGTTTGGCGACGAAGCGCGCCGGCGTCCAGGCATTAGGAGCAAGAACATGGCCGCGGCTGCATCCTGCGCCGTCATCGGCGCGCAATGGGGCGATGAAGGCAAGGGCAAGATCGTCGACTGGCTGTCGGCGCGGGCTGACGTCGTCGTCCGCTTTCAGGGCGGGCACAACGCCGGCCATACGCTCGTCATCGACGGCGAAGTCTACAAGCTCTCCTTGTTGCCGTCTGGCGTCGTGCGGAACGGGACATTTTCTGTCATCGGCTCCGGCGTCGTCGTCGACCCGTTTGCGCTGTGCGACGAAATCGAGCGGGTGCGTGGCCAGGGGGTCGACATCACGCCTGAGAACCTCGCTGTCGCGGACGCGGCGACGCTGATCCTGCCCTTGCATCAGGAGCTTGACGCCTTGCGCGAAGGCGCGACGGCCGGCACCAAGATCGGCACGACCAAGCGCGGCATCGGCCCGGCGTACGAAGACCGCGCGGGACGCAGAGCTTTGCGAGTGGCGGACCTTCTGCGGCAAGAAACGCTCGCGCCTAAGGTGGAGAACCTTCTGAGCCACCACAACGCGCTGCGGCGCGGGTTCGGGGTCGATCCGCTGGAGACCTCCGATATTATCTCTATGCTGAATGAGATCGCGCCGAAGATCGCGCCGTTCGCCCAACCTGTTTGGCGTCTGCTCGATCAGGCGCGCCGGGACCGCAAGCGCATTCTGTTCGAAGGCGCGCAAGGGGTTCTCCTGGATGTCGACCACGGAACATATCCGTACGTGACGTCGTCGAACACCGTGGCGGGACAGGCCGCGACCGGCTCCGGGCTCGGCCCCGCTTCGGTTGGGTATGTGCTGGGCATCGTCAAGGCCTATACGACGCGTGTCGGCGCGGGACCTTTCCCCACTGAACAGGACAACGCCATCGGCGAACAGCTCGGCGAACGCGGCCATGAGTTCGGGACTGTGACAGGACGGCGGCGGCGCTGCGGCTGGTTCGATGCGGCGCTTGTCAGGCAGTCGTGCCGCGTCGCCGGCGTCGACGGGATCGCGCTGACGAAGCTCGACGTTCTCGACGGTTTCGAGAGATTAGACGTGTGCGTCGGATATGAGATCGATGGCGCGCGCGTCGACTACTTGCCGGCTGGCGTTGACGCGCAGTCCGCGGTGACGCCTGTCTATGAGACGATGGCGGGATGGTCGGGCTCAACGGCGTGCGCGCGGTCCTGGGCGGACCTGCCGGCGGAGGCCGTGAAGTATGTCCGCCGCATTGAAGAGCTGATCGAGACGCCGGTGGCGCTTGTCTCCACAAGCCCGGAGCGCGACGACGTCATCCTGATGAAGGATCCGTTCGAAGGGTAGGCGGCCGACGCTTCTCCTTACGCTTGGCCAATCGCTGCGGGCGAAGTAAGACGTCGTCGACGGCGTGGGCCATCCAGAGGGGCGGGGCGACATGAAAAAAGCATTGATTGGCGTGGCGATCCTGGCGCTCGCCGGACTGACCGGATGGCGGGCCATCGGCCCGGATTGGCGGGCGCTGATCGCCAACGCGCCGACGGATACGGATCTCCTCTTCTGGTCCGTCGCTGAGCGCGACGCAGCATTTCGCATGCTCGACCGCGTGCCTTTCGTTAGCCGCACACGGAAAATTGCGACCGGCGACAGCATCCGCGACCTGCCGGACGGCGCGCCTCTTGATCTCGCCACTGTCGGATTTGAGCTCGACGCCTTCATGGACGCTGCGCGCATCGCTGGGTTTGTCGTTGTCCAGGACGGAGAAGTTCGGCTCGAGCGCTATGGGCTCGGCTTCGGGCCTGAAGGCCGCTGGACAAGTTTCTCCGTCGCCAAGTCGCTCACCTCGACGCTCGTCGGCGCGGCGGTGCGCGACGGCTACATCAAGAGCCTCAATGATCCGGTGTCGAATTATGTCGCGGGGCTTCAGGGATCGGCCTATGACGACGTCAGCATTGAGCAGTTGCTGACCATGACGTCGGGGGTCGCCTGGAACGAGGACTATGAAGATCCGGAATCGGATGTTTCGCAATTCCTGAACCAGAAGCCGGAAGGCGAAGAAGCCGCGATCGTCAGTTACATGAAGAAACTGCCGCGCGCGCATCCGCCCGGCGACGTCTGGAACTACTCGACAGGCGAAACCAACCTCATCGGCGTTCTTGTGGCCGAAGCCGTCGGCAAGCCGCTCGCAACGTATGCGGCGGAAAAAATCTGGACCCCGTTCGGAATGGAGGCGCCGGCGACCTGGACGCTGGCGGCGGACGGGCGCGAGGTCAGCGGTTGCTGCGTTCAGGCGCGCACGCGCGACTTTGCGCGGATCGGGCTGTTTGCGCTTGAGGGCGGGGCTGGCGTCGTGCCTGACGGCTGGTTTGATCAGGCGGCGACGACGCAGGTTGACTATGGCGAACCCGGCGAAGGCTATGGGTATCAATGGTGGACCCTGGATGACGGCGCGTTCCGCGCCTTTGGCATTTTCGGTCAGGCGATCTTCATCGATCCGTCGCGAAGCCTGGTCGTCGCCATGAACGCCAATTGGACGACTGCGCTCGGCTATAAGGATGGCGAGCGGGAGCGACGCGCGGCAGTGTTCGCAGCTGTGCGCTCAGCGATTGACGCCGAGGCGTCGACCGCGGCCGAGTAGCGCGACCAAAGGCGTATGGGCGGCGCACATCGGCGTCTTCCTGGCTTCGCTCATAGAAATGTGAGCGCAGCGCCCCCGGCGTCATTGTGAATTGCGCCTCGGCGCGCTGGTCGAGCGGCGATCTTTCATGGCATTTACTGACTGAGGCAGCAGCAAGAAGGCGGCGGGCGATGACGCGAGCAAATTGGGTGCGCGCTGGATTTGCGATGGTTGCGGCGGCGCTATTCGCCTTTGTCGTCGCAAAGCCTGCGGCGACGTCCGTGGCCGCGGAAAGCGGCGGGCCCGCCGAAGTCGTGGCGGTCACGTTCTCATCCGCCTGGTGCGCGTCCTGCCGTATTCTAAAGCCCCGCCTTGCGCGCGTGATCCCTGAGTTCGCCGACGCGCCGGTGAAGTTCGTGGAGATTGATTTCAGTTTCGGCGCCGCCGAGGCGGCGCGGGCGATTGCGGTCGCGGAGGGCGTCGAGGAAGCCTTTGACGATGTCGCGGGCGCGACGGGGTTCACCCTCCTAATTGATCGCGACACAGGCGCCGTGATCGACATGCTGACGGCGTCCTATCCGGAAAAGGCGATGCGGGCGAGCATCGCGTCGGCGCTTGCGATTGCGGCGCGCACGCCTGCCGAAGCGGACTGAGGCGCCGGTCTTTCCATTTATGTCAACGCAGCTTGACGCGCGGCGTCCGATTGGCGGGCGCTTGGTCAGCCCGCCGAAGAGATGCGGGGGGCAGGCCGAATGTTCACCCATGTGCGAAGCGACAAACGCGAACGCCATGATTTTCCGATGAATCGCCGCCTCTGACGACTTTTTGCAGCGCCGCATAAGACGAAAGTCTGTATGCGAAAAGCACCGGCTTCTGACGATTTTGCTTGCCCGCGCTTTGTTGCTGGATCACACTCTTTCATGTTCCGAGGGGCGTCCCGCCTGTCGTAAGGATACGACGACTCGTGCGACGCGCATCGAACGCGAGAGGCTGTTTGCGCCGATTGACGCGGCCCATCGTCTGAGGACGGAAGGGTGAACGCTGCCGGCGGTGATTGTTTCGGCCAGGGCGTTATTTTTAGGCGTCATCGAATTGGCGTCGTAACAAGACGTTCCGGAAAAGGCCGGCGCATGAATCGCCCGTGCGGATGAACCCTGACCAGGGCCAGGCAGAAGGACGCCGGACAAAGCTGATCGCAATCGGCACTGCGCGCCAAGGAGCTTGGGCGTCTGGGACTGAGACGGACCCTTTGAACCTGATCCGGGTCATGCCGGCGTTAGGGACGGAGCAATTGACGACGCGGGGCGCGCAAATGGGTCGCCTGTAGCGGCTCGCTCCACGCGGCGGATGGGAAGGAAGGACGGCGAGAGTTGGCGGCTTTGCCGCAAACAACCGGCTTCCGGAAAAACCCGCATCCGCGCATGTGGTGAGGGTACGCCCGCTGGATGGCCGGTGACGGCAAGCCTTGCGATTGGCGGCTCCAGCGCGTTCTACGTCGTCAAGATGAGACCAGAGCCGTTTCCTCCGTCACGCCCGGGCGTGGCGGATGGGAGCGGCTTCTGGCGTTTTCTACGCCACTTTCACGCAATCCACTTTCACGCAGGGTCGCTTTGACTCCGCCGCTCTTTAAAGTTGGCGGATTGGCCACGCCGGTTCGGTCGTTTGGTGGGCCTTCTGCGCGAGTTGGCGACAGCCTAGGCTGGCGTTGGAAGCTTATGCTGGCGTAGGAACATGTTGGCCTAGGGAACGGAGGGCGGCATGGACTGGAGCGCGTTACGGCGCATTGTCACTCAGCTAGATGAGAACGGCCGCTCGGACGTGTTGATCGACGGCGGCCCGGCCAAGACCCTCGCGGTGGAAGAGGCGGGGCTCGCGGAAATCTGGACGGCGGCGCTCACCGGCGCCGACTTGCAGGCCGGAGAAGACCGTCTTGCTACGGAGGATGTGCGGCTTGAGCCGGGCGCCGGCGCCGTCAAGGTGAGGTGGTTTACCGTGCCGCCGGAGGACCCGGAAATGTCGGCGGAAGACCGTGAGGCGCAGGCGGCTTTCGGGTTCGCCGCGTGCGGCGCAAGCGAGGCCCGCGTCGACACGTCGCGACATCCGATGATGCACAAAACGGAGACACTGGACGTCATCATCCTTGTGCGCGGGGAGGTTGATCTTCTCCTGGACAAAGGCGCGCCGCGCGCAATGAAACCGGGGGATGTCGTCATTCAGCGTGCGACCAATCACGCCTGGATCAATCGCGGTGAAGAGACCGCGTTGCTTGTCGCCGTATTGATTAGCGCGGCTTAAGCGAAAGCCGTTCCATCAGCGCTTTGGCGGCCGCGTCGCCGCTCTTGAAAGCGTCTTCGGCTTCGGCGCCGAGAAGCCAGTCGCCTGCGGCGAGCGCCGTTCCGTCATCTGATGACAAAAAGGGCGCGCCGACCGGACGCGCGACGCGGGCGTAGCGCCAGCGATGCGCGCTGGCGTAGAGGACGGGCGCACCGTCTTCGCCAATCGCGGCAAGGACGAACGGCGTCAACTCGGCGGCGACGTCGTCGCGGTCGCGTTCCAGGTTATCGGCGGACCAGTCCGCGCGCGCGTGGGCGACGACGCGCAGCGGCGCGGGCGCGCGGCCGGGCTTTGCGCTTTCAAAGACGATCATTTCAATTGGCCCTTCGACCGGGATTGTCCGGGGTGACGGCGCGTCTTTTGTCGCGCCGGCAATCGCGATCATCAGTGTCCAGCAGGGCGTCATGCGCGCCGCGCGCGCGGCGGCCGCAAGGTCCGGCTCGGCGAGAAGGAGAATGTCCGCCGTCTGCGGCGCCGGCGCAGTGACGATTACAGCGTCTACGGATGGAGTGGCGTGCGGGCGCTCTAGAGCCGGCGCATCAAGATCGAGACGCCAGCGCGAACCGTCGCGGATTATCGTGCGAACGCGCGTCTGAAATCGGATGTCGAGGCCCGCCGCCGCGGGCGCAAGCAACGTGTTCATTCGGGGAACGCCCACCAACGCGGCTGCGTCGACCACATCCGTATTGAACGCCGGCCAGGCGGCCGCGGCGTCCTTTTCCCGCAGCGACTGCAGGAAACTCGCAAATGACGCCTCCCGCGCGACGATCGCCGGCGCGCCGTGATCGAATTGAAGGCCGTGCGCCGGTCCAGCGTCGCGCACGCGCCGGGTCGCCAGCCGCCCGCCAACGCCGCGGCTCTTTTCGTAGACGGCGACGACGTAGCCAGCGTCTTCGAGGACTCGCGCGGCGGTGAGGCCAGCCATCCCTGCGCCGACCACCGCAATATGGGGTGAGGGTCCGCTCATCTGATCATCCTTATGCGGCCGACGCAAAAGCGGGGCTCTGGTTGGCGCAAACGACGAATAGTTGCTTATACTGCCCGCCGAAGAAGGACAGAGGGGCGTTCCATGAAACATTTCGTCGCGGCGTTCGCCATCGCCACGTTCGCCGCAGGGCTCGGTCCCGCCGCGGCTCAATTGTCGCCGGTAGAGGAGGACATTGTCGCCCGCGTCGAAGCGGACGCCGACGAGGCGATGGCGTTTCTCGAACAAGTGGTCAACGTCAATTCCGGGACGATGAATCATGACGGCGTGAAGCGCGTCGGCGAGATGTTTGGCGAACGCTTTGACGGCATCGGCTTTGAGACGGAGTGGATTGACCTGCGCGAGGCGGTCGACCGCTCCGGACACCTCATTGCGCGCCGCGAGGGCGAGGCCGGCAACCGGCTTCTTCTCATCGGTCATCTTGATACGGTCTTTCCGAAGGACAGCGATTTTCAGACATTTGAAATCAAGGGGAACCGCGCGGCCGGCCCTGGCGTCGCCGACATGAAGGGCGGCAATGTTGCGGTGCTTTTTGCGTTGAAGGCGCTCAGTGAAGCGGGGCTGCTTGACGAAGCGGGCATTGAGGTCGTGTTCACAGGCGATGAGGAAAAAAGCGGCAAGCCGATCTCCATCTCGCGAGAGGCGTTGATTGACGCTGCGAAACGGGCCGATGTCGCCTTGAACTTTGAGGGCGGCGAGCGCGGCGCGGCGGTCACCGGCCGACGCGGGTCTTCTTCCTGGGTGCTGACGACAACCGGCAATCGACGCCACTCCAGCGGCGTCTTCCGTGATGGCGTGGGGGCTGGCGCGGCGTTCGAAATGGCTCGGATACTGAACGAGTTTTATGAACAGCTCGCCGACGAAAAGTTCCTCACCTTCAATCCGGGCGTCGTTTTGGCGGGTACGGATGTTACCTATGACCGCTCGCTTAATCGCGGCGCGTCGGCGGGCAAGACGAACGTCGTCACGCAAAAGGCCGTCGTCCATGGCGATCTTCGATTTTTGACCGAGACGCAAAAGGAAGAGGCGCGTGAGAAGATGCGCAAGATCGTCGCCGACAGTCTGCCGGGCACCAGCGCCGAAATCGAGTTCATCGATTCCTACCCGGCGATGACGCCGAGCGATGCGAACATCGCCCTATTGGCGGTGCTTTCCGATGTCAGCGAGGATCTGGGCGGGGAGACGTTGGCGCCGAACGATCCCGGACGGCGCGGGGCGGCGGATGTGTCTTTCGCGGCGCCGTACGCCGGCGCGTCGCTGGACGGCCTTGGCGTATATGGTCGCGGCGCCCATGGTCCGAACGAGGAGATGCAGATCGCCAGCCTTGAAAGCGCGACCAAGCGCGCGGCGATCCTGATCTACCGCCTGACGAGACCTGACGCGCCCTCGTTTTAGGCGCGCCGCGTCGCCGAATTGGTCAGGTGGACAAGCGGATTGAAAAAGCCCCGGCGACAAGATCGTCCGGGGCTTTCTCATTCGGTGTGGTTGGCTCGATCGCCGCCTCCTAGTCATCGGCGGTCTCCTTGATCGAAACCCTCTTTACAGGGACGACGGTGGTCTCTGCTGTAACCTCACGGACTTCAGCCGTACTCGGCTGATCCACCGGCTTGTCGTCGTCGCCAATGGCGGCCCTTGCAAGGCCAAGCGCTTCCAGGCACGCCTCGCCGGCGCAAGTCGCCCTGATGATCAGGACTTCGGCCGCGTCGGGCGGCGTCTCGTTTCGCCCGCTAGGCCCGGTCTTCGCCGCGATCGGCGACAGCGTCGGTTTGCCGCCGGCGCCGCTGAAGGCGTTCAAGACTTTCTCCTGGGCCTTGTCGACTTCCTCGCGGGCGAACACGACCGGCCCAGCCCTGATTTCGGCGAGAAGCCGCTCACCGTGAGCGGTGTCTCCGAAAACGGCGCCGCCGGCGAATGTCGCCGCAAGCGCGGGCGCGGCGATTGCGAACTTGGCTATCGTTCCCATGACCATGTCTCCTTTCTTTTCTGGTGCGGAGGGAACATGCGCTGAAAATGGCGGACCCCGCCGCCGCGGACCAAAGACGTTGCGACGCGTCAATTTAGGACGCGCGCCAGTTTTTGGCGTCGCCAGTCGCGCCGCGCTATCGCGTATCGTTCGCGTTTCGAACACTGCTCGCGCGTGTAGAGGCTGCGCTGGAACGCGGCGGCTGTCGGCGCAAGCTGGCGGCGCGTCTCGTCCATTGTTGGCGGGATCGCGCAACAACCTCAAATACTCAGCAAAATCAACGACCCGATTCCAATAAACATGATTGAAACATGTTGCCTTCACGTGCGGCCTTGATAGTCTCGCCAGCTGAATCATGGGGCGGACAAGGTGGCGGGGCGGAAAACCAAGAGACGGCGGCAACTGCACAAGCGGTTGAACCTGATCCGCTTTGCGTTCGGGTTTCGCGATCACGCGTATTTCAAGCCAAAAGACAGCCGCACCGGGATCGACCTCGCGCACGGTAATTTCGCGACGGCGTTCAAGGATGCGATCTGGCGGGCCTGGACGCGCGAAGAGCTGTTGAAGGCCTTCGGCGGGGCCGGCGACGGGATCAAGTACGATCCCCCCGCCGACGCGACCGTCGACAGGTGGTTGCGCGGCGAAACTGATCCTGGTGCGGATCAATATCCGGGAATCGCCCATGCGCTGAACTGGATGCTGTCGCATGCGCGAACGTCGCCTGGCTATCTGAAATCAAAGGGCGTCGCCGATGAACCGCTCATCGCCGCGAAGTTCTCATTCGACGCGGCGAGCGTCGACCCGCGCACTACGTCCGATCGCGAGCTTGCTGAAGACATGGGCTTTGACATCGGCGTTTTCGACGAATGGTGGGATCACGCCGGCGCCTCGAACCAGGCCTCGAAGCTCAGTCAGGTGGAATCCCGTCTTGTCGGGTTTTACCACTCTTACCGTCTCCATGCGGAGAAAGACGGCGGACTTCAGCAGGACGTTATTCTCATCAAGGAGAATGACGCAAGGGATGGGCTCCGCGCATTGATGGTCGGCAATAGCGAGCCGCCGTGGCGGGGTGATCTCGTCGTCGGCCGCAATACGGCGTCGTCCATGTTGATCCGCTCGAATATGTATATCGGCACCCAGGTGAACACCATCTCGCTTGCGCATGTCGAAAAGGCGCCGGGGCTCCTCTTCGGGTTTCGGTCGCGGATTATCGAAGAGTCGAGCAACTATATCGCCGCCTACCGCATGTTGCTCGTGAGGGCGGAAGAGCCGCGATACCAGGCGTATCTGGACGAGGACATCGACGACATAGAGGAAGCCGATGACGGGCGTTTGCTCCGTGAGCTGAGTGGAATGGCGAGGCCAATTGACCTCGCTGCGGAGAGCGTCAACGAAGAGACCAAGCTCATCGCCGACATTCTGCGCGAGCCGCCGCGCCGCGAAATTGCCGACGTTGAATATGACGACCGCGCATCGCACAATATCTTTGGGCTGACGCGGCAGGTGCAGGAACTGGCGCGTCGCCGCGCGGCCCGGGTGGTCGCGGCGTGAGGCGGGACGCCTGGAGCGCGGGCGTAGTCTCTTGCGTGTTCGCCCTCCTCGTTGTCGCCCTCCTCGCGGTCGGCGTCATCGACGCCCGCGCAGCGGCTGGCGACGACGCAATCTGCCGGCCCGTCTCGCATCGCGGCGCGCCTTATGTGGTGTGCGAAGTAGATCCCTCCCGGCATGCGGTAAAGCTCTTTCTGAACGATGAGAATGGCTCGCCGCTCGGGCATTTCAGCGCGCTTGACGATCGCGTTCGCACGGGCGGGGACCGCCTCGTGATGGCGATGAATGGCGGCATGTATCATCGCGACAGATCTCCCGTTGGCCATTATGTGGAAGACGGAGAAACACGTCTCGGCGTCAATCTGCGGGAAGGGCCCGGCAACTTCCACATGCTCCCGAATGGCGTCTTTTTCGTGACGGAGAGGGGCGCCGGCGTTCTCGAAAGCGCCGCCTATGACGCCGCCGAACTTGATGTTCTGTACGCGACGCAGTCCGGTCCGATGCTCGTTATTGACGGCGCGCTGCACCCGCGATTTCTGCCGGACTCTGACAGTTTGAAGCGCCGCAATGGCGTCGGCGCGCGTGAGGACGGCGCGCTAGTATTTGCGGTTTCAGACGCGCCAGTGCGGTTTCACGATTTCGCGACGCTCTTCCGCGATCGCCTGAACGCGCCGAACGCGCTTTATCTCGATGGAACGATCTCGCGGTTGCATGCGCCTGGCCTTGGCCGCAGCGACCCCGGCGTCGCCATGGGGCCGATCATCGGCGTTGTCGCCGCCGAATAGGCCGCGCCGTGAGCCCGTTCAATCAAGCTTGAAGACGCGCTTTGCGTTGCCGGAGAGGAATAGGCTTTGCGCTTCTTCGTCAAGCTTAAGGTCCGGCAGCGCCTTCAGGCACCTCGCCGGCGCGAGCATCGGCCAGTTGGAGCCGAACATCACGCGCGTGCGGCCTTCTTCTTTCAGGAATCTGACGAAATCCGGCGTCAGGCGATGCAGGACATAAGCGGACGTGTCCACATAAAAGTTCGGAAACTTGTGGGCGACCGAGACGACTTCATCGACCCAGGGAATGCCCACATGGCCGCCGACCACGACCAGCTCCGGAAAGTCAAGCAGCACGTCTTCAAGGTAGGGAATTAGCCGTCCGGGTTCGGAGCGTCGCAAGGGGCCAGTGTGTCCTACTTGCGTGCAGAACGGAACGCCCGCGTCAATGCATGCCGCATAAACGGGATAAAATCGCCGGTCGTTCGGCGGCAGATCCCAGAGCCAGGGCAGGGCGCGCACGCCGATGAAGCCGTCATTCGTCCGCCGCCGGATTTCCCTGACCGCGCCCATCGGGTCTTTCAGGTCAACGCTCAAGACCCCCCGAAACCGGTCCGGCGCCGCGGCGACGTGGCCCGCCACATCGTCGTTCGAAATCAGCGCCCCCGTCGGCCCGGTCCAGGCGGAGATGATGGTGATCTCAACTCCCGCTTCGTCCATGGCGGCGAGGGTCGCGTCGCGATCAGGCGGCGGCGCGTCATCTGCCTGCCGGTTCCACCGATTGAGGCTCGCCATCCAGGGCGCCGCCGCCATTTCAGGCGTCGGGATCTGCGCCCAGGCGTCGATGATCGGGGTCGAGGCGGACATCGGGTAGCTCCGTCTAGGGTTCGACTTATCCTATCCCAAACGCCCGCGCGCGTCCCCGGCGAAGCGCAGCGCGCTTGCTACGCTTCGCCGATTTTGTCCTGGGTGCGCGTCTCAAAATCCGCGGCGCTATGGCGCTCGCGGAGCTGCGCCGACGGATCGCCCCAGGACCTGTTGACCATGCGCCCGCGCTTCGCCGCCGGCCGCGCCGCGATCTGGTCGGCCCAGCGCACGACGTTCTTGTATTCGGCGACTTGAAGGAATTCCGCCGCGTCGTACAGGACCCCTTTGACGAGCCCGCCATACCACGGCCACACGGCGATATCCGCAATCGTATAGTCCGCGCCCGCCAGGTATTCGCTCTCGGCGAGCCGCCGGTCGAGGACGTCGAGCTGGCGTTTCACCTCCATGGTGAAGCGATTAATGGGGTATTCAAACTTTTCCGGCGCGTAGGCGTAAAAGTGCCCGAAGCCGCCGCCGAGATAGGGCGCTGAGCCCATCTGCCAGAAGAGCCAGTTGAACGTTTCCGTCCGCGCCGGGCCGGACGCAGGCAGGAAGGCGCCAAACTTCTCCGCCAGGTGAAGAAGGATTGAGGCGGATTCAAAAACGTGGAGCGGTTCTGGGCCGGACCGATCGAGAAGCGCCGGGATCTTGGAGTTCGGGTTGATATCGACAAAGCCCGACCCGAACTGATCCCCCTCCTGAATATTGATGAGCCAGGCGTCATACTCCGCCCCGGCGTGGCCCGCCTCCAGGAGCTCTTCGAACATCACCGTCGCTTTGACGCCGTTCGGCGTCGCGAGCGAATAAAGCTGAAACGGGTGTTCGCCGACCGGCAGCTCCCTGTCATGGGTCGCGCCTGAGATCGGCCGATTGATCGAGGCGAACTTGCCGCCGCTTTCGGCGTCCCATGTCCAGACTTTCGGCGGTTCGTAGGCGTCGGCCATTTGCGCATCCCTTCCGTGGCTGTCTCGCAGTGAAGCGGAACATAGGCGTCAGAGGCGGGAATAACACTCACCTCTGCGCGAGCGCCTCGGGACGGCGACCGCGCGAAAAGTGGTCAGGTGATCGGAAGCCCCTATCGATCCCGCGGCGACTTGCCCGCGACGCGATCGATTGATATCACTGCGACACGACCGAGGGGCGCCGGCGGACCGGCTGAGATCGCGTTCCTACCGCTGCGACGCAGCGCCTGGGACCACGACGCGAGCACCCTTTGAACCTGATCCGGTTAGCGCCGGCGTAGGGACGGGACGCGATGGAGCCGCTTGCGCTCCATCGACGGAAATCCTTCGCCGGGCGCGCCAAGAGGACATAGGAGCGCCGAGCGATGCCTTGCAAAACAACTAACCGAGTTGCGTCCGCCTTTGTCGCGGCGGCCCTTGCCGCTGGCGTCACGTCATCCGCATCCGCCGCCGACCGAGAAGTCATCGTGCCGGACGCGTGGAAGAGGTCCTATGAGGATCTGCACTACGCGCCGGCCGTGCGGGCGGGCGACTTACTCATTCTGTCCGGCGTCGTCGCGGGCCTTGGTCCTGACCCGGATGATACCGACGCCGCGGCTGGGTACGACCGCGCGTTCAAGGCGATCGGCCAAATCCTGAAGGAGGCGGGCGCCGATTGGGACGACGTCGTCGAGATCCAGACCTTCCATACGGATCTGCCGGCCCAGATCGCGGAGTTCGGCGCAGTCAAAGACCGCTACATCAAGGAGCCATACCCCGCCTGGACGGCGATCGACATTGATCGTCTCTACCCGGATCGCGGCCTCGTTGAGATCAAGATCACCGCATATACGGGCGATTGATCGCCGCTTTATTCATCCGGTTTCAACAATAAGCGAGACGCACCATGAACAAAATGACCCCGCAATCCGAATTCCAGACGCCGGAAGTCACCACGGGTCCGCTGCCGTCCTCGCGCAAGGTCTATGTCGCGGGCGATCTGCATAAGGATATCCGCGTGCCGGTGCGCGAGATCGACCTGCACCCCTCGGCCGAAGAGCCGCCCGTCCCGGTCTATGACACGTCCGGTCCGTATACTGATCCGGCTGTTGCGATCGACGTGGAGAAGGGCTTGCCGCGCACGCGGACGGCGTGGGTGAAAGAACGCGGCGGCGTCGAAGAATATGACGGCCGTGAAGTGAAGCCCGAAGACAATGGCGGCGCGAGCGGAAAGCACCTCGCCCGCGAATTTCCCATCCGCCACCGACCCTTGCGCGGGATCTCCTCCCCCATGAATGGGGGAGGAGATCCCGCGCAAGCGGGGGAGCGGGGCCGCCACCCGGTCACGCAGCTCGAATGGGCGCGCGCCGGCGTGATCACCAAGGAGATGGAGTACATCGCGATCCGCGAGAACATCGGCCGCAAAGCGGCGGTCGACGGCGCGGAAGAGCGCGTCGCGGCTGGCGAGAGTTTTGGCGCGGAGATCCCGCCCTTCATCACGCCGGAATTCGTGCGCGACGAAGTCGCCCGCGGCCGAGCCGTCATCCCGTCGAACATCAACCACCCGGAGCTTGAGCCGCAGATCATTGGCCGGAACTTCCTGGTCAAGATTAACGCGAATATCGGCAACTCCGCCGTCGCCTCCTCCGTTGAGGAGGAAGTGGACAAAATGGTCTGGGCGACCCGTTGGGGCGCGGACAACGTCATGGATCTCTCCACGGGTCGCAACATCCACAACACCCGCGAGTGGATCATCCGTAACAGCCCGGTGCCGATCGGCACTGTGCCGATTTACCAGGCGCTCGAAAAAGTCGGCGGCGTCGCGGAGGACCTCTCCTGGGAGGTCTATCGCGACACCCTGATCGAGCAGTGCGAGCAGGGCGTCGACTATTTCACCGTGCACGCCGGGGTGCGCCTGCCGTTTATACACTTAACGGCCGATCGGGTGACGGGTATCGTCTCCCGCGGCGGGTCGATCATGGCGAAATGGTGCCTCGCGCACCACAAGGAAAGCTTTCTCTATACGAATTTCGCCGAGATCTGCGAGATTATGAGGGCGTATGACGTCACGTTCTCGCTGGGCGATGGCCTGCGTCCCGGCTCCGTCGCGGACGCCAACGATCGCGCGCAGTTCGCTGAGCTGGAGACGCTTGGCGAGCTGACGAAAGTCGCCTGGAAGCATGGCGTACAGACCATGATCGAGGGGCCGGGCCATGTGCCCATGCACAAGATCAAGGTGAACATGGAAAAGCAGCTCGCCGCTTGCGGCGAGGCGCCGTTCTATACGCTTGGGCCCTTAACGACCGACATCGCGCCGGGGTACGACCACATCACGTCGGGCATCGGCGCGGCGATGATCGGCTGGTTCGGCACGGCGATGCTCTGCTATGTGACGCCTAAGGAGCATCTGGGGCTCCCAGACCGCGACGACGTCAAGGTCGGCGTCATCACCTACAAGCTCGCGGCGCACGCGGCCGACCTCGCCAAGGGCCACCCGGCGGCGCAAATTCGCGACGACGCGCTCTCCCGCGCGCGGTTCGAATTCCGCTGGGAGGACCAGTTCAACCTTGCGCTGGACCCGGAGACGGCGCGCGATTTCCACGACCAGACCCTGCCGAAGGAAGCGCACAAGGTGGCGCACTTCTGTTCCATGTGCGGGCCGAAATTCTGCTCCATGAAGATCACCCAGGACGTGCGCGACTACGCCGACGGCCTCTCGGACAATGAGAAGAAGGACCTCGAACGCGCCGCCGCCGAAGCCCGCCAGGGCATGGCCGACATGAGCGAGAAGTATAAGGAGATGGGCGGGAAGTTGTATGTCGAGACGACGGAATAAGGCCCCTTTGATAGAGCTAAACCCGAACTTCGGTGACGATGATTTTAGGGAGCAATTCCAGAAATATGTTGATTGGAATAGCTCAATGTTATCGGTGATCATAACCTCGCATCTGTTCATCGAAAGGGTGCTTGGCTTTGCATGCGCACGCGCTTTAAAAAACCCTGACGCGCTTGAAATTCAGAACATGAAGTTTCATCACCGGCTCAATCTTTTTAGGGCGTTATACGATCTCGATATAGGCATACAGCGGTTGCCGGAAGCCGTTCGCTCCAATGTGGTGCGAGCACCGGAAGCCTGTCAGCACCTCAACAAAATTCGCAATGAAGTGGCTCATAATCTTGATACTGATGATGCGGCCCTGCTAATCGATGAAGCTATATCTTGGCAATTGGCTGAGGCGGGAGAAAGAGGCCTGAGTCCATTGGTCCATACGGTAAATCGCGAGAATCCGAAAACGATGCAGTTCGCTGGGTTTGTTTACAGTGTGTATTTTGGGATTATTGGAGAAGTAAAATCGGCTGAAACAACGTGAACCCCCTCCGTCTCGCTTCGCTCGACACCTCCCCCGTGAACGGGGGAGGAACGACGCCGTGCAAGATAGTGACGCGTAGGCGCCATATAGTCTTTCCTGACAGTAACTCCCGAGCCTGACGGTTCGCGCCTTCTTCCCCCATTCATGGGGGAAGTCCCGAGCGGCGCGAGGGGATGGGGGTCTACTGACTGTCAGCCTCGCCCCGGCTTTTCAATTCGGCCACGCGCATCCGCGCCTCGTAGAGGATCGTCTCCAGAACGCCGTCCAAGTTCTCGAACGCCTCATGGTTCCAGAACCGCAGCACGCGCCAACCCTGTTCCTCCAGAAATGCATCGCGGCGGGCGTCTCGCGCCGGCGCATCGTCGCGGCCGTGCTGGTCGCCGTCGAGTTCGACGATAAGCCGCGCCTCGACGCAGGCGAAGTCGGCGATGTAAGGCCCGACCGTATGCTGACGACGGAAGCGGAAGCCGCCGAGCTGTCTGTTCCGCAGCTTCGCCCAGAGCCTTCGTTCCGCTGGCGGCATGTCCTTGCGGAGCGCTTTCGCGTTTGGGTGCGGTTTGCGAAGGGGCATCGAATTCAGAATTCTTGACGCCCGTCCAATCGTCAATTGGGGCCCCACCCGTCAATTGGGGCCCCACCCGTCAATTGGGGCCCCAACCCCAATTGACCCCCCTCAGTCTCGCTACGCGAGACAGCTCCCCCATGAATGGGGGAGCGCTTTTCTTTTCCCTTTTGGGCGCATTGAACGGGTCATCTGCGAAGCCCGTCATCACGTACCCACCCCATCAACAAAGGAGCCGCGCCATGATCTCTTCCACCACCAAACTCATCCTCTCCGCGCTCGCCCTCGGCGTCGCGGCGCTGGCGGCGGCCGAAGAAGGCGCGCCCGCGTCGGAAACGCACGCCGTCGAGAGCGCGCATGACTTCACGCTGACGGCGATCGACGGCGCGCCGATGCCGCTCAAAGGGTTCGCCGGCAAGACGCTGCTGGTGGTGAACACGGCGAGCCTTTGCGGCTACACGGATCAATATGGCGGGCTGCAGGCGCTTTATGCGACCTATCAGGACCGGGGGCTCGTCGTCATCGGCGTCCCGTCGAATGACTTTGGCGGGCAGGAGCCGGGCAAGGCGGGCGAGATCAAGGACTTCTGCGAAACGAACTTCAATGTGCGCTTTCCCCTGGCCGACAAAACCGTCGTCCGGGGCGAGGGCGCGCATCCGTTCTACGCCTGGGCGCGCGAGACGCTGGGGCCCGACAACGCCCCGAAATGGAATTTCCATAAATATCTTGTGGGGCCGGACGGCGCGCTTCTCGCCGGGTTTCCATCCTCTGTGGAGCCGACGTCGGCGCGCCTGAAGGACGCGATTGAGAGGGCGCTGCCGGGCGCGTGACGCCTAAAGATTGGTCCCGACAATCGCGAGGCCCAAGACCAGCAACAAGCCATAGACCGCTTTCGACAGCGCCTTGACGGGAAGGCGCCCGGCGATCCGTTTGCCGATGATTGTCGCGGCGAGGATGCCGGGGACGCTCAAGGCGAAGATCGTCAGGATCTCCTGCGTCCAGAGGCCGGACAGCCCGTGGCCGACGACAATCATCAGATACGTCGGGGTAAAGAACGCCTGCGTCACCGCGACGAACTTCTCGTGCGGCCAGGAGCGCATCGCGGAATAGACGACGACCGGCGGGCCGCTGGTGTTGTAGGCGCCGCCGAGGACGCCCCCGACGAACCCGAAGCCATAGCGCCAGAGCCCGCTTTTCAGTTGCGGCGGCCTTGGGCTGAGGAGCGCATAGACGGCGAAGGCGGCAATCGTCCCCCCAAGGATCAACAAAACGATCTGCTGCGGCGCGCGGGCGAGCAGCAGGATCCCGAACGGGATCCCGACGAGCGCCGACCCGATAAGGCCGATCGCCTCGGCGAAATGCACGTCCTTGCGGTTCTGATAGAGCATGATCGCGGACAGCGTGAAGGCTGAGAGCGCGACGAGGGCGGAGGCGTCCTTCACGTCCATCAGGAGCGCGAGGATCGGCATCGCGGTGAGCGCGAAGCCGAAGCCGACTGCGCCTTGGACAAGCGCGGCGATGGAAATCAGAAAGGCGGCGAGGAGCATGAGGTCTCGTTGACGGGCGTGTGTGGAAAGGCGAAAGGGAGCGTCTTTTCTATGCCCGCAGCTGGAGAATAAGGGAATGGCTGATGCGGAGCGGTCTCGGCATCGTGAGGGATCCTGATGCGGTTTTGTCGATCGGGTTTCGTTCTAGAGGCGCGGCGGTCTTCTGGACGCGCTAGTTAAAACGCGCCACGGAAAAGAGGAAAGAATGACGACACGCGAATTTGACATCATTGTCTGGGGCGCCACCGGTTTCACCGGGCGGCTCGTGACGGAGTATCTGGCGGGTGAATATGGGGTCGGCGGCGAGCTTAAATGGGCCGTCGCCGGACGAAGCCCGGAGAAACTCGCCGCTGTGATGGCGGAGGTCGGCGCGACCGAGGCGCCGCGGGTCATTGCGGATGCCGGCGATCCGGCGAGCCTTGACGAGATGGCGCGCCGCGCAAAAGTCGTGCTGACGACCGTTGGTCCCTACCAGAAATATGGCGAGCCGTTGGTCGCCGCCTGCGCCGCGGCGGGTACGGATTATGTGGATCTGTGCGGCGAGCCGCCCTTTATGCGCCGGATGATCGACGCCTATTCAGACAAGGCGCTTGAGACAGGCGCGCGCATCGTCCATTCCTGCGGTTTTGATTCCATTCCGTTCGATCTCGGCGTTTACTACGTGCAAAAACTGTACGCCGACGCCTATGGCGCGCCCGCGCGGGACGTGAAATGCCGTGTTCTCGATATGCGCGGGGGCATGTCCGGCGGCACCGCGGCGAGCGCCGTCGCCACGCTGGAGCTCGCCGAGGCCGACGCGCAGGTGCGTGATGTGATGCGGGACGTCTACGCGCTTGCGCCGGATCCATCCGCGACGCGTCCGCGTCAGCCGAATGTCCGTACACCGCACTATGACGCGGACGCCGGCGTATGGGCCGCGCCGTTCATCATGGCGGACATCAATATGCGGAACGTCCATCGCTCCAACATGCTGATGGAATACGCCTATGGGCGGGATTTCAGGTATTCCGAGATGATGGCCGCGCCGAACGCGGCTGCGGCCTACGCGATCGCCGGCGGCATGGGCGCCTTCGGGGCGGGGCTCGCCTTCGCGCCGACGCGCGCGCTTCTCAAGAGCGCCATCCTGCCGAAGCCTGGCGAGGGGCCGTCAAAACGTCAGCGGGAAGCTGGCTACTTCAAGGCGCTTTTCATTGCGAAAGGAGAGGGCGGCGCAATGGCGAAAGCGATGGTCACGGGCGACCGCGATCCCGGTTACGGCTCCACGTCGAAAATGATTTCCGAGGCGGCCGCATGCCTGGCGCTGGACCTGCCAAAGGGGTCGAACGCAGGCGGCGTCACAACCCCCGCCGCCGCTATGGGAGATGCGCTTATCGAACGCTTGACGGCGCGGGCGGGTCTGACATTCGGTTCGGCGTGAAGGGCGCGCCGCACTTGAGGCGCCGCATGAAGGCCCGCCGCTTCAACGTTGATTGACTTAGTCCCGTGCGAAGGAAGGCGGTCTATGCTGCATGCTTCAGTGGCGGATTCGTCATCAAGTCGAGGTTTGGTGACAAAAGTGCTTGTAAAGTGTAATATCGTCGCATCGAAGACACGTTTTGCTGCTGAACGGCCAAGAACCCTTCCGACGGGCGACGCCTAGCTACGACCAAGACCTGTTGCTCGATACCCAAGGGGGCGCAATCCCGCGCTCCTGTCGCGCCAAGATCGAAGGAGATCTCCGTATGGCGACCGGTACCGTGAAGTGGTTCAACACCGAAAAAGGCTATGGCTTCATTCAGCCAGACGAAGGCGGCAAAGACGTGTTCGTGCATGTTTCCGCTGTGCAGCGGGCCGGCCTTCAGTCCCTTAAGGACGGCCAGAAGGTCGAGTATGAAATTGCGACTGAACGCGGTCGCGAAGCGGCGTCTGACTTGAAAGCGCTGTAGCGCGTCTTGGCCGGCGGCGCCGCGTCGACCGAGCGCCTGAACGCGAAGGTCGCGCCGAGACGGAATCGCTGAGCCGGCTGGCGCCCATGACCCTCAAACTGGCGACTTGCTAAATCGCTATTCTAAAACTGGCCACAAAGTGACGAAAGTCCGGATAGTTCCTATCCGGACTTTTTTGTGCGCGGCGCCAGTCTTTTTGCTCGACGCAAGGCGCCGCATTTCAGGCGGCATCCGCTAGCGGTTGAAGTGGTAAGCGTCCATGCGATCCCGCGCGACCCGGCGCGAACGCGTGAAGATGAACGCCCCGGCAAGCGCCATGACGATCAGTATGCCCACCCGGACGATGTCGACGCCGCCGTCCTGCGGCTCAGCGCCTCCGGGCGGCGGCGGCGGCGGCGTTTCAATGCTCTCCCGCATATCGTCAGGTTCCGTCTGCGCATCCTGAACCGGCTCGTCTTCC
The DNA here is from genome assembly GCA_039819085.1 of Pseudomonadota bacterium. Taxonomy (GTDB): domain Bacteria; phylum Pseudomonadota; class Alphaproteobacteria; order Caulobacterales; family Parvularculaceae; genus MED-G105. The sequence continues at coordinate 58,533 of JBCBSQ010000010.1, forward strand.
GATGGCGGCAGAGGCTCTAAAGGGGTTTCCTCTATCGGATCGGTCGGCTGCGCGTCCGGCGATGCAGGGTCTTCGGGTTCCGGCTCGGCGGTGGGTTCTGGAGCCGGTTCCGGTTGAGGCTGGGGCTCTGGGGGCGCCGCCGGCTCCGCCTCGACCGCCTCAGGTTCCTCAGCAGGCGGTTCTTCCGCAGGCGCTGCTTCTTCTACTTCTTCTTCCGGCGTCGGGGCCGGTTCAGTTGACGGCGCCTCTTCCTCTGGTTCGGAAGTCGCTTCAGGGGCGTCTTCCTGCGGTGCGGCCGGCGTCGCTTCGGCCTCGTCCTCAATGGCTGGTTCTTCGCCAGCAGCCTCTTCGGCGTCTTCCGCCTCTTCGGCTTCGGCGGCCTCGACGTCTACGTCTTCAGGCGGACAAATCGGGACGCCGTCGGCGGTCGTCTCCGCGGCGGCCTCAGCGTCTTCATCATCCGCGCCGGCGGCGGTCGCCGCTGCGGTGGGGACGCACTCGACCGCGTCCGCGGCGTCTTCGGCTGCAGCGTCGTCCGTCTCTTCGGCTTCAGGCGCCTCTGGCGCCGCGTCCTCGGCGGTTTGCTCGCCTTCGGCAACGTCTTCCGCAGGTTCCGCCGAGGGTTCTGCTTCCGCCGGGTCCTCTTCGTCGCCAGGCCTGTCTTCGGACGGCGCATCCTCCGATGGCGTCTCGTCCGCGCTGTCGCCGCCGGTCATGTTATCCAGCGCTTCGCGGCCTTCTTCGATTGCGCCGCTTTCCGCCGCCGCGCCGGCCGCGCTGGCGCCGCCGACGGCCGCGCCCGCGTTGCCGACATTCCGGGCATCATTGATTTCGCGATTGCCGGCGCGCGTCGCGTCCCGGTCATTGGCCTCAAGCCGCCCCGGCGGGATCGACTTGCGTGTGTCCGCGAGCGCTTCGTCGAGCGCGTTCATGGTCGCTGAGTTCACCGCGCCAGTGATCTCAAGGCCATTCTCGCGCTGGAAGTTGGCGACTGCGCGTTCCGTATTGACGCCGAAAACGCCGTCTTCCGCGCCGGCGTTATAGCCAAGGAGATTGAGCGCGCGCTGCACTTCACGCACGTCCGATCCGCGCTCGCCGAGCGACAGCCCATCCGGCTGATCCGGCAGCGCCTCGTTGCGCCGGCCCTCATAGTCATCTGCGCCTTGATCAATGCGCTGCGGATTGCGGACAAGGTCCAGCACCCTCCGTGTCCAGACGATGCGCTCTGATTCGCCATGGGCGGGCGCGCTCGTCTCCGGATTGCCGCGATTGATCCCGCGTGAGACCGCGCGCACATCGTTCTGGTCCGCATACGACCCAAGGCCGAGATTATTGAAGTAAGACGCCGCGATCTCGATCGATTTCTTGAGGTTGCGCTCCAGGATCTCCGGATCGCGCTCAAGGTCGTAACCGGCGATTTCTCCAAAGCGGCGATAATTGTCGCGGCCCGTCAGCTGGAAGAAGCCGCGGCCGCGATAGCGCCAGCCGTCGCCGGAGGCTTCATCGCCATTGCCGAGGCGGTTCGCATAAACGCGATTGGCGATCTTGCGCGGGTTTCGCTCATACCGCTGCGCCTCGCGGATGCCCCCCGGGAAGTGGCGCGGGAAGATCTGCATCAGACGTTCCGCGCTGTAGTTCAGGTTCTCGGTCTTGTACTTCAGGAAGCCGGTTTCGATCAGGCCTTGCGCGATGAAGTGAGCGATGCGCAACGCGGTGTCGATGTTGTTGTCGAGAAAGACTTTCTGAGAGCGCAGGATCGCGGTGATGTATTGCCCGCGCGTCGTAAAGCTCTGCCAGAACGTGCCGCCGGGCAGAAGCCGCACCAACTTGTTGAAGTTGATCTTGCCGATGTCCTTGATGTCGAAGAACTCTTTATCGTCCGCCATCGCTCCCCTCGTCCCCGCTTTGTCTTTCGCAGATCAGCTCTGGTCCCGTCGCAGATCGGCCCTGGTCCCTTCATTCCCGGGCCGAAGGGCCGGCCAGGCGCTGGCCCAAGGGCCGTCCAGGCGGCGAAACCGTGGCGCGCCGCGCGGACACTAGCATTTTCCTTAACGAAGATGGCGCCTTTTTGGTCGCCGCACGAGCCACAATTCCGCTAGTTTCTGAGTGGATGTTGCGTTGCGACGACGCCTTCCGCTTCCATCAAAAGGGGTAGTTCATGCGCAGATCGACAGCTTTTACGCGAATCATCCGCTTTGCCGCCGCGTCGGCCGCTCTTTTCGCCAGCGTCGATCTCGCCGCCAAGGAGCAAAGCGCGAGCGATGATGCGCCTCCCGCCTGCGCGGAAGACGCCTCGCCCTATCGCGACTTTGATTTCTGGATCGGCGTCTGGGACGTGGCGCTGCCGGACGGGACGCGCGCCGGTGAGAACATCATCACCACGGTCGACGGCGGCTGCACGCTGTTAGAGGACTGGATCAGCGCGAATGACGGAGAAGGCCTCAGCCTCAGCTTCGTCGACGCGGCGACCGGCAAGTGGCGCCAGGTCTGGTCGAGCCCGGGCGTGACAATTGACTATTCGGGCGGTCTTGACGGCGCGGCGATGGCGCTCGAAGGAACCATCGCTTACGCCGAGACGCGCGAAACATTTCCGTTCCGCGGTCGCTGGACGCCGCTCGATGACGGAACGGTTCTGCAGGAGTTCTGGCAGTTCAATCCGGAATCGGACGAATGGGACGTTTGGTTCGCTGGCGTCTACACGAGGCGCGCGGGCGAAGACGGCGCGTCGATCGGGTCGACGGACGAAGATCTTGAAGGGTGAGGAACCTTTCTTTCAGGGGATGGAAAATGAAGTTGCTTCGTGAGGCTTTTGACGCGGTGGTTCTCGCGCTTGCGGCGGCTCTTTCCGCCCCGGTCGCGGCCGAGGAGGCGCCCGAAATGGTCCGTTCCGATATGGTCCGCAACAAGAACGCCGCCGCGCGGGAGGCGACGCGCGCGCTTGAGGCGCTCGTTGCGGGCGAGGAAAGCGGCCAGCCGCTCGCCGGCGCGGCGCTCGCGATTCTGAAGGGGGATGACGTTATCTACGCCGCCGCCGCCGGGTGCGCGGAGTTCAAGCCGCCGACGCCGGACCGCGCCCAGGCCTGCGCGCGTCCGATGACGCCGCAGACGAAGGCGCGTGTCGCGTCCGTCTCGAAAGTCGCCGTCGCCCTCGCCGCGGCGCGCCTCGCCGAGGAGGGACGCATCGATCTCGATGCGCCGATTACGGAGTATCTATCCTGGCCGCAGTCGCCGAAAGGCGCGCGCGTCACCATACGGCGGATGCTCGCCCATGTGGCCGGCGTCAGAGATCCGGTGGCGTACTGGGCCGTCGCGCCGAAGTTGATGGCCGAACGGTTCAAGGCGGAACCCGCCCTCTTCGCGGCGCCGACCAGGGAAGACGTCTTTGCCTACGCAAACATCAATTACGGCCTCATCGCAGGCGCAATCGAGCGCGCGACGGGCGCCCGCTTCGATGAGGCGGTTGCGGACCTTGTCTTGAAGCCGACGGGGCTTGACGCAGGGTTCAACTGGTCAGGCGTGTCAGAGGCGGCGCGAACGGAAGGCGCCGCGCTTTATCGGTGGTCTGATGAAGAAGGCGGATGGGCCGCGCAGATCGATGGATCAACGCAAAGGCTGGCGCCCCCGCCCTACTTTCCCGCCGCAGAAGGTCTGGACCGAGACGCCTATCTGAAGGAGTATCGGCCCGGCGACAACTCGACGCTCTTCTCGCCCCAAGGGGGGTTGCGCGCGTCGGCCGAGGATATCGCGCGGCTCATTCGCGCAGCCAGCGCAGTTGAGGCGATTGCGACTCCGGTCTGGCGGGCCGACAAGTCGGGCGGCAATCGCGCCGAGGGAAATGACTGGGCGAAGGCGTTCGCCGCCGGCATGGAAATCAATGAGGATGACGTCGCGGTTGCGCCCGGGCGCACGCTTATCGGCCATGCGGGCGAGGCCTACGGATTATATAGCGGCGCCTGGCGCATTCTCGACGGTTCGGCTTATGAAAACACGCCGACGTCCGACGACGACCTGACGATTGGTTTCCTTGTTACGGGCGTGAAGGGCGCGCCTGCGCCGGGGTCAGGCGGGGCGTTCAATCGTCCGACCCAGGATATGATGAGGATTGCGCTTCGCGCAGCCGACGCGATGACAGGCGCGGAGGGCGCGGCGGCGGCGGAGGAAGACCATCCGGAGGCGCGCCCGTTTCAAAAGGGCCGGGACGCCGCATTTGACGTCGACAGCGCGCTGCGGGAGGCGGCGCAATCCGGCAAGACCGTTGCGCTCGTGCTCGGCGCGAACTGGTGTCATGACAGCCGCGGGCTCGCCGGTCGATTGCGGCAGCCGCAATTTGCGTCGCTCATCGATCGGGGGTTTCACCTCGTCTATGTCGATGTGGGCCAGCGGGATCGGAACATCGATATCGCGCGGCGTTTCGGAATTGACGAGCTGAAGGGCACGCCGACGGTGCTCTTCGTTTCACCCGAAGGCGCGCTTCTTAATCCGGATACGGTCCATGATTGGCGAAACGCCGCCTCGCGCACGCGCCAGGAGACCCTAGATTACTTTGCGCAGTTTGCGCCGCGTCCGGCGGATTCCCGATCCCATTAGAGAGTTTTGGCCATGGCGAAACGGCGCAGGCGCGCGCCGCCAAGCGGTACGGTTTCCTCTTGCGTGACCTGAAAGCCCATAGCGGCGAAGGCCGGCGCGGCCATCAGGCTCGCATGTGTCGTCAGTAGACGAAGCGGATGGCGGCGCGCTTCGGCTTCTAAAGCGTCGTAAAGCGTGCGGAAGACGCCGCGACCGCGGGCGGACGGACGAATATACGCAAAATCAACATAGCCGTCGGGCCTGAGGCTCATGAAACCGATGATGCGGCCATCCGTCTCGGCCAGCCGAATCCGTTGCCCCTGGAGCCTCGCCGCCCAATCCGCCCCCTTGCGAGGATGCGGGACCCAGGCGCGGCGTTGATGCTCCGTATAGGGGCTATCGCCATGCCGCACAGCATCGAACATGACGTCGCCGAGCTCGGTGAAGTCGCGCAAGAGAGCCCAGCGATATGAAATGGCGTTGGTCAATTTCGGTTGCCTCGCGGCCATGGGGGTCGTCAAACAACTTCCCGTAGTTTGCGCGGGGGGGCGCCTCGCCGCACCGCCATCAGACCGCGCCTTTCTCTTCGACAGTGCTGCCCGTGAGGCCTTTGCGGACATAAAAGCCGTTCGGGATCGCTTCCTGCACCAGCGGAACGTGGGAAATCAGGCCGACCGCACGTGATTGCCTGACCAGGCTGTTCAGAACCTGCAGGACCTGATCGAGCGTGCCCGAGCCGTCTTCAGTGTCAAGGCTCCCGAAGCCTTCATCGATGAAAATAGTATCGAGACGGACTTTTCCATTCGCCGCCTCCACGATGTCAGCGAGACCGAGCGCAAGCGACAGCGCCGCAATGAACGTCTCGCCGCCGGATAGAGTGTCCGTCGCTCTCGATTTGCCTGTGTGAACGTCGAAGACCCGTATGCCGAGGCCGCGACTGCCCCGGCCGCTCTCGGCGTCCCGCTCTAGTTTGTACCGGGAGGACGTCATGGGGCCGAGACGAAGATTAGCGGCCTCCAGAACGCGATCAAACATGGCGCCGATCGCATAGATCTCCAGTTTGAGCTTGAACGGATTTTCGCCGTTCGCGAGGGCTGCGACTTTGCGCAATGGACCCGAGGCGGCTTCCGTCTCGTCAAGCTTGCGCATTTCCGCCTGGAGTTTTTCCCGAAGCTTCATCAGCTGCTTGACGCGATTGTCCGCGGTGGTCTTTGCTTCAGTCGCATTGGCGAGCGATTTTTTCGCTTCTTCATGCGCCTCCGTCGCACTCTGAAGATCAGGACGCGTTAGGTCTTTGATCGCCGCCCTTGCCGCGCTGGCGGCGCCTTGCGCCTCGTTCAACCGACGTTCGAACTCTTTGACTGATGCGCTGTCCGACTGAATTGTCGCGATGGCCGCCTTGAGTGATTGATATACCTCGTTTGTAAGCTCCGTCTCGGCGAGACGCTTGCGGAATGTTCCGGCGGCGGTTTCGAGCCGTGTTTGTGATTCAATCAGTGAACGTTTTGCGCCCTTGAGGTTTTCTTCTGCGGAGATCGCGTTGTCCCGCGTCGAGCGAGCGAGCTTCTGGGCGCGTTCTTTCGCGGTGATGAGGCCTTCGAGTGTTCGCGACGCGTCATTGAGGGCCGAGGCGAGCGCATCGTCCGTCCTCAGCGCTTCCGGGATGTCAGCGAGTTTCCCGTCGCGGGTCGTTCTGGCCTCAATCGCCGCATTCCGGCGTTGATCCAACGCCCCGCGGAGCCGTTCGGTTTCCTGTTCGAGCCTTGCGATCCGCCGGTCCAGCGACTCGATCCCCGCCTCCTCCTGATTGATGTCCGTGGCCGGACCAAGCGTCTCCAGGCTCGCGTCGATCTGACGGACCTTTTCAACAATGGCCGCGACTGTCTCCGCCGGCCGGTCCAGCGAGGCGAGGCGCTCTTTGCGTTCAGCGAGCGCCGCTTCAAGGCCGGCGAGCTTTGCGCCGGCCTTGCGGGCGGTCTGTTCGGCCTCTTGAAGCCCGCCGCGCGCATCCCGGAACGCCCTGTCCAGGCTGGCGTTCCCGATCTCGCCCGTTGCGGGTTCGGGGTGGTCGATTGATCCGCACACGGGGCAGGGGGCGTCATCCTCCAGGGTCGCGGCGAGGCGCACGGCATGGGCGGCGGCGAGGGCCGTCTCGGCCGCTTCTAGCGCGGTTCGAGCCCTGTCTTCGGCCTTCGACAACTCATCCGACGCATCGCTCTGTTGGCGGAAAGCTTCTTGCGCCGACGTAACGTCGGCTCGCGCCTTTTCATAGGTCTGCGCCGTAGCCTTTTGGGCAAGAAACTCAGCATGCGCCTTTATTAGCTCGCCGCGCTCCGCTTCAGTTGCTCGCGCCGTCTTCAGCGCGCCTGTCCGTTTGATCCGCGTATCGCGTAGTTGCTCGAGTTGCAGCTTGCATTTCTCGAATTCCGACTTGGCGACGCGTTCGGCCGCAAGCGCAATCTCAACAGCGTCGGCGCTCTGCGACGCCGCCCTGAGGCGCTCCGCATACCGCTCAAGATCGTCCCTGCGCTTGCGGGCGGCGTCCACCTCAGGGGACCGAGCCTCTTCCTTTTTCTGGGCGTTGGCGGCTGCGTCGGCTTTCTGTTTCGCCTGGGCTTGCGCCGCTGTCGCCTCAGCGACGCGCTTCTCCGCATCGATGGCGTTCTGCTTCGCGGCGATCGCCTGCTCCTCAACATCGAGGAGCAATCGAGCGCGTTCGGCCTTCTTCACCTGGTCAGCGAGGGCGGCGACGTCAGCCTTCTGAGACATAAGGGCGCCAAGTTCGGCTTGCGCTTTTTCAGCTGCGACGAACCTGGTCTCGAGCGCTTCGGCCCGCCTGCGTCCTTCTTCCGCCGCCTCCGCCTTCGACCTTGCGTCCGCTTCGGCGGAGGCGTGCGTCGTCAAGTCCTGATCGGCTGCCTCTATCCCGGCAAGCAGCGCGTCGACGCTCTCGAACCCTTCCGCATCCAGCAGTCCGGCGCAAGCAGTACGTATGTCACGCACATGCTGTTCGGCTTTGCTCGCCTGCTCTTTCAGGTCGGCCATGAGGGACTGATAGACCGAGACGTCGAAAAGTTCGCGCAGGATCGACTGACGTTCAATCGTCTTGGCGGAGAGGAATTTCTCGAAACGGCCCTGCGGCAGAAGGACGATCTGTCGAAACTGGTCTGCGCCGTACCCCAGAATTTCCACAATCGCCGCATCAACGTCCCGGACCTTCTTTTCGGCGAGAATTTTGCCGCGCCTGTCCGCTGTGATGTCATCAGTGGAGAGCCCTGTCGCGTCGAACAGAAAGGCCTCATGCTGGCTGCGGGTCTCGCCTTCGCCGCGTTGTTTCGGACGCATCTGGTCGGGCTGGCGAACGACGACGAACCGCCGTTCGCCCACGTCGAAAACGAACTCGACTTCCGTGATGAGGGTCGCGGCCGCGTGGTCCGAGCGAAGCGAGGCGCGGTCCTGTTCCGCCTTCGACGCTTCGCCGAAGAGCGCAAACGTCATGCCACTGAAGATCGTCGATTTGCCCGAGCCTGTCCGGCCATAAATGCCGAACAGCCCGACGTCGACCGCGCGGCGGAAATCGATGACTTCCCGGCTGGCGTAAGGCCCGAAGGCCTGAAGGGTCAGTCGGACAGGCCTCATTCCGTGTCCTCTTTGAGGCGCAGGCGCGCCAATGACGCCGCGACGGCTTCCTGTTCCGCATCTGACGTCTCTTCGCCGCTGACGTCTGTGAGAAAGCTTCGAACAACCTCCGTCGGCTCCGCCGCGGCGAGCATGCTTCCGTCAACGGATTTAATTTCGAGAGGACGCTCGTCGCGTTCATAGACAAGCTCACAGGCGTTCGGAAACACCTCCCGAAGGCGCTTCATGCCGTCAATGACCGGCGCGTCGTCAGTGAGCGTCGCCTTCACAAAATCAGTCGACGGATCAGACAGCAGAAGGTCCGCATGCGCCCCACGCAGGACCCGCGCGCGCCTGATCGGCTTGAAGGGCAAGGTTTCAACGGCGGCCTGACCGGCGGCGTCAATCTCGATCAGGCTCATCGACTTTTCTGAGTCGGCCTCATCGAAACCGAACGCCAGCGGCGAACCGGAATACCTGATATGGTCGGCCCCTGCGGTCTGCGACCGATGAAGATGTCCGAGCGCGACATAATGGGCGCCGTCAAAGATTGATGGTCGGACCGTTTCGATCCCGCCCACTCGCGTCAGGGAGCGTTCACTGTCGCTCACCGAACCGCCTGCGACAAAGGCGTGCGCAACGATGATCCACCGCGCGCCTTCGGGGACGTAGGCGCGGGCCGCTTCGATCTGCGCGATCAAAACGTCTTCCGGCGTTTCGATCGCCTCGCTGGCGAAGCATTCGCGCGCGGCGTATTCATAGGCGAAAGGCAACGCCGAAATCGCGACGGCGCCGTGTTCGTCCTTTAGCAGGAGAGGCGGTTCTTCCGCGCTGATGGCGCCGCGGATCAGCCAGCGGGACCGATCCGCTGTGATGGCTGACAGGTCGATGCGATCGCCGGAGTCATGATTGCCGGCGATCATCGCGACCGCCGCCGCCGTCTCCGATTCGATCCTGCGCAAGAAGGCGTTGAATTGCCGAACGGCGCTCTGGGCGGGCGACGGACGGTCAAAGACGTCTCCGGCGACAATCAGGACGCCGACATTATGCGCCTTGACCGCGTCGATAATCTGCGAGAGCGCCGCCTCGTGATCTTCCTCAAGCGAGATTCCGTTGAATTGGCGCCCGAGATGCAGATCGGATGTATGCAAGAGCTTCATGCCGTCTCTCGTACCCTGATTTACGCAACGAAGACCGGGCTTCGCGCGGTCAGCGCGCCCCATCGGAGACGCGAGCGCAGCGAGGCGTCGTGAGATGTAACAATGGTCTAGCTGGAGGAGAGTGTTCGCACCGCATGGCCACAAGCCGCGACTGCGGCTCTGCCGGTCAGCCTGCCTTCGCGGAGCGCCTTTGGCGCGTGAGCGGAAACGATTGGTGGAGCTAGGCGGAATCGAACCGCCGACCTCTTGAATGCCATTCAAGCGCTCTCCCAACTGAGCTATAGCCCCGAGACCGGCGCGCAAGGCGAGCATCCGTCGGCCTCGCGCGTTTGGGAAAAAGTGTCCTAACGAGGCGGCCCATGCCCCGCAAGGGAAAAAGCCCGCGACGCCGTGCGGAACCGTGAGGAAGGGGCGTCATTGCGGGCGTCGCGCGCCGCGTTTCGGCCTCCTCAGGTCTCGTCGTCGTCGCCGCCGGTGACGATCCCGGACACGTCTTCATTGTCATCGTCATTGTCGAGCAGCGCGTCATCGTCTTCATCGTCATCGTCGATATCGATGTCGATGTCGCTCATGCCTTCGATGTCTTCTTCCTCTTCGTCGAGGGCCGCCTTTCGATTGGAGGTCGCTTCGGCGTTTTCTTCATCGGCCGCCTCGAGCGAAGTCTCGGTCGTCGGCTTTTCCGTCTTCTCTTCTTCCTGCGGCGTGTCGTCAGGACGCGGCTTGCGCGGCTTCAGCAACGGTTCCGGCACGAATTCATGGCCGCATTTCGGGCACTCCGCCGGCTCCTTGTTGAGGTCATAGAAGCGCGCGCCGCAATTCGGGCAGTCGCGTTTGACGCCAAGTTCCTGTTTGCTCACGGGAGGGTCTTTCTCGCTGGGCGCGCGGGTCAAAAGCGCGCGAAAAAGCGGTCTGTTGCCACGTGGACGCGGCGCTGTCAAAACTCGACGCCCAATTCGCGAGGGACGGCATGAACGAGCCGCAAGACGCCAGCCAGCGCAACGCAGAAATCGCCGACAGCGCCGCGCCGCCGCTTCTCGGGCGATGGCGATCGCGTCGCGGCGGCGCCTTGCGCGGGGTTGCGCGCGCGCCAGGCGACAAGTCCATCTCACACCGCGCGTTGATACTTGGCGCGCTTGCTGAGGGCGAGACCGACATTGTCGGCCTCCTGCAATCGGATGATGTGTTGCGGACCGCCGCGGCGATGCGCGCGCTCGGCGCCCGCATAGAACGAGACGGGCGCGGCGAGGACGCGCGCTGGCGCGTTTCAGGCGCCGCGTGGCGCGCGCCCGGCCAGCCATTGTACTTCGGCAATTCCGGCACCGGCTGCCGCCTTGTGATGGGGGCGGTCGCTGGTCAGGGCGTGACGGCGGCGTTTGACGGGGACGCCTCCTTGCGCGCGCGGCCGATGCGCCGCATCGCCGACCCGCTGGAGCTGATGGGCGCGCGCATCGAAATGGAAGACGGACGCCTGCCGTTGACGGTCAGCGTGAGCGACGCCGGGTTGACGGGCGTCGCATACGAACTGCCGGTCGCCTCCGCGCAAGTGAAGTCGGCCGCCCTTCTCGCAGGGCTCGGCGCGTCCGGAGAAACGGTCATTCAAGAGTCGACGCTGACCCGCGACCATACCGAACGCATGCTGACGGCCTTCGGGATTGCGCTCGACATCGAAACCGCCGGGACAGGTCGGCGCATCCGCCTCGCTGGCGGTCAGACGCTGAGCCCCGCGTCCATCAATGTCGCGGGCGATCCCTCCTCGGCCGCATTTCCGATCGTCGCCGCGCTCATTACGCCGGACTCGGACGTCTGCATCCGGAACGTCCTGATGAACCCGGCGCGGATCGGTCTTTATCAGACCTTGCGTGAAATGGGCGCGGACCTTGAGGTTGAAGACGAGCGAACCGTCAGCGGCGAACCGGTGGCTGACATGCGCGCGCGGCATTCGGCGTTGAAGGGCGTTGCGGTGCCGGCCTCGCGCGCGCCGTCCATGATCGATGAATACCCGATCCTCGCGGTCGCCGCCGCGTTCGCTGACGGCGACGTCTATATGCCTGGTATTGAGGAATTGCGCGTGAAAGAGACGGACCGCATCGACGCCGTCGTCGCCATGCTGAAGGCCGCGGGCGTAGAGACCGAGGCGGGGCCGGATTTCCTCCGGGTGATGAGCGCCACATCAGGGAGCAAGGGCGGAGCGCCGAAAGGCGGCGCGCGCGTCGAGACGCGCCACGATCATCGCATCGCAATGTCGGCGCTCGTTCTGGGGCTCGGCGCGGATGAGCCTGTCGAAATCGATGACGCGTCGATGATCGCGACGAGCTTCCCGGACTTTGCAGTCCTCATGCGAAGTCTCGGCGCTGATCTTGCGCCGTCAGCTTAAGTGGGTTTCGAACCAGGCGAGCGTGCGCTCCCAGGAGAGCTTGGCGGCGGCCTCGTCATAACGGGGCGTTGTGTCATTGTGGAAGCCATGATTCGTGTCAGGATAATAATAGGCTTCGAACGTGACGCCGGCCTTCCTTAAGGCCTCGCGATAGGCGGGCCAGCCGGAATTCACCCGCTCGTCATTCTCCGCATAATGAAGAAGAAGCGCCGCGCCGATCGCGCTTGCGTCTTTCGGGTCGGCCTGCCGGCCGTAATAGGGAACCGAGCAGGCCATGTCAGGGTAGGCGACTGCGAGCGCATTGCAGACGCCGCCGCCATAGCAGAACCCGACTGCGCCGATCCTGTCCGTCGTTTCTTCAAGCGATCCCAGATGTTCAAATCCGGCGAAGAAGTCGTTCATGAGCTTCTCGCCGTCCATCGACCTCTGCATGGCGCGGCCGTCATCGTCATTGCCCGGATAGCCGCCAATCGGCGAAAGGCCGTCCGGGGCGAGGGCGACGTACCCCGCCTTGGCGACGCGGCGCGCCACATCCTCTATGTACGGGTTCAGGCCGCGATTTTCGTGGACGACGAGGACGCCGCCTTGAGGAGTGGTCATGTCGGCGGGGCGCGCGAGAAGCCCCTCTATTTCGCCGTGGCCTTCGGGCGAGTCATATTTGATTCGATCAGTGACGATATCCGGATCGTCCGGCGCCACCTGCCGCGCCAAAGCGTAGTTCGGTTGCAACGCCGCCAGGACGCCCGCCGCCGCGCCCGCCCCCACGAGCGCGCCGGCCCGATCAAGGAAGTCCCGCTTGGTCAGGCGCCCATGGACGTACCCGTCATAGATCTCGAGGAGTTTCGGATCGAAGTCCGCAGCGGTTTTGCGGCGCGTCCCCTGCCGGCCGTTTGTCGCGGCGGCGGATGATCGTTCAGTCATCGGCGGCTCCTTTCTGGCGCGCGTCGTGATGTGATTGACGACTACTTTCCAACCGCGTCCTTCACGAAGTCGCGCAGGTCTTTGGCGTATTTTTCAAGCGAGGCTGGGTGAACATACATCATGTGGCCGGCTTCGTAATACTCGGTTGTGATCCGCGCGCGCTCCTCTGCTGTGAGGTCCATGTGGTCCACAAAATAGTCCGTCGCGCCATAAGGAGTCGCCAGGTCGTAATACCCCTGCTGAATCAACACCTTCATTGTCGGGTTCTGTTTCATGGCGTGTTCAAAGTCGACCCCGGTGTTCGGCGCGGTCTGCGACCAGCCGGCGCCGCCGGGCGCGGCGTGCGACCAGTCCCATTTCCCGAACACGCCGCCGGAGATCTTGTACTTCTTGTCCGCGCCGAATTTCAGCGTACCCGTCATATAGTCGAGGAACGCCGCGGTGTAGGCCGCCCGCACTGTTGAGAAGTAGGGGTCATAGTCCATGCTCTCCGCTAGCGGACGAACATGGGCGCCGATGAAGCGCGAATCGATCCGGCCGACGGTCTTGCCGGTCTTGCGCATCAGCTCCTTCAGGAACTGCTGATGGTTCACCCGCAGGTTCGCCATCAGCCAGTATTCCTTGTCGAGGCCCGTGTAGCCGGCGAGCTGCTCGGCGATCGCGTCGCGTTCGGCGTCCGGCAGGCGGTTGCCCCGACGCAGCGCGAGGAGATACGGGCCGGCGGCGAACTCGTCGACTTCCGCAAGGAACGGGCGCAATTCCTCAGGGCGCGCATCAAGCGCTTCGTGATACCACGCGGTCGCCGCGAAGGTCGAAAGGAACAGCGTGTGGGCGAGATCCATCGCTTCGCCGTCGGCCCCTGCCGTGTAGTCCATGAAGGGCGAGACGAGGACGACGCCGGCGAGGTCCATGTTATGCCGCGTCAGGAGCCTATAGGTCGTCACGCCCGCGCGCATGCCGCCATAGCTCTCGCCCAGCATGAATTTTGGGGACAGCCAGCGGCCGTTCTCGGTCGTGAAGCGGGCCATGAATTCGGCCGCCGCGTCGCCGTCCTGGTCGACGCCCCAATAGTCCTCGCCCTTCGTCTCGCCGAGAAGCTCCGTATACCCGGTGCCGACCGGATCCATCATGACGAGGTCGGCGACGTCGAGGACGGAGTGCTCATTGTTCACGTGGGCGTAGGGCGCGGGGCCGGTGTGCGCGCCGTCGGCGAGCGCGACCCGGCGCGGTCCGAGAACGCCCATATGCAGCCACATGGAGGCTGAGCCCGGGCCGCCATTATAGGCGAAGACGATGGGCCGCTTTGCGACGTCGTCAACGTCCGTACGGCGATAATACGTGTAGCCGAAGGTCGCTTTCGCCTCGCCCTTGTCGTCCAGCATGGGCATGAGGCCGACCGTCGCTTCGTAGGGTATCGCCGCGCCGCCGATCGATACTGAACCGGTGGTGACGGATTTCTCGTGCTCGGGCGCTTCTTTCTTCTCTTCGCTTTCCTGCGCCTCGCCGTTTTCAGTCTCCGCGAAGGCGGCGGCGGGGCCGGCGGGCGCGAGGAGGGCGGCGGCGGCGATGAGAGCGAGCGTCCCGCGGCGAGAGGTCGGACGGCGGATCATGTGGCGGTTTCCCTTATTCGGCGAACTCGTCCCGGCGCAGCTCGCGCAAGGCCCGTTGGCGATGCGGGCAAGCGGAGCGTCGCCGGGCCTTAGGGTCAAGCGCGACATGTAGCGGTCGCCTTTGACGCGGCGGTTTGCCGCCGCTTGGCCCATCCGTCGGGGCCTTGTATGCGTTGCGGTATGCCGACTGCTCCTTCCTCCGAACCAACAAAGCCGAAAGTCATCGCCCTTGACGGCCCCGCGGCGAGCGGCAAGGGCACCCTCGCGCGGCGTCTCGCCGCGCATTACGGCTTTGCCCATCTCGACACAGGCGTTCTTTATCGCGGCGTCGCCTGGATGATGATGAATGACGGCTGGGACACAGGCGACGCAGACGCCGCGGGCCGTTATGCGCGCGCCTTCAGCCTGGATCAGATCGAGGGCGCGCCGATCCGCTCGCGCGAAGTGGGGGCGGGCGCCTCAAAGGTGGCGGCGGTGCCGGCGGTGCGCGCGGCGCTGCTTCAGTTTCAGCGCAGGTTCGCGTCGAACCCGCCGGGCGGCGCGGCTGGCGCGATCCTTGACGGACGGGACATCGGCACGGTCGTCTGCCCCGACGCCTGCGTGAAGTTCTTCATCACTGCGAGCCCCGAGGCGCGGGCGAAGCGCCGCTGGCTGGAGCTGCGCGAGGAAAAGCCGGACCTCACCGAAGCGGCGATCCTTGAGGACATCAGGGAGCGCGACGCCCGCGACGCGGCCCGCAAGGACGCGCCCATGAAGCCGTCGGAAGACGCGGAAATCATCAACACCACCGACCTAACCGAAGAGGCCGTGTCCGCGGCCGCGCAGGCGATTATCGACGACGCGTTCGCCCGGAAATCCGACTAGTCATCGCCTAGCGCGCGGGCGTCCTCGGCGGTACACTCCTCAGTGGGATCAAGTCGGGGGAAGAGATGGGGCGAGATCTACCGGAGATTCTGGGCGTCGCCGTGGCGGCGGCGTTCCTTGCGGCGCTTGTTTTCGGCGCGGGGGTCGAGACGCCGCAATTTTCCGCGCGGCCTGACGCGCCGAAAAATGACGGCTGGGGTGGCAAGTCGCTGATGTTCGCGCCGGCGCGGCCGGACCCCATGGGCTTTGAGCGCGGGATCGCGCCGAGCCGCGGCCAGGCCTGGACGGATGCGGCCGCAGCGTATTTCGGCGACGACGTCGACGGGCCATTGGTGCGCGCCGCGGCGGAGGGCGAAGCGGCCCCCACTGGCGACGTCGACCGCAAGCCGCGCCTCCGGATTGACACCGACATGCACGGCGCTGCGATTCTGTCGCTGGACGTCGACGCTGCGGGCCGCTTTGCGGTGACGGGTAGCTACGACAAGACGGCGCGGGTCTGGGCCATTCCACAGAAGGAAGGCGAGCCGTTCCGCCTGTTGAACGTCCTGCGGCCGCCCATCGGCGATGGAAATGAAGGCCGGATCGACGCGGTCGCCATCTCGCCGGACGGGTCCCTCATCGCCATGGGCGGCTGGACGGGTAAAACCGGTCATCCAAAACAAGTCTATCTTTTTGATCGCGTTAGCGGACGAATGGTGGGGCGCCTTGGCGGTTTGCCGCAGGTCATTGATTCGCTGGCCTTTGCGCCGGACGGCGGCACGCTGGTCGCTGGTCTCGCCGACTCTTTCGGCGTGCGCGCCTGGCGGCGCGACGATGCGGGTGGCTGGCGCCGTTCGTCGGTCGAAGGGCAAATGGACTTTGGCGGGGATGTCTACGCGCTGGATTTCGCCGACCGCGGCGACGGCGACTGGCGTTTGGCGGTCGGGTCCTACGACGGCGATGTGCGCCTTTATGATTCTAATTTGGAACTGATCGCGCGTGCGCCTGGAATCGAGTCCGGCGACAGGATCTACCGCGTGCGGTTTGACCCGTCCGGCGGTCGCCTCGCCGTTACCGCCACAAACCGGCCGGCGATCGCGGTGCTGTCTGGCGAAGATCTCAGTCCGCTTTACCGTCCGTCGGTGGAGCGCGTTTCTTCGTTTGACAACCTGACGAAAGTCGCCTGGTCAAATGATGGGCGGCAGTTGTTTGCCGCCGGCAACGCGTCAGCATTCTTCAACGGGTCGGACGACGATGAGCTTTACGTTCGTGTATACGAAGACGGCGGTCGCGAGGTGGTCGGTGATTTCCCTATATCGCAGGACACTGTACAGGGGCTCTCCGCCTTCGAAGCGAACCGCGTTTTGGTCGCGTCCGCAGACCCGCAGCTTGCAATTCTTAGGCCGCCAGGTGAAGTCGTGGCGCGCGCCGGCGCGGCGAAAATCGACGTGCGCGGGACGGCCGGAAAACGAGAGAATAATGAACGCGACCTGCGCCTGTCGCCAGATGGGCTCGTTGTCAGCCTGCCATTTTATACCGAACGCGCGCCGACTTGGCGTTTCGATCTGACATTGCGATCAGTAGAGGCGTTCGATGGCGATGACGCCGCATTGGCGCCGCCGGCGTTAGTCGATGACATCACCCAGGTGGAGAATTGGCTTCCGACTGCAGCCGCCTCGGCCACGGTGAATAGCGCGGGAATCGAACTGGCGCCGTTCGAAGAGACCTACGCTCTCGCCCATGCGCCGATGGACGAGACATTTTTATTGGGGACGAATTTCAATCTACGCCGCGTCGGGCCCGATGGCGAGACGATCTGGGTCGAGCCGGCGCATGGGGTTGCCTGGCAAGTGAACGTCACGCCGGACGGCCGCTTCGCCGTGGCGGCGTTCGGCGACGGCACGGTGCGCTGGTATGATTATGAGACGGGCGAGGAGCGCTTGGCGCTTTACGTCGTCAATGAACCGGAGGCGGAAAACCCGCGCTGGGTCGCCTGGACGCCGTCGGGATATTACGACGCCGCTCCGGGGGCGGAGGATCTCATCGGCTGGCATGTCAATCAGGCCAAGGATAAAGAGAGCCTGTTCTACCCCGCCAGCCGTTTCCGGGAACTGTTTTACCGGCCCGATATCGTCGAAATGGCGCTTGATGATCGCGCTCCATGCATTTCCTGGGTCCCGCTAAGCTGTGACCGGCAACCGGCCTGGGCGAAAAACCGCTTCGGCGTCACGCCGCCGCAGGTGTATCCGCGGCCCAGCCTGGCGGAGCTGCAAGCGCTCTTCCCGCCGATTGTGACGGTCTACGGTCAGGAGACGCTCCCAAATGGCGACGTCGTTGTGGAGTACGAGGTCGACAATCCGTTTGACGCGCCGGTGGAGCTCGACGTCTTTGTGGATGGTGAGAAACGATCCGCCTCAGGCGCCCGCAACGTGGCCGGATCAGGACGTCAGCGGACCACCATCGCCCGCGGCGCCTGCGCAAGCGACGGCATCATCCTCATTGCCCGGAGCAATGGCCGCGCCTCGCCGGAAGCGCGCGCCCCGCGCGGCGCGGCGGCCATTGACGGCCAATCGTTTGCGGATCTTTGCGCCGCGGACGCCGCAGCGAAACCGTTCCTGAACGCGCTTCTTGTCGGCGTCAGCGATTACGAAAACGATGACCTTGATCTATCGTTCGCTGACAATGACGCGCGCGATTTCGGGGCAATCCTCTCTGCGCAAACGTCCCGCGCGTTCGCCGGCGGCGAAGTCCGCGTCCTCACCGCCAGCGGCGAAGAGCCCGGCGCGGCGAAAGCGACGCGTGCGAACATTCTCGCTGCGTTCGATGATTTCGTAGCCACGTCAAAATCGAAACAGCATGTTGTGAACGTCGTCTTCTTTGCCGGGCACGGCGTGCGAGAAGACCTAAAGGGGTACTATCTCCTGCCGTCCGACGCGAAGCTCAACGATCTCTATAGTTCGGCGATCAGTGTCGATGATCTCACCAAGGCGGTGAGAAACGCGGATGGACTGAAGGTCGTCTTCCTCGACGCCTGCTATTCCGGGTTCGACGAAGAGGGCGACAGCCTCGATCTCTTCGATATTCAGGGCGTCTCAAACATTCTCGGCGGATCGGACGTGCGCGCGGAAGTGTTCGCCTCCTCCACCGGCGCGCAGCAGTCATTCGAGCACCCCTCCTGGAGCAACGGCGCGTTCACTGAAGCGCTCCTGGAGTTGTTCACCGGGGACGCGTCAGCGCCCTTGGACGACGAACTCGCGCTGAAACTCCAAAGCGTGCGGGTGAACCGTCGGGTTGAGAATTCGGAGCTTCACGACTGGCTGAAAAACCGGGTGCGGCGGCTCGCGGCGGAGGAAGAGCTCGGCGCTCAGACGCCCACCTATCAGGCGCTCAATCCGGGCGACGTCATTTTCGCAGAGGTGGATTGACGCGCGCCAGTTTCCGGCGGGCGAACTCGCCGTGATCGATTCCGGCTTGCGCGCCGCCTCTCGCCCGCCTATATGGCGGCGGCTCCCGAAAACGACGGGAACGGGCGGCGTGACTGCGCCGCCGCGGCCGATCTGACCCAACGCGCCTGCGCTGCCGGGTCAAATCCAAAATCGGCCGGCGCGCCTGAGCGATGAATTCCGGCGCTGACGCTGATCTATTTCGGCATGATGACTGTCGCGAAATGACTATCGCGAATTAACGTCCGCCGCGAAGGCCGCATCGCGCGGCGCGTCGCGTTTGCGCGCGTTCGTTAGCAGTCATCTTCGATAGCGGTGATCGTCGCCAGTCCATTAAACCCGAAACCTCTAGCAAGCCGTCCGCGACAGGACGGATGAAACAACCAGGAACCGACCAACTTGTCTGAAGCAACCAACCTCAACCCGAGCATCGACGATTTCGCCGAAATGCTCGAAGCCTCCCTCGTCGACCGCCGCCAGTTTGAAGACACGGTGGTCAAAGGCGTCGTCACCGCCATCGAAAAGGACATGGCCGTCGTCGACGTCGGCCTGAAAACCGAAGGCCGCGTGCCGCTGAAGGAGTTCTCCCAGCCGGGTCAGGACGTCTCGCTGAAGGTCGGCGACACGGTCGAGGTCTATGTGGACCGCGTGGAGAACGCGCTCGGCGAAGCGGTCATCAGCCGCGACAAGGCCCGCCGCGAAGAGGCGTGGGAGCGCCTTGAGCAGCAGTATAATGACGAAGAGCGCGTCGAGGGCGTCATCTTCAACCGGGTGAAAGGCGGCTTTACGGTCGATCTTGGCGGCGCCGTGGCGTTCCTGCCGGGCTCTCAGGTGGACATCCGGCCGGTGCGTGACGCCGGACCGCTGATGAACATGCCGCAGCCATTCAAGATCCTGAAAATGGACCGCCGCCGCGGGAACATCGTCGTGTCGCGCCGATCGATCCTTGAAGAGGACCGCGCGGAACATCGCCAGGAGGTCGTCCGCGAACTGAACGAGGGGGATGAGCGCGAAGGCGTCGTCAAGAACATCACCGATTACGGCGCGTTCGTCGAGCTGGCGCCGGGCGTCGACGGGCTGTTGCACGTCACCGACATGTCGTGGAGCCGCGTCAACCACCCGTCAGAGGTTCTCGGCGTCAACGACACCGTCCGTATCAAGATCATCAAGATCAATCCGGAGACCCACCGCATCTCGCTCGGGATGAAGCAGCTGACCCCGGATCCATGGGAAGGCGTTGCTGCGAAGTATCCGATCGACGCCAAGTTCAAGGGCAAGGTCACGAACATCACCGATTACGGCGCGTTCGTCGAGCTGGAGGACGGCATTGAAGGCCTCGTCCACGTCTCGGAGATGAGCTGGGTGAAGAAGAACGTGCACCCGGGCAAGATCGTCTCCACCTCTCAGGAAGTCGAAGTGATGATCCTTGAGGTGGACGAGAACAAGCGGCGGATTTCGCTTGGCCTCAAGCAGTGCCTCAACAATCCGTGGGAGCTGTTCGCCGAAGAGCATCCGATCGGCTCCGTCATCGAAGGCGAAGTCAAGAACATCACCGAGTTCGGCCTCTTTGTCGGCCTCACCGAGGACATGGACGGCATGGTCCATCTCTCGGACCTCGACTGGGACCGCTCCGGCGAAGACGCGATCAAGGACTACAACAAGGGCGACATGGTGAAGGCCAAGGTGCTCGACGTTGATCCGGACAAGGAACGCATCTCGCTTGGCGTCAAGCAGGTCGGCTCTGATCCGATCGACACGGTCGAGGGCGGCGTGCGCAAGGGCGCTGACGTCACTTGCACCGTCACGGCGATTGAGTCCGGCGGCATTGAGGTGCAGGTCGGCGGCGAGGGCGGTCCGAAAGCGTTCATCCGCAAGTCGGATCTTTCCAAGGACCGCAACGAGCAGCGCCCGGATCGGTTCGCTGTCGGCGACAAGGTCGATGCGCGGGTCACCGCTTTCGACAAGACCTCGCGGCGGATCTCGCTGTCCATTAAGGCGCGCGAAGTGGCCGAGGAGAAAGAAGCCGTCGAACAGTACGGCTCAGCCGACGCCGGCGCTTCGCTTGGCGACATCCTCGGCGCGGCGCTGAAGGATTCCGAAGACGACGGCAAAGAATAGGCGACATTCCGCTTGATCGAACGAACGCGCGCCGGCTTGCCGGCGCGCTTTTTTTTGCGCGGGCGCGATGATGATGGACGTCCGCGGCGGCGATCGACCGCGCAAAAAAAAAGCGCCGCCCGGCGGCGACGCTTTCCTCACTCGTCTTTTGGCCGCGACCCGCGCTGCGGCGGACCGCCACTCGTCAGATGAGGTAGCGGTAGATTGAATAGGCCGTCAGCCAGAAGAAGGCGTAGGCGGCGAGCGTCAGGCCGGCCCCATGGGTCGCTTCGCCGATGGTGTCGCGCGACGCGAGATTGTGGGCGACGAGACGCGAGCCGATGAAGGCGCCCAGCAAGGGGTAGAACCCGATGGCGAAGAACAAAATGTCCAGCGACATCGTCACCGCCGTGCGGTTCGCGTCGAAGAGGCCGAAGACCGGCAGCATCGAGGCGAGAAACCAGGTCGCAAGGATTGGCGTCGCGACCGTCCACTGCACCAGAAGGTTTATTTCGTCTTTCAGGCCGACGGTCCGTCCCTGTACCGCGTATTCTGTCATGGCGTTCGATTTTCCTCTTTTGCCCGCTCGCCTTCGGATCTTCCCGCGGGTAACCCTTTCGTCCCGCGGGGTAAGCCTTGCGCGAGTTTCAGTCCGTTGGTCCCGTCGCGAACCGCGATGGCGTCGACATTAGATCTCGCGAGACTAACTTCCGCGAGCACGCGCCGCCACACCCGAGAACGCTTACTCTCAACTGCGCGATGCGAAGATCGCGGTTTCCAAAACCGGCCGAGCCGCACCTGGCGACTCAGCTCTTGAGTGTCCGCCTGCCGTCCGATCAGCCGGAGCCTGGACGACAGGCTCGAGCGCCCGTTGGGGTAAGGTGTCGGGGTCGACAGGGCGCCGTTCGAATGTCCGTCCGCGACGGGCGTTGCACCATGTGGGCCCGTAGCGACGCGTTACGTCAAGAATGATTGACGTAAAGCTGGATTGTCAAGCTGTTTTGACGTCGTTGTGACGCTGGCTCCAGATCGGGTCAAAGGGGATCGCCCAGGCATCCCATCCTGACATCGACGCGCCTGTTTAATGGTTCGCGAACGCCGTCAGGCGTCGGTTTTGCGGGTTGCGTCTCCCCCACAGCCTCCATGCTGATTTCCGTCAGGTCGACGCCAAGGAACTGCATATAGGCGCGGATGGCGTTCGCCCGCTTAGCTGACAAGGACAGATTGTACGCCGCCTCGCCGCTTGAATCCGCGTGGCCGATCAACTCAATGCTGGAACGTCCTGCGCGACAGCTCCAAGGAGCATCCTGATATCGCGCATTCGCTTCCCGAATTAAGTTCAACGCCTCTGGTCCTAGCACGAACTGATTGAAATCGAAGTAGACAGAAAAGACAAACGGGTCCGGCTGAAATGGATCGGCGCTCCGACGTTGCTCTACGGCGTCCTGCGCCCCACCATTTACGACCCGCGCATAGACCGCGCCGCCGCGCTCAAAGCCATAGGCGATCGGCATAAAGATGATCGCAACAACCAGAAAAATCACTGCGCCGATATAATCGAGGGGCCTTTGGTTGATGTCGAATGCGCGCTGAATAAGGCGGCTCACCGGCCCGAGGCGCAAGAAGCCCCGCGCAAAGGTTGAGTAGACGACGAACCCCCAGACCCAGAATGTCGTGGAGAACGTTGTGAATAAGAAACCAAAGCGGAGCCGGTCGGTGATGGTCCACTCGTTAGTCGACTTCACGAAAACGCCGGTGAAGAGATCGACCGTTTCGCGCAAGGCGGTCTGAAAAAAGCCGAGATAGGTCGACGCGTCGTTGCGGTGATAGGAAGAGGCGTCGGGGTCCGCCCCCTGCAGCGCTTGAATCGTATCGGTGCTGAGGAAGAAGAGCTGGTAGTTGGAGGGGTACTTATAAACAAGCACCAAGAAGGCGAAGAAGAACAGGAACGAGACCGTCGTTGTCGCCAGAACGTCGAACAAGAGGACGCCGATACTGTTTAGCCCGAGCCGGCGACCGTAACGCAGGATGTAGCGCGACTCCGTCACCGAGAACCAGTCGAAGACGGCGTTGGTCAACAGGATGGTGCCGAGAACGCCAAGGATAATCGCTCCTTCGCGCAGCCCGTAATACTCGAAGTAGAAGCGGATCACTTCGAAGATCGGCGCGATGAGGTCAGGGAACAGCAGCACAACCGCGCCGAACCAGCCGAGGCTGATAAGGATGCTGCGGATGAGGCTCGGCAAGGTGACGAGGCCAAAGCGCTTCTTGAAGCCGTAGACACGCTCAAACTGATTGAAAAATGGCTCAATGAGCGCGTTGGCGTCGTTGCGTTCCGCCGTCGATAAGAGCCAATCCGCGATGTCTCTACGGCCTTCAGGCGTCATCCGCGCCTGCAGCGCGCGCAGCAGCATGAAGCTGAACGCGCCAAGAACGAGGACCCGCGCCCACCAGGGGGTCTGATTGGCCATGAACGCGCCAGCCGCCGACAACGCCGGACCGAAGCCTTTTACAAAGGCGTCCGCGTTGAAGCTCTCCGACGTCGCGCCGCCGCCGCTCCCCGTGCCCTCAAGGACGGCGTCCGGTGGCGGTTCAAGGCCAGTCGTCGCCTGCAAAACATCGCTTGCGGCGAGGATAGAGGTGATCCTCTTGGCGGAATTGTATTGGCCGGGGCCAAGCGTATTCGGGCCGCCGTAGTGGAGCCCCAAGACGCCGCGGCCGAGTTCGGCGAATACCGGCGCGCCCGAGCTGCCCGGCAAGGTGTCGCACGAATGCGCGATCCGGTCGCTCGTGAACGTGAAACTGCGCGGCACGCGGCAATTCGATCGCGTGACGTGCTTCGGCCGGCCGAGCGGGTGGTGGAAGACCATGAGCGATGCGCCTGGCGTGGGGTCTTCGGCGAGAATTCGCACGGCGCCAAAGCGATCCGAAGGCCGCCCCTCAACGCGCAGAATGGCGTAGTCGAGGTCCTTGTTCGTCTCCACCGGCGACGGGTCGACGACGTAACGCACGACCGTCGTTTCGTCCGCGCCGTCATAGAAACCCATCACCAGGTTGAGGCCGGTGATCGGCCCATACTTTGGGTCGCCAGGGATGCAATGGTGGTTCGTTAAGATGAGGTCGGGCGCGATAATGGAGGCGGTGCAGGTCCGCATGCCGTTAAAGCCATGCAGAATGTCGAGCCGGCCGACAGGGGCGCTGAGGCGCCGTAAATCGGAACCAGGTCCATAGTCGGCCAGCGGCTCAAACCGCGCCCTATCTCCAAGCACCGCTTCGAGCCGCTCAAGGTCTTCGGTGCTTTGATTGAATTCGAGATTGTTCTTGCCGAACTGCTCAGCCGAAAACAGGAACTCCTGCAGCGCCGCATCAGCCCCATCAGAGGCCAGCGCTCGGGCGCACAGCGCAATCCAGAGCATTGCCGCAAACACTTGGCGGAGCGCAAAACCACGTGGCGCGATTGCGCGAACCCCGCGACTGCGCAACGCGCGCTTTTCAATGCTTGGTGGCATCCCCACCTCACCCCCCAATCAAGCCTTTTGACGTTAAGGCCAAGGCCTAGACAATGCAAAGTCGGGCGAGGTTTGGCGCGGGCCTTGGGCATCGGCTCGGCTTAGAGCCGTCGCTGAACCTTAAAAGGAGTCGAATTTGCCTGAATTGCCTGAAGTGGAGACGGTCCGGCGCGGGCTGGCGCCAGCGTTCGAAGGCGCGCGCGTCACCGCCGTTCGGCTAAGGCGCGCGGATCTTCGGTTTCCCTTCCCTGACCGTTTTCAGGAGCGCCTTGAAGGCGCGCGCGTCGACGCGCTCGGACGTCGTGGAAAGTACCTGGTCGCCGCCTTGTCCTCTGGGGAGAGCCTGATCATGCACCTTGGCATGTCGGGCCGGTTCACCGTCGCCGGGCGCGGCGTCGAAGCCGAAAAAGGCGCGGGCGAACAGATGGCTCGTGCGGCGTTCCACTATGCGGCGGGCGGTGATCCGCGACACGACCACGTCGCATTCGACCTTGACGGTCCGAATGGCGGATGCGTGGTCACCTACAATGACCCAAGGCGTTTCGGCTTCATGGACCTTGTCCCAGGCGGGGATCTTGAGGTCTGTCGCCACTTTGCCGGCATGGGGCCGGAGCCCTTGTCGGCGGCGTTCTCGGACGCCTATTTCGCCGACCGATTGAGAGGCGGCGGGTCGCCGATCAAGACGGCGCTTCTCGACCAGCGCGTCGTCGCCGGCGTCGGTAATATCTACGCGTGCGAGGCGCTCTATCGCGCCGGCGTCTCCCCGCGCCGGCGCGCGGGGACGGTCCCAGGCGCGCGCTCGCGTCGTCTTCGCATGGCGATTGTCGACGTCCTTGAAGAGGCGATCGTCGCCGGCGGCTCAAGCCTGCGGGACTTTGCGGCGACGGACGGCGGCCTTGGTTACTTCCAGCACGCTTTCGCAGTCTACGACCGGGCCGGAGAGCCATGCCGCCGCTGCGGCGGCGTGATCACTCGGATAACGCAATCAGGGCGCTCCACCTTCTTTTGCGGCGGTTGCCAACGCTAATGCGCCGAGGCCTGATTCCGTCGTTGACGGCCCCTTGTTCGGCCGATATACGCCGGGGCTTCCGATTGCGCGGGCGGGCCGTCCTGTTCCGCGCCATGACATCACCGTCGCAAGACAACACTGTCGCAAGACAACACCGTTGAAGGTCTGCTCAAGGTCCATGGCCAACACCACGTCCGCTAAGAAGATGGTGCGCAAAATCGCCAAGCGCACGGAAGTGAACAAAGCGCGTCGCTCGCGCGTGCGCACCTATCTGCGCCGGCTAGAGGATGCGATTAACGCCGGCGACAAGGCGGCCGCCGACGCGGCGTTTCGCGCTGCGCAACCGGAGCTTCACCGCGCCGTCACCAAGGGCGTGGTTCACAAGCGCACCGCAGCGCGAAAGCTCTCCCGGCTGTCGGCTCGCGTAAAGGCGATCTCCGCTTAGCGCATGCGCGTCGCGGCGGTCGCCGCCCGCTCTTTTCGCCTTCCGACGTCGCATGGCGACGGCCACTGCGATAAGGCGATGCATCGCCGCTGACGGCTTCAGCCGTATGCGGAATGATCTGCGAGTATCACCAAAAATCTGCCTAAATTGCAGGCGGCGTGTTGCGCGGCGCCGTTGTTTCGCGCACTAAATGCCCGCGCACCGCGTGCGCGCTGCTGCGTCTGCGCTTGTGGGAATCTTATTGTCGAGGGCGTCGTTTCGGTAACCGCTTGAATTTCTCGCGAAAAGGGATTTGCAAGAGAAAAATGTCAGGTCGAATCGCCATAAAGTCGAGTATTTCAGCTTGCGCGCCCGAATTTGATTAGTCATATTCTCTTCATAACTCATGCGGGGCGTACGGATTATTCTTGGGGGTCCCGCGGTTCAGGTAACAGTTCTTTTTGAAGCTCGTGGGCTCGCCGTGCGGCGGCGATTGCGGGTTTCGCGTAAATCCGGGCGCGTTAAGGGGCTATCAACATGATCTACGCTGTCGCCATTCGGTTCATAGGGTGCGGACTGAATATTAATTTTCCGGCGGCGCGAAATACGGATTTCAATCCCCTCCGGTTTTTGTAGCTACGTACTGTTTTGGTTGGGCGGCCGGTTACTCAAAGGTCGCTTCTGACGCACGCCTTCTCGGGCGTTTGATTCTCGAATTTCGTTGTTGTCGTCGCCGGCGCCTGCCTTGGCGCTGAACTCTTCTTGCGTGCGCGCGTTCCTGCGCGCAGTTCCAAATTCTTGGGGATGGACATGGTCGATCGGTTAAATGGGCAAAATAATTTGGATACAGAGCGGTTTGCGGTTTTTCGGGGGCTTTTGCGATCGCGATTCGGCGACGCGGTGTTCCGTTCCTGGATGTACGACCTTGCGATTCAGGAGGCCTCGGGCGAGGAGGTGACCTTGACGACGGAATCGCCGGTCATTGCGGACAGGCTGAATCAGCAATACCGCCATGGCATGCTGAAGATCTGGAACGCCGGCGTGGCGCCGGTCAAGTCAATGTCGATCAAGACGCGCGCGCGCCTGAAACCCTCGTCGGAGCGCGCCATGCGAAAGGCGCAAGCCGGTGGCGCCGCCGCCGCGACGTTCTTCGATACGGGACGCGGGCCAAGAACCGAAGCGCGGGCGCAGATCGGATCCAGCATAGACCCTCTGGCGCGGCTTGAAGGGTTTGCGGTCGACGCGACGAACCGCACCGCCTATCTCGCGATCGAACGCGCGCTCAACGCGAATGGCCGCGGCGGCGTCATTTACCTCAGCGGTCCGTCCGGATGCGGAAAAACCCACCTGATGTGCGGCCTTGCGCACGCCTGGCGGGAACGCCGCCCGGATGATCAAATCGCCTATTTCTCTTACGCCGACTTCAGGGAGGAGGTGGCGCCCGCGGCGCGCGCCAACAAGCTGCAGGCGGTGCACAAGAAGCTCTTCGCCTGCGAGGCGCTGATGATCGACGATCTCCACCTCTTGCACGGCTGCCGCCGCACCCAGGAGGAAATCCTGGTGCTGATGGATGTTTTTCGCACAGCCGGAAAGCAACTCATCATCTCCGGCGGGGTGGACACCGAAGAGCTAAAAGAGCGCGGCATTAGCGAGCGACTTGCGGACCGGCTCGCTGGCGGCTTGCCGGTGGTGATCGAGCCGGCGGGAGATGATCTGCGTATCGAAATTCTCGCCAGACACCGCGCTGCGTCCGACGCGCAGTGCATTCTTGGAGACGATATTCTTGAGTTTGTCGCGCGCCAGTTCAGGCGCAGCATTAGGGAGGCGATCGGAGCTATGAACCAGCTTTTGTTGGAATACGGACAAGAAGCGCGGCAGGTGAGTTTCGATGAGGCGCGCGCGTCATTGCGTCCTCGCCTGAAGACAGGCGTTGAAGCGGTGACGCTGGAGGACCTGCTGGCGGAGTCGGCGACGGCGTTCGGCCTAAGCCATGAGGAGATGGTCGGTCGATCACAGCCGCAGCGGATTGTGCGCGGACGGCACGCCTTCAATATGATCGGCCGCGATTCGCTGACGGAATCCTTCCCCCGCCTCGCCGCCGTTCTGCGCCGCGACCACACGACGATCATGTCGTCCTACGACCGCGCGCACGCGCTGCATGATCGCGACGCAGTCTTTCGGGAGAAAGTCGCGGCGATCAGAGAGGCTCTCGGCCTCTCCTGACTTGGCGCCCGGATCAGCGCCCGCGCCGATGCACGGCGCGGGGCCCGCAAGACGGCCTCAATTCTCATCTTACCGCAGTGACGCGGCCGCATCGCCGGACTGGCGAAGCGGCCGTTTGGGTGCTAGTTTCGTGAACCGATCGCGTCGCCCATTTCGGGCGAGGTCGGCGTGCGCTCGCACCTAATTTTGCGCGCCCAGGTTCTTCTTGCGCCCGGGTCTTTAAAGCCGGCGGTCCATGGCTCGTTTTTGCGCCAACCCTCCGGCGTTTTTTGACCCTTCGCGCTGCGAGAGTGGCTCGCGCCCTCGATGCGGGCCGGCGTCGCGATTGGCGGAAGACAGGCGCGCGGCGCCCGGTCGAACGCGGCGGCATCCGGCGCGTCCGGTCTCGGGTCGCGATTGATTTCGGGCGAGCGGGCGATGGCGGGCGAGCGGGCGACACATGAGGCGAAGGGCGACACATGAGGCGAAGGGCGACAGGTGAAGCAAAGGGCGACAAGTGAGGCGACCAGGGAAACGGTCACAGTAGCGGCCGGGGAAGATCGAGAATAAATGAAGGTCACGATTGAAAAGTCGGCGTTCGCGAAGGCGCTTGGCCATGTCCAAAGCGTTGTCGAGCGGCGCAACACCATCCCGATACTGGCCAATGTGCTGTTGCAGGCCGAAGGCGGCGGGTTGACCCTGATCGCGACGGACCTAGACATCGAGGCGGCGGAAACCGCGCCGGCTGAAGTCGACCGTCCAGGCGCGACGACCGCTTCCGCGCTGACCCTTTACGACATCGTCCGCAAGCTGCCGGACGGCGCGCAGGTGCGTCTTGAGCTTTCTGAGGAGCACGGACGGCTTTTGGTCGCTGCCGGCAGGTCGGAATTCTCCTTGGCGGTGCTGCCGGGCGACGATTTTCCGACCCTCGCGGCGGATGAGATGGCGACGCGCTTTAAGATGCCGACGGAGGACTTGCGGCGGATTCTGGCGAAGTCGAAATTCGCGATGTCCCAGGAGGAAACGCGCTACTATTTGAATGGCGTTTATCTGCACCCGGTCGAAGGCGGCGACGGCGGCGTCTACCGCGCCGCAGCGACGGACGGCCATCGCCTGGCGAGGATTGACGCGCCGCTGCCGGACGGCGCGGCCGCAGCGCCTGGCGTCATCGTCCCGCGCAAAGCGGTGCTGGAGCTTGGCCGGCTCCTTGAAGACGCTGAGGAGACCGTCGACGTCTCGGTCTCAGAGACGAAGATACGCTTTGAGTTCGCCGCCGGGAGGCTGACGTCAAAGCTCGTCGATGGGACGTTTCCGGACTATGAGCGGGTGATCCCCAAGGACAATCCCAACCGTCTTCAGCTGGATGCGGGCGAGTTTTCAAAGGCGGTTGACAGGGTCGCCACCGTCTCGGCCGACCGAACCCGGTCCGTCAAGCTCGCCCTTGATCGCGATCGGCTCCGCCTGACGGTGAACAATCCGGAGGCTGGCAGCGCGCTTGAGGAGGTCTCGGTCGACTTCGATGGCGAACCGCTCGAAATTGGATTCAACGCCCGGTATCTTCTGGACGTCGCCGCGCAGATTGAAGGCGACGGCATGACCGTGCGGCTTGCCGACCCTTCCTCGCCGACGGTGATCATGGACGACGCGGATGTGCGCGCGCTTTACGTGCTCATGCCTTTGCGCGTTTGACGGGAAAGCGGTTCGGCGCGGATGACGCCGTCTTTGATGTGCGCGCTCTGGGAGGTGGCGCTCTGGCCGCGGGGCCCTGCTTGGGGACGGCCGGGCGATGCGTCTTCCGACGGCGCCCGAAGGCGCAAACGTCGCCGCGCGTGATTGATTGAAGGAGCGATGGCTTCGATGGAGATGGCGGCGCGCGCGATAGACCTTGCGGCGGCGAATACGGACCGCCCCGCCCGGGGTGGCCGGTCCGCGCCGGCGCGCGCCTCGTTTCGGCGCCTTCAGCTCACGGATTTTCGCTCCTATGAGCGCCTTGACGTCGCGTTTGACGGGCGGCCCGCCTATTTCATCGGCGCGAATGGGGCGGGGAAGACAAATCTCCTTGAGGCGTTGTCGCTGTTCGGCCCCGGGCGGGGTCTGCGCGGCGCGCGGCTCGACGACCTCGCGCGTGAAGGCGGCGCGGGCCGCTGGGCGGCGGCGGCGGAATTCGACGCCGGCGATGGAGATTTGCAGGATACGGATGGGTTTCGCCGTCTTGGTGTCGGCTGCGAACGCAAGGTCGACGGCGGCGCGTCGCGCATGTGTCGCCTTGACGGCGCGCCGGCGCGTGGCCCAATCGCGTTTGCCGATCTCTTGCGGTTCTCCTGGCTGACGCCGGCGCAGGATGGGCTCTTTACGGCGGCGGCGGGGGATCGGCGAAAGTTCCTTGATCGGATCGCGCAGACCCGTGACGCAAGTCATGCGCGCGCGGCGAACGACTTCGAGGCGACGGCGCGCCAGCGGCAGACTTTGCTTGATGAGCGCAGGTTCGACGACGCCTGGCTGACGGCGCTTGAGACTTCAATGGCGGAGGCGGCGGTCGCGGTCGCGGCGGCCCGGCGGGAGGCGGCGGCCTCGCTCGCGGCCTATGACGCCTCTGGCTTCGCAGGGGGCGCGTTTCCGGCGGCTGAGATCGCGCTTGAAGGCGATCTGGAAACGGCGCTTGACGGCGCCCCGGCCGCGGACGTTGAAGACCAGTACATCAGTGAGCTGAAGACCCGTCGACGGCTCGACGCCGAGGCGGGCCGCGCGACAATGGGTCCGCATCGCTCGGACATGGTGGTCCGGCACCGCGAGAAAGGAACGCTGGCGCGGCTTTGCTCGACCGGTGAGCAGAAAGCGCTCCTGATCGGCCTTGTCCTCGCCAACGCGTGCGCGCTTGCGCGCGCCTCCGGCGCGGCGCCGCTGATCCTTTTGTTTGATGAAATCGCAGCGCATCTGGATCCGGACCGCCGCGCGGCCTTGTTCAATGTTCTCGGCGGCGTCGGGTTTCAATGCTTTATGACCGGTACGGATGATCATCTGTTTGAGGCGTGGGGCGAACGGGCGCAAGGATTTCGCGTGGCGGCCGGGACGGTTTCGGAGATCCGCGGTTAGGAGTTGAAGCTTGCCCCTGAGGGCCGCCGCCGCGTCCGGCCTCTGGCGAGGCGGGCGGGCGAGAGTGGAAAGAAGACAAGAAGATATGACTGAAGCAGCCCGTACTGAAGATGACGCCGACGATCAGAACGCCGACTATGGCGCCCAGTCCATCAAGGTTCTCAAGGGCCTTGACGCCGTGCGCAAGCGGCCCGGCATGTATATCGGCGACACCGACGACGGCTCAGGGCTTCACCACATGGTCTATGAGGTCGTCGACAACGCCATCGATGAAGCGCTCGCCGGGTATTGCGACACGGTCGAGGTTGTTCTGAATGAGGACGGTTCGGCGACGGTGCGCGACAATGGGCGTGGCGTGCCGACGGAAATTCACCCTGAGGAGGGCGTCTCCGCCGCGCAGGTCATTATGACCCAACTCCACGCCGGCGGGAAGTTTGACCAGAACTCCTACAAGGTGTCCGGCGGCCTGCACGGCGTCGGCGTTTCGGTCGTGAACGCGCTTTCGGAGTGGCTCGATCTCAAGATCAAACGCGGCGGGAAAGAGCACGCCATGCGCTTCCACCTCGGCGAGCCCGACGCGCCACTCGCCATTGTGGGCGATACGGAGGAAACGGGCACGGAGGTGTCATTTCTGCCGTCGAAAGAGATCTTTACTCAAACGACCTTTGACTATGACACGCTGGAGCGCCGTCTGCGTGAGCTCGCGTTTCTCAATTCCGGCGTCGCCATCAATCTGAAAGATCGCCGCCATGTGGACCCGCGCGATGAGCACATGCTCTATGACGGCGGCCTTGAGATGTTCGTTCGCTATCTCGACGGGGCGAAAAAGAACCTTATTGACGCGCCGATCGCCTTCGCCGCCGAAAAAGACGGCGTCACTGTCGATGTCGCCATGTGGTGGAACGACAGCTACCACGAACGGGTCTTGTGCTTCACCAACAACATTCCGCAGCGGGACGGCGGCACGCATCTCGCCGGCTTTCGCGGCGCGCTCACCCGCATCATCAATTCCTATGCGGCGGAAAGCGGCATCGCCAAGCGCGAGAAAGTCTCGATCACCGGCGACGACGCGCGCGAAGGCTTAACCTGCGTTCTTTCTGTTAAGGTCCCTGATCCCAAATTCAGCTCACAGACGAAAGACAAGCTCGTTTCCTCCGAAGTGCGGCCCGTGGTCGAAAGTCTCGTTGCGGAGAAACTGGGCCAGTGGTTCGAAGAAAACCCTGGCGAAGCGAAAAAGATCGTCCAGAAGATCGCGGAAGCCGCGATGGCCCGCGAAGCGGCGCGAAAGGCGCGCGAGCTGACCCGTCGCAAGTCGGCGCTCGACGTCGCCTCCTTGCCCGGCAAGCTGGCCGACTGCCAGGAGCGTGACCCGGCCAAATCGGAGCTCTTCATCGTGGAGGGCGACTCCGCGGGCGGGTCGGCGAAACAAGCGCGCAACCGCGAGAACCAGGCCGTCCTGCCCTTGCGCGGCAAAATCCTGAACGTGGAGCGCGCGCGCTTCGACAAGATGCTGTCGAGCCAGGAGATCGGCACCCTGATTACCGCGCTCGGCGCCGGCATCGGACGCGATGACTTCGATGTCGAGAAGCTGCGCTACCACAAGATTGTCATCATGACGGACGCCGACGTCGATGGCGCGCACATCCGCACGCTCCTCTTGACGTTCTTTTTCCGTCAGATGCCGGAGCTCATCCGGCGCGGCCACCTCTATATCGCCCAGCCGCCGCTCTACAAGATCGAGCGCGGCAAGTCGGAGCAGTATCTGATCGACGATGCGGCGCTTGAAGATTATCTTTATAGAGAGGGGGCGGAAGGCGCAGCCCTTGAGCTATCGACTGGCGAAACGATCGCCCAGAACGATCTCGCGGACGTCGTCGAAAAAGCGCGCGCCGCGCGCGCAGCGATTGATGCGCTTCCCGCCTGGCTCGATCGCAACGTCATCACCCAGGCGGCGCTCGCCGACGGCCTTCGCGAAGCGCCGTCGGAAGAAGCGGACGCGCAAGCCCTCGCCGACAAGATCGCTGGCCGACTTGATCTCATCTCGGATGAGTTCGAGCGCGGCTGGGCCGGGCGACCCGACGGCGAGGGAGGCTTCGTCTTTGAACGCGAAGTGCGCGGCGTCGCCGAACGCCACGCCCTGCCGCGCGACGTGCTGATGTCCGCGGACGCGAAAGCTGTGCAGCAGCGCATGGAGAAGTTGTCGGAAGTCTTCGCCGCGCCGGCGACCTGGCGCAAAAAAGACGCCGCCGCCATGGTCACAGGGCCAAACAGCCTTCTTCGGCAAGTGCGCGCCGCCGGGGAGAAAGGCGTAAAAATCCAGCGCTATAAGGGGCTCGGCGAAATGAATCCCGAGCAGCTCTGGGAGACGACGCTGGACGAAAACGTCCGTACCCTGTTGCAAGTGAAGATCAAGGAGGCCGACGGCGCTGACGAAATCTTCTCCCGTCTCATGGGCGACGTCGTGGAGCCGCGCCGCGAGTTCATTCAGGACAACGCCCTCGCCGCTGAGCTCGACATCTAAGGCGCGCATTTGCGCGCAAATTCACTTGACGAGTTGCGCGAACCAGCGCCCGTCTTGCTGCAGTGCAGTAGGATGGGAGCGGAGCGATGCAGGACGGTGCAGGCGGCGCGGGGGTCGCGCAATTGGCGGGGACGGCGGAAAACCTTATGGAGCCGGAAACGGTCGCCGGCCTCATCGAAATGGGCGTCGATTGGGGGCTGACGGCGCTCGGCGCGCTTGTCGTTTTGATCATCGGTCTTTTGGTCGCAGGCCGACTCAAGAAGGTCACGATAAACGCCGTCAATCGGGCGCCGAACCTTGATGAGACATTGGCGCGGTTCTTCGGGTCAATCGTCTATTACCTTATCATCGCGTTTGTCGTCATCGCTGTTCTTTCGATGTTCGGCATCCAGACGACGGGACTTGCCGCGCTCATCGGCGCCGCCGGCCTCGCCATTGGCCTCGCCTTGCAGGGAACGCTCGGGCATGTGGCGTCGGGCGTCATGTTGCTTGCGTTCCGGCCTTTTCGCATTGGCGATTACGTCGAGGTCGCAGGCCACGCCGGGACGGTGAAGGAGATTGGGCTTTTCACGACTGAGCTTGCGACGCCCGACAATGTCAAGATCATTGTGCCGAATGGCGACGTCTATGGCGGCGCGATCATGAACTATTCCGCCCACGACACGCGCCGCGTCGACTTCGTCATGGGGATTTCCTATGAGGACGACATCAACAAGGCGATGGCGAGTTTGCATACGGTCATAGACGCCGACGCGCGCGTTCTTGCGGAGCCCGCCCGTCAGGTGGTGGTGGGCAATCTCGGAGACAGCTCCGTCGACATTATTGTGCGCGTGTGGTGCGCTTCGGGCGACTACTGGGGCCTGAAGTTCGATCTCACGAAAGCGTTCAAGGAACGGTTCGACGCGGACGGCGTTTCCATTCCGTATCCGACCCAAACGCTTTACCAGCACGCAGCCGCGTAGGGGCGCCTAGTCGATGGGCGCGAGGTCGTGGACGCCGCGCGGAAGCATGATCTTCCGGTCCATGGCCTCGATCCTGCGCGCGTCGCCCGCGCCGACGATGCGGAAAAACTCAATCCAGCCGCCGCTCTTTGGCGCGTCATGATCCTGAAAGACGGCGACGGCGAGCCGATCCCCGTCGGCGTCGAAGACAGCGTCTTCCGGCAGGACGCCGCGAAACTTGAGCGGTTCGCCAAGCGTGCGCAGCGCGCCGGTGGCGTCGTCGACCGCGACAAGCGACAGGGAAGAGGCGCTCCGCCCTCTGAAGATCGACAGGAGACCGCCCGGTAGATAAGTCCGCTCCATATTGACGGCGACGAGAAGGTCGCCTTTGCGGTTGAGCTCAATCGCCTCGGGGCTCTTTGAGACTTTGGCGGCGGCGACGATCCCGCGCGCCGGATCATCCGGCGCCAGGGCGAAGGAGAGGATTTCGCCGCGGCCATTGAAGACGGCGTCGGTCGGGCGCGGCCCCCAGGCGACGTCGGTGACGATGAGGTGTCGGCCGGTCCTCGTCCAGCGCGCGACGGAGAGCCAACGCGCCGTCTCGGTCGGGTCTTCGGCCTTTGCGGCGACTGGCGCGCCGGCTGCGTCAACGTCAAAGCGCACGAGGCCCACCGCGCGGTTGTTGAAGACGAGCGCCGCGGCGCGGCCGCCGGGATGAATGACGCCATAGGTCGCGCCGGCGTCGATCGCTCGGTCGGCGTAGGTCGGAACGTCGAGGTCGAATACGCGCGGCGCGCCGCTCGGCAGACCATCGATTAAAGGAATGACCGCCGCTTCGCCGTCCGCGCGCCCGCACGCGACGAGAAGCCAGCCACCTGACGGCGCGACGTCCACGGACATCGCCTTGTCACAGGCTTTCGTCACCGAAACAACACTTCCCGTCTCGACATTTACGGTCGTGAGGTCGCCGGCGATGGGGACGTCTTCAAAGACGCTGTCGACTTTCTCGATTGACCGGTCGACCTGCGCTCGGCTCGTTACGACATAGGCGTAGCGCCCGTCGGCTGAGACCGCGAGCGAGCCCGGCCAACCCATCACCGTGTTCGACGCGGGCGCGCGTTGAGGCGCCTCGGTCGCGGCGGGGTTGAGGAGGAATATCTGGTCGGCGCTTCCCTCGATTGGGTGAAGCTCGCCATTGGCGTATGCGGTCGCCGCCATGTCGGCGTCAGCGATCGCCAGGAGCCGCGATCCCGTCCAGCCGTCGACCGGTTGCGCTTGCGCAGGCGCGGAGGTGATGTTCATGGGGCCCATGGCGCAGGCGACGACCGTGAGCATCCCAGCGATCGGCGTATGGCGTTGAAAGGTCATCGTCGGCGCGCTCCTCGTTCCGCTTTTGGCTTGGAGGGCAGTTTAATACGAATGTCGTATTATTCAATCATCGTACTTTAGGCCGAGCGCATTCCTTGTTTTGGTGATTCATTGGCGACGTCAGGCGTCTCGCGCCGCGTCGTCCGCCTCCGCTGACAGACGCTCCGCGATCTGAGTCATGTAGCGCACGAACGCTGCGCGATTGCGTTCGGGCAACGCCGCCAGCATGCGCCGCATATTGTCGCGTTCTTCTTCGATGATTTGCGCATAAGCCTCAGCGCCGTCAGCGGTCAGCTTCAATTCAATCGCGCGGCGGTCGCTGTCGGCGCGCGAGCGCTCCACAAGTCCAATACGCACGAGACGGTCGACGACGCTCGTCGCGGTGGTGGGCGCGGCGCCAAGATAGGCGGCGAGGGCTTTCGCCGGCGCGCCCGGATTATCGGCGATAAAGCGCAAAGTCGCGATGTCGGTGGGGTGTTCGCGAAACCGGCTGTGCATGTTCGGGATCGCCGGCTCCATAACTTTCAGGATACGCAGCAATTCCGTGGTGGCGAGGCGGAGGCCTTCAACGTCGTCTTCCATCGCGGCAATTTAGGGTGTGAACGCCGAGCGGTTCAAATCATTTACGATGGAGCGGCGAAGACGCCCGCAATCAGCGAGCCGATCTCCGCGTGCGCCGCTTCGATGTCTTCGCGCGGCCTTTCGCCGGCGTCGATGTAGGCGGCGAAGAAGACGGGTCCCGCGCCCGGCGGCGTTGCGAACCCGACATCATTGACGGCGCCGTTAAAGCTCGTGCCGGTTTTGTCAGCGACGGTCCAGTCTGCGGGCAGGCCCTTGCGCACCCGCGTTTGGCCGGTCGGGCTGTCGGTCATCCAGGCCCGGACGAGTTCCGCTTCGGGCGTCCTGTTGGACGGCGCCTCGAAGAGGAGGCGCAAGATGAGGCCGGTCATGGCGACGGGCGTCGTCGTGTCGCGCGGATCGCCGGGCAGGTTTTCGTTCAGCTCAAGCTCCCAGCGGTCGAGGCGGGTGACGTCGTCGCCGACGGCGCGCAGGGCTTCGGTAAACCCCGCAGGACCGCCGATGCGCGCCAGCAGAAGGTTCGCCGCTGGATTATCGCTGACGCGGGCCGCGGCGCGGGCGACGTCTTCGAGCGTCAGTGATCGCCCCTGTTCAAGCGCCGGCTTTGTCACCGGCGCATACGACACAAGGTCCTCAACGCCATAGGGGATCGTCTCGCCCCAGTCGCCGCCGGCCTCCCGTTGCGCGCGCAAGGCGAAGAGCGCGGCGAGCCATTTGAAGGTGGAGCACATGGCGAAGCGCTCGTCGATGCGTCGCCCGAATGCCCGCGCGTCGCCCGGTTTCATGACATGTACGCCGACGCGCCCATCCAATTGCGCTTCTATTCGGGCGAGCGCGTGTTCCGCGTCCGCCGGCGACATCTGGGACGACGCCTCGCCGCCAGGGTTGCATCCGGCGAGGCCGATCGTTGCGGCGCCTCCGGCGAGCGCGCGGCGGCGGGTGATGAGGTCATCCAAGGCCCGGTTCCTCTCAATTGGCCGCGACTTCGCTGCGGGCGACCGTTTCATCCGGCGTAGGCGGCAAGAACCCCTGCGACCGTCAAGACGGAGGCCGCTGTCGTAACGGCGATGGCTGCGGCGGCTTCGCGGGCGTATACGCCATACTGGCTCGCCATGACAAATGATCCGACGCCGGAGGGAACGAGCGCGAACAGCATAGCCGGCCCGGCGATCGCCTGATCGTCGACGAGGCCCGTCAGCTTTAGCCCGACAAACATGACGGCCGGCAGCGCGATCATCTTCACCACGAAAACCGCCGCCACCTTGCCGCCGACATCACGCAGGGGCGGCAAGGGCGTCGTCGCCAGGAAAAGGCCCATGGAGACGAGCGCCGTCGGGCCTGCGGCGCGGCCAAGAATGGATAGGAACGTCTCAATCGGCTGAGGGATCGCGTTCGGCGCGCCAGCGGCGGCGAGCGACGCGCGGGCGAGGGAGACTGCGACGCCTGCGAGCATCGCGACGACGAGCGGATTGCGGAGCGGCGCCAGGAAATAATCCGTCAGCCGCTTATTTGGGTTTGCGTCCATCAGCGCCGCCCCGACGGCGATGACGAAGACCCCTTCCACCAGCATCAGGCTGACGAAGGCCGGCGCCCAACCTTCGATGGAAAGCGCGATCGGCAGGCCAAGGAACACCGCGTTGCCGAGCGTTGAGGCGAAGGCGTGCGCGCCGGCCACAGCGGGCGACAGGCTGAAGACGAAGCGTCCAGTGGCGTAGCCGACGGCGAGGGCGGCCGCGGCGGCGAGCGCATAGACGCCGGCCAGCGTCGCCGTCTCTTCGCCGAGCGGCGCGGCGCCGGCGACGAGGCCGAAGAGCGCGGCCGGCATGGTGAGGCGAAAGACGAAGCGGTTGAGGGCCGCAACGTCATCGGCGGAAAGAATGCGCCGCCGTCCGGCGAGGAACCCGGCGGTGATCACGGCGAAGACGGGCAGGGCGACGGCGAGGACGGCGGACATAAGGGAGGCTGCGCTAACTCTTGTTCGTGCAATCGGCGAGAGGCTCTTGTCAGGCGAGGCGCCCTTGTTCGGCGAGATGCGCCGGGCAACCGATACGGCCCTGCGACAGACGCTAATTGTAAGGGCCGAAGACTGCGGCGGGCCGCCGCCCGGCCTCGCCGATAACGCCAGGAGATGCAAGCGACGCAAGCCGCTTTTTCGCGCATCCGTCTGATGGCTCAATGCTCATTTCGGAGGAGAAAGCGCCGGACAGGACGGCTTCGCCGACCAGACGCCCGGGGGCTGGGGGCGATGGGTAACCGGTTGGCTGGCTGACGTGGCCGCCCTGTTCGGACATGGTCGAGCGTTACGGGCAATTCTGGCCGGGTGATGGCCGAAAGAGGCGATTTTGTGGTCGCCGTTTCGCCTGACGCAAATGTGAGGCAGGATTGGCTAAGGGCTTGCCAAGCCGGCGCATGCGGGGGCACGCTTTGAAGATGAAAACCCATGAGCACGCGGCGCGTCTCGGCGGCCAGTCAGTGGACGCAGCGCAAACGGCCGCGTCTTCCGGCGGCAGGCGCCGCGCGCCTGATCCGGTTTCATTCGACCGCGCGGAGTTAAACCGCATCCTCAACGTCTACGGCCAGTTCGTGGCCGCCGGCGAGTGGTGCGATTACGCCATCGACCATTTGAAGGACGCGGCGGTCTTTTCGATCTTCCGTCGCACGAGCGAGGCGCCGCTGTACCGCATCGAGAAGCGACCGTCGCTCGCCCGCCGCCAAGGCGCGTGGGCCGTGGTCGCCATGACCGGCGCGATCCTGAAGCGCGGCCACGACCTTGGCCAAGTCCTTCGCGTGTTTGACAAACAGCGCCTGAAGCTTGCCGACTGAGGGGCTTCGTCGAGGCGACCGCCCGCCGCGCGATCCGAAGGCGCCGCAGCGACGAGCCTGACGCGCCGCTCACCTGACGCGCCAATTCGGCGACGATGGCTGCTTACTTGGCGCCGCCCTGACACGCCGCGCAGGACCCCGAAAGCTCAATCACGCGATGGCCGATGGAAAAGCCGAGCTCCTTTGCGTCGGCCGCCAACAACCGTTCGAGCTTCTTGTTTTCGATTTCGGAAGATGATCCGCAGTCGTTGCAGACAAAGTGGACGCAAGCGTGCTCCTCCGCCGGATGCGAACAGGCCACATAGGCGTTCCGGCTTTCAATGCGCGCCGCAACGCCCTGGCCGCAGAGAAAGTCGAGCGTGCGATAGATGCTCGCCGGGGAGATGGTTCGACCGAGCGTTTCAGACAGCTCATCTCTTAGCTCGTACGCGCCGATAGGGCGCGCCGCCGTCCAAAGCGCGGTCAACACCGCCTCGCGCAGAGGGGTCACCTGCGCGCCGCGCAAGCGGCAAACGTCGATGGCCGATTGGATTCCTTCGTGAAGCGAAGTCTCGTCGTCCCTGGAGTGCGTCATCTGGAAACCGGCGTCTTATCGATGCAACATTGTTGCATTGGCTGATACAAGCTACTACCGCTTCGAACAAGTCGATCACCGCATTCAGGCCAGAGGAGACGCCAAGCCCATGTCCGCTACGACGTCCGCTACGACTGATGAACGCCTTCCCGTTACGGTCCTTTCCGGCTTCCTGGGGGCGGGGAAGACCACCTTGCTGAACCGCGTCCTCAACAATCGCGATGGCCGCAAGGTGGCGGTCATCGTCAACGACATGTCCGAAGTGAACATCGACGCGGATCTGGTCCGCGCCGGTTCGGAGCTCAGCCGGACCGATGAGACGCTCGTCGAAATGTCGAACGGGTGCATCTGCTGCACCTTGCGGGATGACCTCCTCGCCGAGGTCAAGCGCCTAGCCGGGGAGGGGCGGTTTGACTATCTCCTCATCGAATCGACGGGCATTTCCGAACCCCTGCCTGTCGCCGCGACGTTCGATTTCCGTACGGAGGAGGGTGAAAGCCTCTCTGACGTTGCGCGCATCGACACCATGGTGACCGTCGTCGACGCCGTGAATCTCCTCAAGGACTTTTCGAGCCATGATTTTCTTCGCGATCGCGGAGAGGTCATGGGCGAAGAAGATGAGCGCACGCTTGTGCATCTGCTCACTGATCAAATCGAATTCGCTGATATCGTCATTCTGAACAAGGTGAAGGACGCCCGCCCGGAACAGGTCGACGCGGCGCGCAAGATCATTCGAAGCCTGAACGCGGATGTCCGGATTATCGAAACGAACTACTCCGAAGTGCCAACGGATGAGATCCTCGACACGGGTCTGTTTGACTTCGAGAAGGCGCATGAGCACCCGATGTGGGCCAAAGAGCTTTACGGCTACGCCGACCATACGCCGGAGACGGAAGAATATGGCGTGACGTCCTATGTCTATCGCGCGCGCCGCCCCTTCCAGCCGGAGGCGATCCACAAATTGCTGAACGGCCCGCTGCCCGGCGTCATCCGCGCCAAGGGGCATTTCTGGATCGCGACGCGGCCCGATTGGGTGGCGGAGTTCTCTTTGGCCGGCGCGCTCTCGAGCGTCGCGCCGCTCGGCACATGGTGGGCGAGCGTGCCGCGCGAACGCTGGCCTCAAGGGGACGGGATCGACGCCTACATCCAGGACAACTGGGAAGAGCCGCTCGGCGATCGACGCCAGGAGATCGTCTTTATCGGCGCCGGGATCGACTGGCCGGCTCTGAAGGCGCGCCTCGACGCCGCTTTGATCCCTGAAAAAATGGCGTATGCGCCGGACGCCGCGCCGAATATGCCTGACCCGTTCCCGCTTTGGCGCAGAGCGGAGCCGGCTGCGTAGCGCGGCTTTTATTGGGCGCGCCTCAGTCGAGCGCGCGCCTGCGACCCATCCCCGACCATCCGTACACGTTGCGCGGCTTAAAGCCCTCGCCGGAAGGCGTTCGCGAGATCAACGCCATTGGCGTCGCGGCAACGGGGGCCGAGGAGCGCTTCGGCCGGAGGCGTGAAGGCGGGCGCCGTCGGGTCCGGCACATTGTGTCCACCGCCGCGCGCTTCGTAGTAGGTCACCGCGGGGTCGCCGCCGGCCGCAAGATACTCGGTCTCCACGATGAGGCAGCCGTCGCCCGGCGCGGCGTCAATCAAGGTCCGCGTGGTCGTCAGGGAAGGATCTGGGTTCGTCGCCTCAATAAAGTAGTCAACTGTCGCCGGCACGGACCGGGTCGGCGCGCCGTCGCCTGCGACAGGTCCGCCCCCAAACAAAATCAACTGATCGAGCGTCCCATTGAGCAGCATGATCGGCGTCGGCGCGGCTGGATCGGGGATCGTCTCCTGGGGCAGCGCCGCAATGAAGGCCGCTGCGCCCTCGAACCGAGTTGGCGTTTCGATCAGCATCGTCATGGACATGATGCCGCCATTCGAGGAGCCCGTCACGAAGACGCTGTTCGGATCGTAATCGCGGCCCGCGTCCGCGGCGTCGAGTACGGACAATAAGAACCCGACATCGTCTTCCAGCGAGGTGCGGCCGGTGTCGTCGTCGCGGATGTCGTTCCAGCTCTGCTCATCGCCGATCCCGTCGAGCAACGTCTCGTTAAAACCGTTCGGGACGATCAGCAGGAACCCGTCGCGGTCGGCGAGATCGAGCCAGCGGCTGGTGGTGCGTTCGGGCAGGAGGATCGTGCGCATGCTCTGGCCGCCGCCA
The DNA here is from genome assembly GCA_039819085.1 of Pseudomonadota bacterium. Taxonomy (GTDB): domain Bacteria; phylum Pseudomonadota; class Alphaproteobacteria; order Caulobacterales; family Parvularculaceae; genus MED-G105. The sequence continues at coordinate 100,408 of JBCBSQ010000010.1, forward strand.
TGCAGCAGCACGACCGCAGGATCGCCGCGCTCATAGTCCGCAGGCGTATAGACGGAAAAGGCGCGCTCAAACCCGTCAAACTCCGATCGGACTTCAACGACTTCGTCGTCAGGCGCCTGGCTTACGGCGACGTCCACTGTATCGGTGTCGCGCGCGCCGTCATCGTCCGTCACTGTCACTGAAAACGTGAGCGTCTCCGCGCCGTCGACCAGCGGCGGCTCGATAACGGCGGCCGCCTGATCGGGGTTCACGATAAACGCTTGCGGCCCGCTCACTTGCATCCACTCGAATGACACGATCGATCCGTCGGCGTCCGAGCTGTCGCCGGCGTTCAGCGTGACCGCGCTGCCCTCAATCACCGCCGCATCGGCGCCGGCGTCAGCCGCGGGGCTTTCATTCGGCTCCGGCGCGGGCGCGTCGCTGTCGCTGCACGCGGCGAGGAGAAAGAATGCTGTCGCCAATATCGGTCGTTTCGCCATTGCCAACTCCCTACGCAACGTTTCGGCTTCATTTGCTAACGCGATTTCACGACAATTCCGTCGCAAAACCTGACAATGCCCGCCGGCGGGGCCAGCTTGCCGGTCCGCTAGCGCGCAGCCGCCGAACTTTCCTTTAACAGCGCGCGCAGGTGCGCCTCCCAGATCGCCGCGCTCGTATGCGTGCCGTGGCCGGAGGTTTCCGGCGTGATTGGCAGGACGATCGCCTTGGCGCCCTCAATCTTCTTGATCTCGCGCTCCAGAATGCCGAGCTCCGGCGGGTTCACCTGATCGTCGGCGGAGTTGATCGCAATGAGCGGCGCTGTGATCTTCGACAGGTGCGGCGAGGGGTTATAGTTCCGCGAGGCGTCAAACGCGTAGATCGTGTCGTTCGGCTCCAGACGATCCGCATATCGCGACGCCAGCTCGTCCAGATACGTTTCCGCCTCCTGGCGGGTGGGCGCTCGCTGCTGATACTGATACGGGCTCGACACCATGAAGATTAACGGGAAAGTCGCCATCCGCATGCCGCGCATCGGCTTTTGGCCATAGTCGCCGCCCTTCCAGTCCGGGTCTGACATGATGGCGTCGATGATCATCTTGCGCTGCATCCGGTTGCGGCCGGCGATCTCCACCGGCAGGCTCGCAAGCGGCATCAGCGCCTCGACAAAATCCGGATATGTGTACCCCCAGACCCAGGCGTGCATGCCGCCCATGGAGGTGCCCATCATCAGGCGCAGGCGATCGACGCCGAGATGCTCCGTTAAGAGACGATGCTGCGCCTTGATCATGTCGTCATAGGTGTATTTCGGAAACCTCATGCGCAAGCCATCGGACGGTTTCGAGGACGCGCCATGACCAATCCCGTCGGGCAGAATGATGAAATGTTCGCGCGCGTCGAGAGCGCCGCCGGGCGCGAAGAGGACGTTCGCGAACCGCTCCTGCAGGAACCCCGCGCCGGAGCCGGTGGTGCCATGCATGATGAGGACAGCGTTTGTCGCGCGGCCTTGCGCGTCTTTCTTCAGGGTTCCGATGGTCCGGTAGTGCTGGCGCAATTCATCGAGCGTCTCGCCGCTCTGGAACTCAAACGCGTCGATGACATAGTCGCCCTCCACCGGCGCCGGATAGGGCGCATCGGCCGCCGACGCGCCGCCCCACGCGACCAAGAGGGAAACCGCCGCAAGCGCAGCGGCCGCCAGCCGCGGCGCCTGACTGAAGCCGGATTGGATCATCATCATTGTCATTTGGTTGGCTTGTCCTTTGGCTGATCAAATAGCTGAAGGCGGGTCGCTTCACTCCGCCTGGTAGCCGGGCCCTTTCAGGAACCGCCCGGGCGTCGCGCCAGTGGGCGCGCCGTCGGCGAGCACCCTTTCGCCATTGACGAACACGTGCTCGACGCCAACGGATAACTGATGCGGCTCCTTGAAGGTCGCCTTGTCGCTGATCTTGGCCGGATCGAGCACCACGACGTCCGCATAATGGCCGGGCGTGAGGCGACCGCGGCCCTCAAGCTTAAGCCGCTCCGCCGGGAGAGACGTCAACTTGCGGATCGCCTCCTCCATCGGGATCACTTTCTCGTCGCGGACGTATTTGCCGAGGAGCCGCGCAAAGGTGCCATAGGCGCGCGGATGGGTCGAAGACTGAAGGAACACGCCTTCGGGCGCCGGCGCGCCGGCGTCGGAGCCGAACGACACCCAGGGCCTCGCGATCTTCCGCATCACATTGTCTTCCGACATGGTGAAGTAGACGACGTCGATCCGATGATCATCCTCGATGACAAGGTCAATCATCGCGTCCTCTGGGCTGACGCCGCGCTCCGCGGCGACTTCGGCGAGCGTTTTGCCGATGAGCGGCTTGAGGCGATCAGTCTTGAAGCCGACGAGCAGCACCCCATCTGCGCCGCCGGCCTGGGCGATCGACGGCTGCCAGTCCTCGGGCGGATTACGGATCTCTTGAATGACACGGGCGCGGATTTCCGGGTCCTTCAGACGCTCAACCCAGGCGTTGTGGCCGCCCTCCTGCACCCAGGTGGGCATCGACGCGTTAAGGCCGGTGGAGCTCGCAGGATAAGTGTACATATTGGCGCGGATGTCGAGACCTTCCGCCTGCGCCGCTTCGACCTTTTCAAAAACGCCGTCGAGCTTGTCCCAGTTGTCTTCGCCGGACGCCTTGAGGTGAAAGATCTCCGCCGCCGCGCCGGAGCGCCGGGAAATGTCGATGAGTTCGTCCACCGCTTCGAGAAGCCGCACGCTTTCAGAGCGCAGGTGGGAGATGTAAGCGCCGCCATATTCGCCAGCGGCGGCGGCGAGCGCGACAAGCTCATCCGTTCCCGCATAAAACGCCGGCGCGTAGATGAGGGAAGAGCCGACGCCGAGCGCGCCTTCCTCCATGGCCTCGCGGACGAGGGTCGTCATCCGGTCGAGCTCTTCTTCCGTCGGCGGCCGGTCTTCATACCCGACTTCGTGAATGCGCACTGTCGTCGCGCCAACGAAAGACGCGACATTCGGCGCAACGCCGCGGTCCTCAAGGTGCTGAAGGTATTCGCCGAGGGTCGTCCATTCGATATCGAATTTGATGTCGCGCTGGCGGGCGACATTGTCGGCCTTCATCTCTTCGGTCCACGGCCCCATGGACCAGCCCTCGCCCATGACCTCAAGCGTCACGCCCTGCGCGACGTCGCTCAGCGCGCGCGGATCTTCAATCAGCGAGTGCGTCGCCCAGCTCAGCATGTTGATGAAGCCCGGCGCCACGGCGCGGCCGGCGGCGTCGATTTCAATCTCGCCGCTCGCGGTCGACAGGTCACCGATCCTGGCGATGCGGTCGCCGTCGATCGCGACGTCGGCGACGCGGGCCGGCGCGCCGGAGCCGTCATAGACCATCCCGCCACGGATGATGGCGTCATAATCGTGCGCTTCGCTGATGGCCGCTGAGGCGCCGTCCGGGCCGGTCCCCGACGGCGCAGCCGCCTCGTCGCCGCCGCAAGCCGTCAATGCGATCGCGAAGAGTGACGCCGCCAACGCCTGCGCGCCTCGCCTGATCTCGCCCCTTCCGAGTGTCCATCGATCCGCCATTCAGCTCGTCCCTTTCGCGCTCAACACCATCTTACCGCCCTGAATAGCAGGTCGCGAATCGTGGGGAAAATCCACATACGCGCGATCCGGCGCCGTCGCCGGCGACGTACCGAAAGCGCTTGTCCGTCAATGGAGCCGGTTTCATGTCCAGGTTATCGCGCCGCCGCATTCTCGTTCGGGGCCTTGCGCTCGCAGCCGTCGTCGCCGCTTCCGCGTGCGCGTCGCTGATCGCGCCGAGGGTGAGCGCTGAGCCCGCGGCCCTGCGCGAGGGGGCCTATGTCCTCGACAAGGACCATGCGGCGCTCATCTTCAAGGTCGGACACCTGGGCTTCTCCAATTATGTCGGCCGGTTCAACCGGTTCGACGTCGCGCTCGATTTTGACGAAAACGACCCGACGACGGCGCGCGTCGACGCGGTCATCGACATGACGAGCCTCGACGTCGCCAATGACGAGTTTTCCGAAACGCTGAAAGGGCCTGACTGGTTCGACGCGGGCCGCTACCCGGA
>JBCBSQ010000011.1:0-99089 GCA_039819085.1 Pseudomonadota bacterium
AGGGAAAATCGACGGCGTGCGCAGGCGCTGATCGCGCTTAGCCCCAGGAGACCGTTCTATTTTTCCTGAAGTGCGCCAAGGGGCTGGCCCCTAAGGCCCCATTTCTGCGGGGTCGTGGCAAAAGTCTCCACGCGAGGGATCGAAGCCGAATGGCCGAGTGTGGCCATAGGTTTGGCTATGGGCGGGCTCGGTTTACGACAGCCCGGTCGACAGGGCAGATGAACCATGGGTCGAATCGGTGTATTATTACCACGAGTAACTCGTTTTTGAGTCTCGACGACCCGAATAAAATATTGTTAAATCGTGCAATTCATTCATCAACCATCTAATGGATACAGACTGGGCGAGTTCTTGAACGAGAACTTTGAGAAGCCGTGGGATACTTTTCGTGGTGCAGTCGCTTTCGTTAAACGATCCGGTACCAAACACATCTTCACCAGTCTTTCCAATTTCTCGAAATCTTTCAGTGCCGAGTGGATTGTAGGCATAGACCACCGGGGTACGTCCTCAGAAGGATTGAACGATCTAATGGTTGGTGTTCGTCCCAACGGTCGAGTCGTGGTCTTTCACAACGCTATTGCCTCGACATTTCACCCCAAGGTTTATCTATTCAAGGACGATAAAGAAGCCGACGTCCTTATTGGCTCCGGCAACATGACCGAAGGGGGATTATTTACCAACTATGAGGCAGCAGTCCGAGTGAAATTGCAGCATACCAATGAGGAAGATGCACGTTTTCTCGCGACGCTTGAAGCAGTGCTCGACAATTGGATCGATCCCTCAAATGGTACAGCAAAGGTTCTCGATGAGAGTTTGCTCGCAAAACTCGTTGCAAATGGCTACGTGCCTATCGAGGCACTGATTACCAAGGAATCGGTAGACGGATCCACTGCACCATCTACGAATCCTGATGAAAAGAAGGAAGTTGAAAAGCTTTTTTCGTCTTACGGAATAACTCCAGCACCCAAGGCTACTGCAGGAGCGGCCACTTCCGGAAAATCCCAAACAGGGGTGGCTTCCAAGTCTGGGCACAGTGGCCCTTCGGCGGCGACTGCTGCTCCAGTCGCTATGCCCTTCAAGGGCTTCGTGATGACGCTACAGAAGACCGACGTTGGCGTGGGACAGACGAGTTCTGGCGCTTCGAGACGATCACCTGAAATCTTCATACCATTGAGTGCGCGTAATGCGGACCCAGAGTTCTGGGGTTGGCCAACTACGTTCACAGAGGATGAAACGAAGCCTGGCAAATTCGACCGCACTGGTGTCCGTTTCCGGTTGGGTGCCGATATTTTCCAAGTAAACATGATGACTTGGCCCGACAAGCACGACTTTCGCTTGAGAAGCGAGGCGCTCAGAAGTGCAGGAAACATCGGGGATATTCTTCGGCTCGAAATGGCACCCGAAAACAGCGCTTACGAGTATTTCGCTGTCGTCATCCCTCAAGGGGCAACTGAATTCGGCATCTATAAAGCCTTGTGCACTAACGCGGTCAGAAACTCCAAAAAGATGTTCGGCTACTACTAAACCTTTTGAAAGGTCAAAATCTCTTCAGAAGGCATTGCGTTTTGTCTGAAAATATCTCGGGATATTAACATGTCCATTGAAAGTCTTCCCGCCAGCGTTAGCCCCAATTCCTCACCAATTGCGGCCAACTGGTCTGTCGTTCTAATTTCAATATCCTTCCCACCAGCAGTCGTTCTATTATTTCCAACCACCATGAAAATAGTGCCGCTATCCCTCAGTAGACTCTTTTGTGCTTTTAGAACGCGCTGCATATCGAAGAAATATTTACTTAGAAGTGCCGAAGTATTTTTTCGACGAAATCCAACGTCAGCATTCCGATTTAATTGATCGATTTGCTCGATGAGAAGTCGCGTTGATTTTGGTAATCTGTCTTTGTGAGCCTCAAAATGTGCCCAATACTCTTCTCTCTGGCGCGAAGTTACTTCTCTATTACCGATCATACTCACGTCGCGATGGCGGTGCTGTTTCCGAGCCAATAGTCCTAGGTAGATCAAGCTTAGTCGATCGGTATCGAGATATGGGAGCGCTGTCGCGTACGGTGGCGAGGTAATCACTGCATCAATGCCCCCAATATATTTCTCCAGTGATTCCGCGGCCTCCTTGGCGTCGCTGTCGCGTACAGTATGCATCCCGAGACCGTCTTGCCCTCGGAACGCATTGTGCGCAGTCACTAACTTCGTGACGCGCATGATCTCGTCCAGGAACGCCTTGGTCGCGTCACCTTCTTTCAACTTCTTCTTTTCCTTGCGGACTCGAAGGTCCGCTACTTTCTGTAGCGAGACGCGGCGCAGAATGTTGCTCAAACTGAGTGTATAGAACTGGCGTATGGCTTTCGGGCGAACCTGTTCGAGGCCAGCTACAATACGGTCTAGTTCATCGAGCACGTTAGGATCAAACCAGCTGCGAAGATAGCTCTGGTCATGCTCGCTCAAAGTGGAGAAGTACGAGTTGCCCGCCACTTGGTTCGAACTCACATGTTCGGCCAATCTATCATGTGCTGCGACTAGTTTGTCGGCTGAGCATCGCAGCACCTGACATTTTACATCAGAGATAAAGACCGACAGAGGATTCATGTCGAGTCCGATCGCGGCCCTCCCTGCCAATACGGCCTCGACTAAAGTTGTGCCGCTGCCACACATTGGGTCCAGGACGATACCGTCGCGCGGTACTTCCGCCATATTTATCATGGCGCGTACGAGCTGAGGAAAAAATTTACCGCGATATTCGTGAATTCCGTGGGTAGCATATCGCAGGCATCGCTTATTCGGAGATTTAGCCTCGAGTAGGCTTGGTGCCAGATTCGGCAAATCTCTTAGTGCTACTCCATTGCGTGCGACCAAAGAAGTTGCCTCACTCCTTATCTGTCGCGTTTTCATTGTTGTTTTGGAACCAACTGACTCCCAGTAAGCTAACTCAGCACAAAGAGATTTGCGTGATTTGTTAGTTATAACCTTGAAGGTTGTAGGTTCTCCTTCGAGAACTTCAGTCGGTATGGGCTCTGCACCTGCGACCGCACGCAACTCGCTTAGGGCTAGACAGCGCTCAAATGGCTGTATGTAAGGCTTTATCCTGCAATTGAACTCGGCCATTTCATGCTTTCTGCAAAATCAAAATCTTTTCAGTTTTGATTTTACCAATCTTTGGGTTGAATGATTTCCGATGGGCGTTGATCACGCGCTCTAGTCGGGCCGCCTCCCTAAAGCCGGCGGCCTTTCCGGCTTCAGCGATGAGCGATGCGTTGTCGATGCGCTCTCCAGCCAAGGTGGAGTCGCCAATTACAAAACAGGCGTACTTGTTGTCTCGCAAACGCCCATGTAGCCATCGGAAGATAGTAGTGAACTCAGCTTGGAAGGTTTCTTCGGTCGCTCGATTTTTCCCTTTCGAGCTATATTTTCTATGGCTACCTATCTCGACCTTCTTGAATTCCTCAGGGTCGTGCCCCAACCATAACAGACGTGACCTATGATACAGGTGATAGCTGTAAGCGTTTGGGTAGGGAGGAGAGCAGACGACTAAGTCGAAAGGCTTTGTCTCTGGCGTTTCGAGAATATTCTGGCAATAAACCTCACATGCGAAACGATCTTCAAGAATATCCGACAATTCACGCGCGGCCGAGATCCCCGACTTCAACTGACTAAGATAATTCTGGACGACGTCTCCAGGTCCGGTCGACTTTTCCCGACGAACATAGCGCGTATCGGAATCTTGCTTTGAGACCTTAACAATAATCGAGGAGAGAATTGCGGAGCAGAACTCGCTGATCTGCGGATCGCGAAATCTAGATATTAGCTTCTTCAACTCTGCCAACTCTTCCACTACATGCGGCAAGAACCAAAATTCGCATATTTCTCGATCCGGGCGCGGGCCGTCAGACAGGAATGGCATGCCTCCGTAGAACAAGTCCCCTTCGCTAGGGCGAACCTCGCTAAGCAGAGATTCACACTTTGTGACGTGCTTCGAGAGGAGATTAAACTGCGCGTCAGAAAGGGCAGTAGTCTTAGCTCGACTTATCAGCGCCGCCAGCGGATTGGCATCAATACCAACAGCGTTTCGCTTCAGTTGCAGCGCCTCCAATAGGGTCGTTCCACTTCCGCAAAAAATGTCGGCGATGGTGTCTCCCACCGTCGATAGTTCTTGAATGAGGGCGTTTGGAATTTGCGGAATAAATTTTGCGGGATACGGGTGAATGCCGTGGGTCAGATACGTTGTCTTAGCTGACGTGAAGTCCCACTCAATCTCCCTAAGGCTGTCTATCGCAGGATCGGGAGATACACGCTCAGCGACTCCGCCTTCTCCTGCGCGAGCATAGGCGACAATCTTATTGGCTTCGCTTGGAGCAAATTCTCTCCAACCCCTCCGGTCACGCGCGGGTTCGTTGACAACACCTTCCCTCAGCCAACGTAGCAAGGTGTCTTTGTGAACACCCGCCATATCGGCCACCATTTGAGTTGATAGTTTTTTTTGGGTTTGCATATACGTACCTATACGTGCAGATTAGCCCATCTGCGCATGTGTGGGAACCCGATAATTGGTATTTTCCACAGACATTTCGATTGCAACCGGAGTGACGCTTGGCCGGAGGGGATGCAACGGGGAGCGCGCAGCGGGCTCCCCTTGCCAAGGTGGCGTGTACTACACGCACATCTTGCGAAGTGCGCCAGTCTACTTATCCACAGCGCCGGCGCGATACAGTCATACGTGAATTAGGCGTTTCGCCTCCGGAATATTCATTAGTCTGACATAGACGTATCATAAATCCGTCTTTCCAGCTGTGTACTTGATTCGGCTTTAAGGGCGGGGTCGTTTTTGCCCCACGGCTTCTTCCGGTTTCTTGCCGCTGGCGGCCCTATCGCCAGGAAAGTTGTCCAGTCAGGTCGGCAAAACCGCATCACTGTGAAAACAGGAGGGTGCGGTGAGAGGACGGCAATACCGAGGCGATTTTCATGAAACAATGCAGTGGCTCCAAGACCGGAAAAACATTCAGCTCATTCGTGAGAGGATGATTTTCCGGTGGCAACGCCTGCCACTGTCTCCAAGCTTTATATACGATTATTCGGTAATGGTTTTCGAGCGTGATGCTTGCGAGTGCTTTCGAAAATACGCCGACCTAGATGCTCGCGGACAAAAGTACTCTGAACAAAGCATCAGAGATTTTCTGAGAAGCAAGAACCCGTCCGATCTTAAACTCCGTCACCGCATTCGTCCCTTTCTGTATGTATGGAGCGTGGATGAGATTTGGCGCAGTGAGTTCGAGAAATTCCCCGACTGCGTCTGCTGGCATGACGAGGAGTGAGGGCTTGCTCACTTCTTCTCCACAAAGTTACACGGTTCTCTTGGAAAATACATCTGTGTAGGGACTTATCTCCAGACTAGTGACTGCGTACTAAATGACGACCGAGGCGGCGCGCAAGTGGCCTCGGTGAATTGATCTCCGAAATCGGGATCGCAGAAACGTCATTTGGACTGCAGTTCGATGAATATTTTCAGTACTGAGAAATTGTTTCAAGGCTTGTCCGAGACAAGCGTCAATGCGCAACTGCATGCCAGCTTTGAGCACCTGTTCAACCTGCTGAACGATGAATTGTTTGCTCCGTATTCCAGAGACAGCAACGGTTTCAAGACCGGACGCACACCTGATTGTATTCTTTGTATTGAGCGATTCAAAAAGCGATATCGGGGCTTTGCTGCGAAAGCCGTGTGGTCTGACAAGCACGACCGTAGACTAGATCAGATCACGGTTGTTTTAGACCGCGGATGTCCGCTCGACACCTATGGCATTGCATCGACTCTCGCGCATGAAATGGTGCATGCGCTTCAGTTCCGAGATGGGACAATCGGTCTCGGCAACTACCATAATGCTGACTTTCGCGATCGGATGAAATCGATTGGGCTGCAGACTAGCCACACAGGCAAACCCGGCGGGCGCGATGTTGGGACAGGAATGTCGCATTACGTCATCGAAGACGGTCCTTTTGATCGGGTGATGAGTGCGATCATAGCCGAGGGTTTCGAGTTTCCAGTGGATGCTGTCGATCCCGAGCCTGAGCCGTTGATCGCGAAAGGCAAAGCCAAATCCAGCCTGCCGAATATCGACAAATCGAAGATGAAGTTCTTCTGCCCGCGCTGCGGTCAGGTAGCGCGTGCCAACATCACGGCGCAGCTTCGCTGTGGACGGACGAATTGCCAGAGTGAGCGCATGCTCATTGACTATTGAGGTAAAAATGAAGCTTCCACCAAAATCTCATGACGATCATACCGATCTGCCAGCAGAAACCAGCATGCTCGACAAGGGCCTTAAAGGTCTTCGTGTGATGCTGATGAGCGGCGGGAGCGTTCTCGCCGGTTTCAGCGCCTATCTCTCCGGCGCATACATCTTCGAAGGGTTGTCAGCCGATGGCCTCGGCTTCGGCGACTACGTCATGGGCATAGGCTCCGGCCTGGCCTGTTTCGGTCTGCTTGCATCTTATCACTACGTCGGAACGCATGTTCTCCCGTTTCTAAAGCGTGGGACGCGCGCTGTGCCGGTTGCGGCATTTCTAGCCAGTGCGGCTCTTGTCTTCAGTCTGTCGACGACGTCGAACTTTCTGCAGGTCACACGAGGGCCTGTGCGTGTAGCCGAACAAAACCGCGTACTTGAAGATGGGCAGGCGCATTATCTTCAAAGCGCGAAGGCGGCGCGTGAGATTGAGGTCCTCATTCCGATTGTCAGGGCGGCGCGGGAAACCACGCGTGGGCTGTATAAGGACGAATATAATTACGGTGCGATCTGTCTGCGTGGTGCTGGGAAAGGACGTTGCGCGGCTGAGCTCGCTGCCCTCGCGACTCAGCTGGCGTCGATTGAGTCGGCGCTGATTGACTCCGCTGCGACGACAACACGCCTGACGAGGCGTGGCGAGGATATCCTCTCGGATATTCAGCGTCTTCGCTCAAGCGCTGACTATAGCTGGGCGGAAAAAGACGCCAAAATTCGTCTCCGACTGGATGACCTTGGTCGAATTACGGACGAGATCAATCAGTCGCTTCCGGTCTCAGGCGTCGAAGGGATTGTCGACGCCTTCCGCAAGCCCTGGCTTCAGATCGGATTCAGCCCCGAGGGTGCGGCGAAGATGACAGGGACATTCAGCCCGCTCGCTTCTCGCCTGAGTGAAAATACAGTCGAGCTTCGCGGTGTTCGACACCGCCGCGTTGTCGATACCAGCCAACGTGTCGGAATCAGGGCGGCGATCGCGCATATGGACAAGGTTGGGGTGCAGGCTGCGCTCGCCTTAATGATCGATACGCTACCGCTTCTGGCAATCCTGATTCTGTTGCTCGTTCAGTGGGGACACGATGACAATCGTCCCAGACGCCGCGCGCGCGGCACACTCTCGGCAAATCTGTCTGACGAACGCACAACGCCGCGGCCAAACGGGGTTGAACCGCCGGTCGTGCGTACACGACGTGATCGTGACGTGCGGAAATAAGCCATGGATACCTCCCGCAATTATCAGGTGAACCGTCCAGCGCTGGCGGCGTCTGCGCTTGCTGCGTACGCGTGGCTCGTGCGTCCGCAGGGTTCGCCAGACGATTGGCGAAATGCTTTCCTGTTTGCGATCCTTGTTCTTTGCGTGATCGGGTGCGGCGGAAGCGCGGTCCGGGGCATGTTTAACCGGGCACGTCGGCGTCGGCTGATGGCGTCTGCGCGCCGGGCGTCCGGCACGCTTGGCGATGCGCGCTTTGCCAGCCTCTCAGACTTGCACGCCGCAGGTCTGACCGATCCGTCGAGCGGACCGCTTCTGTGCAAAGTTGGCGGCATTCCGATCTTCGGGCCGCGCCAGACTCATCTCACTCTCGAAGGACCGCCAGGGAGCGGGAAGTCGACGTCCATGGCGACGATGCTGGTCGTGCATCTCGCCATGTCCGGATTTTCGGTGTGTGTCACCGACATCAAGCCGGAACTTGCGCTGATCGCCGGTAAGGAACTGGAGCGGCGCGGCTTCCGGGTGATTTACAACAATCCGGCGGGACTGTGTGACCTGCCACATACAGATCAGAATCCGTTCCATATCCTGATTGAGGAAGCGGCGGATGAGGCGTTGCAGGGGCGTTTGTTCACAACGGCCGAAGGTTTTGCCTTCGAGCTGACGCCGGAACCTGACAGCGATGCAAAGAACAAATACTTCCGGGACCAGGAACGCGGCCTGTTCGTCGTCATCGCTGTTGCGCTCGCTGTTCTAGATCCGCAAGCCTGCGTCCCTTCAGTTCTGTGGAGCCACGTCACAGATCCGATCCTTTGCGAGGCGCTGCTGAAGGACGCCGCTGCGTCGGACGCGCTCTATGGCGATCTCGCTTCGCAGGCACGTCACTTCCTCAAGTTAAAAGAGACCAATGCGGAGCATTTTGAAGGGGCACGCGCCGGGCTTGCCCAGGCGCTTTCGCCGTTCCGCGCGTCGTCTGATCTCGGATTTCTTGGTCTTGACCATGCGTTCGATGCCGCTGACTTGCGTGATGAGAGCAAACCGCCGGTCATCTTGTTTGACATTGTCCCGACGGATGCGCTCGAGACCTACGGCAAAGCGGTCGCTCTGTTACAATATGCGCGTCTGCAGACCTTGAAGCGCGTGAAGGGACGGCGGGTCGTCTTCTGTCTGGATGAGGCGACGAACCTCCCTTTACGGAACGTCGCCAAGGACATCACGCTCTTGCGCTCGCGCGGCATCGTCATCGCGCTACTCTATCAGTCGATCTCGGAGCTGAAGCGGGTCTTCGGCGAGAAAGTCGCGCGAACCATCACCACGAACTCGATTGAGCAATTCCTTCAGGTCAGCGATCTGGAGACCGCCGAAATGCTCTCCAAGCGGATCGGCGATCATACGGTGAAGACGAACTCGCTGAGCGTCTCGCATCGCGACGGGAGCACCTCGACCTCGACGGGTGAACACGCCAAGCGTCTCGTTCCTCCCGATGAAATCCTCGCTATGGGGCACCATGAGACTCTTGTCTTTGTTCCGGGATTGCGCCCGATCCGTGGACAGAAAGTTCCCTATTACCACATTGATCCGGTGAAGTTCTGGCCAGGCGCGGACGCGCATGAACGTCACGCGGTCTCAAACCACACCGAGATCGCGTTCGAATACTCTTCCGATGCGCACCGGCCGACACGTCCGCGCATCAAGGGGCACGCCAGGCGTTTGCGCAAGGCGCTGGAAAGGGAGCGCCGATCGAATCGTGCGCCGCGTGCGCCCGTCTTTGATCTCCATTCCTTCCTCTGGGTCCCGATCGTCGCCAGCGTTTGGGGCGCGCTCGCAGGCTTCGGCTCGCCCCATGTTCTTTTTGAGTATTCGGTCGAACCCGACGTACACGGTGTCAGCACGTGCACCTATCTTGGCGCGACTGGCGCGCGGCGCACGCATGTCTCTGGTCGTTGCCCGGCGCTGCACCTGTTCCGTGAACGCGCGGAGGCTTCGTGATGAGCGATGCCAGCGGGTTTCGCCCGGAACTGAAAACCCGGCTAGTGCGCGCCTTCGAACGCGCAAGCCGCCATGATCTGAACTTAAGCCCGCGCATGGAGATGCAGCGCGCCGTCTTCAGCGCGCAGGAAAAGCGCATCGCACAGGTCCGCGAGAAAATGCGCGCGCACATCCACAAGCACCGTGAGCGCTGGACCCATCAGGAAGAGCGGCGGCTTCAGCGCGCCCGTCCTGAGAAGTTTGGGCTTTCGCGCGCGGGCGGGCCAAGGCCGCCTGCCGGCGCAAGCGACAGCACGCACGCACGAAAACAGGCGCTGAAGCGCGTCGCGCAGGCCAACGTCAATCGCCGCTGTGCGCAGAAGGTCGGACGCATCGAGAAGATCGAGGCGAAGATGCTTCGGACCGCTACACGGACACAAACGCGATCGCGCAGTCGATAGCAGCTTGCACTTGTAGAAAGGAGACTCCCTGATGATCGGACTTTTGCGAGACCTGCCGGACTGGAGCACTGGCGCAATGATGGGCGGCGTAGCTTGGTTCGGCATTGCCTATGGCGTGCTGGCCCCGAGGGCGATGCAGTTTGATCAGGAACGCGACATTGTTCCTTCCTGTATGGAAACGCTGCGCGAAACAGAAGGCGTGGCCATTGATCGCGCCGTCAAGCGCCGGATCGAGGACGCCGAGTTTGAAAGTCGGGAATTGCGCCGAAAGCTGAACAACCGGCTTGATGAGCTGCGCGAGGCGCGCATCGAACTGCTTAGCTATGACATGCTGAAGTCCAGCCTGTGCGGCTCGGGCATCTGCGATCTCTTACCGATGAAGATGCCTGAAGTCGGATTTGGCATTGATGACGTCGATCAGGAAATCGGCGAGATCAAGGATCGCCTGTCGACGCTTCGCGCTCCTGACATCTCAATCCCGCGTGTCCCGGAAACGGAGGTCCTGCAGACCTGCGCCTGCGCCGCCGGCACTGTGCTGGCTGGTAAGAAAACGTCCTATGCGCTGTCGCTGGCGTCCTTCCGGGTGTTCTCACCCGAAGATGTCGGCACGATGAAGTCCGAGCTTGCGCGGACGCTTCGGATGGATGCCTGCGGAATACCCGCCTGGGAGGACCTCTAGATGTTTGGCGCAAGGAAAAAGGTTGGCCGCCTGGAGGATGATCCGAGCGTTCTCCACAAGGATCGGCGTTTCATGGTCACGCTTGCCGACATTCGGACGCCGACACAGTACTATCCCATTAATGAAACGGTCGGACGTATACGAAGAGATATCCTGTTCGCCGGACTATCCTTTGCTGCCCTGACAGGCGCAGCGCTCTGGCTCTACTTTGACCTCTGGTTCGATAACGAACGATTGATCATGGCGGGCATTATCGTCGTCTCACTGATCATTGGTTCCCAAGTGTCGATGCTTCAGCTCGATGCAAGGGGCTTTCCGGCGCGGGTGTTCATCGGACGCGCCGGCAATATCCGGAAGATCTTCGATGCGATCTCTCTCGCCCGGGCACGTTCGACGCAAGGCGCGGGGGGCGGCTTTGAGCCAGATTGCGAGGATTATGGGGAATAAAATCAGTATAAGGAATTATTTCCTAGACAATGTTCCTTATTTGTTCTATTCTCGAGATAATCCAAACCACAAACCAAGGAGGCCAAAATGGCAGAACCAAACACCCCGATCGAAACGCTGCGCGACGGGAACCTGAAAGCAGCGATATGGAAGAATGAAGGCGAGAACGGCGCTTACTTCAGTGTCACGCTTGCCAAAACCTGGAAGGATGATCGCGGCAAGTTCCACGACACGCAAAGCTTCTCCGGGACCGATCTGCTGCGCGTCGCGGAACTCTCCCGCAGCGCTTATGCGCGCTCCAACGAGTTGCGGCGCGAATACTACCAGTCGAACGAGATGGACGACGAGCCTATGCGAGAACGCTCTCAGGCTGGCCGTGAGTTCACCCGAAGCCGCGCGCCGGCGCGGACGCGGGGTCGGTAATGACGGATCGCGCTGAGCATAATCCCGCGCAATCGGACTCCGGGCGTTCCCGCCTGGAGTTCGATTATCAGAAGTATGCGCATCATCTGGGCGACGTGGATATGAGCGAGGCGGAGAAGCGCGAATACCTGCAGACGCTCTGGAACATCCTGGAACAGTTCGTCGACATGGGCTTCGGCGTTCATAGCGCCGGCCCATTCGGTGATGTGGAAAACAATCCTGCGAAACTGGCGCCTGAAGCGGCTGATCGCGTACACTGTAAGAATAGGAAAAACGATATTGACGAAGAGGACGCGCCGCCCGGTCGCAAGGGATCGGGGGCGCGAAAGACGCCATGAATCCAGAAGATATTGAAGGAATAGCAACAACCGATGTGCGCGCCGTGATCTATGCGCGCGTCTCATCCACCGCGCAGGTCTCGCGCGGTCACGGTCTCGGCTCGCAGGAAACCCGCTGCCGGGATTTTGCGACCCGCAAGGGCTACGACATCGCAGAGGCGTTTCGTGACGAGGGCGTATCGGGCGGAATGATTGATCGCCCAGGCATGCAGACCATGCTCGCCTTTCTCAGGAAACACAAAGCCAAGGGCGATTACGTTGTCGTCATCGATGACATCAGCCGTCTGGCCCGGGACATGAAGGCGCATCTCGAACTGCGCGCTGCGATCGCGGAGGCAGGCGCGCGGCTGGAAAGCCCGTCGGTCGAGTTCGGCGAGGACTCGGACTCGATCCTCGTTGAGAACCTGCTCGCTTCCGTCTCGCAGCATGCGCGGCAGAAGAACGCCGAACAGGTCGTCAACCGGATGAAGGCGCGGGTGCAGGCCGGGTACTACATATTCGCGCCGGTCGTTGGCTATCGCTACGAAAAGGTCGACGTGCACGGGAAGATGCTGGTGCCGGACGAGCCGAACGCATCGATCGTCCGTGAGGCTCTCGAGGGTTTCGCTTCGGGGCGCTTCCAGACCGTCAGCGAGGTCAAGCGGTTCCTCGAACGCTTTCCCACGACGCCGCGCAACAAGCATGGCGAGGTGCGCGTTCAGCTGGTCGCCGAATTGCTGCGTCGTCCGCTCTACGCCGGCTATATCTCTCTCGAGAAATGGAACCTGCATTTGCATCCCGGCAAGCATGAGCCGCTCATCAGCTTTAAGGCCTTCCAGAAGATACAGGAGCGTCTCGACGGCGTTCCAAGCGCGCCGTTCCGTCCGGACATCAATGCGGACTTCCCCTTGCGCGGATTTGTTGAATGCGGCGAGTGTGGCAACGCCCTGACCGCCTGCTGGTCCAAAGGGCGCAGTGCGCGGTACCCGTATTACCTCTGCCAGACCAAGGGCTGCAGCCAGCGCAACAAATCCATCCGTAAAGAGAAGATCGAAGGCGAGTTCGCTGATCTCGTCGCCACGCTGCAGCCACGCCGGGCGTTGTTCGATGTCGTCTACGACATGCTGCGAGAGATGTGGGAGCACATGGTCGACAATGCTAAAGAGCGGGCCGCGCAGGCGCGCTTCGAGATCGGTCTGTTAGAACGCAAAACCGCACAGATCATGGAACGGATCATGGCCGCCGACAGCCCGGCGCTGATCACGGCCTATGAAGAGAAGATCAAAACCTTTGAGGCGCAAAAGATCGCGTTGCGTGAGGATGTGCTCGCCACCACAAAACCGCAGCAATCGTTCGACGCGCTCTATCGAACCGCCTGCGCGTTCCTCTCAAACCCCTGGAAACTCTGGGATTCCGGCGTCCTGGCGCAGCAGCGATTGATGCTGAGACTGGTGTTTCCGGAGCGTCTCGCATACGTGCGCGACGGGGGGAATCGAACCGGGGAAATCGCTATGCCTTTCAGAGTGTTAGAAGGCTTGCGCGACGATAAAAACGGATTGGTGGAGCCGAGGGGAATCGAACCCCTGACCTCGTCATTGCGAACGACGCGCTCTCCCAACTGAGCTACGGCCCCATTCGAGCAGGGGGTGGTAGGCGTCCGGCCCGCCGCTGTCAATCTAACGCTTCGACGTCTGAGTGGGGCGTCCGAGTGGGGTGGATATCGGCGTGCGCTCGGCGCTCAACCGCCGCATCGCGCGCGTCGTCGTCGCGCGGCTTGTCGGCGATCGCGGCCCGGCCTAAATCGATAGCTCGACCGCAAAAGGGTTCCCTGCGGGAGCGAGAACGTTACGCGCGCTCCGGCCACATCCGCATTGTCACTCATCGTCTAATGGACACAGCCGACAGGAGCAGCGCCTTCCCATGATACCGACCCCCGTTTTCATGCTCATCGACGCGATATTGAACCTTTATCAACTCGCTGTGTTTGTAATGGTGATTATGTCGTGGCTGTTGAGCTTCAACGTAATCAACCGCCACAATCAGTTTGTGGATGCCGTTTGGAGAACGCTCATGGCCGTGACGGAGCCATTGCTGGCGCCGATCCGCCGGATGATGCCGAACCTCGGGGGGCTCGATCTTTCGCCAATCGTCCTCTTGCTGGGGGTCTATTTCGCGCGCTCCATGAACAGATGGCTCATGGTCAAAATCGGCGTCTAGCCGGCGGTCCCCTTGAACGCCGCATTCAAAAGGGCCTTCGGCCATGAAGATCGCCGTCATTCTGCCTTGCTACAACGAGGCTGCGTCAATTGAAGCGACCGTGGCGGCGTTCCGCCGGGCGATGCCGGATGCGGACATTTACGTCTACGACAATGCGTCGAGCGACAGGACGGCCGATATCGCCCGCCAAGCCGGCGCAATCGTTCGCCACGAACCGCTGCGCGGCAAGGGCAATGCGGTGCGGCGCGCCTTCGCCGACGTCGACGCCGACGTCTACGTCATGGCCGACGGAGATGACACTTATGAAGCCGCCGCCGCGCCGGTGATGGTGACGCGGCTCTTGCGTGAGCGCCTCGACATGGTCGTGGGAACGCGCGCGCATCAGGACGCGAGCGCCTATCGTCGCGGCCACGTTCTGGGGAATCGCGCCTTCAGCGGCCTCTTTCGCAATCTGTTCAATTCAACGTTCACGGATATTCTCTCCGGCTATCGCGTCTTGTCGCGCCGGTTCGTGAAGTCGTTTCCGCTGGGCGCGCGCGGGTTCGAGATTGAAATCGAAATGGCGGCGCACGCGGCGCTTCTTCGGCTGCCGACGGCCGAGCATGAAACCGTTTACGGCGCGCGCGACGATGGCGGCGTCAGCAAATTGAAGACCTACAGCGACGGCGCGAAGATCTTGCGCCGGATGCTGCGTTTTTTGCGGCTTCATCGTCCGCGCATGGTCTATGGGTCGCTTGGCTTGGCGTGCGGTCTATTATCGATCGGGCTCTTCGCGCCAGTGTTTGCGGAGTATGTCAGCACCGGGCTTGTGCCGCGCCTTCCGACCTTGATCGTCTCCTCGGCGCTTGGCGTTTCAGCTGTCATATTGTTCGTCGTCGGCGTTATCCTCGATGCGCAGGCGCAGTACTACGCCGAGCTGAAGCGCCTTTCCTATCTCGCGCTGGCGGCGCCGCCCCAGGCGGAGCCGGCCATCGCCGCTCGCCTCGCGCAGCCGAAGGCGGATGAAGTCGCGTGAACGACGGACGCCGCGGCGCGTTGGCCGACAGGTGGGATGCTGACAAATGGGACATCCCGCGAGTTGCGCGCAAAGCGATGGTTTGCGCCGCGCTTGCGCCTGCGATCGCCGCTGCGTTCCTCGCCATCATCACCGTCGCCGCCAGCCTGCCGGATGCGCCGATCACCGCCAATATACTTGAGCGCAAAGAAGTCCTGCTTTCCCGACGGGCCGACAATGGCCGCGTTATTGATGCGGATACGGAGTGTATCGCTCTCTCGGTCGGCATGGCGGATGCCCAACGCGATGGCGCTTTGCGTCAGGCTGTGCGTGCGAGAAGCGCTTATGGCTGCGCGCCATTCATGAACTGGCTGGAGACCGGCGCGGCCTATGAGCCGCGCGATTACTTCCGGTATTGGCACGGTCATTTGGCCCTGACGCGCCCATTGCTGTCGATTTTGCCGTATAATGACATTCGCGGCATCCTGTTCACCGCGTCTCTGGCCCTATTCGGATGGTTTCTGTGGCGGCTCGGCGTGGATTTCGGGGCGCGCGCCTCGCTTGCGTTCGCCCTGCCGTTTCTGGTGTTGAACGCGCTCGGGTATTGGGTGGTGGCGAGCAAAGCCGTCACCTGGTTTCTGGCGATCGGCGCGTCGATTTTTCTCTCGCGGCGCGGAGGGCTTGGCGTCCCCCATATCGCCTATTTCCTCATAGGCGCCCTGACGGCGTTTTTCGATTTTCTGACGGCGCCGGCGCTCATTTTCTGTCTGCCGACGATCGTGTGGCTGATGTACGCGCGCGCCGAGCAAGGTTTCGAACAGTCGCCGTTCGCAAAGTGGCGCAACGTCTTCTGGATGGGATGCTTTTTCGTTGCCGGGTATGCGGGCCTTTGGGCGGCGAAGCTCGCGATCGCCGCCGTGCTTCTTGAGACGCCTGTTTGGGCTGACGCGATCGGGAGGGCGGGAATGCGGCTAAGGGGAGAAAGCGACCTTGTCGACGCCTATTGGCCGGGGCTTGCGCTCTACAAAAACATCGCTGCGCTGAAGTCGCTTTGGGCGCCTGTCGCGATTGGTCTTTTCTTTGTTGCGCCTTTCGCGACGGCGAGTGGCCGCGCCGCGGCGGGTCGTCTCCTGTCAGGCGCCCGCCTGCCGCTCGCGGTCGCCATCGCGCCGCTCGTTTTCATGGAGATCCTGTCAAACCATTCGCAGATCCACGCCGCGTTCACGCATCTCAACTTCGCGCCGCTGTTCATCGTCTGCGGGCTCATCCTCCTGGGCGAGAGCGACGCGCTGATTGCAGGCGAGGCGCAAACCTAAGGGCACGGGTTCGGAGTTTCCGCGTGGAGGGCGCCAACGGCTTTCTCCATTTCCTCCGTCCACGCAATATTGGCCGAGGAAAGCGCAATCTGAAGCTGGTCCATCGACGTTGCGCCGAAGATGTTTGACGTCACGAACGGCCGCGTCGTGACGAACTGCATGGCGAAGGCGCATGGGTCCAGACCGAACTCCCGGGCCAGCGCCACATACGCTTTGATGGCTTTCTCCGCGCCGGGCGTCTGATAGCGTTGGAGCCGGCCGAAGAGCGTGCCTCGCGCGCCTTCGGGCTTCGCGCCGCCAAGGTACTTTCCGCTCAACACCCCTTGCGCCATCGGCGAATAGGCGAGGAGCCCGATGTCCTCCGCGATCGCAATCTCGGCGAGGCCGGTCTCGAATGACCGATTGACGAGATTGTAGGCGTTCTGAATAGACGCCATGCGCGGCGCGCCAGTCTTTTCCGCCGCCTGAAGAAACTTCATCGTCCCCCATGGGGTTTCGTTCGAGAGCCCGACGAAACGGATGCGGCCCGCCTTCACATGAGCGTCGAGCGCCGCGAGCGTTTCTTCGAAGGACGTTCCTTCATCGGTAAAATGCTCATATCCACGCAGGTGCGCCCCGAAATTCTGAACATTCCGGTCCGGCCAATGCAGCTGGTATAGGTCGATATAGTCGGTCTGCAGATTAGAGAGGCTGCGCTCTATGGCGTGATTGATCTGCTCCGGCGTTAGCCGGGTCGGCTCGCCATCGCGGATCCAGGCCATGGGCGAGCGGCCGGTCACCTTCGTCGCCAGGAACACCTTCCCGCGCGCGCCGCGGTCCGCCATCCAGCGCCCGACAATGCGCTCCGATTCGCCTTGCGTCTCCGGCTTTGGCGGGATGGTGTAGAGTTCGGCGGTGTCGAAAAAGTCGACGCCGCGCTCCAGGCAGGCGTCCATTTGCGCGCGCGCTTCGGCCTCATCAATCTGGTCGCCGTACATCATTGTGCCGAGGCACAGGGCGGAGACGTTAACGCCGGTGCGGCCGAGCGGGCGGCGGTCTATCATCGGTCATCTCATTGTCATGGGCGGCGATTTGCCGTCAGCGGCGATCGGCGCGGTGTGGAACGATTCATGCCGGGAAAAGCCCGAGGACCGCGTTTTTCTGCGCGACATGGGCCGGCGACGAAGGTTAATATAGCTTTAACTTTCGCAATTGGTCGACGGTTCCGCTTGCCGGGACGAAGCTGCTGGAGGCGTCAGATGAGGCTGGACAGGAAGAATGGCCCTTTTGTCCCGGGACGCGCGATCGCGAGATGCGTCGCCGGGCTGATGGCGGGGGCGAGCGCGTTTGCGGTCGTCGCAGCGACGGCCGCGGTGACGCACGCGGTTTCGTCCACGCCGAATGCGGCCGAGCCAGGCGACTCGATCGCGATCCCGGAAGAGGCGGTCGTCGACGTGAAGGCGCTCTGGCCTGTGAAGCTTGCGTCCCCCGAAATCGAGTTCGCCAAACGCTTCCTATTCTGGGGAAGTCTTGGCGCTGCGCTTATGCTGATCCTCAGCCTCGCCGCAAAGCGCGCCCATGGCGCCGTCGACCGCGCTTCGGCTGTTACCGCAGCGACCGCGTTACGGGCCAGATCATCGGCTCAGAACCATGCGTCGGCCGTCGCGACGACCGCATCGGCGAGTGTCCGCTCCGGCGCGCGCCAATTGGCGCAGAAGGCCGCGGCTTTCCTAATGTTCATCTTGGCGGCGATAGTCTGCGGCGCTGCGGTGATGGTTGAGGGGATCAGCCGAGCGATCGCCGAGCGCCTCCAAGACAGCGACGGGCGGCGGATTTCGGATGTTGTTTCCACAAGCGTTCGCATGTAGCGCGGGTTAAGATTTCATTAAGAGAAATAAATAGTTAGCTTACGAATTGGGCGTTTCGCCTCAATTTCGCCAAATACGGGGCGCATGCTCCTGCTTAGTCGGCTGATTAGGCGGCTTGCTTGCGCGATCTTTGGAAACGCCCGCCGTGCGGAAGGCCCCGCGCGGCGGGCTTTTCAGTTGCGGTCAGATCCCCTCGACCGGGCTGAATCAGAACGATCCGGCCATGCGCACGACGCGCGCCCCGACTTCTCCAAATTTCAAGTTGCGTTGGCTGACGGCTTGGCGGAATCAGACGCTTACTCAGATCGTTTCGGAATGGTTTGCATCCTATGGCGAAGGTTCGCGTAGCACCCTCAATCCTCGCGGCCGACTTCTCCCGACTTGGCGAAGAAGTGGCGGCGGTCGCCAACGCTGGCGCAGACTATATCCACGTCGACGTCATGGACGGGCATTTCGTCCCGAATCTGACGATTGGGCCATTGGTCGTCGCCGCGATCCGGGACGCGACGGACTTGCCATTTGACGTGCATCTCATGATCGCTCCCGTCGATCGCTACGTGACCGCGTTTGTGGAGGCGGGCGCGGACATTCTCACAGTGCACCCGGAGGCGGGCCCTCATGTTCACCGGAACCTGCAGGCGATTCGCGCGGCGGGAGCGAAGCCCGGCCTCGCGCTCAATCCCGGAACGCCGCCGAGCGTTGTTGAGCCATTGATTGACGACGTCGATCTCGTTCTCGCGATGACTGTTAATCCCGGGTTTGGCGGCCAGGCTTTCATCGATAGCCAGCTTCGAAAGATCGAAACCCTGCGTGGCATGATCGACGCGAGCGGACGCGATATCCTGCTTGAGGTCGATGGCGGCGTGAACGCCGAGACGGCGGGGCGGGTTGTGGCGGCGGGCGCGGACGTGCTCGTCGCGGGCTCGGCGGTCTTCAAGGGCGGCGCGCAGGCGTATGCGGACAATATCGCCGCGATTCGCCGCGCGGCCGCCTGAGGGGCGTGAGCGTATGAGCGGGCGCGGCAAAAGAGACCAGGGCGCGCTTGCCGCCGGCGAGGGCGGGAGCGGCGCGGTCATCGCTCAGCTGCGCAAGGTATTGGCGGTTGGCCCGTTTTACGATTCGAAGCTCAGCGGGCCGACGCCTGACAGGTTCTATTGCCAAGTGCGCGACGACCGACCCGTCGCCGTTGAAGAAGGTCGCGCGACGCTTGCGGGCCGGTTCGCCGCCGGCCGGGAAGAGATCGACTGCGGGGATGATCCGACGTCTGTGTTTGACCTCGTCGCGCCGCCGGACGCGCTGTATCGCGCCGTTCATGAGTGGCGTTGGCTGAGCGCGCTCGCCGCGCTTGGGGAAGAGGGCGCGGGACCTGCGCGGGATCTGGCTGCGGCCTGGTGCGATCGCTTTGAAGAATGGTCGCCCGCGACCTGGACGCCCGCGCTTGCCGGCGAGCGGCTGATCAGATTGTGCCAACACGGAGAATTGCTGTTGGCGACGCGGGACGTTGTGTGGCGCAGCCGGATCCTTGCGGCGACCGCGCGCCAGACGCGGCACCTGGCGCTCAGCGGCCACAAAGCGCCAATCGCCTATGATCGGCTTACCGCCGCGATTGCGCTATGCCTCACGGGGCTTTGCCTGCCGGGCTGCGACGAGCCGCTGCGGCGCGGCCTGGAGTTCCTGCGCCGTGAGGCGCGGCTGCAGATGCGTCCCGATGGTGGGCATGTCAGTCGCAATCCGTCGCGCCAGCTGGAGATTGTGCTCCGCCTCCGGATGATTGAAGACGCATTTCGTCGCCGCGCGGTCGCGACGCCGGGCTTCCTGAAGCACCTTGCCGCCCGTGCGGTCGACCATTTGGACATGTTCGTTCTCGGCGATGGGCGGCTAGCGCTCTTCAATGGCGGTTATGAAGAGAGCGAAGACGCGGCGCGGGCGGCGGTCGGCGGCGGAGAGGCGCGCGCCGGTCCTGGCGGTTTCGCCAAATATTCCGGCTTTCAGCGGCTCGACGCGGGCCGCTCGGCGATGGTGGTTGATGTGGGCGCCCCGGATCTCGACGAACATGGCGGCGGCCACAGGTCGAGCGGGTATGCCGGCGCAGGGTCATTTCATTTCGCGGTTAGCAAAGACCGGATGATCGTGAATTGCGGCGCCGGCGATCACCTGCCGGATCCCTGGCCGTCCGCGCTCCGTCAGGCGGCGGCTCATTCAACGCTGTCATTTGATGGCGAAGGCGCCGACGTCGCCTTCGACCCGCCGGCGCATCGTCGCGCGGAGAACGATCATGGTCAGCTGCTCGAAATAGAAAAGCGGTTTCGCGCAAGGAGCGGGACCGCGTCAGAGCGCGGCGGCGCCGGCGGCCATATGCGGCGGCTCTTCCTGCGTCGCGGCGGCGGCGAACTCATCGGCGAAGACGCGCTTTTTGGTTTCGAAAGGGCGCATCGCGCCAATTGGCGGATCCGGTTTCACCTTCATCCTTCGGTTCGCGCGTCGCTCGCGCGGGATGGGCGGTCGGCTTTGATTGTCCTCGCATCTGGCGAAGGCTGGCGTTTCCGCACCGATTTCGAAGGGTTACGATTGGAAAAGAGCCTCTATTGCGGCGCAGGCGGGACGCCGCAGGGCGCCGAACAGATTGTGCTTGCGCCTGGCGGGTTGGAACCTGCGGGCGTCGGCGATATGGTCGTGAAATGGGGATGGAAGCGGGTCAGCGACTGACGGCGACGCGCGCGCCGACGCGGCGTCGCGGCGGGAAGGGCGCGTCATGTTCAAGTCATTGATCGGCGCATTCCGGCGCGCGCCCGCAGATACGCCGCGTGCGATTGAATTCACGAACGAAGAGATGGCCTCGCTGATGCCGCGGCCAATGCGACGGGTCGATCAGCGCGCCGCGCGCAAGCTCCTCGCCGGCAAGCGTGTCCTCGTCACCGGCGCAGGCGGCACGATCGGCTCCGAACTCGCGCGCCAGGCCGCGGCGTTTGAACCTGCGACGCTTGCGCTTCTCGATAACTCCGAGTTCAATCTTTATCAGATTGACCTTGAAATGCGTGAGGCGGGCGCAGACCCCTTCCTTTATACATCGCTTACGGACATATGCCGTACGGAGCATCTCTCCAAGGTGTTCGAACGCGTCGCGCCGGAAGTCGTCATCCACGCTGCGGCGTTCAAGCACGTTCCCATCGTTGAACAGAATCGGAGCGCCGGCGCGCTTGCGAACGTCATGGGCGCAAAGAACGTCTTTGACGCCGCAATCGCGTCGGGCGCAGAATCAGTCGTGTTCATTTCGACGGACAAGGCCGTCAACCCGACGAGCTTCATGGGCGCGACCAAGCGGATCGCCGAGCTCTACGCGCAGGCGCTTGACGTCGCTCAGAACGACACCCGGTTCGTGACCGTCCGGTTCGGCAATGTGCTCGGCTCCACCGGCTCCGTCGCGCCGCTCTTCGCCCGCCAGATTGCGCGCGGCGGGCCCGTCACCGTGACGCACCCTGACATTCAGCGTTTCTTCATGACCACGAGGGAGGCGGTGCAACTGGTGCTTCAGGCTGCCAGCCTCGATCGAGGCAGCGAATCGATCGTCACCCATGACGGCCGCATCTTCGTCCTTGATATGGGTGAGCCGGTGCGCATCCTCGATCTGGCGAAGCGCATGATCGAGTGGAAAGGTCTGACGCCGGGCAAGGATATCGAGATCCGTTTCACGGGCCTGCGGCCGGGCGAGAAGCTCTTTGAAGAGATTTTTCTCGATACGGACAAGTTGATCAAGACGGGGGCTGACGGTGTTCTTCTCGCGTCGCCGGCGATGATTGACCTGCCGCTTCTGAACCCCAGGCTTGCGGACGTCGTCTCGTGCGCTCAGTCGGCGGATCAGGATGGCCTTGACGAGGCCGTCCACCATCTCGTGCCGGAGTTCAGTCCCGCCGAGGAGGTCGGGCAGGGCGCGGACGAGGATCAGCCCAAGTCTTGATTGGCCGTCAAGGCGCGGGTTTGCGGCGCTGGCGGCGTCTCAGCTGTTTTCCCACATTCAGCGACTCACGGCAGAAAGCGGGGCGTTTCTGCTGCTTGGGCCGATCCGACGTGTCAGCGTGTTCGTAGCAGAATAGTCGAACTATGATGCGGCGCGCCGTCGCAACGTCCAGAAGAGCTTTTCCGGAAAGAGCGTTCCATGTCGCAGGCCATCTCGCAGGTCGTCGCCGTTAAGCGGGCTATACTCTCCGTGTCCGACAAAAACGGGCTCTCCGAGTTCGGCGCGCGCCTCGCCGCCGCAGGAGTGGAGCTCGTGTCGACGGGCGGCACTGCGACGCATTTGCGAGACGCCGGCCTTTCCGTCGCCGACGTCGCCGACGTGACGGGCTTTCCTGAGATGATGGACGGCCGCGTGAAGACTCTTCATCCGCGCATTCACGGCGGCATACTGGCGAACCGCGACGATCCGGGCCACGTGGCGTCGATGCAATCGGAGGGCGCGCCGTCGATCGACCTTGTGGTGGTCAACCTCTACCCGTTCGAGGCGACGGTCGCGTCCGGCGCGGACGGCGCTGAAGTCGTGGAGAATATTGACATTGGCGGGCCGGCCATGATCCGCGCGGCGGCGAAGAACCACGCCCATGTGGCCGTCGTCGTTGATGTTGAGGATTATGATCGGGTTGCGGATGAAATTGAGCGGTCCGGCGGGCTCTCGCTGGAGACGCGTCGGCGGCTCGCGGCGGACGCGTTCGCCCGCACCGCCGCTTATGACGCCGCCATTGCGGGCTGGTTTGCGAACGAAGTTGGAGATCAGACGCCGCGCCGCGCTGCGCTCGCCGGCGCGCGCGCGCAGTCCCTCCGGTATGGAGAAAACCCGCATCAGACGGCAGGGTTTTATCATGTGGCGCCGTCTCGCCCCGGCGTCGCTACGGCGCGGCAAATTCAGGGTAAAGAGCTTTCCTACAACAATCTCAACGACACGAATGCCGCGTTCGAGCTCGTTGCGGAATTCGATCCCGGGAAGCCGGCTATTGCCATTATCAAGCACGCGAACCCTTGCGGCGTCGCCGTCGGAGACAACCTCGCCGACGCCCATGCGCTGGCGCTCAGATGCGATCCCGTCTCCGCTTTTGGGGGTGTCGTCGCCGTAAATCGCCCGCTTGACCGAACTGCGGCGGAGGCGATTGTGGAGGTTTTCACCGAGGTGGTGATTGCGCCGGATGCGGATGACGAGGCGCTCGACGTGTTCGCGCGCAAGAAGAACCTGCGGCTCCTGCTTGCGGGCGGCTTGCCGGATCCGGCTGCGCCGGGCGTCGTGGTGACGCCGGTCGCCGGTGGTTTTTTGCGCCAGAGCAGAGATGACGCGCGGATCGGGTCCGATGATCTGAAAGTCGTCACGCGGCGCGCCCCATCGGATGAAGAGATCCGGGACCTGATCTTCGCGTTCCGGGTGGCGAAGCATGTGAAATCGAACGCGATCGTCTACGCGAAAGACGAGGCGACCGTCGGCGTCGGGGCCGGGCAGATGAGCCGGCTTGATTCAAGCCGCATCGCCGCGCGCAAGGCGGAAGACGCGGCCAGCGAGGCGGGCCTGCCTCACCCGTTGACGGTCGGTTCAGTCGTGGCGTCGGACGCCTTTTTCCCGTTCGCTGACGGGATGCTGGCGGCGGTTGAGGCCGGCGCGCGCGCGGTCATCCAGCCAGGCGGTTCAATGCGCGATGAAGAAGTGATCGCCGCCGCCGATGAGGCGGGCGTCGCCATGGTCTTCACCGGCGTCAGGCATTTCAGGCACTAGATCGGTCGGGCGATCGCGTTGCCCCGCGCCGGTGATCCAGGCGATTTTATCTGCGCGCCGGATACAGTCCTCATTCGGATCAAATAACGCGCGGGGCGCGCTAAGATCACTCCGCCGCCATCGGCCGGCGGCGCGTACGGTCGACAAGCTCGGCGAGCTTCTGATCAAAAAGCGTCACCTTGCCGACGCCGAGATTGCTGGTTGGATCAAGGCTCTCCGCATACTCTTCAAACTGGACGACTAGCCCGTCATGGGCCTCGCGCCATTGGCCGATAAGGTCATGCGCCCATCCGTCGGAAGGTTCGGCGGGCGCGTCGCCTGCGAAATGCGCCGCATTCGCCGCAAGGCCGATTTGCCGGTCAATCAGGCAATCAGTCAGGCGACGCATCGCAAGTCGATCGTAGTGTTGCTCGAGGTAGAGCCCGCGCGCCGCCTCGTATGCGGCCTCCACATGGAATGTGTCGCCGGCGGCGAAGAAAAGCGCGCCTGCGTGCGCGGGGCGCCAACTCGTCCTCCGTGCAAGGACAATAATAGGCATTGCGAAGCGCAATATCGGCAGGAGCGCAGCCTCCTTTGCGATGGGGTCGGGCGCGCCTTTCTCGCGCCAGTCTTCGATCCGCGCTTGCAGGTTTTCCGTACTCGACTTACTCAGCAGGGAAGGCGCGGCGGCGCGCAGTTCTTCAAAAGCATCCCGGTAGCCCTCCACAAGTCCTGCGACGCCGCGCGCATCGACCGCGTCGAGCGCTTCTGGGGTATGCAGCAACTGATAGATCACTTCCGAGAGGAGGGAGGACGCCGCGCCATAGAGCGCCGTCTGCGTCGCCGCCGGGACGACGTTGTCAAGCGCATCGACCGCCTGCGCAAAAGGCGCGAGATCCAGAATCCGCCTCGCTCCTTCGTATGCGAGCGCGATCTGCGCAAGCCCTGCCCCCGTCGCCTCCGCCGCGCGCTGGGCGAACGCCGCGCCGCATGTGTTGACGATCTCGTTGGAGAGGCGCGTCGCAATGATCTCCCGTCGGAGGCGGTGTCCTTTCAGCGCGCCGTCATAGGCATGTAGTCGGGCGGGGAAATAGGAGCTCAACTCATCATCAAAGGTGGGATCGTCAGGCGCCTTTGAGGCGACGATCGCGTCGAACAATTCCATTTTGGCGTAGGCGAGCAACACGGCCAGCTCAGGCCTCGATAACCCGTCGCCTGCGCGTTTCATCGCGGTGATCCGCTTGTCGTCCGGCAAGTCCTCCAGGGCGCGGTCGAGGCGGCCTTCGCGTTCGAGCGCCATCATCATGCGCGCGTGGGCGTCGAGGTCACGCGCGGCGTTCGACTGCATGGAGGTCAGCGCGCGGGTCTGCTGATAATTGTTGCGAAGGACGTGCGTTGCGACGGTTTCGGTCATGTCGCGAAGGAGATCGCTGCGTTCTTCGGCCTTCAGTTCGCCGCGCTCGATGGCTGATGACAGAAGGATCTTGATGTTCACTTCGTGGTCAGATGAATCAACGCCTGCCGAATTGTCGATGGCGTCGGTATTCACCCGCCCGCCGGCCCGCGCGAACGTGATGCGCGCCTTCTGCGTCAGTCCGAGATTAGCGCCTTCGCCTACGACTTTCATGTTCATCTCGTCGGCGTTGATTCGGATCGCGTCGTTCGCGCGGTCGCCGACCCGCCAGTTATCCTCCGTCGGCGCTTTGAAGTAAGTTCCGATGCCGCCTAGCCAGAAGAGTTCCACGTCCGCTTTCAGGATCGCGCGGATGACATCGTTCGGCGCGACGCGTGATCCTTCCAGACGAAGCAGGGCCTTCATTTCCGGGCTGAGCGGAATAGTCTTCGCCGCCCGTGAGAAAACGCCGCCGCCTTTTGAAATCAGTGTAGGATCATAATCCTTCCAGGAGGTTCTCGGCGTATCGAAGAGCCGCTTTCGCTCCGTCCACGATGTTTCCGGGTCTGGGTTCGGATCGATAAAGATGTCGCGGTGGTCGAATGCGGCGAGCAGACGCGTCTGTTTCGACAAGAGCATCCCATTGCCGAACACGTCGCCGGACATGTCGCCGACGCCCGCCGCGGTGAAGGGCTCGGTCTGAATATCCTTGTCCATCTCCCGGAAATGACGTTTCACCGCCTCCCAGCCGCCCCTGGCTGTGATGCCCATCTCCTTGTGGTCGTAGCCTTCAGAGCCGCCGGACGCGAAGGCGTCGCCGAGCCAGAAGCCGTACTCCTCCGAGATGGCGTTCGCAGTGTCTGAGAAGGTGGCGGTGCCTTTGTCGGCGGCGACGACCAGGTATGGGTCCGGTTCATCCCAGGCGACGACGTCTGGCGGGCTCATCGTCTTTCCACTGATGATATTGTCCGTGACGTCAAGCAAGCCACGGATGAATTCGCAATAAGCGGCGCGTCCCTCGTCGAAAATGGCGGCCCGATCGCCTTCGGGCAACTGTTTCGGATAGAAACAGCCCTTCGCGCCGGATGGCACGATCACGGCGTTCTTCACGCGTTGCGCTTTGACGAGGCCTAGCACCTCCGTACGAAAATCTTCGCGTCTGTCCGACCAGCGCAGGCCGCCGCGGGCGACAGGGCCGAAACGCAAGTGCACGCCGTCAACGCGCGGGCCGGAGACGAAGATTTCGCGGTGCGGTTTCGGATCCGGCGCTTCGGCGAGCTTTTTCGTGTCGATCTTGAAGGAGATGTAGGGTTTCGGCGCGCCGTCAGGCAGGCGCTGATAGAAGCTCGTGCGCGTCGTCGCGTCAAAGAAGTTGAGGAAACGGCGAATTATCCGGTCTTCATCAAGGCTCTGCACCTCCTGAAGGCCTTCGGTCACGATCTCGGCGGCGGCCGTCTGGGCTGTCGCGCGCGTCTTCAAATCGGAGGGTCCGGTCGGATCGAACCGTATCCGGAAGACTTCAATAAGCCCGCGCGCGATTGACGGATGGCGCGCCAGCGTCTCCTCGATATAGCCTTGCGAAGCGGGAAACTCCGTCTGAAGCGCATGACGCGCCGCGGCGCGCATCACGGCCGCTTCGCGCCAGTTGAGGCCGGCCTGTATGACGAGCGCGTTAAAGCCGTCGTCCTCGGCGTGGCCGGTGAGAATGGCCAGAAAAGCGGCCTTCAGTTTGTCTTTGACCGCGTGCAGATCAATCGGCCGCGCATTCCTGTCTTCCACGTAGAAATCATTGACGTCGAAAACAGCGTCGCCATCGGACGGACGCACACGATACCCGGTTTCCGTGACGACGCGCAGGCCGAGGTTTTCCATTTTGGGAATGAGGTCGGACAGATGAAAGTCGGCGTTCCCCGAATAAAGCCTGAGGCGAAGTCCATGGGACGGCTCGCCAGTTTTGCGGTAGACTGATAAATCAGCGCGGCGTGATCCCAGAGCTTCAAGCGCTGCGATGTCCGCGATCGCCTGTTCCGGACTGTTCGCTTCCCGGTAGCCTGCGTCGAACGCGCGTTCATATCGATTGAAGAGCGTGTTGGATGTCGCGCCCTTGTTCTCCGCGCGCATCGCGTCGAGGAGCGCATCGGACCAGCTTCTGGTGATGTCGCGGAGGCGGCGCGTCAGTTCCTCCACGCCTGGTCCCTCGGGCGCGCCGGGATTGATGCCGATAATGTAGTGCACCCGGACGAGCGCGGCGTCCCCGAAATGCGGGCTGAATGCGGCGACCCAACCTTCGAACGCCTCGGAGAGTAGCGCGCCAATCTGCTCTCGGACGGTGGACGAAAACCGGTCGCGTGGAATGAAGACGAGCGCGGAGACGAACCGGTCAAACCGGTCGCGGCGCAAGAAGAGCTTCGCGCGCGGACGTTTGTAGAGGCGCAGGACGCCGAGCGCATTCTCACGCAGGGAATCGATGTCGCTCTGAAACATCTCGTCACGCGGAAAGGTTTCAAGTATGTTCAGGACCGCTTTTTCATTGTGTCCGCCGGGCACGAAGCCCGCGCCCTCGGCGATTCGTCTGACTTTCGCGCGCAGCAGCGGAATATCCGATGCCGGACGGTTATAGGCGTCGGCGGTAAAGAGGCCGACAAAGCGCTCCTCGCCGGTGATGCGTCCGTCAACGGAGTAGGATTTCACGCCTAGATAGTCCATGTGCACCCGTCTGTGTACGGTGGACTTAGCATTCGCCTTGGCGATCAAGATAGGCTCGCCCGACTGCATGAAATGCAGGACCTGCGGCGACGGGGTTCCGTCGTCAAGATAGGTGGATTTCAGGATCCTTTTCTCAGGGTCTTTCGCGATCCCGAGATCGCCGGACGTGTCGCGTTCGAAGGTTGGCGCGCCGTCGACATTCGAATATCGGTAACGGCGCACGCCAAGGAAAGCGAAGCGATTGTCCCAGAGCCATTTCAGGAACTCGATCGCTTCGCGCAGCTCCTCGCGGTCAACGCCAAGCGGGCGGGTGCGCTCCAGCTGCGCGATGCAGGCGGCTAAGCGGGCCCGCATTGGCTCCCAGTCTTCAACGGCGAGACGGACGTCGGATAGAACGCGCTCGATCTCGCCGCGAAGCTCCTCCATTTCTTTTGCGTCGACAGGCGGGTCCATCTCCGCGCGGATCATCGCTTCGCGCAGCGCCGGTCCCTCAGCGGCCTCGCATCGCGCGCCGGTGTCATTTCGGCTGACGTCGATGACGGCGTTGACGAAGAACGAAACGGGCCGGCCTGCGTCCGCAAGCGCGCCGGTGATCGAGTCGACGAGGAACGGTTTGTCCTCGGTCGCGATCTCGAGGATCATCCGAGCCGGCCTATCGTTCGTCGCGGGCGCCAGGTTGAGGCAAACAATGTCGCCCGCCAGCGGGCGTATCTCGGTCGATTTCCAGAATTCGACCGCGCGCTCTAGGAGCCGCCCGGGCTCATCCCAATTCGCGTCGTCTCCCGTCGCAAAATAGACGATCTGGTGCAGCAGGCTTTCAAAGCCGGGCTCGATGTCGCCGCGGCTGGTACGCGGCGTGTCTTGATTGTCCGCCGCGAGCGCCAGCGCCTTGCCAAGGATCTCGCGGTCTTCAACCGACGTGAAGCCTTCCGCCATGTGTGGTCGTCCTTTTCCTCCGTAGGCGTCGCGTCATTGGCTGGTCCGATGAGAAGCGCAGCGTCGCCGTTTCTTGATGCGCGCGGCGGGCGCGGCGCAGCGCGGAACGCGCGCCAGCGGCCGCCGGTCGATACCGGCCATAGCATGAGCGCGTCACCATTTCACGAACGGCGAGCGGGTGACGCGGAATATTCTTTGGTCGGAGTTGGGAGCGGAAATGGGCTCGGCGACGGACCGGGGAGAGGGGGCCTCAACCTAGGCGCGCGCGGCGCGCGCCGTTTCGTGGAGAGGCGTTTCGCTGCGCCGCGGCATGCGGCTGCGCGGATTGGCGATTGTTGCGGCGCGGCGCGACATGTCCGCCGCGTGCGCGACGACGATAAGCCCGAGGGCGGCGATCGAGGCGGCGGCGAAGGAATAAAGCGGCGCAGTTTCGAGGCCGCGCATGGCGGCGAGCGCGACAAACAACGACGCCGGCGCCGACACGGCGATCGCGCTTGGACGATGGGCGCGGTGGAACCAACCCGCGGCGGCGCCCGCGGCGGCGATCGCGGCCATCACTTCCGGCGCCGCCGGGGCGTCGGCGCCGCGGGGATTGAGGAGGATCGCGCCTGCGCCGACCGCGGCGCTGAGGGCGGCGAGGCTGGCGGCGTAGTTTGCGCGCCAGCGAAATGGGCGCCCGGCGATCTTGTCGCCGCGCCGGAAGGCGCGCCGCAGGCGACCGCTCGCATAGGCGGTGAAGAAGACCATGGCGATCCAGACAGCCGCGCGGCCTGTCTGTGGCCCGGCAAAGAGCGCCGCGCTCGCCGCCGACGCGCCGACAAGGATCGCAATACCGGCGTCGCCGCTGCGCGAGAGATTATCGATGAGGCGCAACTGGGCGGCGCGGGAGGGGCGTCGAGCGTCGCGGTTGCGAATGGCGCCGCCGACGCGCGATGCGGCGCGTTGCAACTCGCGAACGGACGTCAGTCTGTTTTGGCCGAACGTCATGCCGGATCCCTGAACGCTGGCGATTGACCGCCTCTCATCTCCGCATCGTCCGATTTGCCGGATCGAGCAATTCTTCGAACGCGAGACTTGCGAAACCTTTCGTCAAGGAAAGTAAACAGACGCTTAACGGCGCGGCTGAGGCCGCCAATCATCGGGGGCGAGTTCGAATGCGTCGAACTCAAATGCGGGGGCGACGGTGCATCCGACAAGGGTCCAGGGGCCAAGAGGCTCCGCTGTCTGCCAGGCGCCGGGCGGAACGACGACCTGTGGACGGTCGCCGACGAGCACATTCGGGCCCATCCGATAGCCGCATGCGTCGACGCCGTTTTCAGAGATTGTCAGCGCGAGCGGTCCGCCAGCATAAAAATGCCAGATTTCCGCGGCGTCGATGCGATGCCAGTGGGAGCGTTCGCCAGCCTGAAGAAGATAGTAGATCGCCGTCGACGCGCCGCGGCCGCCTTCTTCAGCTACATCACGGAAGGTCTCGCGGAACCAGCCGCCTTCGGGATGCGGCGCGAGGTTCAGCGCGGAGATGATGTCTTTGGCGGCGGGCGTTTGCATCGGGCGTTTCCATGTCGTGTGCTCCGGCGCGCCTGTTTCGTTACTCCCGAAGCTCGGGCTTGTCGTCAGCGCTGTCGTTCGTCTCTTCCGGCACTGCGGTCGCGGCCTCCGCCCTTGTCGGTTTGCGGTAGTTCGCGTTGATGATCACGCCCGCCTGAATCAGCTCACCGCGCAGCACAAGCGCGTCGAGGTCGAACGGGTTCAGCTGCAGCGCGCGCACGACGTCTTCGGCGGCTTCTTCGTCTTTTCCAAGGGCGCGTTTCGCTCTTGCGCGAATGATGTAAGCCTCAGCCGTCTTCGCATCGCCGTCCTCCGCCGCCGTCACCGCGTCCGCAGCCGCCTGCCAGGAGCCGGCCGACGCGTGAGCTTTGGCGGCGACGATCGCAAGGTCCGCCCGCCACGGCGCTGAGGCTAGCGCGGCCTCGGCGGCTTCTTCAGCGAAGCCCGGCTCTTCGGCCTCCACCCAGGCGAGCGCGGCCTCCCCAAGCACCGTTGCGCGCGCATCATCGTCGCCGACATCGGATCGTTCGGAGAGTTCAAGCAGCCGGACCGCCGCAAGTCGCGGACGATCCAGGGCAAGGTGCGCGACAGCTGCGCAATGGAGCGCAGGCGCGCCGCCACCGTCGATCATCCAGGCGCGGGCGCTCGCTTCGCCAAGTTCGGGGTTCTCCGCAATCAGCGCCACGCAGTCAGCGTACTGGTCCGCGCTCGTCTCATAGCGCGCCGCGGCGGCGCGCGTCAGAAAGTCAGGCTGCGGCGGGGCTTCCGGCGACAAAAGCGCGGTCAAAAGGGCGGCGATCAACATGGGCGACAGCCTTAGCAAGCCGCCGGCGTCGCCGAAAGGCCGCGCCGGGCGCTCGATGCGCTATCATGATGTTCGCGACGGCGAGTCTCGCCAACAGGACGTAAGGACTACTCAGCCGCTTTTCGGGTCGGCGGACGACGCCGCGCGCGAGATTTGGCGGCGGCTTTGCGCCGCGCCGCCGGCTTTTCCACTGCGCGCAGTTTTTCAGTCAGCACAAGCTTGCCGTCGCTCTCGCCAGCTGCGTCCGAGGCCTCCAGCGGCGACCCCGACCCGGAGCGCGGCTCGCTCGGCAGATAAAGCGTCACGCGGGTGCCGGAGCCCGGCGCTGACTCCATTCGCACCCATCCGCCATGCAGGCTGACGAACCGTTGCACAAGCGCGAGGCCAAGGCCCGCGCCTGCGGAGGGGCCGCTCGCCTCAAACGCTTCGAAAGCGCGCGCCTGGTCTTCAGGCGACACGCCGCGGCCGGAATCCTCGACCCAGATGCGGACCAGCCCAGGCGTTCGATCCGCGTTCAGCGTCACCTCGCCGCCGGGACCGGTGTACGCAAACGCGTTGGACAGGAGATTGAACAAAACCTGCTTCATCCGCCGTTCGTCGGCCCTGATGGTCCCGACGCCGTCGGCGCAATCAACGCGAAGCGAAATCTCCGTGTCCTCCGCTTTCAGCGCCGCATAGGCGGCTGCGTTCGTCAGTAGCTCGCGGATATCGAGATCGCTTTCGTCCAGGGTCATCTTGCCGGCGTCGATGGCGGCGAGATCCATGATGTCGGAAATGAGGTCTTTCAGCGAGTAGGCCGCCGACAGAACGCTGGAGACATAGTCGCGCTGCCGATCGTTCAGAACACCGAACATCTGGCCATCGATCATTTCCGAGAAGCCTATGATCGTATTGAGCGGCGTCCTCAACTGGTAGGAGACGTGATCGACGAACTTCGACTTCTGCCGGTCGATGTCTTCAAGAAAGGCGTTGCGTTCCTTGAGTTCTTTCTCGCGTTCGCAACTGTCGGTCACATCGAGGAAATGGATCATTGTGGCGCCGTCCGGCAAAGGCTCGGTGCCGAATGACAGCGTCCGCCCGTCCGTCAACGCCAGCGGATGAGCGTCGATCGGCGTACGGTCTTCCGCCGTCATTGACGTCACCCGTCGCCGCACAAGAGAGCGCGCGTCGCCGCCGTCCGCCGTAAAGGCGCGCATCCGTTCAAGCACCGCCTCAATGTGCGGACGCGCGTCGACGAACGCCGCATCGAGCCGCCATAGATCGCCAAAGGCGTCATTCGCGAGCTTCAGGCGCCCGTCCGAGCCGAATGTCGCGACGCCTTCGGACAGATTGTTAAGCGTGGCGCGCTGGACCTTGATCTGAGTGTTGTGAAGCGCCTCGAACCGCAGGCGTTCGGTTATGTCTTCAAAGACCGCGATGACGCCGCCGAGAGGATGGCGCGCCTTTGCGACGCGCAAAGTGCGTCCGTCCGGCAGCGGCCAGACGTCGTCGGGCGCCGCGCCTGACCGGTCGGCGCCGGGCGGCGTTTCTTCCGTATAAAGAGAAAGTTGGCCCGCTTTCCAGCGGCGATAGTCCGCCTGTTCCGGTAGTCGCCCGGCCTGACGCAGACGATCGAGCACGTCGCCGAACATCGGTTTGGCGTCGAGCTCCGCGGCGTCAAGGCCCCACAGCGTTTGGAACGCCGCGTTATAGTAGGACAACTCCTGGCCGACGCCGAACATCGCGACCGCGACCGGAATCTGGTCAAGGAGCCGCTTATTGGCGTCGACATGGCGCGTAAGTTCCGATTGGGCCGCCGCTTCTTCCGTTACGTCGACGGCGAAGCCGCAAAGTCCCGCATCGCCGCCAATATGGGCCGGGCGTTCAATGATGCGGAACATACGCCGGTCGCCGCGGACATTAACGGCGATGCGCGCTTCTGCGGGCGCTTTTTCGCGCGCGGCGCGGTCCGCCAGCCGTCTGACCGCGGCGTCGAGCTCGATCTGGTCCGCAACGACGACGCTCGCCCCGCGCGCTTCGACGGCGTCCGCGTAGGCTGCGTTCACCCAGAGAATTCGGCCGTCCGCGGCGCGGCGCCAGGCGGGGCAGGGCGCGCCTTCCAGAAGCCCAAGGGCGCCGTGGAGATCCTCCGCCGTCTGATTGGTGCGGCCCAATACGCCGCCGGTTTCAGTCACGCGCGCGGCTGGGTCCGTGAGCCAGAGCGCGGCTTGTCCGCCGGCGATGGCGCCTTCGACTTCGATGGCGCGCCCTTCGCTCGTCCGCACCGCGCCGATGAAGGGAACCCCATGACGACGCAGGTCAGATACTTTTTGCCGAAGCGAGCGCGGTTCGGCGCCGCTGTCGACCACGTCAAGGTCGCCGATTGCGTCGAGAAGCCGATCAACCGGATCGCCTTCGTCGCGTCCAGGTCCGGCGAACGCCATCAGAGACGCGAGAGCGGCCGGGCCGCCAAGGACTTTCGGGCCGCCCCAGCCGTCGGCGTTCGGATCATCGCCGTCTCGCCAGACGAGAATGAGGCCGCGGTAGGCGGAAAGCACCGATTCGGCGTTCTCCAGCCGAGCCTCCATTTCCGCCAGGCGCGTTGACCATTCACCGACGACCCGCCGCGCGCCGGTTGAGGCGCGGGCCGCCCAGATGAGGGCGGCTGCCGCGAGCGCGCCGGCGCCGACTGCCGCGACAAGCGTTGGATCGAGGGCGCTGAGGCGCTCAAGTCCGCTTGCCGCGCCGTCAGCCCCATGCGCCAGTCCGCCAAGAGCGGTCGCGCCCGCGAGCACGCGCGCAAGCGCACGCCGCGACGTGCGCGCGCGCAAGGGCTGAGGCGCTTGAATTCGTGTTCGCGTCATGGGTCTCCACTGGCGGCGGCGCGTTGCGTCCACCCGACGCCAGTTGAGAAGCATCAGCTGCTTCGCGCATTCCCGCCAGTGAAATCCGCGGCGCCGTTTTCAATAGAGGGGGCTGGCGTGCGGCGGTCGGAACGTATTAGGCGCGGACCGGCCAGGGAGGCGGAAATCTTCGCCCAGTACCGATGCTCAGTCCCGATCTTCTTTTTCCGGACCTTCTTTGTCCTGTTCGGCTCCAAAGAGCCCGCGCAACAAGGACTTTGCGGCGTCCTCAACAGGGTCGCCCTCGCTCTCGCCTTCGCCTTCGCCTTCGGCCTCGCCGCCAAGCGCGCGCTCAAGGAGCCGGCGGCCCTGGCCCGCTGCGCGGTCGCTGATCAACGCTTCCGCGTCAACGCCGATCTTCGGCGCGTTGAACGTGCCGGTGATTTTCAGCGGCGCCGAAAACGCGAGGCCGTCGCCGCCGTCCGTCCGGTCGGTCACCCGTGGTGAGAGGTTCAAGTCAATCGTCTGGCGCGGCAGGTCAACGACGCCGTCGCCGGTCATGGTGAAAAAAGGTCCAGCCATGGAGATGGTGGGGGCCCTGGCGATCCCGTTGTCGATGCTGAAGGCCGACAGGAACTCCGTAAAGCTCGTTTCGTCATTCGGCTGGCCGACGGAGGAGACCGCCGCCACGAGGGCCGCCGGCGAAAAGCCGCCGCCGTCGACGACGGATTTCAGCGACTGGGCGATCTTGACGATGTTGACGCCCTTAATCGCGCCATCGGCAATGTCGAAACCGCCTTCGCCATCGAGCGAGGACATGATCGCCTTTTGGCTGTCGCCCCGCGCGGTGAATTCAAATCGCAGCGCGCCGACGCCAAGGAGCCGGTCATTCTTCAGGAAATCGATGGCGAACGGCTGCGCCTGAACCGCGCGCAGGTCGAAGTAACCGGCAAAGCGCGTCGCCGCGCCTGAAGCGTCGACGCTGAGGCGGCCGGATCCGCCGCCCTCATAGAGCTGCAATTGCGGCAAGTCAGCGGTGAGCCTGCCGTCCTTTATGGTCATGTTGACCCGGCTCTGGCCGGTCCTGACCTGGTTGATCAGGATCTCGTCAGCGGTGAACTCCAGCTCCGCATCGACATTGCGAAGGCTGCGAAGATTCAACTCAGCGTCAGACCAAGCCGGAAAGCCTGCGCCATCCGCAGGGGGCGGCGGCATGTAGGGCCGCAGGTCAAGGCTCTCGGTCCGCAACGCGCCGACCGCTTTCGGCTTGTCGCCGGATATATCGAGGGTCAGCGCGCCGGTCGCCTTAATCGCGTCGAGCGCAAGGCGCAGGTCTTCGAAACGGACCGCGTCAGCGTCGCCGTCCGCGACGCCGGCGAGTGATAAAGAATCGAATCCAGGGGCTTCTTCAAGTTCGACGTCGAACAGTTGAGCGAGCGCCGGCAGGTCCGGCGCCTCCACCGATACCGGCCCGGCAAACGTGACGGCGTCGTCGGCTGTGGCGACGCTTAAGTCCGCGCCGACATTCGCTTCGCCGAGGCGTCCATCCAGTTTGACGTTCGATTCAGCGCCGTCGATCAGGGCGCCGAGACTGGCGACCACCAGATTGAAGCTCGCGGGCGCGCCTTGAAACACCATCTCGCCGGCCGTTTCGAGGGGCTCATCGAGGCTTGCGAGCCGCGCGGTCAGGTTGATCTGGTTCGCTTCATATTGCGCATTTGACTGCGCGTCCGAGAAGCTCGCCGCGCCGTCCACGACGCTGACATCGCCGAGCCTTACGTCGCCGCGCCTTTTCGCGGCGTCAGCGCCGCCGTCTGGCGCTTCCGCCGCCTCATCCGCGCCCGCAGCCTGAAGCTCCCAGTTCGCCTCGCCGCCGGCGTTGCGCTCCAGGGCGATCACGGGCCGCTGCAAGACAAACCGGTCGACTGCGACGTTTCCGCCGAAGAGCGCGAAAAGATCCACCGCGAGGTCCGCGACCTCGACCTTGACGAACGCGTCGCTCTCAAATCCCTCAGGGTTGGCGACCGTGAGGTCCGTCACCCGGAATCCGATCCGCGGCCAGATGGTAAAGTCGATCTCGTCGCCGAGCGTCACCTCTCGGCCGATCGCCTCGCTGGCGGCCGCCTCAATCCGCCCAAGATAGCTCGACGCCGGCACGAGCGACGCCGCCATGAAAGCGATCG
Source organism: Pseudomonadota bacterium (assembly GCA_039819085.1). Taxonomy (GTDB): domain Bacteria; phylum Pseudomonadota; class Alphaproteobacteria; order Caulobacterales; family Parvularculaceae; genus MED-G105. Next base: position 36,275 of record JBCBSQ010000011.1, read on the forward strand.
CCACAAGCAGAACAACCAACGCAATCAAGCCGCCAATGAAACGCATAATGACTTCCTTCAAATATTAGTGTCGCCGTCGAATCGTTGCGGATGACAGGGCGCTCGCGGCCGAAAATCAAGCGAAACATCGCCCGCGACAGCTGTTTTCTATGCGAGATGTTCGCTTTTGGTTGACTTTGGAACAAAGAAAGAACAAAATGCGTCCATTGACGGCCGGCGCGGCGTCGGGCAACGGGAGCGCTTACGATGAACGGACTGAAGCTCGTGGAGGCAGGCGGCGTGGATAAGCGCAAAGCTCTTGAGGCGGCGATTGGCCAGATCGACAAGGCGTTCGGCAAAGGGTCCTTGATGCGGCTCGGCGACCGGGAAGTCGTCGATATTGAAGCGGTGTCGACGGGCTCGCTCGGTCTTGACATTGCGCTAGGGATTGGCGGGCTGCCCAAGGGCCGGATCGTCGAGATCTATGGCCCTGAGAGTTCCGGCAAGACGACGCTCGCCTTGCACACGGTCGCCGCGATGCAGAAGACCGGCGGCGTCGCCGCGTTTATCGACGCGGAGCATGCGCTTGACCCGATTTATGCGCAGAAGCTTGGCGTCGACCTTGATGAGCTTCTGATTTCACAGCCCGATACGGGCGAGCAGGCGCTCGAAATCGCCGATACGCTGGTGCGCTCCGGCGCGGTGGATGTTCTGGTCATCGATTCGGTTGCGGCGCTGACGCCGCGCGCCGAGCTTGAAGGCGAGATGGGCGACAGTCTTCCCGGCCTGCAGGCGCGATTGATGAGCCAGGCGCTTCGCAAGCTCACAGGATCGATTTCCAAGTCGAATTGCCTTGTGATCTTCATCAACCAGATCCGAATGAAGATCGGGGTCATGTTCGGGTCGCCGGAGACGACGACTGGCGGCAATGCGCTGAAGTTCTACGCCTCAGTGCGTCTCGATATTCGCCGGATTGGCGCCATCAAGAATCGCGACGAGGTTGTCGGCAATGCGACGCGCGTGAAAGTCGTAAAGAATAAAGTCGCGCCGCCGTTCAAGCAGGTCGAATTCGACATCATGTATGGCGAAGGCGTCTCCTACGCCGGGGAGTTGATTGATCTTGGCGTGAAGGCGGGCGTCGTCGAAAAGTCGGGGTCCTGGTTCTCATATGGCGATGAGCGTATTGGCCAGGGGCGGGAGAACGCCAAGCAGTTTCTGAAAGACCATCCGGACATCGCCAACGCGATTGACGCGGCGATCCGGTCAAACGCCGGGCTTGTGGCGGAGGAGCTGCTGGTCGGTCCTGATGGCGAGGCGGATGACGATGAGGACGCCGCGGCTGGCTGAGGCTGCGTGCGTTGCGCGCAGACCTTATGAATTGGCCGCCTGAACTGGCCGCATAAATTGATTGAGCGCGGGCGCTCGCGCGCGACCGTAATTGTCACCACAATTATCATGGTTTGGTTCAGTGACTTGACGCCCATTGTCGAGCGCCCGATCTAGGGCGTAGCGTGAAGGTCGCTGCGCGAACCGCGTCGCCTTCGCGCTTCTATCGCTTTTGGCCGTCCTCGACGGTCGGGCGAAAGAGCCGATGGTCTCCGCCTTTCCGACTTCGCCTCGCCGAATTCGCGTTTGCGGGACTCGCCCCGCCGCGGCCGCTTAGCTGGCCAAGGCCGCTTTGCAGAGTGTGCGCCATGCCGAGTTTGAACAGCATCCGGTCAACTTTCCTCGATTTCTTCGCCGCGCGCGGCCATGAAGTCGTTCCCTCGGCCTCGCTTGTGCCGAGCGATGACCCGACGCTTCTATTTGTCAACGCCGGCATGGTCCCGTTCAAGAACGTTTTCACGGGCGCTGAGACGCGCAGCTATTCGCGCGCGGCGAGCTCCCAGAAATGCGTGCGCGCCGGCGGCAAGCACAACGACCTCGATAATGTCGGCTACACTGCGCGCCACCATACGTTCTTCGAGATGCTCGGGAATTTTTCCTTCGGCGACTATTTCAAGGCCGAGGCGATTGAGGCGGCCTGGTCGCTGGTCGCCGGCGAATTCGCTCTGCCGAAAGATCGACTGCTTATCACGGTCTATCATGATGATGACGAGGCGGCGGCGTTGTGGCGAAAGGTCTCGGGGCTCCCGGATGAAAAAATCATCCGTATCGCAACAAGCGACAATTTCTGGTCGATGGGCGATACAGGTCCGTGCGGCCCCTGCTCTGAGATCTTCTATGATCACGGGGACCACGTGCCGGGTGGGCCGCCAGGATCGCCGGATGAGGATGGCGATCGTTTCATCGAGATCTGGAATCTCGTCTTCATGCAGTTCGAGCGTTTTGAAGGCGGACGTCAGGAGAGTTTGCCGCGCCCGTCGATCGACACCGGCATGGGGCTTGAGCGGATCGCCGCGGTGCTTCAGGGGGTTCACTCAAACTATGAAGTCGACCTTTTCCGAACGCTGATCAATGCCTCGGAGGAAATCTCCGGAACGAAAGCGCAAGGCGACGCGGCGGCGGCCCATCGGGTCGTCGCTGACCATTTGCGCGCGACGTCCTTTCTTATCGCCGATGGCGTTGCGCCTTCGAATGAAGGACGCGGATATGTCCTGAGGCGGATTATGCGCCGGGCGATGCGTTATGCGAATGCGCTGAACCCGAATGCGCGCCTGCTCTCCGCGCTCGCGCCGGCCCTCGCGGCGGAGATGGGAGAAGCGTTCCCCGAGTTGAAGCGCGGCGGCGACGTCATTGTCGCGACCATCGCGGCCGAGGAGGACCGGTTCGAGGATCTTCTTGGCCGCGGGCTGAAGCTCCTGGAGGAGGAAGTCGCCAAGCTCCCGGCGGGCGCCGCGCTGCCTGGCGAGGCGGCGTTCAAGCTCTACGACACTTACGGATTTCCTCTCGACCTGACGGCGGACGCGTTGCGGCGAGACGGGCGTTCGGTGGACGTCGATGGCTTCGACGCCGCGATGGAGGCGCAGCGGGCCGCGGCGCGCGCGGCCTGGGCGGGCTCAGGCGACGCGGGCGACGACGCGATGTGGAACGAGATCGGCGCGGACGTGGGCGAGACCACGTTTCTCGGCTACGAGCGCGACGACTCTGAAGGCGCCTTGCGGGCGATTGTGGTTGACGGCGCGCGGGTGGATGCGGCGACGCCCGGCGCGTTCGCTGCGCTCGTCTTTGATCAGACGCCGTTTTACGCTGAGTCAGGCGGTCAACACGGCGATGCAGGGGTCGTCAATCTTCTTTCGGGCGGACGGGCGTTTGATGTGGAGGACGTCAAGAAACGAGGCGGCGGGCTGCACGTTCATTACGGCGAGGTCGGCGCCGCGGGCGCGCGCGTCGGCGAGCGCTATGCGCTCAAGGTGGATGTGGCGCGGCGCGACAGGACGCGTGCGAACCATTCGGCGACCCATCTCGTTCACCGTGCGCTGCGGGACGTGCTCGGCGCAGGGGTGCGGCAGATGGGCTCGCTGGTGGCGGACGATCGATTTCGGTTCGATTTTTCCCATGAGGCCCCAATGACCGACGCCGAAATTGCGGATGTGGAGGCGCGTGTGAACCGCGTTGTCCGCGGCAATGGCGAGGTCGAGACGAAAATCATGGGATATGATGAGGCCGTGGGCGCCGGCGCGATTGCGCTTTTTGGCGAGAAGTATGACGATGAAGTCCGGGTACTGACAATGGGCGACGATCCGGAGCGCATGGGCAAAGCATACTCCGTTGAGCTGTGCGGCGGCACCCATGTGGCGCGGCTCGGCGACATTGGGCTGTTCAAGATCGTCTCCGAGGGCGGCGTTTCGGCTGGCGTGCGCCGGATCGAAGCGCTGACGGGCGAGGCGGCGCGGCATTTTCTGGAGGAGCAGGCGGCGCTCGCAAAACGCGCCGCGGCCACGTTGAAGACCGTGCCGGGGGAGTTGCCCGACCGGGTCGCGGCGCTCGTCGCGGAGCGCAAGAAGCTTGAACGCGAGCTTGCCGAAGCGAAGAAGAAGCTGGCGCTTGGCGGCGGCGGAGAGGGACCGCGCGAAGACGCTGAAGTGATCGCAGGGGTGAAGTTTATCGGCAAGGCGCTTGACGGCGTCGCGGCGAAAGACCTGCGCGGCCTCGTTGATCAGGCCAAGGAGCGTCTCGGCTCTGGCGTCGCGGCGTTCATCGGGGTGAATGACGGCAAGGCGGCGCTTGCGGTTGGCGTGACGAAAGACCTGACGGACCGTCTCTCCGCGGTCGAACTCGCGCGCGAAGGCGCCGTTGCGATTGGCGGCAAGGGCGGCGGCGGCCGCCCGGACATGGCGCAGGCGGGCGGGCCTGACGGCGCGAAAGCCGGGGCCGCGATTGATGCGATCAGGGCGGCGCTCGGCGGCGAAGAGTAACGCGCAAAGTCTGCTCGCCCACGGTGTTGGAAAGCGAGCAGCGGTTTCTCTTGAGGACGAAACGTGCGGGTCTCGCCGTTTGAACCTGCTGAACGAGAAAGGCCTACGGCGAGGAACCGTTTCTGATCGAGCCGACGTTTGGTCAGTACCGCACTGATCCGCCTGAAGACGTATCCGATTGTTTCTGTTGAGGATCGCCGAAAACGCGGACGGACGCGCCGGAGGAGGCGTCAGCCGTCACGCGCTCCGCGGCGTGGACCCGCGCGCTCGCGCCGGACGACGCGTCAACGTCTACGTCGTTACAGATAAGCCCTTCAGCATCGACGCTTGCGCCGCTCGAAACGTCCACCGAGGCGTTTTCGCATGCGCCCGCGACGTCGATGGAGGCGCCGCTGGAGGCGTCGATGCCGAATGACCCGGCGTCGACGTCGGTCGCCGTCACGTCCGCGCCCGACGAGGCCTCGAGGCCTGTGAGGTTTGGCAAAGTGACGCGTGCGTCGATGCGGCCGCGTTCGCGTCCCCAACTGAGGCCGCGGTAGTTGCGCCCGATCTTCAATTCACCGTCCTTGACCCGAACGTCGAGGCGGTCGAGATCGCGCTGCGCCGCTTCAATCTCGACCACGAAACTCTCGCCGATCGTCACGGTCGCGTAGATCCCGGATGAGACGTAAACCACGTCAAATCCGTCCAGATCGTAGGTGCGCGTTTCGGCGACAGCAGGACCCGCGGCAATCGCCACGGCGCCGGCGGCGGCGAGCCCGGCGAGCAGACGGCGCGGAAGAAGGCGTGATTGATCGATCATGTCGTAACCCCGGTTGGAGGCGTTAGCCCCTAATGGCTTCAAGCTAGCAGACCATGCGCCTTCCGCGTGGTCCACGTTCAGTCTGGCGTCTTCGGTCGGGGCGCTGTTTGCGCCAGAGCGTCGCTGGGCCTCGGCTTCACAAGACGCGCCCGAACGCGCCGAGGCGCCGCCCGATCATCGAAATGCGTAGCGAGAGATGTCTTCACAAGGGCGCTTACGACGAAATGCATGGATTTCGCGTTGAACGCGTTGATCAAGGGGAATAGGACGCGCCTTGCGAGCGCGCCGGTTCTTGCGACTAGGCGGACATCGCCTCCTGAAAGTGTTCATCGACCTTGTCGAGGAAACCGCTTGTCGTCTGCCAGGCCTGTTCCGCGCCGATGAGCAGCGCGAGGTCCTTGGTCATGAAACCGCGTTCAACGGTCTGAATGACCGTCTTCTCAAGCGTCTCGGCGAAGCGGACGAGCTCCTCATTGCCGTCCATGCGACCGCGATAAGTGAGCCCGCGCGTCCAGGCGTAGATCGACGCGATCGAGTTTGTCGATGTCTCCTCGCCCTTTTGATGCTGACGATAGTGGCGGGTGACGGTGCCGTGCGCGGCTTCCGCCTCTACCGTTTTGCCGTCCGGCGTCATCAGCACCGACGTCATGAGGCCGAGCGAGCCGAACCCTTGCGCGACGGTGTCGGACTGAACGTCGCCGTCATAGTTCTTGCACGCCCAGACATAGCCGCCCGACCATTTCATGCAGGCCGCGACCATGTCGTCGATGAGGCGGTGTTCATAGGTCCCGCCGAATTCCTTGAACTTTTCTTCGAACTCGGTCTCGAAGATTTCCTGGAAGATGTCTTTGAACCGACCATCATACTTTTTCATGATGGTGTTCTTGGTGGAAAGATAAACCGGATACTGACGCTGCATGCCGTAGTTGAAGCAGGCGCGGGCGAAATCTCGTATCGACGAATCGAGATTGTACATCCCCATATAGATGCCGCTCGAAGGCGCCTCGTAGACTTCATGTTCGAGGACGTCGCCGTTTTCGCCTTCCCACTTGATGGATAGCTTGCCCTTGCCTGGGAAGAGCATGTCGGTTGCGCGGTATTGGTCGCCGAATGCGTGGCGGCCGATAATGATCGGCTGCGTCCAGCCCGGCACGAGCCGTGGCACGTTGGAGATAATGATCGGCTCACGGAAGACGACGCCGCCAAGAATGTTGCGGATGGTGCCGTTCGGCGAGCGCCACATCTTTTTCAGGCCGAATTCCTCAACCCGCGCTTCGTCGGGCGTGATCGTGGCGCACTTGACTGCGACGCCGTACTTCTTGGTGGCTTCGGCCGCGTCGATGGTGATCTGATCATCGCTGGCGTCGCGCGATTCAATGCCGAGGTCGTAGTACTTCAGGTCGATGTCGAGATAGGGGTGAATGAGCTTGTCCTTGATCATTTGCCAGATGATCCGGGTCATCTCGTCCCCGTCCATTTCCACGATCGGGTTCTCGACTTTGATTTTGCTCATTATAGGGCCTGCCTCGGTCTGAAGACGAATGCGAATGGGCGCGCCCGCGCGCTCTCCGGCGCTGCGTGGTGCGTGTGCGTCCGGCTATATCAACGCCGATGATGCGGCGCAAAGGCGCTATGCTGTTGGCGCGCCGCGTTTGCGCAACATATCGACGTGGCGATGCTCTTCGCCGTCGGCGGCGCTCGGACGCGTCGATCGGCCGGCCTCTTCAAAGCCGACCTTGCGCAGGACGCGCCCGGACGCCGGGTTGAACTCAAAAAAACCTGAGTGAAGCAGCGTAAGCCCGCTCGCGTCGGCGTAGGCGACGACGGCGCCCGCCGCTTCGGTGGCGTAGCCCTTGCCCCAGAACGGTTTGCCGAACCAGTAGCCGAGCTCCGCGTCAGCCGCGCCGTCGTGCGGCGACAGGCTGATGACGCCGATGAACGCGCTGTCTTCGCGGCGCTCCACGGCCCAGACCGTCGCCTTCGGGACGAGTTCCCTCAGAAAGTACGCCGCGTCATCTTGCGTGTATGGATGCGGCACGCGCGAGAGCCTGCCGGCGACGTCGATGTCGCCGACATAGCGCACAATGTCGTCGACGTCCGCGGCGGCGGGCGCGCGCAAGGCGAGGCGATCGGTCTCAAGCGGCTCGATGGGCAGCGGGCGCATTGCGGGGACGCATTCCTTTTGCAGGTCGGGACGAAGCGTCATCTTGCCTGATGCGAAGGCGAGCGCCTATCGAATGTCATGCGAAAGGAACCAAAAACCGCCCGAGGCCTCGAGGGCGCCGATGCGCGCGCCCCGGCGGTTGTGCTGGTCGAGCCGCAGATGGGCGAGAATATCGGCGCCGCTGCGCGGGCGATGCTGAACTTCGGCTTTACCGATATGCGCATTGTCGCCCCGCGCGATGGCTGGCCCAATGACGCGGCGATCGCGATGGCTTCGGGCGCCGTCGGCGTGCTTGAGCAGGCGCGGCTTTGCGCCGACATCGGCGAGGCGCTGTCGGACGTGAACTACGCCCTGGCGACGACGGCGCGGACGCGGGAAATGCGCATGCCGGTTTTGACGCCGGATGCGGCGAGCGCCGATCTTCATGCGCGGACGGACGAGGGCGCGCGCTGCGCGATTGTCTTCGGGTCGGAGCGGCGCGGGCTTGAGAATGACGATGTCCTGAAGTGTGACGCCATCCTGTCGATACCGACAAATCCGCACTTTCCATCGCTGAACCTTGCGCAGGCGGTTTTGTTGATCGGCTATGAGTGGCGACGCGTGGCGCTCGGCCGTGATGATGCGCCGCCCTCGGAAAACGTAAATGAAGCGGCCTGGGGCCGCCCGACGCCGGCGCCGAAGGAGGATTTCGAGAACCTCATTGCCCACCTCTTCGATGAGCTTGAGCCGCGCGGCTATTTCTTCCCGCCTGAAAAACGCTATGCAAAAGAACGCAACTTGCGCGTCGCGTTTTCGCGCGCCGGGCTCAGCGAAGGCGAGACCCGAACGTTGCGCGGGGTGATCAAGGCGCTCGCCTCGACGCGTAACGACGCCTAACGCGCGCGGCGTCGCGCGATCCCGCAAAGAGGCCAAGCCTGAAAATGACTCTTTCCGCCGACGGCGCTCAACGGACAATGCGCCAAGATAACATCGATCGCGTAGACGACGCCGTTCGCCTCTCGACCCATCGTTTCAAATACTACGACTTCGCGATGGCCGCGTTCGTCGCGATCCTCATCTGCTCAAACCTCATCGGCGCGGCGAAGCTGGTGCAGGTGTTTGAGCCGGTGAAAGTCGGCCCGTTTGAGTTTGGGATATTCGGCGCCGGGATCTTGTTCTTCCCGCTTTCCTATGTGCTCGGCGATGTCTTGACCGAAGTCTATGGCTACGCCCGCGCGCGGCGCGTCGTGTGGGCCGGCTTCGCGGCGGTCCTCTTCATGGCGTTTATGTCCTGGGTCGTCGTCGCCATGCCGCCGGCGCCCGGCTGGGAGGGGCAATCCGCCTACGAACAGGTCTTCGGGCTGACACCGCGTATTGTCTTCGCGTCCGTCGTGGCGTTCTGGGCGGGCGAGCTCGCCAACGCCTTCGTCATGGCGCGGATGAAAGTCGCCTCCGGGGGCGCGCATCTCTGGCGGCGGACCATTGGGTCGACGGTGGTCGGCCAGGGCGTCGACAGCCTCCTTTTCTACCCGCTGGCGTTTCTGGGCGTCTGGTCGCTGTCGCAGGTGATGACGGTCCTCGTCACGAACTATGTTCTGAAGGTCCTATGGGAGGCGCTCCTGACGCCGGTTACCTACAAGATTGTCGGAACCTTGAAGCGCATCGAAGGCGTCGACGTATTTGACAACGAGACCAACTTCACGCCGTTCTCCGTGCAATCTTAAGATTAACGCGCTCTCTGAGACCGCAAGGACAGTACGGCCAGAACTCCCGCTAAATTCCCGCCAAGCGACGTCTTTTGGGGCGCTTCGCCTCTTTGGCGCGAATATTGCTCGCGTTAACGCCGAATGTTCCGCAGGCGGTCGAAGGCGCGCAAATTGGCGAACTCAAACAATCCATCGCAGAAGAGAAAACGCCGCTTGCGGCGGTTTTTGGCGGTCCTCTTTCTCATGTTTCCGACGGCGGCGACGGTCGCCTTTGTGGCCGGCGCGCGCGCCGGCGCCCATACGGCGGCCCAGCGCGCGCAGGAGGCGCGGTTCGACGGGATTGGCGAAGACTTCGCATCGGAAAGCGGCGCGACGAGCTTTGTCGCCGCAGAAATGCCGATCAAAAAGGCGGTCCTCGGCGCGAGATTGACCGATCAAGCGCCATGCGCGTCGACGGGTGCGATCCTTACGCGCGTTGTGCGTGACGTCGAAGATACTCTGCTTACGAAACAACAGCATAAGGCGTCGATTGAAGCGCCGTCTTCGCGGCCCCGCGAGTGCGCTGTCGATGCTCTTTTCGTCGCGTCCGCGTCCGCCGAGGCCGCGCGCTCAGCGGTCGAAAATGGGGTTGCGACGGAGGCGGAGCTTTACGCGTGGTGGGACGCGCCGCACGCAGGCTGGCTCGTCGCCGCCGACGGCGCGCCCCGGTCGAACAATGCTTCAGCTTCAAGATTGCCGAGGGCGCGGGGGATCGGCGCCGCGGGAGGCGGCGTTGCGGGCCTCGGCGGGGGCGGCCGCGGTTTTGGCGGCGGCGCGCTTGCGCCGGGCGATGACGAAGTCGATCAGGGGGAGCCGGACCACGGCGGCGCTAGCGACCGCGAAGCGCGCTCGCCAGGTGCTCCAATCGAAGAAGATGCGCCACCTGATGAGTCTCTATTGGATCCTGTTGCGGATGAATTGTCGGATCGGGTCAGCCAGGCGATCCTTGGAGACCCTTCCAACGTCGCGGACGACAATTCCACAGGCGGCGATTCGGACATGGCTCAGGCGGGCGGCGCTCGTTCCCGGACGCCGCCCCTGGCGGCTGCGCCGGTCGTCGAAACGCCGCTGCCTGGCGCGATGTGGCTGATGATCGTCGGGCTCGCCGGCCTCTCATTCAGTCGTCGGGTCGAGAGGTAAAATCGGCCATCACATTCGCGCCTTGGCGCTGGTCCATCGACGCGCGCGGCTTCATAGTGCGGCGTGGGGACGGCGAGGGGCGGTTGCATGTTCGAAAGATGGTTCAGGAAAACGCCTGACGCGTCGGGCTATACGGCTGCGTTCAAAGCGCGCGCGTCGAAGAAGCAGTCTGGTGAAGATGCGCTTTTTGAGGCCGCGCGGGCCTATCACGCCGCCGCGCCGCCGGGGAAGATGGCGAGCGCGCCCACCAAACCGCTATCCGCGCCGGACGACCTGGCGCTCGCATATTCGCCGGGTGTGGCGGCGCCGTGCCTTGACATTGCCGCGCGCCCGGAGGCTGCTCTCGACCTCACGAACAAGGGCGCGACGGTCGCCGTCATGACGAATGGCACGGCGCTTCTGGGGCTTGGCGATCGCGGCCCGCTTGCGTCCAAACCAGTGATGGAGGGCAAGGCGGCGTTGTTCGCGCGCTTCGCCGGACTGAACGCGGTCGACGTTTGCATCGACGAAAGCGATCCGCGGAAGCTGGCGGAGATCATTACGGCGCTGGAGCCGAGCTTTGGCGGCGTCAATCTCGAAGACGTGCGCGCGCCCGACTGTTTCGAGGTGGAGCGCATCTGTCATGAAAGAATGACTATTCCTCTGTTCCATGATGATCAGCATGGAACGGCTGTCTGCGTCCTTGCGGCGCTCGAAAATGCGTTGCGCCTCACCGGAAGACGTTTGGAAGAGGCGCGCATCGTCACTGCGGGAGCAGGCGCGGCTGCGATTGCGTGCGTGGAGATGCTCGTTGCGGCCGGCGCAGCGCGAGACAACATCACGCTGACGGACCGCCACGGCGTCGTCTACGCGGGTCGGCGCGAGAACATGGATCCGCGAAAATCGGCGTTCGCCAAAAAAACCAAGGCGCGCGCGCTCGGTGATGTCGTTCAGGGGGCGGATGTGTTTCTGGGCCTGTCGGTTGGCGGCGTCCTGTCGCCGGAAATGGCGGCTAGCCTGGCGGAGCGACCGATCATATTGGCGCTCGCCAATCCGTTCCCGGAAATCTGGCCGGAGGACGCCGCCGCTGCGGCGCCAGGCGCGATCATCGCCACGGGGCGCTCGGACTATCCGAACCAGGTGAACAATGTCTTGTGTTTCCCGTTCCTGTTCCGGGGCGCGCTTGACGTCGGCGCGCGGCGTATCACGAGAGGCATGACGCGCGCCGCTGCGGACGCGATCGCCGCCCTTGCGCGGTCGGATGCGCCGCAAACGGTCAGGGATATCTATCCAGTCGAGCCGCTTGATTTCGGTACGGATTACATTTTGCCGAAGCCATTCGATCCACGGCTATTGCCTCACGTGGCGGCGGCGGTGGCTGCGGCGGCCATGAGCGACGGCGTCGCGACGCGGCCGATCGGCGACTTTAACAGGTATGGAGCGGAACTATCCGCCTGGAGCGAGGCCGCGGCGCAGCGCCCGTGCGGCGGCGTCCGTGGTCGCTGACTAGTTCTGTTGGCCGCCGTCGGTCTCGAACTCCGCATCCAGAGCGTCCAGTTCGGCCTCGAGTTCGTCAAAAGCCTCTTCGTCCGCCGCCGCAGGCGTCAGGTCGAAGCGACCGTTCATGATCTGCCTGCGGCGGTTCTGGAGATAAAAGCTGCGGAACGCGGCGTAATAGTCGAGCGAGTTGTCGCGCATGTCCGCTAGTGGCTCGATGAAGGGCTCGCGCGCGCTGATGCCGCCGACGCCTGCGCGCACCAACCGGCCTGTGTTCGCCGGCGGCGTGCGCACGTAGAATGACGGATCAAGCAGGATATTGACGCCAGTGCCCACGGTCCCACGAACGGTGCTCGGCCCGACAAGCGGCAGGAAGAGATAGGGTCCTGAATCAACGCCCCATACGGCGAGCGTCTGACCGAAGTCTTCGCGATGTCCCTCAATGCCCATCAGACCCGCCGGGTCGGCGAAGCCGCCGGCGCCGATCGTCGAATTGACGACGAAGCGCGTCGCCGTGTTGCGCGCGCGACCGAATTCGCCCTGCAGGAGGTCATTCACGAGCGTCACCGGCGCCCGCAGGTTTGAAAGGAATCGACGAATCCCTCGGCGCCCCCGTTTCGGCGTCACCTCACGGTAGGCGAGCGAGATCGGCACAAGCAGATTGTCGTCGAGGAAATTGTGGGCGTCGAACATCGCGCGATTGAACCCGGCCCACGGGTCTTCTTCGTCCGTAACTGTCTTTGACGCCTCGATCGCTTCTTCAATCCGCTGCGGGTCCATGCGCTCGCCGGCCTGCCCGGAAGGGCCTTCCTGCGCCGCCGCCGGCGCCACCAGCAGGGCGATCTGGAGCGTTGCGAGCGCCGCGGCGGTAAGGCCCGCCTTCCGCAAATCATCAGTTTTTTGCGACGTCACGACCTGTACCTGAATTGGCGGTGCGAGAAGGAAGATCTGGGACCACTGGCCCTGATGTCAGTCTAGACGGTTAACGGCGATCCGAAAACCGCGCGCGAGATCGACAACCCCGCCGCCGGAGTTGAATTGGATATAAGGATATGTTTATACGTGAAGGAGCAAGATTTCGGATAGGCGGCGCGTGTCTCTAGATCAGTTGCTCCACGTGTTTCGCGCTGTCGGCGAAGAGACGCGCCTGCGGATCGGAGCGCTTTTGCGTCGCGGCGAGCTGACCGTGTCCGAGCTCACGCAGATCCTCGGCCAGAGCCAGCCGCGCGTTAGCCGTCATTTAAAGATACTTGCGGATGCCGGGCTCGTTGAGCGCCACCGGGAAGGCTCCTGGATTTTCTATCGTTTCTCGCCGGTGGACCGCGACGCCGAGCCGGCCTTTGCGGCGATCAGCGAAGCCCTGCGGGAACTGAACGCGTCTGATGACCGGGTGCTCGCCCGCGACCGCGAGCGCTTCGAGCAGAGCCGGGCCGCCCGCGCCGCCGCCGCCGCGCAATACTTCCGCGCCAACGCCGGCGACTGGGACCGCATCCGCGGGCTGCATATTCCCGAGCCGGCGATCGAAGCGAAAATGCGGGAAATCCTCGGCGACGAAAGATCGGATCTGTTTATTGATTTCGGCACTGGCACGGGCCGTATGCTGACGGCGTTCGCTGATCTCTACTCGGAAGGCGTTGGGTACGATCTGTCGCGCGAGATGCTCGCGGTGGCGCGCGCGCGACTTGAAGAGGCGGGGGTCGCGCACGCGCAAGTGCGCCTTGGCGACGCGCTCGCCGCGCCTGCCGAGACGGCCTCCGCGGACATCGTCTGCATCCATCATGTCCTGCACTACCTCGCCGAGCCCGCCGCCGCCGTCGCGGAAGCGGCGCGGGTGCTGAAGCCCGGCGGACGGCTGATCATTTCAGATTTCGCGCCGCACGATTTTGAGTTTCTCCGAGACGAGCACGCTCATCGGCGGCTCGGGTTCTCCGAAGAAGAAGTCGCGGGCTGGGCCGCCGCGGTCGGGCTTGAGCCGGCGTCGTCCGCCACGCTGCGCCCGGACCGCAATGACGATAAGGGGCTGACTGTGAAGATCTGGCTATTCAAGGCCTCTGACGCTCTACGTCCGTTCGCGCTGACCGAGGAAGCGGCGGCGAACGCCGTCAAAGCCGTGCGCCTGGATCAATCGATCAATTGATCTGCTGCGACGAACGACGTCGCAATTCGCTTTTTGGAGACTGACGCCTCATGTCCGACCTTCGCGTATCATTCGAGTTCTTCCCGCCGAAGACCGAGGCGATGCAGAAAAGACTCTGGGCGGCGGTGGAGAAGCTCGCGCCGCTGGGCCCTCAGTTCGTGTCCGTCACATATGGAGCCGGCGGGTCCACGCGCTCTCGGACCCATGAGACGGTCTCGCGTGTTGTGAACGAGACGACCCTGCCTGTGGCGGCTCATCTGACCTGCGTCGCCGCCACGAAAGAAGAAGTGGATGACGTTCTGCGTGAGTACTGGGCCGCGGGCGTTCGTCACATTGTGGCGCTGCGCGGCGATCCGCCGGGCGGGCCGGGCGATCCGTATGCGCCGCATCCTGGCGGCTACGCCAACGCAGCTGAACTCGCCGAAGGCGCGCGCAAGATCGCTGACTTTGAGATATCCGTCGGCTGCTATCCGGAAAAGCATCCGGATTCGCCGTCGAACGCCGCGGACATCGATATGCTGAAGCGAAAGGTCGACGCGGGCGCTACGCGCGGCCTGACCCAGTTCTTCTTCGATAATGACGTCTATCTGCGCTATCTCGACCGCGTTCGAGACGCCGGGATCGATATCCCGATCGCGCCGGGCGTCATGCCGGTGACGAATTTCGCGTCGGTGCGCAAAATGGCGGACGTGTGCGGCGCAACTCTCCCGGGCCGGCTGGTCAAGCTCTTCCAGAACCTTGATGGCGATCCGGAGACGCGACGGCTCATCGCGGCGACCGTTGCGGCGGAGCAGTGCCTCGATCTGGCTGAGCGGGGGGTGAAGGATTTTCATTTCTATACGCTCAATCGCGACGACCTCGTGTTTGCGCTCTGCCATATGCTGGGCCTCCGCCCGAAGACCGGGGCGGGCGAGGTCGGCGACGGCGGTGAGAAAAAGAACGCCGCAACCGATCACGCGGCAGGCGGCGCGCCGGCGGCTTGATCGGTTGCGGCGCGAGACGGAAAGGCGGGGTCTATGGGTGACGCATACGAGGCGTTGAACGAAAAACACATCGCGTTCATCCGGGAGCAGAAACTGTTCTTTGTGGCGACCGCGCCCCTGTCTGCGGACGGGTGCGTCAATCTCTCGCCAAAAGGGTATGACAGTCTTTCGGTTATTGATCCGCATACGCTTGTATGGATCGATCTTGGCGGGTCGGGGATCGAGACGCTCGCGCATGTGCGCGAGAACGCCCGTATGACGCTGATGTTCTGCGCCTTTGAAGGCCGTGCGAACATTCTGCGCGTCTACGGGCGGGCGGAGGCGATAAGCTTCGACGAACCGGGGTTCGATGACCTGATCGCCCTGTTTCCACAGTTCGACCGCGCCCGCTCGATCTTTCGGCTGAAGGTGTCTCGGGTGTCGGATAGCTGCGGCTGGGGCGTGCCGTTCTACGAGTTCAAGGGCGAGCGAGAACAGCTTCGCCGCTGGGTCGGCGATAAGCCGGCGGAGGAATGGCGCGAGAAACGATACGCGAAAAACGCCGAATCGATCGACGGCCTGCCAGGGCTCGTTCGTCCGGGGGAAGCGCCAAAAGATGGAGTCGGCGAGGAATGACGCGGTCCGTATTCATTAATGTCGGCGAGCGAACGAACGTCACGGGTTCGGCGAAGTTTCGTAAGCTGATCAAGGAAGGGCGCTATGACGATGCTCTCGCGGTGGCCCGCCAACAGGTGGAAAGCGGCGCGCAGATCATTGACGTCAATATGGACGAGGGCATGCTCGACGGCGTCGAGGCGATGCGCCGTTTTCTGAGGCTCATCGCCGGTGAGCCGGATATCGCCCGCGTGCCGGTGATGATCGACTCCTCCAAATGGGAGGTGATCGAAGAGGGTTTGAAAAACGTCCAGGGAAAGTCGATCGTCAATTCGATTTCGCTGAAAGAGGGGGAAGCGCCGTTTCTTGAGCAGGCGCGCAAAGTGATGCGCTATGGCGCGGCGGTCGTCGTGATGGCGTTTGATGAAGTTGGCCAGGCGGACACCGCCGAGCGCAAAATCGAAATCTGCACACGATCCTATAAGCTCCTGACCGAGACGGCCGGTTTCCCTGCGACGGATATTATCTTTGATCCGAATATCTTCGCCGTCGCCACCGGCATCGAAGAACACAACAATTACGCCGTTGACTTCATTGAGGCGACGCGGGCCATCAAGGAGACGCTGCCAGGCGCGCGCGTTTCGGGTGGCGTGTCCAATATCTCCTTCTCGTTCCGCGGCAACGAACCCGTGCGCGAGGCGATGCACTCGGTCTTTCTTTATCACGCCATCGAGGCGGGAATGGACATGGGGATCGTCAACGCCGGCCAGTTGGCGATCTATGACGAGATCCCGGCGGACCTGCGCGAGCCCGTAGAGGACGTCATCCTCAATCGCCGGGACGATGCGACGGAGCGCCTCCTGGAAGTCGCTGAGCGGTATCGCGGCGGCGCCAAGAAGAAGGTCGAGGTCGATCTCGCCTGGCGCGAGGCGCCGGTGGCCGAACGCCTGCGGCATGCGCTCGTTAAGGGCATTACGGACTTTATTATTGAGGACACGGAGGAAGCGCGGGGCGAACTCGGCCGGCCGCTTTACGTGATCGAAGGGCCGCTGATGGACGGCATGAATGTCGTCGGCGATCTCTTCGGGTCCGGCAAGATGTTCCTGCCGCAGGTCGTCAAATCCGCGCGCGTCATGAAGCAGGCGGTCGCGTATCTGACGCCCTTCATGGAGAAAGAGAAAGAAGAGGCGGGCCTTGAGCAGGGACAGGCCAATGGCAAGGTCCTGATGGCGACGGTCAAGGGCGACGTTCATGATATCGGCAAAAACATCGTCGGCGTCGTTCTTCAGTGCAACAATTATGAGGTCGTCGATCTCGGCGTGATGGTGCCGGCCAACGAAATTCTCTCCAAGGCGAAGGAGCACAATGTCGACGTGATCGGGCTTTCCGGCCTCATTACGCCAAGTCTTGATGAAATGCGCCACGTCGCCGCGGAGATGAAGCGAGAAGGCTTCCAAGCGCCGCTCCTCATTGGCGGGGCGACGACGAGCCGGACCCACACCGCGGTCAAGATTGCGCCGGAGTACGATAATGGCGTTGTCTATGTGACGGACGCGAGCCGCGCCGTCGGCGTGGTCGGTTCGCTGATATCCGAGGAGAAGCGCGATACCTACCTGACAGAAATCAACGCGGAGTATACGGGCATTCGCGAACGCCACGCCGCCGCGGCCGGGCGCTCTCCGCGACTGCCGATTGAAAAGGCGCGGGAGAATGCGCCAGTGATTGATTGGCGTGCGTATGATCCGCCTGCTCCATCATTTCTCGGCGCCAGGGCGTTTCGGGACTTTAGCCTCGCCGAGCTCGCCGACTATATCGACTGGACGCCGTTTTTCGCCTCTTGGGATCTCGCGGGCCGGTATCCGCAGATATTGGAGGACGAGATCGTGGGCGAGGCGGCGCGCGGGCTCTACGCCGACGCAAAGGACATGCTGGCTGACATCATCGCGGGGCGTAAACTGACGGCGCACGGCGTCGCCGGCTTTTTCCCGGCGAACGCCGACGGCGACGATATCGTTATCTATACGGATGAAAATCGGCGCGAGGAGCGTTGCCGCTTCCATGGACTGCGCCAGCAGATGCCTAAGCGAGAGGCCGGCGCGCCGAACTATTGCCTCTCCGATTTCGTCGCGCCGATCGCCTCAGGCAAGGCCGACTATATCGGCGCGTTCGCCGTGACGGCTGGCCATGGCGAGGAGGCGCTCGCCGAAAGCTTCGACCGCGCGGACGACAACTACTCTTCGATCATGTCGAAGGCGCTCGCGGACCGTTTCGCCGAGGCCTTCGCCGAAGCGTTGCATGCGCGCGTCAGGCGCGAGCTCTGGGGCTACGCCGCCGACGAAATGATGTCGGCGACTGAAATGATTGCGGAGAAGTATCGCGGCATTCGTCCTGCGCCTGGCTATCCTGCGCAGCCCGACCATACGGAGAAGCAGACAATCTTTGATCTTCTGTCTGCGGAGAAAAATGCCGGCATGGCCCTCACCGAGAGTTTCGCGATGACGCCGCCCGCGTCGGTTTCCGGCCTCTACTTCGCGCACCCGCAATCGACCTATTTTGGCGTTGGCCACATCGCCGCCGATCAGGTGCGAGACTATGCGGCGCGCAAAAACACGCCGCGGGCGGAAGCCGAGAAATGGCTGTCGCCCATTCTTGCCTATGAGCCGTCCTGACAGGGTGGGTCGGCGCAGTCCGATTTGCTGAAACGTCGCTGTCGCCAGCGACGCTTCGCCGCCCATCGTCGATGGGTCGGATTGGTAAGATGCGACGCGGATCGGCCGCTATAAGACGTTCAAGATAGCGATCATCAAGATCATTGCGCCGGCCCCACAGACCACCCCGACGCTGGCGATACGCAACTGAGATAGGAGCGAATGCATCGCCGAGCCCCCCTCGTTTCGCGTTGGCTGGCGGGACTGTGACTCTCTTGTGACGAGTTTGCAAAACCACCGTGTCGATCGATGGCGCATCCATTGCGCACATTTTCCACAAGAGTTCTGAAGTTGCACTCGAATATTTTTTGATAATTTTTCATCCGCTCGACCGTGAGCGGGGCTTTCGCAGCGGGTGGGGCCGTGTCTTGATTGGTCGCCGCTATCCGAATTGACGGTTGTGAGGAGGAGAAACCAAACCGTGTGGGAGAAGATCGGATCCATCCTCGACGCCGCGCGTGAGCGGACGCTTGGGGCGTTGTTGAATGGATTGGCTGAGGCGAAGACCCGCCGCGACCAGTCGACATTTTCCATCGCCCTCATCGCGCTGTCTGCGAAGCTGGCGAAGGCGGACGGCGTCGTCACCGACGACGAAGTGGCGGCGTTCAAGGATTTCTTTAACTTCCCGCAGGGCGAGCGGCGCAAGGTGGAGATGGTCTATAGCCTCGCCCAGCAGGACGTGGCGGGGTTCGACCACTACCTGAAGCAGGTGGCGAAGCTCTACGAGGAAGAGCCCGCCGTTCTGGAGGACGTGCTCGACTGCCTCTTCCATATTGCGGCGGCGGACGGCGTCGCCCACCCGCAGGAACTGGCGATGCTGGAGGAGGCCGCGGCGGTCTTCGGGATCGCGCCGGGATGCTTTGCGCGCATTAAGGCGGCGCATCTGGGCCTTGAGGCGGAGGATCCGCTGTTCATCCTCGGATTGCCGCCAGAGGCGGACCAGGCGGCCATTCGCGCCCGTTATCGTGACTTGGCGCGGCTGCATCACCCGGACGCGCTCGTGGCGCGCGGGGTGCCTGAACATCTGTCGAAAATCGCCGAAGGCAGAATGGCGGCGGTAAATGAGGCGTACCAGCGCGCTCTGGAGCGCGTCAGCGCCTAGCGGCGGCGCCGCTGGACCATTCGGGCGGGCTCTGCGTAAGCTTTTGTAAGATCGTTCGCGTCGAATGACGGAAGCGTCGGGCGCCGATCGGACGCGAACATTGCCTGAGGCGAAGCGATGACGTCAGAGACGACTGCGATCCGAGCGACAACGGCGCCCGTTAAAGCGACGTCACTTCGGTCTGCGCCGGGGAACACCCGCAAGTCGGCCAGAAGCGGCGCAATGAATGGCGGCGTGTCGGGCCGGCTTGTCGACTTCGTCTCATTGACCGGACTGCTGACGATTTTCGCCCTTGGTCTTGCCGCGTTGGCGATCGCCGCGCCTCTCGCCGTGGCCGCCTTTGGCGTGGTCGGAGGTGGGCGCGCGCATGGAAAGCGTCCGCGATGGCGCGCGTTGTCGCCGGCGTAACCGGCCCCTTCAGCGGCCCGTGCGCGGGTGCGTGAGGGATCGTTTTCCGCTCGCCCTCCGCCCGCTATCGACTTTGGTTTCCTTACATACTAAGCGCCTGAAAGCCGCGCGGTTTGCGTCGTGAAGCGACGTTTCCACGCGCCCCTTATTGGAAACCGGGTCCGCCATGTCGCTTCGCGAGTTCGCGGTCCTCATGAACATGTGCCTGTTCTGGGGATTGCATTTCATCGTCATTAAGCTCGCGGTCGCGGACCTGCCGCCGACGACTTACGCAGCCGTGCGCATGGCGCTCGTCGCCGGGTTGCTGGCGCCTTTCCTGCGTTGGCGGCCAGGCGCGATGGGCCGGATCTTTGTTGCCGGCCTATGCCTCGGGGCGCTCAACTACGCTTTTTTGTTCAACGGCCTCACGCGGGCGACGGCGTCTTCAAGCGCCGTCGCGGTTGAACTCTACACGCCATTCGCGACGATCCTTTCGGTCTTGTTCCTGGGCGAGACGGTCGGCTGGCGCCGGATTGGCGGCATCGCGCTCGCATTCGCGGGCGTCGTCCTTATCGCGGTGAACGGCGACGCCGATGATGCGGCGGGCGGATCGCAGACGCTCGGCGTCGCCATGGTCGCCGCCGCCGTTATGTTTGAAGCGGTCGGCGCGGTGATCATTAAACGGACGGAAGGCTTCAAGCCGATTGAGTTTCTCGCATGGTTCGGCGTCATCGGCTTTGTATTCCTGACGCCGACGGCGCTTATCATGGAGCCGGGCGGCTTCAGCCGTCTCGTGAGCGCCGATCCCTGGCGGGTCGTCGGCGCGGTCGTCTATTCCGCAATCGGCGCCTCGATCATCGGGCACACCTCGTACTACTGGTTGATTCAGCGCCTGCCGATTTCCCTCGTGGCGCCGAGCGCGTTCATCACCACGGTCATCGCAGTGGCCGCGTCGGTCGTCTTTCTCGGTGAGCCGTTTACGCCCGTCTTCGCGATCGGCGGTCTGATGACGATGTTCGGAGTCGGAGTCATTCTGCTGCGCTCAAACCGCGCCGCGCCGGAGCCGGGCGCGCGCGGCGCGGGGTTCTTTCGACGCCGCGCCGGGGCTAAAAAAGACGCATGAGCATCAGGATCGAAGACGCGCCATCGCCGAATTCCGACGCCCGCGGCCGCGGCGTGGACATGGTCGTGTTGCATTACACAGGGATGCAAACCGGCGCGGAGGCGCTGGACCGCCTGCGCGATCCGGCGGCGAAGGTCTCCGCCCACTACCTCGTCGAAGAAGACGGACGCGTCTTTCGTCTGGTGGCGGAGGAAAACCGCGCCTGGCACGCAGGCGTTGCGAGCTGGCGCGGCGAGAGCGACATCAACGCCCGGTCGGTGGGGATCGAGATCGTCAATCCGGGTCATGAATGGGGCTATCGTCCGTTTCCGGAGGAGCAGGTCGCCGCGGTGATCGACCTCGTTGCGGGCGTTGTCGCGCGCCACGGGGTTAAGCCGGCGCGCGTGGTCGGCCACTCCGACGTCGCGCCCGAGCGCAAGGAGGACCCCGGCGAATTGTTCCCCTGGGACCGGCTCGCCGAGAAGAGCCTCGCCATCGGGACCTACAGGGGCGCGCCTGACCCGTCGGTGGACTATTTCGACGCCCTGAAAGCCATCGCCGACATCGGCTACGACGCGCCGGATCGCGCCCACGCCGCCGCCGTCCTCGCCTTCCAACGGCGGTTCTGCCCGGCGGCGCTGGGGCAGGGGCTAAGCCCATTGACCAAGGCCGCGGCGATCTGGGCGGCGGGGGAGGCAAGCTAGGCTGGCGCCTGGTCCAGCAGTCGCCCAAAGCCGGCGTCATTGGAAACCTCATCCTGAGGAGCATCGCGCAAGCGATGCGTCCCGAAGGATGGCCGCAATCGACTACGCGCGTTTCTATCCTTCGAGACGCGCGGTCTGCGTCCGCGCTCCTCAGGATGAGGGCCATTGGAGCGTCGGCCTCTTGCGCCTAGCCGGTGATGCGCCGCCAGAGCGAACGCTCGCTTGACCCCCGCGCCGCCGCCCCCCAAATCTACCTACGCGTCGGATGGCCGGACGGCCGCGGGGGAAGCTTGCTTCCCTTGAGGAAAGTCCGGGCTCCACGGAGACGAGGCGCCGGGTAACGCCCGGCCGGCGGCGGACCGCATCGGTCCGTTAGTCGAGGGATAGCGCCGCAGAAAACAAACCGCCTTTGGTCCGGCGACGGATCGACGGTAAGGGTGAAAAGGTGCGGTAAGAGCGCACCGCCGGCCCAGCAATGGGACGGGCATGGCAAGCCCCGCCTGGAGCAAGACCGAATAGGGATGACGCGGGGAGGCCTTTCGGGGCTGATCCGGGGGTGTCTTCGACCCCAGTCGTCCGGGTAGGTTGCTAGAGGCCGCTCGCAAGGGCGGTCCCAGATGGATGGCCGTCCTCTCCCCCCTCTCAAAAGGAGGGCATATGTCCGCAAGGGCTTTATCGGAGAGACAGAACCCGGCTTACATGGCCGTCCGACGCGCTTTATTCTGTAGGCGAAGCGAAAGAGGTTTTTGTTGCCTGAGTTTGATTGGCCTGTCGCTGACCCATTCGTCCGACATCTGACGGTCGAACCAGGCGACATTGATGAATTCGGCCACGCGAACAATGTGCGCTATGTCGCCTGGGCGATGGACGTCGCCTGGGCGCATTCAGGTGCGGTCGGCCTTGACTTCGAGGCCTACCGGCGTCTCGGGGCTGGGGTCGTCGTCCACCGCCATGACTTCCAGTATCTGAAGCCGACGCTGAAGGGCGAGGAGATCGCGGCGGCCACCTGGATCGCGGCCAATGACCGGCGCGTTCGGATCGAGCGGGCGTTCGAATTCCGGCGCGCTTCGGACGGCGTTGCGCTCTTTCGAGGATCATCCCACATGGTCTGCATTGAATTGGAGGGCGGCCGGCCGACGCGGATGCCGACCGAATTCGTCAGCGCCTATGCGCCTTCGACCGAGACCTGAGCAAAAGAGGAGTCGCCCATGCCGTCATTCGACATTGTCTCGGAGATTGACGTCGCGGAAGCGGATAACGCCGTTCAGAACGTCATGCGCGAAATCGGCACGCGGTTCGACTTCAAGGGATCGAAATCGACCGTGGAGATGGCCGACGCCGTCATCACCATCAACGCCGACGACGACATGAAGCTGCGCCAGATGCACGAGATCCTGCAGGGCAATATGCAAAAGCGCGGCATTGAGCCCGGCTCCCTCGACTATCAGAAAGTTGAGCAGGCGGCCGGCCAGTCGGTGCGCCAGCAGGTTCTGTTGCGCCAGGGGATCGACAAGGAGACGGCGAAAAAGATCGTCAAGGAGGTCAAGGGCGCGAAGTTCAAGGTGCAGGCGGCGATCCAGGGCGAGGAACTGCGGATCACCGGCAAGAAGCGGGACGACTTGCAAGAAGTGATCGCGTTCGTGAAGGGCCTGAAAATCGAACAGCCCCTGCAATTCAAGAATTTTCGCGATTAGTCATCGGTAAGGCGCCGCGTCGCCTCACGCGTGGCGCCGTTTCCAAAAGCTTCCGGACGCGCTAAGCGCTGTTTCAAGAGAACCGGGCGGCGACCCGTTGGCCGACGACGCCATCGTCGCGCGGGACCCCGGGGGAGAGATATCAGACAGGAGCCAATCACGTGGCGGAAATCGAAAGCGCGCTGTTGGAGATCATCAAGGAAAACGCCGTGGGCCTCACCGGCGATCCAACGCGTGAGACGGCGATTACGGACCTCGGCATCGACAGCTTCGCGGTCGTCGAGATCATTTACGAGGTGGAGGAAAAGCTCGGCATCGAGGTGCCGTTCAACGCCAATGAAAATCCGCTCGCCGATATGAAAACGGTTGGCGATCTTATCGACGCCGTCAAAGAGATGAGCGGCCAGTCTTAGGGTCAAGCGTGAGTGACATGCTTCAGGTCGCGTCATCCCGGACGGCGGAGCCGATCCGGGATCTGTCGCAAAAATGGTTGGAGATCCCGGATAACGCCCTTCGGTGTTTCCGGGATTACGTTAGGGAGCGTGCTCACGTGTTGTCTGCGAAATCCTCTACTCGTTTAGGCGCCGTGACGTGAGGGCGTTTTGAGCGGGTCAGACGCGAACAGGGGCGGACGCCGTGTCGTCGTAACCGGCATGGGCGCGGTCTGCGCCACCGGCAAGAGCGTCGGCGAGTTCTGGTCGAACGCCGTTGACGGCGTTTGCGGCACGGAAATTCGCACCATCAAGGCCAATGACGGATCTGAGATTACCGTGCCCGTGGCTCAGATGGACGGCTTCGAGCCCTTCGCCAAGGAGCTTGGCCGCGATCTTGGCCGCGCCGACGACTTCTCGAGATACGCCGCGTTCGCGGCTGATCAGGCGGTTGCGGATTCCGGCCTTGATTTCGCCGAAGACGATCTAGGTGGCCGTACGGCGACGATCATCGGCACTGGGATCGGCGGCCAGTCCTCGCTTGAGGACACCTATATCAGTATGCTGTGCTTCGAAAAGCGCCCGCATCCATTGACAATTTTGCGGCTTATTCCGAACGCCGCGGCGAGCCATCTGTCCATTCGCTACGGCCTGCGGGGCCCGGCGTTCGCGATTTCATCCGCATGCGCATCAGGCGCCCATGCAATCGGCGTCGCGGCGGACCTTATCCGGGCGGGGACGAGCGACGCCGCCGTGGCGGGCGCCTCTGAAGCGATCATCAATAAGGGCGCGCTGCACGCCTGGAAACAGATGCACATCCTGTCGGATGAGTTCTGCCGCCCGTTTTCGAAGAACCGCAAAGGGCTCATCATTGGCGAAGGGGCGGGCGTTCTGGTGCTTGAGGAGTATGAGCGCGCCAAGGCCCGCGGCGCCGAGATTCATGCCGAAATCGTCGGTTTCGGGATGAACGCCGACGGCAATGACATGATCAATCCGGCGGTTGAAGGCGCAGCCGGCTCCATGAAGGCGGCGCTTCAGGGCGTCCGTCTTCCGGCCGGCGAGAAGATCTACGTGAACGCGCACGGCACCGGCACTTTGATGAACGATCCGACCGAGACGAAAGCCATCCGCGAAACGCTCGGCGCCGATGCGGACAAGATCGCCGTGTCGTCGACGAAGGCGATGCACGGGCACTTGCTTGGCGCGGCGGGCGGCGTTGAGTCCGTCATGTCAATCAAGGCGCTGCAGACAGGCATTATTCCGCCCACGATCAATTACGATGAGCCGGACCCGGAATGCGACCTTGACGTGACGCCCAACGAGGCGCGTGAGCGCCCGGTCGATCTGGCTATCTCTAATTCTTTCGCGTTCGGCGGCCTCAATGCGGTGGTGGCGTTCGGGCGGATCTGAATTCGACCTTGATCTTCGACGGCCGAACCGCGACCCTCAATGCCGCGTTGATTGGGGGCGCTGATGAACCGATTGGTTGTTTTTGTTGGAGCGATTTCGTTTGTCGTCTCGCTTTGGGTGTTGATCGGCTACGCCAACCCAAAGATCGCCGCGTTGCGCAGCAGCGCCATTCTCCTCGCGCCGCTCGCTGATCTCTCCGGGCAGGACGTTTCCAGAGAGCTGAAGCATAGAATCCAGTTTCTCTATTTCATCCGCAATTTGGGCCTGATCGGCGTTATCGCAAGCAGCGCCGCCGTTCTTATAGGCCTTTTGGATCGGCGGGAGATTCGTCGTTAGCTCTCGATTTCGTCGCCCAGCGTAACGGCGACGCTCGCCGTCAGCCGTTGCATTCGTCGCCCGCATTGTGAACGAGACAAAAAAGGCGCTCCGACATTGGCCGGAGCGCCTTTCTCTCGACAGCGCAAAAGTGGTCTGAAAGCCAGCAGCGTCAGGCGGCGGCTTTCTTCGGCGGCGCGATCTGGTGCAGCCGCGTCCGGAACTCGGTGAACATGCCGATCAGCACGGTGAGGCCGAAATACCTGACAACGTAGACGCCAAGATCGTCGACGAACGTCGCGGCGATGCCTTCCATCGAGCCGGTGACTTCCGTAAAGCCAGCGCCGGCGATCGCCTGGGTCGTCAGCGGCCAGACAAGTTTGTCGATGAAGAGCGCCGCGAAGCCGAGCTTCCACATGGAGTGTTGAGGCGCGAACAGCATCGCCATGAAAAACGCGATGATCAGGGCGCGATAGATGTCGGCGCCTGAAAAGCCAAGGCCGACGATGTAGCTGAGATCTTCCATTGAAGTCTCCCTTGGACGGATTTCAATCGGTCGTGGCGGCATTAGGGCTTTGGTAGGGTTAAGGCTCGGTAAAGCGCGCGTCAGTCTGCGCATTTTGGCCTGGTCAGCGCGGGGAGCGGGGCAAGCGGCCGCAGGAAACGGGTGGGAATCATCGCCTGGCGGGCGCAACGTGGCGGGCGAAGCGGCGAATGGAGGGCCCTCGCTCATGTCGACATCTTGCGAAAACATTTCCGCTAGCGCGCCGCCCCCCCGGTCGGAGACGCCGACGGCGGCGTTTCGCGGACCGGATTTGCGCCTTGACGCGTATGAGCCCGTCGCCGCGGCGATCGATTATCTTGTCGCCCATCGCGACGACCAGCCGAGCCTGGACGACGTCGCCGCCCATATCGGGCTCAGTTCGGCTCACTTTCAGCGGGTTTTTAAGGCGGGGGCGGGCATTTCGCCGAAGAGGTTCCTGCAACACCTCGCGGCGGCGGACGCGCGCCGCGCATTGCTGGACGGGGGCGCGGTGCTCGACGCTGCTTTTGCGGCGGGGCTTTCAGGTCCCTCGCGGCTCCACGATCTTTTTCTGGTCGCGGAGGCGATGACGCCGGGCGCCTTCCGCCGCAAGGGCGAAGGCGAGACGATCCGCTACGCCACCGCTCATGGGCCGTTTGGCGAGACGCTGATCGGCGCGACGGACAAGGGCGTTTGCTGGCTTAGCTTTCCGGGCGTCGACGGCCTTGAGCGCTCCATCGCCGAGATGAAGTCCGATTGGCCGGCGGCGACATTCAAGCCGGACGCGGCGTTCATCGCGCCGCTCGCATCACAGGCCTTCGCTTTCGCTTCAGGCGCGGCGAGCGATCAACCGGTGCGGCTGCATGTGCAGGGGACCAATTTTCAGTTGAAGGTCTGGGAGGCGCTTGTGCGCATTCCGCATGGCCGCTTCGCCACCTATGGGCAGGTCGCCGAAGCGATCGGCAAGAAAAGCGCCTCTCGCGCCGTCGGCGCGGCTGTCGGCGCGAATTCAATCTCTCTCCTCATCCCCTGCCACCGCGTTATTCGCGCGTCGGGCGCGATCCACAATTACCGCTGGGGCAAGGCCCGCAAAGAAGCGCTTATCGCCCACGAATTGGCGCTTCATGAGACAAAGGCCGTGGAGGCGCGCTGAATCCCCGAGGTCACGCTGGAGCAGGTTTCAAGGCCCCCCTTTCCACCGATCATTGCAACCCGCTGATCGGCGTCTATATTCCGCCGCGCCCGGCCGCCTTGCGCGGCCGTGGGACGTTCCGGCGCCGTCGTCTCGAAACCCCCCGCGCCGCTCACGAATTCTGTCGGGAGACCCTTGGAGCCGATGCTGATTTCAACCGCCTATGCGCAGGCCGGCGCGGCCGCGCCGGAAGCGCCGAGCCCGCTTCTGCAGCTCGCGCCGCTCGTCTTCTTGTTCGTCGTCTTTTATTTCCTGCTGATCCGTCCGCAGGCGCAGGCGCGCAAAAAGCACATGGAAATGGTCACTGCCGTGAAGCGCGGAGATCAGGTGGTCACCGCCGGCGGCGTCCATGGCAAGGTGTCGAAGGTGCTCGACGACGACAATCTGATGGTCGACATCGCCGACGGCGTTTCGATCAAGGTCGTCAAATCGACGCTCTCGAACGTGATCTCGAAGTCGGCGCCGGCGAACGACGGCTGACGGGCTTGAGGATTTTTCGCGTCGGCGCCGCCATCGTTCGCGCCTGCGCCGGAGGCTTATAGATGCTTCAATTCAATCGCTGGCAGGTGGGGGGCGTTGCGCTCCTGTTGTTCTTCGGGGCCTTGTTCGCGTTTCCAAATTTCCTGTCGGAAGAGCAGGCCGCGTCCATGCCGGGCTTCGTGCCGCAAACCCGCGTCAATCTCGGCCTCGACCTGCGCGGCGGCTCGTATCTCTTGCTGAAAGTCGAAACCGACGAGGTGATCGACAATCGGATGGCGGGCCTTCGGCGCGAGTTGCAACGAGAAATGCGCCCGCGCGGCGACCGGCCCCGGATCGCGCTGCAGTCGCTGCCGACATACAATCAGGAAACCACGACCATCACGTTGAGGGTGCGGGATGCGTCGCAGGTTGAAGACGCGGCGGATCGCGTCCGCGACCTCACCCGCGAAGGCGCGCTCAGCCTTGGACTTGGGGGCCGTCCTTATACGGTTTCCGTCGACGGCGCGCGGATTGACGTGGCGATGACGCCGGAGGCGCAGCGCTATTATGGCGATGAGGCGGTCAAAGACTCCATTGAAGTGGTCCGTCGCCGGATTGACCCGGTCGGCAACAAGGAAGTCGCGATCCAGCCGCAAGGCGCGGATCGGATCATTGTCCAGGCGCCCGGCGACAATGATCCTGAAAGATTGAAGGCGCTCATCAACCGGACGGGCCAGCTCAACTTCCACCATGTGGACACCTCGATCAGCCCGCAGGACGCTGAAACGGGCGTCCTGCCGCCGGGACGCGTATCTTTTCCGTATGCCGAGTATGAGGGCGCTGGGTCGCTTGTCGTCCACGAAGAGCCTGAAGTCACCGGCGACATGGTGGAGAACGCCAGCGCGGAGCCGAACCCTGACGGCGGCTTTCAGATCTCTTTCCAGTTTGACGGCCGAGGCGCTCGGCGGTTTGCGGACTTCACCCGTGAGAATGTGGGCGAGCTGTTCGCGATCGTGCTTGACGGCGAGATCATCTCCGCGCCGCGCATCCAGTCGCCGATCACCGGCGGTTCGGGGCGCATCACAGGGCAATTCACGCCTGAGGAGGTCTCGCGCACGGCGACCCTTATCCGCTCCGGCGCGTTGCCGGCGACGCTGACCACGATCGAACAGCGCTCCGTCGGCGCCGAACTCGGCGCGGATTCGGTGCGCGCCGGCGCGATCGCGCTGATCGTCGGTTTTGTGGGCGTCATCATCTACATGGTGGTCAGCTATGGCCGCTTCGGCGTCTACGCGGACCTGGCGCTCCTTGCGAATGTCGTGCTCATCGCCGGCGCGCTGTCGCTGTTCGGCTCGACGCTGACGCTGCCTGGAATCGCCGGCATCGTTCTTACCATCGGCATGGCGGTCGATGCGAACGTGCTCATTTTTGAGCGCATCCGGGAGGAGATCGCCGGCGGCAAAGCGCCGATCGTCGCTGTTGAGACCGGCTACAAAAAGGCCTGGTCGGCGATCCTCGACGCCAATGTAACGACGTTCCTTGCGGCGATGATCATGTTCCAGCTTGGCGCGGGGCCGGTTCGCGGCTTCGCCGTGACGCTCGCCATCGGCGTCGTCACCTCTGTCTTCACTGCGTTCGTCCTGACGCGGCTCCTCGCCGGGTCATATCTCCTCGGCAGCCGACCCAAGGCGATCGCTCTTTAGGTTCATAGAAAGGCGCGGCATGGCGCTCTTGAAGCTCGTTCCGGAAAACACCTCGATCCCCTTCACATCGATGCGGCTCGTGGCGGCGGTCGCCTCGGCGGCGCTTGTCGTCGCCTCGATCGCGGCGGTTGCGACCCTCGGGCTGAACTTCGGCGTCGATTTCCGCGGCGGGGTGACCCTCGAAGTCTCGGACGACGCGCCCATTGACCTTGGCGAAGTCAGGCGGGCCGTCGGCGCGTTGGGGCTTGGCGAGGCGAAAGTTCAGGAGATCGCGGATTCCTCTGGCGAAGGCGGCGGGGTCGTCGTCTTCATCGAGCAACAAGAAGCGAGCGAAGAGGCGGACGGCGAGGCGGCGCAGTTCGCCGCGCTGACCAAGGTCAAGGCGGCGCTGACGGATCTCCTTGGCGACGGTGTTGATTTTCCCCGCGAGGAAGTTGTCGGTCCGACCGTCTCCGGCGAACTCATTCAAAAAGGCGTCATCGCCGTGGTGCTCGCGATCGGCATGATGCTGGCGTACATCTGGCTGCGGTTCGAATGGCAGTTCTCGATCGGGGCCATCATTGCGCTGGTGCATGACGTGATCATCACCCTTGGCATGTTCGCCGTGACGCAGCTCGACTTCACGCTGGCGATCATCGCCGCCATTCTCACGATTGTCGGCTACTCCATGAACGACACCGTCGTCGTTTACGACCGCGTCCGGGAGAACTTGCGCAAATACAAGAAGAAAGAGCTGCAGGCGCTTGTCGACCTGTCGATCAACGAGACCCTCTCCCGCACTGTGATGACCTCGTTGACCACCCTCATCGCGCTCCTGTCGCTGTATCTCCTCGGCGGCGAAGTCTTGCGCGGCTTCACGTTCGCCATGATCTGGGGCGTGTTGATCGGAACCTATTCGTCGGTTTTCGTCGCCGCGCCCCTCTTGCTCGTGACCGGCGTCAAACGGGACTGGTCGACGGCCGCCCCGGTCGCCGCGACGCCCTAGTCGCGCAGGCGCGAGGAACTTGCGCGCCCGTCGCGATCGCGCCTGATCACCGCGACGATCGAAAATTTAATGCGCGGCGCCGCGCAAGAATCCGTCAATTGTTCACTTCCGCGGGCTACCACTTTGCCTGGGGGGGCGTTAACCTTATCCCGCGGGGTGGGTGCCCTCGCGGACGGTTTGCTGTGTGGGAGAACGATTGATGAGGGGTGCGGTGGTTCGCTTCGCAATAGGCGCTGTGGCGGCGCTGACGTTTGCTGCGAGCGCTGAAGCGGGAGAAGAGGCGTCCTGCGCGGCTCAATACACCCTTGAAGAACAGCTGATGCTGGAGTGGGCCGGCCTCGCAGGCGACCCGCACGCCCAGTTTGCGCTCGCCCAATGCGCCATGCCCGAAGGCGCTGACGAACTTGATCCGGCGGCCATGCGATACGCGCTCAAATGGGTGACGCTCGCGGCCTGTGACGCCACCGGCACGGACGACATCGGCGCCCGCGATCGACGCAGCCGCAAACTCAAGGCGCAAGGCGACATTTCGTTTCGCCGATTCCATGAAATTGAGGCCGACGAAAGCCTCAGCCGCAAAGAGCGGCGGTTTGTTGAGTATCGCGACCACAAGACGAAAGAATTGATGGCGCGCCTGAAGCGCTTGAAGCGCATGGCTTCGTCGACGGATTTCGACGCCGCCCGCGCGGACGTGGCGGACGAATTCGCGCGCTTTGGCGCCCGGGGACGCGTTCGTTTGGCCTCGCTTGCGAGCTGCGAATACCTTGATGCGCCCGCGCCCTTCGTCGCCGCCGCATGGGCGGGCGCGGCGGACGCCTGGGATCGCGAACGCGCTCGCTTCGCAGGCGTTTATGGCGCGTCTGAACGGGACGGTTGGTCGTTCCGTGAAGAAGCCGAACGTCGCGCGGCGGATTTGTCGCCGGCGCAACTGGCGCAGTTCGAGTACCAAAGGTCGGAACTCGACCGGTACGATCCGATCTATCTTGCGAGGCTCGAAGAGGAGGCGGCGCTCGGCCGTCTCGGCGAATTGCGCACGCTTCAAACGGTGGAGTTTGCGACGGCCGGGGCGAACCAGGCGCTGGCGGATGATCGTGACTTGTTGCTCGCGGCCGCCGGTTTGTCTTCCTCTGACGCCGCGCCTGACGCTGAGGCGCGTGATCGGCCAGGCGGGTTCACTGGCCCGTCCGTGACCGTCGCCACTCAGTATGCGCTTGAAGCGCTCGGCTTCATGGAATTCGTGAATGGGCCGGACAATGATTACGGGCCGTCGACGATCGCCGCGGTCGCCCGGGCGCAGGAATCCGAAGGGCGGGCGGCGACGCGCTGGCTGTCCCACGCCGAGGTGCGCGACATGGTCTGCCGCGCGGCGACCGAGGCGGAGGATCCGGTTTCCTATTTCAACGTTTCGATGATGTATCTGCGCGGGCAGGGCTACCCTCAGCATCTGGCGAAAGCGCGTTACGCAATGGACCAGGCGGACGCGCTGATCGAAGTGAAGCTGATTGATCCTGACACCTTGCCGAAATGGAAGGCGGAGCAGTATCCGGCGGTCCGTGCGGAGATTCAGGCCGCGCGCGATGAGCTTGGCGCGGCGTGGAAGCGCTTGCCTGCCGCGACGAAAGCGAAAATGTCCGCCTGGCGGCCCGGCAGCGAGCCGCTTTGCAACTAGTGGTAAGGCGTCCGGCGCGGTCCTCCGCGAAGGCCCGATCCTTGGCGGCGAAGCGCGCGCGAATTGGCGGCGCGCTATTGCGCCGACGTCGTCTGAACCAACCAGCTTGAATCAATCCACTTAAACCAATCCGCCTGAACCAATCCGCGTGATGAAGACGGCGTCGCCCGCCGGGCGCCATGCTGGCGAGTGAGAAACGAAAAAGCGCGCCCACTAGAGGGCGCGCATTTGCCTTTTGCTGAACGACGGCGCGCTCTCGCAATTGCGCGCCATGTTCGCTGGCCAGTCAGGTCTTGATCAGTCAGGCCTTGGCCAGATTGTCGTTGGCGAAATCCCAATTGATCAGATGATCGAGGAAGGTGGAGATGTACGCTGGCCGCTTGTTCTGGTGGTCGAGATAGTAAGCGTGCTCCCATACGTCCATCGTCAGAAGCGGAGTCACGCCTTGCTCGGTGAGCGGCGTATCCGCATTCGCGGTCTTGCGCACTTCGACCTTGCCGCCCGTCGCGACAAGCCACGCCCAGCCGGAGCCGAACTGCGTGGCGCCCGCCTTGGCGAATTCATCCTTGAACGTCGCAATGTCGCCGAACGCCGACTTGATCGCGTCGCCGACAGCGCCGGACGGTTCGCCGCCGCCGCTTGGCTTCATCGAATGCCAGAAGAATGTATGGTTCCAGATCTGCGCCGCGTTGTTGAAGAGGCCCTGATCCTTGCCAGCCGATTCGTGGATGATCTCTTCCAGCGACGCATTGGCGAGCGGCCCGCCGTCGATCAGCTTGTTGGCGTTGTCGACATAGGCCTGATGATGCTTGCCGTAGTGAAAGTCGAGGGTCTGCTCTGACATGTGGGGCGCGAGGCCGTCGCGAGCGTATGGAAGCGGCGGTAGCGATAACGCCATCTTGGTCCTCCGTTTGGTGAAGCTGCGTCCATCGCCTTCTGACGGCGACTGAGGACTTTACGTAACGGTCCAGTGGCCTAGGTCAATCGGAGGCAGGCGCCCTGCGGCGCCGTCGCCTCTTTCTTGCGAGCGATTATGAAAAACCCTGGCGCGGCGAGGCCTGCCCCCACCATTCCCAAGACCCTCGCCGAGCTGGTCGGCGCCGATGAAGACTTGCGTCTGACGCTGGGCTACGTGGCGCCGCCGGATCGCATGCGCGTCGCCGCCGTCTTCGCGCTTGCGCTGGAGTTGAGGCGCGTGCCTGAAGTGGTGAAGGAGCCGCCGATCGGCGAGATTCGGTTGCAGTGGTGGCGCGAGAGGCTCGCCGAACTCGCCGCAGGCGAGCCGCCGCGCGTTGGCCATCCAACGCTGGAGGCCTTGGCTGCGGCGGCGATCGTCACGCAGGCGACGCTGCCAGCGCTCGAAGCGGCCATCGATGCGCGTGCGGAGTTTCTCTACCCGGAGCCTTTTGAAACGCATGACGCGTTTTGGTCGACGCTGGAACGGGCGGAGGCGGTGTTGCTCCTGGCTGCGCCGGACGCCACGCCGGACGCCTTCATGGGGGAGGTGCGGGACAGGATCGGCCGCTATGCGGCGGCCAGGTGGCGCGCGCGGCTCGCCCCAGCTCTCGGCGCGAAGTTGCGGGACGCGCTCCTGGAGAACGCGCGTTCACACGCGCCCATCGTCGTCCCGGACAATCTTGATCCGGCGTCTTTGCTATTCGTTGCGCTTACGAAAGGATATCTTAAAAGAGAGCCTGGCGTGTCTTGGGGGCTGGCGAAGCGGCTCGCTCTCTTCCGCGCCATGGCCCTCGGCCGGCTTTAGCTCGGCGGACAATCGAAGGTCGCCGATAAGTCGAAGGCCGCAAGACGACGAAAGTGGTCCTCTTCTTGCTTAGTGAAACGCGTCAAGGGTCGCGCGGGTGATGCGTTGACCCCCTTTAGAGAGAGTTTGGGGTTACGTTATGTCTGAGACCAAGTCGCCAAGCCAGCTTCGCCTTGTGTTGGCCCAATTCCTGTTCGCTCACAAAGTCGACATCGAGGGGCTTTACAACGCCCTCGGCGCCGACATCGCCGAATGCGACGGCGAGGCCGTTTCGCACATGGCCGGCGTGATCGACGGCGTCAATCTCGCCGCCGCCAAGATCCGCAGCCACGGCATCGATGAGTGGGCGCGCCACCTTTAATCGCCTGACTTGTGGGGTCGATACCGACCGCCGACGAAGAGTACCGGATGGCCCTGACGCGATTGCGCGCAGGGCCATTTGAGTCTGTAGCGATGCAAGCTGAACTCGGCGCGCGCCTGCGCGTGCGCGGGCGCATTCCCGCGACGACACCGCCTCTGTCAGTGATATGCTCTTCAGATGATAAAGCGATCCATCGCGATTGACGGACATCGCACGAGCATTGCGCTCGAAGCGGAATTCTGGAGCGTGATCGACGCGCTTGCGGCGGCGCGGGGCGAAAGTCTCGCAAGCTTCGTCGGTCGTCTCGATTCGGCCAGGGTGTCGGAAGGACCGACGTGCGGGCTGGCCTCGTACCTTCGCGTCGCAGCGCTGAAGGCGGCGCTCGATCCGGGTCAATCTCAATTCGCCCAAACGGCGCCGCCCGCGGTCGAGGCGTCGGACTAAGCCTTTGTCTTGATCAGGCCTCAACACTAAGGCCCGCCGCGGGCCGACCCTGCGCCAGCTGCCCGTAGAGTGAGCGTATATGCGCGGCGTGGCCAACTGCGAGGGGCTTGATGAGGCACGCTTCGCCGACGCCCGCTGACCGCGCCAAGAGCTCGCCGAATCGCCGGCGCGGCGCCGTGCGTCGCGCGTCCCGCCATCCCGCGAACCCTCGGGCCGCCGCGAGGCGAACGTGAAATCCGTGCGCCGCCTTTAAGGCCCGCGCCACGTCATGTCCGATCAGGTCAGCCCGCGCGAGACGGTCAAGCGCCTCGTCGACGCTTGCGCTGCGCAGCTCAGGGTTCGCCGCCACGTGACGGTGAATGAGGATGGAGATCACAAGCTCCACATCCGCCGACCCGCCGTCGGGTTGGTCATAAGGGGAGAGGCTGTCGTGCTCATCCCCGGCCTGCCGCATGCGCTGCGTCCGTATGCGATCTATATCGCGCATCATTGCGTCGGCCCTGCGGTTCGGGTTGGCCGCGCCTTTCAGCGCGTCGCCGATCGCCGCGTCATCGCCGACAAGAACGACCGCGCGCGCATAGGCGAGACGGTCGGTCGCGATTGCTTCTTCGTTCAGGAAGGCCTTGATCCGATCAAAGCTCGCGACGAGCGGGGCGGCGTCGCCGCCTGGCCGCTTGTCGGCGCTGACGTTCAAAGCGAACGGTCCGTCGCAGAGGCCTCCCGCCTGCTCAAGGAAGGCGCGCGCTGCCGTTTCAGCGGCGCTGAGCGAAGCTTCCGGCGCGGCGAAGACGAGGGCGCTTTTCGCGTCAGGCGCGCCGTCAAATCGCGAGGCGAGCCGCAGGAGACAGGCGTCGTTCGCGCCAGCCTCCGCCGTACAGGAAGCAAACAGAGACGTGAGCGTCCGATCCTGAATCTGCCGCAGCGCGTCGGCGGCCGCGTCCATGTTCAAGATGCCGAACGCGGCGAGACCCGAGACCCGCGCGATGGTCAGTCGCCGCCACGCGGCGAGCTGCTTTTGCGAGTCGACCCCATCAGGCCCGAAGCGCATCAAGAGTTCGTCAGCGTCCACGGGATGGTCAATATCATCTGTCTGCAGAAGGAAGGCCGCGCCCGCGGCCGTTTCCGTCAGCGGCGCCGCAGTTGGACCGAAATCGCCAAGCGCATGGGCGAGGCCCTCCTGGACCGATGAGTCGCGCAGACTTGCGGCGAGCGTCTCCTGATCGACCGTCGTAGCGCGCAGGGTGGCGTCGAAGAGTCGCGCCGCAGCGTCGGGTGATTTGGTTTCGCCGAACGCCGTCAATAGTCCCGGCGCGATGGCTGCGAAGCGCGGCGCGGCGCCGTCGGCGTCCGTCCATCGCGCCGCCCAGTCATCGATCTGTAGACTGATCGCTTCACCGTCTTTAAAGCCAAGCGCTTCGAGGGTCGTCGCGTCTGGCCGGGCGTCGGCAGAGGCGTCGGCTGAAGCGTCGCTTTGTGTTGAGTCCCGTGATGGGCCGTCATTGTTGGACGGGCGGAACGGCGCGAACGCCGCATGCGGTCCCGCAGCGAGGCGCTCGAACGCGTCTTCGGCGTCGGCCATGGCGCCGTAAAGGGCAAGGTCGAATTTGTCCGTCGACGAAAAGCCGCAAAGGGCGGCGAGGGAGTCGCGGTCGCGATCGAACGCGCCGTCGCCGATCATGCCGGCTCTGGAGGCGACGGTCAGGGCGAAGCGCGCGCCCGCCGAAAGACGTTCGGCGGCGTGGCGCGCCATGAGGCCGCTCTCGCCGGCGATCCGGATCGCCTCGGCCGTCCTGGGCGCGCGAAAGCAGGGTCTCGCCGCGCCATGCAATCGGCGCAGCGCGCTGGCGATCCGCACAAACGCTGCGGCCGGATCTGCGTCTTCGACCGGGTTGTCGTCAAACTCTAAAGGCGTCGCGTTCCAGATGACGTCGTCAAGTCGCTCCAAAACGGCGCCGCCCGCGTCAGCGTCCCCGGCGATGAGGCGCGCGCCGGCCATCCAATCTGCGAGTTCGCCCATCTGCGGATTTGCGATGGTCGAAGCGAGCCGGGCGTCCGTCTCGACGACGCCCTGCCCATTGACGCCGTCGCCAAGCGGCGTCTTCAGCGCAAAAACGCACGGCTCGCCGGGCGCCCCGCTCAGGACCTCCTTCAGCTCCGCGCCAATTCTGACAAAAGCGCGCTCAGCCGCGCTCGCCGCGCGATCAGTGAAGCGGTCGCCAGTGTAAACGACGATCGCCTCGATCGGCGCGCCGCCGATGAGGTCGCGCGTCGCCAAGTCGCCGCTGGCGAGGGCGAAGACGCCCTCCATCGCGTCGCCTGTAGGGCCGAGCGCCAACTCGCCCCGGCCGACGGCCGCCCGCACAAGCCAGCTGAGAGCGGCTTCGACAATCCGATCGGCGAACCAGGCCCGAGATTCGCAGGCCTCTGACGCTGAAATGTCGCCCACGAGCTCGGCGATATCGAGCCCGACGTCCATCCGCCCACGAATGGAGGAAAGCGCGCCGTTCAGCGTGTGTCCGGCGCCGACGCCGTCGCGAAGGCCTTCAAGATCGGCAAAGGCGGCGTCCAGAACGTCATCCGCCCCGCCAAGCAGCGCTTCGGCCGCGACCGTCGGCCGTCGCATCGCCGCCTCGGCCGTCCGGCGGGTCCGACCAAGGGCATTCAGCATCGCAAGCACCCGGCGCGGCTCCTCAAGGTCCGCGGAAGGGGCGGCGCCAAGCGCCTTTTCAAGCTCGCGCCGCCATTCCTTGACCCGCGCGGTGGCGCATTGTGGGTCAAGCCTGTCATTGTTCGCAGTGGTCGTCGGAGCGGCGGCGCGCGCCGGTGTCTGGCCTCCCCGGATCATGAACCGGCTCCTTTGTTACGCAACTGTGCGCCCGCGTTTCGCCGGAGCTCGGCGAGCGCGATTCGCTAAGGCGTTGGCATCGCATGGGGACGGTCAAGTCTCGGTTAAATCTGTTGCTTCATTTGTTGGGCGCGCCTTATACCGCAGGCGAAACAGTTAATCCGAAGGATAAAAACACGTCTTGACACGGAGGGTTGCGCTAATCCTGTTGGCGGCGCGGCGAGCCAAGGCTCGCCTCGCCGGTTTGCGCGCCGTTGCGGTATGGGGGTTTGCGATTCTCATCGGCGCAGCGAGCGCCTATGGCGTGATCGGTTTTCTGTTCGCCATCAATTTTGTCTCTGCGCTCGCCTTTGGCGAGACCGAAAAGATGATCGTCAGCGGCGCGTCTTCGCTGGCGCCGTTCCGCGCATGGCTCGCGCCGACGCTTGGCGGCTGCGCTGTGGCGGGCGTTCTTTACCTCGCTGACAAGTCCGGTTGGCTCGGAGGCGGACGAACCCAAGGCGTTGCGGACGTCATTGAGGCGCGCGCCATCAAGAACGGCAAGATTTCGGCGCGAGCGGGCGCGGCCGCCGCGGCTGTCTCGGCGATCTCCATCGGCGCCGGGGGCAGCGCCGGCAGGGAGGGACCCGCCGTGCATCTTGGCGCGTCGATCGCTTCGCTCCTTGATGACAAGTTTGGTTTCAGCGCCCAGGACCGGCGCACGCTGCTCGGCTGCGGCGCGGCGGGGGCTGTGGCGGCGAGCTTCAATGCGCCGATCGCAGGCGTTCTATTCGCCCTGGAAGTGGTGATGGGCGCGTACGGATTGTCGATCTTCGGGCCGATCGCCGCGGCGAGCGTGACGGCGTCAGTGGTCGCCCGCACCCATCTCGGCAACTTTCCGGCAGTGGCCGCGCCAGAGTATGGCGACATCGCCAATCTCGACGTAGCGCTCGCCGCGCTGCTTGGGCTTCTGTGCGGTCTTGTCGCGACGACATTCCTGCTCGCGACGGAGCAACTGACGCTCGCCGTTCGACGCGCCGCGGACAAACGCAAGATCAGCTATATCTGGCTACCTCCCGTGGGCGGCGCCATTGTCGGCGTGATCGGGGCGATCCACCCTGAGGTATTGGGCGTCGGGTACGAAGCGGTGACAAACGTCTTCGCCGGTGAGTACTCGACGGATCTGTTGCTTGTCCTGTTCGCGCTCAAAATCGCCGCTACCGCTGTGACGTTGTCATGCCGTTTCGGGGGCGGGGTCTTTTCGCCGGGTCTTGTCATTGGCGCCTTCGCCGGGGCGACGTTTGGCGGACTTGTCGCCGGAGAAGCGCCGACCGCGACAGCGGGGCCCGAATTCTACGCCATGGTGGGCATGGGCGCGGCGTCGGGGGCGATCATCGGGGCGCCGATCTCCACGACGCTGATCGTCTTTGAAATGACCGGCGATTATGAGCTGACCGTCTCGCTGATCCTTGCAGTGGCGCTCGCGACGCTGGTGACGCAAGGCCTGGCGGGCCGGACGTTCTTCCACTGGCAATTGTCAAGGCGCGGTTACGATCTTTCCGAGGGGCCGCAGGGCGTCATCCTGCAGACAATCCGCGTACGCGACGTCATGGAGCGGATGCCGCCCGCCGCGCCATTGCCGGACGGCGCGGCGCGGCTGCAAACGCAGGACTCATTGGGAAAGGCGCTCGCCGAACTGGAGAAGCAGGAAGAGGTCGGCCTGCCCGTCGTCTCTTCTCGGGCGTTGGAGGAAGTCGTCGGTTACCTTTCTCGCGAGAAGGCGCTGAAAGCGTATAACCGGGCGCTCATCGACAGTCATGTGGAGCATCATCGATGAACGGACTTGCGCAGGGTTTCCGCGCGTCAGGCGTTGGCGTCCGCTTCGACCGATTGAGATGACGCATTGATCCGCTCAGTGATTTCTGAAATTCGCGTGAGGCTCTGAAGCGCCACGGGGAGAATAACGGCGGATTCCATGAACTCGTAGGAATAAGTCACGATGGAGAAGATCTCTCCGGGCGAGGCGCCGGTTTTCGTGGCGGCGAACCAAAGATTGAAGGCGAGCATCGCCATCAAAAGGCCGAATATCAGTCCGTAGACGATGGATTCGGTATCGGAGAGCCGCACTTCATGTCGACGTATGCTGAGAAGGTGCGTGCGCACCGCCTCCATGACGCCGCTCTCGATACGTGTGACCTGTTCTTCGGCCTGCGCGTTCAGATCGCGGTTGAGCCGAAAGAAACGCCGGGCCGCTGCGCCATAGACAATGAGCAACGCCGCGCTCGCCGCGCCGGCCGACGCGGCGAGCGCGCTATGAAAGGAGAACAGGATAACGACCGACGCGATCACCTGGATCGTCGCGGTCAGGACGAGAGGGAGCTCCTCCTCAAGAAAGTCAACGAGCTCGCGCCCCATTGTGAGGCGCGCATTGACCGCGGAGACCGGCCGGCTTTGCGCGCGTTCGACAATCGCGCTCCCCAACGCTGCGCGCATCGAGCCATAGACCCTCGTATCATAGACCCTTCGGCCGACGGCGACGACGAGCAGCAAAGCGACTGCGCCGATAAGAAGGGCGAACGGCCGCCAATCATCCGCCAAGAGACCATCTATCGACCGGCCGATAAGCAAGGGCAGCGCAGCCAGAAGCGCCGTTTCGGCAAGCGTTATCGCCCATGTCAGGGACGTACGCCGCCAGAATGCGCGGACGAGCGCGCTGAGCGACAGTCGGGCCCCGAGTTCCTTCATTCGGCCGCCGTCGCGGCCGGTCTTGGCGCGCTGTCATTCGCCGGGCTTGGCGCCCAGCCCGGTGGGCCGAATAGGTGCATCCAGCGTTCTTTGAAGCTGCGGGCGCGCCTCAGATCTTGGAAGAACTTCGGCAGTTCGGAAAACCACACCACCAGGGGATGCACGCTGTCGAAGTCGCGTTTGAGGCCATAGCGCGGGGTTTCCTCTTCAGGCTGATAGGTGCCGAACAGACGGTCCCAGATGATCAGAATACCGCCATAGTTTTTGTCGATGTACTTTTCGTCGCAGCCATGGTGCACGCGATGATTGGCCGGCGTGTTGAGGACGCTGTCAAGAGGGCCAAGCTTGCCGATGAGTTCGGTGTGGATCCATGTCTGATAGGCCTGAACGGCGACGACGCTGAAGAATATCAGTTCCGCCGGGAAACCGAGGAACAGCATCGGCAAGTGGAATATCGCCGACGTAACGCCTTCGAGCGGCCCGAAGCGGAACGCGACGCTG
Organism: Pseudomonadota bacterium; assembly: GCA_039819085.1. GTDB lineage: Bacteria > Pseudomonadota > Alphaproteobacteria > Caulobacterales > Parvularculaceae > MED-G105. The sequence goes on from JBCBSQ010000011.1 coordinate 76,653, forward strand.
ATGTTCATAAAGCGCGAAGAGTGGTGAACGGCGTGCTGCGTCCAGAGCGCCCGCCATTCATGGGCGAAGCGATGCTCCCAATAATAGACGAAATCCGCGACAAGGACCGCCAGCGCCGCCGTGCCGATGGTGATCGGCATTTGCCAGGAAACGTATGTGTCCGCAATCAAGACATAGCCCGCATAGGCAAAAGTGAGGACAAAGATCTCCATAAGGAGAAATGGAATCTGCGTTGAGAAGCTTGCGAACATGTCCGCATATCCGCGCCATCGGAAGGAAGGCGTGAACAGCCCTTTCAGAAGCTCGATCGCGAGAATCGCGCCGCCAATGATGAAGAAGGCTTCATCAAGCAAGGCGCCGAACTGTTCCAGGGTTTCAGGCGTCATCTAGTTTCTCCCTACTCCAATCGTCAGGGTGCGCCAGGCGAGGTCGGCGGCCTGGCTGTGCGTCGCTTCGCCGGCCTTGACGCTTTCCCAGGCCGCGAAAATGAGATGGTCATAGGCCTGCGCGATCCAGGCGGTGGGCGCGGCCTCGTCGAAGACGCCTTCGCTTTTCGCCGCTTCGATCAGTTCGCCGGTTTCGCGCATCAGGCGCTCGAACTCCCTGGCGATGACGGGATCGTCGTCCACCGGTTCGCGTGAGAGGAACCAATGCCGATCGCCGAGCGGGATGATGGCTGCGAGCGTCCGGCGCAGCGCCTCGCCATGGCTTTCGACCCCTTCGCAGGCGGCGTCCGCGGCCGCGTCCATTTCCTCAATGGCGATGAGGGCGAGCGTGCGGATGAGATCCTCGCGGCCTGCGAAGTGCCGGTGCAGGGTCGCCCGCCCGACGCCTGCGCGCGCGGCGATGTCAGCGAGGGACGCGCCTGGCGCTTCGGCGAGGACATCGAAGGCCGCCTCGATGATGGCGTCTTTCGGGGAGGGTCGGAGGCTCTCATTCATGAGACATATATGTCTCATATGAGGCGTAGTTGTCAATACCGTGGCCGGCCCGATTCAACGCGATCGCCGCCGTGCGCGACGCGCGCGCCCGGCAGGAACCGACGTTGATAAGCCAAGTCTTTGATTTGAAATGGTGATCTTCGCGATCAGGCGCCGGCGCAGCCCTCAGACGTCGAAGGTCACGCCCTGGGCGAGGGGCAGGTCATCGCCATAGTTCACGGTGTTGGTGGCGCGGCGCATGTAGGCCTTCCACGCGTCTGAGCCCGCCTCGCGGCCGCCGCCGGTGGCTTTCTCACCGCCAAAGGCGCCGCCGATTTCCGCGCCTGAGGTGCCGATATTCACGTTCGCGATGCCGCAGTCGCTCCCCGCCGCCGATAAGAAGCGCTCCGCCTCGCGCACATCTGTCGTGAAAATCGAGGAGGAAAGACCTTGCGCCACCGCATTCTGGAGCGTGATCGCCTCATCAAGCTCCGTATAGGGAAGGCAATAGAGGATCGGCGCGAAGGTTTCGTCCAGCATCGGACCTTTTTGTTCGCTCATCTCAACGAGCGCCGGCTCAAAGTAAGCGCCGTCAAGGCCGTCGATCTTCTTCGGCGCGCCGCCTGTGACGTCCGCTCCGATCTGACGCAGATCGGCGATGACGGAGTTCATCTGGTCGGCTGCGATGCGATCGATCAATGGTCCAACGAGTGTGCGCTCGTCGCGCGGGTCGCCGATCGTGGCGGTCCCATAGATTTTCTTCAGTCTGTCAACGAAATCGCCATAAATGCTCTCATGAACGAACAGCCGACGAAGGCTGGTGCAACGTTGTCCCGCTGTGCCGAGGGCGGAAAACGCGACGGCCCGAACCGCGAGCTCCAGGTCCGCGCTCGGCGCGACGATCGCCGCATTGTTACCGCCGAGTTCGAGGATCGCGCGAGCGAAACGCTTCGCCGCCCGCGGGGCGACCTCCGCGCCCATGGCCGTTGAACCGGTGGCGGAGACGAGAGGAATCCGCCTGTCGTCGACGAGCGCGCTGGCGACGCCCTTGTCGCCGAGAATGACCGAAGACAAATCCGCCGGCGGCGGGGCGCCAGTTTCTTCAGCGAAGCGGGCCGCCGCGCCGTCGAAGATCGCCTGGGTCGCAAGCGCGCACAGCGGCGTCTTTTCCGACGGCTTCCAGATGCACGGGTTCCCGCAAATGAGCGCGATCGCCGCGTTCCAGGACCAGACCGCGACGGGAAAGTTAAAGGCGGAGATGATCGCGACAGGCCCCAGCGGGTGCCAGGTCTCCATCATGCGGTGGCCCGGCCGCTCCGACGGCAGCGTGCGCCCGCCAATCGCGCGCGACATGCCGGCCGCGAAGTCGCAGATGTCGATCATCTCCTGGACCTCGCCAAGGCCCTCCGACAGCGTCTTGCCGGCCTCGATGGTGACGATGCGGGCGAGCGGCGCCTTCGCGGCGCGCAGTTCGTCGCCGAAAATGCGAACGAGTTCGCCGCGGCGAGGCGCCGGCGCGTCACGCCAAACCTGGAACGCCTCGACGGCGCGATCCACGGCCGCGCGGACAACCCCCGGATCGTCGTCAGCCATGCGCGCAATCTCCGTCCCGTCGATCGGAGATGAAATCTTGCGGCCGGACGCGACTTTTTCCGGGAAGGGCGCGCCGATCTCTTCAAATGCGGCGCGGACGTCGTCTTTTGGGGAGAGGGGCAAGGGCGGCTCCTTCGGTCCTTGGGCGGCTTTTGCGCGCGCGTTGGCTCCGCTCAGTCTATGCCGCGCGCGCCGCCGCGCGATCAAGCCGCTTCTTGCCGTCATAGCGCAATCTCTTGCTGGCGGCTCAGGATTCAATCGGCGGCGAGGGCCCTTGACGCTTCGCCTCCCGTCGTTGTGCGAGAGATCTAGGGTTCCGCTCACTTGCGCCCGCCTCGCTGGCGCGCCTGGCGACCGACGGCGGTGAAGGTCGCGTCCGGGCGACGGCTCGCATCCGGATTGGCGTCAAGAGCGACAGATGCGCGATTGCGTCCTGACGCTTGCGCTATCGCGCGTCAAAGTCATCTGGATACGGATGGCGCCGCTCATGGCGTTCAGTCGCCCATCTAGTCGGCGGCTAGTCCGTTTTGAGAAGCGACTGCGGGGGTCGAACAACCCTATTATAAGCGTTCAGTAACTGCGAAGCGCGAATGGTGTCGCCCATCAGATTTTCCTCTGGATTACCCGTGTCGATAACATCTCGTTTCTTGTTGATCGCGTCATCTCTGACGGCGGCCGCTTGGATTGTAGGCGGCGTGATCTTTCTGTCCGAGCTGTTTCGCAAGGATCGCGCCGCAATGATGCACGATTTCGCGCACCATGTGGCGATGAGAAGCGCCGAGTTTGGGGAGACGTTCGAGCGCTCCGCGATCGCGGAAGCGCATGCGAACGACGCGATGGCGAGGCGGTTTTCGATGTGGAAAGCCGCAGACGATCTCGACGCGGCTTTCGACAAACGTTTTCAATCCCAGCCGGACGGAACTTACCGAAGCCGCAATGAGGATTTCGAGGGCGCAAGGGACGGCGGCGGTGTGACGTATGGCGTCGCCGCGTTTATCGCGCCGTCCAGTGTGACAGAGTCCCGCCATAAGGCGGCATTGCTTGCCGCCTATGATGTGGTGGCTCGCTATGGCGACGCTTTTCATTACTGGGCGGAGGATTTTTATTTCTACACCCCAAACAACGACATCATCATTTTCGCGCCCGAGCGTTCGGATCGTCTTCTCTTTTATCGCAAGGAAGCGCCGGCCGACCTGTCGTTTCAAAAGACGCTCGGCAAGTACGTCAGCATTAAGAACAATCCCGACCGTGGCATGAAGTGCTCCGGGCTGGTCGGCCTGATGTATGACGCTGGCGTTCCGCGTATCGGCGCGAGCTGCCACACCCCTTTCGACGCTGATGGCCGGCACGTTGGCGCGTTTGGCATCTCATATTGGCTGGCCGCCTGGTTGGAGGGGATTGTCGAGGAGCCTGTTTACGGGGTCTCGCCGATGATCGTCGCAGGCGACGGCGAAATGATCGCGCACGCGGATATGAACGATCGCAGCGGCGGTCGCGACGCGGGCGTCGCCTTTGCGCGCGCCGTAGGGGCGGACGAACTCATCGACGAGATCTCCCGTCGCGGGGACGAGGAGGGCTGGTTTTATTTTCCGCCCTGGAGATCCTATGTCGCCTATGCGCGGATGACCGGCCCTGACTGGTACCTCCTCGCCGCGACGCCCGCTTCGGCGGTTCAGATGCATGTGCTTGGCGAATCGCTGGGGCTTGGCGTGCTGTCCTTGTGCGCGCTCTTGGCGGTGATCGCGGGAATGACCCTGACGGTTCGCCGGCTGATCAAGCTGCCGCTCGTTCAATTGGCGCGCGAAGCCGCCTTCCGGGTCGATGACGCGGTGGACGTCGGGTATTCGGCGGCGGGCCGAAGCGATGAAATCGGGGAGTTGGCCCGCTCATTCCAGTCGCGCGACGACCGTTACAGGCGGCTCGTCGCGAACCTCGACGCAAAGGTGAAGGCGCGCACCAGCGAACTTGAAAAAGCGCGCGACGAGGCTGAACGCGCGAACGCGGCTAAATCAGCGTTCCTTGCAAATATGAGTCATGAAATCCGTACACCGCTGAATGGCGTTATCGGAATGGCGCAGGTGCTCTCCCGCTCGCGGCTGGAGCCCCAGCAAAAGGAGTACGCGGACGTGATCGCGCGTTCGGGCGCGTCTCTGCTGGGCGTTATCAACGACGTTCTTGATCTGTCGAAGATAGAAGCCGGATCGCTGCGCATCGAGCGCGCGCCCTTCGATCTATCGAACCTGTTGTCGGATCTCGAAAAGGAATTCCGTCATATGACGGACGAGAAAGGGCTCGGTCTATATTTTGAGTTGCGGCTCGGCGGCGCGGAGATGCTCGAGGGCGACATGATGAAAGTGCGCCAGGTGCTGACGAACCTCCTCTCGAACGCGATCAAGTTCACCGCGGAGGGACATATTGATCTCGTCGCGGAAGCGGCTCGCGGCTCCGGCGAAGAGGTGATGACGCGCTTCACGGTCCGCGACACTGGCATTGGCATCACCGAAGAGGCCCTGTCGCGGGTGTTTGAGCCGTTCGAGCAGGCGGATGTGTCGACGACACGGCGATACGGCGGCACCGGACTAGGCCTGCCCATCTGTCGACGGATCGCCCAGGCGATGGGAGGGGGCGTGAGCGCCACGAGCGCGCCCGGCCGCGGCTCCGCATTTGTCTTTTGGGCGCCGATGCGCCTGGTCGAACGGCGTGACGACGCGGCCTAGCGTTTCGCGCGTCCGGCCCCCTTAGCGCGGGCCGAGCATGTTCTCAGGGCGGACGATCGCGTCGAAATCTTCCGCCGGAATGCCGTCCTTGATCGCTTCTTCGCGCAAAGTGGTGCCGTTCTTGTGGGCGGTCTTGGCGATCTTCGCGGCCCGGTCGTAGCCGTATTTCTCTTTAAGGGGCGTCACAAGCATCAGCGAGTTTTCCAGCCCGCGCTGGATGTTGTCGAGGCGCGGCTCGATGCCGACGACGCAATTCTCCGTGAACGACACGGCTGCGTCCGCCATCAACCGGACCGACTGCAGGAAGTTATAGCTCATCATCGGATTGTAGACGTTGAGCTCGAAATGGCCCTGGCTGCCGGCGAATTTGATCGCGGCGTCATTGCCCATGACATGGGCGCAGACTTGCGTCAGCGCTTCGCACTGGGTCGGGTTCACCTTGCCCGGCATGATCGACGAGCCTGGCTCGTTTTCCGGCAAGGCCAATTCTCCGAGCCCGGAGCGTGGACCGGAGCCGAGGAAGCGGATGTCATTGGCGATCTTGAAGAGCGAGGCCGCGACGGTGGCGATCGCGCCATGGCTCATCACCATCGCGTCATGGGCGGCGAGGGCCTCGAATTTGTTCGGGGCCGTTGTGAACTTCATGCCGGTGATGGCGGCGATCTTGTCGGCGACCATCTCAGCAAAGCCCGGCGGTGAGGCGAGGCCGGTGCCGACAGCGGTGCCGCCTTGCGCGAGCTGCATCAGCGCCGACATGGTGCTCTCGATACGGCAGATCCCGTTCCCGACCTGCGCGGTGTAGCCGGAAAACTCCTGGCCGAGGGTGACGGGCGTCGCGTCCTGGGTGTGGGTCCGCCCGATCTTGATGATGTCTTTCCAGGCTTCGGCCTTGTCGTTGAGGGCGTTCCTCAGCTGCTGAAGCGCCGGCGTCAGGCGATGCTCGATTTCCTCCGCACACGCGATATGCATCGCCGTCGGAAACGTGTCGTTCGACGACTGGCTCATATTGCAGTGGTCGTTCGGGTGGACGGGCGCCTTCGAGCCGATTTCGCCGCCGAGGATCTCAATCGCCCGGTTCGCGATCACTTCGTTGGCGTTCATGTTCGACTGGGTGCCGGAGCCGGTCTGCCAGACGACGAGCGGGAAATGGTCGTCGAGCTTGCCTTCGATCACCTCCTGGGCGGCCTGGACGATCGCCGCGCCCAATCCGTCATCGAGCTTGCCGAGCGCCATGTTGGTTTCGGCCGCCGCCCGTTTGACGATCCCCAGCGCGCGGACGATCGGCGCGGGCTGGCGCTCCCAGCCGATCTTGAAATTGCCGAGCGAGCGCTGCGCCTGCGCGCCCCAATACTTGTCGGCGGGCACCTCGACCTCGCCCATGGTGTCGGTTTCAATGCGGGATGCGGATCGATGGTTTGTCATGGAGGCGCTGTCTCTAAAGTAAGGGCGAAGAATCGCGGTTCGCTCTACCATGCGGCAGCCTGCGGCGAAACGGCGGCGCGGTCATCGGTTACGAGCAAAAATGAAAAAAAGCGTTCTTCCGAAACGCCGAACAGGATGAGGCGTCACTTCTTTCGGAACGCGTCGAGGCTGACGACGTCGGCCGATCCATCCGCGGCCGAGGCATCTTCGACGTCCGGCTTTTCTTCGACGGGTTCATCCGTGTTGGCGCCGGTGACGTCGTCCGGCGGACTGTCCGTGGTCGCGAACCTCAGTTCAAACTGCGCGCCCGGGTCGGCGAAGGTCGCCACAGCGGAGAATGGAACGTGTAGCCGTGACGGCTCACCTTTGAACCAGAGCGTGACCGCGAACTTGTCGTCTTCGACCTCGAGATCCTTGAACTGGTGCTGCAGGACGATGGTCATGCGTTCCGGATAGGTCTCGAGCAGATCGGCCGGTATGGACACGCCCGGCGCCTGGGTCAGAAACTCGATGTAGAAATGGTGCTCCCCCGGCGCGGCGCCGATGTCCTGCGTGATGCTAAGCACGTCGTGAAGGACGCGCCGAAGGGCGTCGTCCATGAGAAAAGCATAGTCGAGTTCGACGTCGCTCACGCGTTTCCGCTCCCGCTGAACTCTCGCCGTCCGCGCCCGCCGCCCATTTGCCGCGTCGCGTGTCGCTAGATCGACAGCCTAGTCAGCGCGGACAGCGATTCATAGGCCACCAGACGACGCTCGTAGCTCTCGCAAGCCTTAAAGGCAATGGCGCCGTGCGGTCCGCGCGGGGGCTTGCGCCGATATTGCCATCAAAGACTCCGGCGCCTCGGCCGGTCGTCGCCGGGAAAGGCCTGTCCTACATCTCTATTCGTGGAAATAGTCCCCGGCTTCTGTTGCCAGGCGCGCCATATCGGCTTGCGCCGATATGGCCATCAAAGACTCCGGCGCCTGAACCGGTCATCGCGCGGATGGGCCTGTCATCTCCCGAAATGCTGGAAATAGTCCCCGGCTTCTGTTGCCAGGCGCCGGGGGGCCCCGCCTAGCCTTGGAAAGAGGCTAGGGCTTTAAAAGCGAATTCACTTAAGCCGCATTACGCAGCCAGAGCGAACTCTTCCGAGTAGTTGTCATTTGCAACTATTCAAATTGGCCCAATAACGGAGGCCATCCGGGCGAAAGCGCAGTCTTTACACGTTCGTCGATCCTATTTCGGCCCCGCCGCAAGCTTCCTTCAGCGCCGCCGCGCCCCTCGAAAGCCTCTGGTGGAGCCGCCGGGTACCGCCCCCGGGTCCGATCCGCTTATTACACAGGCCGTTTATCGCCATAGCCGGCAAGCCGGCCCTCTCAACATAGGGCTGAAAGGTTGATGATAAAAGAGCGGCGGCTTCAACGACGATGGCGGCTGCGACTGTCAAATCTCTGTAACTTCTATGCATTATGTGCGCACGGAGAGGCGCGGGCGTTGCGATTCGTCTGTTTGGTTCGGCCGGCCTTTTCGCCAGATCAGCCCTTTCGCCAGAATTGGGGACCGTCAGTGGATGCGCAGGATTTCAGGAAATGGCGCAGGCACTTGAAGCTGTCGCAAAAGGACGCCGCGGCTGCACTCGGCCTTAAGCGGCGGATGATCCAGTATTATGAAAAGGGCGAGCGGGACGGCGAGAAGGTGAAAATCCCGCTGGCGGTGCGGCTCGCGTGCTTCGCGATCGCGGAGGGCGTCGAGGATTACAATGGGCCGACGCGGAAAGTGAAAAGGCGCGAGTCGCCAAGTGGCTAGTGAGGTTTGCCGCGCGCGACGCGAAGCGATTGGCCAGCAAGCTATTTTGCGCTGGCTTTAGACTCAAGTGAAGCAACTCGAAGGCTGGCGCTGTTCCCGGGGGGAGGGCCAAGCCGGCGTTAGGGGAGGTCGGCCGGCGCGTCCGCCTCGGCGTCGTCGGTCTCATCTTCCTCTGGCTCGTCGTCTGGCCTTTCAGCGCCCTCGTTAGTCCCCAATTCGATGAATTCGTCGAGCGTCAGGAAGTCCATCCTTTTGTAGCTGGGCGTGACCGGACCCGCCTCGTAGGCGGCGCGATCCTTGGACATTTGAGCAAGTTCCACCTTGGCGCGGATCGTCGCCGCTTCCGGATGGTCGACGGCCGCGAGCAAGTCATCGAGGGCGGCGTCCCCTGCGGGTCCGAGTTCGAAGCGCAGGTAGGGGTAATCGAAGTCCTCGGCGGCCACGCGTCCTGACAGCAGGCGATCGCGCTGGTTCGCCGCGCTGAGCGCATAGAGATCGATGAGAGGAGAGCCGGCGACCATGAGCGCGAGAGCTGTCGCAAGGCCAAGCGCAGGGTTCAATCGAGAGGCGACGGGAATCCAGCGTTCTTTCGCGCCGATGAATTGGCCAAACACATAGACGACGCCTGCGCCGGCGTGAGCCAGCGCCAAGATAGCCGCGCCGACCCCAAGAAGGCGCAATGGCGTGAAGCCATGGGCGTCGATACGGTCCTGAACGCCGGTCCAGGCGTACCAGGCGAAGAACGGGGCGATCAGCAGCAGGATCAGAGCGGGAATGCGAAGCCAAAGCGGCGGCGCGCCGCCTTCGCCGCTTTGCCGCAGCCCGTTGAAGCAGACCCAGATCACGCCCACCAGCAAGATAAAGATGGCGCTCGGGTAGGGCAGGCGGAGCGTCACCCAGGGACCATTTGCGATGGACGCGCCAAGCAGCGCCGCCGCCGCCGCCATCAGCGCTGGCGTGGAGATCCTGGCCATCGCCACGGCGATGTACCGCATGGCGCCGAAGACCGCGCTGCGGCCGCGCATTGCGCCAATTGCAAGGCCGATCAGTCCGCCACCGACCGGCCACACGAAATGTGAGTGTCGCTCGACGATTTCGGCCATGCCTCCCACGGCTTCGCCCATGGTCAGCGCGCTGACAGCTAGAACTGCCGCGACGGGCGCGATCAGCAACGCCGCGGCGAGCATGATCAATGGGATGGTGAGCGCGTGGAGAAAGTACGCCGCGTCTAGGGCCATGCCGCCGCCGCGCGCGCCTTCCTCGGACTGGTCGGATCGGGGCGCGACGCCCTGGCGAAGCACATAGGCTTTTGCGAATGCGATCATGAGGTAGGCGCCGACCGGCGCGGCGACGGCGAACCATACCCCGTTCGCGACAGCGGACGCGCGCCCCGGCGTATCCACGAGGGCGATGTCCATAGCGTAGGCAGGCGCCGCCACGATCGCACCGATCACGAAGGCGGCCGCCAGCGCGCCCATTCGCCCGCCACGCTCCACCAGAAAACAGAAAGCGGCGAAGGAGGCGATGAAAAAGTACGCTGCGCCCTGGGCTGCGTCATAGCCAATAAACGGGCCGATGAAGTCCAGCGCGCCAAGCGCCGCGCCGGCTATGACGCCGGCGACCGCAGTCGACAGCGAAATCCCGCGCCCGATCCCGTTGATCTGGTCTCGACTCATCCGACAAACACCCCTCGCCGTGGCATCCTATCAGGTTGAGGCGACTGACCGCCAGCCTTCCAGGCGCAGAGGCGCTTTTCCGCAGGCTCTTGCCGCTGATGGCCGCGCCGGCGAAAAACGGTGCGTCCGCCGCCCAGAACGGGCGGCGGCGCAATGCAAAGGAGAGTGAAATGGCGGATCGCGCGCCGGCCGACAAAGGCTCCAATCAACGGTCGGCGGCTGCGAGCGGCAACCCGTTTGACGCGGCCTATCTTGATCTCCTCCGGCGCGTGATCGCCGAAGGCCATGATCGAGAGGATCGGACCGGCGTTGGCGCGCGGTCGGTCTTCGGCCATCAAATGCGGTTTGACCTGTCGGCGGGCTTTCCCCTGCTGACGACCAAGAAGCTGCACGTGAAGTCAATTGTTCACGAGCTTTTGTGGTTCCTCGCCGGCGACGCCAACATCAAGTACCTGAACGATCACGGCGTGACGATCTGGGATGAATGGGCGGATGAAAACGGCGACCTCGGCCCGGTTTACGGGCGTCAATGGCGGTCCTGGCCGACGCCCGACGGCGGGACGATCGATCAGTTGGCGGAGTTGGTCGCCCGTCTGAAGGAAGATCCTTATTCGCGCCGTCATGTGGTGACGGCCTGGAACCCTGCGGACATACCGCAAATGGCGTTGCCGCCCTGCCACTGCCTGTTTCAGTTCTTTGTGCGCGAAGAGAATGGCGAGCAGGTTCTTTCCTGTCAGCTCTATCAGCGCTCCGCGGACGTTTTTCTGGGCGTGCCGTTCAACATCGCCTCCTACGCGCTTCTGACCGCCATGACGGCGCAGGCGATCGGCGCGCGGGCCGGCGAGTTCGTCCACTCGTTCGGGGATGTTCATCTTTACCACAATCATTTCGATCAGGCGCATTTTCAGTTGACGCGTAAGGCGGCTCCTCCGCCGCAGCTTGAGCTGAACCCGGAGGTCAAGGATCTGTTTGCGTTCCGATATGACGACATTCGGTTTGCGGACTATCACCCGGCGCCCGCCATAAAGGCGCCGATCGCCGTATGAGCGAGGCGTCAGCGATCGATGTGCGGGCGGCGCGAGAGGCCGATGTCGGCCTCATCCTCGCATTCATCAAGGAATTGGCGGCGTACGAAGAATTGTCCCATGAGGTCATCGCCACCGAAGAGACGGTGCGCGCGTCGCTTTTTGGCGACGCGCCGAAAGCGGCCTGCCTCATCGGCGAGTTAGCCGGCGCGCCGCAAGGGTTCGCGCTCTATTTCCACAACTATTCAACGTTTCTTGGCCGCCACGGGATCTATCTTGAGGATCTTTTTGTGCGGCCCGGCGCGCGCGGGAGCGGGCTCGGCAAGGCGCTGCTCGCCAAGCTGGCGGAGTTGGTGGTCGCCGAGGGCGGCGGCCGGCTTGAATGGTCCGTGCTCGACTGGAATGCGCCGTCAATCGCGTTCTATCGCGCGCTCGGCGCTCGGTCAATGGATAAATGGACCGTCTACAGACTGACGAGCGCGCCCCTTCAGCGTTTGGCCCGTCATTCACGCGGGTTTCGCGTCAGCATGATCGTGGCGGCCTCCCGCGAAGGCGTCATCGGTCGCGGCGGCGCGCTGCCCTGGCGCCTTTCGGCGGACCTGAAGCGCTTCAAGTCGCTCACCATGGGCAAGCCGATCATCATGGGACGCAAGACCTTTGAGGGCATCGGCAAGCCCCTGCCTGGCCGCGCCAACATCGTGGTGACGCGGCGCGATGATTTCCGTGCGGAAGGCGTCATCATCGCGCGCGACCCGGACGAGGCGCTTCAGCGCGCCGAAGCGGCGGCGACTGAGATGGGGGCTGACGAAATCTGCGTCATCGGCGGCGCTGAGATTTACGCCGCGCTCCTGCCCCAGGTCGACGCTGTGCGTCTGACAATTGTTGACGCCGATGTCGTCGGCGACGCGTTCATGCCGCGCCTCGCTTTCAAGGAATGGCGCGGTGAGGTTGCGGGCGGGGTCGAGCCCGACGCCAAAAATGACGCCGCGGCGATATTCGTGGATCTTTCTCGCGTTTAACTGGCGACGCGGCTGCGTTAAACGTGTCTGGATTGTAAAAGGCGGCGCCATCTTTCCGCCGCTAGTGTAGATTATTGCGCGGCGGCGTCGCGGGCGCCGAGAGCGCTGAAGAGGGCGGTCGGCGCTCGAGCTTACTAGCGCGGTGGGGCGCAAAGAGGGGTGCACGGATGTTGAAGTTTCGATACGCATTGATGGCGGCTGCGGCGGTGAGCGTTGCGGCCGGCCCGGCCGGCGCTGAACGCCGTCAGCAAACGACCTGCGCGCAAGGCCGGGACGTCAGGACCGTGTCTGTCGCCGCGCCCGGCCTGATCGGCGCCGCCTGCGACGTCAGCTACGTCCAGGATCAGGGCGCGTACGAATCAATTCCATTCCATGCGAACGCCGCGTCCGACGCGTGCGACGTTCCCGCGGCCATGCTGGTGCGGGAGCTGTCCGACCAGGGCTTCGCGTGCGAGGGGCCGCTCACCTTGGTTGCGATCCCTGAGCCGACGCTTGTCGCCGCGGCTGCGTCGCCTGCGGGCGGAGGCGACATGAAGAGTGATGAGGCGACGTCGATTTCCGACCGCGCCGCAATCGAGACGGGCGCGGCGCCAGCGGGCGCGGCTGACGGCGGGCCGGTCAACCTGACCGCGGCGTTGTCTCCGGTTTCTCTTCAGCGAGGCGTGTCGCCGCGGCGAGGGATGGGACGGCTCAGCGGAGGCGCGGCGCGCGTTGTCGAGGCGTCGCCTGCGCCAATGCCTGAGGCGTCGGCGCCCGTCCAGATCGCCGCCCAAGTTGTGGTTGCGGCGAAAGCGCCGGTGCCCGCCACAAAAACGCCGGACACGTCTATTCGGTCAACGCCGGGGGTTGTTCCGCCAGAGGCCGGAACGCCGCAGCGCGTCCTGGCCGCGCAGGTTGAAGCCTGGAACGCCGGCGACCTTAACTCCTTTATGGACGGCTATTGGAAGAGCGATGAGCTAACGTTTGTATCCGGAACAAAGGTGATGCGCGGATGGGACGCCACCATGGCGCGCTACAAGAAACGGTATGGCGACGACGCCGCTTCGATGGGGCGGCTTGCGTTCGAAAAACTCGATGTGGCGTCCGTCTCGGATGACGTTTCGGTCGTGGTCGGACGGTTCGAGTTGGCGCGCGATGGCGAGACAAGCGGCGGCGCGTTCACGCTTGTGATGCGGAAGTTCGACGGCGCCTGGCGCATCGTCCATGACCATACGGCGGCGGACGAATAGCGCGCGCCATTTGGTTGCCCCAGAAGACGCTCCGGGACCTTTCATGCGTCAGCGCATCGCTGCGTCAGCGAGCGCCTCAAAGGCGGCCTTAACCGACGCCGGCAAGGCGTCGACGTCCGGGGGCGCGACGCCGAGGCGGGCGAGCGCAGGGTCCACCGGCAATTCAGCCAGGAGTGGCGGCGCGGCGTCGTCCGGACTTGTCTCTTCCGGCGCGCCGAACGGATAGACGCGCGCGCCGTCCGGCGTCTCCATGAACGCCATGTTTTGCGTGACGCCAAGCACCCGCACGCCGACCGCCTCAAAGAACTGCAGGCCGCGGGCGACGTCGGCGCGGGCGAGCGGCTGCGGCGTCGTCACCACGATCGCCGCGTCAAGCAGCGCCCTATCGCCGCGTTTCTCCCGCGCCATCGTCAGGTGAACGTCGCCCGTGCCGGGGGGCGTGTCGATAATAAGGACGTCCAGCGCGCCCCATTCGACGTCCGATAACATCTGGCGGGTCGCGCCCATGACCATTGGTCCGCGCCAGGCGAGCGCTTTGGCGTCGTCGACGAGGTAGCCGATTGACATCGTTTTCAGACCGAAGGCGTTGACGGGCTGAATTCGCCCGTCGTTCATCTCCGGCTTGTCGCCGGCGCGCCATCCGGTGAGCGTCGGCAAGGACGGCCCGTAAATGTCCGCATCAAGAAGACCGGTCTTGAGGCCGCGCGCTGACAGCGCAAGCGCAAGATAAAGCGCCACTGTCGACTTCCCGACGCCGCCCTTGCCCGAGGCGACGGCGATCACGCGTCCGACGTCTTTAAGCGCGTGCGCGCCGGCGGCGATGCGCTCCTGTTTCGCGCTCTGGGCCCCAGCTGGAACGCCTAGCGGGTTGTCGTGGCCGCCCATTGAACGCGCTATTGAACGAGGGGGCGCCGTTCTTGGCGCGGCCTGCGGTCCCCCAACGACAACGGCGCGTGCGACGCCCTCCACGCGCGCGGCGGCGGCTTCGGCGAGACGGCCAAGCGCGGCCGCGTCATCCGGCGACAGCCCCTCGGCGTTCAGCGTCACTTTCGCCACGCCCGCCGGGCTCACCGAGACTGCGGCGATACGGCCTTCCGCGATGAGGTCGCGCGGGGATGCGCCAGGCTCCGGCGCTGATTTCTTCGCGCCAAACGCGGAGGCGATGCGGGAGAGCGCCCCTTCGCCGGACGCGCCGCCGTCATTTTCAGCCTTAGCCTTGGCGAGGCTTGCCCGCACACGGAGTGTTAAGTCTTCGGAGGACATGAGCGAGCTGGCTCCGACGGGTTGCTGCAAGGGGAGCGCGCATAGCGCGCATTGCGCGTTAACGCTTCCGGCATATATAGGCGGGGCGACACCAACTCGAAACAGGCCTTTGAGACGCAATGTGAAACAGCCCGCAATGCGGGAGGCGCCCGACAGGGCGCGCGGTAACGGCGCGGCTAATGGCTTAACCAGTCAGTAGTGGCGATACGCTCAACACGAGCACGGATAGGGTCGACAACAGCGAAGTCGTCGATGGGCGACGTCGGCAAGAGGTGAGAATGCCCTGGCAAGACAATTCCGGAAGCAATGGCGGCCCGACAAAGGGACCATGGGGCCAGCCGCCCAAGAATGGCGACGGGCGGCCAGGCGGCGGCCCGCGCGGCGAGTCGCCGGACCTTGAGGAATTGCTGCAGGCCTCGCGCCAGCGTCTCAAGCGCGCGTTCCCCCGCGGCGACGGCGGCGGCCGCGGCGGCCGGAAGGGACCCGAACTCAACGCGCGCACCCTCGGTCTTGGCGGCGCGGCGATCCTTCTTCTGTGGGCGCTCAGCGGCATTTACCAGGTTGGTCCCGGCGAACAGGGCGTCGTGACGACCTTTGGCAAGTTCTCGTCAATCGCCTCGCCGGGCCTCAACTGGCACATTCCCGCGCCGGTCCAGAATGCGCGCATCGTCGACGTCGAGCAGGAACAGCAGATGGCGATTCCGGCCGGCGTCCAGCGCGGACGCACGAGTAACCGCGGCGAGAGCCTCATGCTCACCGGCGACAAGAACATCGTCGATGTGGCGATGGAGGTTCAGTACAAGATCAAGGCTGAACTTGGCGGTGACGGTAGGCTGCCGGGCGCGGCGCAGTTCCTCTTCAACGTTGACCAGCCCGACATCGTCGTGCGCGCGGTCGCGGAAGCCTCCATCCGGGAGGTCGTCGGCCGCAACACGCTCGATTTCGTGCAGACGACCGGCCGCCTCAATGTTCAACGGGACACGCTTGCGCTGATGCAGGCCGCGCTCGACCAATATGAAGCGGGCATTCAGGTGACGCAGGTGAACCTTCAGAAAGCCGAGCCGCCGACGCCGGACGTCAACAAGGCGTTTCTCGACGTCGAAGCGGCTGATCAGGACAGGCAGCGCGCCATCGACACCGCCCGCGCGTACGCCAACGAGGTTGTGCCGAAGGCGCGCGGCGAAGCGCAGCGTATTCTCGAAGGCTCGCGCGGCTATGCGGCGCGCGTGACGGCCGAAAGCCGCGGCCAGGCGGAGCGCTTCACAGCGATCCTCCAAGAATATCAGAAAGCGCCGGAGGTGACCCGACAGCGCATGTACCTTGAGACCGTGGAGAAGGTGCTCGGCGATATGGACAAGATCATTGTCGAAGACGGGGCCGGCTCCGGGGTCGTGCCGTACCTGCCGCTTAATGAACTCGGCCGTCAGGGCCGGACGGGAGGCTGATCATGAACCGTCTCGCCATGCCCGCCATTCTGATCGGCGGCTTTCTCACCGTCGTCTTGATCTCGTCGATTGCGTTCATCGTTCCCGAAACGCATTCCGCTATTGTTCTGAGGTTCGGCGAACCGATCGAGCGCTACACAGAGGCGGGCCTCCGCGTGAAGCTCCCCTGGGAAAGCGTCACCTATATCGACAAGCGCAATCGCGAGCTCGATCAGGCGCCCATCGAAATCATCGCGAATGACCAGGAGCGCCTGACCGTCGACGCTTTCGCCCGCTATAAGATCGTTGATCCGCAGCGGTTTTACGAGGCGGCGCGCTCCGAGCGCCAGGGCGAGAGCCTGCTTAGTTCACTGATGAGCCAGACGGTGCTCGCCGTGCTCGGTGAAGTGAGCGTCGAGGACATCGTCTCGAACGAGCGTGGCGCGCTGATGCTCCGGATCAAGGAGCTTCTGGGACAGAGCGCTTCACGTCTCGGAATAGAGATCGTCGACGTCAAGATTCGCCGGGCCGACCTGCCGCCGCAGAACTCTGAAGCGGTCTTCCAGCGGATGATCACTGAGCGTCAGCAGCTCGCCGCGCGCATCCGCGCCGAGGGCAATGAAGCCGCGCAGCAGATCCAGGCCCAGGCGGATCGCGAAGCGACGGAAATCCGAGCCACCGCCAACGAGGAATCCGAAAAGATTCGGGGCCGGGCCGATGCGGAGCGGAACCGCGTTTTCGCCGAAGCCTACGGGGCGGACCCGGAGTTCTTTGCGTTCTATCGGTCGCTTCTTGCTTATGAAGCGTCCCTTCAGAAGGGCGAAACGACGATCCTGTTGTCCCCGGACAGCGAATTCTTCCGCTATTTCAATAATCTCGAAGGCGCGCGGGACGGCGGCCGCTAAGGCCCCTGACGGCTTCGCGGCCGTTCCAATGCGCCCCCTGGCCGTAGCTTGCCGTTTACGGCGTTTGCGGTAACCTTGAAGAAGAAGGCGTTGATCGGCGGCGATCGATGCTTGCGGTGTCGGCGCGCAATGGCCGGGGAGCTTTGCGCGAAATAGCGGGGTGTGGCGTGGAAGAGTTTGCTGCCAGGCGAATGGATGGCGCGATGATCAATCGGCGCTTGAGGCGCGCGTTCGCCGCCGCATTGCTTTCAGGGTTCGTCGGCGCAACGGCGCTTGGCGTCGACGCTGTGTCATCGCCGGCGGAAGCCGCGCGGCGGGGCGCGTCGAAAAGCCTGCCGGACCTCGTGACCGAGCTTTCGCCGGCCGTCGTCAATATCTCTTCGTCCGTCCGTCGCCCGGGTCAGCCGCAGTTGACCGGCGCCGCCCAGCGCATGCAACGCAAGCTCTCCGGCCAGGCGGTGTCGCTGGGCTCGGGCTTTATCATCGATCCTTCCGGCGTTCTGGTGACCAACAATCACGTCATCGACAACGCCGTCGACATCAAGGTGACGTTGAGCGACGGGCGGGAATTCTCCGGCCGGGTGCGCGCCGCTGACCGGGAGACCGATCTCGCGATCGTCGAGCTTGAAACCGGCGGGGCGCGGCTGCCGTTTGTGCAGTTCGCCGATTCAGACATTGTCCGCGTTGGCGAGGACGTGTTCGCAATCGGCAATCCATTCGGCCTTGGCAACACCGTGACCAAGGGCATCGTCTCGGCGCGCAATCGCGACATCGACGCCGGCTCTTTTGACGACTTTATCCAGACCGACGCCGCCATCAATCGCGGCAATTCCGGCGGCCCGCTGTTCAACATGTCCGGCAAGGTGGTCGGCGTGAATACGGCGATCTACTCTCAGACGGGCGGTTCAGTGGGCGTCGGCTTTGCGGTGCCGGCCGACCTCGCAAAGCTCGTCACGGACCAGCTCTTGAAGTTCGGCGAGACGCGGCGCGGCTGGCTCGGCGTGTCGATCGAAGAGATGAGCGTGAATTTCGCGAGCGAACTGGGCTTCTCCAAGCCGCGCGGCGCGATCGTGACGCTGGTGCGTCCGAACAGCCCGGCCCTGAAGGGCGGGTTGAAGCCAAACGACATTATCCTGACGTTCAACCGCCGCGAAGTGAACGGGGTCCGCGACCTCACGCGCGCGATCGCTGAGACGCCAGTGGGCGAGACCGTACCGGTACAGATTATCCGTAACCAGAAACGCGTGACCCTTCAGGTCACTGTCGACAGGCGCGAAACGAATATTCTTGCGGCGAACGCCGGCGGGCCATTGCCGGCCGGGGCCGTGCAGAGCGCGGGCGTCACTTTCCAGAAGCCGACGCCGGAAGTCCTTTCGGCCTTCGATCTGCCGCGCGACACCGAAGGCGTCGTCGTGACGAGCGTCGATCCCGAAAGCCAGGCCGCGATTGTCCTGCAGCCAGGCGACGTTATTCTTGAAATCGGCTGGGAGCGGATGATGCGCCCGCAAGCGGCCGCTGACAAGCTCTCGAAACTTCGTAATCTGAATTCTGGCCCGGTGCTCGTCTACATTCAGCGCGGGAATCGGCTCTTTTTCGACAGCCTACGGCCCTGACTTCGCCGCCGTCAGCGGACGAACTCCTCGTCCGCATAGCCTTGCAGATGCAAAAGGGCGGTAAGGTCGCCGTGCGTGACGCCAACGTCGGCGGCGTCGGCGACAGCTGGCTTCGCCCTGAACGCCACGCCAAGCCCCGCCGCGTCAATCATGGCGAGGTCGTTCGCCCCGTCGCCGACAGCGATCGCCTCGGCCGGCGCGAGCTCCAGTTCCGCAAGCGTCGCCGCGAGGGTTTCGGCTTTTCCTTCCCGTCCGAAAATTGGCTCACGGACGGTCCCTTTGAGAACGCCGTCTGAAATCTCCAGGATGTTCGCGACATTGCGTTCAAAGCCGGCGGCGACAGCGACCCGTTCGGTGAAGAAGGTAAAGCCGCCGGAGGCGAGGATGGTCATGGCGCCGTTCGCGCGCATCGTCTTCACCAGTGTTTCCGCGCCTGGCGTCAGCGTGACTTTTTCGTCGAACGTTCTCTGGAGGGCGTCCGCGGTAAGGCCTTTAAGGCGCGCAACGCGCGCGCGGAGCGCCTCTTCGAAGTTAAGCTCGCCGCGCATCGCGCGTTCGGTGACCGCGGCGATTTCATCCTTGAGGCCCGCATAGCCTGCAAGTTCGTCGAGGCACTCCTGCCCGATGATGGTCGAATCCATATCGGCGATCAGCAGATTCTTGCGGCGACCTCCCGACGGCTGGATGACGACGTCGATGGGCGCAGCGCCAAGCGCGGATCTGGCGGCCGCCAAAATTGCCGCCTTCGCCGCCGGGTCGAAACCGACGCCAAGCATGATATCTTCCGCGACGCCCTCGCGTAAGGCTCGCCGCGATGCGGTCGGGAAGCCCGCGTCTCCGAGACCCTTTGCGACCTCTTCGACGAGATCGGCGGAAAGCTGGCGACTATAAGGATCCGCGACAAGCGTCACGATGGCTTCTGAAGAAAGGGGCTCTGACATTCCGGCTTCTGATCAAATCGCTGAATACGGGCGTGTGGAGGCCATATTCATCGCCGGTCCGACCGCCGGCGGCAAGACCGCTGCGGCCGTCGACCTCGCCAAATCCTTTGCCGCGGCGGGCCGCGCCGCGGAGATCGTCAATGCGGACGCCATGCAGGTCTATGCCGACATCCCAATTCTTTCCGCCCAGCCGTCCGAAGAAGAGCGCGCCGGCGTTCCGCATCATCTGTTCGGATATCTCTCCGGCGCTGAGCGGGGCTCAGCCGGACGATGGGCCGAGGCGGCGCGCGCCCTCCTCGACGCCATCGCCGCCCGCGGCGCCCTGGCGATCGTCGTCGGCGGGACGGGGCTTTACTTCCGCGCGCTTGAAGGCGGGCTCGACCCGGCGCCGGAGATACCGCCCGAAATCCGTGCGGCGGCCGAGATGCGGCTTGCGGAGATCGGCTTGCCTGCGTTCCGGAAAGAAGTGTTGGCGCGCGATCCGGCGATGGCCCGGCTTGAGGCCAATGACCGCCAGCGACACATCCGCGCCTGGGAGGTCTTCGAGACGACCGGCGAGCCGTTGTCGGCGTTACAGCGGGGCGGCGGCGAGGGGCGCGTCCGGCCATCGGCCCGCGTCGTCATCGAACCTGATCGTGACGCGCTCTATGCGCGCTGCGACGCGCGCTTTGACGCGATGCTCAAGGCCGGAGCGGTTGAGGAGGCTGACGCGCTGCTGGCCAAGGGGTATCCAACCGACGCGCCAATCATGAAAGCTGTCGGCGTTGCGGAGCTTATCGCGCATCTGAAAGGCGAAACGCCGCTCGACGCGGCGCGCGAATTCGCGAAACGCAATACGCGCCGGCTCGCAAAGCGGCAGATGACATGGTTCCGGAACCAGGCGGCGGACTGGGATCGGGCGGGGGACGCGCGCGAGGCGGTCGACAAGGCGCTTGCGCGCCTGCGCAGCCGATGATTGCGCGGGGCGTCCTGAGGCGTAGGGTGGCGAGATGCTTGTCAGAGGCCTGAGATACTTCGCATTCTTTTTCGGCGCGGTGTGCGTGGCGATCGCGCTCGGCCACATATTGATTGGCCCACGCATCATTCCGGGCGGCGTTCCGGTCAATGCGACCATGGACAGTGAGGATCGCTTCTACGCGACGCTGTTCCTCGGCTATGGCGCGGCGATGATCTGGAGCGCGCGTGATCTCGCCGCGCGCCGGGGGGGCTTTTTAGCGCTCATCGGCGTCTTCTTCCTTGGGGGCGTCGCGCGGCTTGTGTCTTTCGCGCAAGTCGGGCCGCCGCATCCGCTTTTCATCTTCCTGGCCGGCCTCGAACTTGTCCTGCCGCCGGTATTGTGGCTTTGGCTGAACGCGGCGCACCCGCAAGAGGCGGCCTGACCGTCGAGAGGCGATTGCGTATCGGCCGCACGGCGGGTATGCGCGGCCGAAAGAACGCAGCGGCCGTCTGACAGGCGGCGAGGATTGTTGATGTTTGAGTTTGTGCGGCGCGCCAGCCGGTTTCTCGCGACGATGGATGCGAGGACGATGACGTCGCTGGTGGTGTCGGCCGTCCTCCTCGGGTTTGTGGCCGCCATGCTGGTCTACGGCCAGGGCTGGCTTCATCTTGAGAATGACGGCGAATTGACCCGGCTGTTCCGACGCGTTGCGAATTCGCCGCTCGCCATCATTGGCGTGATTGCGATCTTCTCGTTTCTGGCGCTGACGGGATTTCCGCAGATTCTCCTGATTACGGCGACGGTCGTGTGGTTCGGGCCGTGGAATGGAGCGGTCTATGCGTGGATCGCGACCATGGTCTCCGCGACGCTGACGTTCGCAATTGGCCATGCGTTCGGCGGGGATTGGGTGCGGCGCATCGGCGGCGAACGCTCGAAGTCGTTGATCGAGTTCCTGCGACGGCATGGCGTCTGGGCGAGCGGGCTGATCCGCGTCGTCCCTTCCGCGCCGTTCATTGTCGTCAATGCGGCGGCGGGCGCGGCGCACATTCCCTTATGGAAGTACTGGCTCGGTTCAGGCGTCGGGATCGTGCCGAAGATTTCCATCGTCGCCGCCCTCGGCGCGCTCGCCCCGGACCGCGCCGCCCTGAATGACGGGGTCGGCGGCATCGTCGACTTCTTCACCGCCCGCGACCCGAGCCATCTTGCGGCGCTCGCCGCGCTGATTGGCGGCTGGATCGCGTTTCTGTTTGTGGTGCGCGTCTTCTATGTTCGCCTGCGGCGCCGGGATGACCGTTTATCCACATAGCGCGCATGATTCACGAATCCGCGTATCGGTTTCGGCGGAAGCGGAATTGATGCGCTGAATGCGATGCGTCGCGCGCACTTTGTTGACGATTTGCGAACGCATTAAAGTTAAAGCTTAGGTCGGGATCTCACACCGACCATAGGAATCCGCCATGCTTTCTACCCTGTTCGGCATGTTGTCTTCGGACATGGCGATCGACCTCGGGACGGCGAACACGCTGGTCTATGTAAAGGGCCGCGGCATCGTTCTGAACGAGCCGTCCGTCGTCGCGATTGAGAACCGCCAGGGACGCAAGATCGTCCGCGCGGTCGGCAATGAAGCCAAGGACATGCTTGGCCGCACGCCGGGCGAAATCGAAGCGATCCGTCCGATGCGCGACGGCGTTATCGCGGACTTCGAAGTCGCCGAAGCGATGATCAAGCATTTCATCCGCAAGGTGCACAATCGACGCTCCTTCGCGAGCCCGCGGATCGTCGTCTGCGTGCCGTCGGGCGCAACCGCGGTGGAACGTCGCGCGATCCAGGAATCGGCTTTGTCGGCCGGCGCGAGGAAAGTGGAATTGATCGAAGAGCCAATGGCGGCCGCCATTGGCGCAGGCCTTCCCGCGACGGAGCCTGCGGGGTCGATGGTCGTCGACATCGGCGGCGGCACGACGGAAGTCG
>JBCBSQ010000012.1:0-91902 GCA_039819085.1 Pseudomonadota bacterium
TCGGCGAGCGCTTCCGGCTCCGGCATCAGCGCATAGAGATATTGCGGCTGCACCCCGAAGAAGATGCACAGGAAAGCCGCTACGCCCATGGCGATCAGCATATGCGTCGGCGCTTCTTGCGGACGCTTGCCGCTGTCATGGGCGAAGAAGGTAAAGAACGGGATCTTGATGCCGGCGTGCTCCAGGACCCCGGCGCTTGCGAAGAGAAGCACGAGCCAAATCCAGAAGAAGTGCGCTTCCGCCGCCGCGTCGATAATGAGGCCTTTGGCGACGAAACCAAGCGTGCCGGGGAAGGCCGAGATCGACAGGGCGCCGACAATGCACAGGCCCATGGTCAGCGGCATGGTGCGGTAAAGCCCGCCAAGCTCCGTCGCCATCGACGTGCCGGTGCGGAAGACCGCCGCGCCGAGCGCCATCATCAGGAGCCCTTCAAAGATGATGTTGCCGAAGGCGTAGCCCGCCGCGCCGTTGATCGTGCCGAAGCCGATGGCGCAGACCATGAACCCGACCTGGTTGTTGATCGAGTAGCAAAGGACCTTCCTCAGATCGTTTTCGATCAGGGCGAAGAAGATCGGGAAGATCGTCATCACCGCGCCGATGTAGATGAGGGCCGGCTCGGCCGCGAACCCGCGCGCCAGAGACGCGACGGCGAGCTTGGTCGTGAAAATCGAGAGGACGATGGTGCCGGTGAGGGTCGATTTCGGATAGGCGTCCTGCACCCAGTTGTGCAGGAGCGGGAACGCCGCTTTGACGCCGAAGGCGATGAAGAGCGCGAGGCCCGACGCCTTGATGGCGCCGGTTTCATCGCGCAGGCCAATCTCGTTGAAGGCGAGCGAGCCGGTCTCGCGATATGTAAGAACGACGCCGGCGAGCAAGAGCGTGCCGGAGAACACCTGGATGACGAGATAGCGCATGCCGGAGAGGAACGTCGATCGCGTGCCGGGCGCCCAAATGAGGAATACGGACGTAATCGCCGCAACCTCCCACCACACGAATAGGGTGACGAGATCGCCGGAGGTGACGCCGCCAAGCGCGGCGGCGGGATAGGCGAGGGTCGCGAAGTCCTGCGACCGGTCGCGCACATGCCAGCCATAAATGATGAGGAGCGCCGCCGCGATGTGGAAGACAACGGCGAAGATGCGCGCCAATGGATCGATGCGGAGCATCGTCACCGGCTCGCCGAAGATGACGAGATCGCCCCACGTCCCGAGACCGAGCCGCGACAACTGAAACGCCGAAATCGCGACGACGGCGAGCATCAGGGGGCGGCGGAACTGCGCCTGCTCATTCGGCACGAGCGCGATGAGCGCCGCCCCGATGCTCATGATCACCGCCGGGTTGATGGCGAGAGCCGCGAAGAGGTCAGAAGCGCCCATGGCTATTCGCGCTCCTCGTAATAGTCCGGCGCCCGGCCGACGAGCTTGCGCAAGTGCTGGCCGGCGAGGACGATGAACATGAAGGCCGCGAAGCCCCAGAACGCGAAGAAGACCGGGATTTTCTCAATGTCGAAATGCGGGTGCTTCTTCTGCCAGTCGGGAACAAACCCGGCGAGCGCGGCGAGAACGCCGAAGGCGATCAGTCCCCGGAAGAACCATTTCTGGAACGCGGGCCGGTCCGCCCAGCCGGGGTCTTCGGTTTGTTGATCGTGATCCGCCATCGCCCCGCCTATTCCTTCACCGTCAACAAGACCGCGACGCTGTCGTACTTGTACCGCTTCGGCGCAAACGCCGTCATCGCCAAAAGCCACATGTAGTAAGGAATGCCCCATTCCTTGAGCGTTCCCGCGCCTGTCTTCCCGCGATAAAACGCGCGCATCTCATCGCCGAACGTGTGCCAGCCAGGCGTGAACTGGCGCATATATCCGAGATGCGTTCGGGAGAGGACTTCAAGTCCCGCCTCCGTCGCCAGGGCTTCGAGGTGATCGCCATTCAGGAAGTGCACATGGCGCGGCACGCCGAGGTGCGGCCAGGCCAGTTTCGCTGACCGGAAGTCGACGCAATCCGCATTCGGAACTTCGATATAGGCGATCCCTCCGGGCTTCAGGAAACGCCGGACCGTGCGCATCGCCTTTGCGGGATCGACGCAGTGCTCAAGCACATGGCTCATGACGACGCCATCGAACGTTCGGCCATCATAGAAGGACGGGGGATCCTCCGCGGTTCCGCGGTGAACGGTCGCGGGAAAATCCGGATCCGCGGCCATGGCGTCGGGGTCGGGCTCAATGCCGTACGCCTCAAATCCGTGTTCCGACAAAGCGACGAGATTGTCGCCATGCCCGCAGCCGATTTCGAGAACGTCGGCGCCGCCGCGCCGCTTCAGTTCGTCCGCAATCAGTGTTTTTCTATTCTTGACGCCTGTGTCGACGGTCTTGGCGAACCGCGCCATCGCCCGCCAGGGCAGGGACGGCGGCCCGCTCTTCGCTTTATTCGACCGTTCCTGGGTGTAGTAGCCCTCAATCATGTAGTGGTCGTCGAGGACGGCTTGCTGAGGTATCGGGTCAATCCGTCCGTACCCGTCTTTCGGGCATCGGCGAAGATTGAAGGAGATGTCCGCGTCGGGCTTTCGCCAGTCGCCGGGCGCCTTGAACCAGTCGACGAGCGGGCCGCCGCAGATGATGCAGACGCCGTCGGGCATCACCCCGCCTCCGTGATCGGCAAGAGATAGTCGTAAAGCCCATTGGCGAAGAAGAAGAGCAAGAGCGCCCCTGTCGCGGTCAGGATGGGCGGAATGACAGTCAGGATCGGCGCTTCCTTCAGCTCGCCCCATTTGACGCCAAGGCGGGACGCCTCGCCCTCCGGCAAATCATCGTCGAGGCCTTTGGCGCGGCTGTCGTCCGTCGCGGCGTCCGGCGAGAGGTAGAACGCCATTATCGGGATCGACAGGAGGTAGGCGACATTCATCAGTGACGAGAGAATCAGGACGCCGATGATCGCGAGTTGCCCGGCGTCCGCTGCGCCGACCATTAGGAGGAACTTGGGCCACGAGCCCCCAAGCGGCGGCAGGCCGACAATCGACATCGCGCCGATAAAAAAGGCGCCGAAGGTGAACGGCATCACCCGGCCGAGGCCTTTCAGCTCCGACACGAGCGACTTGTGCGCGCCAACATAGATCGCGCCGGCGCACATGAAGAGCGTCATCTTGCCGAGCGCGTGCATGGCGATCTGCATCGCCCCGCCCATGACGCCCATCGACGTCGCCAGCATCGCGCCGAGGGTCACATACGATAATTGGGAGACGGTCGAATAAGCGAGCCGGGCTTTGAGATTGTCCTTGTTCATGGCGATGGCCGAGGCGAGGAGGATCGAGACGCCAGCGATCCACATATAGCCCGTCCCGGCGCCGGAGCTCGCCAGAAGGTCGATCCCGAAGACATAGACGACCACCTTCAGGAGCGAGAAGACGCCGGCCTTCACCACCGCGACGGCGTGCAGGAAGGCGGAGACCGGCGTCGGCGCGACCATGGCGTTCGGCAGCCAGGGATGGATCGGCATCAGCGCCGCCTTGCCGATGCCGAAGGCGTAGAGCCCGAGCAGCACGGGCAGGATGTAGCTCGCCTCGTCGACCTTGCCGGCGAGAATGCCGCCGGGGGCAAAGTCGGCTGTCCCCGCGATGGCGAAGGTCCACACGACCGCCGGCAGGAGGAGGCCGATCGACGTGCCCATCAGGATGCCGAGATAAATGCGGCCGCCGTTCCGCGCCTTTTCATCGCCCTTGTGCGTGACGAGCGGGAAGGTCGATAGCGTCAGGACTTCGTAGAAGACGAACAGGGTAAAGAGGTTCGCCGAATAGGCGACGCCGATCGCTGAAGCGATGGCGATCGTAAAGCACATATAGAACCGCGTCTGGTGCGGCTCGTCATGCCCGCGCATATAGCCGATCGAATAGATCGAGTTGACGATCCAGAGGCCCGCCCCAAGGACGGCGAACATTGCGCCCAGGGGTTCCGCGCGGAACGCGATCGGCAGCCCGGCGACAACGTCGAAGACTTCGAGTTCCGGCCGCGCGCCCGTCCCCACCGCCTGAAAGACGATCAGCGTGCAGATAAGCGCCGCGCCGCCGGAGATCAGCGTCGCCGCCTCGCGCAGGTTCGGCGACTTGTCAAAAAGATAGACGCCGAGAAAGCCAATGAGCGGCGCGCCCATGGCGAGGAGGATCGCGAGTTCCGGGGTCATGCTGCGCCTCCCGCCAACAACGGGCGGACGCCGATAGCAATCCCGTCATCCCGGAAACGCCGCCAGGCTGTATCCGGGATCTCGCGACATGCCGGATGGGGATCCCGGCTCTCCCGCTGGTCGGCCGGGATGACGAAACGCCTGATCATCAACCGACCCATCACTGACCGCCCCCGACAAGAGCGTTCGCTGCGCGGCCGGCGAGCCCCGCCGTCACATCGGTCCGAAGGCCGAAATAAACGTTGGCGGCGACGAGGAGCCACATGGGGATCAGCATGGAGAGCGGCGCCTCGCGCACCTGTTCGCCATTGGCGTCGGCGGAGAGCGGTCCGTCGACAGGCGGCTCCCGCAACAGGATCAACTCCACGACGCGGCCCACATAGACGACGGCGATCAGCGAGGAGGCGACGATGAGAAACGCAGCCCACGGGCGCCCGACATCGAACGCGGCCTGAAGCAAGTACCATTTCGACACGAAACCGACCGTCAGCGGCACGCCGACGAGCGACAGCCCGGCGAAGATGAACGCCGCGGCCGTAAACGGCATCCGCTTGGTGAGCCCGTGGAACCCGGCGCAGCTGTGCACGCCAAGGCGCAGCATCACGCACGCCACCGACATGAAGAGCGCGGCCTTCATGAGACCGTGGTTGAAGAGATGGATGAGGCTCGCCTGCACGCCCGCTTCGGTGCCGAAGCTCAGGCCAAGGAGCATGTAGCCGATCTGGCCGACCGATGAATAGGCGAGCATCCGCTTCACGCTCGACTGGAAGACGGCGACGAGCGACCCGAAAAACATGCCGGCGAGCGCGACCGTTGTCAGGATGTAGGTCAGCATCGCCTGGATGAACTCAAAATCCGTCCCGAACACTGTGAAGGTGAACCGGATGAGGACGTAGACCGCCGCCTTGGTCGAGGCCGCGGCGATGAACGCCGAGACCGCCGACGGGGCGTAGGTGTAGGCGTTCGGCATCCAGAGATGCGTCGGGAAGGCGGCTGCCTTCAGCCCCATGCCGACGACGATGAAGGCGAATGACGCCTCCACCATGGAGTTTGACGCCCCCTGGCTCAGCTGGACCCTGATGTCGGCCATGTTGAGGGTGCCGGTCGCCTGATAGATGAGCCCGAGGCCGATGACGAAGAAGGTCGCGCCAAGCGTGCCCATCACGAGATAATTGTACGCCGCCGTCAGCGCCCGCCGGTCGACGCGCGCGCCGAGCGCGACCATGGCGTAGGTCGACAGCGAGGAAATCTCCAGGAAGACGAAGACGTTGAACGCATCGCCCGTCACGACGACGCCCAGGAGCCCCAGCATGCAGATCTGGAACGCGCAATAGAAAGCGGGGAGCTGGCGTTCGTCAATTTCCGTACGGATGCTCTCATAGGAAAACGGCGCGACCAGCGCCGCCACGGCCGAGATGAGCAGCATCACCAGGGCGTTCGCGAGGTCGACGCGGTACTCGATCCCCAGGGGCGGCGCCCAGTCGCCGAGTTGGTAGGAAATCGGACCAGCATCGGCGACCTGCGCCAGCAACATCGCGCAGAAGAGGAAGCTGAGCCCCGTCACCGCCATCGCCCAGACATGGGCGGCGCGCCCGTTCGGCATCAGGAGCGTGAACGGCGCGAGGACGAGCGGCGTGATGATCGGCAGGACAGGAAGCTGCTCGGCGATGTTCATGCCGCGCCTCCTTCCTCGCCAGCGCCCGCGCGTCGAAAGCCAAACCGGTCGCCGGCGAGCTTCCGTCCGCGGCCGTTCGGGTCGCTTTGGCCGGACGCGCTTTGTTGGGATACGGATGACGCCCCGCCAACGCCTGCTTGCGCCTCCGCGCGCTCGCGCGGATCGGCGACGCCGAATTCGGAGATATTGTCAGCGGCTTCCAGTTCGTCTTCCTCGATCGTGCCGTAGGCTTCGCGAATCCTGACCGCAAGCGCGAGACCAACGGCCGTCGTCGCGATGCCAACGACAATGGCGGTGAGGATCAGAACATGCGGCAGGGGGTTGGAGTAGATCGGCTCAACGAAATCAACGGCCGAGCCGTACGCGTCCCCTCCATGGGATTCGGCGCCATGAGGCTCGGCGGTCTTCGCTTCGCCGGCGGCGTCCGCGTGGAGCGCATTCGCCGCGCCGCCATGCAGGTCCGCGGTCGCCGCATGGCCGATCGCGTCGCCGTCAGTTGCGGTGAGCGCGCCGGCGGCGTTCGCGTCTCCGGCGTGAAGGTCGCTCGCCTCGACGGGTTCCGGGGCGCTTTCCGGCGATGCGTGGCCTGCGTCGGGGTCATGGCCGCCGGCTTTCGTCTCGCCGTGGCCGCCGGCATGCCCGGCCGCCCCGTGGCCGTCTCCTGCGTGGCCTTCCCCGCCATGCCCATCGCCCCCATGACCGTCATCATGATCCATGCGGCGGTACATATCGCCCGGCAGGTAAATCGGCGCGGTGCCGCCGGCGATCTTGCCGATGGAGATGTAGTAGATGAAGACCGAGGTCTGGAAGATGTTCAGGCCAATGATCTTTTTGACGAGGTTCCCGCGCGCGATCACCGTATAAAGCCCGATCATCATCAGGACGATGAAGATCCAGTAATTGTATCGCTCGATGACGAACTGAAAGGGATCCATGCCGCCTACCAGTCCTCGTCGCGGATTTCCGGCTCGCGGCCGGCGAAGTGATAGAAGATCGTCAGCATGGTCGCGGCGACCGCCATCCCGACGCCGAACTCGACCGCGATAATGCCGTAGTGCTGCCCTGCGTGGTGGGTCGATTCCGGAACGATCGCGTCATAGGCGAGGAGGTTCCGCCCCAGGAGCATTGTGAGCGCCCCGGTGCCCGCGTAAAGAAAAACGCCGACGGCCATCATCACCGTCAGCGCGCCCTGCGGCAGCGCCTTGCGCGTCGCGCCGACGCCGTAGATGAGCCCGTGGAGAATGAACGCGACGGCGAAGATGACGCCCGCCTGAAAGCCGCCGCCGGGCCCGTAATCGCCGTGGAACTGCACATAAAATGCGAACAGGATGATGGGCGCGAACAGCACCTTCATCATGACCCGGAGGATAAGATGTTCGTCCCGCATGACGCGCCCCGTTCGCCCTCTACGCGTCCTGCTTGCCGGCGTCGCCGCCGGTCTCGGCGTCAGGCGCCGCATCTGGATCGCTGACCGCTCGGCCGCCCCTCGGACTGCCGACGCCAAGAAGCAGCATCACCGCGACCCCTGCGGTGAAGACGACGAGCGTCTCGCCGAGCGTGTCGAAGCCGCGATAACTCGCCAGCACCGCGGTGACGATATTCGGCACGGCGATGTCGTTCGGCGTACGCTCGACATAGTCCTTG
This sequence comes from Pseudomonadota bacterium, assembly GCA_039819085.1. Taxonomy (GTDB): domain Bacteria; phylum Pseudomonadota; class Alphaproteobacteria; order Caulobacterales; family Parvularculaceae; genus MED-G105. The sequence continues at coordinate 7,492 of JBCBSQ010000012.1, forward strand.
CCCACATAAGCGTTCGCCGGCGCGTCCGGATCGCCGAAGGCCGGCATGTCGATCGACGCATAGAAAAGCGCCGCGCCGACGATCAGGACCGCGATCAATCCGACCGGCGCGCGGCCCATCTTCAGCGGCTTTTCGCGCCGCGCCGTCAGGAGCATCGCCGACAGCATGAGAACGGTGGAGATGCCCGCCCCGACGGCCGCCTCGGTGAACGCGACGTCGACCGCGTCGAGCGAGACGAAAAACGCCGCTGACAAAAGGGAGTAAATGCCCGACAGCATCACGACGGCGAACAATTGCCGGCTTTGCAGCATCTGCCAGGCGACAACGAGCAGGAGCGTCAGAAGCGCCAGATCCACCGCCGCCACGGCGATGATGGAGAAGCCCGGATCGACGCTCATTCGACGTCTCCGCGCTCAAGGCTTTCGCCGAGCATGGGACGCACGCCGCCGACCCAGGCCGCGTGCGCGACGGCGTGGGTCGCCACCGGGCTCGTCATGAAAAGAAAGAAGCTGATGAAGGCGAGCTTGGCGAAGACGAGCCAGGACGGCGCCTGCAGCATCATGCCGAACACGATAAGCTCCGCCCCCGCCGTATCGGTGACGCCCGCGGCGTGCAGGCGGGTGTAAAAGTCCGGAAAGCGGACGATCCCGATGGCGCCAGTCACGATGGCGATCGCGCCAAGCCCGAAGAGAATGATCGACAGGGCGTCGCGTACGAATTCAAGCATTTGCGCCTCCCTTCGAAGTCGGCCCGGTTTTGGCGCCGCCCCGGCCTGGCGCGCCGCCGCCGCTTGGCGCGCCGCCAGCCATCGACGTTTTTTCCGCCACAGGCTCGGCGAACGCGGGCTCGTCGAGCACGTCCATCGCCGCCGTCAGCGTGCGGTACCGGAAGAATTTCAGGATCGCGATCGTCGCCGCGAAGTTGATCAGCGCATACAGGAGCGCAATGTCGAGGAAGTCCGGCCGGTTCGTCAGGTAGCCGAAGACGCCGAGGAGCACCACCGTCTTGGTGCCAAACGAGTTGCCCGCGAGCACGCGGTCATAAAGCGTCGGCCCGGCAAAGGCGCGCACCAGCGCAAGCGCCATCGCGATGATGACGGCCGCCGCGGCGGTTGCGTACATCATGGCGCGCGCCCCCCGATCTCGCCGTCATAGGCGTCAGGGTTCTCAAGCGCCGCCACACGCCGCCCCATGTCGAGGATCGCTTCTTCGTCCGCGAGGTCTTCGGTCAGCGCATGCACGACAAAGTAAGACGGCTCCAGATCCACCGTCACGGTGCCGGGCGTCAGCGTCACCGAATTGCAGAACGTGGCGTAGCCGGCGTTGGTGCGCGTCGGCGTTTTGATCTTCACCACCGTCGGCGAGAGCTTCATGTCGATCGAAAGCGCCCGCCGCGCGACTTCGATGTTCGATTTGCCGATCTCCGCGGCGAGCCATCCCCAATACAGGAACACCCGCGGCATCAACCCGCTCGGCACGCCCTCGCTGTCGATGACTTCAGAGCGTCGGGCGAGATAAATCGTCAGCGCCACGGACACGGCGCCGAAAAAGAGCAGGATCGGTTTGTCGAAATAGCCCGACAGGAGGAGCCAGAGGCCGCCAAGCGCGATCGCAAGTATCAGAGTGCGCGCCATCCGCCTTCGTCTCGCCTTCCCCGCTGGTCCCCGGGCCAACCTGCCCGCGGCGGGCCGCAACCTGCACGAAATTCGAGAGAAATCAACGCGCCGACAGCAGCCAAGATACGCATGGCCGCCGCCGACGCGGTGGGGACTATGCCGAGGGCTTCCTTCGGCGACGCTAAGCGGCTGGGCTTGATTAGTCGCAACTGGGAAAGAATTTGTCAGGACTCGCCGGGCTGCGGGGCCGTGTTCGCTAGAGGAAGGGCGGCGCGTGAAGGCGACAAACGTCCCCTTAACGCGGCGATCTCATCCGTCGTCGGACAAGCCGAGGAGCCGTGTGATCTGGGCGATCCGCGGATTGCCCTCCCAGTCCCAGTAGCGCAAAATCGCGCGCGCGTAGTCGCGGGCGAGACTGTCGAAAATCCCGGTCAGCTCTTCGCGGCGGTCGGCTGTGAATGGCGCGATGGCGCTCGGCCGCGTCAGAATGTCCATGAACTTGTCCCGCGGCAGACCCGCGCCTTTGCCGAGCACCGCAAAGGCTTCGCCGCCTGGATCCCGCAGAATGCGCGTGGCCAATTCGCGGGAGATCCCTGCGATCCTGCCGACGGGCGCAGCGAACTGTTGGGGCTCGCCGCCGCGCGCGGCGCTTAAGGTTCGCGCCACGAAGTCGACCGACGCGGGCTCGCCTTTCGCGCTGCGCGGGCGGAACCGCCGATCAAGCACGTTGAGGATGTCCTTCACCATCGGGTCGGCGCCGGGCGTGTTGAAGACCTGCGGGTACAGATCCTCAACGGCGTCCTGGATCGTCGATCGATTGACGGCGAACCGCGCCAGAATGCGTCGACGTCGCTCCGCGTCGCTCCACCAGAACATGATGAAGCCGTGCGCCGGCTCAAGATCCGCGCGCTGAAGGAGCAGCGTCTGAAGCGTCGGATCGGCGGCGCTGCGCGCCAGGAGCAGGTCAAGCGCGTAGGGCGACAGTTCGCACCCCGTGCGCTTCAAAATGAGCGCCGTCACCTCCGGCTCATCGTATTCGAGGAGCGCGTCGGCCACGTGCGGCGACAGGTCCGGACGCTTTGCGATTGCGCGCCGATGGGCCGTGAGGCCGCGGCGGGCGCATTCCGCGAGCAGCACCGCCGGCGCTGATTCCGCCGCGCCGAGATAGGCTTCCGCAATCTTCGGATCGTCGAGCAGGATTTCGCGAACGAGCACTGGCGGCGCTTCGCGCACCCGGGCGATTCGGATCGCCACCTCGACCCGCAAGGCCGGCTCAACCAGGGAAAAGACCTCCAGCAGCATGTCCGCGATCAGGGCGCGCTCATTGGCGGACACGCGCCGCGCGGGCAGCACGACGGTGTCTGTCAGCGCGCGAACAAGTTGCGATCGCTGAGCGCGGGCCCGCGCGCCTTCTCCGTCGAGGGACGCCGCGGCGGGCGCGGCGTCCGGCCCCGCATTGACGGGCGGCGCTTCTGAAAAGGGCGCGTCGGCGGTTAACTCAGCGCTGGACTTGTGGACGTCGCTCATGGCGGGGGTGGGTATCCGATCTCGCAAGCCGGCCCTGCCGAGCGCAGGCGGCCCTTGCCGAAATGTCATACGGCCTGAGGCTTTAACGAGCTGCTAAGGGTCTGGCGCAGGCGCAAGCCGCATGAGGCCGGCCGCAGCGCCCCGCTGGCTGGCTGACGCATCCGGCCAACCTGCGGACCGTTTCGAACTTCTTATCCAAAGGTTCGCGGCGCAAGGGAGACCTCCGCGTCGTCAGATGCTAGCGTCGACGTCGAAGTCTGGGGTCCATACATCATGTTCAACGCGCGCGCCCGTTCGGCCGCGGTCCGTCATCGCCGGGCCGGCCTTAACTTTTTGTTCGCCCTTTTCGGCGGCGTCCTCCTCGCCGGATGCGTCACCGAAGAGACCCTGGCGCTGAAAGAGGACCCCGCCTACGTCCGCGGTTTCGGCGATGGTTGCGTGACCGTGAGCGAGCGGGAGAAGAGCTTCTCCACAAAGGTCAAACGCGACGAGTACGAGTTCGAAAACTCGCGCGCCTATCGCGCCGGCTGGCGCCAGGGCTACCAGCAGTGCAAGGACCCGATCCCCGAAGCGGAGACCGGCGGGCGCATTCTCGGCGAGGAAGGCGAGTTTTAAAGGGCGGGCGAGCAAGGCGTTAATCATCCGCCCGACGACGACTGCGTTCACATCAAGGGCGAAACGCCCCTTAAGACGGCCACGCCGGAGAATGAGCGGCATATGGTTGTCCGATAATAAATTCTATCGGACAACAAGCAATCAATTGGGGCTGTGTATAATTGAGGCTTCACCAACGAATTTCTTCGCCTATTTGCTTAATACGATACTCTAGAATGGTCGAAATAATCTGCCTAAGGGAAGCTGTTTCGAGCGACGGTTCATCCCGTTCAACTTCTCGCGCGGCTTTCGCGCTCACCAAATTAGCGATTTCGATATTATGTCTATGAATCCATTCAATAACATTTCTAATTCCTTCTATGCGCATAGAGATCATTTCGTCCGAACTTTTACCCTCGGCAACATTATGAAGAAAATATGCATCTTCGAATACCAAAAATTCCGTCAGCGTGCGCCATTGATATCTAAGCCGGAACATAGTCTGAAGCAGATTGGTATCTATCTGCCCAGACAGCTGCGCTTGAGCATTCGAAATAATATCGCGTATAGCGAGTTCCGCATTCACGACTGATTGCTTTGTCGTTCGAAAGACGCCTACGCTAGTTTTCGGATAACTAGCGCCTTCCTCCATCATTTTTGTAGGAAAATCTCTAGCGAAATAATGGAGTTCGTGTTGTGAAACACGGACTACTGCCAACAGTGCTCCTTTTTGACGCCTTCGCTCCACACGACGATCGAGAAGTGAAGCGATCCAAATTGACAGCGGGATCGACAAAACTACGCCAACAAATTCGGCAGCAAGATTGAGCTGAAAATCGATATTTTGCAGCCAGTCATAGAGGCTGCCGATTAAATCTCCCATAGCCCCACTCGTTACCACATTTCCATACTCAACCGTAGTTGATTTTCGAGAATCCGGAACACCTGCCCGTCGTGCCCAAATTTAAATTAATCAACCAGTACGCGGAATGGAGTGCTAAGTTTGCCGCTATTTTGATTTTTTTGTTTGTGTCCCATAAAGGACGTGATGGCGCACATCTCGGTCGGAATCTCCGCGGCGACGTCGTTCCCGACACGCTTGCGTTTGAGCCGAACAGGCCACGCGGTTATGCCCGCGCGACCTCGCCTCCCCTACCTGTAAAAAGTCGTCTCGCCGCCGCTAAACGCCCAGGGGCGTTCCACGTCGGCGCAGGCTTGAGCGTCCGCGCGCGCCTCGACGGTCATGGTGGCGGGCGAGGCCTCATCGCCTTCCGCAACCTGCAGCAAGATGACGCCATTGATCCTTGGGCCAACGAAATTGGCGCGCAGTCCCTGATAGCAGTAAATCGGCCCGGCGGTCGTCTCGGCAAAGGGCCGGTTCACGTAAACGTCGATGCTCTGTAGCCCAACGCCCGCCGCCGCAGTCGATTGCGGGTTCTCTGACAAGGTCGGCGCGGCGTCAAAGGAAAGGAAGTCTTTCGCCGCTTCGGCGCGCGCCGTCGCCTGCTTCGGCGTCAGCGCCACCATGTCAGGGCTTAAGGAGCGTAATCGTCCGTGCAGGGCGAATATATGCCGGCCTGGATCGATCGCGTCCGGCGCGAGCGCCACGGCGCTGACCTTTGCGGCGAGCCCGTTATTGGCCGCGTCCGTAAACCAGGCCCCTTGCGCGGTGCCCGGCGCGTCCAGCAATGCGGTGCGGCAGGCGTTCTCGCCCTTCGCCTTGCGCATGCCGAAGGCGCCGCCGAGAAGCTTGCTCCATTCCGTCTCCATCGCCGAAGGCATGTAGGCGAGCGGACAGCGCGCATGGGTATGGTCGAAGGCGATCGCCTTCAGGAGCTCGCTCGGCGCGTTCAGGATTCGCGCCTCCAGATAGGGGTTCGTTTCATATCGCTCTGGCCGGACGAGGTCCTTGGCTGGCGCGCGGGCGTCCTCCAGAGACACATCGAACCCGTCCGCCACGCCGATCACGGCGCCGGGCCGTAGCCGGATGCGGGTCGCGACGGCGGTGTGGTCCGGACCCGTCACTTCGGCAAACGCGGCGACGCCGCCGACCCGGCGGATGATGTCCGCGTCGATGAGGTCAAGGTCGCCGAGCTGAAACGTCACGTCGTCGCAGGCGACGAAGTGCGCCGTCCAGGACTGCGCGACCGCCACGCCGTCCGCATCCCGCACGATCCGCCGCTCGATCGCGGTCAGGTCCGCTTTCGCCGGCGCGCGCACCTGCGTCTGGCGGCGTTGAAAGGCGGTCTCGCCGCTTTTGGTGTTGACCCGCACGAAGGGCGCGGGCAGCGGCTCGCCGGGCGCCGTGACGCCGCCGAGCGGCGAAATCGAGATCACGTCGTCAATATCAGCGAACGCGGAGGTGAAGATCGGCGCCGCCGCCGCCGGACACGCCGCTTCTTCCAGGCCGGGGCCTTTCGGCGCGAGCGCGATCGCCCGGCCCGCGAGCCGGCCTGGCGCGGTCGGATTGAAGACGACGAACGCCAGCGCCGCCGCAACCGTCACCGTCGCGAAAAGACGCGCGAAATACATAACCGCCAGGCTCCCCTGCCATGCCCTTGGCGGTGAAAATCGGCCTCGAGGAGCTTTGCGTCAAGTTTCGCGGCCGGGAGGAGCCCGGAGTCGCCGCAGGTGTTGCCGTTTAGCGTCGCAAACGCCCGCTCGACAGGACCGGCGCCGGTGCGGATAGTGGCCCGCGTTGGCGGGGAGGCCCGCCGAGGACGCATAGTTGAACGGAGAACGTCAGAATGGTGCGGTGGCGGGGCCGAAGGCGCAGCGATAATGTGGAGGATCGGCGTGGAGCGGCCGGCGCGGCCGGGATGGGGGCGCTCGCCTTCTTCATCATCAGGTTCGTGTTCTCGCGGTTCGGGATCGTCGGGGTCGTGGTCCTCGTCGGCGGCTATTTCGGGTTGCGGCAGATCGGGATCGATCCGCTTCTGGTCCTGAATGGCCAGACCGCCTCGCTCGGCGGCGGTCAGACGCAACTGACCGAGGCCGACAGGGAGGAGGGCGCATTCGTCGCCGTCATCCTGGCGGAGACGGAAGACACCTGGACGCGGCGCTTCGCCGAAGCCGGCCGTCGCTATGAACAGCCCGGCCTCGTTCTCTTCTCGCGCAATACGGTGTCGGGCTGCGGGCAGGCGTCGGCGGCCATGGGGCCATTTTATTGCCCGGCGGACGGCAAGGCCTATCTCGACACGAACTTCTTCGCCGAACTGTCGCGTCGGTTTGGCGCGCCCGGCGATTTCGCCGCCGCCTATGTCATCGCCCACGAAGTCGGCCACCATGTGCAGACCATCACCGGCGTTACAGGCCGCGCGCGTCAGGCGCAGGCCGCCGCGGGCGGCGTCGAAAGCAATCGCATCCAGGTGCGCATGGAGTTGCAGGCGGACTGTTACGCCGGCATCTGGGCCCATGACGCCGACCGCACAGCCGGCATTCTGGAGCCTGGCGACATCGAAGAGGGCCTGCGCGCGGCCGCGGCCATCGGCGACGACACGCTGCAGCGCCGGTCCGGCCGCCAGGCGCGCCAGGAGACCTTCACCCACGGCTCCTCAGAACAGCGCATGCGCTGGTTCTCCATTGGCTATCGCGACGGCAGCGTCGCGGCGTGCGATACGTTCGCAACGGACCGTCTGTAGACGGAAAGGCCTTTTTAGGCTCGTTCGCTAGCGGAATGGGCCGCGTCGTTTGAGAGGTTCGCCCGCTACCGCCGCTCGCGGTAGTCCGGCTCGCCGAGGAAGCCGCTGCGGGAGCGCGCCCGCCGGCCGCGTGCGACGCGCAAGAGGTCCTGCTCCACGGTGAAATAGAACCGCTGCATCTCTTCCTCGTCGGCGAAGTTCTCCGCGGGATACGCGCCCTCAAGACGCGCATTGCGCCAGCCCTTGTGCGCCGCGGCCATGAAGTCGCGCCAGACAATGGCGGGCAGGGCGCCGCCGGTGATTTTGTTCATGGGCTGATAATCGTCATTGCCGATCCACACGCCCGTGGTGAGCTGGCCCGTGTAGCCGACAAACCAGGCGTCGCGCCAATCGTTCGTCGTCCCCGTTTTGCCGACCGCCTGTCGCCCGCCGGGCAGCCGCGCGCGCGAGCCGGTGCCATAGGCCATCACCTGATAGAGAAGGTGGGTCATGTCGCGGGCGATCTCCCGCGAGACCAGGCGCTCCGTATCCCCCGGATCATGGAAAAAGAGCTCGCGCCCGTCCTTGTCGGCGACGCGGACGATGGCGTGGGGGCTGACGCCGAGACCGCCGCGCGCGAAAGGGATATAGGCGGCGGTAAGGTCTTCGAGCGTCAGGTTGAACGCGCCGAGCGCGACGCCGGCTTCCTCCTCGGGAATGTCGGCGCCGACGCCGAGGCGTTCGGCCATCTCGATCACCTTCTCGCGGCCGATCTCTTCGGAGACCTGAACCGCGACGGTGTTCACTGACCGCGCCATCGCCTCGGTCAGGCGCATCGGGCCGTCATAGCGATTGGCGTAGTTCTTCGGCCGCCAGCCGGCAATGTCGATCGGCTGATCGACCATGCGGGTCGACGGCGTCATGCCGTTTTCGAAGGCTGCGGCGTAGACGAATGGTTTGAACGCGGAGCCCGGCTGCCGGCGCGCCTGGGTCGCGCGGTTGAACTGGCTCTCCACATAGGACCGCCCGCCGACCATTGCGCGCATGGCGCCGGTCTTGTTGTCGAAGACGACGATTGCGCCCTGCGTCGCCCCGGCGAGCTTGGCGTCGGTGGTGAGCGCGGATTTCAGCGCCGCCTCAGCCTTGCGCTGGAGATCGAGATCGATCGTCGTCTGAATAACGAGATCTTTCTGGCCCGGCGGCGCGAGCGTCCGCGCGCGCTCCGCGACCATGTCGAAGAAATAACCAAGCTCGCCATTCGCCTCATTGGAGACGACGCGCGGCGGATTGAGGCGCGCCTCGCGGGCGGCCGCCTCGTCGATGGCGCCGACCTCTTTCATATTGTCGAGGACTTCCAGCGCGCGGTCCTGGGCGCCGAAGGGGTTCGACGTGGGCGACAGCGCGGAAGGCGCTTTCGGCAGGCCGGCGAGCATCACCGCCTCGGAAAGCGTCACGTCCCGCGCCGACTTGCCGAAATAGGTCTGCGCCGCGCTTTCAACGCCAAAGGCGCCGGCGCCCATATAGATGCGGTTGAGATAGAGCGAGAGGATCTCTTCTTTCTCATACCTGCCTTCGATCCACATCGCGAGCATCGCCTCCTTCGCCTTTCTGAGATAGCTCTGCTCAGGCGACAAAAAGAGGTTCTTGGCGAGCTGCTGGGTGATCGTGGAGCCGCCTTCCGCAATCGTCCCGGCGCGGACGTTGGTGACGGCGGCGCGCGCGACGCCGCGCAAATCGACCCCATGGTGCTCGAAGAAGCGGCGGTCTTCGGTGGCGAGAAACGCCTGAATGAAATGCTCCGGCAGGTCGTTGACGGCGATCGCCTCGCCATAGCGGGCGCCGCGCGCGGCGATCTCTTCGCCATTGCGGTCAAGCATCACGACTGAGGGGAGGCGATTGATCGCCCAGAAGTCCGTCGTGTCGGGCGGTTCCGGCGCGATCTCGATAAAGAGGATGTAGAGCGCCGCTCCAGCGGCGATGAAGCTGAGGGACGCCGCATTCAGGAACGCCGACCTGACAAGATGCGCGCGCCTGCTGCTCCGCCCTCTGCGTCGCCGGCGGGCGTCCGCCGGCTGAGGTGGCTTGGCTGAGACTGCCGGCGCGGCGTTGGCGGCGGGCGTGGTCTTCGTCGTCGGCCTGGTCGCCGCCTCAGCGGCCTTGCTCTTGTAGCGCGGGGCGGCGTTTGCCGGGCGTCTGCTGAGCTTTTTCGCAGGCGGTGGCGTTTTTGGTTGAGCCGAGGCAGGTCGCGATTGCCTTTGCGCCGGCCGAAAAGACTTCACGCCCGCCTTCAGGTCTTCGCCGAATTCGCGGGCGAGGTGCGCCATCGACGCGCCGAAGCCGCCGGCGACGGCGCGCGCGGGACCTGCGTTGCGGTCTCGCTCACTCGCTGTTGCGCGCGACTTCTGCGGCCCCGCCCGCTTTTGGGTTGGCGGCGCGGCGAGCCGGCCTTGCCCGACCGCTCGGGCCGCCGCGTCGCCGTCTCGTTGGCGTGCGCTGGCCCGTCCGGAGGGCTTGCGGTCTTTTGGCGGTTTCACCATCGAAAACATCCCGCGAGGAAGACGCCCCGCATCCTTGCCGACCTTCTACGAGCTTTGGGTGCGCCGCGACAGGGGGCCAGCATGAAACCCGCGCCATGCCGGCCGCAGAAGGCGATATTGAGGCGGGGCCGCATCCCATTTTGCGTGATTGGCGGGGGATGCGCTGGCGCGCCCGATAGAGGTACAAGAGCGCATGGCGGACCGGTTTTGGGAAACGAAACGTCTCGACGAAATGACCGACGCTGAGTGGGAATCGCTCTGCGACGGATGCGGGCGTTGTTGTCTCGTCCTCCTCATTGATGAGGTCACGAGCGCCGTCCACGAAACGGACGTCGCCTGTCGCCTTTTCGATCCTGATACCCGCAGGTGCCGGGACTACGCCAACCGGCTGCGGCGGGTGCCGGACTGCGTTCAGTTGACCCCGGAGAACGCCGGCGCCCTCGATTGGATGCCCGAGACGTGCGCCTACGGACGGCTGGCCCGCGGTGAGGCGCTGCCGGATTGGCATCCGCTCCTCACCGGCGATGCGAACTCGACCGCGCGCGCCGGCGCCGCGACGCGAAAAAACCTCCTCAACGAAGCCGACATCGACCCCGACGCGCTTGAAGAGCGAATAGTTATCGAACGCCTGCCGCCCAGAAAACCTTAAGCGGTTTCAATCGCTTGCGCCCGCCGCGCAACTTTTTTCCCGGTTTTCGTCGAACACCCCCCTCAGCGCCCGCATGATCGCCTCCATCGAACGGCGAATGAACGCCGTTTACGGAATGAATGGCGGCGTGATGATGAGCGATCAACCGAAGACGGACGACCTGGACCGGCTTCTCGGCGTTCTCACCGAAGCCTCGGTGCGCCAGGCGCTCTCCTGTCTGGAGACCCTGCCGCGGCGCGAGGACGACGGCGATCATGACCGCGGCGCGCGCAGCGTCGAATGCCTGATGCGCGTCGCGGCGACCGCTGAAACATTGCGCGGAAAGCTTCAGAAGGACGCCGCCCATGACGCCTCGGCGAAATCGCAAGCGGACGCAGTCGACGACGACGCGGCGCGCCGGCTCGCGGACAGGTTCGACGCCGAACTCAGACGCATTCGAGAAGGCTCTGCGTCAGCGATTCCTGAAGGAGGTCGCGCATGAGGGCGGTCTCGAAAACGCCTGGCGGGTGCTCGCCCGCGCCGATCAGCAATGGCCTGGGTTTGTTCCTTGGCATGCGGATGAACCGGACAGCGACTCAGGCGATTGGTCGACCTGGCTTTTGCTCGGCGGCCGGGGCGCGGGCAAGACGCGCGCCGGCGCGGAATGGATCCGCCACGTCGCCGGTCGGCGCGGCGCCGCGCCCGTGCGCATCGCGCTCGTCGCGGAGGCCTACGCCGACGCGAGGGAAGTCATGATCGAGGGACCGTCAGGCGTCGGCCGAATTGGCCCGGAAGACGCGCGGCCGGCGTTTGAGGCTTCGCGCCGGCGGCTTGTCTGGCCCAATGGGTCGATCGGCTATTGCTTCTCCGCCGAAGACCCGGATGGCCTGAGGGGGCATCAGTTCGACGCCGCCTGGGCCGATGAGCTGGCCAAATGGCGGTACCCGGAGGAAACCTGGAGCAATCTTCAGCTTGCTTTAAGGCTCGGCGAGCGCCCTCGCCAGACGGTGACGACGACGCCGCGCCCGATGGCGCTTCTGAAGCGCCTGATGGCGCAAGCGGGCGTCGTCGTCTCGCGCGCGACGACCTATGACAACGCCGACAATCTGGCGCCGACGTTTCTCAGCGAAATCGCCGCGGTCTATGAAGGCACCGCCCTTGGCCGCCAGGAGCTGCTTGGCGAGATCGTCGAGGACGCCGCCGGCGCTTTGTGGACATGGGACATGATCGAGCGGGCGCGGATATCGGCGGCGCCGGGCCTTGCGGCCGCGCTCTCCCGGATTGTCGTCGCGGTCGATCCGCCTGCGACATCCGGTCCTGATGCCGATGAATGCGGGATCATCGTGGCCGGCGCGCGCGATTTGCCGGATGGCGCGCGCGAGGCGGTGGTGCTCGCGGACTGGTCAGCAGGCCGACTGTCGCCGCGCGCGTGGGCGGAGCGCGCCGTCGCGGCGCTCAATGAGTTCGAGGCCGACCGCATTGTCGTTGAAGTGAACCAGGGCGGCGACATGGCCCGCGCGGTGATCGCGCAAGTCGATCCGTCCGCGCCCGTCAAGTCAGTGCGCGCGACCCGGGGCAAGAGGCTGCGGGCCGAACCCGTCGCCGCGCTCTATGAGCAGGGATGGGTGCGTCACGCCGGCGCTTTCGCCAGGCTTGAAGATCAGATGACGGCCTATACGGGCGAGCCCGCCTCTCTCGGCGGCGCCAGCCCCGACCGTCTTGACGCGCTCGTCTGGGCGCTGAGCGACCTGATGTTGGCGCCTGCGGGCGCGCCGTCGGTGAGGCGCGTGTCATGAACGCCGCAACCCCTATTGAAAGGCGAACCGGCATGATCGACCGACTACGACATATCATGAAGCGGGAAAGCAAAGCCTCGGCCGCGGTCGTCGCGGTGACGCGGCCCGGCGGCCCGGTCTGGACGCCGCGCAACTACGCCTCGCTTGCGCGTGAGGGGTATGAACGCAACGTCATCGCCTATCGCTGCGTCCGCCTCGTCGCCGAGGCGGCCGCGTCCGCGCCCCTGATCGCCGAAGCGAATGGCGAGGTTCTGGCAGAGCATCCCCTCCTCGATCTACTCGCCCATCCGAATAAGGATGAAACCGGCGCGGCGCTTCTTGAACGTCTCTACGGGTTCCTGCAGACGGCGGGCAACGCCTATCTTGAGGCGGTGCGCCTCGATGGGGTCCCGAGGGAGCTCTACGCGCTGCGGCCCGACCGCATGAAGCCGCGGCTCGGCCGTGACGGCTGGATCTCCGGCTATGACTATGTCGTTGGGGATCGGAGGACAGCGTTCACGCCGGACGCGGACGGCTTTTCGCCGATCCTGCATCTGAAACTCTTTCATCCGACAAATGATCATTTCGGTCTGTCGCCGCTGGAGGCCGCCGCCGCGCCGGTTGATCTTCACAATGCGGCGCTCGCCTGGAACAAGGCGCTTCTCGACAATGCGGCGCGTCCGTCCGGGGCTCTCATCTACAAGGGCCCTCAAGGCGCGGAAAATCTTACCTCGGACCAGTTCGATCGATTGAAGGCTGAGCTGTCCGACGCCTATTCGGGGCCATCGAACGCAGGACGTCCGCTCGTCCTTGATGGCGGCCTCGACTGGAAGTCCATGTCGTTCACCCCCAGCGACATGGACTTCCAGGAAGCCAAGAACGCCGCGGCGCGCGAGATTGCGCTCGCATTCGGCGTGCCACCCATGTTGCTCGGCATTCCGGGCGATAATACCTACGCCAATTATCGTGAGGCGAACCTCGCCTTCTGGCGGCAGACTGTCATTCCTCTTGTGAAGAAGACGGCCGCGGCCTTGTCCGGCTGGCTCTCCCGCTCATTCGAGGAGGGGGAGGTGCGGCTCTCCTGCGATACGGGCGCCATCGAAGCCCTGTCGGCGGACCGGGACGCGGCGTGGCGCCGGGTGACTGCGGCGGATTTTCTCACCGATGCTGAAAAGCGGAGACTGTTGGGGCTTCCGCCGCGCGACCCGGAAATTGAGACGGAGACGGACAATGTCTGACGCCTCCACCGCGTTCGCCGCCCTCGGCGCTGCGCCGCGCAGTGACGCGCGGGTGACCATCGTCCTTGGCGCCGCCCTCTTTGTGCAGACGGGTCTTGCGCTTATCTGGGCCGGGGGCGCCGCGGAGCGGCTCGCCGCGCTTGAGCGCAAGGCCGACGGAACGAGCGTCGTGATCGAACGCACCGCCCGGCTTGAGGCGCAAATGGACGCCGTGCGCGCGAGCCTTATCCGCATCGAAGCGAAGCTGGACCGCGACGACGGGGAGGCGCGCTGATGGGGCGGATTGCGAAGATTGAAGGCTACGCCGCGATCTATGGCGTCCCGGACCGGTCCGGCGATGTGGTGGCGCCCGGCGCGTTCAGCAGCGCGCTCAGGTGTCCGGCTGAAGTACGGATGCTTTATCAGCATGCGGTGGATGCGCCGATTGGCCGATGGGTCGGCTTCGAAGAACGGCGGAAGGGTCTTTACGCCTTTGGAGAGATTGACCTCGTCGGGCCGCGCCTGGACGAGATCCACGGTCTCCTCCTGTCGGGGGCCGTCGACGGATTATCCGTCGGGTACCGAACGAGGCGCGCGAGCCGACGCGCAGGGGGACGCGTCATTCGCGCCGCTGAGCTGTGGGAAGTGTCGGTGGTGACCTTCCCGATGGCGCCGGCCGCGCGGGTCTTGCGCGTCGGCCCGAAAGACGCCGCGCGCGATCCGGGTCGCGCCGGCGCTCTTGAAGCCATTCGCGAGGCGACGGCGACGCTGGGGCTGGAGGCGCTTGCGTCGATCCGGGGCTGAGACCGAAACGATCAAATGCATCAGTATAAGGAGTAGGAAAGATGCAGGGCGACACGCTGGAACTGGAGACGCCGGCCGCGGCCGGCGGCGGTGAGATAAAGGCCGCCATGGCGGAGTTCCTGGAGGCGTTTGAGGCCTTCAAGGACGCGAATGACGAGCGTCTTGACGAGCTGGAGGCGAAGGCCTCTGGTGACGTTGTGCTCGCTGACAAGGTCGAGCGGATCAATACGGCGCTGACGGAGCAAAAGGCGGCGATCGACCGCATGGCGCTCGATGCGCGTCGTCCGGCGCTCGGCCGCGCGGCCGCGCCTGTCGACGAACGCAAAGCCGCGTTTCTCGCCTACATGCGCTCCGGCGACGCGACCCGCCTCGAAGCGAAGGCGCTCAGCATCGGGACGCCCGCGGACGGCGGCTATCTCGCGCCCGAGGAGACCGCCGCCGCGGTCGCCGCCGCCGTCGCGGCCGCCTCTCCGTTGCGCCAGATCGCCAGCGTCCGCGAGATCGGCGCGAATGTGTATCGAAAGCCGACGAGCCTTGGCGGGCTTGTCGCCAACTGGGTCGGCGAAACGGCGCCGCGCGCCCAGACCGCGACGCCGACCCTGCAGGCGATTGACTTTGAAACCGCGGAGCTCTTTGCGATGCCCGCCGCCACCCAGGCGCTGCTCGACGACGCCGTCGTCGACGTGGAGCAATGGCTCGCCGACGAAGTGCAGGGCGAGTTCGCGGCGCAGGAGACAGCGGCGTTTGTCTCCGGGAACGGAACCAACAAACCGACGGGCTTTCTGCATCCGGACAAGGCGCCGGAGGCGACGCGGGACGCTGATGAAATCGGTTATGTCGCGACGGGCGTTGACGGTGGGTTCCCGACCGCCAATCCGAGCGATGTGCTCCTCGATCTTATCTATACGCCGAAACAGTCCTACCGCGCCAATGGCCGGTTCGTCATGAACAAGGCGACCGTCGCGGCGGTGCGCAAGTTCCGGGACGTCGACGGGAACTATATCTGGCAGCCGAGCAGCGAGGCGGGGCGCCCGTCGAGCCTTCTCGGCCACCCTGTGACCGAGGTTGAGGACATGGAGCCGATCGGGTCGAACTCCTACTCGATCGCATTCGGCGACTTCCGCCGGGGCTATCTCATCGTCGACCGGCAGGGCCTGCAGATCCTACGGGATCCGTATACGGCTAAACCCTATGTGCTCTTCTATACGACGAAGCGCGTCGGCGGCGGGGTGCAGGATTTCGACGCCATCAAGCTCCTGAAATTTGGCGAAAGCTGATTTCTCGAAGATCCTTCCTTGCGGCGGCGCGCGGCTGGCGGGTCGCCGTGGGGAGCGAGACTACTTCGTTACAACATCTTTATAGGGAGCGTTGCGTTATGTCCCTCACCTTAACGGCGCCGCCGGCCGAAGAGCCGGTCAGCCTGGCTGATCTGAAAGCGCATTTGCGCGTCGACGGCGCCGCTGAGGATGCGCTTATTTCAGGCCTTGGCGTTGCGGCTCGCCGCTCAATCGAGGCGCGGTTCGGCGTCGCAATGGTGGCCCAGTCCTGGCGGCTCGCGCTTGACGCGCCAATTCCCTGCGCGGTTGAACTCCCGATCGGCCCCATTGCGTCGATCGACGCGATCGTCAGCATAGGGGCAAACGGCGAAGAGCCCTTGGCGACGAATCTTTACGAGACGGCCACTGGAGATATTGGCCGGGTTGCGTTTAACGCCGCGATCGCGGCGCCGCGTAAGCTCAACGCCGTGGTGATTGACTTTACCGCGGGCCATCCGGGTGCGAATGAGACGCCTGAACCGATGCGGCTCGCGGTCATGGCGCTCGCGGCGCACTACTACGAGTTCCGGGAGGAGGCGGGCGTCGACCGCTTCCATACCTCTCCCCAGAGCCTTAACGCGCTGATGGCGCCCTGGCGGAGGGTGCGGGTATGATCGGCAAGCTCCGACATCAGATTGATTTGCTCGACGCGACGCGCATTGCGGACGCCGGCGGCGGCGCCGATGTGGCGTGGACCCCCGGACCAAGCGTCTGGGCGCGGGTGGAGCGCCTTACCTCGTCGAGCGGCGGCATGGGCGATCGAACGACGCCCTTCAAGCGCGTCTCCGCGACGATTCGCCCGCGCGCCGGCCTCGCCATCGGCGGACGGTTCCGTTTCGCCGGGCTCGACTATGAAATCGTCTCTATAGAGAGCGATGATGCGCGTCCGCCGCGCGTCACGCTCATCGGAGAGGAGGTCTCGTCATGAGTGAAGCTGCAATTGATCAGGGCTGGGCGTTGCAAAAAGCCGTGCACGCAGCAATCGGCGAGAATGATGGCGTCAAAGCGCTTCTGGGCGATCCGCCCCGCATCTATGATATCGCGCCGAGGCGGCCGGTCTTTCCGTTTGCGACCTATGGCGAATGGCGCGCGAGCGCCTATGGCGGACTGCCAGGGGGCCTGGAGCACGACATCAGAATTCGCGTCTTCTCCCGCTACGAAGGGCGGCGCGAATCCCGGGAGATCATGGCCGCATTGCAGGACGCGCTTGAAGGCGCGCCGCTCGCGCCCGAGGGCCGGGCGCTCGTCTCCATGCGGTTCGTCTTTTCCGACGTATTTCTCCGCGCGGACGGCGCGACATGGGGCGGCGTTATCCGGTTTCGCGCCGTCGACGCGCCGGCGGCCTGAGCCCCGGCGCGGTGAGTTACTCAGACATAGGAGCACCTTATGCCAGCACAACGCGGTCTTGACGTTCTTCTGAAGCTCGGCGACGCCGGGAGCCCCGAAACCTTCACATCCGTCGCCGGATTAAGGGTGACGTCCCTGTCGCTGAATGCGGAGACAGTCGACGCGACCCACTCCGGCAGCCCGGGAAGATGGCGCGAGATACTGGGCGGCGCCGGCGTGCGCGCGGCGAGCGTCTCAGGCACCGGCGTGTTTGTCGACGACGCGGTTGCGAGCGCGATCCGGTCGATCTTCTTTTCCGGCGATACGCGCAACTGGCGCCTTGACGTGCCGGGGCTTGGCGCGATTTCCGGTCCATTCGCCCTCGCCAATCTCGACTACGCCGGCGAATATGACGGCGAAGCGACGGTGTCACTGTCGCTGGCGTCAGCGGGCGCGCTCGCGTTCGATGCGGCGTGAGGCGATAAATGACGTACACATATCGTCCAGATACGGTGCAAATTGACATCGATGGCGCGCCGCGGGCCTTGCGCCTCACCCTCGGCGCGCTTGCGGAGATGGAGGCGGCGTTCGGCGGCGAGGGGTTTGAGGGCCTTGCCGCGCGCCTGAAAGCGCCAAGCGCCGGCGATCTCATCATCATCCTCGAAGCGCTGTTGCGCGGCGGCGGCGCGCCCTTGTCCCGTGAGGCGCTGGCGGCAAGCGACCTTGACCTTGCATCCGCCGCGGCTGCGATCGCTGCGGCTTTTGACGGGCTTGGCGGCAAGTCGGCGGACGGGCCCGAGGCGCCGGGAAAGCGGCAACCGGGGGAGACAGAGGAAATCGCGGCGAGGAAGGCTTCCAGAGAGACGCCTTTATCCGCGCGGTGAGGGAGTTCGGCTTGTCGCCTGACGCGTTCTGGTCGCTTGGCGCGAGGGAGTGGAGCTGGCTTGTCTCCGCCTCACAGGCGAACGCCGGCGCGGCGCCATTGCGGCGTCAGGAGCTCTTTGGATTGATGCGACAATATCCGGATAAGGACGATGACGGTAAAAGTAACGTTTGATTCAAGCGAGTTGCGCGCGTCTCTCGGAGAGACGGGCGATGAGTTCCAACGCGTCGCCGAGGAGCGTATCGCGCCGGCCGCAAAAGTCGTCGAAGACGCCTTCGCGGACGCGTCGCGGGCCATCGAGCGTGAGCTCATCCGGGCTGCGCGTACGGGTGAAATCTCAATGAAGAGGCTAGGGCGGTCGATTGTCTCGTACCTCAGCGTCGGTCTTGCCGACAATCTTGTCCGGCGGCCGATCGAAAACCTGCTGACGAGCGCCTTTACGGGCGGGCGCGCCGAAGGCGGGCTCGTCGCGCCGGGCCAGCGTTACCTCGTCGGAGAGCGCGGCCCGGAAATCTTCTCTCCTTCAGTCGCCGGACGGATCGGGGACGCGTCGCCGCCCCACGTACATGTGTCGATCTCGCTGCCCAGCGTTACGGATGCGGCGAGCTTCCGCGAATCGGAGAGTCAGATCGCGGCGGGTCTCGCCAGGGCGCTTGGTCGCGGAGGGCGCAACCAATGAGCGGGTTCGACGAGGTTCTCTTTCCCCTCGATGTCTCCTTGAACTCAGAGGGCGGACCAACGCGCCGGACGGACATTGTCTCGCTCGCCTCCGGGCGGGAAGAGCGCAACAGCCCGTGGGCCGGATCGCGGCGCAGTTTTAACGCCGGCTATGGCGTGAAGTCGCTCGCCGACATTGAAACCGTCATCGCATTTTTCGAGGCGCGGCAGGGACGTCTCTACGGGTTTCGCTTTCGCGATCCGTTCGATCATTCATCCGCCGCCTACGGGTCCGCGCCTGCGGCGACGGATCAGGCGATTGGCGTCGGCGACGGATCGACGCGCGCTTTCCAATTGACGAAACGATATGAAAGCGGGCCGCGCGCTTCTCAGCGGATAATCCGCAAGCCTGTGGCGGGGACGGTGCTGGCGGCGGTCGATGGCCTCGCCAGTGCGGCGTTCGCGCTCGACGACGCCACGGGCGTCGTGACGCTCGACGCCGCGCCGCCGACCGGGGCGAGCGTGACGGCGGGGTTCCTGTTCGACACGCCGGTTCGATTTGATACGGACAGTTTACGGATCAATCTTGCGGCGTTTGAGGCGGGACAGATCCCATCCGTACCGTTGATCGAGGTGCTCTCATGAGGGCGATCGATCCGGCGCTCCAGGCGGCGCTCGACGGCGGCGCGACGACGCTTTGCGCCTGCTGGCGGGTGCGGCGTACGGACGGCGTCGTCTACGGATTTACCGGCCATGACCGCTCACTGACATTTGACGGGACGGTATTTGA
The DNA here is from genome assembly GCA_039819085.1 of Pseudomonadota bacterium. Taxonomy (GTDB): domain Bacteria; phylum Pseudomonadota; class Alphaproteobacteria; order Caulobacterales; family Parvularculaceae; genus MED-G105. The sequence goes on from JBCBSQ010000012.1 coordinate 26,781, forward strand.
TCCCGATGGTGGCGCGGACGGGGCGGCGCTGTCTTCGGCCGCCGACCTTGGCGTCGATAATAGCGAGATCGTGGGCGCCTTCGCTTCGGGCCGCGTGACGGCGGGCGACCTCGCGGCTGGGAAGTTCGACGACGCCGAGGTGGAGATGTGGCGCGTCGACTGGCGCGATCCTTCGCGTCGGGTCTTGCTGGCGGTCGCCACGATCGGCGAGACGGCGCGCGAGGACGGGGCGTTCCGCGCAGAGCTGCGCGGGCTCGGCCATCAACTGTCACGGCCTGCCGGACGCGTCTATCAGCGCGCCTGTGACGCCATTGTCGGCGACGCGCGCTGCGGCGTCGATCTCGACGCGCCTCAGCACAGGGCCGTTGGAGTCGTCGCGAAGACCGTCAACGAACATGAGTTTGACGTAAGCGGATTGTCCGCCTTTGAAGGAGGCTGGTTCGCGCATGGCGTCCTGCGATGGACGAGCGGCGCGAACGCCGGGCTGTCGGCGCATGTTAAGACGCACCGGGCGAAGGCCGGCGGCTTGTCGCGGCTTTGTCTCTGGCTGCCTGCGGGCGGCGCAATCGCAGTCGGTGACGCCTTTTCGATCACGGCGGGGTGCAGGCGGGACGCTGAAACCTGCGCCGAGAAGTTCAACAACCTGATCAATTTTCGCGGCTTCCACTTGATGCCGGGCAATGACGTCGCGGTCAGCTATCCTGTGCATACGGATAATAATGACGGAGGTAAGAGATGAGCGCCGCGACCGATCGCCGCGAGGCGGCTGATGCGGATGTCGTCATCGCCTGCGCCCGCGCATGGCTCGGCACGCCCTATCTTCATCAGGCGAGCGAACAGGGGCGCGGCGCGGACTGCCTAGGCCTTGTTCGCGGCGTCTATCGCGACCTTTTCGGCGCTGAGCCTGCGGCGCCGCCGCCTTACGAGCGCGACTTCAATGAGCGCCGGGCGCGAGAAGAGCCGCTTTTGTCGGCCGCGCGTCGGCACCTGGTTGAAGTGAACGACGGCGCGCCAGCGCCTGGTGACGTCTTGATGTTTCGGATCGCGCGCGCCGGCCCCGTCAAGCATTGCGGTATTATGTCCGATACGGATCGATTCATTCACGCTTACGCGGGCCGTCAGGTGATCGAGAGCTGGCTCAATCGCTGGTGGACCGATCGCCTCGCCGGCGTCTTTCGCTATCCAGGGAGCGCGCCATGGCGCAGTTAGTTCTCACCGCCGCGTCGGGCCTTGTCGGCGCAGTCGGAAAAATCGGCGTCGGATCAATCATCGCCCGCACCGCGGCCGCCACCGCCGCCGGCTTCGCCGCGCAGGGGCTGACGAACGCGATCCTCGGGCCAACGAGACGTGAGGCGGAAGGTCCGCGGCTCGAGACATTCTCGGTGCAGGCGTCGACGGAGGGCGCGGGGATCCTGCGGGTGTGGGGCCGCGCGCGTGTTGCGGGCCAGATCATCTGGGCGGCGCGGTTTAAGGAGACAAGCGAAACCACGACCGAGACGTCCGGCGGCAAGGGCGGGCCGTCTGTGGAAACGACGGTCACGGAGTACGCCTATTCGATCTCTTTTGCGGTGGGGCTTTGCGAAGGTCCGATCGACCGCGTCGGCCGGGTCTGGGCGGACGGGCGCCCGCTTGATCTGTCGAAGATCAACGCCCGCATCTACTACGGCACGGAGGATCAGGGGCCGGACGATCTGATCCTGGCGGTGGAGGGGGCGGCGCCCGCGTTTCGCGGTCTCGCCTATGTGGTGTTTGAGGACCTGCCGCTCGCTGATTTCGGCAACCGCATTCCGCAGCTATCGTTTGAAGTTGAGCGGTCGCTGACCTCCGAAGATCCGGGCGCGCTTGAAAACGCGCTGACGGCGGTGACTGTCATTCCGTCGTCTGGCGAGTTCGTTTACGGAACGACGCCTGTCCGTCGGAGCGAGGGTGAGGGCGTATCCGTCTCCGAAAACAAGCGCGCGGGCGGCGGCGGGACGGACTTTTCAATCGCGCTCGACAGCCTTCAGGCGCTCGCAGGAAATGTGCGTTCCGCGGCGCTGGTCGTATCGTGGTTCGGCGATGATCTGCGGGCGGGGTCATGTCGCCTGCGACCGGGCGTTGAAACGCCCGTGAAGACGACCGAGCCCTATGAATGGTCCGTAGGCGGCGTGGCCCGCGAGGCGGCTTTCCTCGTCTCGCAGGACGACGGCGCCGCGGTCTATGGCGGCACGCCTTCCGACCGCTCCGTTCTCGAGGCGATCGCCGACATGAACGCCCGTGGACTGGACGTTCTCTTCCATCCATTCATCCTGATGGACGTGCCGCCCGGAAACGGCTTGCCTGACCCTTATGGCGGCGCGGAGCAGTCGGCGTTCCCCTGGCGCGGCCGGATCGTCAGCCCGTCGGACGGGGCGGCGGGAGCGGGCGCGGACATCGCCGCGTTCTTCGGCGCCGCGACCGCCGGCGACTTTTCGATCGCCGGCGACGCCGTATCCTATGCGGGGCCGGATGAATGGTCCTTCCGGCGATTTGTCCTGCACTACGCGCATTTGTGCGCGCTCGCAGGCGGCGTCGAGGCGTTCATTCTGGGCTCGGAGCTTCGTGGTCTGACGACGACGCGGGACGCCGCCGGGGCGTATCCGGCCGTCGACGCGATGAAGAGTCTCGCCGCTGAGGTTCGCGCCGTTCTCGGCCCCGTCGTCAAGATCTCGTATGGCGCGGACTGGTCGGAGTATTTCGGCCATCAGCCGACTGACGGCTCCGGCGATGTTTCCTTTCACCTGGATCCTCTATGGAGCGACCCGGCGATCGACTTTATCGGCGTCGACAACTATTTGCCGCTTGCGGACTGGCGTGACGAGGCGGACCATCTGGACGCCCTCGCCGGCGCGAAAAGCCAGTATGATCTCGACTATCTGAAAGCCGCCATCCGGAGCGGCGAGCGCTATGACTGGTACTATGCGAGTGACGCCGACCGAGCGGCGCAAATCCGGTCGCCGATCATGGATGGAGCTTATGGCGAGGATTGGGTCTTTCGCCCGAAAGACCTCTGGGGGTGGTGGGAGAACCCGCACCATAATCGACCGGGCGGGGTCCGATCGCCGACGCCGACGTCCTGGGTCCCGCGCTCAAAGCCTTTCCGCTTCACTGAGTTAGGATGCTCGGCGATCGACAAGGGCGCGAACCAGCCGAACGTCTTTGTCGATCCGAAAAGCTCCGAGAGCGCAACGCCTCATTTTTCGACCGGCGCGCGCGATGATCTCGCCCAGCGGCGCTTCCTTGAAGCCCACCTCGATTTCTGGCGAGACCCGGCGCAAAACCCAACGTCCCCGGACTATGGCGGGCCGATGGTGGCGGCTGACCGGCTTTATGTCTACGCGATTGACGCCCGGCCGTTTCCATTCTTCCCGGCGCTTTCCGACGTCTGGGGAGATGCGGCCAACTGGTCGTTGGGGCATTGGCTGAATGGGCGCCTCGGCCGCGCGCCGCTCGATCTTCTTATCGGCGCGCTGTCTCGTGAGGCCGGGCCTGTCGCGGTCGACACATCCGGGCTGCAGGGGGTGCTGACCGGCTATGTCCTCGATCGACCGATGAGCCCGCGAGCGAGCATTGAGCCGCTTGCGCAAGTTTATCAGTTCGACATGGTCGACGCGGGCGGCGCGCTCCGGTTCCAGCCCTGGGCGCAAAGCGCTGTTTCCATGCTGACAGTCAATGACCTTGTGGCGCACAATAGCGACGCGACTCTGTCCGCGAGCGTTGAGCAATTGGGCGAGGCGCCGTCCGTTTTGCGGCTCGGGTTCATCGACGAGGGCGCGGACTATCAGTCGGCCGTGGTGGAGGCGAGCGAGCCCGGGCGAATCGACGATCGCGTCGCTGCGCTTGAACTTCCGCTTGTCGTCGACGCTGGCGAAGCGTCCGCGCGCGCGCGGGCGTTGCTCGCGGACGCGCATGTCGCCAGGGAGAGCGCGCGCTTTCGTCTGCCGCTTTCAAGGCTCGCCATGCAACCCGGCGACGCCGTCGATCTGGAGGCCGCCGGCGTTTCGAGGCGCTACCGGATTGTCGAGGTCGCCGACGGCGTTGACCGGCGCATTGAAGCGGTCCGGGTGACGAAAGCCGCTTTCGATGCGCCTGTGGAGACGGTCGCGCCGGCTGCGCCCGCCGCCCCGCCCGTGTTCGGCCCGCCTTTATTCGCCGTTTTCGACGCGCCGCTTCTGAGGGAGGAGGACGACGCTCGCGCGGTGCGCATCGCCGCCTTCGCCTCCCCCTGGCCTGGCCGGGTCTCATTCTTCCGGCGTCGGTCCGGCGCGGACGGCTACGGCGCGCTCTCGGGCGCAGTTGACGCGCGCGCGACGATCGGCGTTCTCGATGCGGCGCTTGATCCTTTGCCGGCAGGCGCGAGCGGGCGCTTTCGAGACCAGACAATGCGCGTGCGGCTCTCAAACGGCGCTTTCTCGTCGGTTTCAGACAGCGCGCTCCTCGCCGGCGCGAACGGGCTTTTCATTGAAGCGGATCCGGCGAGCGGCGGCGTTGAAGTCGTCCAGTTTCGGGACGCGGTCCTTGGGCCCGACGGAGTTTGGACCCTGTCGCGGCTTTTGCGCGGGCAGGCGGGGACCGAGGATCTTGCCGTGCTCGGCGCGCCAGCCGGCGCCCGGGTGGCGTTGATTGATCAGGCGATTGGCTTCGCCGCCCTGCCGGCTGACGAACACGGACTCGTTCACGTCTGGCGGGCGGGACCCGCGAACGAGCCGCCGGCGACGAGCGACGCTTACGCCGAGCGCGAGACCCGACCGGCCTCGCGGGCGCTTTCCCCGCTCTCGCCAGTTCATTTGAAGGTCGAAAGAACCGTTGACGGCTGGCGGCTAAACTGGATCCGGCGCACGCGAATCGGCGGCGACGCGTGGGAGCGGGACGATGCGCCGCTAGGCGAAGCATTTGAGCGTTATCGCGTCGAAATCGTTAACGGCGTCTCGGTTGTGCGATCTGACGAGATCGCCTTTTCCGAGTATTTCTATTCGGCCGTTGACGCGCAATCCGACTTCGGCGGCGGGGGCCCGTCGGCCCCGTTCCTCGCGCGCGTCGCGCAGATTTCCGACTTTGCGGGGCCGGGCGTGTTCGCATCGGCCATCATATCGCTCTGATTGAGCGGCTGTCGACAAGATTAACGCTGCGTCAAGGCCAAGATCCTAAAAACGGAAGACGGCGAGCAGCGGTTCGCCGCGCAGGATGGAACGGTTGCGACGCGGGCATGGAACGGTCGGACGACAACGTTATCGCGTATCGCGACACCGGCGAGGCCGTCTCCAAGGAGTTTCCGCTTCGGATCGGCGTCACGGGCGTCATCGCGATTGTCGCCGCGCAGGTCCTAGGCGCCGGCGCGGCGCTTGCCTGGTGGCTGTCGATGGCCACGCTCTTGGCCGCCGAAGCGATTGCGTACCGCGCCTATTTCAACGTTGAGCGGAACGAGATCTCTGCATCGGTGCGGGCCGCCTTTTCAATCCTGAGCGCGTTCTCGTCGATCGCTTTCACGCTGCCCGCCTGGGCGCTGGCGCTGGAGGGCTCGCCCTGGGCGACTTATGCCGCGGCGGCGTTGATGGCGGGCACGCTTATCCACCTGACGGTCCACAATGCCGCGTCGCGTTTGATCTACGCGATCGCCGCCTGCCCGATGGCGGTCACGTTTCTCGCCACAGGCGTGATTTTGTCGTCACGGGAAGAGACGGCGATGCCAATTGTCGCCGCGACGGCGTTCGTCGGCACTCTGATCGCCGCTTACTTTGCGCGTACGGACTATGTTAAACGCCTTCGCGAGGCGACGGCGCACGCCCAGGCGCAACAGGAGGCCGCCGAGGAGGCGTCAGTCGCGAAATCGCGGTTCCTCGCAAAGATGAGCCACGAACTGCGCACGCCCCTGAACGGCATTATCGGCATGGCCGAAGTGTTGCGCGAGAGTGATCTCAATTACGATCAGCGCGAAAAGCTCGATATCGTGCTGAAGTCGAGCGATACGTTGCTCTGGCTACTGAATGACATCCTCGACCACGCCAAGATCGAAGCTGACCATCTGGAGCTCGAACTGGCGGACGAGGACATTCGCGACGCCATCGCCCAGTCGACCACCCTTTTCCGGCCGGGCGCAATTCGAAAGCACGTCTCCCTCAACTACGACATGGACGGTGTTGAGGCGCCTTTCCTCAAGATCGACGGTCGTCGGCTTCGTCAATGCGTCAACAATCTCCTGTCGAACGCGGTCAAATTCACCGATGAAGGCGCGATTCAGGTCCGTGTTGCGACAACAGCGCTTGATTCCGGTTCGAACGCGAGCGCGCGCGCCGACCGGGTCGCCAAGGCGCTTGCGCGCATAGAAGCGAAGCTAAAGGGCGGCGAAGGTGGGGAGGACGCGCACGCCCTCGCCGAAATCGCCGAAGCAGGCGCAGAGCCGGCGCCGCCGCAGGCCGCAAGCCGGGCGCGGGTCACCATTGATGTGAGCGACAGCGGCATCGGCATGTCGGAAGAGCAGTGCCAGCGCGTCTTCGATGCGTTTGAACAGGCCGACAACTCCATCACCAGGCGGTTCGGCGGAACCGGTCTGGGCCTGTCGGTCAGCCGAGCGGTTGTGCGCGCCATGGGCGGCGACATCACCGTCACCTCCCGTCCCGGCGCCGGGTCGACGTTCAGGATCGAGTTCGAAACGGAGATCGGCGAAGCGCCGTCGGCGGACGCTCTCGGCGTTGTGTCGGAGGAGGTCGTCCGGTCCGGCGGGAGCGTGCTTCTGGTCGAAGACAATCTCGTCAACCGCAAGGTCGTCTGCGCGCTCTTGGCGAAGCACAAGATGACAATCATTGAGGCGGAGAATGGCGCTATCGCGCTCGACATGATGGCTGAGCGGCGGTTCGACGTTGTTCTTATGGATATCCACATGCCGGTGATGGATGGCCTCACCGCGACGAAGAGGATTCGCGAAGCGCCCGACGAGTGGTCGGGCACGCCAATCGTCGCCCTGACGGCGGCGGTCGCGCAAGAGGATCGAGCGGCTTGTCTCGAGGCCGGGGTTGACGGCCTGCTCGCCAAGCCGGTGCGCGCAGGCGAACTGATCGAAATGTTGGATCGATTTGTGTGGGGCGCGTCGGAGGAGATTGTCGACGCGGCGTCCCTTGGTGAGGTTGTCCTTGACGAAGACGTTGTGGACGACGGCGCTGTCGACCCGCTGGCCGATGCGTTTGCGCGCCGCAAGGGTCTGGGCTGACGGCTGCGACGCGTGCGCGTCGCCTGGTGGGGCTTTAATTTTGTCGACGAACGCGCATCTTATGGGTCGTTGGCCTAAAGTTGGCGTTTGAGAAACGGGGAAGGCGGCGTTGGCGCGCAATCCGTATACAGTATTGGGCCTGTCGCAGTCGGCGTCGGATTCTGAGATCCGCGCCGCCTTTCGGCGCTTGGCGAAAGAGCATCACCCCGATCGAAATCCCGGCGACCGACGCGCCGAGGAAAAGTTCAAAGAGGTCTCAGCGGCGTTCGACATCCTGGGCGACGCGGAACGGCGGCGTCGTTTCGACCGCGGGGAGATCGACGCCGACGGGCGGGAGCGCGCGCGTGGCGGCTTTCGCCCTGGCGCTGGACGCGATGGCCCGTTTGGCGCCTCAGAAGGTCCTGGTGATTTCTCAGATCTCAGCGACCTCTTTGCGGATCTTTTCGGCGCGCGTTCGCGCGAAGGGGCCGCTGGCGCGCAACGCGGGGCTGGCGGTGGATTTCGCGGCGCGCCGACCCGAGGCCGCGACCTCAGGTATCGGCTCGAAGTTGACTTCATTGAAGCGGCGCGCGGCGCGCGAAAGCGCGTCACCATGCCGGATAACCGCAGCCTTGATCTGACCATCCCCGCCGGCGTCGATGATGGCCAGACTTTGCGTCTGAGGGGGCAAGGCGAGGCGGGACCTGGCGGGGGGCCGCACGGCGACGTCTACGTTGAGATATCCATCCGTCCCCACCGCATTTTCGAGAGGGACGGTCTCGACATCCATCTGGAGGCGCCGGTAACGCTTAAGGAAGCGGTGCTTGGCGGCAAGATCACGGTTCCAACCGTCGATGGAGATGTCTCGGTGAGTGTGCCGCGCGGCGCGAATTCAGGCACGGTCCTGCGATTGCGCGGGCGAGGAATCGCGGCGAAAGACGCCGCGCCGGGGGATCAATTGGTGAAGCTGCGGATCGTGTTGCCGGAGGGCGGCGATCCTGAGCTTGAAGAGTTCGTCAGGCAGTGGAGCGGTGGTGAGCAGGACGCGCCGCGCAAGCATTTTGCTGGCGTCTGACAGGGGCGCCGCTTAGCATAAAGAAGCTTTGTTTCGATTGGTTCAGTCGATATCGTCAATCGCGGGAGATCGCGGCCCGATGGAGACGGACGATTTGCGGCGTTGGCCAATGCGAAAGTCCATTATGCTAGTCTAGAACGATTAGGCGTCGCCGACCGGACTGACGCCTCAGGCGGGAAATCAATGGTGAGCGGCGACGCAAAACCGATTCTTGCGACGACGGACAAAGAAGCGGCGGCGACCGTGGACACGTCGCAGGACCGCATGGATTCCGTCCTTGCGCGACTGGACGGCTTTCTGGACACCGTTCCTTTGTCCGCCTCGACCAAGCTCTTTGCGGCGGTTGAGCGGCGGCCCATCGAGGCGCCAGGCGAGGCCTCGGTGGCCGATGACGCCGTGGCCGCTGCGGACGCTGATGCGCTTGACGCGCTGCCGCGCAATCGCCTTCTTGCGCTCCTGCGCCGCCGCCTTCCGTCGTCTGAGCATTTTCCAGCGCGTAAGACCGATGCGCGTCGCGCATTCTATTCGCCCTTTGACGCTTTCTTCGTGCATTCGCGCGCCGGCGCGAAACGCGTCGGTCGTATTCCCCGCACGAGCCTTGCGCCGATTTGGCGCTTCTTGACCCGACGCGACGACTGCGCCGGGAGCGCCGCGGCGGCCAGAAGTCTGGAAGAAGCCCTGGTCGCCGCGTCAGACAGCGGTGAGCGCGGACAGTCCAAGGCTGCCGCCGCGCGCGCCCTCGCCAGCGCCGACGCGGACTTGCGCCGCGCCGTTTCGGCCGATCTTGCAGGCGTTGCGCGGCGCGCCAATTCGGACCCGTCCGCACGCAATCTCTATTGCGTGTTTCTGGGCGGCAATGAAGGCGCCGACGCCGGCGCGCCGATCTTTGACGATATGATGGAGATCGCCCGCCTCCTGCCGCTGGCGTCCACCCTGACGGCGGCGCGCGCGCGTTTTCCTCTTGGTATGAAATCATTGTCGGACGCCGGAATGCGTGACGCCGAGGCGTTTTTCTTCGACGCCGTCAATGATCATCCTCAGGACGCGTCTTATATCCCGATGTTCTTCGCGGGGCGCATGGCGCAGCCCTGGTCGGCCCTACCTCTCTATTACCGGTTACGCGGCGCGCCAGCCGCGGATCCGCTGCTCGATCTTGTCTTCGATGATCTTGAGAGCATCGTCCGGAGGCTTGAGCGTGAAGTTGCGGACATGGATGGGCTTCGTGACGCGATCGCCCGATTTGAAAGGGTTGCGGCGTTTGCGGACGGCGTCGCGTCGGTTGCTGATCAAAATGGCGATGGCGCAGCCCTCGCCCGAGTCGAGGCCAGTCGCGACCTCAGCGCGACGTCGCTTGCGCGCGCGGCCGAGCACGCAAAAGCCACGCTGCGCGCCATGATGCCTCTTAGGGGGGCGAAAGGCTCGACCATGCTTGTGGCGTTGCGGCCTGACTATGAATCGCCGCTTTGCGCCGCGCAGATCCGCGCCGCCGCTTCCGCAGCGGCTTTTCTCGCTGAAACGGAACGGCTCGCAGGAGCGCTTGCGCGACCATGGGCCGGTGAGGGGGCGGATGACGTTACAAAGCAAATTGATCGCTACGCAAACGACCTGGTTCGTGAGATCCGCGCCGCTGAAGGGGCTGCGCGCGCCAAGGCGAAGGAGCGCATGGAGCGTTTGATGGACGCCGCTGCGCCTTTGATTGATCGTGAGGCCGGCGCGCTTCTGAAAGAGCGGGCCGCCGCAGCAGCCCTCGCCGGCTAGGTCGCTCGCCGGTCTGGAGGGCCCAATAAAGTCTGCCTGATCGCGCGGTGGTGATGAAATGAGACCGCCGCATCGGCGCGCCAGCGCTTGCGCCTGTCTTGGGGCGTGACAATCTCCAACCCGAATGGCTCCAACCCGAATGGTTGGCGAAGGGGCGAGCGCATCTTCGGCGCAACCGTCTCCAAAGAAAGGCGAGTGCGATGGAAGAGACTACGACGAAGGCGACCTTTATCGGCGCGCAGGGCGACGCCCTCGCCGCGGCGCTTGACGCACCCGCTTCACGGCCCCGCGCTTTCGCTCTTTTCGCCCACTGCTTTTCCTGTTCGAAGGACATCAAGGCGGCGCGGGAAATCGCGCGGGCGCTAAGGGCGTGCGGTTACTCCGTCCTGCGATTTGATTTCACCGGCCTCGGCGCCTCTGAGGGCGACTTCGCCAATACGAACTTTTCATCGAATGTCGACGACCTTGTCAAAGCCGCTGATTATCTGAGAACTGAGCATGAGGCGCCGTCATTGCTAATCGGCCACTCGCTTGGCGGCGCGGCCGTCATTGCTGCGGCGGCGCGGATTCCGGAAATCAAGGGTGTGGTCACGATAGGCGCGCCGTCGGAGGCCGCCCATGTCGCCCATCAGTTTGCTGAACACCGCGATGAGATTGAACGGAACGGCGAAGCGACGGTTCAACTCGCCGGCCGTCCGTTCACAATCAAAAAGCAGTTTATCGATGATATCGAAGGCGCCAAGGTGACCGACGCCCTGGCGGCGTTGCGCAAGCCGGTGTTGATCCTGCACGCCCCATTTGATGAAACCGTCGGAATCGACAACGCGTCGAAGCTCTTCCTGGCGGCGAAGCACCCTAAGAGCTTCATCAGCCTGGATACGGCCAATCACTTGTTGTCGAACCCGAAAGACGCGCGCTACGCGGCGGAGGCGATCGCCGCTTGGGCGGGACGCTTCGTCGACGCGCCAGCCGATGCTGAGACGTCAGGCGACGCAGACATAAAGGCGAAGCCGGCGCCGAATGCGGCTGCGTCCTTTAAGGGCGGCGCGCGCGCCGTTACCCGCGCCGATGAGCCGCTTGCGGTCGATCTGTCCATCGACGGGCATCAGATGACGATTGACGCGGCGGCGGCTGAGGGCGGTTCGGATCTTGGACCCAACCCGACGCGTACGGTCGAGGGGGCGCTCGCGGCATGCGCCGCCATCACCATGCGCATGTACGCCCGGCGGAAGAAGTGGGACCTGCGTGGGGCGATGGTGGAAGTTGTTCGCGCGTCCGGCGCAGATGCGCACGTGTCGCGGAAACTGGAGAAGACCATTTATCTCGACGGCGACCTGGATGCTGAGCAGCGGAGCCGCCTGCTCGAAATCGCCGACAAATGCCCGGTGCACCGCATGCTCTCCGACGGCGTCGAGATCGCTTCATCGCTTGGCGGGCTCGACTAGCCGCAAAAATTACGATTTTTTAAGATTGTCGGCCGGGTTTCCGCCATGCCGGCTATGCATACATCATCGACCATGGTCGGGACGGCGGCGGCACACTCTTTGGAGACAGTAGGAAAACGATGCGAATGAACCTGGAAGCGTTTGAAGGCAAGACCACTGGAAAGGGCACATTTCGCGCGGCTGTCCTCGGCGCGGCGGCGATCGGCCTCGCGGCTGGCGCCGTCGGGGCGAACATCATCGCCCCGGACGCAATGGCTCAAGCGCCGCGGCTTTTGGCGCCGAACGCCGGCGGAGCCGGCGCGGTCTCGATCCCCGACCTAGTCGAAGACGTCTCACCGGCGGTCGTGAGCGTCCTTGTGGAGCGCGAGGTTGAGCGTCCGCGCGGGTTTGATCCGTTTCAGGAGTTCTTCCGGTTCCGGTTCGGAGATCCGTTTGAGGATCCGCGCGGCGGTCGGGATGAAGAAGACGAACCGGATACGCGGCGGATGGCGGCGCTTGGTTCCGGGTTCTTCGTCGACGCCACGGGTCATATTGTGACCAACAACCACGTGATTGAGGGGTCCGACGAGATTCGGATTCGCCTCGCCAATGGCGATGAACTCGACGCTGAACTCGTCGGCGCTGATCCGCTTACGGATCTTGCGGTCGTCAAGGTCAAAGCGCCAAAGGGACAGAAATTCGTTGAGTTCGCCAGCGACGTGAACTTGCGGGTCGGTGAGACCGTGGTCGCAGTCGGCAATCCATTCGGGCTCGGCGGCACCGTGACGAGCGGCATCGTGTCGGCGATCGGCGGGGAGAATCGCCAGGGCCAGTTCCTCGATTACATTCAGATTGACGCGCCGATTAATCGCGGCAATTCAGGCGGCCCAACGTTTGACCTTCAGGGGCGCGTCGTCGGCGTGAATACGGCGATCTATTCGCCGAATGGCGGCAGCGTCGGCATTGGCTTTGCGATTCCCGCCCGGGTCGCGCGCGCGACAGTGGATCAACTGATCGCGGAAGGCGCGGTGACGCGTGGCTGGCTCGGCGTGTCGCTGCGCGAGCTCGACTCAACATTCGCCGCCGCCATCGGACGCGACAATACGGACGGCGCGTTCGTTGAAGACGTGCTCGACGGCACTCCGGCGCAGAAGGCGGGCCTTCAGGCGGGCGATCTTATTCTTCGGGTGGACGACGAACCGATTAAAGACACGATCGACCTTTCACGGAAGATCTCGTCCTATCCGCCCGGCGAGCGGGTGCGGGTCACGTTCGTGCGCGACAAGAAACAACGCACTTTGAACGTCACCCTCGGCGAACGAGGCGGCGACGATGAGATCGCGGCGAACGACAAGGGCGATGCGCGCGGCGATGGCGATATGGCGGCTGAGCTTGGCCTTCGCGTCGGTCGCCTCGACGACGAAGCGCGCGCCCAGTATCGGTTGCCAAACGACGTCACCGGCGTCGTCGTGACCGGGGTCAAGCGCGACGGCGTCGCCGCCGAAGCGGGCCTGCGCTCCGGCATGGTGATATTGGAGGCCGATGGCGAACCGGTGACGACGCCGGCCGCGCTTGAGGCGAAAGTCGACGCAGCCCTCAAAGACGGCAAGGACGCCATCCTGCTGCGCCTTCAGGTTGGCGGCGCGAAGCGATTTGCGGCGCTGCCAATCGGCGTCGACGGCTAAACAGGAACCGAGCGGAGGCTTGCCGCCGCTTCGGGCGAGTCCCTTACGGATCGCCAATTTGCGCCGAGCTTGCAGCCGTTCGATAAGCCGCTTTTCGTTTATCGAACGGTTCACCGCGTCTGGTATAGTATCGTCCTGTTAGCGGGCGGGGGCGCGCTGCGACCGGCAATGACGAGGCGATATGCGTATCCTGTTGATCGAAGACGACGCGGACGCGGCGGCGCATCTGGCGAAGAATCTCCGCGACGCCGGCCATGTGGTGGATCATGCGCTCGATGGCGAAGTCGGCGCGAACATGGCGGGCGCGGGCGATTATGACGCATATGTAATCGACCGGATGCTCCCAAAGCTCGACGGCATCTCCATCCTGAACAAGAGGCGTGAGGCGGGCGACGAGACGCCGGCGCTGTTCCTTTCCGCGCTCGGCGAGGTCGATGACCGGGTGAAAGGCTTCAAGGCGGGCGGCGACGACTACCTCGTGAAGCCTTATGCGTTTCCAGAACTGCTGGCGCGGGTTGAGGCGCTCGGCAAACGGCGCTCCGCGCCTGCGAACGTCACGACGCGACACACGGTGGGCGATCTGGAGATTGACGTGATCACCCGCACGGCGCGCCGCGCGGGCAAGAAGATTGAGCTTCAGCCGCGCGAGTTTCGTTTGTTGGAGTACCTGATGCGCCATGCGGATCAGGTCGTCACCCGGACAATGCTCCTTGAGAACGTCTGGGAGTACCATTTCGATCCGCAGACAAATGTGATTGACGTGCACGTTTCGCGTCTGCGCGCGAAGATCGACAAAGACTTTGAAAAGCCGCTTCTGAAAACAATCAGGGGAGCCGGCTACACCATTACGGAGGCTGATTGACAAGCCTCCGCGATCCGGCGCTGAAAGGCGCGCTGGACGCTGGCGCGATGGCGCGATGGCGTACGCGGACGCGCGCGCTGACGCCCCGGCGGATGCGGTTTCGGAGCCTTCGGTTGATGGAGGCGTTGAGGCTGGCGCCGAGGCCGCCCCGCGCAACCGCGGTGCGGCTGTGAAAAGCGCCGCGGCGACGGCTGGGGCTTCCGAAACGCTTGACAAGCGAACGGAAGCGCCTGTCCAGAACGAAAAATCCGACCGTCCTGAGGCGAAAGCGCCGGGCGACGTCAAGTCTCGACGTGGAAGAGCCGCTTCAACGCCGTCAGGCGTAGGTGATCCGTCTACAGAGGTTCGCGTCAGGCGCCGCAAGCGGACGCGACGGCCCCTTGGCGGCAGGATGACCCTTAGCCGGCTCGTGCGCACGACCGCGTTTCGTTTCACGTTCCTTTACGTTCTTGTCTTCGCTGTCGCCGTCGGCGCGCTCGGCGCCTTCTTCTACAATTCGACCTTCGCTGTCGTTGATAGGCAGACGGACGACATCATCAATCAGGACCTGGCCGTTCTCGCCGACGTCTTCAGAAATGAAGGCCCTGGCACCTTGCGGCGCGTCTTGCGTGAGCGCGCCGCCTGGCGTGATGACGGCGTTTACATCATGATCGCCTCGCCCGCGGGCGCGGTGCTGGCCGGTAATCTGACCGCTCTGCCTGAGGAAGCGCTTGGCGCGGACGAAGACTTCTTTGACTTTTCCTATGAACGCGCCGCGATTGACGCTGCGGGCCGCGCAGTGGGCGAAGAGACCCGGCGCGGCCGCGGCAAGCTGCGCAGGTTCAAAGTGTCGCCGGAGGCTCAGTCGTCGTTTCTGGTGTTCGTCGCCCGCGACATCACGAGCCATATGGACTTGCGTGAGCGATCCCAGCAGCAGATCACGCGGATTGGCGCGGCAACCATCGCGCTCGGACTATTGATCGGTCTCGTCTCCTCCCGCTCGCTTCTCAACCGGGTCGAAGCAGTCAACCGAACAGCGCGCGCGATCCGCGACGGCGATTTGACCCGTCGCATCAAGCTGACCGGATCTGAAGACGAACTCGACCACCTCTCCGCAAATCTCAATGTCATGCTCGATCAGATCGAGCGCCTGATGAGCGGCATGCGCGAAGTGTCTGACAATATCGCCCACGATCTGCGCTCGCCGCTGACGCGAATAAGGGCGCGACTGAACGATGCGTTAAAGGCGGATCATCAGCAAAAGGACGAAGCGCTTCGGGCGACGTTGCGGGACGCAGAGCGCATGATTGCGACATTCAATGAGTTGCTGTCGATCGCCCGAATTGAGTCCGGGGAAGGCGCCGGAGCGATGGAGCCGCTTGATCTTGTGGCCTTGGCGAAAGAGATGGCCGAGCTATACGAGCCTGCGGTCCAGGATGCGGGTTTTCGACTTGATCTGCGCTTGAAGCCCTGTCCCGAGATCCGCGGCTCGCGCCCGCTGGTTGGCCAGGCGCTCGCCAACATGCTCGATAACGCCCTGAAATACGCTGAAGGCGCAGAGCGGATCGCCATTGAAGCGGCGCCGCTGCCGGACGGACGCGTCATGCTGGCCGTCGCCGATGACGGGCCTGGCATTCCGAAGGCGGAGCGGAGCAGCGTGTTGAAGCGGTTTGTGCGGCTTGAGCGCAGTCGAACGAGCGAAGGCAGCGGCCTTGGCCTTAGCCTTGTCGCGGCGGTCGCGCGCGCGCACCGCGCCGCCTTGCGTTTGTCAGACGCGCGCCGCGACGAGCCCGAAGCCGGACGGCCGGGGCTTCGGATCTCGCTGGTTTTCTCCGCGCCGGAACACTAGCGCTGCAACCCCCGCGCCATCGTCCCGCCGCAACGACTTGCTATTGCCTCAAAATCACGGCTTCGTTTCGATCGTCGACGCTTTTTTCGCGGCGCGCGTCTGCGCGCGTTGAGGAGCGCGCGGCCGAGGATACGCAATCAGTTGGGATAAAGATGAGCAAGACCGAGTTTATCGCGAACGTCGCCGCAGCGGGGGAGTTGTCAAACGCGGAGGCCAAACGCGTCGTCGATTTGGTGTTCGGCGAAATTGAAAATGGCTTGAAGCGTTCGCGTGAGGATGGCCGCTTTACGATCAGCACGCTCGGCACGTTTACAATTGTCGATCGGCCGGCGCGCCAGGGTCGAAATCCGCGCACTGGCGAGACGATCGAGATAGAGGCGTCGAGAGGATTGAAGTTTCGACCGGCGGCGGCGCTTAAATCCGCCGCTGGCTGTTAGGGCGAGGACTGGAGGTCCGCCACCCTGAACTGACTCCGGTCGAGGTGGATTGCGTCGTCATTGTGCGGTTAGTCTTCGAGCTGCGGGCGTGTTGTCGAGGAGGAGTGGATGGCGGGTCTTGTCGGGTGTTGCGCCGTGGCGCCGTCGCTTAACGGTGGGTGCGGGCGCAGGTGAGTCAGAGCCAGTTTGACCTTGCCGTTCTTGGCGCTGAGCCCCCGGGGCTCGCCGCCGCCGCCTGCGCCGCAGCCGCCGGGTTTCGAGTTGTTTTGATCCGTACAGGGAAGGAAGCGCCTTCTGAGTTCGCCGCCCCGCGCGCGCCGAATGACGTGTGGCGGCGGCTCGGTCTTTACGCCGCCGGCGCTCCAAATTCCGGCGCGCGCCCGCGCCGAACCTGGGTTCCTGCGGACGAAGGCGGCGAGCCGAAGCTTCTTGAGACGTCTGAACTTGGGTTGGTTGAGACGGCCGCGCTTGGCGACGCCGCCGAACAGGCTAGCGCCGCATGGCCGGATTTTCTTGCGGCATCAAAGCGTTTGTCCACTCACTTCGGCTCCGCGGCGGAGTTTCTGAGCGATGATCTGCGCGGGTTGGACCCGTCGCCCTTCGCCAGCGCCGACGAAGCGCTTGACGACTTTTTTGATAGCGAAATCCTGAAAGCGCATCTTGCGGTTTCAGCGCTCGCGCCGTTTCGGTTTGCGGGAGATGAGCCGGCCTCTGTCGGCGCGTTACGGCTTCTGGCGGCCGACGGTTGGCCGAGCTCCATTCCGGTTGGAGCGCTGAGCGAGTTCTTGACGGGCGCATGCGAAGAGTTCGGCGTTTCCATGGTGGACGGCGCCGTCACTGAGGTCCGCGCTTTGAAAGCGCGGTTGTTTCAATTGACGGTTGCTGACGGAAGCGAAGCCACTGCCCGCGCCGTCGTCGCCTCAAGCGCGGCGCACGCGCTTGCGATGGGACTTCGCCCTGAAGTCGGGCTTTCTCCATTGGCCCCGACCTTTGGCGGTCGGGCCTTCGTGCGTGTTACGTTTGCTGAAGATCCGCAGACTGAGTTTCTCAGGAATGACGCTACGTACTTGATGGTCGCCGACCGGAAAGACGTGCGTGCGGCGCGTGATGCGGCTGCGGTCGGAGAAATCCCAAAGGCTGGGCCATTGATTGTCGATCTCGCCGATCGGGTGATCGCGGCTTACGCGCCATTCTGCCCTGCGAATCTGGTGGAAGCGGGCGCGGAACGCGACTGGACCGGTCAGGACCGCCAAGCGTTTGGGCGGGCGGTTCTGGAGAGGCTGAAGAAGACCTTTCGGCTGAAGGCGTTGCCGCTTTCGGTGGAAGTGCGCGTTGATCCGCTAACGCCTTCGAGCGCCTCGGCAAGCGTCGTGTCAGCGCCGCCTCCGTCGCAAGATGAAGTCGGCGCGGCGGTTTCGTTCGCATTGGAGGCGGCGCGTAATGCCTGAAGCGGAAAGTGAACAGAACGCGACGGTGAATGAGAACGGACCGGAGGCAGTTGGCGATGCGGCGGGGTCGACCGAAAATGAGCCGGCCCCGTCTTCGTTGGACGCCGATCGCCCCCGCGGGCCGAAGATTGAAGGCGGCCGCGGCGCGGTCGTCGTCGGCGCAACGGTCGACGGGCTCGCCGCCGCCATTTTGCTCGCAAAAGCGGGCGTTGACGTCGTTCTCGTTGAGAACGGGCTAAGGCTTGCGCCAAATGAACCATGCGCGCCTGCGCCTGGTTTCGCGTTTGACTTGGCGGATGCGCCGCTCGCTCGGCTTGATCCCAACCTCGTCAAGGAACTCGGCCTGACGAGGCGCGGCTTTTCGTTTTCAGATAGGCGGTTGCAGACCGTTTACGTGCTGGGCGACGGACGGACCTGTCGGTCTGATGGCGATTTCATTGGCATCCCCGATCTCGATCTTCGGCTCGCCGAACCCGATCCAGTCGTCGAGGGCCGACATCCGGGGGCTGCGGGCGATGCGTCGGCGCGTGATGGCGGGACCGAACGCGATGGCGATCCTGCCGATCCTGCGCCGGCGAGCAGCGGACCCGACGGCGGCGCAGGTCGCAGTCCCGAAAATCAGGACACGGATAACCAGTCCATGAATGCGCTGTTGGTTGAAGATCGGCGCACATGCGCCGACTTCATGGAACGTCTTGTGGACGCGGCGATGTCCGCCGAGGAGCTCTTGTCCGACAGCGCTCGCGCAAAGGCGAAGGCCGCGGCCGCCGAGGACGCATTGCGATTGTTGGTGGCGCCGCTCAATGACTATCTATGGAGCGCTGGCTTGCATCCGGTGTTCCGCGACATTCTGGCGGCCGAAGCAGCGCTCGAGACGAGGGCGCGGCCGGATGCGCCGATGTCGGCGGGCGCGCTCGCATTGAAATTGATGGGCGCAAGCCTTGGCCGGAAGGGCGCCCTCGGGTTTCCCAAGGATGGCGTGCGCGGGCTTTCCGCTGCGATGCGGCGGGCGGCGCAGGCGGCGGGCGTTGATATCAGGCCAGTTGGCGATGTTGACGCGCTCCTTATCGAACGCGACCGGATTGAGGGCGTGTCATTTTCAGATGGCGGACAGATACGCGCTCCGATTGTCGTTGACGCATCGCCGGCCGGCGATGCGTTTTTGGAGCATGTCGGGCGAAGCGCGCTCGATATTGACGTCGGCTTCCGTTGGGAAAGGCGCCCGCCAAGCTATGGCGTGCTGCGCGCATGCGTCGCTTTGCGCGCGGTCGATGGAGATGAGGTGAAGGTTGATCAACGGCCGCGGTACGCCATTGCGCCAACCGCAACCGATTTGATCGCAGCGTATTCTCAAAGCCCTGACGATTGGGGTGGAGAGGGCGGGCTTGCTGCGGAGGCGATATTTGTGAACCGGCGAATCGCCGCCGCGGCGCCTCCGGGCGCGGCCGCCATATCGCTTCGATGCGCGCCCGTTCCTCGGCCGCCAGCCAACGACGACGCGACATGGCGCATGTGCGCTGAGCGCGCGATCAGACACACGCTTCTATGCATTGACCCCTCTTTACCCGAACGAATTGTGGGGATGGAGTTTGATTGGGCGCCACTCGCTGAACCGCTTGCAATCGAAGCGGCGAATGCGCGCCGCGCTTCGGCGGGCGGCGGCGTGATTGGGCACTTCTTTTGCGGACGGGAGGCGCAAATGGGCGTCGGTATCAATGGCCGCGCCGGGCGCCGCGCCGCGGCGCGCGCCATCTCGTTTGCAAAGGAGTTGAGGCGATGATCCTCGGAGAGGAGACGGATGATGTTCGCAGCGCGCAGCCGACGCCGCTTTATGGCGCATTCGCCGAGCTAAGCGCAGCCAATGCGTGGACAACAGTGAACGGGTTCGCGTTTGCGCGGAGGTTCACTGACGTGGCGACCGAGTATGACGCCCTGACCGCCGGGTGCGCCGTAGTCGACCTCAGCGTCTTGAAGCGATACAGCGTCCGCGGTCCGGAAGCGGCGGCGGTCCTGGCGCGTCTTACAAGCGCGCCGACGTCGGAATTGCGTTCAGGAGAAAGTGGCCGAGGCCTTGTGCTCGACGCTGCCGGCGGCGTTCTTGATCATTGCGAAGTCACGCGCCTTGCGCCGGAGCTTTTCCTGTTGACCACCTCCGCCTCGTGCAACCGCCGGCTTGCGGTGGCGTCGCGTGGATTTGAAGCGTATGCGGAAGATATTTCCGATGGCGTTGCGGCGCTTGGCGTCTTTGGTCCAGACGCGCGAGCTGGCGCGGAGGCTGCAGGTTTCGAAGTGGACGTCGACGGGACTGCGGCCCAGGTGCGCGTGCGCGGCGTTGAGAGCTTTGCGCGGCCAACCTCGCTCGGCCGCGCGATTGGCGTGGAATTGATTTTCCCCGCCGATGAGGCGCTGGCGATCTGGGAACGGGTGCGGCGCGCCGCAAAACCGGTTGCGGCCGGCCTTGACGCTTGCGAGATTGTCCGCCTTGAGGGCGGCACGCCGAGACCGGGTAGGGATTTTCCGAGAGCTGATGATGACCCATCGGGCGGCGGGCGCTCGCCTGCGGAGATTGGGTTGCCGCATCTTGCGCCTCTCGATCGGGCCTGGTTCACTGGCCGACGCGCGCTTCGCTATCGCTCCCCGACGCGGGCTCTGGCGGTCGCGTTGGTGGACGCCGATGAAGCGAGCGGCGGCGGGCGCATGTTGTCGCGCGTGCGTCGCATGCGAAAGGGCGAAGCGCCGACGGGTCGGATCGGGTCAGTCCGCACGACCGCTTTCTCGCCGCATTTCCGCGGCGCTATCGCGATGGTCGAGTTTGATCTTGACGCGGCGCCCGGCGGACCGCATGGAGCGCCGCCGAAGCGCGCGGACGGCGAAGAGTGGCTCATCGACACCCCTGGCGGCGCGCTGGCCGGCGCAAGCGTCCTTGAGACCCACGAGGCGCGTCTTGCGGATGCTTACCGATCAAGGCTCGCGGCGACGGAATCGCGCCTGGAGGCCGTTTAACGACTGAAACCCTATCACTGCAAAGGAGATTTCGTCTTGAAAACGTCCTCAATGAAGACCCTAACGCTGCCGGGCGTCATCGCCGTTTTGTCGCTCGGTCTGGTGACATCCGGTCTTGCACAAAACCGCGAGATCATGAGGCAGCTAAAGGCTGACGGCCAGGTGCCCGTTTCCGCTTTTGTGGCGGCTGCGGAAGAACGCGCGAGCGAGCTTGACGCCGACGGTGACGGCTTCGTCACAAAGGCGGAGATGGAGGCGCATCGTGATGAGATGCGCAAGAAGCTTGAAGCGAAGCGATTCCCCGATGCCGACGAAGACGGCGTCGTCAGCGAAGCGGAGTTTCTTGACGCGGCGCGGGCGCGCTTTTCCAGACTGGACGCGAATGAAGATGGCGTTCTGTCCAAAGAAGAGATGCCCGAGCGTGGCGCGCGTCGGCGGTTCCGCGGCGGAGAGCCCCGATAGCGACGGCGGATTGCGGACCTGGTCGAGGCGTGTTGGCCATTGACCTCGCCAGGGTCCGCCTCGCTGGAATGTATGGCGGTCGGGTTGCGGTCGATCGAGCATCTGCTTGGTCGCGCGCCCCGACGACAAGCGCAAGGGGCGGCGTGCGAAGCGACGTTGACAGCGACGAAGCGTTGGTCACGCGTGCGGGGCGCGGCGACAGGACGGCGGCCGGCGAGCTTATCCTTCGGCATTCCGATCGGGTGATGGGGGTGTGCTATCGAATGCTTGGCGAGCGAGCCGCCGCTGAAGACGCAGCGCAAGAGACTTTTCTGAAGCTCTGGCGGAACGCGGCGAAGTGGGAGCCGAGGGGCGCGAAGTTCTCCACCTGGCTTTATCGGGTCGCGTCGAATGTCTGCCTTGATCGGCTGCGCCGCGGTGGCCGCGAAGCGCCGGAAGAGGCCGCGCCGGAGCGGATCGACGATGCGCCGCATGCCGATGAACGCCTGATGGCGGCCGACCGCGCAGCGGCGGTGCACGCTGCGATTGCGCAGCTGCCGGAGCGCCAAAGACTTGCGATTGCGCTTTGTCACTATGAGGAGTTGTCCAACATCGAGGCGGCCGCCGTGATGGAGACGACCGTTGAGGCGGTAGAGTCCTTGTTGGGACGCGCCCGACGGGGACTTAGACGCACGCTGGCGCCGATGCGTGAGGAACTACTGGAAGGCGGGGGCCTGAAATGACGAACAGAGAAAGAAATGACGGTGGCGGCGACGGCGCGGGCGAACCCGTCCGTGGATTGTCCGAAACGGATTTGTCCCGGTTGTTGGATGCGGCCCATGCGCCAAAAGCGAGTGAATCGCTGCAGGCGCGGTTGATGTCGGACTTTGACCGCTCGTCCAGGGTTTCCTTCGGCGGCGACCGGAACACGTTCCGGCTACGAATGGTGCGAGACTTCTTCTCCACCATGCCGGACATCTCGTTTGTCGGGGCCTCTCCGTTGGCGCGGTTCGTGCGCGGCGGCGTTCTGGCGGCGCTCGGCGGGCTTGGCTTCTTCGCGGGCGCGGTTTCCGCCAATGAAGGGGCCGAGGAGGAAATGGCGATCGCCTATTTCGAGTCCGTGTTGGACGTCGGGTTTGGCGGCGGCGTGGAGGATTTATGGGACGCGCAGTGACGATCGCGCTTGCCGCCTCGCTCGCCGCGAACGTCTTTCTGGGTGGCTATGTCACTGGCCGGCTGACAAGCGGTTCGACGGATAAGGGTCATATTGTCGGCCCGCCCAACATGGGCGCCCCGGGCCCAGGTCGTCCGCCAAGCCGCATGCTCGGCGAAGCGCTCTTTTTGTCGGACAGCGCGCGTGCGGCGATTCGCGAAGCTGCAGGACCGCGCTGGGAAGGATTTCGCCGAAGCCGGGAGCAGAGCCTTGCGTTACGCCGCGAGGTGCGTGATGCGCTCAGCGCGGAGAACTTTGACCGGGAGGCGGCGCAGACCGCACTTGAAGCGCTCTGGGCGTTTCACGCCTCACGGGAGCAGGAGCGCACTGACTTTTTGTTAAGCGTTTTCGAGACCCTGCCCCCTGAGGAACGGAAGGCCGTCGTTGAGTCTTTTCTGAACTCAGACATGCGTGCTCGAAAGCTAAGGCGAAAGAGACTTGAAGAGAGGAGGCGGCGCCCAGCTGAATAGACGGCGAACGCCGAAGGGGAAGCGATTTGCGCCGTGTGGCAGGCGTCGGCGCTCAATCTTGTGAAGACGCGGCGTCACCGCCTTTGTGTGACGGTCTTACTCGGCCGCTTCTCGTCTCAGGCGCGGACGGGCCGGCGCCGCCGCGGCGGGACGCTCCGCCGGCGCGGCTGGGGAGAGAGCGGACGGGGCGGCGGTGAGAATGCGCGCCTTGCCTCGGAGGCGCCTTGGCAGCCGCACTTTCGCGCCTTGCCGCCGTGGGAACACCGCGCAGGCGACGGTGCCCTTACCGGCTTCTGAGGAAATTGCGAGCAAACCGGACTGCAGACGCATAAGCGACGTCGACAGAGCAAGGCCCAAACCTGAGCCGCGGCGCGACTTGGAGAATTCCTGACGCGACAGCTCGAACGGCGCGCCGAGACGGCCAAGATGCTCCGGTTCGATGCCAACACCGCTGTCGGCGACAAGCACGGCGACGCAATTGAGGTCCGCTTCGACGGTGATGGTTGTCTCGCCGCCAGCTGGCGTAAATTTGATCGCGTTGACGAGGAGATTCAGGATCACTTGTTTGACCGCGCGCGGATCAGCGTAGGCCGCCGGCGCATGAGCGACGCTTGCTTCCAGATGGACGCCCGCGTCGCTCGCGCGTTTCGCGATAAGCCGCGCGCATTCGTCAAGCGACTTTTCCAACTCCACCCGACCAAGCTCGAGTCGAACCTTGCCGGCTTCGATCTTGGACATATCCAGTACGTCGTCGATCAGCTCCAAAAGGTGTCGGCCGCTCGACAGAATGTCGGTGACGTATTCTTTGTACTTCGCATTGCCGAGCGGGCCGTAGATCTCCGCCTGCATGATTTCGGAAAAGCCGTTGATGGCGTTCAGCGGCGTTCGCAGTTCGTGGCTCATATTCGCCAGGAATTCGCTCTTGGCGTGGTTTGCTTCCTCCGCGCGGCGCTTTTCAATTTCGTATTTGCTCATCGTTTCCGCAAGCTCAGCTCGCGAGGCCTCAAGATCGGCGACCAGGGATTTCAGTTCGTTTTCCCGACGATGCTGCGCGATGGCCCGGCGCTTCACGTCAGTGACGTTCGTGGCGACGCAGACAAGCCCTCCTTCGGCCGTGCGTCTGCGTGAGACGCTGATCCAGCGATTGCGCGGCAAAGCGACCTCTGCGGTCTCCTCAGCGTTTTTCTCATTCGGCGTGAAATGCTCCGTGATGATCTCGCCGCCAACTTTCGCCTGCGCTACGACTTCTCTTGGGGCCATGCCCGGCTTCAGAGCGCCCTCATTGAGACGGAACACATTGGCGAATCGCTGGTTCCAGACAGCGAGGCGGCCATGGGCGTCCCAAAGAACGAAAGCTTCGGAAATGCTCTCAATTGCGTCTTTCAAGCGAAGTTGCGCGATCGCCGCGGCGGGGGCGACCGCGTCCGTTCCCGCGAGATCCATCGCGATCCCCGACCTTTTCAGCCGCGTTGCGTCGCGCGAGGTTCGGAAATAGGCGCGGGACCAGCCGCCCGCCGGATTGCGGAGACGGACAATCCCGTCAATTGCGCCGGCGCCGTCGCCGCTAAAGATCGCTATTGCGGCGCGCAGATCCTCCGGATGGGTCAACGCGCTGATCTCGCGCATGGTGAACGCGCGATCGCGCGCGCCGAGTCCGAGAGGCTCTAACAATGAGCGCGAAAAGCTGACGGCTCTCAGTTTTGGATCGAACCTCCATGGCGAGGCGCGGCCAGCCTTCATCGCTTCGTTGGAAAGGCGCAATGCGTCAAGCGCGCCGGCCGTCCGGGCGGTTGCGCGGCTTTGGCGCAGAAACGCCGCCATCAGGGAAATAGTGACCAGCGAAATGGCCCCGAGAAGCAGTAGGTATGTCAGATAAGGCGAGGCGCGGCGAAACAGGTCGCTTTGCGGACCGACGATGAGGATCGCGCCCCCGCGGTCGAGCGGCCGCCAGGAAACCCGACGCTTCCCATCATAGGCCACGGTTTCATCGCCACGTCGGCGCAGGTCGAGATTTGCGATCACGGCGCCGCTGAGGCCGAGGGCGCTCTCGCTCGCCGCGAGGCTGAGGACGTCGCCGCCGCCCGACACGAGATAGGCCGTGGCGGTCGCGGCTGGCCGGCAGCTCGCGATCCGAGATGTCGCGTCCTCGCCAGTCATGGCGGCGAGGTCCAGCGTCTGGGCGCAGGCGTCAGCCGCCTGCGCAATCCGCAGAGCGGATTCGGTGGAGCGAAGTGTCGCCTCTTCGTGCGCTTTGCTGAGAAAAATCGCCGCGAGAGCCAGGACGAAAAGCGCCGTCAGCGTCATCATCCGCTGCGGCGACACGCGCTCGTGAGGACTTGCTTTGTAGGCTGAGGGGTTTCTCCATTCGGCCATCGGGCGATCCGGTCTTTCTCTGGGTCTGCTGCGCCCGTTCGCGCGACGGCGCTCCGGCCTCGAATGTTGGCGTAGTATCAGTACGGCGCGTCTTCCCGCTTAAGGGGAAAGTTCACCATTTTTAAACTATTCTTATTTGGCGCGCGCTGTCACGTATGCCGCATTTCGTCCATCTCTATGCGAGTAGCCGGTCCGCCATCTCATTGAGATTAGTCGACGTTTTTTCCGCACTGGCGACGCGCGCAAGCGCCGCGCGGGCGAGTTCGCGTCGGCCTGATTCGAGTCGGCGCCACGTTTCGAAGGCGCCGGCGAGGCGCGCGGCGAGTTGCGGGTTCCTCTGATCGATCGAAAGCAACTGATCCGCAAGGAATGCGTAGCCCGACCCGTCGGCGGCGTGAAAGCCGGCGAGATTGAGGTTGGCGAAACCGCCGATCAGCGCGCGCACCTTGTTCGGTACGCCCGCATCGTAAGCAGGGTGCCCAAGTAGCGCCTGAACGTCCTGAAGCGCCGCCCCGTCCGGCCGCAAGGAGCGCCAGGCGAGCCACTTGTTGACGACGAGCGGATTGTCGCGCCACCGGTCGTAGAAGCGCTGGAGCGCGCCGTCGCGCCGCGGGCTTCGGCTTTGCGCAAGAATTGACGCAGCGGCGGCGACGTCGGTCATGTTCTCGCCCTCGTCAGACTGTCGTTCCGCTTTGTCGTCGTGCCCGACTTCAGCCAACAGCGAGAGCGCCGCGTTCTTCAGCGCGCGCTTGCCTGCGTCCTTCGCTGACGGATCATATGCGCCGGGGGTCTGAGACTGCTCGAATGCGGTGAGAAGCGCCGTCTCAAGGCGTTCCGCCACGCGCGTTCGAACCGCGGTTCGCGCCGCTGCGATGGCCGGCGGATCAATGTCGTCGAGGCCCTGGGTCAAATCTGATGCGCTCGGCGCCATCAAGAGCTGCGCCACGAAAGCAGGCGCAAGTGTCTCATCAACAAGCGCCGCGTCGAAGGCGCCTGCAAGGCCGTCAAAAGCGGCCTCGGCGTCAAGATCGGGGCGGCGACCCGCCGCGGCGAGACAGACGTCGCGCCAGAGGCCGTCGACGGCCGCCCAGCGGTTGAACGGGTCAGGGTCTGACTTCGCAAGCGCCGCCCGGTCCGCCAGGGATCTGGTGACGGTGAGCGAGACCGGCGCGGAGAAATGCGTCAGGAGCGATACCAGCGGTCGATCTTTCGCGCCATCGGCGTCGCTCGCGTCGCGCATCGTAAAGTCGAATGTCTCAGACGACGTCGTCAGCATGACGAGGCCGCTGCTCAATTGCTCGCCGCTTTCTGCGCCGATCACTGCGTAGCCGACTGGAATGGCGCGCGGCGGCTCTGCGTCCTGGGAAATCGTGGCGAGGACCTTGCCGTCCGCCCGCACGTCAACCTTCGCCTCAAGCTTCGGCGTTCCGGCGTCAGTCCACCATAAGCTGAACTGGGAAAGGTCGAGATCCGACGCGTCGGCCATGGCCCTGGCGAAGTCTTCAACGGTGGCGGCTTGTCCGTCATGGCGATCGAAATAGAGATCGCTCGCTTTGCGGAAAGTCTCCGCGCCCAGCATGGTTTTGAGCATCCGAACGACTTCCGCGCCCTTCTCATAGACGGTCGCGGTGTAGAAGTTGTCGATTGTGACGAAATGATCCGGACGCGGTGGATGTGAGAGAGGGCCTGCGTCCTCCGGGAACTGGTGGCTCCAGAGGCGCCTCACGTCCTTGATGCGCTGGACGGCCCGGTCGCGCATGTCGGCGGAAAACTCCTGGTCGCGGAAGACCGTGAAGCCTTCCTTCAGGCAGAGCTGGAACCAGTCGCGCAAGGTGACGCGATTGCCGGACCAGTTATGGAAGTATTCGTGGGCGACAATGGATTCGATGTTCTCATAGTCCTGGTCCGTCGCCGTCTCGGGCGAGGCGAGGACGTAGGCGGAGTTAAAGATGTTGAGGCCTTTGTTCTCCATCGCCCCGAAATTGAAATGATCGACCGCGACGATCATGAAGGTGTCGAGGTCGTATTCGCGTCCGAACACGTCTTCGTCCCATTTCATCGCGCGCTTCAGGGAGTCGATCGTGTAGGCGCACTTGTCGGCGTTTTCCGCCTGGACAAAGACTTTCAGCGCGACCGCGTGGCCTGAGCGGGTGGTGAACCCGTCTTCGACCGCGACGAGGTCGCCCCCGACGAGCGCAAAGAGATAGGCGGGTTTCGGGTGCGGATCGCGCCAGACCGCGAAATGTCGTCCGTCGCCGAGATCGCCGGCGTCGATGCGGTCGCCGTTCGCGAGGAGGACAGGGTACGTTGCTTTTTCCGCTTCGATCCGCACGGTGAAGACCGACAAGATATCGGGTCGGTCGAGGTAGTAGGAGATGCGGCGGAAGCCCTCGGCTTCGCATTGGGTGCAGAACATGCCGTTCGACAGGTAAAGGCCGGAAAGCGCTGTGTTCGCCTCCGGCGCGCAGGCCGTTTCGATGGTCAAGGCGAACGTCGCCGGCGGCGCCTTCACGATGAGTGACGCCTCGTCGAGGCAATAGTCTTCCTCCGTCAGCGCGGCGCCATCGATCGCCGCAGACAGAAGTTCAAGCGCTTCGCCGTCGAGCCGCAAGGGCGCGCCGTCCGGGACGCCATCGCGTCGGCGCACCCGCAAAGTCGAGCGGACAATTGTCCGTGCGGGATCAAGCCGGATGTCGAGGGAAACGTCATCGATCGCGTAGTCGGTCGGGCGATAATCGGCGAGGCGGGTCGGCGGCGGCGCGGCGTCAGTGCGCATGGGCGGTCTCCCTGATCGAAGTCGGCGGCGAGAAAAAGCAAGCAAGACGCATCGCCTAGCGCATCCTCGCGCCGGCTCCAACCGGCCGCGCGGCCGGCCCGCCCTGGAGCGCGCCCAAGGCGACCTCAGGCGCGCACTTGAACGGCGTCGCCCGACCTCCTATCGCTCTGCGGATCACGTCTTTCGCGCGCGAGGAGCCGCGAGCGCGCAAGAGGAGCCGACATGCGACACTTCCTGACGACCGCCGACTGGACGCGGCCCGACCTTCAGGCGCTGATCGCCGACGCGCGCGCGATGAAGGCCTCGCCTATCGGGACGGCGTTGAAGGACAAGACGATCGCGCTTTTGTTCCTCAACAACTCCTTGCGCACCCGTACCTCTTTTGATGTGGGCGCGCGCCAGTTGGGCGGCCACGCCGTCGTGCTCTCGCCGTCTGGCGGCATGTGGCCGCTGGAGTTCGAGGACGGCGTCGTCATGGACGGCGACGCTGAGGAGCATGCGCGCGAAGCGGCGTCAGTGCTTTCGCGGTATGTCGACCTGATCGGCGTGCGCGCCTTTCCGAAATTCGTCGACTGGTCCGAGGACCGAAAGGACAAGGTGCTAAGCGCTTTCGCGAAGTACTCTTCCGTGCCCGTTATCAATATGGAGACGATCACTCATCCGTGCCAGGAGCTCGCCCATGTGATGGCGCTCCAGGAACGCTTCGAGCGTGACGGACGCGGCGGTCTCGACGGCAAGAAGTATGTGCTTACCTGGACGTATCACCCAAAGCCGCTGAATACGGCTGTCGCCAACTCCGGGCTCATCATCGCCGCCAAGTTCGGCATGGACGTGACGCTCCTTTGTCCGACTGAGGAATATGTTCTGGACCGCCGCTATATGGAGCTCGCCGCCGCCGACTGCAAAGCCAGTGGGCTGAAACTGAAAGTCACCCACGACATTGACGAGGCGTATGACGGCGCGGAGGTCGTTTACGCCAAGAGCTGGGGCGCGCTGCCCTATTTCGGCGAGTGGGGGCCGGAGAAAGAAATCCGTGATCGGTACAAGCATTTCATCGTGGACGAAGAGAAAATCGGGCGCACAAACGACGCCCTCGTTTCCCATTGCCTGCCCATGCGTCGGAACGTGAAGATGACCGACGCGGTTTTTGATGGCCCGAACTGCGTCGCCTATGATGAAGCGGAAAACCGCCTGCATGTGCAGAAGGCGATTATGAAGAAGTTGGTAAGCTGAAGGCTGCGCTCACGATGACCGCCTCGTCCACCCGCGCAACGATCGTCAAGCTCCTGTCCAACATGGCGGACGGGAAGGAGATCCGTTCCTACCTCCAGCGTTTCGCCGAAGTGGGCGAGACGCGCTTCGCCGTCATCAAGATCGGCGGGGCGATCATTCGCGACCAGCTGGAGGAGACGGCTGCGGCGATCGCCTTCCTGCACACCGTCGGGCTGACGCCTGTCGTCATCCATGGCGGCGGGCCGCAGCTTGATGACGCTCTTGCTGAACGCGATATCGCAGCGCCGAAGATCGACGGCCTTCGCGCCACCAGCGCCGAAGCGATGGACGTCGCGCGCGACGTCTTCGTCGGCGCGAACATCCGGCTGGTGGAAGCTGTGCGCGCGCAAGGCGTTGCGGCTGACGGGGTCGTATGGGGCGCGATTGAGGCGGATTATCTCGATAAGGAGAAATTCGGGCTTGTCGGCGAGCCGACAAGGGTGCGCCGTGGCATGCTGGCGTCGGCCGTGCAGTCTGGGGCGGTGCCCATCCTCACCTGCATCGGCGTCGCGCCCGGCGGACAGCTTCTTAATGTCAATGGCGACGCCGCGACCCGCGCCGTCGTATCCGCCCTGCAGCCGATGAAAGTCATCTTTCTCACCGGCGTTGGCGGCCTTCTCGACAAGGCCGGCGAGGTGATGCACTCGATCAATCTGGCCACGGATTATGATCGGCTCATGGCGACTGACTGGGTGCAGGGCGGCATGCGGTTGAAGCTGTCGGAGATCAAGCGCCTCCTCGATGACCTGCCGTTATCGTCGTCGGTGTCGCTGACCAATCCCGCAGGCCTGATCCGCGAACTCTTCACCCATGGCGGCTCGGGCACGCTGGTGCGCAAGGGCGAGGCGATCCGCATCATGACTGACAAGACAGATGTTGATCCCGTCCGAATAGGGGCGCTCGTGGAGAACGGATTCGGACGGCCGCTGCGGCCCGGCTGGTGGGAAGGCGTTGATCTCTTTCAGGCCCACGTCTCCGACAGCTATCGCGCCGGCGCGATCCTCTCAAAGCTCGACGACGTCATCTACCTTGACAAATTCGCGGTCACGGACGACGCCCGGGGTGAAGGCCTCTCGCGGACGGTCTGGCGGCAGTTCACGAAGCAGACCCCGACCTTTTATTGGCGGTCACGGACGTCGAACGGGTTCAACGCCTTCTACCACGAGGTGGCGGCGGGCTCAGCGCGGCGCGGGGCCTGGACAGTGTTCTGGATCGGCGAGGAAGACTTCGCGAAGATCGGCCCGAAGGTGGAGAGAATAGCGGCCTTGCCGCCCTCTTTTGAAGGCGACGACGAATGACGGAACCATTTCTTGTCGGGCTGATTGGCGCGCGCGGGCATACGGGCCGCGAACTCATTCGGCTGATCGCCGGCCACCCGAAATTCATGCTCGCTTACGCCTCGAGCCGCGAGTTCGCCGGCCGGCCGGTGTCGGACGTTGCGCCGGAGGACAAGGACGAATGCCTGTTTGAGAATTTGGGCCCGGAAGAGGCTGCGAAGCGCCGAGCGGACGCTGTCTTTCTCGCCCTGCCGGACGGCGCGGGCGCGCCGTTTGTCGAAGCGTTCGACCGCCTGGCGCCTCAGCGAGTGCTGATCGACCTCTCCGCAGACAGACGGTTTGATGCTGAATGGGCTTATGGTCTGCCAGAGGTAAACAGGGCGGCCATCGATGGCGCGCGCCGCATCGCCAATCCGGGATGTTACGCGACTGCGGCGCAACTCGCGCTGGCGCCGATTGCTGATCGTCTCGCAGGCGCTCCATCCGTCTTCGGCGTTTCGGGCTACTCCGGCGCCGGATCGACGCCAAACCCGAGAAATGATCCGGCCGCGCTCGCCGACAGCGTCATCCCCTACGCCCTTGTCGGCCACAAGCATGAGCGGGAGGTCTCGCATCGTCTTGGCCGTGACGTCCGGCTGTCGCCGCATGTTCATCCCGCGTTTCGCGGCCTGATCGCGACCGTCCACGCCCCGCTTGACGAGGCTTTGTCGCAGGAAGCGGCGCGGTCGCTTTATGATGAAAGGTACCAGGACGAAGCGCTTGTCGAAGTCCGAGACGCTCCGCCGACGCTGAAGGACGGCGCTGGCCTTGCAGGGGCGATCGTTGGCGGCGTCGTGGCGTCGGATGACGGTCGTCATCTCGCCGCCGTATGCGCGCTCGACAATCTCCTGAAGGGCGCTGCTACTCAGGCTCTACAGAACCTCAATCTCGCTTTCGGATTGCCTGAGACGCTTGGCATTCTGGGTACGGATTAGCCCCGTTTCAGGAATAACTTACGCTCAAGCTCCCTGCGCTCCACCAGATGCGGCAGCACCTCTCCGCCGCCGCGATTGTGGTTGCGGAACGCGTCGGCCGCCGCCTGCTTGTCGCCGGCGTTGAAAGCGGTAAGCACCTGGGATCGGCTGAACCCGCCAACACCGAGATTATAGGCGAGCGACACCATGGCCGAAAACTCGTTTTCGTTGGCGCGTCGGCGCAAGAGCTGTTTAACGCCGTCTTCCTTTTCGCGTACGTCTTCGCGCAGCAAGCGCTCCGCTTCGGCCTCGTCAATTAGCCGCGGTTCGCCAGGCGCCATCTGGTGGCCGTAACCGATGTAAAGCTGGCCCCCTTTTTCGTAGGCTTCCAGCCTTAGGCCTTCGCTGCGCTTGATGATGGCGAGGCCTTCTTCGTTCATCCGCAAGGCCTGGTTGGCCGCGATGGGTCCCTTATCCTTGCTTGCTTCGGCTTCCGACAAGGCGGCGTCGGCCGGGTCCTGCGGTCCGCGAAGCCGGTCGATGAGGCCTGTCGTCATCGCAACAAGCTCAAGGGATTCGACGTACTCCACCGCAGAGGCTGCTGGCGCAGGGAGGTCGTCCTTCCACGCCTGAGGCAGCCCAATCTCGGAAAGATAAAAAGCGGCGGCGGTCAGAATCGCCGCCGTCAACAACAGAAAACGCCACATCGAAACGCCCCAAACGCCACCTGTTGTGTATAATACAGGATCGAAACGATGATGCAAAATCCAGGTCTTCGATAGCGTCAGGGAACGGAGTGGATCGTCCGCGCCGCGCCCATCTCGGAGAAAACGCGGTTGTCAGGCATGTCGTCTCGCAAGTTTCGCGCGCAGCTGGCGCGGCGGCGCGTCAGGTTCCGCGGCGGCGCATCATTCCGGGCGCGCCTCCGGAGAGTTGTCATGGTCAAGCCGCCGCGCGGCGTATAGGGCCGCGAAGACTTCGCCCGCGACCTTGATGGGCGCGGCGCCGCGCGTGCGGCCGAGCCGAACCATCACAAGACGGTCTTCCGGCAGGATGACCACATACTGCCCTTCGTGGCCGGCGAAGTAATAGGCGGTCTCCGGCAGACCCGGCAGGTCGCTCGGCCGACCGTCGCGACCGGGCGCGTTCAGCCAGAACTGCGCGCCATACTGACGGTCAGACTTGCCGGAGGGCGTCGATACGAACTCCGCCCATCCTTCCGGAAGGAGCCGTTCGTCGTTCCAGACGCCGTCCTGCAGGTAGAGCCGGCCGAGCTTCGCCCAATCCCGCGCCGTTGCGTACATGTAGGAGGATCCGATGAATACGCCTGAGGCGTCAGGCTCCAGGATCGCGCTCGCCGCGCCCAGCGGTTCAAAAAGACGTTCGTGCGCATAGGAATGATAATCGACGCCCGCGGCCTCCAGCGTCTTTTTCAGCGCGAATTGCAGCAGATTTGTCGTGCCGCTTGAGTAGTACCAATGCTCACCCGGTTCATGCGCAAGCGGACTATCGATGGCGGGCCTTGCGACGGACGCTGAGTTAAACAGCATCTGGTTCACCGTTGAGGTCGGGTCGCCATACTCTTCTTCGAACTGAAGCCCGCTTTGCATGTGAAGAAGGTCGCGCCAGGTGATCGATCCTCGAGGATCATCTTCGCCGGACCAGTCCGCGACTGGAGGCTGTTCATCGAGATCGATAAGCCCATCCTTTACCGCCAGGCCAATCATGGTCGCTGTGACGCTTTTCGCCATCGACCAGCTCAGCATCGGCGTCCTGTCGCTAAAACCGTCCGCGTAACGCTCCGCGATGACGGCGTCGCCCGCAGCGACGAGAAACGCGCGATGACCCGCCGCCGCATCGTTCATCGCCTGATCAAGCGCCGAGTTTAGCGCGTCCGGCTCAAATCCTGCGGACCCGGGGGCGGCGTCGCGCCACGCCTGCGGCGCTATCGGCGACAGTTTCGGGAGTTCAGCGAGCGGGCCCCTATTGAGGGTGCAGCCAAAGCCATCGCGATACGTCGCTTCAGCCCCGCCAATTGGCCCGAGGGAGGCTCGCGTCTCCTTGCGGTCGCGATCTATGGTTAACGCTACGTGCTTCAGCGCGTCATCAATGCCGTCGAATTCGCTGGCGAGCACGTCGGCCTCATCGCGGCCTGCGACGAATACCTCAGAACAAGCGATCTTGGCTTTGTAACCGGCGCCGACACGCGCGATCGGCGAGAGCTTAACGAACCCAACCGCAAGCGCCGCCGCGCCCAACGCCGCGGCAATCGCAAGGAGACGAACCATCATCGTCCGCGCCAGCAATTATCAGTTAATCGGCCGGAAAATCAGCGCCATAACGACGCCAATCAGCCCAAAGACCGCCCATAGCGGCAAGTCAAGCAACGCGCCGAGGGCGTCGGCGACCGCCTTAGGCGCAGTCTGGGCGGCGCCCGCCGCATTGACGCCAAGCGCGCCGAGGATTTCGGCGGTGGTCCGGATATCCGGCGTTCCAGTTTCGATCGCCGTCACCGCGTCTGCGCCCAGCAAAGCGATAGCAAGCGCGATCAAGACCCAAGCCAAAAAACGGAAAGCCGCCATACCAAAACACCTTGTTGCCCCGAGAGGTCGTCTAACACGAAAATCCCCCAGGCCACAAAGGGGGCTCGGCCGGATCAGACCGAGGGTTGCGTTGGGGTTGTCGCGTTTCGCGCGCGCTTGCGTCGACCGGATTGACGGGTATATCTGCCGTTTCGCCTCAAGCGCGTCTCAGCGCCGAGCGGGCGGGTCCGGACAGGTGGCCGAGTGGTCGAAGGCGCACGCCTGGAACGCGTGTAGGCGGGCAACCGTCTCGTGGGTTCGAATCCCACCCTGTCCGCCATTATTTTGCTCGCGGACAATCGCTGCGCGATGTCCTCCGCGGGGGCGCCCTGACCGGGCGGGCCACGGTCGCGGCCTTAAACTTCCGAGTTCGAATTCTCTCCCTTCATCTTCGCCACTATTCGCCTTGCGGGCCTAAGGCGCTCCGGCGGGTCGGGCTGACCGCCCGGGCCGCAGTCGCGGGTCTTGATCAGAGTTCGAAGCTTCTCGCTGAGCTTTCGCCGCTGTATCGCGCTTGCATATACCCTGCGCCATTCACTCCGCGGCGGTATTGCTGATCGGGCGTCGGTTCGACCGCAGCGGTGTTACGGTTCGGCTTGCGACCTTATCGCGCGTCTAGGCTACCATGCGCGCAAGCGCGCACTGCGACCAGATTTCGGAGAGCGCCCGCACCAGCCGGTCAATGTCATCGTCCGTATGCACCGGAGATGGCGTAATCCGCAGGCGCTCTGTCCCGCGCGCAACCGTCGGATAATTGATCGGCTGAACGTAAATGCCGTGGTTCTCCATCAGCCAGTCGGAGATCCATTTGCATTTCGCCGCGTCCTTCACCATCACCGGGACAATGTGGCTCGGATTTTCGAGCGTTGGGATGCCGACCCCATGCAGCCGCGCGCGGACTTTCGCGACCGCCGCCTGATGGCCCTTTCGCTCCGCGTCGCTCGATTTCAGGTGGCGCACGCTCGCAAGCGCGCCGGCGGCGAGCGTCGGCGGCAGGGCGGTTGTGAAAATAAATCCGGATGCGAATGACCTGACGAAATCGATGAGCGGCCTGGAGCCTGTGATGTAGCCGCCCATGACGCCAAACGCCTTGCCAAGCGTGCCCTCGATCACGGTCAGGCGGTCCATCATGCCTTCGCGCTCCGCGATGCCGCCGCCGCGCGGTCCGTAAAGGCCGACGGCGTGCACTTCGTCGAGATAGGTCATCGCGCCATAGCGCTCCGCCACGTCGCAGATCTCGTCGATCGGCGCGATGTCGCCGTCCATTGAGTAGACGCTTTCAAAGGCGACCAATTTCGGCGCGTCCGCCGGCGCGCCCTTCAGAAGCTCTTCGAGGTGCGCCGGATCATTGTGCCGGAAAATATGCCGCTCAGCCTTTGAATGGCGAATGCCCTCGATCATCGAGGCATGGTTCATGGCGTCGGAATAGACGATGCAGCCCGGCATTCTCGACGCCAGGGTCGACAAGGTCGTCCAGTTCGAGACGTATCCGGAGGTAAAGAGGAGGGCGGCTTCCTTGCCGTGCAGATCGGCGAGTTCGTCTTCCAAGAGGACGTGATAGTGGTTGGTGCCGGAGATGTTCCTTGTGCCGCCGGCCCCGGCGCCGCAGTCGTCGATCGCCTGGTGCATCGCGGCAAGAACATCCGGGTGCTGGCCCATGCCGAGATAGTCATTGGAGCACCAGACGGTCACGTCCCGAGGGCCGACGGCCCCATGGTTGCTCGCTTGGGGGAACGCGCCCGCCTTGCGCTTGATGTTCGCGAAGACGCGGTAAGCGCCCTCTTCACGCAGCGCCCCGAGCTTGTCCTCAAAGAAGCGTTCGTAGTCCATCGGTCCTCCGGCGCCGCGCGGCTTGCGACGCGTTAT
This sequence comes from Pseudomonadota bacterium, assembly GCA_039819085.1. Classification (GTDB taxonomy): domain Bacteria; phylum Pseudomonadota; class Alphaproteobacteria; order Caulobacterales; family Parvularculaceae; genus MED-G105. The sequence goes on from JBCBSQ010000012.1 coordinate 62,725, forward strand.
CATTTTGGCGCGTTAGTCATCTTGGCGTGTTCGTCATCGCCAAGCCTTAACCGGCTCCGCCAGCCGGCGACAGGCGTCCGCCGATACTGGATGCCGCAAGACATCATGTCGTTGCGCTAGGTCAAGAATGGTGCCAAGCGCGCCATCCTCTAGCCGACCCAACCACCGCATCGCCAGACCCGGCGCAATAGATAATGCGCATATCGGGCATAGAGCTGTCTGATGGAACGCGGCGCGGCGCCGCGCGGCCTCATGCGCCGGCGCGTTTGGCGAAGCTCCAGCCGAGTTGCGCAAGGGGCTGCACCTGCGCGCCGGTTTTGGCCGCTTCCGGTGAAGAGGCGTTGCCCTTGAGGCTCCTTGCGTAGACGCCCTGAACGATCGCTGCGATGCGGAACATGTTGTAGGCGAGGCAGAAATCGAGGTCGGGCAGTCCGTCCCGGCCTGTGCGTTCGCAATAATAGGCGACCGCCTCCTCGAGGGTCGGGATGCCCAACTCGCCAAGATCGCGTCCGGCCAGGCCGCCGCGCACCTCCTGCGGGAAAAACCAGACCATCAGGAAATAGGTGAAGTCCGCCAGCGGATGGCCGAGCGTCGACAATTCCCAGTCCAGAACAGCAAGCGCGCGCGGCTCGCTCGGGTGCATGATGACGTTGTCGAACCGAAAATCGCCATGGACGACGCTTGTCGCCTCGTCTTGCGGAATGGCGGTCGGCAGCCAGTCGATGAGGCGGTCCATTTCTGAGATCTGTGAGGTCTCGGCCGCCTTGTACTGCTTTGACCATCGCCCGATCTGGCGTTCGAAGTAGTTACCCGGCTTGCCGTAGTCAGAAAGGCCGGCCTTCTCGATGTCGACGAGGTGCAGGTCAGCGAGGGCGTCGATCAGGCCGCGATAGAGGGGCGCGCGCTCCGCCTTGGCGACGTCCGGCAGCCCGGAATCCCAGAAGATCCGTCCCTCAACGTAATCCATGACGAAAAAGGTTGTGCCGACGACGCTCTCATCTTCGCACAGAAGCCAGGTTTTCGGCGCCGGATAGCCCACCGCGCCAAGTGCCGTCATCACGCGGTATTCCCGGTCGACCGCGTGCGCGGATGGCAATAGGTCGCCCGGCGGCTTGCGGCGCAGGACGTACTTTTTCTCTGGCGTCGTCAAAAGATAGGTTGGATTGGATTGGCCGCCCTTGAACTTCTTCACTTCAAGAGGGCCATCGAATGCCGGCAGTTCGGCGCTGAGATAATCCGACAGCCGATCTTCGTCGAACTTCAGGTGTTCGGGCGTATCGCCTACGCCGGTGAAGTCTGGCGCTTCGGGTGTCGTCATGGGGTCGTTCTCCTGGCGGGTAAGCGGCGCGACGCTCAGCGCCCGAACGTTTTGAGGCGTTGGTGGAATTCTAGGAAGGCGAGGAGCGTTTCGTCCGGGGCCTCGGTTTGCGGGTAATGGCCGATATCCGGAAACAGGACCGCGTCGGCGTCCGGGATCTGCTCAAGATAGTAGTCGTAAAGATGCGCCCCGGAAACCGGGTCCGCGCCGCCGTCGATCAGCCGTAGAGGGATGTTCGTTTCCTTGATCGCGCCGACCCAGCGGGAGCGGTTCGCCCGGCGTTCAGGGATGTACCGCAGGAGCTTATGAAGGATTTTTGTTCCGTGATGCTCATTGATGAGCTTCCAGTGGCCATTGATTTCGCCGTCGGACGCCTTTGTCTCGGGGCCGAAGACCTCGTCGAACGCTTGCCGGAAGCGGTCCTTTGTCATCATCATGCCGAGCAGCGGCCCAAGCGGCGTCAGGCCCAGCTTCTGCGACAGCCGCGCGCGGTGCTGTTCGGGAAACAGGCCGCCATTCAGGAACGTGGTCGATTTAATCAGGAAGCTGAGCGACTTCTCCTGCTGGCGCGCGATCAGCTCCTGAGCGACCGTGTTGCCATAGTCGTGGACGAGAAGATGCGTTTCGCCGACGCCAAGCCGCTCCAGGATCGCCTCCTGAAGATCCGCCTGCTCCATGATTGAGTAGCGATGATTGCTGGGTTTGTCGGAAAGGCCGAAGCCGAGCATGTCGACCGCGACAAGGTGGAACCGCTCCGCCAGTTGCGGCCAGATCGCCGTCCAGTCCCAGGCTGAGGTCGGGAATCCATGGATCAGGAGAAGGGATGGTTTGTCCCCGTCCTGATCGCCCGATGACCACCAGGCGATCTGGAAGTCGCCAAACGGCATGAACTGGGCGGCGTCGCGCCATTCGTCGATTGGCCTCATGGCTCACACGCTCCGTATGCTGTGTTCTGCGCCGAGCGCGCGCGCGCCGATGTCGCGGCGATGAAAGCCTGTCGGCCAGTCGATCGCGTCAACTCCCTTATAGGCGCGGGCGACGGCGTCGCTCAGCGTCGCGGCGGTCGCCGTGACGTTCAGAACGCGCCCGCCGTTCGACCACAAAACGCCATCCTCCAGCCTCGTTCCCGCGTGAAAGACGACGACGTCGTCGAGCGCGTTCGCGTCGTCGACGCCAGCGATCGGCGCGCCTTTTTCATATGCGCCCGGATAGCCGTCAGCCGCTAGAACGACGCACGCCGCGTGGTCCTTCCGCCACTGAATGTCGCCTTTTGGCAGCTCGCCCGCCGCAGCGCCATGCAGCCAGGGCAAGAGATCGCCGTCCATGCGCCGCATCAGAGTCTGGCACTCCGGATCGCCAAAACGGACATTGTATTCAACGAGACGCGGTTCGCCCGCCTCAATCATCAAGCCGGCGTAGAGGACGCCCTTGAAGGGCGTTCCGCGTCGCGCCATTTCGGCGAGCGTCGGCTTGAGGATCCGGTCAATTGTCTTGCGCCGAACGTCGTCCGTGAAAATGGGGGCGGGGGAGTAAGCGCCCATGCCGCCCGTATTGGGACCCTTATCGCCATCGAATGCGCGTTTATGGTCCTGGGCTGCGACAAGAGGCTGAAGTCGCTCGCCATCGCAAATTGCGAAGAAGCTCGCCTCTTCGCCGGCCATGAACTCCTCGATAACAATCGACGCGCCCGCCGCGCCGAAACGCCCTTCAAGCATGTCGTCAATCGCCGCGTCGGCCTGCGCGAGCGTTTCCGCAATGACGACGCCCTTGCCGGCGGCGAGCCCGTCCGCCTTGATCACGTAGGGCGCGGTCTGCTCGCGCAGGAAGGCCTTTGCCGGCGCCGCAGCGACGAACCGGCCATAGGCGGCCGTCGGCGCGCCCGCCGCGGCGCAGATTTCCTTCGTGAACGCCTTTGAGGTTTCGAGTTGCGCGGCCGCTTTGCTCGGTCCGAAACACAGGACGCCCGCCGCCGACAGAGCGTCCGTGAGGCCGGCGGCCAGCGGCGCTTCGGGCCCGACAATCACCAAATCGACGCCGTTGTCTTCGCAAAACGATCGCGTTGCGCCTGGGTTGTCGCCATTCAACGCCGACGGCTCCCCGATTTCATTGAGCCCGGGGTTGCCCGCCTGTACATAAAGGGTTGAAAGGAGCGGGCTCTGCGCGATCTTCCATCCGAGGGCATGTTCGCGGCCCCCGCCGCCGATTAGCAGGACCTTCACTTGGGCCGATCTCCGCTTTGCCATTCGCGTTGCGTCTGTTCGCATCTTGAGCGTCGCCGTCCCGGCTGCGTTCTGATGCGCAAGGCTAACGCGTTTAGGCGCTCGGCCTCGCTCGATCAACGGCCCGCCGCATGACGCGCCAGGCGAAGAAACCCTCACGACGACCGCCTGCTGGCGGGTCGGATTCGGATCCAACGGCGGCTGCGCCGGCCGCCGCCGCACCTTCCAACGCGTCGTCCGCGCAAGGCGACGCGCTCGCGAAGGCGCGCGCCAGAAAAAAGACGCCGCCGCACAAGGCGACGGCTAAGGACGAGGTCGGGGCTGAAACTCAGGAGACGACGGAGCCGCGGGAAAAGGCGGCGACGTCGCCCCCTGCTGAAGAGTTGTCGCGGCGGCAAGCTCAGGACGGCGTTGTTTCGGCGCGCCGGCTTGCGCCCCCGGAAGTCGCCTCTGGGCCGATCTCTCGGCTCGCGCGGTCCGCCCGCGGCGCGCTCCCGGCGCCGTTCAAAAGGCTCGGCCGTCGAGTGAATCGCGCGCTTGATCGCCTGGCGGCTCGGGACATGGGCCGCGCGCGCGCCGCCGTAGCCGCCGCCGCGGTGATCAATCTCATCGGCCTCACCATCCTTGCTGTGTACGGACGGGTGACGATCCTCGTTCCAAATCGGCCCGCCGATTCGATCAACATCGTGCTCGTTGACGTGAGCCAGGATCCGTTGCCGGTGAACCTCAGGGAATCCGCGATCGATATCGAACCGGAACCTGAGCTTGAACCAGAACCTGAACCGACGCCGGACCCTGAGCCGGCGCCCGAACCGCCAGCGCCTGAGCCGGAACCTGAGCCCGAGATCCCAACGCCGGAGCCGGAAGTCATCGCGCCAGAACCGGAGCCAGAACCGGAGCCAGAACCGGAACCCCAGCCGGAGCCGCCTGCGCCGGAACCAGAGCCGGAACCAGAGCCGCCTGCGCCTGAGCCGGACTCCGAGCCTGACCTGAATTTCGACCTCGACACTGGCATCGAAGCGCCGAGCGAGACTGACGAAGTCGAGCCGTTTATTCCTGACCCGGCCACGTCGTCGCGGGGGCAGGACGAGGCCGAAATCGCCGCGGCGCCGGAGGAAGACCCCTTCGAGGACCTGGATCTCAGCGTCACGCCGCGGCAGGAGGTCGTGGCGCGTGATGTGGACGCGCCGGAAGAGCAATCGCCCGCCGAAACAGAGCGGCCACTAGTTGAAGCGGAGCCGGATCCGGATCCGGCGCCCGCTGTCGAACTCGCCGAAGAGATTGGGGTCGGCGACCCCGGATCGCCGGAGGAAGAGGAAGACGGCGAGGACGCTGGCGAGTCATTGCCGCCTGGGGCGCCTGATTTCTCGCGTTTGTTCCCCGATGCGGGCGCGCAAGGGGCTGAGGCCGGCGACGACGCGTTTGACGAAGATCCGCTTGCGTCCAGACGTTTTGGCTTGCCGGCGGTCAATCTGCCGAATGTCGCCGCGCCGGATCTGCCGGACGGCCAGCCGGGCGCACTGCCGGGACAATCCGGCGTCGTCGCCATCTTTTGTCCGGAGGAGTTCCGAAACAACCCGGAGAAGGCCGAAGAGTGCGCTGGCAGGCCCGAAATCCGGTCAGGCTGGCGGCCCGGGGCGGGAAGCGAAGACTTCAGCGAGGCGGCGCGGCTGCTTGGCGAGAAGCGCCGCGCGGGATTCGCCGGGGACGATGTCGGCGGTCAGTTTGGCACGCCGGCCGCTCGCCGCGCCATCGAAGCGCAGCGGCAGCAGGACCTTGAAGATTTCCGGACGACCCAGAGCGGCGTCAATGATCTCGCCACGGAGATTGGCAATCAGGGCGACAACGCAGCCAGCCTGCGCCCGAACATTGGGCCGCCGCCGGTGGAGCCCGGCTGGACGCGTCGCGATGACCCCAACCTCTCGGATGAAGACCTGGAGCGTCTGCGTCGGGAACTCGACCGCAAGGACCGCGAACGGCTCGGCGACACCGACGGTAATGAATGACGGAGACGCCAAGCGCAATCGCGCGCGAGCCGCTCAATCAGTCTAGAGACGATCAAGCGCGATGGAGCTCTTGTCGCCAATCCACGCGTCCTTGAAAAGGCGCTCGGCGAGTTTTCGCCCGGCCTTGTCGCCTTGAGCCGCCAGCGCCTGCCCAAGGCCGTAGTAGGCCCAACCGGAATTTGGCGCTTCGACCAGCGTCTCCATGAAGAGCTGCTCGGCTCTTTCCGCATCCCCGTGTTGCAGGGTCAGCGCCGCGAGGGTTCGGCGCGCGGGATAATACCAGTATGGCGGTTCGGTGTAGTTGATCGTCTCCTGCACGGCGACCGCGTCCTCCATGGAGGCGATCGCGCTGGCGAGATCGTCTTCAGACGCGGACGCGCGCGCCCGCACGGTCAGCTCCGCTAGTTTTAGAATATCCGCAGTCGGAATATTGACGTTGTTGAGCTCTTCAAACGGATTGGTCGCCCCGATCGCCGCGATCGCGTCCGCCTCGGCCGCCGCCTCGTCAGCTCGGCCAAGTTTCGCCAGCGCTTCGCCGCGGGCGTATCGCCAGGTCGCCACGAGAAACGGCGCCCCGGCGTCAGGCGCCGGCAGCGCGAGCACGTCTTCAGGATCGGCGAAAGTCGCCATGGCGAAATAAGGCGCGGCCTTTATCGGCTGCGCGAACGGTACGGCGAGCGCCATCTCCACAGGCAGTTTTTCGTCGAGCTTCTTGGCCATTTTGAGGGCCGTGTCGCCGTCGCCCGCCATCAGAGCCGACGCCATCAGGAAGTGCACATTGTGGACGTAGTAGCCGAATTCGTAGAACGGGCTCGCCTCGCCCGTCGCGATAAATGCTTCGTCGGCCATCGCCGCGCGGACATTGATGTCGATCGATTCCTTGAAACGCCCGATCTTGTAGTAGGTGTGCGATGGCATATGGATGAGATGCCCAAGGCCCGGCGCCAGATCGTCGAGTTTATCCGCATACGGTGCCGCGCGGTAAGGGTTCGTGGTCGCCTCGGTCATATGGATATAGAGGTGGATCGCGGCGATGTGGTCAGGATTGCGCGCCAGCACGCCTTCAAGCAGCTCAATTGTTCGCGCTGTGCGGCCTTTTGGCGTGCGGCCGTCCGCCTCCCAATAATCCCAGGGCTGGGTGTCCATGTTGGCCTCAGCGGCGAGCGCGGCGAGGAGATCGTCATCCGGGTTGGCGCGCGTGATCGCATCCATCTTGTCGGCGAAGGCTTCATCCAGGACAAGCCGCTCCATCATGGCGAGCGGTTTTGCGTAGCGCGCCTCAATGGCGTCGATCAGCGCCTTTTCCTTGTCCGTCGCGCCGTCCTTTCTCGCTTGCGCCGCGCGCATGGCGGCGATTGCGGGCTCAACGGCCGCGGCGTCCATTGGCGCATTGATGTTGGGTCCGAGCGCCAGCGCTTCTCCCCAAAAACACATCGCGCAATCGGGATCGGCCGCCTGCGCTTTTTTGAAGGACGCGACCGCCGCGCCGTGGTTGAAGTTCCACATGTGCGCGACGCCTTCATTGAAGTAGGCCTGCGCTGCGGCGGTGTCAGTTGAGATGGCGTAGGCAATGCCCTCGCGCTGCGTCGGTCCGCCCGCGTCCGCCATTTTCGGGGTCGCTTCGTCCGTTTCCGCCGCCCAGGCGGCGGCGGTCTTTATAAAATAGCCCCGCCTCTGGCGCATGGCGTCGGCGTCTTTGCCGCAGATTGACTGGTTTAACACAATCGGCGAGACGAATGCTGCGCCATTGGTTGGTTGTTGGTTGATGTCGATTCCCACGCCCAAGGCGACGCCTATCGCGGCGACGGACGCCGCTGAGTAACCTAAAACTTTGGTTGGCACTGTTTCTCTCCCTGCTTCCTGGATCCTCCGCCGCCGCCCGTTCAAACAGTTGAGGCGTCGACGAACCGCTACGCGCGCGTTGTGTTTAGCTCCTCTGAAACATGCTCTACTGACGAGATGACGACGCAGCCGAACCTGAAAGAGTATACGGTCTCGGAACTGTCCGGCGCGGTGAAACGGGCGCTGGAGGACGGGTTCGGCTATGTGCGCGTGCGTGGCGAACTCGGCCGAGTCGTAAAGGCTGGATCCGGCCACGTCTATCTTGACCTGAAAGATGAGCGCGCGGTGCTCTCAGGCGTCATGTGGAAGGGCGTTGCGGCGCGCCAGCCAGTGGCCCCGGAGCAGGGCATGGAGGTGATCGCCTCCGGCAAGGTCTCCACTTTTCCGGGTCAGTCGAAGTACCAGATCATCATCGACAGTCTGGAGCCCGCCGGCGCCGGCGCGCTGATGGCGCTGCTGGAAGAGCGCAAGAAAAAGCTCGCCGCGGAGGGTCTTTTCGATCCGGCGCGCAAGCGCGAGCTTCCATTTCTTCCCGAAACGATCGGCGTCGTCACATCGCCATCGGGCGCTGTCATTCGCGATATTCTGCATCGCCTCAGGGATCGTTTCCCGAGCCATGTGGTCGTCTGGCCGACATTGGTGCAGGGCCGCGGCGCTGAAGCGCAGATCGCCGACGCGATTGATGGGTTCAACGCTTTGCCCGTCGGCGGTCGCGTCGCCCGGCCGGAGGTTCTGATCGTCGCTCGCGGCGGCGGGTCGCTGGAGGACCTTTGGTGCTTCAATGAGGAGGTCGTCGTGCGCGCCGCGGCGAGGAGCCAGATTCCTCTGATTTCCGCGGTCGGCCACGAAACCGATACGACGCTGATTGACTTCGCCGCAGACCAGCGCGCGCCGACGCCGACAGCCGCGGCTGAGATGGCGACGCCCGTTCGCGCCGAGCTTCTGGCGGAGACGATGAACAAGGCGCGGCGGCTGGAGACCGCGCTTGCGCGTTTGGCGGACGCCGCAAGGGGCGCCCTGCGGGCCGCCGCGCGAGGGCTTGGTCGGCCGGAGGACCTTCTCGGCCAGCCTGCGCAGCGCGTCGATCGGGCGGGGGATCGCCTTGTCGCCGCGCTCGCGGCGCGGCGCGCCGCCGCCGACGCTCGTTTCGCGCAAGCGGGGGCGAGGCTCGGGCCACAGGCGTTGCGCCCAATGGCGGGGCGGTTGCGGGATCGTTTCGAGACCGTCGCCACCCGTCTCGACCGAACTCGCGAGCGGGATTTGCCGCAACGCGCCGAACGCCTCGCGAATGCGGCGAAACTCTTGGAGACTCTCAGCCACAAAAGCGCGCTGCGGCGGGGGTTTGCGCTGGTGCTTGACGAGAACGGCCGGCTCGTGTCTCGGGCCGTTGAGGCCAGTCCAGGCGACCGGGTCCGTATTGCATTCGACGACGGGGAACGCGCCGCGGATATTGTTGAGGGCGGCGCGCAAAAGGGCGCCGCCGCCCGAGGGAAGCGGAAATCCACAAAGCCGCATCGAAGGGCTGTTCAAGAAAGCCTCTTCGACTAGATTTCAACGATTGCAAACTCAGAATGGGCCGAAATCTTGCGTGACATGAGCGGGCGCGAAGCGATTATCGAGTATCTGGACGCGGACTATTCCATCGTTCGACCGGGCGATTTTGTGCGTTGCGCGGTGACGGGCGCGAAGATCCCGCTCGAAGCCTTGCGCTACTGGAGCGTCGACCGACAGGAGGCCTATGTGGACGCCGCGGCGGCCATGGTCGCTTTTGGACATCCGCCCCGCAAGCCAACGGAGAGGGACGCCTCCTAACACCTTAGGTCGGAGCCAAAAGCTATGATGACGCGCTCGATCTTCTTCGAACAACCATTCGCGAGGCCAATCATGAGTCTACCGATTTATCTGTCCGCGATCTGCGTCGTCGGCGCGGCCGGCTGCGTCGCAGCTGAAGGCGCCTCGCGCGGCGTGGCTGCGCCCAACGCTGCGCAGGCGGCGTCATTGGCTGTGGTTGAGGCGGACATCGCCCCGCCGCCCCTCGACCCTTCCGCGCCAGTTCCCCCGCAGGCCCCTAGTGAAAGCGAAAGGCTTCTGCGCCAGGCGGCGTTCGCTGAGGCTATGCAGGATGTTGGCGCGCGACAGGCCGTCTTCGACGATCCACTGGAGCGTGTCGCGCTGGATGGCCGCCTCGCCCAGGGTGGGCTCGTCTTCGGTCGAACAGAGCCCGGCGCAAAGGTCCGTCTTGATGGCGACCCCGTCATGGTCGGCGATCAGGGGGAGTTCGTTTTCGGCTTCACGCGGGACAGCGCGCTGTCTTCGCTTCTTGTCGTTTCATTGCCGGACGGGACCGTTGAGCGCCGGAACCTCTCGATTGAGGATCGCGAGTTCAAGATTGAGCGGATCGACGGCCTCGACCAGTCCAAGGTCTCAGGGTTCACCAAGGCCCAACTCGACAAGATTGGCGTTGACCGGGAAAAGAAGAAGGCGGCGCGGCAAACGACCCACCGAAAGCCCGATTTCCTGGCTGGGTTCGACTGGCCCTTGCGAGGCCGGATCAGTGGTGTTTTCGGCTCCCAAAGGATCCTGAATGGCGAACCGAAACGCTTCCATTCCGGGCTCGATATCGCCGCGCCGACGGGAACGGCCATCCGCGCGCCGGCGGCCGGCATTGTGCGCCTCGCCGAGACGGGCATGTATTTCGAGGGCGGGCTTGTGCTTCTCGATCACGGCCACTGGCTGGAAAGCGCGTTTCTCCACATGTCGAGGATTGACGTTGAACCTGGCCAGCGTGTGGAAAAAGGCGACGTTATCGGCGCGGTCGGCATGACAGGCCGCGCGACGGGACCCCACCTGCACTGGTCTGTGAAGTGGGTTGGACGCCTCGTCGACCCGCAACTGCTATTGCCCCTGGAAAAAACGTCTTCGGACAGCGGCCTGTAATTGAAAATTAGTCTCATTCTTGCTATGTACAGATTGTCGCAGCAAACATGAGACGTCGACCCCGTGTACCTTTGCCTGTGCAACGCTATCCGTGACCGCGAGTTCGCCGCTTCGGCGAAGGACGCCAAATCCGTGGCGGAGGTATTTCAGAGGCGCGGCTGCCGGCCGCAATGCGGAAAGTGCCTGCCTGATGTGGCGGACATCATCGACGAGGCGCGCAGCGAGGCTGAAGGCGCCTCTGGCGTCGCGGCGGAGTAGCGGGCTGGTCTCAGCGATCGCGCAGGCGTGCAATTCCTCCCATCTAAGCCGATTTGCCGCAGGTGAACGATAATCGCTTGCAAAGACTATCCTTGTACTGACCCCGACCCCCGGTATTCTCGCGCCCAAAGCAGCGGAGCGAGATCATGAAGGGCGACCCAAAAGTAATCGAATACCTCAACAAGGCGCTGAAGCTGGAGCTGACCACGGTCAACCAGTATTTCCTGCATGCGCGCATGTTGAAGGATTGGGGCTTCGCCCGTCTCGCCAAGATCGAGTACGAAGAATCAATTGATGAAATGAAGCATGCGGACGAGTTGATCGAACGCATTTTGTTTCTTGAGGGACTTCCGAACGTTCAGGACCTCGACAAGGTCTATATCGGCGAATCCGTCAAGGAGATCCTTGAGTGCGACCTCAGCGCTGAGCAGCGCGCGCATCCGCTTTATATCGAGGCGATCGCCTATTTCGAGCAGGTGAAGGACTATGTCAGCCGTCAGCTGATGGAGCGCATCCTGGAATCCGAGGAGGAGCATATCGACCACCTCGAAACGGAGCTCGGCCTCATCGCCAAGATCGGCGAAGAACTCTACATGCAGACCCAGATTAAAGAGGGCGACGCTTAGGTCTTCGCGCGCGCGGCGGCCGAAACTGCGACGTCCTCTTTCGGCCAGCGGCGATGAAACCAGAGCCATTGCTCCGGGTGCGCCTCGATTTCGCGGCTCATCGCGTCGTTGATGAGCTGTGTTAGTGTCGCGACGTCATTGCCGGTGTGGCCGGTCGGCTCGAACTTGATCGCGTCGCGCATAAAGACCTCAAAGCGCGCGCCGCCGGTCCGGACGATGGCGCTCGGGAACACCGGCACCTTGAAGCGGATTGCGAGCCGCGCTGCGGCGGTGGGCGTCATCGCGTTGCGCCCAAGAAGCGTCGCGGGGATGCCGGTGTTCAGTTTCTGGTCGGCGAGCATCGCGACGCAGCGGCCTGCTTTCAGCTGCGCCATCGCGTCGCGCGCGCCGTCATAGCCCTTGGGGATCATCCGTCTGGACATCACCTCCCCGCGCAGGTCGATGATGTGCCGATCGACGAGGGGATTGTTCACCGGACGATAGATCACGGCATAGTCGATCTTCTCCGCATGCAGAACGAGAGGCATCACCTCCCAATTGGCGAAGTGGCCGGAGATCAGGACGGAGGGCAGGCCCTTTTCACGACGCTCTTCCGCCTCCTGACAGACGTGCACCTTGACGCGGGAGGAGCCTTTTTCGGGGTCGAATTCAGAAAGGTGAGGGTACTCCGCAGCGGTCCTGCCAAGGTTCTCCCAGACGCCGGCGACCGTCTGACGTATCTTCGCCTCGCTCCACTCGGGAAAGACATGGCGCATGTTTTCTTCCGCGCGCCGGGAGATTGGCCGGATCATCGGGCCGATCCGGCGCATGGCGCCGCCAGCGAGGTTAGACGCAGCATCGACCCCCAGCGCGCGAAAGAGCGCAAAGGCCGCCCGCGTCAGGCCGTATTCAATCCGATGACTGAAGGTTACAGGACGGTTGGACCGCGCTGAAGGCAGGGCGACCGCCTTTTGGCGTTCGGCGAGCTCGGCGGCCGTCCGCGCCGTCGCTGCGGATGACGGCGCGGTTTTTCCGCTTGCCTCATCGTCGCGCGCAATCGCGTCGCTCATGCGTCTCTCCACTCTGGCCTGCGCGCATCCAGAAGCGTTGCGATGCGATCGACGAGACCGTCCTCATTGTCGATCCGCATTTCGACTTCAAGCACGTCAATGATCGCCCGCCGGTCGGACGGCAGCCGCGCTGCGTCCTTCGCTGTTGTGATGAGCCGCGCGCCGGCCTTCTTCGCCGAAGCGTCGAGCGCGTCAAGCTCCGCGTCGGAAAACGGGTGGTGGTCGGGAAATGCGACCGCGTCAACAAGCTCGGCGCCAAGGCGCCGCAGTGTTTCAAAGAACCGGTCGGGCCGCGCAATTCCGCAGAAGGCGAGCACGGGCGAGTCGACCTTCGGCGCGCCGATCGACGACAGCCTCGCGACAGTCCGAAAGGACTCGTCGTTTCCTTGAACAATAGGTTGTCCGTTCCCGCCGATTGTCACGATCACGTCGGCGCGCGACGCGGCCCGGGCCAGGGGTTCGCGCATTGGTCCTGCTGGAAGGATCGCATGGTTCGCGTTCATCTCCGCGCCAGCGAGCAGGATCGCAACGTCTTTCGCGATCGTCGGGTTCTGATATCCGTCATCCATGATTATGAGGCGCGCGCCGAGGTCGGCGGCGAGAGCCGCGCCCGCTGGCCGGTCGCGTGCGACAATGGTCGGCCCCTGGGCGGCGAGCAGAAGCGGCTCATCGCCGACATCGTGCGCGGCGTGATCGCCTGAAACACGAACGGGACCGCGCCGCGCGCCGCCATATCCTCTGGTCAGAAAGAAGATCCCGTTCGTCAGGGGCGCGAGCGCTTTGGAAAGCCGCAGCGCGAACGGCGTCTTGCCGACGCCGCCCACGGACGCGTTCCCGACGCAGATAACCGGAACGCGGCCGCGCTTCGCCTTCGTCGTCGCGGCGCGCAGTTGCTGACCTAAATCGTATATCGCGGCGGCTGGCAGAAGCGACGCGCGCGCCGTCTTCGCGGCGAAGCCGTCATCGAACCAAAACCATGGGCTGCTAATGGGCATGCCGCGTCGAAGGAAGATCGTTGCGTCGGTTGGCGTCCGGATAATCTTGCGCGTCAGTGGTCATTTCGGCGCGACGGCGCTCCTTGCTATGCGACAGCGCCGTTCCGCGCGGACTGTTCAATCGGCGTCTCCGGCAGGTTCGCCGCGATGGCCTCCGCGACGGCGGTCAGCACCTTCTCCGCGCTCGCCTCAGCGGATGTTCTCGCCGCGCTCGCCATCGCCGCGCGGGTTTTCGCGTCGCCCAGAAGCCGGCGGATGGCGGTGGCGAGGTCGCGCTCATTCCGGACAAGCGCCGCGCCGCCGCCGCCGCGCATCTCCGCATAGGTTTCGTCAAAGTTAAACGTATGCGGACCATGGAGAATCGCCGCGCCAAGACGCGCCGGCTCCAGTGGATTGTGGCCGCCTTTCGCCACCAGGCTGCCCCCGACGAGCGCGACGTTCGACAATCGATAGAAAATCCCGAGTTCGCCCAGCGTATCGGCGAGATAAATCTCCGTATCCGGCGCCAGCGCCTGTTTCTCTGACCGCAATTGCGCGCGCAGCCGGTCCGCGCGCGCGAGGTCGGCGACTTCGGGACCTCGTGCAGGATGGCGCGGCGCGATGAGCGTGAGGAGATCCGGAAACTCGCGCGCCAGAAGCCGATGCGCCGCGAGAACGACTTTCTCTTCTTCGGGGTGCGTGCTCGCCGCGAGCCAGACGGGGCGATCGCCAATAGCTTCGGTTAGCTGAGTCAGGGCGTCGTCGTCGCAGGGAAGCGCCGGAGCGGCGTTTTTGAGATTCCCATACGACGGAACTTCCCGTCCGGAAAGCAGCGTCAGGCGGTCCGCGTTTTTGCGGTCCTGCGCGATCATGACGTCGAAAGCGGAAAGCAGATGCCTGATCATCCGTGGACGTTTCATCCATGAGTCATAGGATTTTGGCGATACGCGGCCGTTGACGAGCGCCATGAAAGGCGCTTGCGCGCGGGCGCTGAACAGGAGATTCGGCCAGAATTCGGATTCCACAAAAACCGCCGCATCGGGACGCCAATAGTCCATGAAACGCGCAACGTAGTCGGGATGGTCGACAGGCGCGAACTGATGAAAGGCGTGGGAAGGCAGACGCTCGGTCATCAACTTGGCGGAGGTGATTGTCCCGGTCGTCACCATGAATGCGAGACTGGGGCGTATAGCCTGCAGGCGCGACACCAGCGGTAGCACTGACAGCGATTCGCCGACGCTTGCGCCGTGGATCCAGACGAGGGGGCCGTCCGGACGGGGACGGCTCGCTTCGCCCCGACGCTCGGCGATCCGCTCCGGATCCTCCTTGCCTGCGCGCGCGCGCTGGGCGAGCGCAAATCGCGCGATTGGACCAGCCGCCTGACTCAAAGATCGATACGCCCTGAGGCCGAAGGGGGCTTCGTCGAACGTCGGCGCGGCGACCTCCGGATCCGTGCACGTTACGTTTGCGGCCTCTTCCTTCATGACGCTGCGGCCTCCAACGGCTGCGGTTCAGCCGCGTCGCCGACCCCATCGGCGCGCCGGGTCGCCTCCGCGGCCGCGGCGTCGAGCGCCGCCTTGATGCGCGCCTTGGCGTCGGCGACGTCGGCGTGGGCGTCGATCGCGCCAATCGCTACAGGCGGCGAGACAACTACGTACACGGTGGAAAATGGCAGGGCCAATTGGAATCGATCCCAGGTTTTCAACGTTCGCCGACGTGACGCAACGCAGGCGAACCCGATGACGGGAGCGCCCGTCATGGACGCAAGGCGCACGACACCCGCCTGAACGCTGCGCGCCGGCCCGCGCGGTCCGTCCGGCGTGAGGCCGACGGCGTCCCCGGCGTCAATCGCGCCGATCATCTGGGCGATCGCTGACGCGCCCTGCTTGTCCTTCGCGGACTTCCTTTCATTCGCCGCCGATCCGCGAATAAAGTCGATATCAAACCCGGCCACAGCGTTGACGATGATCTCGCCGTCGCGATGCGTGGAGACAAGCATGCGCAGGCGTCGGCGCAAATGGTCGCGCACTGACGGGGCGAGGAGGATGTTCGAATGCCAGAACGCGACGAAAAATCCCCGTGGGGTTTCCGCCTCAAGCGCGCGGACGTGCTCAAGCCCGATGATCTTGAACCTCGACGTGCGTTGAACGAGACGGATGTAAGCGCCCACAAGTGCGCTTCCGATCCGGGCGGCCGCCGCGCTTTTTAGAGCCTTTCGAAAGATCGCGCACGCCCCCAGGTGTTATGGGCGGACCGAAAAACGGGCCTCAAACAATTGGTTGCGCCGTAGCGCCGACGGCCTAAAAACCGCAAGTCCGGCGGCGAACGCCAGCCCTCCGCGGTAGAAAGCTGATCACGTGCCGTTCCGCAACCCCTCTAATCGTTCGAGCGTCGGCTCGATTGGCCTCGCTGTTCGGCTGTGGCGCGAGTATCTCAGCCGATATTGGCCGAAGCTCGCGATTTCGCTCGTAGCGATGGCGCTATACGCCGCATCAGCGAGCGCGATCCCCGCAGGCGTTGAAGCCATCAATGCGGCCTTCACCGGCGTCGGCGAAGGCAGGGCGGGCGCGCTGATCGACCTTGATCCTGCGCGCGTGGTCATTTGGGGCCCGCTGCTGATTATCGCGCTCGGCGGCGCCAACGCCCTGTCGCAATATGTTCAGGCGCGCCTGTCGGCGTTCGCCGCGCTCGCCGCCCTGCGTGACTTGCAGGTCGACGTCTATGCGGCGCTGACGCAAATCGACGATGCGCAGCTGCGGTCGCTGGGGTCCGGCCAGGCGGCCGCCCGCCTCACTAATGACGCGATGGTGCTGCGCGACACGCTGACGCGCGCGTCGACGGCGGCGCGCGACCTTCTCACCCTGATCGGCCTCCTTGGCGTCATGCTCTATTATGATTGGGCGCTTTTTCTGGTGGTGTTCATCGTTTACCCCGCGCTTGGCTGGCCCGTTTCCGCGATCGGTCGGTATCTGAGGAAACGATCGCGCGAGGCCCAGGAGCAGGCCGGCGAAATCGCGTCGCTGGCGATGGAGACGGTGGGCGGCGGGCGGATCATCCGCGCGTATGGGCTTGAAGGGCCGATGCAAGGCAAGGCCCAAAACGCTTTCGATGAGCGGCTTGGCGTGTTGCGCCGCATGGCGCATCTGCGGGCGCTTAATGAGCCTTTCATTTTCTTTGTTGGCGCGGTGGCGCTTTCAATCATCGTGGCGGTGGTCGCGGTGAGGATCGAGGCGGGCGCTCTCAACATCTCTGAACTTGTGTCCTTCATCATTGCGCTCTTGCTCCTGTCGCAGCCTGCGCGCGGCCTCTCGACGCTGAACGCCGTCGCCCAGGAGGGGTTCGGCGCGCTGGAACGGATGACAGGGCTCATCGACCTTGAGCCGGAGGTGCGTGAGCGTGATGGCGCAGCGCCCTTGAGGGTCGAGCGCGCGTCGTTGTCGTTTAGCGACGTGTCATTTTCGTATACGGAAGGCGTCAATGCGCTGAACGGGTTGTCATTCGACGCGCGCGGCGGCGAGCGGTTGGCCCTCGTTGGCGAATCCGGCGCGGGGAAATCGACCGTCTTCAATCTGATCCTGAGGCTTTACGATCCGGATTCAGGGAACATTGAAGTTGACGGCCAGAATATTCGCAATCTGACAATCAGTTCGTTACGCGGCGCAGTCGCCATCGTCAGTCAGGAAGCTACCTTGTTCGACGACACCGTCGCCGCGAACATTCGCTTCGGCCGACTGGAAGCGCCAGAAGGAGACGTCATCGCGGCCGCAAAGGCCGCCGCGGCCGACGGATTTATCCGAGAGCTGCCGAATGGCTACGAGACGCGCGTCGGGGAAGGCGGGCAAAACCTGTCCGGCGGTCAACGTCAGCGCATCGCAATCGCCCGCGCCTTTTTAAAGGACGCGCCGATCCTGCTGCTTGACGAAGCGACGTCAGCGCTCGACGCGGAAACGGAACGTCAGGTGCAGGAGGCGCTTGATCGGTTGGCGGATGGCCGCACAACGATCGTAATCGCGCACCGGCTGTCGACAGTTGTCAGCGCGGACCGCATTCTCTTGATGGAGAAAGGGCGGGTCGTCGCTGAAGGCGATCACGCGACGCTCCTTGAGCGGAGTAGCGACTATGCGCGCCTCGCCAAGCTCCAACTGGCCGGATGACGGCGCCGCTACTCCCGTCTGAGAACGCGTTCCGTCAACAGGTCGCCGAGCCAATTTGAACGGAACCGCGCTTTTGTCGCGTCATGGTCATAGGGCCCGTCGACCCAGTCAAAAAACGCCTCTACGTCGTCGAGGGCGACGCCGCGCTCTTCGGCGAAAAGAATGTATTCATCAAACGCTGCATCGATCACGCCGGTCTTGCCAAAGCGAATATGCCCATATCGCAACGAAAGCTGGCGCAAGGCGACGGGCAGGGGCTTTCCCGCCACGAAGAAGTCATAGAGGGTCGCCATCAGGCCGACTCTGTCCGCGCCCGATTTGCAGTGCATCAGGAACGGCGGCTCGGTCTCCGCGAATAGACGCCGCGCGCCATGCAAGACATCGGGCGAAGGCGCTTCTCGCGAATAGACCCTGAACGGAACATGTTTGATCTCCAGGCGTTCGCAGGCGTCTTCTTCAAGGAAGAGAATGCCGCTTTCGCGTGGGCCCCGCAGGTTCAGGACGCTATTGACGCCGCGGTCCCGCCATTGCCGCAGTCGCCGTGGGCCCGGCTGGGCCGATCGAAAGACGCCCGGCGCGATTTCGTGCGAATTGTCATATATCGCGCGAATAAATCCGTGGTCAGATAAAGTGAGTTCGCGCCAGGCGCGGCGTCTGCCGTGCGGCGTTTGGAACGCTTCCCTCGTTAGCGCGTCGGCCATGTTTCGCGGCTTAGGATTTCTCGTTCCCTTCCGGGTCGAGGAGCTTGTGCATATGCACGATGAAGTAACGCATATGCGCGTTGTCGACAGTCGCCTGCGCTTTCGCCCGCCAGGCTTTCTCCGCTGACGCATAGTTTGGGAAGATACCGACGATGTCGAGCGCGTCCAAATCCTTGAATGCGACATCCTGCGGGTCTTCGAGTTCGCCGCCGAACACCAGATGAAGGAGCTGCTTTTCCATGCCAGATGCGTCCGATGATGTCGTCAATTGGGAATTCAGGCGCCGGCGATCGTCATCTCGCCGACCAACGTCGTCGGCGCATTCGTCGCTCCGCGGAATTCAAGGTCGTTGGCGGGTCGAAGCGCCGCGTACATGTCGATGAGATTGCCGGCGATCGTGATTTCGCTCACGGGATAGGTCAACGCGCCGTCCTCAATCCAAAGGCCTGAACAGCCGACAGAATAGTCGCCCGTATTCGGATTAACCTGCGGGCCGAACATGTCGGTGACGAAAAGCCCTTCGCCTGCGTCCGCGATGAGCGCTTCGGGCGAACGGTCGCCAGCTTCCAGAAACAAATTCGTGGACGACGCGCCTGGTCCGCCGCCGGCGCCGCGGGTCGCTCGGCCGTTCGTTTCGAGGCCAAGTTGTCGCGCGTGGGCGGAGTTCATGATCCAGGTCGTCAGCGCGCCATCGTCGATGATGTTGAGCTTCTCCGCTTGGACGCCTTCGCCGTCAAAGGGCCGCGAGCCATGTCCACGCGGGATGAACGGGTCGTCAATGACTGAAATTCCGGTGCTGAAAATCCGTTCCCCAAGCTTATCCTTCAGAAAGCTGACGCCCCGCGCGATCGCCGCGCCATTGATCGAGCCTGAAAGGTGCCGCAAGAGTGACGCCGATAAACGATTGTCAAAGATGACCGGCGCTTTCCGGCTCTCTACTTTTCGCGGCGACAGACGCCGAACCGCCCGCTCGCCAGCGTTTCGCCCGATCTCTTCGACTCCGCGCATGTCCGCTGCGTGAGTCTTGGAATCGTAGTCGTAGTCGCGCTCCATCCCGTTCTCATCCTCCGCGAGAACGCTGACGGAGACGGAGTGGCTCGCGCCGCCGGTTTCCCCGAAGAAGCCGTCGGACGTGATGAGCCATTTGCGGCCTTCGCCATAACTCGCCCCGGCGCCGGAGGAATTGACGACGCCTTTGACGGCGAGCGCCGCTTCTTCGCAGGCTGCGGCTCGGTTCCGCAGCGCGTCCGTACCCGGATCGCTGAAATCCCCGAGATCGAGGTCAATGAACGGCGGTTTGGCGAGACGCTCCTTTGGCGCGAGGCCGACATAAGGGTCTTCCGGCGCCGCCTTGGCCATCGCCGCGCATCTCTCCACGAGGGCGTCCAGTTCGGATTTGACCGTCTCCGTCGTCGCGACGGTGGCGGCGCGTTTGCCGATGATGATCCGCAGACCAAGATCCAGGTTTTCGGAGCGTTCAACGTCCTCCAGCTTGCCGAGACGCCAGGAGACGCCGTGCGAGACGCCATTGTAGAGAACAGCGTCGGCGGCGTCCGCGCCGGCGGCCTGCGCCTTGGCGATGAGCGATTCAAGCAAGTCCTGAGCGGTGGAGGTTTTCATCCTTGCCGGAATAGACGCGAGGCGCGCCGTCCGCAACCTGTCGCCGTTCAGGACCTATAGGGGCGGCGGGATTTCGGCGGATCGAAGCCGCGAAGGCTGGTCGGATGGCGCCCATCGATTACGGCGGCGCGAGGAAATGACGCGGCTACGATCCGTTGAGTTCCTTCGCTGCGTCTTCCCCCCATTCGCGCATCGCCGGCAGATCGAGCATCATCTCCATCCATTCGGCCGCGGGAGGGGGCAGATCGATGGGCCCGTATGTGCGGAACCGCGAGGCGACCGGCGCGTACATGGCGTCCGCGATGGAAAAGTCGCCATAAAGAAACGCGCCGCCATGAGGGACTCCGAAGCGTTCGCGCGCCTCGGTCCAGAGGTCGGCGATGCGGGCGATGTCCCTTGCGACGCCGCCGCTTGTCGTATGTCGAAGGTCTTCGCGCGTGAACATCATCGGCCAGACGGTTCTGAGGTTCGAAAACCCGGAATGCATCTCCGCCGACGCCGATCGCGCATGCGCGCGCGCTTGCGCGCTGGCCGGCCAGAGGCCTTTCTCGGGGAAGCTCTCGTTCAGGTATTCGAGAATGGCGAGGCTGTCCCAGACGACCGTCTCCCCATCTTTCAGACAGGGAACGAACCCCGACGGCGACAGCCGGCGCAGGTTCTCGCGGGAGTCTGGCCGATCGAGCCGCACCAGCTCCTCCGTAAAGGGAATACCAAGGTGGCGCATCGCGAGCCAAGGCCGCAAAGACCAGCTCGACAGGTTCTTGTCGCCGATAATCAGCGTAAGCGTCATTGCGCGCCTCCTTACGCCCTACGCCGTTTGATAGAAAGCGGCGATCCACCGCGCGAGCGTGGCCCGTCCGCTATCGGCGCGCAAGGATTGCAGCCCGTCCGCTACGCGATCGCCCGGAATGCGGTCGCGGCGGGCGGCGAGGAGGTCTGACGCGAACCCGTGCTCGAACTCCGGGTGCATTTGGAATGAGACGGCGGGCCCTTGCGCATAGGCGAGCGCGCCATTGGGGCAGAACTCGGATCCGGCGAGCACCCGCGCGCCCGCTGGCGCCTCGACGACCTGGTCCTGATGGGAGACGGCGCAGGAAATCTCTTGGGTAATGGGGTCCATCCACGCGCTTTCGTTATGCACTCGGTAGCGATGGACGCCGACGCCCCAACCCTTTTCAGACTTCTCCACGCGCCCGCCTAGGGCGGCGGCGATTGCCTGATGGCCGAAGCAGATCCCGACCTGCGGCGTGCGCGTCGCGGCGGCTGCGCGGATCGTTTCAAACAGCGGCGCGATCCAGTCATGGTCCTCATAGACGCCCGCCGGGGAACCAGTGATGAGATAGCCATCGACGTTTTGCGTTTCTGGCGTTTCGTCGCCGTCAAAGACGCGCGCGACGGCGAAGTCAGCGCCCGGCATCAGCGGCGCCAGCATCTCGACCATCATCTCGCCATAGCCTGGATGACGCTCCCGCACGGGGCTCGGCGGCGCGCCGGTCTCAAGGATCGCTATTCGCATTTACCGGGCTCCTTGCGGGCGGGCGTTATGGGTTTAGCTGCCGTTTCAGCCCGAATAATCGGTACACGATGCTTCGCAAGGCGACAAGCTTCGTTTTGGCGCGAGCGATCGCCGGAAAACGCTGCCGAAGGAACATCTCGGATCTGGCGAGCGCTATGTATCGCCGCGATTTGTCCATCATTCTCCCGATCGGCTTCGACACGTCGGACCGCGCAAGCGCATCCGCCTTATTGCGGATCTCCCGGGCGAACACGTACTCGCCTTCGGTGCGGAGGAAGATATCCTCGGCTTTCGCCGGGGCGTATCCGGACCAATCGAATGTCGTCGCGAGGCGCCGGTCAACGTTCGCCAAGTCGAGCGTCATCATGGTGCGGAGACATTTTTGGCATCCTGAGCAATTGACGAAAGGACCGGGCAGTCGGCCTTCGCCGCAAACGCTCAAGATAGAGAGAGCGTCAGGGTCCTCGGCGATGCGAAAGGTCTTTTGCACGCGATCCACGTCAGCGCCGAAATGGCCTACGCGCAGCGTGCGGGTCGAAAACAATGGATCGGTCGACGGATGCGAGCCCCAGGGGATGAGCTGGTGATGTGCGTAGGTCGACGAAATCTCCGCAGCGCGAATTGAACCGGAAAGCGCATGCGCGACGGCGGCGAGCGCCGCCCCATGACTAAGGTACGCCCAGGCGTCATGCACTTCGGGTACCGCTGTCATAAGGTTGCTGGCGATAAAATAGTGCTTTCGATTGGTCGCCTGAGCGTAGGGACTGAGTTCCGCGAGCCTGTCAAAGCCCCCTCGAATCGCTGTCGGCTCATCCGCCACATGCGCAATCGATATAAGGCTGGTGATTTTCGGACCCAGCTTTGTGGTCGTGTAGAGTGAATCCACTCCGCCTGAAAAAAAGGCCGCGACGTCGCGATCATCAACGACGTCATCCATCGAGTGCGACGCAGCGTCCGGAGCCCTTTGCGCTGAAACCGACACCTTGCGCCGATAAGGACGCCAGCTTCGCCAAATCTCCTGCGCTTTGTCGAAGCCGTGTATGATCTCCTCGCTCGCAGGCAGCGATTGTTCGTAGTCCTCGGCAAGCGCGAATGCGCACATCGCGCCCAGAATAAAGATGTGGTCTTTCGTGACCGGCGGCGGAACGCCCGCGGGACGGGTAAGATGAATATCGAATGACGCGCCGGAGCGCCGCGCGAAACGAACCCTTTCGCGAAAGAACTCGTCTTCGCTCTCGACTAGTTCGACCAACTCCATCGAGAAAGCGCTCCCCAACGCTATCGGCTGGGTCGTCGCTAGCATAAAAGGGGCGTTGATGTCCCGTGGTTAAAGCCGCCGCCGGGAATGTTCAGGACGTTCGTCCTGATCTCAAACTGAGCAAAACTTGCAACAGCCGCCGCCTTGCAGCCGCCGGCGACAAATCACTCAGCGGCGGCGCTGGCGGCAGGATGCGTCCGGTCGATCGTTTTGCGCACAATGGGCGGGCATCTATGGCGATAACGCATCAATTTCTCGTCGAGAGAAGGATGCCGGGAGCGCAATTTCTTCACGATGCGCTGCACAAACGGCACGTATGGCGCCAGCAGCGTCAAACCGATCGTGATCATGATGAGGCCGAAAGGGATGGGCAGCGGGAGGACCACAAGGCCCGTCAGAACCAAAAAAGCGCCAAGCGCCTGATGGAGAATCGGCAGCATCCTGCGTTCCGTCTCGCCTTAATACCCAGGCGACCCGAACGCCTGCTCATACACACCATACGATATGGCCACGCGACTTGATCGTAAAGTGGGAACGAAAAACGAAAGTTAATTGCGCTGAAGTCCGCCATTGCGGCGTGGCGTCCGCGTTTGAGGAGCGCCAAGTCGCGTGGCGCATGGCCGCAGCGGCGCGCGGGCGACGTGCCAAGCGCATCGATCGGGCCTAATCGATGCCTCGTTTCTTGGAGAGTTTCCATGCCTTACCGATCCCTGCGCGACTTTCTTCAGATGCTGGAAGCCAAGGGCGAACTCGCCCGCGTGACGCGGCCCGTGTCCACGGTGCTGGAGATGACCGAGATCCAGACGCGGCTCCTCGCAGAGGGCGGGCCGGCGGTGATTTTCGAAAAGGCGGTGATGGCGGATGGGACAGTTTCGTCCATTCCTGTGCTGGTGAACCTTTTCGGGACGGTCAAGCGCGTCGCAATGGGCGTGACGATGGGCGTCGCCGACGCCGAAGGCCTTAGCGACGCCCAGAGACTTCGGGAGGTCGGCGAGACTCTCGCCTTCTTGCGTCAGCCGGAGCCGCCGGCGGGCCTCAAAGACGCGTTTGAGTTGTTGCCCCTCGCCAAGACGGTCCTGTCGATGAAGCCGGCAACGAAGGCTTTTGGCTCGGCGCCCTGCCAGGAGGTCGTGCTAACCGGAGATGACGTCGATCTCAGCGCCCTGCCGATCCAGACCTGCTGGCCGGGCGAACCGGCGCCGCTGATCACCTGGCCGCTGGTCGTCACGAAAGGTCCCTCGGACGCGCGCGAGGATAACTTCAATCTCGGTATCTACCGCATGCAGAAGATTGGAAAGAACAAGACGATCATGCGGTGGCTCGCCCATCGCGGCGGCGCCCAGCAGCACAGGCGATGGGGAAGGGAGAAATCCGACCCGATGCCGGCCGCGGCTGTCCTTGGCGCCGACCCCGGCGTCATCATCGCCGCGGTGACGCCGGTGCCGGACACATTGTCAGAGTACCAGTTCGCAGGCCTCGTGCGCGGCCGCAAAGCTGAGCTTGTCGCTTGCAAGACCGTGCCGCTGAAAGTCCCTGCAGAGGCGGAGATCGTCCTTGAGGGGCATGTTTCGCTTGACGAGTACGCAGACGAAGGGCCGTATGGAGATCATACCGGCTACTACAATTCGGTGGAGCGCTTCCCTGTCTTTACCGTGTCCGCGATCACCATGCGCAAGGAGCCGATTTATCTCTCCACCTTCACCGGCCGGCCGCCGGACGAGCCCTCCGTCCTCGGAGAGGCGTTGAACGAGGTCTTTATCCCCCTCCTGCGGCAGCAGTTCCCGGAGATCGTCGATTTCTGGCTGCCGCCGGAGGGCTGCAGCTATCGCATCGCAGTCATCAGTATGAAGAAGGCGTACCCGGGCCACGCCAAGCGGGTGATGATGGGCGCGTGGTCGTACTTGCGCCAGTTTATGTACACAAAGTGGATCATCGTCGTCGACGCTGACGTCAACGCGCGCGACTGGAAGGATGTGATGTGGGCGATCTCCACCAAGATGGACCCGGCCCGAGACATTACCGTCGTTGAAAATACGCCGATCGATTATCTTGACTTCGCCTCGCCAGAGAGCGGCCTCGGCTCAAAGATCGGCCTTGACGCGACTGACAAGCTTCCGCCGGAAACCCATCGCGAGTGGGGCGAGGAGATCCGGATGGACGACGCCGTCATCGACAACGTCGACGCCATGTGGGGCGAGCTTGGCCTGCCTGGGACGGGCAAAGACATCTGGCGGCGCTAGGGCGCATGCTCTTCAGTAAGACTGGCATCTGTAATTGGATTTTCCGATTGCGCCCTGAAACCCCCAGTTTTTTCCGCAAACGCGAAAAGCTACGACGTTCCGCCTGATCCGAGGCCGACGAAGCGTTGTATAGGGAACGCTGTCTAAATCCGGAGAAGCCGTATGCTGCGTGAGTTTTCAGTCAATATCGTCAACCGCATCGCCGCCGCGTTGGTCGGCTTCATTGCGTTGTCCGGCGCAGCGTACGCCCAGGCCCCGCGCGTGTCCGGCGAGGCCGAGGCCGCTCAGCGGCGGCTTCCTCAAGGGCCCAAGGGCTGGCAGGTGCTGGTCGGCGGCGGCGCGCTCTATGCGCCGACTTATCTCGGCGATGACGAGTATCAGCTCCGCGCGCTTCCCAATATCCAGATCACCTACAGCGACGTCTTCTTTGCGTCCGTTCAGACCGGCGTCGGCGCGAACCTTTGGCGTCAGGACGGGTTCCGCGCGGGGCCGATCGCCCGCGTCGCCTTCGCCCGCCAGGAGGACGGGATCCAGCCGTTCGTGATCGCCGGGCCGGACACGACGGACCTTGAAGGCCTCGGCGACGTCGACACCACCTTCGAACTCGGCGGGTTTGTCGCCTATGAGACGCCCCGCTGGCAGGCGCTTTTCGAAGCGCGGCAAGGCGTCAACGGCCACGAGGGCTTCGTTCTTGACGCAGCGTTGAACTACCGCGGGCGCGGCAAGTCCTTTATCGGCGGCTATTCTTACACCATTGGCCCGCGCGTTCGGATCGTCGACGACAACTACAATGACGCCTATTTCTCGGTGACTGAGGCGCAGTCGGTCGCATCGGGTTTGCCGACGTTCAATGCGGGCGGCGGCGTGCAGACCTATGGCGTCGGCGCAAACCTCGTTCGTCCGATTGGCGCGAAGCGAAAGTTCATCGCTGTCTTCACCGCCAGCTATGATCGCGTTGCAGGCGATGCGGCCGATGCGCCGTTGGTCAGCCTGCGCGGCGACCGCAACCAGGCGAGCGTCGGGTTCTTCCTCAGCTATCGTCTCTAAAGCGCGTCGCGGCGTCTGATCACGCTTGCTCACGAAACGCGTCACGCGAGGGTGGTTTGCGCGTGAGCGACCCGGCGGGGTCTCATTCGTCTGGATGTATGAAACCAGACGGGAGAGGCCAATGCTGAAAGTTCTGACGCGCTACGCGCCGCACGGGTACGCGCTCTTCGCCGCAGCCGTTTTCACCGACAGCCTGCGCTTCAAATTCACCAATCAGCCGGAGACGCAAGTGATCTTCGGCAAGCTGGACGCCTGGGCGGCGACTATCGGAGCGCCGGGGCTCTTCGCGCAGACCGGGCTCTTCAGCCAGTACGTCATCGGGACGGCGGAGCTTTTCGCGGCGGCGTTTCTAGTGATTGGCATCCTGTCGCGCTTTCGCCGCTTGCAGGCGGTCGGCGCGCTCATCGCTTTGGCGATAATGACGGGCGCCTTGTCGTTCCACCTCTTCACGCCGCTCGGGGTTGATCCCAACAATGACGGTGGCGGGCTCTTTGCTATCGCAGTGGCCATCTGGCTTGGATCGATCGCCATGCTCGCCGCGCGTTTTCGCGACGCGGCCGCGATTTTCGGCGGGATGCTGAGCATCTTCCACACGCCCTCCCGGAGCGCGCAGTCGGACGTCTCGCTCGCGCCGCTGGCGGCGCAGGCTGCTGAATGAGTTCCATTTGTCGGCGTCCGATCTTGCGGGGCTCCGTCACGCCGACGCTAAGCCGACCGCGTTTTGCGGGAATGGTCTCATCAACGCGGGCGTCAAGTAAAATGCCGCGTTGACCAAGATGTCGCCGTCTGGCCTGCCCGGGCCGGCGGTCCTGACCGCCCACGTTCTCTCCCCCCTGTGTTGGGCGTAAGGGCGCCCGGGGCTTTTCGAAGTCCCGGGCGGACGGGGAGGGGTTAATTCATCCGTTCCAGGATCGCCTGCGTCAGGTCCTTCGTCGACATCGCTCCGCCGAGATCCCGCGTCGCCGCGCCGCTGGCGAGCGCTTCCCGGACAGCCGTCTCTACGGTTGCGGCGGCCTCCTCCTGCTTCATGGAGTGCCGTAAAAGCATCGCCGCGGAGAGGATTGCGCCGACGGGGTTTGCGACGCCCTGGCCTGCGATGTCCGGCGCGGAGCCGTGGATGGGTTCATAGAGCCCCTTGCCGTCGCCAATGGACGCGGAAGGAGCCATGCCGATCGAGCCTGACAGCACCGACGCTTCGTCGCTCAAGATGTCGCCAAACATGTTCTCCGTCAGGATCACGTCAAAGTTCCCCGGGCGGGTGATGAGATGCATCGCCATGGCGTCGACGAGGACATGCTCCAGTTCGACATCGGAAAACTCCGCTTCGTGGAGTTCCTCGACCGCAGCGCGCCATAAGCGGCTGGTGGCGAGCACGTTCGCCTTGTCGACGCTTGCGAGTTTGCCCCGTCGGCCGCGAGCGGCCTCGAACGCGACGCAGGCGACACGGGCCACTTCTTCTTTCGTGTAGACGCAAAGGTCGCTCGCCCGCGCCGTTCCTTCTTCGCGGTCGCCATAGTAGACGCCGCCATTCAGCTCCCGGACGATGAGGAAATCCACGCCCTTTGCGACGCCCGGCTTCAGCGGTGAGCGCGCCTCAAAGCCTGCTTCGACACGGGTCGGCCGAAGATTGGCGTAGACGCCGAGATCCTGACGCAGGTCGAGAAGGCCCTTTTCAGGCCGGATCGGCGCATCGTCCCACTTCGGTCCCCCGACGGCGCCGAGAAACACCGCGTCGGCCCGTGCGACTGCGGCCTTCGTTTCCTCCGGGTACGGCGCGCCGGCCGCATCTATCCCGGCGCCGCCGAAGGGCGCTTCGGCGAAGGCGATGTCGAGATTGCAGGCGGCGAGAACGGCGCGCGCTGTTTCCGCAACTTCCGGCCCGACGCCGTCGCCCGGCAGCATTGCGATTTTGAACGTCATCTTTCTAGTCCTGAACGGTCATCCATGAGCGTCTTCATAAGCTGCGATCGCGCCCTCTTGAGCGAGGATCGCGCCCATTGGATCGACCCCGTCGAGAAGACAGCGGCGCGCGAAGGGCTCAAGCTTGAAAGGAGCATTGACGCCTCCATTTGGGGTCGTCACGCGCATCGCCTCAAGGTCTATGGTGACCTCAAGACCCGGCTGGGCCATCAGGTCCGCATGGGTCGCGGCGTCTACTTCGACTGGGACGAGCCCGTTTTTCAATGCGTTGCCGGTGAAGATGTCAGCGATCTTGGTGCTGATCACCGCGCGAAATCCGAAATCGAGAAGCGCCCAGGGCGCGTGTTCGCGCGAGGAGCCGCAGCCGAAATTGTGGCCGGCGACGAGGACGCCGAAGCTGTCGCGCGCATCCTCTTGAAATGGGCTTTCGGCTTTCAGCGCTCCGTCTTCGCCATACCGCCAGTCCGCGAAGGCGTGCGCGCCAAGGCCGGCGCGGCTCGTCGTCGTCAGGAAGCGAGCCGGGATGATCTGGTCGGTGTCGACATTCTCATTCTCAAGAACAATCGTCCTTGTCGTGATTTTTGAGATCGGCTCCATCGCCTCACGCCTCCGATAGATAGGGTCGCGGATCGACGAGCCGGCCGGCGACGGCCGCCGCCGCCGCGGTCGCCGGGCTCGCAAGCACGGTCCTGACGCCCGCGCCCTGCCGGCCGACGAAATTGCGGTTCGACGTTGAGACGACGAGCTCGCCGGGCGCGCCCTTGTCGCCGTTCATGGCGATGCACATGGAGCATCCGGGCAGTCGCCATTCGGCGCCAGCCGCCTTGAAGACTTCGTCGAGGCCCTCCGCCTCGGCGTCGCGCCGCACCGCTTCGGATCCCGGCACGACAAGCGTGACGACGCCGTCGCGCACCCGCCGCCCACGGAGGATTTTTGCGGCGGCGCGCAGGTCCTCAAGCCGGGAGTTGGTGCAGCTGCCGATAAAAACGCGGTCGACCTCTACCGCCTCAAACGCCTGGCCGCGATCGATGCGCATATAGGAGAGCGCCGCGTCATCCGCCCGGCCGCCATCAGCAGGGGCCGCGCCGCCGACGGGCGCGGCGGCGTCGGGCGAGGTGCCAAATGTCGCCATCGGCGCAATTCGCGCGGCGTCAATCGCCACTTCTTCGTCGAACGCCGCGCCGTCGTCTGTCGGCAAGGTCATCCAGTCGTTGACCGCGACGTCCCAGCTAGCGTCCTTGGGCGCAAAGTCACGTCCTTCTAAATAGGCGAGCGTCGTCTCGTCGGGCGCGACAAGCCCCATGCGCGCGCCCGCTTCGATCGACATGTTGCAAAGGGTCATGCGGCCCTCCATGGAGAGCGCCTTAACCGCGGCGCCGGCGAACTCGATCGCCTTGCCTTGCCCTGCGTCAGCCCCGATGGCGGCGATGGCCGCAAGCGCCATGTCCTTTGCGGACACGCCAGGTGAAAGCGCGCCGTCAAACGTGATGCGC
>JBCBSQ010000013.1:0-75164 GCA_039819085.1 Pseudomonadota bacterium
GAAAAAACCCCGGTCGCCGGCCTGCGCCAAACCGATCAGCGGCGCCGTCTGGTTCGCCGTCGCGCGCCGGCCTTCGGCCGCCGTTCTTCATAGGGGGCAGCGCTTATGTCGACTACGGACGCTGGGCTTCGGCTCGCCGGATTGTTCGCGCGCAAAGGCCAGGCGGCGCCCGCCGCTGCGCATCCTCTCTCTACGGAGCAAGCCGCGCACGCTTCGCGATCGGATGAGCCCCCGCGCATCGACTGGCGCGACGTGATCGCCAATGCGCGAGTTCTGGACCTGCCGGCGCGCGAGGAGCATGACCTGGCCGGGCAGCTCGATGCCGCGCCTGCCGCGGCCGCGCCTCTTGAACCAAGGACAGAGCGTCCGCCGCGGCCAATCGCGCCGCCGCGCGTTTCCGCCGCCCCATGCGTCGTGCCGATCCGTAAGGCTTCGCCGGCGCGCGCTGAGGAACCGCTCGCCTACAAGACAGTCGTCCGCGTCACGGCGCGGCAGCGGCGCCTCCTTCGGATCGCATCGGCGGCGCTTGACGTCCCTCAACAAGCGCTCTTGCGGGATGCGGTCGACGAGTTTCTTCAAAAGCTGAAGGCGACCCGCCTCAATGGCTGCAAGTGTTTTTCCGAACAGTTCGATCAACGCGCGGACCGGACGCCGGACGAACGTTCCTAGGTCGCGGCCGCAATCAGCTTCTGCAGGTTCATGCCCGCGGGCATCGCCGATTCTTTAATCCGCGCCAGGACGTCCGCAACCGCGGGGTCTGAACGATCAGCGTCGCGCGCGGTTCTTCCAAAACCATCAAGCCGGCAATCCGTCATCCAGGCGCGCAATGCCTTGTCCTGGCTCCAGGCGAGTTGATTGGTCATGTTTCCAAGAGTCGCCGCAGGCCAGTCCTCCGGCGCATCCGGTAAAGCAACCGGCGTACAAAGACGGTTCTTCTCGTCGTCGCCCTCGTAATGAGTCTCCACATAGGCCGCGAGCGCGGCGGAGAAAGTCGGGTTCGGCAGCCGCGTCATCTGCAGCGTGATGCGTCCGTCTTCGAACACCGGTTGCGGCGGCCGCTTGGCGACGGCGTTCGCCGTGCAGTCGACATAAAGGGCGTTCGCGGCGATATCGATGGTCTCATCGTTCGACAGAGTCATCTTTCCCGGCTCAACCCGCGCGACGCGCGCGCCCCGCACAACGTGTTCAATCCGCCGCAGAAGCGCGACTTCACCAGCGGAAATCGTCGCGAAGTGGAACATCTCCGGACGGATCGCCGGATCGATCCGCAGCATGAGTTCAGCGGCTTCCAATCTGTCGAATAGGTCGTCTACGGACGTAGACGACTTAATCGCCTCCATCTGCCGCGCCATCCCGCCGATCGACTGGTGGAAGAAGCGCGGGCCCGGCTGCGTCGTTTCGCGATTGATGAGCCAGGAATCGCGCGGACGAACCCAAGTGATTTTGTCCGGGTCCGCTCCATTTTCTATGAGCCACACCCCGACGTCCATAGCCGTCTTGCCAGCGCCAAGAATGACGAAGTCAGAGTGGTTCGGCGCGCGTCGCGGCAAATCATTCGGAGGAACGCACGCGACGCCGTCCGCTACGTGGAACTTGCGGTCATGCGTCGCCGGGATCGCCGTGTCGAAGAAGGTTGAATCCACGATGCGCCGCCTCGCCGTCACGCGCGCGCCGTCGCCACCGAGCAGCGGAGCGATATCTGCGCTTCGCGCCTCCGTCTCGCGGGCGTCATGCATTGGAAAATACCTGACGCGTCCGGACGGCAGGAACCGCTCACGCATGACGCGATCGAAATAGGCCGCGACTTCCGTCCCGGACGCGAGTTCGAAGTAGCCCGCGTTTGATCCGGTTTCATCGATGCGGTCCGCGCCGAGCGGCGTCGACGACACGCCGTAAAACGCTGACGGCTGGTGCAGTCGGACGAACGGATAGGCGTCGACCCAATGCCCGCCCGGCGCGTGTCGTCTGTCGACCATGACGATGTCCGCGTCGCTCTCCGTCAGAAGCGTATCGACGAAAGACATGCCGACCGCGCCGGCGCCAATGACAAGATAGTCCGTTTCCAGCGTTTCAGGCATAAGGTTCTCCCTCACTTCCGCGTCAGATTTTCGGGACGAACTTCTCCCGCATCGTCACAAGCTCTTCGGCAGCTGTTGGATGCAACGCGCAAGTGGCGTCGAAGTCCGCCTTCGTCACACCGGCCTTCACGGCGATGGCGAGGCACTGGATCATCTCCGGCGAATGCTCGCCCACAATGTGCAGGCCGACGACCTTGTCCGTCTTCGCTTCGACAATTATTTTCATCAGGGTGCGTTGTTCATCGCCAGTAAGCATGTGCTTCATCTGGCGGAAATCCGTCTTGTAGACGTCAACTTCCCCGAACTTTCGCCGCGCTTCGGCCTCAGTGTAACCGACCGAGCCGACCGGCGGATTTGAGAAAACCGCTTTTGGAATGAACGCATAGTCCATGTTTTGCGGGTTGTCGTTGAACTCCGTCTCGGCGAACGCCGCGCCTTCTCGGATCGCCACAGGCGTCAGGTTCACCCGATCTGTCACATCGCCAACCGCATAAATACTGTCTACGGAAGACCGCGACCACTCATTGACCTTAACGGCCCCGTTCTTCGCCAATTCGACGCCAGCCTCTTCAAGGCCAAGGCCATCGGTCGCCGGCCGCCTTCCGACCGCCCAGAAGACGAGATCCGCGTCGAGCTTTGTCCCGTTCGACAGATGCACTCGTCGCCCGCCATTCCCGAGATCTTCGATCTCGTCGAAGACGGCCTGGGTGACGACGCGTATGCCCTGGCGTTTTAACTCCGCATGCACCTGAACGGAAATGTCGCTGTCGAAGTATCGCAGGATGTCCTCGCCGCGATACACGAGGCAGACTTCCGCGCCGAGCCCCCTAAAGATGCATGCAAACTCAACAGCGATATAGCCGCCGCCGGCGACCACCACATGGCTGGGGAACGTCTCCAGGTGAAACACTTCATTCGAGGTGATCCCCAGATCGTGGCCGGGCACAGTCTCGTCCACGAATGGCGTCCCGCCCGTCGAAATGAGAATCCGTTCGGCGGTCACGTCCCGGCCCTCGTTCACAAGGTGAACCGTGTGGGGATCTTTCACCACAGCGCGCGTTTCAAAAATCTCCGCGCCGGCGTTCTTCAGGTTACGGATGTAGATGCCGTTCAGACGGTCGATTTCATTGTCCTTGTTTTCAATCAGCTTGCGCCAGGTGAACTCCGGCGCGCCGCTTGTCCAGCCATACCCCTTGGCTTCATGAAACATACGGCCGAATTCGCTGGCGTAGACGAAGAATTTCTTCGGGACGCACCCGCGGATGACGCAGGTGCCGCCGACGCGAAACTCCTCCGCCACTCCCACCCGCGCGCCATAGCGCGCGGCGAGCCTGGAGGCGCGCACACCGCCGGAACCGGCGCCGATTGTGAAAAGATCGTAGTCGTATGCGCCCATTGATCAGTACCCTTTGTAAAGCCTTCAGACCGGCAAAAAACCGATACCTTGTGAGAATCGGACATCATTGAACTCGTTAATCTCGCGAGTGAACGTTTCGAGAAACTCACGATGTATCCGCTCGAATACAGGATTCAACTCGCCTTCAAATGACAACGGCGCGCGCACGCGAGGCCGCGCCGCGACATAGATGTCAAATGCGTCCGCCGTCATCTCCACCGCAATCGACGTGCGCAGCCAGAGCGCGCCGGCGTCCTCCGCATTTCCCACGATTAGAGACAGACCGAAGCGGATTGGCTCCAGCACGATGACGGGCCGCGCCGCATAGCTGAAAGCCGCATCGCCATAATCCTTGTGGGGATCGAATTCCCCCATAGGCGGGACGGCGCGCACCGATGCGCGCGGGCACCCCTCATAGTCCGCGAACCCTTCGATGATCGCGCGAGCGAGCGCACGGCACTTCACGAGATTCTGAAACGCAGCGGCGCCGTATTCACGGATTGCGCTTTTCAGCTCCTGGAAGCGCGCGCCTTCGGCTGAGGCGCCGTTCAGATCGCCTGCTTCTGTCTCTTCACTCATGCCTACATTCCTATCCGTTCGGACAAGGACGATTTTTCAGCGGTCGACAGCGCCTGGCGACGTTAGAGCCGGCGTACGCCATCCGGGCCTGCGACCAGCGCGCCGTCCGCAAGGCCCAGAAACAAACCTGTCTCAAGAACCCCCGGGACCGAGCCGAGCGCGGCGTTGACCGCAGCCGGATCGTCGATGGCGCCGAAGCTCACATCGACAATATAGCGCCCGCCGTCCGTGAGAAACGCGCCTTCCCCTTCAGCGTCCGACCTCAGCCGCAGCGGCGCATCGGCAACCGCTAATTCACCAAGCGCGTCCCTGATCCGGGAAACCGTCAGCCCCCAAAGCGCCGGCTCCACCTCCAATGGTAGCGGAAAGGCGCCAAGGCGGCGAACGATTTTGCTTTCGTCGGCGATCACAATGAACTGGTCAGCCGCCGCCGCGACGATTTTCTCTCTCAGCAGCGCGCCGCCGCCGCCCTTGATGAGCGACAGTTCAGGTCCAATCTCGTCCGCGCCATCGACAGCGAGGTCAATGCGCGTGGTTTCGTCT
The DNA here is from genome assembly GCA_039819085.1 of Pseudomonadota bacterium. GTDB lineage: Bacteria > Pseudomonadota > Alphaproteobacteria > Caulobacterales > Parvularculaceae > MED-G105. Next base: position 4,597 of record JBCBSQ010000013.1, read on the forward strand.
GGCGCAATGACCTCAAGGCCGGCCGCCACAGCCGCTTTGCCAGTCGCCTCGGAAGTCGGAACGCACTGCAGACCTCCCGCGACGCCATATCGTTCGGCCACAAGCGAAATGAAATGCGCCGCCGTGGAGCCGGTGCCAAGCCCCAGGGTCATTCCCGGACGGACCAGCTCGACAGCCGCTGCGGCCGCCGCGCGTTTGAATTGATCGGCGGACATGGCGCTTCCTCCTGACGACGACTATCTTCTGCGGACCTACGGTTTCTTCCGCGCGTCTCGCGCCTTCGCCGCCCAACCCGGAATATCGCGCTGTCGACCACGCGCAACGGACAGCGCGTCGTCAGGCACGTTTCGGGTGATGACCGATCCGGACCCGACATACGCGCCCTCGCCAACCGCGACAGGCGCCACCAGCGCCGAATTGGAGCCCACGAACGCGCCGGCGCCGATGTCGGTCTGATGCTTTGCGTAGCCGTCATAATTGCAAGTAATCACCCCGGCGCCGACATTCGCCTCCGCGCCCACTCGCGCGTCGCCGATATAGCTGAGGTGCGAAGCTTTTGCGCCCGCTTCAAGGCGCGCGTTCTTTACCTCAACGAAGTTGCCGATCTTTACTTCCGCCCCAAGATCAGTCCCAGGCCGAAGCCGTGCGAATGGACCGACCTGCGCGCCGGCGCCGACATGGCAGCCTTCAAGATGACTATAGGCCTTGACGCGGGCGCCGCTCGCGATGGCGACGCCCGGACCGAAATAGACGCCCGGCTCGATGATTACGTCGGTTTCGATTTTGGTGTCGTGCGAGAAATAAACCGTTCCCGGATCAATAAGCGTCACACCCGCCCTCATAACGTCCGCCCGGCGCGCCTCTTGATACGCAGCCTCCGCCGCCGCGAGTTCGACGCGGGAATTGACGCCCATCACTTCGTCCGGAGACGCCTCGACGATCGCGGCCCGTCCGTTTTCGGCCCGCGCGATCGCGACAAGATCGGTCAGATAGAATTCGCGTTTGGCGTTGTCATCGGTAAGCTGCGGCAGCCCGCGCCGCAGGAACGCGGCGTCGAACGCCATCACGCCGGAGTTCACAAGACCGATCTTCAGCTCTTCAGGGCTTGCATCCTTCGCCTCAACGATCGCCTCAAGGGCGTCGTCGTCGCCGCGCTTAAGTCGGCCATAGGCGCCAGGGTCAGCGGGACGAAAGCCCAACACCGCCACATGCGCGCCCGCTTCGACCTCGCCAGCAAGTCGGCGCATGGTTTCTGACGAGACGAAGGGCGTGTCGGCGTAAAGAACGAGGACGACGCCCTCGAAGCCCTCCAACGCCGGCGCGCTCTTCATCACTGCATCACCGGTGCCGCGGGGAGGCGCTTGAACGCCGACGACAATATCAGGATCAATCGCGCGCGCGGCGTCGCCCACGCCCGGAGCATGATCGCCAATCACAACGGCCTTTCGCTCCGGCGTCAGTTCCGCCGCCGCCGCCATGACGTGGCCAAGCATCGAGCGGCCTGCAATCTCATGCAGCACTTTCGGCGTCTGCGAGCGCATGCGCGCGCCATGGCCCGCCGCCAAAATCACCGTCGCCAGAGAATGCTTCGTCATTGATCAATTCCGTCGCCGCCGAATCGCAGCTTCTACGCGCCTTCTTTCCACGATCCAACGCGACCTGCAAACCGCGCGCGGCGCGCGGCGCGGCCAAATGGAGCCCGCGGGGCGGGCCATCACCGACGCGATCTCTGGACAGCATTTCGTTCGGAAGAATTGAGGAAATCGCGATCGATAACGCTAGGACACACCGCAAGAGCGCGGCGTCTCAACGCGTCGCCGGAGCTTTCCTTCAAGCCTAGTGCGGGCGGGCGATTTCTTGCGCGCGGACCCGTCTGCGCGCGGCTCAACCAGCAAGGCGTCGCTCGAGACCGGCGATCGTCATTCAAACGACGGCGCCAAAAACCACGGATACGCGCCAGGTCGACAAAGACGAATCAACCCCGACCAATCGCCCCCGACACGCGGCCGTCAAGCCGGTATCGCGGAACGCGAAAAAACGCCAAGACAGCCGATATAACGCCGTGTAAAGATAATTCAGGCGCGAAACAGGCCAAATTCAAAGGTTTGAGAAGCTGTCCACCACAGCCGGTAGCATAGGACCTAAATGTCCGCCAACAGGTTCCGGCGCGGCATGCCGTTGACCATATCGCTGCGAACGTCAGTTCGCGCAGATCTCATTGTCGAAACAAAACCCTCGGGCCTCATTTCAACGTCAACTTCAAAACCCTTTTTACGCCAAAACTCGCGAATCTTAGTAGCCAACCGTGCTGCGCCTTCTTCATCGCAAAGATCCGACATCCATTCACCCCAGTCATGTGCAAAGCGTCACATCGCGGGCGAGATTATAAGCGGGGATGATTTTTTCAAGGGAAAAATGATCCAAATCACCATGCGTGACCATAAAAAACTCTTTTAAAAATAACGCTGTATGCTGCGGCGCAACATGATGGCGACGCCTCAGCCTGATGATTATAAGACCTCCTGCTGGCGGACGAAGCCAAGGGGAAACGCCGCTTCAAGGCGCAAAACGGATTAATTACTTTGTATGCCGATCAAAACACTATCGGCGCCAGAATTCGTCACGCGCGCAAGCGCAAAGGGCTGAATCAAACCGAGCTTGGCGCGTTGATCGGCGTCAGCCAGCCATCGATCGCCAATTGGGAAAAGGGCGCGCATGGCCCGCGAGATTCGATGCTGGAAAAGATGGCGGTCGCCCTCGGGGTCGCGCCGGCTTGGCTGAAAGGGGGTGGCGGGGCTTCCGATCATGCGACGGCGCGCCACATTCGGGCCGGTCTAAGGCACGCCCCGATCATCAAGCTCAGCGATTCGCTGAACTTGATCGATCCGGACGGCGCCGACCCTTTCAGATTCGCGCAGGACTTTATCGCAATCGGCCTCGCCTCCAACAAGCTGTTTGCTTTTTATACGGACGATGTGGCGATGACCCCCGCCTTCCCGTTGGACACAATCGTCGTTGTCGACTACGGCGATCGAAAGCCGGAAGAGGGCATGTTCTGCGTCGCGGACCTTGGCGGCGCGCCAGCGCTTCGCTGCTGGAAAGGCTCACCTCCCCGCCTTGAGCCATGCGTTGCGCGCCGCGGGGCCCCAAAAATCCCTGGCGCTCGCGCCCGCATCATCGGCCGCGCAAAGGCGTCTATCCAATTTCACTAAGCAAGCCCTGAGCGAGGTCGGTCACGCAATGCGTCGCGTCACGCGGCGTCGCGGCGCAAGGCGTTGCGGAGCGCCGGCAACCCCGTATGCGTCGCCGCAAAAGCGCGGCGCAGGTCGCGCATCAACGCCGCAGGGTCGTCGCCTTCGGCTGAGAGCATTTCGATCTCCCTGCACACCTCCGCAAGTTTCAACGCGCCGAGATTGAGACTCATTGATTTCAGCGCGTGCGCGGCGCTCGCGGTCTCCGCAAGGTCATCGCCCTGCAGGGATTTCGCGACGCGCAACATCGCTGGCTTGGAATGCTCTTCAAAAAGATTGACGGCGCGCTGCACAAGGTCGCCACCGCCGCTGTCCATTTCCTTCAATTGGTCAAGCACGGTCATATCGAAGACGTCGGGCGCGCCGCACTCCTCGTCCAATGAGGGTTCGGCATTGTCATCCATATCCGGTTCTTCTTCGGGGCCCTTTGAAACTGGCCGCTCGTGGGCGCGTATCTCAACGTTGGACGCCTGCAACGCGCTCTCTTCAGCGGCGCTGCGCGCAGGCGCGGCGCCGACCGGCGTCAGATAAGCGCGGATCGCATTCGCCAGCATGGAGATTGTGAACGGCTTGGTGAGGTAGTCGTCCATGCCCGCCGCGCGCCACTCTTCGCTGTCGCCCGCCACATGCGCCGTCAGCGCCAGGATCGGCATCCGCTCGCCGCCGCTTTGCGTCTCCAGCTTGCGGATGGCGCGCGTCGCTTCGAATCCATCCATCACCGGCATCGAGCAGTCCATCAAGACAAGCGCAAAGTCGCCGTTCCTGATCGCTTCAACGGCTTCACGCCCGTCATTGACGACGACCGGGGACAAGCCGAGGCGCGTCAGCGCCTCTTTCACGACTTCGCGGTTAACAGGGCTATCATCCGCAGCCAGAACTTTGTCGCCTCCGAACACCGGCAGTTCCGCTCCCGCCTCGCCGCCTGCGCGCACGGCCGACCGGCCACGCAACCGGCCTTGCAGCGCGCGCTCGATCAATGTCGTCACATCTGAACGAGAGAACGGCTTGATCAGGAGATCGTCCGCGACGCCGCGTTCGAGCAGCCTGTCCGGCGCGGCGTCGCCGAGTTCGCTGACGCAGATTCGCGCCGGCACCCAGCCTTCGGCGGCGTCCTTGGTTGACTCCGCGTGGCCCTTCAGGAAATCCGCGGACGCAAAAACGATGTCGGCATAGGCGACTTGCGCGGCGAGCCCGCCCATCTTCTCGTCTTCGATGATCTGCGCGGTGAACCCCGCCTCCTCAAGATAGCGCGAAATCATCACTGCGCTCGCGCGTCCCGGCATCGAGACGATCGCCTTCTTGCCGCGCGGCGCTTCGATGGCGCGCGCAGGCGGCGCGATCACATTCGTCGGTATCGTGACAAAGAAGCGCGAGCCCTTGCCATGACGGGAATTGACGCCGATCTCGCCGCCCATCCGCTCCACGAGTTTCTGACAGATCGCGAGGCCCAGGCCGGTGCCGCCGAACTTCCGCGTCGTCGTCTGGTCGACCTGCGAAAACGCTTCGAAGATCGACTTCTGTTTTTCGATTGGAATGCCGACGCCGGTGTCGGCGACCGAAAACTCAACCAGGCACTCGCCTTCTCGCGACGGCAGACGCTTGGCGGTGACGATGACGCTGCCTTCGTGCGTGAACTTAAGCGCGTTGTTGACCAGGTTGGAGAAGATCTGATTGAGGCGCACCGGGTCGCCTTCGATCACTTCAGGCACGTCAGGCGCAACATAGGACGCCAGATCGACGCCGGCTGAACTCGCCCTCTCCCAGAATAGTCCAATCACGTCGTTAATCAGCTCGGCCGGCTTCACCGGAATGCGTTCAAGCTCCAGCCTGCCGGCTTCGATTTTCGAAAAGTCGAGAATATCATTGATGATGGTGAGCAGACTCTGGCCGGATTTGACGATCACATCGGCGTAGCGCTTTTGCCGGGGCGGCAGTTCCGCGTTGCTTAAAAGCTCCGCCATCACAAGCATGCCGTTCATCGGCGTCCGGATCTCGTGGCTCATCGTCGCCAGAAACTCCGACTTCGCCTGGCTCGCGTCTTCAGCGGCCTCCTTAGCGACCTTGAGTTCATTTGTACGCTTACGAACGATCTTTTGCAGGTTCTGCTGATGCGCGAGAAGCTTTGCGTCCCGCTCCTGAATCTCGTTCAGCATTTCGTTGAAGGTGTCGACGAGATAGCCCGTCTCGTCTTCGCTGATGCGCACCGCTCGGCGCCCGAAGTCGCCGGTGCGCCGCACCGCCGTCATCACGCGCGCGAGATCGAAAATCGGTCGGGTCACGGCGCGCTGCATGCGCAGCGCAATCAGGAGGCCAAGGGCGGTGGAGAACACCGCGGCGAACATAGCGTCCCACAACAGATCACGCACTGCGTTGTATGTCGTCATCGCCTCGGCGGCGATCGTCAAACGACCAACGCGGCGTCCGTCCCTGACGACATTGACCTGCGCCACCGGCCCGGGACGCCCGCTCTCCGCCAGCGCCGCTGAATCGCCGCGCTCTGCGAGAAGCCGTCCGTCAACGTCCTCGACCCTGACAAACACGATGCCCGGCAGCCGGACGACGACCCCGATTGCGTCACTCGTGAGGCCCGCGTCGCGCGCGCTGACCGGCTCGGCGAGGGCAGTGGCGAAAAGCGCCGCCGTCGTGTGCAGCTTCGCAGCCTCGTCCACTCGAAACTGTCGAATCTCGCGCCAGACCGATGAGCCGCTCGCCACGACCACCGCGCCAAGGATCGCGACGACGACAAGCAGCGTCAAACGGCCGCGTAAAGATTGTTTCGGACGCGCCACCACGGATCGCATCCTCCCCGCCTAGATGCTTAAAACCCGAAAGTTATCTGCCGAACAAATTTCGAATTCATTGCCGACTAGTCGGACAGGCCGCTGCGAACGCGCCTGCGCCGCCTAACGCAGATGCGCAAAGGCCTTGTTAACCTCATGATCGCTACGGTTGCCGCGTCTGGCCGCCACCACGCCGCAAGGGGAAAAGCGACCAGCGGCGGGAAAGTGATGGCGCGCGTGACAAGAATTCTGATTGTCGACGACGATCCCCTGATGCGGGAGATCGCCAGCTCAAAGCTGTCGGACGCTGGCTACGCCACGTTTACCGCGGAGAATGGCCAGCACGCCCTTGATCAGCTGAACAAGCGCCAGATCGATCTTGTCATCGCCGACCTCGATATGCCTGTGATGACTGGCTACGACCTCACCGAAGCCGTTCGCCGGTCAAAAAAGCTGCGCACAACGCCCGTCATCGTGATCACAGGAAGCGAGCACGCAGAAGCTGTCGAGCGGGCTTTCGCAGTTGGCGCGACGTCTTTCGTTGCGAAGCCCGTCAACTGGACGCTTCTCAGCCACGCGGTGAAATTCGTTCTGAAGGCGGCCCGCGACCAACGCGCCCTGCGAATTGCGCGCGATCAGGCCGAAGCCGGCGCCCGGTTTCGCGACAGTCTGATGTCGCTCATGAGCCATGAATTGCGCACGCCCCTGAACGCAATCATCGGCTTCGGGCAAATCCTCGGCGAGCAATTCGAACGTAACCACGACCATGTTCATAGGGAGTATGCGGATTATATTGTCGACGGCGGGCGCCGTCTTCTCAACTCCGTATCCGACATGCTGCTGGCGTCCGACGCGCGGTCCGGACCGATCGGGATCAATGACGTCGACTGCGCGCTTCAGGACATTGTCGATCTCGCCCTCTCGCAGACTGAGAAATCCGCCTCCGCCGCCGACGCCAAAGTGCGGGTCGCCGTGCATGACCCGGACCTTGAAGTACGGTGCGACCGGCAACTCATCGCCCGCGCGATCACCAAGCTTGTGGACAATTCGCTGAAGTTCGGCGAGCGCGGCGTCGAGATCATCGTCGCGTCGATGCGTTCGGACGCAGGCGACCTCGTTATTGTCGTGAAGGATAATGGTCCGGGCATCGCGCCGGAGAAACTCCGCGCCGCCACGCAGCCGTTCACCCAACTGGACATGTCATTGCGTCGGTCCAAGGAGGGTCTCGGGCTTGGCCTGCCGCTCGTGCAGGCGATCGCCGCGGCGCATGGCGCGCGGTTCCGTCTGGACGCAAACCCCGGCCAGGGAGCTTGCGCGGCGATCATTCTGCCCCAGAGCCGCGTGGGCGTGAAAACCGTCGCCCGCGATTTCGAGCCGCCGGCCGCGGCCGTTGGCGCTGACTGATCAAGCCGTTTGAACGCGGCCCTCAATGGTCGCCGCGGCATTCTTGCTTGACCGCGCGGCGCCATCCGCTAGTCATGCGTTCCCCGGCCGACAAGAGGACGAACTGCCGTCCCATGCTGGCCTTCGGGCGCGTAGCTCAGCGGGAGAGCACTACGTTCACACCGTAGGGGTCGCTGGTTCAATCCCAGCCGCGCCCACCAACAAAATCAATGACTTAGCTGGTAATCCGAGGCCGCCGCAGGGCCGCGAGTAACGGAAAAGTAACTGAAGTTAGTCTTTGATTCAGCGCCGCCACATAGCGTCGGCCGGCCATGAGGGTTCACTTCAAACATTTGTATGGGCCGGACGTTCCGAGCTGGGGAATAATCGGCTTCACAAAGGCGCAGCCTGCCGCCGCCGCACTTCGCAACTACCGCAACGGCGAAATTGTGTTGCTCGCGGTCCCCAATCAGCCGGGGCGGGAGATGGGCGGCATGATCTTCGGACGCTGCACTCTCTTGAGGTGGGACGCTAGGACCGATCAGTTAGCAAACCCAGAGATGGCAGATGCGTCGCCAGAGGTACTCGCCCGTTGGCCAACAGCCACGCCGATCCATAAGTATTGGCGCGCTGAAGAGCCTATCCACTACGCGAAATTCCCGAGTCTGAGTCGCGCAGCAATGCTTGGTCGTGGTCGAATGTTCGAGGTGGATGACGTTGGAGCCCTCGATTGGTTCCGGACCGCGACATGGCTCGAAGAAGAGGTCTATCATTGTGCACGGGTCAAAGACGCTATGCGACTGACGAGTGTAGGCTGACGCCTCACGGTGGTTGAAGCCGACCAGCCTGAAAGCGAAACCCCGGCAACGTCATTGCCAGAGCGACAACAACTTTCGAATCCCCGACTCCACAGGATTTGAGAATCCCCTTAGCGTCTATGGGTTCTTAAGATGGAGCAGTGGCAATGACTGCAGTTGTTGGAATACTTTGCGCTGACGGTATCGTAATTGGAGCGGACAGCGCATTGACACAGTCTGCTGGCCAAGTTCCCCTGCTTGGGCAAACTAGTTATCGCAAGATTCGGATAGTCAATCAAAACATCATCGCTGCCGTGGCGGGAGACGGCGATTGCCACATTCGCTGTTGTGATGCTCTTCAGGCTTGGGCAAATGCCAATGATATCTCTCAGCACGGCATGGTCGATGGCGCGGTCTTGCTCAGCAACCTATTCCGCAATGCTCTAAGCAACACTGCCCAGCAGGCTCAGCAATACGTCTACGACCCTGTTATTGGGTACCCTTGCAAAGAGGGCCTTGGATTGATTTCATTCAGTGCACAGCAAAATTTTCAGCCTAAGTTCGCCCTACCCGATGGCCTTTGGTTCATGACAGCCGGCTCCGGCCTCTTCCACACAACACCCTTCTTAGGATTTCTTCGGCAGGTGTTTTGGAGTGAAAGTCGACCGAACGTCGGCGGAGGAACCTTCACAGCATATTGGGCGCTTCGACATGCTTGTGATATTAGTCCAGGCGGCGTAGCCGCCCCACTCGACTTCGTGGTTCTTGAAAAGGTCAACGGGAGCGTCGCCGCCAGACAGCTCGACCCTTCCGAACTTGACGGACACGAAGAAAGCCTAAACGAAGTAAACAAGCGGCTTAGGCAGTTCAAAGATACATTAGAAAATGTGGGAGATGCCGTAGAGCCACCACCTGTCAAAGACTAGTCACCAAAAATGCTATTTTGCTTCATTCGAGGATAAGCTTTGTATATTGCTCCAACCAATTCCGCGAAGCTCAAGGAGCAAACCCATTTCGCTGCGTTCCTAAGATAATCCTGCACCTCCGGTCGCAGGACGGCGCACGCCTCGCCCCCGAGAGCGTTACCCGCCGCAGTCAACCTATAACGCCGCGAGCGGCGACTTGCCCGATTGACGATCTCAACTAGGCCAGCGCGCTCCAGCGCTTCCAGCTCAGCATACACATTTTTGTCGAATGGTCCGTAGTCGTATGGCTCAAACGAGAATAGCTTACCCCCCAAATCAGCAGCGAGATTTTCATCAATCAGAAAGAAGAGCTTCTGAACCTGCACCGGCGCGTAGGTCGCGTCGTCATTGGCTGCAAGCGCAGCCAACATCGATCGCTGGCGGTCAGTGAGTTCAGCTAATTCCATTGGGGCCGCTCCCTAGTTGACTCTTCAAAATACGATGAATCTCACTTTTTTGTAAACACTCCGCGAACAAAGAAAAGACCCCCGTGCCGCATCGCGCTAGCCACCGGGGGTCTCTTCCGACCTGATCCCATTCGGGAGCCAGGCCCTCTACTACCACGGCACAATCATAGCGGACTCGGAACAACTTCGATACGTCCCGCCCGGACGTCGAACGTGACGCAGTAGCGGCGGACCCAAAGGCCGGTCGCGAGCATCTCGTCGTAAGACATCGTCCCGCGCTCGCGGAGAAGCTGGTAGCGGGCGAGGTCCTTGCCCTTGCGTGGCGGCTTGGCGGGGTTGTCGCAGGCGCGGTATGTCTCGACATCGTTCGCCGCCTTGGTGGCGAAGGATGCCGTCGCATCCACCAGCAACGGCTCGACGCGCGGCGACCACTTACCGGCGCGGCGAAGGACCTCCAAGGTGTCTCCACCTGTCGCCTCGAAGAGAGCGGCCATGTTGGCGGGAAGGTCGCCCAGGCGGGGGATGCCGGCGGCCTCCAGCGTGTCGAACCGGACGCCGTCGCAGGTGCGCCAGCCCAAGAAACGTGCGGGCATGCCGTCGACCATGGCCTCGTCGCCGGGCTTCATTGTCTTCATCATCGCAGGCCTCCTTTTCTATCCGTACACGGTTTTTCTTGGGCCGACGTGTTAAGCAAGTGTATCCTTGCAGTTCCTGCACAGACGATTTCCAATGCCTGCGGACATGAAGCTCCGCCCGCAACACATGCACGCTCGCTGCGTGCGTGTGTCGTGCAGCTCGATGGCGCCCATGTCGCGCGCCTCGGCGAACTTGTCCCGCGGGACGATCTGCGCCACCTGCACAGCTGTCATGCCGTCCAGCTCGGCCCATCGCTCGGCGATCGCGCCCGACGGGAACGGGCACGGCCCATGCGTGCGGACGATGCGCGAGGGGCTACGACGCCGCACGAAGCAGCGTGCTCCGGATCGCCATCGCCGCGAACTGTTCGCGGGTCGACGGCGCGCCGACATCGTGGCCCAGGAGGGTGCGGACCGCGCCAAGGTCTGCGCCGTACCGCTGGCAGATCTTGTGTGCGCGGGCGCGGTCTTCGCAGTCGCCGCGATCGTAGCGAATGGCCAGCATCGCGGCGGTTGCCGCCTTGGTGGCGTCACTCAGCAGGTTCAGCGTCGCCGCTTCGAGGAACGTTGCGTCGTCCACTGCGGACCTCCTTCTGGCGTTCGAGGTAGGCGCGGATGCTCGAGATGTTCTCGCGCTCCCGGCGCACGTGCTGTGCGTGGTTGTCGACCGGCCGACGGCGCAAGCGACGCTTCCGCTTAGCTTTCCATGGTAGGGGGCCGCCCCTTCGTGGCTGGTTCATGCGCCCAGTCCCTCCGGGACGGCGGCCATCCAAGAGTGGATCTTGCTGGCGGTGGCGGCGATGAACCTGTCTTCGGCGTCCTGAAGCTTGCGCGACGCCTTCTCGCGGGCGGCGAGTTCGGCATGCTCCGGGTGCGCCCTGATGGCGGCGGCGCGGATGCTCGCCTGCGTGTCGGGGTCCAACCCAGAGAGGAAGGCCGGCCCGTGGGCGATGGCCCCGGCGACGCGGGGGTCCTGCAGCGCGAGCTGCTTCGCCTTGCCCGGTGTGACGGAGACGGCGGCGCGTATCTCGGCCGAGAGATGGTTGTCGGGACGCGGCAGCGCCTCCCGCTCGATCCGCTCGCGGAGGAAACGGGCCTGATCGTCGACGGTCTTCTTCGCGGTGCGCAGCGACGCCACCGCCCTGTCGTGCGCCTTCGCTGCCTGCGGCGCGAGTTCCCCCAGCGGCACGTTCGCGTTCTGCGCGTTCCGCTGGATGGCGGTCCAGACGTCGACCAGAGTCTGCAGCGCGCCCCTCGCCGGTACGGCGGAGACGCCGGCCTTGTCGGAGATCGTGCCGGGCTGGAAGTCGACGGGCGGGCCGTCGATGGCGCGCAGGCGCATCTGCGCGAAGGCCTCCGGGTCGCGCCCGCCGGGGGCGCGGACCCTCGGGCGGGCCATGAGGGCGTTGTCGAGTGCGGAGTCGGCCATGGTGGGGGTTCCTTTCCTAGTAGAGGCCAATCGTGCGGGAGCAGGTGACCGGGCGGACCTGCGCCTCGGCGAGGAGGTATCGCAGCGCATCGCCGGCGTGATCGGGGCAGTGGGGCGTGTCGGCCCAGTCGTCGGGGTCGCGCTCGTCGCGGGAGGCGTTCGGAAGCGTCGCGAGGAGCAGTTTGCAGCGGTCGCTGATGTACAGGTGCGGCCGGGTTGGATTCTTCTCGACGGAGGCCGTCAGCATGCTGCCGATCTGCGCCCAGCCCTCGGCGCGGCGGCCCTTCTTGGGGAGGCGGAGGTCCCAGAAGCTGCCCGTCTGGCGCATGATCTCGAGGACGGTGTCGCCCTGGAGCCCGCGCGCAGAGTCGACAACGCCGGAGGCTCTGTGGACGCCGTGACTGGCCGCCATGTTGGCTGTGCGCTCGGCGAGGCGGTCGGGCGGCCACTCGGACGACGTGTTCAGGTTGTCGTCGGAGAAGATGGCGTCCGTGACTTCATCGAGGACGATCGTCGATCCTCTGGGGAGGGGGTTGCCTTGCTGGTCGACAAGGTTTCGTCGCGCGACGATGCCCAGAAGGGCGACCGACGGCGAGGAGATGCCCCAGTCGATCGCGATGTGGGGCCGCCACTGATCCTTGTCGACGGTCTGGATCGGCGTCGTGGTGACGTGCGCGGACGTGTCGAAGGCGGGGAACAGCAACCCCTCGCCGCGTGTCCAGTCGCCGAAGAGCCACTGTTGTAGGCGGACGGGGTCGCCGTGGCACGCCTCGCGCAGCCGGCGAATGTACGCCTGCTGATCGATGAAGGGGTTGTCGGTCGGAACGCTGAGGATTGTGATCCAGCACTCCGTCTCGTCCGAGTCTTGGATGGGCAGCTCGTAGGGCTCGTGGCTGATGCGGTCGCGGACATGGCGCTCGAAGATGCGCCCATGGAGGGGGCCGCCGGGGTTGCCCAGGTAGACGACGCGGGTCGGCACGCCCTCGGGGGCGCGCAGGTTCGACCGAAGCAGGCGAAGCGTCTTCTCCGCCGTGTATTGCGTGACCTCTTCGACGATCAGCAGGGTGAAGTTCTTGCCCTGAAGCTTGTCGTAGTCGGTCGCTCGCTCGATCGCGGCGAGCGTTATTGTCCCGCCGTTCCATCGCAGGATCTTCTCGGAGCGGTTGTAGGCGTGGCTGCCGTGGCTGTAGCCGTTGGCGACGAGACTCACGAGCTCGTCTTCGAAGTCGGACAGCGCCCGGAGGGTCCGGCGAACAATCAGGACGCTCGCGGCCTCGCCATAGGCCTTCAGGTGCTCCGCCGCGAGGAGGACCGCCGCCGTCGTCTTCCCGCCGCCACGCGCGCCCAGGAGTGCGAGGTTCGCAGTGGGCGGGGCCTCGAGAACCGCCTGCTGGAAGGGGCTGATTCGCTCAAGCATCGCGACCCCCGAGGTACTTCTTGCGGTACTCGTCCATGTCCATCTGCGTCGGCAGCTGGATCGTCTGCGTCCGGTTGTCGTTGTTTATGGTGATGTGCGCGGGAACCTTGTCGCCCTGGTATCCGCGCCGACCGCGAAGCAGGAATATCGCGGCCGTTATCGCGCCCCTGTCCTTCGGGTTCAGCATGCCCTGGCGGAAGCGCGCCATCAGCCCACCGACGAGCTCGTCCTCCATCTGGCTGTAGCCAAGCTCCACAGCCTCGTCGACGCGCGGGTCGCGCTTGCGCATCTTCCGGAATGTGGGACCAGTGATGCCGAGGCGCTTGGCGATGGTTTCGAGCGTCATGCCCTCCGCAGCGCAACGCCGAATCTCCTCCACACCAGCGTCCGTGATCGAGAAAGTCCTGTCGCGCTTGCACGGACGATGAACAAGAATGCGGCCCCCGGCCGAGGGAGAAGCGCCGGGGGCCGCTGGCGCGCCAACGGAGTGACCCGGTTCCGCGTCGCGTTCTTCCGTGGGGAGATTTTCTTCCTCCACGGTTACTTTCTCGGTTACTCGACTCGCCAAGTGGTCGTCCTGCATCGCCTTTTTGTCTCCGACCGCAACGGTAGAGGCGTTGCGGCATCGCTTTTCGCGAAAAATCGGAGAAATTCTTTTGAAATTGTCCGAAAATTCGGATTCCTTGTACCTCATCCGTACAAGGAAGGAAATGCGTCCGCACGGGATCGTAAGCCGGTGCCACGTCCAAGCATTCCAAACCCGGTAAATCGCCCAAAGTCGGGGGGAGAGTCGGTGCCATCCAACTCCCCGGCCCGCCTTGGCTCCACCGACTTTACCGGGTTTACCGACCCTCCACTCGCTGCGAATTTCGCAACACCAACAGAGCCCAAGGGGTGGGTCGTTCGTGCTGCTGGCGTATTTTTCTCCAGTATAGTCGGTAAACCCGGTAAAGTCGGTATACCCCTGTATTTGCAGGGAGTTCGATCACACCGACTTGGGCCCAAACCCGGTGAACCGTTCCGGCAAGTCGGTGCCTAGAACGGCACGTCGTCGTCGTTTGGTCCAGTTGGGTACAGATCTTCGTGAAACCATTGGGCGTCGTCCCAACCGAAGTCCGGGAACATTCGCTCGCGGAGCGCCCGCAGATCGTGCGGTGGCTCGTATCCTCTTGGGCGAACGTCTCGCTTCTTCCAGCCGAACTCGTTAAGCCGACGACCAATCATGCTGACAGTCACTTCTGCCGGCTTGCACCGATCCTGAAGCTCCTTTGTCGGGACGATTCCCGGCCACGCACCATCGGCGACTATGTCGTAGAGAACGCGATCCAGCCCGGTTAGACTTGCGGCCTTCTGCTCGCGGAGAGCCTGCGTGACAACACGATCGGCTTCGGGGCTGAAGCTGCCCAAATCCTCCCGCAATGCCGCCCCAAGGATCGCACCGCAGCCGGGGCCACGCATCCACGTCCACAACTCGTTCCAGTGTTCGTAGTCGCCCTTGCGCAACGACGACACGTCCGCAACAACAAAGCGCCGTGCGCCCTTGCCGGCGGGAACCGCCCATTCCCGATTGGTCGACATCAGCACAGACACGTAGGACCGCTCCTGCTTGAGGTCTACGCCCTTGGCTTCGATGGTGATGCGGTCCTCGGTGATCAGTCCCTTGAGCACCCCATCGTCGTCGCCGCGCGTGAAGTCGGCTTCGTCGGCGAATAGAAGGCAGCAGTGGCGAAGGTGCGAGTTGAACCGCCCTGTGACCTGATCTTTGGAAGTGACCTGGAGCCCATGCTCGCCGAAGATGCGCATCAGCGCCTCGCCGATCAGACCCTTGCCGGTTCCCTCGTCGCCACGCAGAACGACCGCCACCTTCGGCTTGCGCGCCGGGTTCTGCACGATCCAACAGATCCACCGCCAGACATAGTCGCGCGCATCCGGCTCGATGACCTCGTCGAGATGGCGCAGGAACGGAGCAGGGTCGGCGTCGCTCGGTTCGACACCATACCCCTGCCAGAGATTGTATCGCGTGTCGGTGTGGCCGGGATTGTCCGGGTCCAGAGTGAAGCCGTCGCTGTAGTAGCGGCGGCCCGACCACGCGCGCCAGACCGGGTATGCTGGCACAATGGTTCCCTCCTTCTTGCCGGGCAAGTGCATGGGTGCGATCTCGAACTTGAATGTCTGCTCGGGCATGCCTTCGAGCGGGAATTGGTCCCGAAAGTAGCGAGCATGCCCGCCGACCTTCGCGGCGAAGTAGTCTCGGTTGATGGCCTGCAGGACACCGCCGCTCTCCGCCACCTCCGCCCGCGCATCCTGGACCTGCTTGCGCGCATACTTGTCCGGGTGCTTCTGATCGTAGATGTGTTCGGAGACTTTGTTCTGCGGATCGAGCAGAAGGCCAAGGATCACATCGTCGTCGAGCCCTTCGCGCACCGCCTCGCAGCACATGAACCAGACACCCTCCGAACGATCCGCATACGGCTCGCCATCCGGATTAGCGTTGTACACCGCTGTGTGGAGGACGCGCGGGGGCAGCCGATTCATCTCCTCGGCTGTGAGCTGCTTTGGCGCGGCGACCGGCGCAGCAACGGCCGGCTTCCGCACCTCGTCCACAATGATGCTGAAGTCGCCGCGATCGACGACCTCGTCAGTCATCGCGACGATGCGCGCCGGAACCGGCACACGCCCGAGCTTCCGCTTCTTCTTATTGGGCAGGTTGATGGTGCCCGGGAGGCGCATGATGCGGTCGATGTTGTGGCAGCAGTCGCCGCCAAGTTGCTCCGCAATCCATCGATTGCGGCCCTCGACATCCTCCAGGTCTTCGGTCGGTTCGCTCAGTCGCCAGAACGCCTGATAGCCCCCACCGGAATCCAGAATCGCCGAAGGCGCGGGACCGAACTCACGCAGCTTCTCGAGAAGCTTCGTGCGCGCACCCGGGAGTTCGTCGGCGCTCACCCCGCCCGGCGCATCGAGGTCGACATGCAGGAACTCCGCCGCGACGATGTCGGACTTGCTGGCCTTCCTCGTCAGACTCTTGTCGCCGGACGAATTGACCTGGCAGTACAAGTTCTCGTGGCCGACCTTCGACGCGACCCACTCCATCATCGTGTCCGTCTGCTCGGCCGTGAATGTTGCTGTGCTGATGCGCCCGTCCGGCACGATGGCGGTCAACACCCACGGCCCATTCGGACGGAGCCAACGGAGCCAGCGCTTTACTTCTTCCGCGTTAGGGGCGATAACGTCCGTGGCCGGAACGTCTCCTTTCTGTGTCGGATGAGCCCCGACGCGCTGCCGCTCACACTTCGTGTCGGGGCTCACAACACACCTCGCTTCCGGCCTTCAAGCCAGTCGAGGACGTCCTGCTTGCGATAGAGGATGCGCCGGCCCACGCGATGGTAGGGCGGCTGGTCTTCGGCCGATCGGGAGCGGCCCATTTCGAAGAATGGGACGCTGAGCCCGGTCAGCTCGGCGACTTGCTTGGTGTTGAGGAATTCGTCCTGGGCGGACTTGTCCTCGTGGAACTTAGCCAACTCATCGCGCACAATGGCGCGCACACGCGATTCGAGATCCATGACGGACTCCGACTAAACACTAACAATTTAGGGTTCAGTCGGCGCGCGGTACTTCTCAAATAGCGCTTTGGGACCCTTGTCAGAAGAATTCACTTCTGGCCGCCTGCCGGGGTGCAAATGCCTGTCCCACTGGCCGCAGCCTTTACGAAGAGGGGTCCTCACCGGAGCGAGTCGGATTCCACGATCTGCCGTGCCCTTGCCCAATTCCTGGGACTTACATGGGTCTCACCTGCCACTCGCGACCACTATAGCAAGAACTGTGCCGCTATAAAAGTCCGTACTCGGCGGCCACCGCGTCGCCGATGCGCTCGGCCCAGTGCATCAGGCGCTCCGGCGTGTCGTAGTCCTCGCCGTACAGATCGGTGGAGCCGCGCCGCTCGCGGTGGTCCATCAGGCGCGCCACGATCGGGAACGGGGCCTCCGCGACGCTTTCGGCGACGCTGCGATATATGTGGCGCAGTTGGTGTGCGCCCGGCATGCCGCTGGGGGCTTTGAAGCCCGACCGATACGGCCAGACCCACTCGCCCACCCTTGGGCGCGCGTCCAGAATCGCCCGCGAGCGGCGGCAGAGCGGAATGTCGAACGCCTCCCCCATCTTGGGCGTGGGAATGTGGAGCCATCCGTCGCGAAGGTGCTCCCATCGCATGCGGCAGATGTCGCCCCGGCGCAGGCCTGTCAGCGCAATGAAGATCCACATGTCCGGATGGGGCGAGCGCCGCCGGATCTCCGTGGCCCAGGCCTCGCGGTCCTCGATGCGGCGGCGCTTGCGCTGGCTCTTCGGCGGCTTCTTCGGCTGGCGGACGTTTCGGCCGGGCCACGGCTCGTCTGTCACATAGCGCCACACTGTTCCGTGCAGCGAGATCACGTCGCGGGCGACCCAGGGCGACTCGATGTCCTTCTTGATTCGTTGCAACGCCGTCTTGGTGATCTTGGTCAGCGGCCGGTCCCACCATTCCGCCATGTGCTTGCGCATCTGCTGCTCGCGAATCTTGGCGGTGTCGGGCGGGACCTCCTCGGCCCACTGGGCGAACGCCTCGGCCAACGTGCCCGCACGGCGCGTCAGCCCGTCCCCGTGGGACACGGCGCGCTCTTTGGCGGCCTGCAGGCCCATCTCCGGCCAGCGACCGATGGTGATGCGCGCGCCGCCGTGGCGCTGAAGCAGGAACGCCTTTGTCCCGGTCTTACCAACGCGGCAGCCCAAGCCGAGGGGCGACTTGGCCCAGTACAGGCCAGGGGCCACATTCGGGTTATCCAGCCAGGCCTCTGTGATGCTCCGTACAGGCACGAGTAACGCTCCGAGTAACTGGAATCGTAAAACCCCGTATAGCTCGGAGGGGACAGAAGATAAAGTTAATCAATGGCTTACGGGCCAGGCAGGGGCAGGTAAAGCCCGCAAAAATAAGTTCACACCGTAGGGGTCGCTGGTTCGAACCCAGCCGCGCCCACCATTTTCCATATCTCGCGGCGGTTCGCTTCGCTCACGCCTCCGATTGGGCGCCCTGACCGGGCGGCTTGGCCGTCAACCCGAACGAGCGCCCCGCCGCGCCGCGATCGGATGACCGCGACGCCATCACCAACGCCCACGGGCGCGATATCACCCCTCGGTCGCCGCAGCATCGGATCAATTTCATCCGCCTACAGAACCTCACCGGCTGGCGGCGCAGCTTCCAGCATTTTGATCATGGCGCTCGGTGACAATGGCGCCAGGCGCCGCCCTGTCACGCCTTTCAAGGCCGGACGCGAGTGCGCCGCCGCCGTCGAGCGGTTTCGGCAAAGCGTTTATAGTGAACAGAGTTTCGATCGATGCCGGCGGGAACGACCACTCGCCGGCGGCGGCGGGATGGTCACTGCCGAATGCGCTCGCGGTCGCCCGATATTCGCCGCCTAACGCTAGCCGGTCCTCCTCATCGCCGTCGCGATCCGCGGCCGAGATCCAGCCGCTCTTATAGCGAGCGCTTTGGCTGAAAAAACCCGGACAGGTCAGCCGACGAGAGCCGGCGACAGCGTTCACGCGCCGCCGAGCGGAGTTGCTGCGCTGCAGCACATCTCAGGCGTTTTGTTGCATTTTTGCTACGCAACGGATTGCCGGCTCGTAAGCGCTTTGATGTCACTGGACTAACTGACTCTGACCGATGAAGAAGGAAGTAATCGGGTCGCCTCAAATCAAATAGCGCGGCGACGGATAAAGCCCCGAAGTCAGGGAGGGGCGTTGAAGCAAGGGGTCTGCTCATGACGAACCACAAGAATCTTGCAAGCAAACTTCTGTCCGGCGTCGGCCTTGCGGCGATGGCCTCGACAGGGGCGCTAGCTCAGGACGACGAGATCATCGTCAGCGCCACGAAGCGGGAGCAGACGCTTCAGGAAGTGCCGATCGCAGTCAGCGTCGTCGACGCGGACACGATCAATGACGCCCAGATCATTGACCTGATCGACCTTCAGGCGTCCGTTCCGTCGCTTCGAGTGACGCAGCAGCAAAACGCCTCGCAGACAAACTTTGTCATCCGCGGCTTCGGCAATGGCGCGAACAACCCTGGCATTGAACCGGCGGTCGGCGTCTTCATCGACGGCGTGTTCCGCTCGCGTTCGGCCGCCGCGCTCCTCGACCTGCCGGAGCTTGAGCGCGTTGAAGTCCTTCGAGGCCCGCAGTCGACCCTGTTCGGCAAGAACGTGTCTGTCGGCGCGATCAGCATCACGACGTCGCTGCCGCAGTTCGAATGGGGCGGCACCGCGGAAGCCACCTTCGGCAATCTCGGCACGACGCGTTTCCGCGGCACGCTGACTGGTCCGATTACCGACACGCTGGCGTTCCGCGTTTCCGGCTCGACCAACAATCGCGAAGGCACCTACACGAACGAATTCAACGGCCAGAATAATCTGAACGAACGCGACCGCTGGGCGGTTCGCGGCCAGCTTCTCTGGGAGCCGACCGAAACGCTCCGGTTCCGCGCGATCGCCGACTACAACAAGATCGACGAAGTTTGCTGCGGCACGGTGCTGATCGAAAATGGCCCGGTCACCGCAGGCGTGATCGGCGCCGGCCTCGGCGCAGCGATCCCGTCTTCGACGAACCCGGGCGATCGCCTGACCGCGCTGGACCAGGAGCCGCCGAACGAATTGGAAGGCCGCGGGGTTTCGTTGCAGGCGGACTGGGATCTCGGCTTCGCCGTCCTGACCTCGATCACCTCGATGCGCGAACAGCGCGACTTTAACGATACGGACGTCGACTTCACCGCGGCCGACCTGGCGACCCAGCCGCAGGAAGTGAACTATGAGACGTTCACCCAGGAACTGCGTCTCGCCGGCGACTTCGAGACCGGCATCGGCAACTTTAACTGGCTCGCCGGCGCATTCCTTTTCAGCGAGGAAGTCAATTTCTTCCAACAGACAACCTTCGGCACTCAATTCCGGGACTTTGGCAATATTCTCCTCGGCGGACTCGGCACGGACTTCGCGACGGTTGAGGGCACCAGTCAGCTCGTCGCCGGCCTGACCCAAGGCCCTGCGGCGCTCTTTCCGGAGTTCGCAGCCATGCCCGCGAATGGCGTCGTCGCGCTTCCCTTCGGCTCTTCATTCGCTGACCAAACTGGCTTTACGGGCAACTACGAGCTCGACAACCGGTCGACGTCGCTCTTCTTCCAGACCGATTGGGAAGTGACGGACCGGCTGACGCTGACCGGCGGCGTCGCCTACAACCGGGACCGCAAGAAAGCGGTTGGGAACACGATCCAGACGGATCCATTCCAGAACATCTTCTTCAGCCAGTTCTTTGATCCGGCCGCAGTCGGCACTGGCTCGGGCGCGGCGCTCGCCGCAGCGGATGGCCTCGGAACGGCCATCGGCACGCCCTTCAATCCAGCCGATCCGACGGCGTTCTTTGTCGCCGCGGCGACGGCGGCGGCCACTAACCCGGCTTTTGGCGTGATCAGGCAGGGCGTGGTCGACGGCACGACGGCGGCGCTTGAAGCCAATCCGGCCTTGAACCCGCTGGCGGCTTTCCCGGCTCTTTCCGCACTGCAGTTCATTCCGCGCCAGACGCCTTTCCCGCAGCCGGGCGCAGTGCGGGACGACGAAATCTCGCTTAGCGATGACGGCTTCGCCGTTGACGACGCCATCAACGTCACCGCAAGGATCGCTTACGACGTCACCGACGACCTCAACGTCTATTTCAGCTACGCCACCGGCTATAAGGCGCCGGCGGTGAACCTGTCCCAGGACGCCCAGGTGCCGCAGATCGGCAATAACGGTCTCGCAGTCGGGCGCTTCGCGGCGGCCGAAGACGTGACGGTCTTCGAAATAGGCTTCAAAGCGCGCTTTGACGGCGGCTTCCTGAACGTCGCGCTCTTCGATCAGACGGTCGACAACTTCCAGTCGAACGCCTTCACGGGCACGGGCTTTGTCTTCGCCAACGCCGGCGAGCAATCGGTCCGGGGCTTCGAAGTCGAAGGCCTTTATTCGCCGTTCGAAGCGTTCGCGCTCAACTTCGGCCTCACCTATCTCGATCCCAACTTCGACTCATTCGTCGCCGCGCCGTGCCCGGCGGCAGGCCTCGTGCCGTTTACGCAAGCTGATATCGTCGCCCAGTGCGCCGTGGCGGGCGTGACGACGGTTGATCTTTCGGGCGAAGATCCGGTCGGGATCCACCCGGTCAGCCTGACGGCGGCCGCGACCTATGAGTGGGACCTTGGCGGCGGGAATACGCTGACGCCGCGGGTTGAGTATCTATTCGAAAGCGAAGTCGATCTCTTCCAGAACCAGAACGAGCTCGCGCCAACCCGACGGGTCAGCCAGCTGAACGCGAATATGGCCTTCCGGATGGAAAACGGCTTCAGCGTTAACGTCTGGGGCCGTAACCTCGCCAATGACGACGGCCTCATCACAGCCTTCCCGTCCGTTGCGCAGGCAGGCTCGCTGAACGCCTATGTCGTTCAGCCGCGGACCTGGGGCGTCTCGATCCGCAAGGACTTCTAATCTGCTCAGCGTTCGGCCTTTGCGCGAGGCCACGCTGCGCAAGCCGCACTGAACAAGAAAGCCCCCGCGCCGCGGGGGCTTTTTTTGTCTCGCCTCGTTTTTGACTCGCCTAAAGGCGACCGCCAGCGCGCGCCGCTTGCCGCAATCCGTTAACCAGTCTCGCTCACCCGCGATTAAGCTGAATGGACCTAGGGTGCCAGCTTGAGGGAGGCGGCGCCCCGGCCGGACCGCCCATCTTGATCAGCATGGGGCGGAGATCGGGACATGGCCCATTCAACGCGGCGCAATCTTTTCGGCCTGCGGACGCGTCGCGGCTTCGTGCGGAGCCGTCGCGGCTCAGCGGCGATCGAGTTCGCCATGGTTGCGCCGGTTTTTCTCGCGCTGACGCTTTCGGTGTTCGAAGCGGCCCTCTACTTCTTCATTTCATCTGCGGTTGACTCAGCCAGCACGCGCGCTGCGCGCCTTATTCGCACCGGCCAAGCGCAAGGCGGCGCGATTTCACAAGACGCATTCTTCGGCGAGATCTGCCGTGTGGTGGGTTCGTTCGGCGACTGCCAGGAGCAACTGACGGTCGATGTTCAGCGCTTCAACAATTTTACGGACCTCGCGGCGGATGTCGCCGCGCCGGTCTGCAGAGATTCCGACCCGACGCTGGGCGAGCCTGACCCGGACACGCTCCCCTACAACACCGGCGCCGCACGAGATATTATCCGTGTTCGGATTTGCTTTCTCTATAAGAGTTTCAATCCGGCGATTGGTTTCAATCTGGAGTCCGCCGACGGCGGCGCCCACAAAATGATCTCGACGACGATCTTCCGCAATGAGCCTTTCTAATATGACCTCAGACGCAACCTTCGACAAGCTCAAGAGGCATTTGCGCGCCGCCGGCTTTTTCGGTTGCCAGCGCGGCCTGGCGGCGCTCGAATTCGCGCTCATCGCGCCTGTAATGGTCTTTATGTTTTTCGCCATCGTTGAAGGCGCGGACGCGCTCACTGCGAGCCGGCGGATGACGCTCGCCGCGAATACTCTCGCCGACCTTGTCGCGCAGGAGGCGCAGATTACGACGTCCGAACTGAACGGTCTCTTTCGAGGCGTGGAGCTTATTTCAGGCGCCGACGACAACGACATCGACTTTACCGTCGTGAGCGTTGTGTTTGATCCTGACGACAACAGAGTGGAGGTCGCTTGGAGCCTGGACGATGACGGCGGAGCCCCGTATGCGGCCGATACACCGTACACAAACCTGCCAGATGACACCCTGCTCGACAGCGCGTCATCGCTCATCGTCGCTGAGACGGCGTACGACTACACGTCCGAACTGTCAAAGGTGCTGGTTCAATCGATCCGTATGGAGCGCACCGCAACGCGCTGGCCGCGTCAGGTGACCGAAGTTCGCTATTGCGGCCCGTCCTGCTAGAGCGCGCAACCTACTCCGCTGACTGAGCGACCTTGCGCCTCACTCCTCGGCGCTAATGTTGGAAATCTTGTTCTTCGGCGCCGCGTCGCTTGCGTTCAACAGCCGGACGGCGTCCGCCACCGCCTCAAAAGCGGCGCGATGGCGCAAGGCGCGCGAGGTCGGGCGTTCAGGCGCGGCGCCCATGGCGAGGGCGACCTTCTGGTTCAATGACGCCTCCGCCATGTCGCTGGCGTAGCCTTCCTGAGCGACGGTCGTCACCCCGTTGGTGATTTCGTTCTTGAAGCGCTCGGCGAGATAAATGAAGTTCGCAAGGCTCGACGCCACATTTCCGCGCGCGATGCCAAAGTCGGCGATTTCGTATCTGCTGATAAAAGCGTCTCGGCCACCCGGCAGGACGCCTGCGGTCGTGAACGCGTAGCGCTGATTGAACGCGGACACAGTCTGGTAGTTCAGCGGCGCGCCGCCATAAAGGGCGATAAAACTCGCGCCCAGACAACTCGTCAGTTCGTACTGGTCTTCGCATGCGGATGGGACAATGTTGAATGCGAAGCTCGTCCCGACGCTGGCCCGTATGTAGCGACCGCCGTCATCAGTGCGACGCTCCTGCCAGGTCACGCCAAGGTCATCGAGGACCGGGCCGAGATGCTGCGCGTCGAAATCCGGAATATTGCGGCGCGGATCGCTGATTTCGCTGTCCTGCGCCGCGACCGAACCGATCCCGACTATCGCAACAACGCCGCTGAGCGCCGCGCGACCCCAGAGCTTCCCCATCAGACCCGACATCATTCCCTCCGCTTTCTTCACCGCCCCATCGCCGGCGCTGCGGCGCGACGAGACATCAGGGTAGTTCAAACGGACGCTCGGAACAAACGCCAAAAGAGGGACAAAGCCATGCGTCGCCAAATATTCTCAACGGCCCTTCGCATGGCGATGCAAGGCTTCGCGCTGGCCTGGCCAAACGCGCACGCCAACGACTAGGAGGAGTAGTATTCAATAACGAGGTTCGGCTCCATCGTGCACGCATACGGCACTTCAGCGAACTCCGGCACGCGCATATAGGTCGCCGTCATCTTTTTGGGGTCGACGTCAACATAGTCGGGAATGTCGCGCTCCGCGCTTTGCAGCGCCTCCAGCACGAGAGCCATAGTGCGCGACTTTTCCTTGACCTCGATCACGTCGCCGACTTTGCAGCGGAACGACGGAATATTGGTGCGCACCCCGTTCACCTTGATATGGCCATGGTTCACAAACTGGCGCGCGGCGAAAACGGTCGGGACGAACTTGGCGCGGTAGACCAGCGCGTCGAGCCGGCTTTCCAACAACCCGATCAGGTTCTCCGCAGTGTTGCCGCGCCGACGGACCGCTTCAACGTAGATCTTCTCGAACTGTTTCTCCGAGATATTGCCGTAATATCCCTTCAGCTTCTGCTTCGCCATAAGCTGCAGGCCAAAGTCCGACAGCTTGCCCTTCCGTCGTTGGCCATGCATGCCGGGGCCGTATTCGCGCTTGTTGATGGGAGACTTCGGGCGGCCCCAGACGTTCTCGCCAACCCGTCGGTCAAGTTTATATTTCGCGCTGATCCGCTTAGACATTGAGCTTCCTCGTCGCGGCGCGCGCCGGTCCGTCGGCCGATCCGACGAACGATTTCAACGGCGGCGAGGCGCGCCTTCCCGTCATGAAAACGCGCCACGTAGCGCCGGCGCGTGACGGTGTCAATCTCAGGCAGGCGGCCCCGCGCCATACGACGCAAGGTCGCCCAGTTGCGCGCTGCGCCGCGATAGGCGATGGATGCGGTCGCGACGCCGATGTTCGCCCGAGGCGCGAAAACACTCCAATCAGTCTACGTTGCGCACTTGATGCGACTGATCCGGAGCCAATCCATGGAAAGGGGCGGGTCATATCTTTTTGGGGGAAAGCTGCGCGGATCGCCGTCACCTTGGTGTCGAGCGCGCTCTTCGCGACCGCAAGCGTCGCGGAGGACCGCATCTGGGTAATCAACAATGGCGATGGCGACGTCTCGGTCGTGGCGTCGTCACCCCCGCGCACGGTCACCCGCCTGAAATTCGACGCCCAGCCAATCGACCTCGCCGTTTCGAAAACCGATCACCTCGCATTCGTTGCGCTTGAAGGCGCAAACGGCCCGCTCATCGCCTATGACGCCGTCTCCGCCCAGGCAGTCTGGCGCGCCGAGGCCGGCGTGGCGCTGCAGGAAATTGACCTCGCCGCCGGGCCGGATGGCGGCGTTGCGCTGGCGGCGATCGGCGAGCGGTCCATCATTCTCTTCGATATCGCGACGGGCCGGCGGATCGCCCAGTCGCAATTGCCCGGAAAGGCGAAGATGATCGCCGCCAACGGCCCCAGACGACGGGCCGCGATCGCCGGCGTCGGCGGATCGCGCCGCATTGGGGTCTTTGATCTTTCGACGATCGATGGCGCGCGAGAAACCGCCTCGCCAAGCGGCGGCATGTCGTTTGGCGGAGGCCTCACCCGGCAGGCCGCGGCGCCACGCCGCGGATTGGTCATTGGTCAGATCGACGGCCTGAACGGGTTTGAAGTCGGCGACGTGCTGGAGCCTTCCGACGTCCGCCGCGTAAAACACGACAAGAGTCTCGGGCTTCCAAGCCTCATCAAAGCGCTTGGCTTTCTGAATACGGACGGCTTTAGCCGTTGCCACGGCGTTGCGGTGAACAAGGACGAAAGCGAGGTCTGGGCGACTTGCGGCAAGAACCTCAATGTCCACACCCTTGAAACGCCAGGGTATCCTCCGGCGGCGTATATGCGCTTACCGTCGCGCGGCCTTTGGGTCACGTTTTCTTCTGACGGGGCGCGGGCCTATGTCTCGATGCCTGACGAAAACGCGATCCTGATCGTTGACGCGGCGTCAAAGCAGTTCATTGAAACGATCCTGGTCGGTGAAGACCCGGTGCGCGCGGTCGCGGTCACGGTTGAAAAGCCGTCCACTGACCCGCTGGCGCCAAGCGACGAGTCCCGGGAGAGCAAAGATGCGCAGTGAACGCGCCCGGCCCGAATCGGGCGGCGGTCGCCAGCGACGCGGCGCAGGCCGCGAGCGTCCTGAGGGGCGCGAGGAAGGCGCGCAGAACGTCGTCGACGTGTCGCACATCGCCGGCGGGCCGGCCCGCAAAGCGGCCATCGACCTCGCCCTCTTGGTGGAGGACGGCCGCAGCCTCGATGAGGCGCTACTGGTTTGCCGCGCCTTCAACGACCTCGACGGTCCGGATCGAGGCTTCGCGCGCGCCCTCGCCTCAACCGTCCTGCGACGTCGTGGAACGATCGACGCCATCATCGGCGACTACCTCGATCGGCCCATTGCAAAGCGCGCCCGCCGCGCGATGCACATCTTGAGGATCGCCGCGGCCCAATTGCTGTTTCTGGAGACGCCGCCGCACGCGGCCGTCTCAACCGCCGTGGACCTCACGCGCGCTTACAAGGAAACGGCGTCACTGTCCGGCGTCGTCAACGCCATCACCCGAAAAATCGCCGACGCCGGCAAGTCAAAGGCTGACGCCCTGCCCCTGCGCGTCGACACCGCCGGCTGGTTATGGCGCAGCTGGGAGCGGCGATATGGCCCAGCGACCACGCGGCGGATCGCCGAAGCGCATCGCGCGCGCGCGCCAATCGATCTGACGATCAAAGACCCGGCGCGGCTGCCGGAATTCCTTGAACGGACCAGCGGGCGGACCATTGGGGCGGGGTCGATCCGCCTCAACGGCGAGCCGACGATTTCCGACCTCCCCGGCTACGCCAATGGCGACTGGTGGGTGCAGGACGCCGCCGCCGCGCTGCCGGCAAAGCTCTTTGGCGACATCAACGGTCAACGCGTGCTCGACCTGTGCGCGGCGCCGGGCGGCAAGACCATGCAGCTTGCGGCCGCCGGCGCGAACGTCACTGCGATCGACCAATCGGCGACCAGGCTCGACAGGCTGAAAGCCAATCTGAAGCGAACCGGTCTCGAAGCCGAAATAATAGAGGGCGACGTCAGGACATATGAACCGGCGACGCCGTTCGACGCGGTCCTGCTCGACGCGCCCTGCACGGCGACCGGCACCATTCGCCGCCATCCCGACGTCATGTGGTCAAAGACCGCCGACCAGCTCGCCGCCCTCTCCGAGCTCCAGGCGAAAATGATCGACCGCGCCGCGGGATTTGTCCGGCCAGGCGGCGCGCTGGTCTACTGCGTGTGCTCGCTGCAACCGGAGGAAGGCGAAGCGCAGGCCGAAGCGGCGCTTCAGCGGACGGGGAAACTAAGGCCGTCAGAAATTGACGCGGGCGCACTCGGTGATTTCGCCGACGCCGTAACAGGCCACACGCTGCGCACCACGCCCGCCATGCTGCGCGACAAGGGCGGGTGCGACGGCTTCTTCGCCGCCCGCTTCGAGATCTCTTAATCTCTTAACGGCGATTTAAGCGTCCGCGGCGGAAGCTCCTCCCGCTCGCCGCAACGCTTTGCAGGCGAGTGTTGAACGACCGCAAGCGGTTCTCATATAAGGTCCATATCGGCGGCCGCGGACCGGAAGCGGCGCGCAGGCGGAATTTTGGAGCACACATGAACGATCTTCGCAGAGGCTACGGCGCGACGACAACGACGCGCGCCGGCGCAGGCGCTATCGACGAGGGCCTGCGTCAGTATATGCTGGGCGTCTACAACTATATGGCGCTCGGCGTCGCGGGCACGGGCATCGTTTCGCTGTTCGTCGCGTCCCAGCAAAACCTCGTCTACGCGATCGGCGGGACCCCGCTGAAATGGGTTCTTTTCGCCGGTCTGCTCGGCCTTGGCTGGTTCGCGCCGCGGGTGATGTTCAATGGCTCGAAAGGCATGGCCCACGCCATGTTCTGGGTCTATGCCGGCCTTTGGGGCCTTCTCATCGCGCCGATGCTGTATTCCTTCAATGCGGCGGGAGCGAGCGTCGACATTTACCGAGCGTTCTTCATCACCGCAGGATTGTTCGCCGGGATCAGCCTTTGGGGCTACACGACCAAGCGCGACATTTCCGGCTGGGGCGGGTTCCTCGCCATGGCGTCCATCGGTCTTCTGATCGCGATCATCGTGAATGTCTTTATCGGCTCGACGATGATGAGCCTCATCACGTCTGGCCTCGTGGTGATCGTCTTCACCGCTGTGACGGCTTGGGAAACACAGACCATCAAGTCGATGTACGTTGAAGGCGGCGCAGCGAACGACCGGGCGGCGATTTTCGGCGCCTTCGCGCTCTATGGGTCTTTTGTCACCCTCTTCATCCACATCCTGAATATTCTCGGGATCATGCGCGACTAAGCGCGCCGGACCCTGCGAGAGTTCAAGCCCCCGGCTCAACGGCCGGGGGTTTTTATTTTCGGCGCCTCGCTTCTCCGCCGACCATATTGTGAGCAGATGAGAGCGCTTTTCGACTAGCCGCTGCGTCGCGTGTTGAGTACCTGATGTCGCTATGACGAATTCGAAGTGCTTGAGCCAGGATTCTTACGACCTGCCCATCGCCGGCGCCGATGCGGCGGCGGCGCGCGGTTATGACGCCTATGTTCGCGAGTTCATCTCCTATGGCTCGCAGTTGCGCGATCTCTTCAAGGTCGCGGACGCCTACGACGGCGCGCCGCTGATCAACGCCCACGCCGCGGCCTTGCATCTCGCGTTTGAGGGCGCGGAAGGCTGGGCGAACGCCGCGCCCTACATCGCCCGAATGCGCACGGCCCGCAGGCAAGGGTCCGCGCGCGAACAGCTCTTCTGCGACGCGGTCGACGCCTGGGCCGACAAGAACTTCCACGGCGCGCTTAAGGCGCTTGACGAACTGACGGTTCGTTGGCCTGCGGACATTTGCGCGATTAAATGGGGACAGTACCACGCCTTCAATCTCGGCGACCAGGCCGCGCTCCTGCGCTTCGGGCGCCGCGCAGCGATCGTTCACGAAGATGCGCCGTACGCCCATGGCATGATCGCCTTTGCGCTGGAGCAGAACCACGATCTCAGCGCCGCCCATGAAGAAGGCGTACGGGCGGTCGAGATCGCGATTGACGACGCCTGGGCGCACCACGCGGTCGCGCACGTATTTGAGACCCGCGGCGAAGCGGCCGACGGCGCACGCTGGCTCGATCGCTGCGCCCACACATGGGACGGCAAAGGCGTCTTCATCCGCGACCACAATTGGTGGCATGCAGCGCTTTTTCGGTTGTCGCTCGGCGACGAGGCCGGCGCGCTCGCGATTTACGACGCGCGCCTGTGGGGCGAGTGGCCGGAGTTTCCCCAGGAGCAGATTGGCGCCGTCTCCATGCTGTGGCGGCTTGAAATGCGCGGGCTGAACGTCGGCGCGCGCTGGGAGCCGGTGGTCGCCGAAGTGCGCAAACGCGCCGGCGAACGGATCTTTCCGTTCCATGACATTCACTACCTCTACGCCCTCGCCCGGGCGGGCGCGCCCGGCGAAGCCGAAGCGATGCTCCGCTCAATTGATGAAAAAGCCGCTCGCTGCTGCCATCGAACGGCGACGGCCTGGAGAGCGGCGCTGCTTCCCGCCGCGCGCGGCGCGCTCGCCTTCGCCCGCGGCCGCTTCGATGAGGCGGCGGCCGCGCTCGGCGAGGCCGACCCACACCTGCAACAAATTGGCGGCAGCCACGCCCAACGCCATCTCTTCGCAGAAGCGCGCGCATTCGCCGAAGAGCGGCGCTCGGCGGAAGGGACAATCCGCGCGGCCAACGAGTGAGCGCGCGCGTCGACCGGTTGCGGCCCGTCGCAACATCAAGCTAGCATTCGACGCCTGAAGACGTTCCGGGGACGGTCATGAGGCGCGTGACATTCATCTATCTGACTTTCTTTCTGCTGGCCGTCACCTGGCCGGGCTTCACGCTGATCAATCGGCCGACGCCCATCGTCCTCGGCCTGCCGTTTAACCTCTTTTGCCTGGCGGTCCTGATCCTC
The DNA here is from genome assembly GCA_039819085.1 of Pseudomonadota bacterium. GTDB lineage: Bacteria > Pseudomonadota > Alphaproteobacteria > Caulobacterales > Parvularculaceae > MED-G105. The sequence continues at coordinate 34,531 of JBCBSQ010000013.1, forward strand.
GCCGGCATGGGCGTCCTTTACGCGCTTTACCGCAGCGAAGGCCGGCGCTGAACCGATGGAGCGTTGGCAGGTCATCGCCGCCGTCATCGTCGGTTATCTCGTCCTGACCCTGACGATAGGGCTCGTTTCTGGCCGCGGCGCGTCAAAAAGCGTGCAAGGGTACGTGGCTGGCGACCGGGATTTCGGCTTGCTCGTCATGTATTTTGTGCTCGGCGCGTCGGTCTTTTCCGCCTTCGCTTTTCTTGGCGGACCCGGATGGACCTATTCGCGCGGCGCGGCGGCTTACTACATCCTGTCCTATGGCGTCCTCGGCATGGCGCCCTATTTCTTCATCGGGCCGAAGGCCGCCGACCTCGGACGAAAGTTCGGCTACGTTACGCAAGCGCAGCTCATTTGCGGCCGGTTTCCATCAAAGATCCTGTCACTGATCATCGCGCTGATGACGCTTGCGGCGTTCATTCCGTATATCACCCTTCAGATGCGCGGCGCAGGCATTGTCATTGAGGCGGTGACGGAGGGTCGCGTCCCGATCTGGCTCGGCGCCGGCGCCGCTTATGGCGTCGTCATCATTTACGTCCTCTTCAGCGGCGCAAAAGCGGTCGGCTGGACGAACACATTCCAGGGACTGTTCATGCTGGCGATTGCATGGACGCTTGGACTTTATCTGCCGATTTCGCTTTATGGCGGGGTCGGCGAGATGTTCGAGCAGATCCTCGCCGAACGCCCCGAACTCCTTTCCGCGCCCGGCCTCGCCGCCGACGGAAGCCCCTGGACCTGGGGCGGGTATTCAAGCGCTATCATCGTCTCCGCCGTCGGCCTCATGATGTGGCCGCACCTCTTCATGAAGGCGTTCACGGCCCGGACCGACCGGACGCTGAAACGCACGGTCTTCCTCTTTCCCACGTTCCAGATCTTCCTGATCCCCGTCTTTCTCATCGGGTTCGCCGGCGTTCTTTACTCGGAGCGTCCGCCGTCGGCGGATTTCATCATGCCGTTCATGATCCTCAATGTGGAGCTGCCGGCCCTTGTGGTCGGCCTTTTCTGCGCGGGGGCGCTGTCCGCCTCCATGTCGACGGGCGACGCGCTCCTCCATGCGGCGGGGTCGGTCATTGTTGAGGACGCGATCGGGCCATTCCGGAAGATGAGCGACATTGCGCAAAGGCGGCTCATTCAAGTCTTCGTTTTGGTCTTCGGGGCCGTCGCCTACTTCTTCGCCGTCTCGGGCTCCGCGTCGCTCGTGGTTCTGTTGCTGACGGCCTATGGCCTCATCTGTCAGCTCGCCCCGCCGATCGTCGCTGCGCTTTACTGGCGGCGCGCGACGACCGCCGGCGTCATCGCCGGCTTCGCGGCCGGATCCGCAATGGCGCTCTTCTTCTTTCTGACGGGCTTCTTTGGCGAAAGCCTCAGACCCTTCGATCTGCATGAAGGCGTTCTCGGCCTTCTCATCCATGTTCCGACGCTTATTTTCGTCAGCCTCCTGACCGCGCCGCAGAGCGAAGCGCATTCAGAGGATTTCGTCGGGAATTCTCAATGAAAATCGCGCGATCTCGGAAGGATCGTCCGTAGGCGTTTTTCCTGGTCGGCCTTGCGTTCGATCGACGTGGCGCGCGGGTCCGTCCGCTCACCGCCATGGCGGAACTCGTCGGCCCGGGCGTACGCCTCCGCCGCGTCTGCATAATCCTCCGACAAGGTCGCCAGCATGGGGCTTAAATCCTCAAGCCTGTCAGCGACCACGTGAATGACCTCGCCTTCGCGCTGCACCCGGCCCGCAACGCCCATCGCCCGCGCGCCGAGGACGACGCGGCGGAAGCGCTCAAACACCCGCGGCCAGATGACGATATTGGCGACGCCGGTTTCGTCTTCGAGGGTCGCGAAGATAACGCCCGACGCGGTGCCGGGCCGCTGGCGCACTAGGACAAGCCCGCCGACCCGCACGCGTCGCCTGTCCGCCGTTTCGCGTAACATCTCATTACGGACGAACCGCGCCTCCTCAAGCTGTACGCGGAGGAACGCCACGGGATGCGCCCGTAACGAAAGCCGCAGCGACCGGTAATCATGGATGACCTCCTCCCCCGGCGGCATTCGCGGCAACGCCGCCTCCGCCTCTCGGCCCGACGCTTGCGCATGGACGAAAAGCGGCGGCGCATTCTCGCCTGAGCCCGCATCAAGCCCGCGCGCGGCCCATAAGGCGTCGCGCCGCGACAGACCGAGCGACGCAAAGGCGTCAGCGTCGGCGAGCCGCTCCACATCAGCGCGCGAAAGCCTCGCCCGCAGCCAGAGGTCGCGCGCGGAATCAAACGCCCCGCCCCCAGCGCGCGCGGCGACAATCCGTTCCGCAACCTCACTGGACAGGCCTTTTATCTGTCGAAACCCGAGCCGCACCGTATAACGCCCCCGGATTGCAGGCGCCATTTCAGCGTGAGCAATGTGCAGGCGCTCCGCGAGGGGCGCTTCATCTGCGCGCGCCTGCTCCAGCGTCGCGTCCCAGAACGACGTGTTGACGTCAACGCCGCGCACCTCCACCCCGTGCTCACGCGCGTCGCGGACGAGCTGCGCGGGCGCGTAAAAGCCGAGAGGTTGGGCGTTCAGCATCGCCGCCAGGAAGACGTCCGGATACCGACATTTGAGCCAGCAGGAGACATAGACGATCAACGCAAAGCTCGCCGCATGGCTTTCCGGAAAACCATATTCGCCAAAGCCCTCAATCTGCTTGAAGCAACGCTCGGCGAAGGCGGGATCATACCCGCGCGCCTTCATGCCTTCGATGAGCTTCTCACCGAAGAGATGAATGGTCCCTGACTTGCGGAAGGTCGCCATCGCCCGCCGGAGCTGGTCGGCCTCCGTCGGCGTGAACCCCCCGGCGATGATGGCGATCTTCATCGCCTGCTCCTGGAACAGGGGCACGCCGAGAGTCTTGCCCAGCACCTGTTCAAGCTCCTTGGACGGAAACTCAACTTTCTCCTCGCCGCGGCGACGGCGCAGATAAGGATGCACCATGTCGCCCTGGATCGGCCCCGGCCGGACGATCGCCACTTCAATCACGAGATCGTAGAAATCTCTCGGCTTAAGGCGCGGCAGCATCGTCATCTGCGCGCGGCTCTCTATCTGAAAAACGCCCAGCGTATCCGCGCGGCAGATCATGTCGTAGACGTCCTTTTCCTCCGGCGGCACGGAGGCGAGATCGAGCGACAACCCGTAATGGCGCGCGAGCAGGCCGAACGCCTTGGCGACGCAGGTCAGCATGCCGAGCCCCAGAACGTCGACCTTGATAATGCCGAGGGCGTCAAGATCGTCCTTGTCCCACTCAACGAAGGTGCGGTCCGGCATCGCCGCGTTGCCAATGGGGATCGTCTCTTCGAGCGGCCCGTCGGTCATGACGAAGCCGCCCGTATGCTGCGACAGGTGCCGGGGAAAACCGACAATCTCGCGCGCGAGCCGCAGCGTCGCCGCAAGACGCGGCTCGCTGACGTCGAGGCCGCAATCAGCCGCCGCCTCGTCGCGAATGCGCCCGTCGCGCCAGCCGCGGGTCATGCCGGAGAGCGCCGAGACGGCGTCTTCAGACAGGCCCATCGCCTTGCCGACTTCGCGTAAGGCGGACTTCGCGCGATAGGAGATGACGGTGGCGGCGATGCCCGCCCGCTCGCGCCCATATTTTTCGTATATATACTGAATAACTTCTTCGCGGCGTTCATGCTCGAAGTCGACATCGATGTCCGGCGGCTCGCGCCGCTCCTCCGAAATGAACCGCTCAAAGAGCAAATCTATCCTGGATGGATCGACCGATGTGACGCCAAGACAGTAGCATACGGAGGAATTCGCCGCCGAGCCGCGCCCCTGGCACAAGATGTCTTTTGAACGCGCGAAGCGCACAATGTCGTAGACGGTGAGGAAATAGGGCGCGTAGTCGAGCCGGGCGATGAGATCCAGTTCGTGAACGAGGGCGGCGCGCACCTTTTCCGGCACGCCGTCGGGGTATCGTCCGCGCGCGCCGATCCATGTGAGGCGCTCCAGCGTTTCCTGCGGGCTTTCCCCGTCGGCCGTCTCTTTCGGGTATTCATAACGCAACTCATCAAGGCAGAAGCGCGACCGCCCGGCGAGCCGCACCGTCTCTTCGACCGTCCCCGGATGATCTGCAAAAAGGCGCGCCATCTCCGCTGGCGATTTTAAATGGCGCTCAGCGTTCGCCTCCAGCATGCGGCCCGCGAGGTCGATGGTCGTCCCTTCACGGATGCAGGTAAGCACGTCCTGGAGTTGGCGCCGCGCCGGCGCGTGGTAAAGAACATGATTGACGGCGAGGAGCGGAACGCGGACTCGGTCTGCGATCCTTGCGAGCGCATTCACTTCGCGGGCGTCATCCGGCCCGAAGGCGCGCGCGGCGGCGAGCCAGACGTCGTCCGGAAACACGTCTCGGAGCTTAGCGGCAAGCGCCTCCAGGCCAGCGTCTTCGGGAGTGTCCGGCGCGACGGCAAAAAGGCTTCCCTCCCCTAGCTCGATCGCGTCTTGAACTGTCAAAAGGCAGGCGCCCTTTTCCGCCCGCCGCTTGCCGCGGGTCAAAAGCCGGCACAACCGTCCGTAAGCGGCGCGGTCCTGAGGATAGGCGAGCACGTCCGGGACGGCGTCCGTAAACGACAGACGCACGCCCACAATGAAGCGCACGCCCGCCTCTTTCGCAGCGACATGGGCGCGCACGATCCCGGCGAAGGAATTGACGTCCGTCACGGCGACGGCGTCCATCCCGAGGGCCGCCGCCTGGGCGATGATTTCATCAGGGTGCGACGCGCCGCGCAGGAAACAGAAATTCGTGAACGCGGAAAGCTCCGCATAGCGGACGGCGGCGGGCGACGAGGAGATCATGCGAAGGCCCCGGCGAGGCGCCACGTCATGTCACCAGCGCCCATCTCCCCTTCTCGGAAGATCCAGAACCGACGCCCGCACGCATCCTCCACGCGGTAGTAATCGCGCATATGCTCTTCTCCGAGGCGCCACTCGCCGAGAAGGCGCTCCGGCCCCGCCGCGCGGACGACGCGATAGGCAACGCGCCGCCAGATAAACCGCGCAGGCGGCCCATCAGGCGCAAGCGCCGTCACCTGCAGCGGCTCCGGCTTCGGCGAGAGAAATAACGGCCGATACGGAACGCCTGCAGGCGAGACGGCGGCGGGCCAGGCGGACCTCGCCGTCCTTATCGTCTCGGCGCCAAGCGCCGGCGCTTCCCGCGCCGCGCGCTCCGGGACATGCGTGTCGCGCGGGGCGTAGAAAAAGACCTCCCCCGCCCCAAGCGCCGCCGACAGGCGGTCGGCGAGCCTTGAGAGAGCGGCGCGGACGTCTTGCGCCTCTTCGTCTAAAAATGAGGCGTTTTTGGAGACTCTAATCGCCGAACGCTGAGTCGCGGCCATGGGTGCCACACGCTCGGCGGTCAGACGAAAGGCGTCAAAGCCGAACCCCGGATCGACGGGCCGCGCGCCTTTTTCGAACTTCAGGCGAAAGAGCCGCAAGATGGTCTCCGGCGCGCGGGTGGGCGCGCCGAAATCAACTCTTTCCACATGGCTGGTGTTATCGAGCCGAAAGAGATGCAAAGCGAGACGCCGCGCGCCAAGGTCGTCGCGTTCAAGCTTCTCAGCAAGATCCGCAACGAGCCCGCGCGCGCCTTCAAGCGCAGCGTCGATGGTCATCACCGGCGACGCGGTCCGCGCGAAGGCGCTATAGTCGGTTGGTTCGGCGATAGGCGAGAGGCTTTCGAAAACCGCGCCGCAGGCCGCGTCGAGGCGCGCGGCGAACGCCTTGCCGAAACGCTTGACAAGAGCGGCGCGCGGCTGGCGGCGAGTTGCTCCAATCGTCTTTAGACCAAGAGTTCTCAACAACTGAACCGTATTCGGATCAAGATCGAGGACGGCGACGGGCAAAGGATCAAGCGCCATATCAACCGCGCCTGACGGCACGATACGCGCAGCGAATGCGGACGACGTCGCAGGAGCGCCACGCCCCGGCGCCGCCACGAGTTCGCCGCGCCACCCGGGATTGCGCCCGCCCCTTGGACCGGAAGATAAAGGGCTTACAGACACATTCGCGGAAGCTTTATTCCGCCCGCCTTTTTCCGCGTCATCAACGCCATAAGCGGCGACGGCGAGAGCGGCGGCCGGCGTATCGGCGATCGCGGCGCGCGCGGCGAAGCGGAGATGAAGGAGCCGCGCGCGAAGATCCGACAGAACGCCCGCCTCACCGCCGAAAAGATGCGCCGAGCCGGCGATCTCAACGCAGATGCGTCCGAACCCGAACACGCCGACCCGTGGCCCATAGCGCAAAAACCCTTGCGCGAGACGGTCGAAATCAACCGCGTCAGCGGCGGGCGCGGCCGATGCGGCGGCGAGCCCTGGAACGAGCGCGCGCGCTTCGGCGAGCGGTTGGCCGGGATAAAGCCCGGCAGCCTGCGCAAAGCGGTTCGCATGGACGAGCCGCAGGGCGTTCTCCGCGCGTTCATAAAGAACGAACGGCGTAGTGAGCGCGGCCTCGCCTCCCGCGCGCCGGGCATGCAACTCGATTGCGAGCATCGGCAGAAAGACGCCAAGAATGCGCCGCGCCCGGCGGTGGGTCGCCTTCGCGGCCATCAGACGGACCCCATCGCGAAAGCAGGCGCAAGCTTGACGCCCTCCGGCGCAAAAGAGGGCCGCGCCGCCTCCGACCGCAAAATGAAGCCATCCGTAGACGCCTCAATGACGGCGGGCGGGCGGATCGCGCCGCCTTTTTCGAGCGCAACGGTCCAGGCGGGACGGCCAAGCCCGTGGATTTCATCCGTTAGCGGATTGCTTGGCGCCGGCCCGGCAACCCAGCGATAAGGCGCGCAGGACGATGCGTCCCGCGCGCGGCCGCGCGCAATGACGCACTGGCCGCCTGACGCGCCGGCGGCGAGGTGCAAGCGCCGCGTCGCCGTCAGGTCAACTTGCGGCCCCGTCGCGCGCAGAAGCAGGATCACGGACAGGTTGCGGTCACCCCCCACGCCATCATGGAGCGGCGCGCGCAGCGCCTCCTCCGCCGCCCAAAGCGCCTCAGCGTCAGAGCGCGTTCGAACGTACAGCGCCGCGCCGGGATCGACGCCAAGGCCCAAAAGCCCCGGCGGATAGAACGCGCCCTCGCCCGCCGCCTCATGGGCCTTGGCGATGAAAACGTAAGCCTGCGAACCTCGCGCGCCTGCGGACGAAAGCGCCAGCGCAAAGCCGAACGCGGCCGCCGCGGCGCGGTGGTCCGGGACCGCGCCCTCTTCGAGGCCGGCGAACCGCACCTCATGCAAGGCGCCGCGCGCGCCGAAAGCGGGGGCCCAATAGGCGGCGGGCTCCTGTGCGGGATCTTGAACCGCGTCGTCACAAGCGTCGCGACGAGACGCCGGCGCAAGCAGAGGCGGGCGCTTTTCCAGCCGCGCAATCTGCGCCTTCAGTTTTGAAATCGCGACCCGGCGCGCGCGTCCGCGCCCATATGCGTCCTTGTCCGTCATTCCTTTTCCGCCATCCCACAAAAGCCTCACGACCCATCGGCGTGCGCAACGGAAGCGGCGGGCGGCCCGCGCCTGGCGCTCTCTCCAAACGCCGCCGGCCGCCCGCCAAGCTCCCCTCGCCGCGCCTTCCCCAAAAGGCGCCTCCCCACACCGACCCGCCGCCGACGCAGCGGGCATGATTGGAACAAAAAGAGAACAAAATAGTCGGAAAAGAGTCAATGCGGAATCGACGGTCGAGCGACGCCGCAAGGCTCACCGCCGCGTGGGCGGACATAACGCAAGCTCTCTTAGTGCTTAGAATCCGGTCGCTTTTCGCGCCGCTGTCCGGAACGCAAAACGCCTATCAATTCGCCGAAAACGGGTTAGAACGCCGCCCATGACGAACTATCTCCATCAGGGCGACCTGCCGCCTGACGTCGATTTCGGCCCAATGGTCGCCGTCGACAGCGAAACCCTCGGCCTCATCCCCCACCGCGACCCTTTATGCGTCGTGCAACTGTCGGCGGGCGATGGCGACGCGCACCTCGTTCAGCTCGATCGCGAGGCTTATGACGCGCCGAACCTCAAAGCCCTCCTCACCGACGAAAACACCCTTAAAATCTTCCATTTCGCGCGGTTTGACGTGGCCATCTTCATGCAGTGGCTCGAGATTGCGACGACGCCCATCTATTGCACCAAGATCGCCTCGAAGCTTGTTCGAACATACACGGACAAACATGGCCTGAAGGACCTCGCGCGCGAGCTATTGGGCGTCGACATGTCAAAGCAACAGCAGTCCTCCGACTGGGGCGCAGGCAAGCTGACCGACGCGCAAATCGCCTACGCGGCCTCCGACGTTTTGCATCTGCACGCGCTAAAAGAGAAACTCGACGCCATGCTGGCGCGAGAAGGCCGCACGGCGCTTGCGCAGTCCTGCTTTGACTTCCTGCCGACCCGCGCGGCGCTCGACCTCGCCGGATGGCCCGACACCGACATTTTCGCCCACTCCTGACCCTTGCGCCGACCTTAAGGCCCTCGCGCCGCTCGACTTCGGCGCCCACGCGACTACATTCAGTCTATGGCGCAAGCTCCCCAGACGACCGGCCGCCTCGACGCGCTGCCCACCGCCCCAAGGCTGACCGGCGAAGAGGCGGCGCAGCATTCCGCGACCGTGCGTCGGCTGCGGATTGCGCTGCCAACCATCGGCGCGATCCTCGTCGGCGTCTTCATCGCCAACACCGGCCGCAATCACGCCGAGGACGTGTTTCTGGACGAGTTGAAGAGCATCGAGGCGTCGACCGAAGAACTGCGGATGGCGAAGCCGCATTTCTCAGGGGTCGACGCGGACGGCACGCCATTCGACATCACTGCGGAGTCCGCGATCCAGACCGCAGGCGACGACAAGCGCATCGGCCTGGAAAAGCCGCGTGCGGTGTCTGGCGGCGGCGGGGATCAGTCTGTCGTTTCGGCTGAAAAGGGCCGCTTCGATTCAGAAGCGAACACCTTGCTCCTGAATGACAATGTCGTCTTCGAGCACACGGTTGGAGCGGACAATTACGTCCTCAACACCTCGAGCGCGACTTTCTTGATTGACGAGGACCGCGTGCTGGCGGACACGGCCGTCGCAGGGACCGGCCCACGCGGCGCCACCTTGCGGGCTGACCGTATGGAAGCCGACAATGAAAGCCGCACGGTCGTTTTCGAGGGCAATGTTGCGGTGCGGATTTATCCCGATCGCGAGAACGTCGGCTGCGGGACGTCGCCGCTGACGCCTGGCAAGCTGAGGGACGAGGGCGACTGCGCGGCCCCGTCTGGCGAGGCCGCGGCGGCCGCCTCGCCGGAGGATGGGCCAAAGGACGCGCCAGGGCGAACGACGCTGCGCGGCGGCGGGGAAGGGTTGCAATGACGGACGATCTCAGCGGCGGCGCGCGGCGATGGCTGGCCGCGATCGCGATCGCAACGCTCAGCGCCGCGCCAGCGGCCGCCCAACTCGCCGCGGACAGCGACCTGCCGCTCGACATCACCAGCGACCGGCTGGAATCGGAGGAGAAAGTCGCCACCTGGATCGGCGAGGTTCGGGTGGTCCAGGGTGACTCAATCCTGACGTCGGACCGGCTCGTCATCACCCAGTCCGAGGGCGGCGGCGTGGAGGAAATCCGCGCCATCGGCAATGTGCGCTACGCCACCGCCAAGGAGGCGATCAAGGGCGACATCGCGGTCTACTCCGAAACGACCCGCTCCATCCGCATGACGGGCGACGTCGTCGTCACGCAAGGCGAACAAATCCTTACCGGCGAGGATCTCACGTACTGGGTGGACACCGGCCGGGTCATTTTCGCCGCCAAGAAAGGCGAACGCGTGCGCGGCGTCTTCCAGACCAAGGCCATCGAGGGCCAATCCTGACGTTATGGAACCGTCAACGGGTTTGACGCTAAATCAGAGGCCGATATGGAGCCGCATTCGGACATAAGCGCGGGCGCGAATAAGACGTCGCCCTCAAGCCCCCTGCAACCGAAAGTCGTCAAAGGCGACGGGGGGCTTTACGCTGCGCATCTCGGCAAGAGCTTCAAGCGGCGGCCGGTCGTGCGTGACGTCTCAATGCGGGTCAATCGCGGCGAAGTGGTGGGCCTTCTGGGGCCGAACGGCGCAGGTAAGACAACCTGCTTTTACATGATCACGGGGCTTATCCCCGCTGATTTCGGTACGATCACCATTGACGGCCACGACGTCACCCGGCTTCCGATGTATCAACGCGCGCGGCTCGGCGTCGGCTATCTGCCGCAGGAGGCGTCGATTTTCCGAGGACTGACGGTCGAGCAGAACCTGCGCGCCGTCGTGGAGCTTGTCCACAAGAACAAGGACAAGCAACAACGGCTTATCGACGATCTGCTGACTGAGTTCAACATCACCCATATCCGCAGCGCGCCGGCGCTCGCTCTATCGGGCGGGGAGCGACGGCGAGTGGAAATCGCCCGCGCGCTGGCGACCGGCCCCGCCTTTATGTTGCTCGACGAGCCGTTCGCCGGGATCGACCCATTGGCGATTTCCGACATCCGCGATCTTGTCTTGCATTTGCGGGAACGGGGCCTCGGCGTTCTGATTACGGATCACAATGTCCGCGAGACTCTCGACATCATCGACCGCGCCTACATCATCCATGAAGGCCAGGTCCTGATCGAGGGCGCGCCGGACGATATCGTCGGGGACAAGGACGTCAGGCGCGTCTATCTCGGCGACAGTTTCCAGATGTGACGGTTTAGGACCTGAAAGGGCGAAAGGGGCGGTGTGGCGTTAGCTCCAAGACTGGAACTTCGGCAATCCCAGCAACTGGTGATGACGCCGCAATTGCAGCAGGCGATCAAACTGCTGCAACTGTCGAATATTGAGCTTGGCGAGTATGTCGACCAGCAGCTCGAAGAGAACCCCTTTCTCGAACGCGCCGCGGAGGAGGCCGACGCGGAACGGGCGGGAGCCGGCGACTCAAAAGCAGAGCCGCAGCCTGCAAAGGACCGCGCCGACGCGAACCCGGGAGACGCGAGCGCGGGCGAATCCGGCGCCAGCGGGGCGGACGAGATGGCGCCGCCGGAAGCCGACAGCCTCGATTTAACGCGCGCTGACTCCCATGCGCGCGCCGAAGACGCCATCGACGCAACCTTCGACGATGAAGGCGCGGTCCGCATGGGCGGCGACGAAGCGACCGCCGGCTACCAGAACAATGAATGGGCGGGACTTGGCGAACGACGCAATGGCGTCGTCGACGACCGTGAGGTCGGCGAGCGCCACACCAGCGAAATCTCTCTGCGCGAACACCTGAACGAGCAGCTGAAGGTCGCGACCTCCGATCCGCAGACGCTCTTCATCGGCGCCTATATCATCGATCTCGTGGACGACGCCGGCTATTTTCGGGACGAGTTCGCCGACGTCGCGACGCGGCTTGGCGCGGAACCGGACGCCGTCGAAGCGGCGCTGCAACTCATCCAGACGTTTGAGCCGAGCGGCGTCGGCGCGCGGGATCTGAAAGAATGCCTGCGGCTGCAGCTAAAGGACCGCGACCGTCTGGACCCGGCCATGGACGCGTTTGTCGACAACATAGAGCTTCTCGCCAAGGCGGACCTTAAGGGCCTCATGCAGGCGACGAAGTCCGAGGAAGACGATGTGCGCGACATGATCGCGGAGGTGCGCGCGCTCAATCCAAAGCCCGGCTACGCCTATGGCGGCGATCCGGTGCAGATCGTCACGCCAGACGTCTTTGTACTGAAAGATTCAGACGGCGGATGGAAAGTCGAGTTGAATAACGACACCCTGCCGAAAGTGCTCGTCAACAAGCACTATTACGCGAAGGTTTCAAAGAACAAATCGACTGATAAAGACGCGACTTATGTTCAAGAGCAGTTCGCGAACGCGAGCTGGCTCGCCAAGAGCCTCGACCAGCGAGCGCGCACGATCCTCAAAGTCGCCGAAGAGATCGTCCGCCAACAGGATGGTTTCCTCGCATATGGCGTGCGGCACCTCAGACCGTTGAATCTGCGCGCCGTCGCCGACGCCATCGAAATGCACGAATCCACAGTATCGCGCGTCACCTCGAACAAGTACATCGCGACGCCGCGCGGCATCTTCGAGCTCAAGTACTTTTTCACCGCCTCAATCGCGTCGAAGCGCGGCGGCGAGGCGCATTCGGCGGAAGCGGTGCGCCATCGCATAAAACAGCTTGTCGGATCAGAAACGCCTGACGCAGTTTTGTCCGATGACAAACTTGTTGAGCTCCTGGGCGAAGAAGGCGTAGACATCGCCCGCCGCACGGTGGCGAAGTATCGCGAAACGCTCGGCATCCCGTCTTCAGTCCAGCGCCGGCGCGCGGCGTTGCGCGCGGCGATCTGATTCGGGTCGCGCCGGCGTCGCAAGGCGGCGGCTTGGCGTTTGCGCGCCCCTGAAGCGCGCGGCGCTCTTGGATGAAAGCGTCATTCATTCAATAGTCTTTCCTCGCCGACGCTTTGGCGAAATCTGGAGGCCCCATGGATATTCAAGTCACCGGCAAGAACATTGACCTCGGCGACGCGCTGCAAACCTATGTGCAGGAGAAGCTCACCGAAGGCGTTACGAAGTATTTCGAGCGGGGCGCCGACGCGCTCGTCACGTTCACCAAGGAACGCCATCTTGTGGAGTGCGAGATGACCGCCCATCTCGCGTCCGGCGTGTTTCTGTCCGCTCATGACGAGGCCGATGACGCTTATGGTTCATTCGATCGCGCCCTCGCCAAGCTGGAAAAGCGGGTGCGCCGGTACAAACGGCGTCTGAAGGATCGCCACGCCAGCGCCAAGGACCCGCTGCCCGCGGAAAATGCGGCCTACTTCACCCTCGCCTCCCCCAGCGACGAGGACGACGCGGCCAGCAATGAGGATGCGGCGCCGCTGGTGATCGCCGAATCGACAACGAAAGTCGTGGAAATGACCGTCAGCGCGGCCGTGATGCAGCTCGACCTGGTCGAGCAGCCGGCGGTGCTCTTCAAGAATGCGGCAAATGGCGCCCTGAACGTGGTGTACCGCCGCAGGGATGGCCATATTGGCTGGATCGACCCGACGCGCTAAGGGCTTTGCGCCTATCTTGCATTAGCGCTAGAAGCCCGGGCGTCAAAGGTTGGTCAGGGTGTGGGCGCTAGGACTGTCGGACGCCCTGGAGCGACGTCATCGTGGGCGTATCTTCAGCCGCGGCGTGTTAGGATTTGGTCGCGCCAAAGAGGTTTGGGAATGAGTTTGTCAGAGTATCTGACGCGGGAAGGCGTGACTGCGAACTTGCACGCGCGCTGCAAACGCGAGGCGTTGGCCTTTCTGTCAGAACAGGCGGCTTCCATTACTGGTTTGGACGCCGAAACGATTGAGAAAGCCCTCATGGAGCGCGAGCGTCTGGGCTCAACCGGGGTCGGCTCCGGCGTCGCTGTCCCGCACGGCAAGATCGCCGGCATCCCGGAGATTGTCGCACTGCTCGCCAAGCTGGACGCGCCGGTCGACTTCGACGCCGTCGACGACAAACCTGTCGACCTTGTTTTTGTCCTTCTGGCGCCGGCCGATGCGACGGCGGCGCACCTGAAGGCGCTCGCCAAGGCTTCAAGGCTCTTGAGAAGCGAGGACATCCGTTCGGCCCTGCGCGGCGCTGACACGGCCGAAGCCATGTTCGCGATCGCAACCGAAACGGCGAAGCCGAACGCGGCGTGATCACGCGTCCGCGGAATGCGCCGCACTCAATATTCTATTTAAATTCCGCTACTTAATGAACGCTGACAGGGTTCATTTCATGCTGGCGCGCCGCCGCGAACGCCAGCGCCCGGTCGCCCACCAACGCAATCCGCTCGCCGTTCGCCGCATGGACGGAATAGACGATCGCGTCGTCGGGCAAGTCGAGCGTCAGATCGCTTTCCTCATCGACCAGGTCATCAGCCACCTCGGCCACCATCACCGGCCGCACGTAGACAAGGCGCTTGCCGCCCAGCTCTTCGAATTCCCGGCGGCTCATTTCCGGCGCCGCAGGGTCGGCCAGTCGGTCGAAAGCGCTTCTATCGGTCATCGAGGGAGCCTCCATTCAAACGGGCGAACGTCACCATCCGACGTTCGCTCGGGATCGGCGTGTTGAGTATGTGGCGGCAATGCCTAGAAAACGATGAAGGCGCTGCGCCGAGCGGGTCCTAGATGTGTTGCTATATTATAACGTTTCAATGGCGGAAACCGACCACTATTAAGACGCGTTAAGCGCTTTTGATAACAACTTAGTGAAAACCGCGGCGTCGACGTTGCCGCCAGACAGCGTCACACAGCTTGTTTTTCCCCGGCCGTCAATTTTCTCCGCCAACAGCGCGGCGAACGCCACGGCGCCGCCGGGCTCCACCACCAGCTTCAGGCGCCTGAAGGCGGCTTCGATCGCCGCTGCGCCCTCCGCCTCCGTCACCGCCGCGCCGACCGCGCCGCGCCGGAAGAGGATCGGAAAGGTCAGTTCGCCCGGGATCGGGGTCGCAATGGCGTCAAACACGGTCGGCTGATCCGCATCGACTCCGATGCGCCGTCCGGCGCGCAGCGACTGAAGCGTATCATCATATCCTTCCGGCTCAGCGACAAAGATCTTCGTCATCGGCGACGCCGCCTCGAGCGCCAGGGCGCCGCCCGCCGCGAGCCCGCCGCCGCCGCAGCAGAAGATCATCTGATCGATTTTAGCGCCGAGGTCAGCCGCCTGGGCGACCGCTTCGAGCGCCAGCGTGCCTTGTCCTTCAATTATCAGCGGATGATCATAAGAAGGCGCAAGAGCAGCCCCGCGCTCCGCGGCGAGCGCGCGGCCAATCGCCTCCCGGTCCTCAGAATACCGATCGTAAGGGATGATCTCCGCGCCAAACCGCTTCACCGCGTCCGCCTTTATGGCCGGCGCGTCCTTCGGCATGACGATCGCGGCGGGCGCATCGAACATGGCGGCCGCGAGCGCGACGCCTTGCGCATGGTTCCCGGACGACCAGGCGACAACGCCATTTGCGCGATCCGCCGGCGCAATCTGCGACACGAAGTTATAGGCCCCGCGGAACTTGAACGCGCCGCCACGCTGCAGGACCTCAGCTTTGAAAAGAACGCGGCCGCCTACCGCCTCATTGATCAACGGATCTTCGATGAGCGGCGTACGGATCGCCTGGCCGGCGAGCCGCTCAGCCGCGGCCTCGACGCCTTCAGCGGTCGGCGCGCGTAGATCAAGGGCGCGCATTGTCGTCGCGGAGTGGGCCGCCATCTCAAAAGCTCCTCAACTGGAAACCCGCTTCGCCAGAGCGTTCCTAAACGGTCAATCCATATCTTGCGGCGAGCGCAATCACCCCAACGCCCATCAGGATACGGTAGATGACAAACGGCGTGAAACTCATCCGCTGAGTCCAGCGCATAAAGATGGCGATCGCCGCGAACGCCACCGCAGCCGACAAGACGCATACGATCGCCGCCGCCCGAATGTCCTCGCGAACGCCGTCACGCGCCAGTTCCAGCCCCGCGAACCCGCCAAGCGCCAGAATGGTGGGGATGGCGAGCAGCATCGAAAACCGCGCCGCCTCCGACCGCGACCAGCCAAGGTATCGCGCCGCGGTCATGGTCACGCCTGAACGGCTCGCGCCGGGAATAATGGCGATCGCCTGCGTGCCGCCGATGAGCATCGCCTCGCGCCAGGAAATCCGGTCGAGGCCCTCCTTCGTCGACGGCGCGCGGTCGCCGTGCCACAAGAGCGCGCCAAAAATGATGCTCGCGCCGCCGATGACATAAGGGTCCCGGAGGTAGTCGATCACGCCCGTCGCGGCGACGACCCCGCCGATCAGGATGACGGGGACGCTGGCGAGCGCCAGCTGCAGAAACAGGCGGCGATCCTGAGTGTCTTTAAACCCGACCGCGTCGAGGCCGCCGCGAATGAGCGTCGCCGTCTCGGCACGGAAATAAGCGAGCACCGCGAACAGCGTCCCCACATGGCTCGCGACGTCAATGAGCGGCCCCTGATCCGCCCACGCCGGAACGAGCAGCGGCGCAAGGATCAAATGCGCGGAAGACGAAATTGGCAGGAATTCGGTGATCCCCTGCACGATGGCGAGGACGATTAGTTGAACGAGCGGCATGGAGGCTCCGGCGGACGTTCCGAGACGCCTGCGAGTGTAGAGCATCCCGCCGAAAAAAGAGTGAACGAAGCGTTACGTTGCAAGATGCGCTATAGCGTCACGCAGCCGCGCCGGCGAGCCCGCCTTCGACGACATCGAGTATCGGCCGCTTCGGCGCCGGCGGCTCACGCGTCAGGGGCTCATTGTCGGCGGCGCCATCGCCGCCAAAGCTCTTTTCAAAAGTGTGCTTGCCGAGGCGCACGCGCATCTGCGCCGTAGCGACTTCAAGATCGAGGCCCGCGATCGACTTCAGGTGCGCGCGCATACCGAGCTGATTGGCGATCTGGATCGACAGGCCAGGTCGCGCGTTCAACTCAAGGAGCAGCGGCCCCTTCTCTTCATCGAGAACGATATCAACGCCAAGATACCCGAGTTCGGTGACGTCATAGGCGCGCGCGGCCATTGTCAAAATATCGTCCCAATGCGGCACGGCGATGCCAGCAAGCGGTTCGGCCGTATCAGGATGAAGCGTGATCGGCCGATCGAACTGCATGCCCGTGCGCGTTTCGCCGGTGACAATGTCAACGCCGACGCCGACGCCGCCGCGGTGCAGGTTCGCCTTACCGTCAGATTCGGCCGTCGGCAGCCGCAGCATCGCAAAGGCCGGCACGCCCCGAAGCACGATCACTCTGACGTCCGGCACGCCTTTGAAACAGATAGGCCCGAAGACCGGATCGAATTTCACGCGGTACTCAATGAGCGCCGCATCCGGCTGGCCACCGAGGCTGTACATGCCGGAAAGGATGTTGTTGACGTGATGGCGCACGTCCGCGCCGCTGACGCGTCGGCCATTGGCGAGCCGCCAGCCGCCCTGAAGCGGTCCGTCAATGACGAGGATGCCTTTGCCCTGCGAGCCGCGGGCAGGCTTTATGACGCATCCGTCGGGGCGCGCGAGCAGCTCAGGCAGCGCCCGCGCGTCGCGTCCGTCGCGAACAACGCCGTAAAGCTCAGGGTTCGGAATATTTGCGAGATCCGCAAGACGCTTCGTCTCGACCTTGTCATCAACGCGGTTGAGGAGCCGACGAGGATTGCGCAAGGCCACGAAATCGAGATTGCGCTCGTTTACGCCGATCACGCCTTTGTCGCGGAGTTTACGCCAAGCATCCAACATAACAGGACCGTCATTATTACGCGCGCGCAAGCTGTCTAAATCGCCAGACTTCGCTGAGCCGCAGACCGGTATATCTACCCATCAATACGCAGGTTCCCATTAAGAGGAACAGCAATTCCGGGAAATTGTACATTAGATATTCGACATGTGCGTTCGACATCGCGAGATAGGCGAGGCTCGCCACGACAAGGCTGCCGACGCCCTGCTTGATCGCCTCGCCGGCCGATGATTCCTCCCACAGGATCGACATGCGCTCGATCGTCATGGTGATGATCACCATGGGGAAAAGTGAAATCGACAGACCGATCGCCTGATTGTTGTCGGTCATCAGGATCGTGATCCCGGCCATTGCGATCACGATGAAAATGAGGACGACCGCAAGCCTCGGCACAAGCAGCAATTGCAATCGCTCCAGATAGAAGCGAACGGCGAGCCCCATGGCGATCAGGGTGGTGAAGAGGATGACGCCATTGAGAAGCGCCGTTTCACGAAACGCGATCCCAATGAGCACGGGCATGAAGGTGCCGAGCGTCTGTACGCCGACGAACTGCCGCAGGAACACCAGGAGCGTAATGCCAACGGGGATCGTCACCAGCGTCTTGTAGACGAGCTGCGTCGTCAGGGGCAGATCGCCAAAGCTGAAGAGACGCGCAAGCGGCTCGGCCCGCGCGCCCGCCTCCTGCGCGAGCGCCGCAGCCGAAGACCGCTGCGAGGAGATCGCAATCTGTAAATCGAGCTCCGACACGCCGTTTGCCGTCACCAGCCCGTCGACGCCGCGCCAGATCGTCAGAAATCGGGCCGGCGCGCCGCCGGGGAAGAACCGCCGGTCTTCCCCGGCGACCCGGTACTCCAGCCAGTGAATGGTCTCCGCCCGGCGAATGTCTTCAATGAGCCTTACGCCATTCGCGATCCGCGCCTGCAGCCCTTGCGCGGCGAGCGTCTCCCTGGCGAGCTCCAACCGGTCGAGCGGCGGGGCGAGATCTTTCAGGAGCACCGCCTGCTCGTCAGCGTCTTCGCCACGATCGGCGGGTCCCCCGAAAATCTCCCGTAGCATGAGGTCTGCAAACGTCGCGTCATCGGCAGAGCGTCGCCGCAGACTCGCGGTCCAGACGATGAACGCCTGACGCTTCACCGGATCGGCCTCGAAGGGCGTGGAACGCGGGGCGCTGGCGGCGAACCAGTCCGGCAGGGGCGTCGACGCGGTCTCGCCGCGGGTCTGAGCGGAATATCTGAGGACTTTGCGGTTGCTCGGGAAACGATACGACCAGACCGCCTTGCGGTTGCCTGCGCCGGGCTCGTTCATCAAGTTGAGCCCGAAGGAGCCGTTGTAGAATTCCTCGCCCGACACGTCGCGCGCCGCATCCGCCGTCGGAATAAAGAGGTCGATGCGCGCAGGCTCATCTTTCGCCATGAAGTCGAGAAAGACTTCAATGGTCCACACGGACGCCTTTGTCCCGGGTTGCAGCGGGTAATCTAGTCGGACCGTCTTTACAAAGAAGATTGACGCGCCAATGGCGATCAGAAAAACCGCAAGCGCGATTGCGTGAAACGCATTCGACTTCATGTCGCCCTCCCGCCCCGACGCCTTCTTGGATCAGCCGTCCGCCGTCAACGACCCGCCATCGCCGCTTTCCGCCGTCTGTTCATGCTTACCGGTCTTTGGCGCTTTAGGTTCTCGAGCGTCGATGCACCCCTCTTTTGACGCGTAGGTCTGAGATGAATCAACAGCGATGCGGTGCGCGAGGAACTCACGCCCCACAAGGATATCGAACTCGAACTCGGACCGGTCCGCGAGATTGATCTCCGCGACCCCAAACTTGCCGCCGACGCACAGCGGCAGATGAATGACAGGCCGCCGGATGCGGCCGCCGCGCTTCTGTTTGATGCGCGCGAAGCGGATCACGTTCTGATCATAGCGGATCGACCTGCCGTCTTTGCCAACGAGCCGGAAGCGAACCCAGGTGTCTTTGCCTTTGCGGTCATAGAGTTCAATGTCGCGGGCGTATACGGAGCTCGTATCCGCTCCGGTGTCGAGCTTGCCCTTCATATCAAGGCCGAGATTGCCGACGCGTACGTCTTCCAGATAGCCGAGCGTGACGAGTTCTCCCCTGCCGCCTTTCTTGTCGCGCGCGCTTTTTGCGCTCGCATTTTCCTCCGCGGCGGCGGGCGCAATCAACAGGGCTACCGCCGCAAGCGCTCCCGCCAGAGGGCGTATCAGGTGCAAATCAGTCATCGGGGCCTTTCCTTTTCGGCGTCGGAGGTGGCGAGGCTCGCACAACTTCGCAAATGAACTTTCCTACACCGGTTCGCAAATCCTCCGCTCCGAGCGCCGCTATCCCGAGCTGTTGCGGCTCGGCGGCGAGCGCGGTTCATGCGATGCTCGACGAGCGCCAAGGTCGACAATCGACGAGGGCGCGCCAATCGCCGAGAAATCGTTAGCCAGGCCCAAACAAATCGGAGACAGGTCATCGATCGCCAATCGACCGAACCACAGGCGGCTTCCGCGCCTGCGCGCGCCAAGCGGCCGCTGTTCCTGCAAAGGCGTTTCTGGCCGATCTGGACGACGCTTTCGCTCGGCACATTCGCCGACAATACGCTACGCCAGGCGCTCCTGATCGGCATTCCCTATGGCGTGGTCTCGACGCCCGGCTTCAACAATCCAGACAACGCCATGCCGATCATCGGCGCCCTGCTTCCATTGGCCATTTTGTTGTTTTCACCGCTCGCCGGCCAACTCGCCGACAAATACGAAACCGCCGCAATGATGCGCCGCACCAAGTTCGCCGAGATCGGTCTGATGGCCGTCGCGGCGTTTGCGTTCGCCGCTAAACTCGGCGGCCTGGCGATCTTCATGCTGTTCGCCATGGGCGCCCAGTCGGCGTTCTTTTCGCCTGTCCGGGTCAGCGCGATGCCGAAGTACCTCGCCACTGACGAGCTCGTGCGCGGCAATGGACTATGCAATGCAGGTCTCTTCGGGTTCATCCTGCTGGGATACGGCGTCGGCGGCGCGCTGATCGTTCAACCAGACGGCGGACTCAAGGTTGGGGCGACGCTGGTGACGGCGGCGAGCCTGGGATTCGCAGCCTCCCTCTTTGCGCCCGCAATTGGCGCGAACGCGCCAGATCTGAAGCTTCGGCTGAATTGGTTCGCCCTCGCCATCGACATGGTTCGCCTCACCGCGCGCGCGCCCGGGGTCGCGCCGCCGCTCATTGGGTTCGGCGCGTTCTTTCTCCTCACAACCGCGGTCTCCGTCCTCACGCCTTTGCTTGCGCGTGATACGCTGAATGGCGACGCGCTGACCGCGACAGCCCTCAACGGACTGTTCGCCCTCGGCGTCGGCGTCGGCGCAATCGTCGCGGCGGCGCTCCCAAAGACGCGAACTAATCTCGGGGTCGCCGGCGCGAGCGTGATCGCCGCCGGCGGCCTGACGATTGCGATCGCCCTCGCCGCGCCGGCAATCGCGCCGTCAGAAGGCGAGCTTCAGCTGAGCGACCTGATCGCAACGGCCGAGCGGATCGCCTTCTGTCTGGCGCTCGTCGCCACTGCGGCGCTGATGGGCGTCTACATCGCGCCCTTGCAGGCGGCGATGCAGCGGCGCGCGCCGACAGCGTCGCGTGCCCGGATCATGGCCGTCAGCGCGATCGCCAACGCCGCTTTCGCCATTCCCGGGTCGCTGTCCGTCCTCCTGATCACGCGGACGAACGCGCCGCCTGAAGCCGGCCTGATCGGCGTCGGCGTCGGCATGCTCGCGATCGGCGGCGTGATGGCCCGCCGGCGGAATGTCCTCCCTGCCGGCCGCTATGATGAGGCCTTCTCGCCTCCTTCGAACTGACCTCTCCAACTCTCAGCGCGGCACGAAAATTGCTGCGTCGCCAATAGCGCAAGCTGCGCAGTCGCCTTCACGACGACCAGGACGCGACGCCGCCGCATTTTGCGTTAAATGAACGGCAAGCACGATCGAGGTAGTACGAACCTTATGGGGCTTACGCTGGTATTTGTGGGGATATGCGTCGCGTTCGGCGTCGCCGCGACGTTCGCGTCGAGCGGCCCTCTCGACCTGCCGCAGATTCCGCGGCCGTTGTCAGCAAATGACATCAAGCGCTTCACGCCCCGCAAGACGCTCTTCATCATCGGACCCAAAGCCGATCACGCAGCCTGCCGGCTCCAGCGCCGTCTCCTGAAGCCGGCGATTGCGCTCATCATTCGCGAAGATATCAAAGTGGTGGAGCTCTACGGCGACGAGCCCGCCCGCCTCAATGGCGACGAAATGGACTGGCTCGACCCAGCCTTGCTTCGTCATGCTATGGACGCTGAAGAAGGGTTCTTCGTGATCTATGTGGACGAGCGCGGTCGGTCCGCGTTCCGCTCAGAGGCGCCGATGGTGGCGTCTGACCTCTTCGCCAGAGCCGGCGTCAGGATCTCACCGCCCGAAGCGGCGGGGCTCAGAGAAACGTCGACGCTGCGCAAGTTGCGCGCCGCCTAAGACGCTTCACCGACGCAAGAGAGCCCGCCGTCTACGACCGTCCGATCGACGAGTAGATGAAGCCAAGCTCGCGCATCTTCTCCGGGCGATAGACGTTCCGCAGGTCAATAAAGACTGGCGACGTCATGAGCTCTTTCATGCGCTTGAAATCAAGCGCTCTGAATTCATCCCACTCCGTAAGCAACACGACCGCGTCTGCGCCGTCCATGGCGTCATAGGGGCCTTCGCAAAAGGTGACGCCTGTCAGAAGGCCGCGCGCCTCATCCATGCCGGCGGGATCAAACGCCCGCACCTTTGCTCCCGCCTCGATCAGCGCCGGGACAATCTCAAGCGACGGCGCTTCACGCATATCGTCTGTATTTGGTTTGAACGTCAGACCGAGAACGGCGACGGTCTTGCCCTTGGCGTCGCCGCCGCACGCGGCAATGACGCGTTCCGCCATCTGGCGCTTGCGGCGGTCATTGATCTCCACCACCGCCTCAACGATCTTCGTCGGCGCGCCGGCGGTCTGCGCCGTCCGGACAAGCGCCAGCGTATCCTTCGGGAAGCAAGATCCCCCATATCCGGGGCCGGCGTGCAGAAACTTCGCGCCAATCCGGCCGTCAAGGCCGATGCCGCGCGCGACCTCCTGGACGTCGGCGCCGACCCGTTCGCTCAGATCCGCGATTTCATTGATGAAAGTGATCTTGGTCGCGAGAAACGCATTCGCCGCGTACTTGATAAGCTCTGACGTGGTGCGATTGGTGAAGAGGATGGGCGTCTCATTGATGAAGAGCGGTCGATAAAGCTCCCGCATCACGTCGCGCGCGCGGTCGTCTTCGGCGCCGACAACAACCCGGTCCGGACGCTTGAAGTCCTCAATCGCCGCGCCTTCGCGTAGAAACTCCGGGTTCGACACAACCGAAAAATCCGCATCCGGCCGAACTTTCTTGACGATGTCCTCAACCTCAGCGCCCGTCCCAACCGGGACGGTCGATTTATTCACGATCACCGTATAGCCGGTGATCGCTTGGGCGATCTCCTCAGCGGCGGCGTATACGTAGGACAGGTCCGCAAAACCGTCGCCCCGCCGCGACGGCGTGCCGACCGCAATAAAGACCGCCTCCGCATCGCGCGCCGCCGTCGCGAGATCCGTCGTGAAGGACAACCGTCCCGCAGCGACATTCTCCGCGACAAGAGAGTCAAGGCCTGGCTCATAGATTGGGATCTCGCCGCGGGTAAGCGCCTCGATCTTGCCGACGTCTTTGTCGACGCAGTGGACCGTATGGCCAAAGTCCGCAAAACACGCGCCTGACACTAAGCCCACATAGCCGGAGCCGACGATCGCGACTTTCATGAAATAGCGCTCCTCACTAGAACGGCCGAGCGCGGCCGCGGCTGAACTCTGGCCGCTGCCATAGGCGACGCGGCCGCGCCCGTCCAGAGGAGCGAAGGCGTTCGCCGCCCCGCTGCGGCCATGGCTCGCCAATTGAGCCTAATGCGCGTTCTTTGGAAACAGCACCGCGAAAACGGTCAGAACTAGGATCTTAAGGTCGAACCAGAGCGACCAATTGTCGATGTACTCAAGGTCGTATCGCACGCGGTTCGCCATCTGCTCCTTCTCAGAGGTCTCGCCGCGATAGCCGTTCACCTGCGCCCAGCCGGTAATGCCTGGCTTGACGCGGTGTCGGCCGGAGTAATTCTCAATCATCTTTGCGTAGGCGTGATTGTGGGCGAGCGCATGCGGCCGCGGGCCGATGAGCGACATCTCGCCCCGCAGGACATTGAAAAGCTGCGGCAGTTCATCGAGGCTCCATTTGCGCAGGAACGCGCCGACTTTCGTGATGCGCGCGTCGCCCTTCTTCGCCTGCGTAACGGATGCGCCATCCTCCGCCACTGTCATCGTGCGGAACTTATAGATACGGAAAACTTCGTGGTTAAAGCCATGTCGCTGCTGCGCGAAGAGGACTGGCCCTGGCCCCTGCAGCTTCAGCGCGAGCGCGCACGCCGCCAATAATGGCGTCGCCAAAAGAAGCAGGACGGCGCCAAGGACGCGATCCTCCACGGTCTTCACAAAGCCGCCCCATCCTTCCAGCGGCCGCCGATACAGCCGCAAGGCCGGCGCGCCGCCGATCCGCACGACTTCGCCCCCCAGATGATCCATCCAATGGACGCTCGATAACAGCGCGACCGACACAGGCAAGGAGGAGAGCCGCTCGACCATTTCCGCCATTTCGGCGCGGTCGATATTCCGTGCAGCGATCAGTATATCGTCGACATCGCCCGCCCGCGCGAGGCGCTCGACCGCCTCCATTTCCCCGCAGGACTTCACCGCGCCGGGCGACAGATCGTCTTCGTCGAGACGAAAAACGCCGACAACGCTCAGCCCGCGGCCCACGCGTTCAACCTGGTCGCAAAACGTCGCGCACGCGTCCGCCGCTCCGACGACGGCCACGCGGCGTCCAAAGACCCCGCCTTCCGCCGCCGCCCGGCGCAGAAACGCCGCCGCCGCAATCCGGACGCCTGCGAGCGCCGCGCCGGAGACAATCATCCACGTGAAGAGCCAGAACCGCGAGAAAAGATCCGAAATCTTCAGGGTAAAGGCGAATGCGATCAGGCCGAGAATGATGAGCACCCAACGCGTGACAATCGCGCGGATGGCCTTGGTGGCGACCAACAGCTGATCGAAATCGTAGAAGCCGTCGCGGCGCAGGATAGCGGTCAGCGCCGTTGCGCCGATAATTCCTGCGCTTGTGTAAAGCTCATAGTCGAAATCGATGATCAGGACTTCGATGTGGTAGATGTAGGCGACAAGGAACGAGATCGCCGCGATCGAGGCAAAGTCAATAATCTGGATGATGTCGCCGTAAATCGCATGCGGCAGGGCCGCCGTACGGCGATGTTGGACCTTCTTCTCGCCGGAGTCCTTCTCGTCGGAGTCCTTCTCGTCAGCATCGCCCGCGCCATCATCTCGGGCGGCGCGTGACAAGGCGGAGGGCCGTTGCGCGGCGGTGGGTTCATCTCCGGCCGTCCGAGCGGCGGCTTCGCCAACGCCATGCTCGCCAACCAGTTTAGACCCCGCCAGAAGTTCCTGTTCCGACATATATTCCGTCTGCGTAACACCAGACGTCGCCAAGCCACACGACGCCTGACGCCCCCCGGTTCGCGATAGCACCCAGCGAGTAAGCCGTCCACACGAAAGCTAAGCCGCTGTGTTCCCGGTCGCGTCGTTTATCGACAACCCGACAACCTTTAGCGTGTAGAGGGACTGCAATCGCCGGGCCGGTTTCACAGCGGCCCTGGAATGGCGGCGAAATTGCATCTCTTGTTCCGCTACGGGGCGCGCCAAAGAGGGGCGGCGCGGCGACATCTTGCGTATCGGCGCGCGGACCCATTTGGATAGGCGCGCGACAACCAGAGGGCGATCGTAATGGGCAAGCAATACTCAACTCACTTCGTCTCTTGGCGCGACGCCAGGAATCCGGTTGACATGTTCCCGAACGAGAACTCGTACGGCAAAGCGGCTGCAAAGGCGCTGGAGGCGAAACTCGGCGAACTCGCGGAAGAGGGCTGGATCATCGACCGGGTGATCGCCGCTTCAGGCATGACGCCGAAACAGTGCGCCGCATTCACGATCGTTGCGTTCAAATAACCCCGAGACTATTGCTCGCGACTTTCGATAATCGAGACAACGCCGCCGCCAGCGCGGCGGGAGTTTGATGACGTGAAGAATCCGGCTAGCGGCCTCGCTGCAGAGTTAGCGCAAATCGCGCTGCGCGCAGGCGACGCAATCATGGACCATTACGAAACGGGCGTTTCGGTCGAGCGCAAATCGGACGCCTCCCCGGTAACGGAAGCGGACCGCCGCGGCGAAGAGATCATTCTCGAAGGCCTCGGCAAGCTTGCGCCGGGAATTCCGACCCTCGCCGAAGAAGCCGCATCCGCCGGCGACACGCCGAATCTCGACAACGATCCGGAGACGGTTTTCTTCCTGGTCGACCCCCTCGACGGCACCAAAGAGTTCATCAACGGATCCGGCGAGTTCACCGTGAATATCGCGCTGATCCGTGGCGGCGCGCCGGAACTGGGCGTTGTGCTTGCGCCGGCCTTAGGCGAAATCTTCCTCGGCGTCGCCGGCGAAGGCGCCAGGCGCGCATCGACGACGCGCGGCGAAATTGGCGAGTGGTCGAAGATCGAAAGCCGCCGCCCGGCGCCTGCGCGCCTGACGGCCATGGGCAGCCGCAGCCATGGCTCGTCCGAAACCCAGGACTTTCTCGATCGTTTGCCGATCGAGTCCTTCGCGGCGGCGGGGTCGTCCTTGAAATTCTGCCGCCTCGCAGAAGGCGCAGCGGACGTCTACCCGCGCTTTGGCCGGACAATGGAATGGGACACCGGCGCCGGCCAGGCGGTGCTGGAGGCGGCCGGCGGCGCCGTTTTCGTTGCGGGAAGCGAACATGCGCCGCTGCGTTACGCCAAGGCCGCGCGCGGTTACGACAATCCGCATTTCGTTGCTTGGGGCGACCCTGCGCACGCCAAGACGGGCGTCAGGTAATCTAGAGCCCCTCACTGCGACGCACCCAGATCTCCCAGGCGGGCGTGCGCTCCGCGAGCTTGAACTGTGTGTAAAGAAGCGCCTCGGAGCGTTCTTTTTCCGCTTTCGCCGCCGGCGTCAGGTCAACGCGCGGCACAAGCACGATGCGCGCGTCGGCCGCGGCGGCGCGACCGTCAGGGCGGCAATCACGCGTCGGCGCCAATACGCAGGCGAGATCAGCGCCCGTCAGCAATGCGACGCTAGCGCCTTCCTGGACAATCCGGATCGCGCGCTCAGCCGCCTCAAGGAGGATTTCGGACTGATCGATCGACGCGCCGCCCGCCGACCGCGCCTTGGCCGCCATCGCGCCGCGCCGACGCGCCCACTCAGCGAGTTGCTCCGCACTCGGATGCACGACGCCAAGCGCCGCGCGCACCGCCGACGGCGCCGCCGCAGCTGATCGATGCTGAAGCGCCAATTGACCCGCCGCATGGGCGCAGGTCGCTCCGATCCAGAAAAGCGTCAACGCCGCGGCGACGCCGGCTGCGACGATCGACGCGCGGTCATGATCCCGAAAGACGCCGTCATAAAAGGGCGACGCGACGGAAAACACCGCAATCGAGGCGGCGAGAGCAAACGCCGGCGCGGACTGAGCCCCGGCGGCCAATGCGGCCAGAAACGCCAGCATCATGAAACCCGCCGCCGCGCCCCAACTGCGAACATGCTCTCGGCCGCCAAAAATCCAGGCCGCGCCGATCACCGCGATTGTCGACGCCGCCGCTCCGGCAACGCCCCATGCGCCAACGCCCCGACCAGCGGCGCCGGCGCCGGCCGTGGCCAACGCCGACGCCGCGGACGCCCTTGACAGATTGATCCCTGGCGCTGCGATTTCCGCCAGAATGACGAGCGTCAAAAGGCCGCCAAAGGCGGTCGCATAACGGGCGAGGCCGGCGAATCCGGTGAGGAACGGACACGCGGAAAGCACCAACAAACTCGCGAGCGCGAACGCAGGGTTCAGCAGCCACAACGCGAACATCAGGCCGCCGCATAAGAGGCCTTCGAAAATCGCGCGATCCCATCCCTCATCCGCCGGCGAGAGAACCAGCGCCGTCGCAACCACCATGAAGTAGGCCAGCGCCATATCGCTCGGACCGTTAAAGGGCGCGACGACAAACGCCGCGATGGCGGCGGTCAGGCCGACGCCCGCCACCGTCGGGAGGCGGACCGAAACGAAGTACGCCATAGGATAGGCCGCGAGGACCGCAGCGATGGCTTTCGCCACAAGGAGCGTGCGGCCGGGCGCGTCCACGAATCTGTCGGCGAGGGTAATGAGCGCGAGAAAGAATGGCGCGCTCTGCGTCAGCGGATCGCCTGCGCCGGCGGAAATCGCAAGAGCGTTGGCGACAGGCGACAGCGTTTCGGCGGTCGGCGACAGGCTTAACAAGGCCGGCGCCATCGCGCACGCGATCACGAACGGCGTCGCCGCGAGAACCGCAGCGAGAAAGACCCAACCCGGATCGCGCCAGCCGAAAAGCGCCATTGCGATCTTGCGCGCCCGCGGCGCCGTTTGGCGCCACGCCGGCGTCTCAAAACACCCGTCTTCAAGGATTTCAGCAGTCATCTCGACCGATCACCTGCGTCAGAGCAATACGTCTACAACGCCATCGCAAATACCTTGCCGGTTAGTCTTCACGCCTTAGCCATGATTGGTGATGTCGGCGCGCGAAACGGACGCGGCGCGACTTTCACATCGGCGCGCGACGGGGTATGTGCCGACGCCATGCGCACGCTCCTTCACGCATCATTTGATCCGCCGTCCCGCGCCCTGCGGCTCGTGATGGCGGAAAAATCCCTTACTTTTCAGGGCGTTGCGCTGGATTTGTCGGCCATGGACGACAGCGAGCGCGAAACCCTCGCCGCCGCGAATCCGGCGATGACGTTGCCGGTCCTTATCGACCAGGCGCCGTCCGGCGAGACGGCTTCCATCGCCCCGCTCATCGCCGCAATCGACTATCTGGAAGAGGCGTATCCGGAGCCGATCATTTACCCTAAGACCGCGGCCGGCCGAGCCGAGATGCGGCGGCTGATCTTATGGTTTGCGGATAAGTTCGCGCGAGAGGTGAGCGCGCCATTGCTGACGCGCGGCGATTTGGCTGGCGAGCGGCGGCGAGAGGCGTTTTCGGCGTTGCGTTGGCATCTGGATTATTTTGAGTGGCTGCTAGAACGCCGCGCCTGCCTCGCCTGCGATCGCATCAGCGCCGCTGATCTGGTCGCCGCGGCCTTCCTGTCCACCCACGACTATTTCGGCGACGTGCCCTGGGCCGACTTCCCGGAAACGCAAGGGTGGCATCGCCGCATGAAGTCCCGTCCAGCGATGCGGGCGATCCTCGACGATCGCTCGCCCCATGCGCCGCCAAGGCCAGGCTATGCCGACCCGGACGCCTGACCGGCCCAGCGCGCCGAAGACGTCCGACCTTCTTGCGGACGGCGCCAACGATCCGCGTGACGACATTCGAGCCGCGGCGGCGCGTCTCGGCCTTGACGAAATCGGCTTTGCGCCGCCGCGACTTGAACCGGCGGTCGCCGGGCGCCTTGACGCCTTTCTGGCCGCCGGTCGGCATGGCGACATGACCTGGCTGGAAGAGCGGCGCGAGGCGCGCGCAAGCCCGCGCGGCCTTTGGCCGGCGGCGAATTCGGTCGTTCTCGCCGGCATGAATTACGGCCCTGATGCGGACCCGATGGCGGCGCTGTCGCGACGCTCTGAAGGCGTTATCTCCGTCTACGCGCGCGGGAAGGACTATCACGACGTCTTTAAAAAGCGGCTGAAAGCGCTCGCGCGCGAGGTCGTGGCGCGACATGGCGGCGAGGTGAAGGTCTTCGTCGACACCGCGCCGGTGATGGAAAAGCCGCTCGCCGAAGCGGCCGGTATCGGATGGCAGGGCAAGCATACCAATCTTGTTTCCCGCCGATACGGCTCGTGGCTCTTTCTAGGCGCGATTTTCTCAACGCTGAACTTAAAGTCGGATGATCCGGAAACGGATCATTGCGGCGCCTGCCGGAGATGCCTCGACGTTTGCCCGACGGACGCATTCCCCGCCCCCTACCAGCTCGACGCGCGCCGATGCGTTTCCTATCTGACGATCGAGCACAAAGGCCATATTCCGCCGGACTTGCGCGCAGGGATCGGCAACCGGATCTTTGGCTGCGACGATTGTCTGGCCGTGTGCCCGTGGAACAAGTTTGCCTCCGAAGCGTCAGAGGCGAAGCTGAAGGCGCGGCGGACGCAGGCGCCGAGCCGCCTGGAGGATCTCGCCGCCCTCGATGACGCGGCGTTCCGCAGCGTTTTCGCGGGATCGCCGATCAAGCGTACAGGGCGCGATCGGTTCGTGCGAAATGTCATGATCGCGGTTGGCAATTCCGGCGACAAAGCGCTTTGGGCGACCGCGCGCGCGGGCGCTGACGACGCCTCGCCGCTTGTGCGCGGGGCAGCGATCTGGGCGCTCGCCCGACTGGATCCCGCCGCGGCGCGATCGCTCGCGGCCAAGCGTCTGGATGAAGAATGCGATGATGACGTCGCGGCGGAATGGCGCGCGGCCCTCGAAGACTGAGATCACGCCGACGCGTCAGCGCCGCGGCGACTGCATAAGCTCGCGCACGCGCCCGCCGGCCCCGAGGATCCCCGCCGCTTCGCCGAAATGGCCAAGGGTCATCAAGACCCCGTAAAACCAGTTGCGCAATCGAAACGGTCCAAGGCGAAACGCCATGACCGCAGCCTTCAGGCCGTAAATCAAAAGCCCCGCGGCGAACGCCACCGCCGCCGCGAGGACGGGGGTCACTGGGGAGCGCTCCGCTAGCGCGAAAGCGGCGCCGCCCGCCGCCGCGGTCATCAAGACGATCAAAATCGGCAGCCAGAGGCCCCAGATGAGAGCTCGCGCGCGCTCAGCCGTCGCGAGACGCTCCGACGACGCGCCGTGCAGCGCCGCGCGCATCGCATACGCCGCGCCGTCGCGCCGGGCGGCCGCCATCCACCCGCCGAGCGACCGCAAGGGCGGCGATATAAAGGTCATTTCGTCTTCAAGCCGCCAGATATGCGCGCCGCGACGCCGTAACCGGACGCAGAGATCCGACGTCTCCGCGTCAGGAATATCGCCGCGAAACCCGCCAGCGGCCTCAAAGGCTTCGGCGCGCACGAAAAAACTGTCATTCGTCGTAACGACTTCGCCCTCGCGCCGGCGCATGGCGATCGCCCGCAATGCGACGAGAAGGCCTTTGTCTTCCGGGCCCGGCGTTTCCGCGCCGCACACCGCCGCGATCTCGGGCCGACGCGCAAGGAACGCCGCCGCCTTGGACAACCAGTCATCCGTCAGGCGCGCGTTCGGACCGACGAATTGAACAAACCGCAAGTCCGGCGCGAGCTTTTTCAGCTTCCGGTAGCCGGCGTTTCGCGCGCGGCCCGGCGTCAGGCCTTCTGCGGCGATGTCGGCCATGACAACGCCTTCCGGCGCGCTCGCCGCTTCAGACTCCATTTTCGTCTGAACCAGGACGATATGGGCGACATCCTCGTTGTCCGCAAGGCTCGCCACCGTTTCGGCCGCGCCGTCGCCATAGACGACGACCCCAATCGGACCGGTCGCGTCGACCGGGTCTGCGCGGCCGACGACGCCTGATACTACGCGCGGCCCATCTGACGCGTTGGCGTCGTCCGGTCCGCCGTCTGATTGCCGCCGCCCGGGCGTTATCGACGTCGATGTTGACGGCGCGCGCGCAGCGGGCTGAACCGACACGGGAACCTGAGACAGGTTGGCTTTAACGCGCGGCGCGCTCTCCAGGTCCGGGAACAAGGTGGTCGGCCCCCCGGCGCCGGAAAAGCTCGCTTGCGGCCGCGTCGACCCGCCGCCTGTCGCCGCGACGCGCAAGTTCGGGCGGCCAACCGCTTCGGCCGCCTCCGTTTCACCCGCAAGGAAAGAAGCCGGGCCGACATTCGGCTCTTCTGACAGCTCAAGGTCCGCATCGCTTGCGATGCCAAATACGCCGTAAGAGCCCTTGTCCTCGATGACCGCTTCAATACTCTCTTCACTGACGACCGCTTCGCCTGCGGAAAATCCGTAAACGAGCGCCGTGTCCGCGATAATGTTGATGACCCGCGGCACGCCGCGCGATTCCTTCGCGATCATGTCGATCGCCGCTTCCGAGAAGACGCGCCGCGACGCGCCGGCGATCGCAAGGCGCGTCTCGATATAGGCGTGGACTTCCTCCCGATTGAGCGGCGTCAGGTGGAAATCCGCCCCGACACGCTGCGCGAGCTGAAGCATGTCCGGCCGATTGAGCAACTGTTTCAATTGCGGCTGACCGATCATGATCAGCTGAAGGAGCTGGTGCTTGCCAGCATTGATGTTCGACAGCATACGAAGCTCTTCGAGCATGTCGATGGATAGGTTTTGCGCTTCATCAATGATGAGGACGATGCGCCGGCCCTTGCCGTATTCCTCGATGAAGAAGCGCTGCAGGGCCGCGAACTTCTCCACATGGCCCATATCGCGAAACGGCTGGCCGAACCCCATCAAGACCCAGCTTAATAGGTCGCCCCGGTCCCGCTGAATGTTTGAAAGAAGCGCAACCGTGTGGGAGTCGGTCAGTTGCTCCAGGAGCCGGTGAATGAGGGTCGTTTTTCCGCAGCCGACTTCGCCGGTGACGATGGAGATGCCGGCCTGATTGAGCACGCCGTATTCGAGCATTGCGTAGGCGAGCCGATGGGTCCGGCCCCAATACAGAAAAGATGGGTCCGGCTGAATTGAGAACGGCTTCTCAGAAAGATCGTAGAATTCTTCGTACATACGCACTCGCCGTGGCGGCCGGACTCGCGTTGGCCGCTTCGTCCGTTTCGCCATTCTCGTCGATGCGGCAGCCGCCGCCCATCAATGAAGACCCGGTTCGTCGGCCCAATCGCAAAACGACGCGCCCCCGCACCCGGTCCTCAGCCCAATCCGTCCCATCGCCGCGCCCCTGGTTCAAAAACGTCAGGACGCCCTCATTACTACTCCTCAAGCCTTGCGCGCGCCTTATCCGCAATGTCCGGCCGCGCCTCGCCCGCCGCGTCGATGGCCCGCTGCAGCGTCTCGCGTCCCACAGGGTCATCAGCCATCAATTGCGCTTCACCGAGGTGATAGAGCGCGTCGGGGAAATTCGGCGCAAGTCCGACCGCGCGATCTAGCACGTCGATACCTTCCGCCAGGCGGCCCGCGCGCACCAACGCCCAGCCATAAGTGTCCAGGAAGGAGGCGTTTTCCGTCTCCGACAGAACGGAGGCGACTTTGACGGCCCGATCGAGACTCTCCTGGTCGTCACGCAGATCTGAAAGGAGGGCGGCGTAGTTGTTCGATACGAGGATATCGTCCGGCCGGCGGGAGAGAATGTCCTCGTAGATCGAAAGCGCCTGTTCAAACTCACGAGCGGCGAGATGGAGATCGGCCCTCAGGACTTTCAAGCCGTCATTCCCGGGGGTGGCCGCGAGACCCTGCTCAATCACCGTTTGAGCGTCGTCGCGGCGCCCTTCGGTCAAGTATATCCGGTAGAGTCGCTCGTAGGCTTGAGGGCGTACGGCATCAATATCAATTGCGTCGCGCAACGCCTCCTTCGCCTCTTCAGCCCGCGATTGCGAGAGATAGACCTGCGACAGCAATAGCGCGGCGGCGTAAGGGTTCGAATCGTTCTCGATGTTCCCCTTGAGGAGCTTTTCGGCGTCCTCCGCGCGGCCGTCTTCGACGTAAGCATTGACGAGGGCCGCAAGCGGGCGGCCGCCGAGGGCGCCGCCGGCGTCGATTTTTTCGAGAACCTCAATCGCGCCGGCATAGTCTTCAAGACCTGTGTAGGCTGCGCCGAGAATGCGGTTGACGATCTCGTCGTTCTCTTCCGCCTCGCCGATCAGCTTCGCCGTCTCTTGCGCGCCGCGCCAGTCCCGCAATTGCAGGCGAACGCCGGCGAGGAGTTTCAGGTTCTCCTGATCGCGCGGCTGCGCGTCGAGCGCCTCCACCAAAACTCTTTGCGCTTTTTCAAAATCAGCCTGGCGGATCAGGAACTTTGCGAACTCGCGCCCCACGCGCGCCTTCTGGTCCGTCGCGTCAAACGCTTCAGTAAACTGACTTTCCGCGGATGCGGATTCGCCAAGACGCTCAAAAGCCGTCGCCATCAGCAATTGCGCGCCGGATGGATCTTCGGCGTCGGCGATCACAATCCTTAAGTCATTGACCGCGCCTTCAGGGTCGCCATCGAGCAATTTCAGGCTCGCGACCTTCATCATCGCTTCTGTGTTGCGACTGTCCTTCTCCAAGATCTCGTTGACGATCGCCTCGGCCTTCTCGCGCTCGCCATCGACCAACAGCATTGCTGCGATCTCGTTCTTTGCGCGAAGCTCCGTGCGTTCGTCCTCAGCGCCGTCCGCCAGCTCTTCATAGATCGCGGCCGCCGCCTCGTTGTCATCAAGGCCGCGCAAAAAAGCGGCGTAGCTGAACTTCAAGTCGACAAAATCAGGTCGTTCACTGACATAAGCGGCCAGCGTAGCGCGCGCCTTTTCGGTCCCACCCGTCTTCTGGTCGAGCCGAGCGACGTCAAGATATCCGTCAACGTCGTCAGGCGACAGCTTGACGATCTCCACCAACTGCCGGCGCGCGTCGTCGAAGCGTTCTGTCCGGTAAAGGGTCGTAACATAGAGCCTGCGGTACGCCGCCTCTTCAGGAAACTGTTCGATAAGCGCCCGAAAGGACGCATCGACGTCATCGTCCTGCTCAAGGTTCGAGTATATCTCGATACGGAGCAAATGAAGTACGGAAGCATCGGGGTTTGCGGCGAGCGTCTTGTCGATCGCCGCGATCGCCTCTTCATACTTTTCATCAAGGATCAGATCGGCCGCAACGACCGTGGCCGACTCCTGAATCCCGGCGTCTATCTCCAGCGACTCTTCGGCGAGACGCACTGCTTCCGCCCGATCGCCCAGCCGAAACAGTATCGCCGCCTTGACCCCAATCGCCTCAGCGTTCTGCGGCGCTAGCGCGAGCGCTTCTTCAACCCGATCAAGCGCGGCCGTCTCTTCGCTGGCGAGCAATTGGAGCTTGGCGAGGTCGATCCGGGACTCGACATTATTTCCGTCAAGCCGGGCGATCTCCGACAGGATCCCGAACATTTGTTGCGGGTCGTTTTGACGCTCGATCACGCGATAAAGGCCGAGCAGCGCCGGAACGTGCTCTTCGTCGATCTTCAGCGCATTGCGAAACTGGATGTTGGCCTTGCCGTAATCCTCCGCTTCGAGGAACTGCAGGCCGCTATTGGTGTAGCGCTCAAGCTTCTGCTCAGGCGAGGCGCATGCGGCGGCGAGAGCCGCCGCGGCGACCGCCGCCAGAAGACCTTTGCGACGCCTGCGCATGAAAACCCGCTGTTTCATATAGCCAATCCGTTCCCTGACAATGCCCTTAAATCCAATCGCGAACCACTAAGCGCTTTGACGCGGCGCGGCAACGTTGCGCTGCGGTGCGGAATCGGGACGATGCGCCGCCTCTGCCGGCGTCTTATCCGACAATTCGGCAATATTTAGGCCGGTTCGCGCGAGACGACGTCTGAGCGCGCGTGAAAGGCCTAAGGAGAACAATCGGGCGCCAGATTTCGCGATGGATTTCTCGAGCATTAAGACCTGCCCGGCGAAAGCTGCATCAAGGGCGCCAAGCCGGGAAAAATCGAGCGCGACGTCACATCCGCTGGCGACGGCGTCTCGAAACGCCGCGCGCGCCGCGTCAAGATCGCCGTTCAGGTGGTCGCCGGATAACCGCACGACCGCGACTCCTTCCTCGACACCGACACGGGCCTCAGCCGAGGCGCCGGAACGAGGCGACGAGGTAAACGCGAGCGGCGCAGCGTTGATCGCCAGCAAGCTCAGAAGATCGAGGCCGTCTCGCCAGTATCGCCGCCAAAGCGACGGCTCCTGCGAGATTCGCCAGAGCCATTCAAGACCCATGCGCGCAAGCGGCTTCGGCGCCCGCGCGATCGACCCCGCAGTAAAGTCGACGACCGCGCCAAGATGAGCGATCACTGGCGCCTCAAGCATCTTGGCGTTGCGGATAATCCATTCGTTTCCTCTGGCGGCGCCGAGAGCGACAACGACGAAATCCGGAGCGGCTGCGTTTATCGCGTCAATTGCCTCCCGACGGCTCAATTCGTCCATGCCTCCATAGCCGGGGTTGAACCAACCCACCGACTGCAGCCCCCCACCGCGGTCCGCATTCAGCGCCGCATGGGCGGCTTCCGCAGCGCCGGGCCGCCCGCCGAAGAAGAATGTCTTTATTTTGCGCGACCGGGGCGCGGCGCGGCGGCGAAGCGCGTCGAACAGGTCCGAGCCGGCGACGCGTTCGCGGACCGGCGCCCCAAGGAAGCGCGCGAGCCATACAATCGGGGCGCCGTCCGCCAGCGATAAGTCGTGGGCGATTATGTCGGCGCGCGCCGCAGGATCACGCCGCGCGGCGCACAGCATGTTTAGATTGGGCGTCACAAACGCGAGCTTTCGGCGCGCCCGGACCGCAGCTTCCACCGCCGCCGTGGCTTCAGCGACGCCCATCGCGTCAATTGGCGCGCCGAAGACGTTCCAGACTTCGCGATCGAAATCATCGCGGCGCGCCAGTTGCGTCGGATCGGCGCCTCGATCGGCCCCCTCCAAGGTTGGAACTGACATGCGGGCCGGGTCGGTTTCTGGAGTGTTCATTTGAAACCGTTCATGTGCGATCCGCTTCCAGCAGGTCGTTCAGCGCCAATTCGGCTCTTGAGCGGCGCTTCGAGCGCCCGCGCCAGGCCGAACCGGTCAACGCCACTCCAACCCAATCGCCATACGTGGCCAGGCCCGAAAACCCTTGAGACACTTTTTTAGCGTTAACGCCATTGCTGACCTACGCCATTTAGCGCGACACAGGACAGCAATTATTGGGCCACCCGAAGAGCGGCTCCGCGATCTATTAGTAACGTTAATAAGCAAGCCGATTTCAGCAACGCCCAACCTGGGCTCGGCGGGGAAAGCCGTTCGCAAGCGCGAAATCAGACTCCGAAAATCAAGAAAAAGTAGAGCAAATTCAATATGTACGGGGCAATTACAACGACAATGCACGCGATGTTAGAATATGGCGATTCTGGGGCGCGACCCCTCTAATTCTCCTCGATATCGCCATGTTTCATCGTTGACAAAATCTGGCCGCTTCATTATCGATCCTTAAGGTTCCGCTAAGGTAGAACTCCGGCGGCGGGCTTTAGTTTGTTCACTTCTTGGGGGTCTTTGACCAATGAAACTCTCTGCATTTGCTGCAGCGGCGCTCGCCACCGCCGTTGTCTCCTCCCCGGCGGCCGCTTCTACGACATTTATCTTCGATGGCATTCAGGGCAGCGGCGGCCAGTCCGTCGACGCTCCCACGAATGGCGGCGCGGGCCTTAACAATGTCGGCGGCGACGTTAACGTTTGCAACTCAAACGCAGGCGAACCAGGCGCTGGCTCCACGGTTCTTACGGACATCTGCACCAACCTTGGCGGTTTCTTTAACTACTCCAAGGACGGCTTTTCGCTCGACGCGTCTGCTCGCTCGGGCATCGCAGGCACCGGCCTCGCCGCGGCGGCTACAACGCCGAACGCGACGGACGCCGCCAACTCGGTCCTCATCCAGGATCTCATCAGCACGAACCAGGGCCTCGGCGTTGTGACTCCGGGCGAGAACACCGTCCGTAACGACCAGATCAACATCGTCCTCGCGGAAGCCGTTGACATCGTCTTCGATCGGGAAGTCATCCTTTCGGACATCTTCGTCAACGACGGCGCGTCAAACGATTGCGGTCTGACGCCGGGTGGCGAAGACGGCTGCGGCGGCGTCGGCATCCTTGTTGACCGCACGTCGTTCTTCCAGACCGACACGTTCCTCGCTGGCGGCATTCTCGACACCGTTCTCCGCGGCACCGAGTTCACGTTCTACACGTTCAACCCGGGCGGCCTGACTGGCAACTTCGGCTACTCGATCGAGCGGTTCACCGTTAGCGCGATCCCGGTTCCGGGCGCGCTGCCGCTTCTGATCTCGGGCATCGCCGGTCTTGGCTTCGCATCACGTCGCAAGCGCGCTACGTAAGCCTCAATTTGCCTGACTTGCTATTGAGCTGGCCCGCGCATGCGGGCCAGCTTTTTTCTTGGAAGCCATTATCGACGATTGACGCTACGGCCTGGCGAAAGCGCCGCGCTGCAAGATTGCGCGAAACCGATACGAAGACACCCATTCAGAACATTTGCTAGGGCGTCGACGTTGAGACCGTAGCTTTAATGGAATATGTGATTTGATCGACGCTGAGCCCCCAATCGAGGGCATGAGCAATTGGCGTCGGATCTCTAAAGCCTTGGGCGCCAGCATCGCTTTCGCCGGCGTGGATCAAGGCGCTGAGAACACGCTGAGAGCGATTCGAAGCATGGTGTTTGCAAACGCAGGCCAAACGGCGCCGGTTCGGGGCGGTCCTGCAAGCGCATAAAGATCAAATGCCGCCGCCGAGTCGGTCTAAATGGACATTGGGTTGTCCGAATGGTCACTCGGTCGATTGTTCACGGTCGGCGCGGCGACTGGTACGGGGTTCGCATGGCGGTCGCCAAAAGCGATGAAGTGGAAGCGTACTGATGGGCGACAGCCTTGAACTTGAAGATCTTTTGATCGTCATCCGCCGTCGGATCCTGTTTTTTATTATCCCGACGGTCATCGCGCTGCCGATCGGCGTCATCGCGGTGTTTCTGTTGCCGCCGCAATACACCGCGCAAGGAACGATCCTGGTGGAGTCCCAGCAGATTCCGGAAGAGTTCGTCACGTCGACCATCAACACCTACGCCGAAGAACGGATCCAGGTGATCCGTCAACGCGTCATGACGCGCGAACGCCTGCTGAGCGTCGCAGACAAACATGATCTTTTCGCCAATCGGCCCGGTCTTTCAGGCACCGAAAAGGTGAAATTGATGCGCGAACACCTGGATGTGCGGCTTATCTCTGCGGATGCGGGCAACCGCCGACGGCGCGATGACGCAACCATCGCCTTCGAAGTGTCTTATGTCGATCGCGCGGCCAAGAAGGCTTACAGCGTCGCAAACGAGTTCATTACTCTATTCCTCACCGAGGATGTTCGCGCGCGAAAGGATGGCGCGTCGGACACGACGGAGTTCTTCGACCAGGAAGCAAAGCGGATGCGCGCGGCCGTCGACGAAATCGAGCGCCGGATCGCGGACTATCGACGCGATCACGCCGACGCTTTGCCGGAACATCTCGACCTTCACATGAGCGAGTTGGATCGCGCCACGGATTCGCTCAAGGACGCGGAAGACCAACTTCAAATCCTGGATGAAGAGCGTCGCGCCCTGGAGACGCAATTGTCGAGCTATATTGCAGGCGCCGGCGCGCCGCGTGACGGGCCCGCCCAAGAGCTTACGCAACTGCGCTCAAGGCTCGCGGCTCTTCGCGCGGAAAAGACCGAACAACACCCTGACGTCGTCGCCCTGCGGCTTCAGATCTCCGCACTCGAACGGCAGTTCGCGCCGAGCACGGCCATCAGGGAACTACAAGATCAACTGCAAAGCGCAGAAGAAGCGTTTGAAGCCGCGCGCCAGTCAAAGGACGAGACCGCCGATATCGACGCGCTGCGCGCGGAGGTCAGCCGGCTGCGAAAGACGTTCAGCGCAAAGCTGATCGAAGAGGCCTCCGATGGCGCGAACGACTTCCTCGCAGCGCAGATTCAGACGCGCCTCGAGACCGTGAACGCCAGATTGACGTCCACAATGGAGGAAATTGACGACCTCGGCGTGGAGCTTGAAAAGCTCGAAGACCGGATCGCGCGCACGCCCGCCGTCGCTCGCGGTTTGGCGGTTCTGGAGCGCGACCAGCGCAATCTCGAAACTCAGTATCAGGTTGTGCAAGCCAAGCGGCAAAGCGCTATCACGGCGGAGAACCTTGAAGACGGTCAAAAAGCGGAAAAGTTCTCCATTCTGGAGCCGGCGGCGATTCCCGAAAGCCCCTCCGATCCGGATCGTCTGAAACTCTCGGTGCTTGCGATGGTCGCCGCGTTCAGTATTGGCGGAGCGTGCGCCGCCGCGGCGGAACTTCTGAGCGGCGCCTTGCGTGGCAGATCGCATCTCAACGCGCTCATTGACGAAGCGCCAATCGCCGTCATCCCTTACATCGACGCGGAAGGCGAACGGCGCCTGTTTTCATCGCTGGCGTCCGCGTTCCGAAGAACGCCGGAACGCGCGCCTGCTTAACTTGCCGGCGTCGGATTAACTCAATCCTCGCCGACAGAGACTAGGGTCTCTACAATGGACCGGATTCAACAAGCCGTTAGTCGCGCCAAAGAAAAACGCGACGCTTCGACCAGTGTGTCCGAACAGGACGGCGTTGGCCTTAGCAAGGATCGGATCGCGCCGACGAAGGGCGGCGTCGACGTCGGCGCCATTCCCACCGCGGTTTGCGATCGCGACGCAATCGGGCGCAACCGCATTATCGCCAATGAGCAGGATCCTGCGCTGAACGCCTATCGGGTGCTGCGGACGCGCACGCTTCAGAAAATGGAGACAAATGGCTGGCGCACGCTGGCCGTCGTGTCGGCGGCGTCCGGCGCCGGAAAGACCGTCACGGCCATCAACCTCGCGATCGCAGTCGGGTCGAAAGAGAGTTCGCGGTCCACACTGGTGGATCTGGACTTTTATCGGCCAAGCGTCGCGCGCTATCTGGGGCTCGACGCGCCGCCCTCGGTCCTCGATTTTTTCGAGGGGTACAAGTCGGCGACAGACGTCACCGTAAAGGCCGATGTCGCGAATATGTTCGTCCTGCCAAACGAACGCGTTTCTCGGCACGGCGCGGAACACTTGACGTCGCCGCGCATGGATCACCTCATAGACGTCGCGCTCAACGGCTACGGCTCCCGTATCGTCATTTTCGACGTCTCCCCGCTTCTTGGCTGCGACGACGCGATTGCGTTGTTGCCGCGGGTCGACTGCGTGCTGCTGGTGGCCGCAAGCGGCCACACCAGGTCGAAGGACGTGGCGGAGGCCAAACGCCTCCTCAAAGGCGTCAATTTGCTGGGCACGGTGCTGAACAAGGCGCCCCAGGCGATTTCCACCAATCCATATTACTGATGAGCCGCGGGCGCTTCGCGAGGCGGGGCGGCCGGCGAACGTTCAATCGGGGGTCCGCGCGACCGCAGCGCGCGAGACTTCATCGCCGCACCATAAGACCGCGGAGCGCGAAAGCGCGTATTAAGAGCTTAAGTATACCGTTTGGTTTACTATATCGGTGTGAGTTTCCGGTTGACAGTCGTTCACCACGGTGACGAAACGATCCGCATTTGAAATCGGCGGAAACGCCTTTGAGGCCGTGAATG
>JBCBSQ010000014.1:0-65105 GCA_039819085.1 Pseudomonadota bacterium
CGACGCTGCGGTCGGCGCCGCCGCCGCCGCAAACCGGGCGACTGCTGACGCGTCGATCGACCACCCTTGCGCGGGCGCGTCGGGCGCGAGAAATCCGGCCCGCGACAATAGCGGCGCGCCTGAACCGATCAGGGTCGGCGGCTCCTCGGGTGAGGTGGCGCGCAATCGTTCCGCGGCGCCGCCAGGCGTTGCGGCGAAAGGCGCAATGATCACCTCGCCTGCCCGACCGTAGAGGGCGGCGAACACTTCGCCCCGACGCGCATCCACGGCGACGGCGGTCATCGCGCCGTCGATTGCGTGACTTGCGTGAAGCGCTCTTAAGGTGTCGACGCCGATCACCTTTGCTTTCTGGCCAAGGGCGAGGCCACGCGCGAACGCGAGCCCGACGCGCACGCCGGCGAACTGGCCGGGCCCGATCACGACGCCGATGCGGTCGAGGTCCGCCGGGGCGATCCGGGCTTCCTCGAGCGCCTTCGCCGCCATCAATGGTAGCGCCTCGGCGTGGCCTTTCTCCAGAACCGTGAAGTTTTCGAACAGCTTTGCGCCGCCCCTAAGGATGGCGACCGAGCAGGAAGCGAGCGCTGTGTCGAGGCCGAGGACGATCATTCGCGCCTAACTGGGCCGGCGCGCCGCCCCTGTCAAAGTCGCCTTCGATTGAAGCGGGCGCAGACATTGGAGATGGCCCCATTCGCGATCCGCAGACATTCCAATTTGATTTGCCAGCGACCGGCCGACCGGGCTCGGCCAGGCTCGTCGAGAAATGGCTTCCCGGCGCGACCGGCGCGTCAGCGCCTTGGAGAGCGACGACGTCGCGCCGTCGGGTCGATCCCATCCACGGCGTCACCACGGTGGTGATCCACGCAACGGCGGGGACAACGACGCGCGGCGCTTTTTCGGTGATGCAGGCGGGCAAGGCGAGCTATCACTGGCTTGTTCCGGATGAGGACGAACCGGCCCATGGAGGGTGGGTCTGGGCGACGGCCCCGGAGCGGCGAGCGGCCTGGCATGTGCGCAATAGCTGTCGCCATCCGGCGGTTGCGAATGGCGCCGGGCGGTTGAACCACGTGTCGCTGGGCGTTGGGATCGTGAACGCGCAGCATGACGCCGCGGAGCGACCGGACCGGTTCTCCGACTGGCAGGTGGAGGCGACGGCTGCGATCGTTCGTTACGCCTGGGGCAAGTATCCGAACCTCAGACACGTCGTCAGCCACGCCCGGCTCGATCCAGGCCGGCGCACTGATCCGGGTCCGCATTTTCCCTGGGAGCGATTGGAGGCGCTGGTGTTTTCAAGATCGCAGGTTTCGGGTCGCTGCGATCCCTAGCGCCACGGCATAGGTGGGTTGCAGTCGCCGAAAGACAGAAAGATGAGTTTTCAGATCCGCGCTTTGCCAAAAGACCCGTTCGAGCATTTGTTTGCGCTGTCAGACGATGAGCTGGCGAGGGAGGACGCGCGGCGCGTCATTGCGGACGCAAGCCCTGGCTATCCCTGCCGCGTGAGCCTTCAGGACGCCGCAGTTGGCGAAACCGTCCTGCTGCTGA
The DNA here is from genome assembly GCA_039819085.1 of Pseudomonadota bacterium. Lineage (GTDB taxonomy): Bacteria > Pseudomonadota > Alphaproteobacteria > Caulobacterales > Parvularculaceae > MED-G105. The sequence goes on from JBCBSQ010000014.1 coordinate 1,540, forward strand.
ACTTCACGCACCACGACGCGGCGACGCCATACCGCGCGTCGCATGCGATCTTTGTCCGCGAAGGCGCTGAGGAAGCGCGGCCCGCGCCTGGCGAGATCCCCGACGCGCTGGCGCGCAGGGTTTTGTCGGTACGGGCTTTCGACGAAAGGGGCGACATGATCGGCGCAGAAGTCGCCGACGGCGCAGACCTCGCGACTGCGATTGAGCGCCGCTTCGATGATCCGCACGCGGCGTTTTTGCATGTCCACAATGCTGGCCCGGGCTGCTACGCCGCGCGCGTTGATCGCAGGTAAGGCGAGCGTTACTCGGTAAAGGACTGCGCAATCGACGCCCATTCGCCGAAAAGAAAATCGGGCGCGTTCGCGCCGACTGAATTTATCGGCGATCCAGTCTTCTCGGAACCCTCGTCGCCATTTGCGAATTCAAGCCCGGCGGCTTTGCCCTTTGGCTCGCTCTTGAAACTTACCTGAGTGACCGAACCGGGCGTCACCGCTTTCGCGAACTGGTCGAGGTCATACAAGTACATTGCGAGGTTCTCGATGAGATTTTGCTCAGTGATCCCGCCCACCAGGATCACTTTCGATGCGACCGTTGAACTATTCTGGTCGTTGAGAACTGCGTAGCTGATGACGAAATCCTCTTGGAGCAGCTTGTTGATGGTGTTCAGCGTGACGCCATAGCCGGAGAAGTTCGTGAATGTTTGGATCATTTGGCATTGTCTCGCGGGGGCGTCATTGCAAACACGCATCGCGATAGAGAATTGTCCGCCACCGGGCGTTTCAACGTCAACATAGTCACTATCCTCACTACTGCCGCCAATGGCGGCGGTCAGTCCGCGACTGGAGAGCAGCCGAACCATTTCGTCTGCGGACATGCTTGAGATAAGCGCGTCGCCGCCGCCCAACGAGTTGCTGGTTTGCGCATTCGCTTCAATGCATAAGGAAACCGTGAACGCCGCAATAGCGGCGCCTGATACGAAAGCGCTGGAAAACTTCACGATTTCAGCCCCGCCTGACCCCAAACTTCACCTGATGCACGTTGGCACAGGGGAGGCCGGGCGGCAACTCGCCGGGCAAGGCGCTCAGATCCGTCAGACGATCTTGCAGGCCTCGTCGAAGGAAAGTCGCGGCGAGCGCGGAAAAAGCTCCTTGTCCGTGCCGTAGCCAATATTACAAAGGAAGTTCGACCGATAAGTCGTCCCTGCAAAGAAGGTTTTGTCGACGCCTTCCTTGTCGAAGCCGGACATGGGGCCGCAATCAAGGCCGAGCGCGCGCGCGGCGATCATGAAGTAGGCCCCCTGAAGGGAGCCGTTGCGCATCGCCGTTTCTTCGATCAGGGCGTCATTGCCGGCGAACCAGGCCTTGGCGTCCGTATGCGGAAAAAGCTCCGGGAGTTTCTCATAAAACGCCATGTCATTGGCGATGATCACACAGGCCGGCGCGGCCATGGTCTTGTCGACGTTGGACCCGAGCAGGTGCGGTTTGAGTTTCTCTTTCGCCTCGCTCGAGACGACGAACACAAACCGCGCCGGCGAGCAGTTGGCGGACGTCGGTCCCCATTTCATGAGGTCATAGACCGCCTGCATCAGCGTTTCTGAGACGGGCCGGTCCTCCCAACCATTGCGCGTGCGCGCTTCGCGGAAAATGATGTCGAGGGAGCGGTCGTCTACGATGCGTTCGGTCATGGAGGGCGCCTTAGTCTGCCAGCCGCCGCCTCACGCGGCGTCCGGATTGTTATGCGCGTAAAGAAGCGCGATGTCACACAGGTGGTTCTTGACGTTCCGGCCCGCAGCGCGAGGTCAGTCCTTCTCGTAGCGGAAGCCGATTTCGAGCGCGACCTGATAACAGGCGACCTTTCCATTCTCGATGTAGCCGCGCGTCTCCTTAACCTCGAACCAGTCCAGGTTCTTCAGTGTCTTCGACGCCGTTTCGATGGCGTTCTGAATGGCGGCCTCGACAGATTCTTGCGACGTGCCGACGAGCTTGGTCACCGAATAGACATTGTCCGACATTTTTTCGCCCTTTCCGCGGTTAACTCGAGATAGACGCTATAGCAGATCACATGTGGCGGGTCCCGGCGCGCTCGCCGGCGGACGCCGCGAAGGCGCAATGCTTGGAAGGATGGAGAGGGGAGATGAGCGGAGCGGCCTGGTCAAAACGGGGCCCTGAGCGGCTCTACGCCTTCATTATGTGGATCGTTTCGGCGGTCCTCGCCGGCTTCCTGATCAGCCTTGGCGGTAATGTCATCGCCGACCTGCCGCGGGTCGAAGCGCGCCTTGATATCGAAGCCTTTGTCGACGCAGAGGCGAAAGCGCGCCTTGATCAGCGGACCGCCGCCGCGCAGGCCGAGGCTGATGCGTTGCGGGCCGAGACGGCCGCCGCGGAGGCGGACGTTGAAACGGAACGCGGCAATTATCAGGCGGCGTACGATAGCTTCCGAAACTGGCTGTCAACGCGGGCCGTCACCGCGGATCCGTCACAGGACCCGGAGGTCCAGCGTCGCACCGCCGCGCTTGACGTTCTGAAAGTGCGTGAGCGGACGGCTGAGCGCGCGCTTGCGGACGCGCGCGGGCGCGGGCGAGCCGCCGCCGAATTGTTGGAGCGACTTGATCAGGAAAGGCTCGCCCTGTTTGCGGCGGCCCGGCCGGCGTTCGAACGCGCGAAAGCCTGGCAAGAGCTTAGGGTTTTCGCCTTTCGGCTCGCGGTGACGCTCCCGCTGCTGATCGTGGCGGTGTGGCTGACGGCGAAGAAACGCAAGAGCCGCTACTGGCCGTTGATGCGCGGCTTTGTGCTTTTCGCGGCGTTCGCTTTCTTTGTGGAGCTCGTGCCGTATCTGCCGAGTTATGGCGGCTATGTGCGCTCAGGCGTCGGCGTCCTCCTGACGCTTTTCGCCGGCCACTACGTCATCAAATGGATGCGCGGTTATCTCGAAAACCGTCAGGCGGCGGAACGCAAGTCGGAGGAGGAGCGTCGAAAGTCGCTCGCCTATGAGGACGCGATCAAGAAGGTCGGCGAGGGAACGTGTCCTGGCTGCGACAGGAAGATCCTGTCTACGGGGGATGTCGAACCGGATTTCTGCGTCCATTGCGGCATGAAGCTTTATGACCGCTGTTGGTCCTGCGACGCGCGCAAGGTGAGCTTTTACCGCTACTGCATGGCCTGTGGCGCGCCGGGGGCGGCGCTGGCGACCGGATGACTTTCATTCGTCGACTTTGACAGCGACTGGCTGGCGCGGCGAGGTTTCTTAACTTCATTCTTCTATAGTCGACCTTTGACCGCGAAGAGAAGGTGGATTTGAGTCCAAAATCAACGAGTTACACCGTAAACGAACTTTTCGTTGCAGGAACGACCGAAGCGATTCAGCGTCAAGTTGGGGCGTTGGAAGGAGTTTAAGCATGACGGCGAAAAAATCTCCGCTTTCGTCGAGTTCGGCGGTGGACCGCAGCTCGACCGAAGTAAGGATTAGCGACAAACGACAACATTCACCTGATTTTCATGAACTCTCGAATATGGTGTCTGAGTATGCTGCTGAGGCATTTTCGTTTGCTCTTGCGAGTGATTGTTGCTCTGAAGAACATGTAGAGCGCTTAATGGGACAATCAAAAAAAGAGATAATAGAAAAACTACAACAGAAGCTAAAATGAAGTAACGTTCAGTGAGTCTGGAGTCGAGTAGATTGCCCCAATCTTTAGCTAGATTGTCTAGTTTAACTTGGTCAGCATCAATGCCTTCGTATGCTAGGAACTGAGATTTGTTTTCGTAGTTGAGCAGCTCGTCAGGTATTCTAAAAGTATAGGTGATCAAGGCGACAAAGTAGGAAGTAAGGGCTATAACAAAGAACACTATCGCCAAGGATCCTGCCCGAGTATCTGTAAATGAGCTACTTTTCGATAGCTCATTTGCGCCAAACGTCGCGGTCACGGCGAGAAACAAAGAAAGAAAATTGGCTTTCTGAAAGAAAGCCTTGATTCTGATCCAACTTAGGGCGCGATAGCGTGAAGCGGTCATATCGAAAAGGAATTGATTACATTAGGCGCAGAACGCTGTCTTGATCAGGAAATGCTGCCCGCCAGTTTGTTTTTCCGACGGCCGCATCTAGCTCCGAAATCAAAATCCGAAAGATGCGCTTGTCTGTCGCTTGGCGTAGATCATTTTCACTAACCGCCTGATCATCTGCGGCAACTTTACGAAGAACTAAGCGAAGTCGCTGCTTCGCCAGTCCATCTTTGAAGTAGATAAGGTTAGCGTGCTGAGTCGCGAACCTACTTAACTCATTTATTTCGTCTTCCGTGCAAACAAGCAGCTCTCGCAGCCTGGCGGAGAAAGTAAGGTCAACGCACCACTGAAGAACAAAAAGACAGATGCTCTGAAAATTCCGTTTGATCGCCAATGAAGGCGCCCGCCTGACACTAACTGCATGAATCTCGCAAACGTGCGCAGCGATTTTCATTCTCATTAGTTCGATGAGGGCCTGATCAAAGTCGAGAGTGCTGGTGCGATTCGCAGAGTTTTTGGGGCGCGCGGATCTTTTGTGAGTTTCCACCCGCTCAAAAAAAACAGGCAACGCAGCTGGCATTTAATTCCCCCACAATAGCAAAAATAGTCGATTACACCACCGGCTCGACCTTCACAACCTCCGGCACATAGTGCTTCAGCATGTTCTCGATGCCGGCCTTCAGGGTCATGGTGGATGACGGGCAGCCCTGGCATGATCCGTGGAGGGAGAGAAAGACGACGCCGGTGCGCGGCTCGTAATGCTTGAAGACGATATCGCCGCCGTCGGCCGCCACCGCCGGCCTGACGCGCGTGTCAATGAGTTCGATAATCTGTTCGACGACTTCCCGGTCTTCGCCCTCATATTCGTCGAGTGAGGTGGCTGGCTTGTCATGCCGTTCGGCGTCGCCGCCGTCGTCGTCCGCGAGCACGATCGGCGCCCCGGACGCAAGATGGTCCGCAATCGCGCCGAGGACGGTCGGCTTCAGATGCGCCCAATCGAGGCTGTCGTCCTTCGTCACCGTCACGAAGTCCGGCCCAAGAAAGACGCCCTTGACGCCGTCGATGGCGAAGACGGCTTCGGCGAGCGGCGCCTTCGCCGCTGTCTCCGGAGCGGGGTAGTCGCGGCCGACGGCAGGTTGGCCGTTAGGGCCAAGGCCGAGAACGGCGCGGTCCGCCGTGAACTTCAGCGACTGCGGGTTCGGCGTTTCTTCGGTTTCGATGTACATGGGCGCGTCTCCCGGCCGACACCGGCCATGGCTTCCGTCCCTCGACAAATAAGCCCTGCCGCCGCTGCGGCAAGCCCAATTGCGAAAGACCTTCAATAGATTATCTCAATCCGTGTGCGGCGAGGAAAGCCAGGCGCGGCGCTCCCTGCGCAGGATGATCGCCGTTTCGTGAGGCGCCTGGGCGGCTCTGCGCAGCGCGGTTCCTTGCGCCGGTCTGTGTGACGGCCTAAGCGCAAGGGCGTCCCCTCGTTCGCGGAACCTCCCATGGAAGACAACGAAACCAAATTCACCGACCAGGAAGCGCTCGATTTCCACTCCCGCGGCAAGCCGGGCAAACTGGAGGTGACGCCAACGAAGCCGATGTCGACGCAGCGCGACCTCGCGCTCGCCTACAGCCCCGGCGTCGCGGTTCCCGTCAAAGCGATCGCCGAGGACCCGGACCTCGCCTACGACTATACGTCCAAAGGCAATATGGTCGCGGTCATCTCTAACGGCACGGCGATCCTCGGCCTCGGCGATCTCGGCGCGCTCGCCTCTAAGCCGGTGATGGAGGGCAAGTCTGTCCTCTTCAAACGCTTCGCCGACATCGACAGCGTCGATCTGGAAGTCGACACCTCGGACCCCGAAGCCTTCATCAATTGCGTGAAACACTTGGGGCCTGCATTCGGCGGCATCAATCTCGAAGACATCAAGGCGCCCGACAGCTTCATGATCGAGCAGCGTCTGAAAGAAGAGATGGACATCCCCGTCTTCCATGACGACCAGCACGGCACCGCGATCATCGCGGCGGCGGGGCTTCTGAACGCGCTCGACATCGCCGGCAAGTCCCTCAAAGACGCGAAAGTCGCCGTCTCCGGCGCTGGGTCGGCGGCTCTGTCAGTGGTCGGTCTTTTCAAATCCATGGGCGTGCCGCATGAGAACGTTCTCGTCTCAGGCCGCAAGGGCGTTCTTTACAAAGGGCGCCCGGATCAGATGGACCAGTGGCGCTCCGCCCATGCGGTGGAGACGGACAAGCGCACTTTCGCTGAAGCAATGGACGGCGCGGACGTCTGCATCGGCCTTTCGGTCGCCGGCGCGGTGACGAAGGAGATGGTCGCGTCCATGGCGAAAAACCCGATCATTTTCGTGATGGCCAATCCGACGCCTGAAATTCTGCCTGAAGAGATAAAAGAGGTCCGCGATGACGCCATTATCGCTACGGGGCGTTCGGACTATCCAAATCAGGTCAATAACGTCCTCGGGTTCCCTTACATTTTTCGAGGCGCGCTCGACGCCCGCGCGCGCACCATCAATGAAGAGATGAAGATCGCCTGCGCCGAGGCGCTGGCGAAGCTCGCCCGCGAGGATGTGCCGGATGAAGTCGCTGCGGCTTACGGCAAGCGCCTGCAATACGGGCCGGGTTACATCATCCCGACGCCGTTCGATCCGCGGCTGATATCAGCGATTCCGCCTGCGGTGGCGAAGGCGGCGGCGGATACGGGGGTCGCGCGGCGGCCCATCGCCAATATGCGTTCGTATGCGGAGCGCCTTGCCGCGCGGACCGATCCGACGGCGTCGCTCCTGCAGAAAATCCATTCCACCTTGCGCTCTCATGAGACGCCAAAGCGCGTCGTCTTCGCTGAGGGCGAGGAAGAAGTGGTGGTGCGCTCCGCCTACGCGTTCCAGCAGGAAGGGCTCGGTCAACCGGTTCTCATTGGCCGCGAGGATCGGATCAAGAACGCGCTCGCCGACGCCGGACTGCCGGTCAATACGGAGTTTGAGACGTATCACTCCCGAAGCTCGCCGCACAACAAGCTTTATGCGGATTACCTCTATAAGCGCCTTCAGCGTAAGGGGTATCTCTATCGGGACGCGCAGCGGCTCGTGAATACGGACCGTAATGTCTACGCTGCGTGCATGCTCGCCCACGGGCACGCCGACGGCATGGTGACCGGCGTCACCCGTCACTATGACGTCGCGCTCGGCAATGTGCGCCTTGCGCTTGATCCGCGACCGGACGAGCGAATGATCGGGCTTTCAATCATCCTCACAAAAAACCGGACGCTGTTCATCGCCGATACGAGCGTCACCGAATTACCGAATTCTGAGGAGCTCGCCGCAATCGCGGTGCAATCGGCGCACGCGGCGCGGCGCGTCGGTTTCGCGCCGAAGGTGGCGTTTGTCTCCTATTCGAACTTCGGAAATCCTGATACGGAGCATTCGCGCCGGGTGTCGGGCGCGGTGAAGATTCTCGACGAGCGGCCCGACGTCGATTTTGACTATGAGGGCGAGATGACGCCGCGCATGGCGCTGAACGAGCGTGTGCGGCAGATCTATCCCTTCTCGCGCCTGAAGGGCGAGGCCAATGTTCTGATCACGCCCGGAACGCATTCTGCTGGCATCTCCACGAAGCTCGTCGGCGAAATCGGCGGCGCAGTTGTCTTGGGTCCGATGCTGATCGGCCTCGAAAAATCCGTGCAGATCGCTCAGGTCGGGGCGAAGGTGGGCGACGTCGTGACCCTCGCGGCCTTCGCCGGCTACGACCTCGACAAGGAGCACCGCGCCCGGACGAGCGACGACTGATCGCAGTTCGACGGTTGCCCTCCCTCGCGCAGCCCGGCACGTTCACAGAAAACAACGGAGCGGGGGCTCATATGGGCATGGATCGGCGGACATTTCTTGGCGCGACGGCGCTCGGCGCAGGCGTGGCGATCACTGCGACCACGCAGAGCGGCGCGAAGTCCTCGCGCAGCGGCGGCGTCAGCGCAAAAGCGCTGCGCGATGTCGAGCGCTATATGGAACAGCATTTGGCGGACTGGGGCCTTGTCGGGATGACCTTGTGCGTCGTCGACCGAGAGGGCGGCGCTGGCCGGATTGGCGTCGGCCACGCGGACCGCGCGGCGGGACTGAAAGTGGCGCCGGACCAGCTGTTCCAGGTCGGATCGATCACCAAGATGATGACGGCGCTCGCCGCCTGGACGCTGGTGGACGAAGGTAAGCTCGACCCGGAAGCGACGCTTGCTGAGCTTATGCCTGAGATCATGGTGCGTGGCGGCGCAGCGGACAAGATCACGTTGCGGCATCTCTTGAACCACACATCCGGCCTGCCGCGGTCGCCGTCGCCATTCTTCGAGGGCGGGCTCTGGACGAACGCCGAGCCGGGCGCGCAGTGGGCGTACAGCAATCTTGCCTACAAGCTCGCCGGCCTCATTGTGTCGCGTACGGATGGCCGCAACTTCCCGGAGGCGGTCGAGGGGCGTGTTCTGACGCCTCTCGGGATGGAGAATTCTTCCGGCGCCGTTCGCCGAGAGGATCGCTCGCGGCACGCGCGAGGCTATCAGCCGCGGCTTGATCGGCCGACGGCGCGGCCCGCCGAGGTCGAACTTGCGCCCTGGGTCGATTACGATTGGGGATCCGGCTGCGTTTCCGCCACGACCTACGACATGGAAAAATTCCTCAGTTTCCTGTTGCGCCTCGCTGAAGGCGATGGCGCGCCGATCCTGTCGCCGGGGGCGGCCGCGCGGTTCCTCGCTGACCCAGCTGATGCGCCCGCCTGGGCGGAGGGCGCGCGCTATGGCAATGGGATCGCGCGGGTCAAACTCGGCGGCCGAGACTATCTGCACCATACCGGCGGCGTCGTCTCTTTCTCTTCGTCCTTACACGTCGACCCGCAAGCGGGCGTCGCCGCCTTTGCGTCGACGAACATGCATTACGCCCGATCCTATCGGCCGCGGGACGTAACGCTTTACGCCTGCGAGGTGATGCGGGCCGCGGCTGCGAGTGAAGCGCCGCCCGCGCCGAAGCCGACGGCCGCAACGGTCAAGGACGCGAAGAAGTACGCGGGCGTCTTTACCGCCGCAGGTGGAGCGGTGATTGAGCTCCACGCCGATGGTGACCTGCTTCGCCTACGGATTGACGAACGCGAAAGCGAGCTTCAGCCGGCCGGCGAGAACGCCTTCGCCGGCGACGATCCGGCAATTGAGGTGATGGGTCTCGATGTTGAGTTCGAGGCGGAAAAGCCGACGCGCGTGTGGATTGGCGAAACGGAGTACCTTGCAGATCCGGGTGCGGACTATACGCCCGTTGACGCGTCCTTGGCGGCCTTGTCAGGGCTCTACCAGAATGACGGCGGATGGGACTTGCCGGCTCGGGTTTATGTGCGTGGCAAGCGCTTGCGGGTGAAGCGCGCCGGTTTTTTTGTCGATCTCCACCTGTCTCCGGACGGCGGCTGGCGCGGCGAGGATGATACGGCGCCTGCGGCGACGCGCTTTGACGGGCTCGTCGACGGGAAAATGCGCCGCATGGTGATCGCCGAGACCATCTATGAGCGGCGCTTCAGCTAGGGCGCGGGCGCACGATCCATCACAAGCGCGAAAGCGGTAGCTTTGAAGCGTCGCGGCGAAAGGGAAGATCGCATATCCCTAGCCTTGCGACCTCATTGGAGCCTTCTCATGCGCCGCTTTATCGCCGTCTTGTTTGGTCTTTCGGTCCTCGCCATTGACGCGTCCGCCGCGCCCTTGTGGATTGAGCGGCAGTTCATTCCCGAGCCGGAGCTTATTGATCCGCGCTTTGCCGAGGCTGATGATCAGTCAGTTGAGCAAATCGAGCATGGCGTTTGGGCGGCGTTTCTTGAAGCGTTCGTCGTGGAGAGCCCGGACGGCGTCAACCGCGTGGCCTACGCCCGAGTGGATGCGAAGGCGCGCGAGGCGCTCAAGCGATACATTGACGCCCTGCAGGCGGCGGCGCCGTCGGCGCTGTCCAGGGACGAGCAGCTCGCCTTCTGGATCAATCTCTACAATGCGGCGACCGTCGATCTCATTCTTGACGCTTATCCGGTCTCGTCGATCCGCAAACTCGATGACCCATGGGCCCGCAAGCTCCTGACCATTGACGGCGTTCAGCTGTCCCTCGGCGACATCGAGCACCATGTCGTCCGCGCCCTTTTCGATGATCCGCGTATTCACTATGCGCTCAATTGCGCGTCCATCGGCTGTACGAATCTGGCGACGAGCCCCTACACCGGCGACGCGCTTGAGGAAATGCTGGACGCCGCCGCGCGCGACTATGTCAATCATCCCCGCGGGGTTGCGTTCGACGATGACGGTGATGTGGACGTCTCCAAGATATATGGATGGTACCGTGATGATTTTGGCGGCGACGAGGAAGCCGCGCTCGAACATATCCGAACGTATGCGGAGCCTGACCTCAAGGCTCGGCTCGAGGGCGTCGACGACATTGATGATTATGACTATGACTGGGCGCTAAATGACGCCGCGCCCGTAAGCGAGGATTAAGCGCCAAGCGCTTCGGCCGCTGCGGCTGCGCTCGCCCACGCCCACTGAAAGTTGTAGCCGCCGAGCCAACCTGTGACGTCGACGCACTCGCCGATGAAGTAAAGGCCGGCCGCGCGCTTGCTCTCCATGGTGCGCGAGGAGATGTCATCGACCGAGACGCCGCCGGTGGTGACTTCCGCGGTGCGCCACCCCTCAGTGCCGGCGGGCCGAAGGGTCCAGCCTGTAAGCGCGTGGTCAATCTTTGAAAGGCGCGCATTCCGAATGTCGCCCAAACGCCGCGTCAGGTCGGCGGCGTCCGGGCCGTCCTCGATGAGGAGATCAGGGAGCGCGCCGACAAGCCTCGCCGGCAGCGTCGCCTCCAGCGCCCTCGCGAGGCTGTGGTTCGGATGGTTCTCTTTCTCCGTTTGCAGATGGTCGTGGGCGTTAGGCGCCAGATTGACGGTGACTGGCTCGCCCTCTTTCCAATATGACGAAGCCTGAAGAACGGCCGGACCGGAGAGGCCGCGATGGGTGAAGAGGATCGCCTCGTCGAACTCGGTTCCGTCGGCGGTTGCAATCCGCGCGTCGCAGGCGACCCCGGAAAGCGCAGCGGCGGTCTCTTTGAGCCGCCCTGACAGCGTGAACGGAACAAGCGCCGGCCTGGGCGTTACGATCCTATGCCCGAAGGCGCGGGCGACATCGTAGGCGTACCCGGTCGCGCCCATTTTTGGAATCGAGAGGCCGCCAGTGGCGATGACCACGTTTCGCGCGAACTGACGGCCTTGGGAGGTTTCTATGGCGTAGCCATCGTCTCTCGCCTCGACGGCGCCGACCCTAACCCCGAGGCGCAGCTCTCCACCCGCCGTTTCGAGGTCATCGAGCAGCATACGAATGACCCGGGTCGACTTTTCATCGCAAAAAAGCTGGCCGAGCTTCTTCTCACGCCATGTGATGTCGCGCGCTCTCAGGTGATCGAGAAAGTCGGCGGGCGTATACCGCGCCAGCGCCGATTTCGCGAAGTACGGGTTCTCTGAAATAAAGCGAGACGGCTCGGTATGAAGATTGGTGAAGTTGCAGCGGCCGCCGCCGGAAATGCGCACTTTTTCCGCCGGCTTCTTGGCGTGGTCGACCACTTGGACCGAAAGGCCCCGTTCCGCGGCGCGGGCGCCGCAGAAGAGCCCGGCTGCGCCTGCGCCGATTATCAGGACGTCAATCACTTCCGTACCGGAGCCCATGGCTCGCAAGTTCTTCGATCAGGCGCTTTTCCGCCTTCGGAATTTTGATGACTGCTCTTTCATCATTTGCGCGGCCCAGGGACGCGGCATCGCCTTGACGACGCCAACGAGAAACTTGTTCCAGGCGCCGGGCACGTAAACGACATGCCCGCGCTCGACAGCCTCGATCGCGCCTTCGACGACTGGCTCAACGGCCATGAACATCCGCTTCGGCAGAAGCGAGACGAGCTTCCGCGTTCCATTGACGTCGTGAAACTCCGTATACGTAAATCCGGGGCATAGCGCGGTCGAATGCACGCCGGTTCCGTCGCACTCCGCGGCGATCGACTGGGCGAAGCTGACGAGGAAGGCCTTGGCGGGGCCGTAGAGCGTGTGGCCCGCCGAGCCGGGCGTCAGGCCGGCGACCGATGAGACCTGAATGATCCGCCCGAACCCGCGCTCGACCATGCCAGGCGTCAACGCGTGGGTAAGGCGGGCGTAACTCGTCACCATGACTTCCAGAAAGTCGTGATGCGCTGACCAATCCGACTCTGAGAAGTAGCCGGGCAGGCCATAGCCAGCATTGTTCACGAGGATATCGACCGGTCCGGCCTCCGCCGCGGCGGTGAGGATCGCGTCCGGCGCGCCAGGGTCGGCGAGGTCGGCGGCGACGGTGGTAACCTTAACCCCCGCGCTCGATCGAAGGTCTTCGGCGAGCGCCGTTAACCGATCGGCCCGCCGCGCGGTCAGCACGAGATCCGCGCCTTTGCCTGCAAGCGCGCGGGCGAACGCCTCGCCAATTCCCGCCGAGGCGCCGGTTACGAGCGCGCGTTTACCCCGATAATTCACCAAAACGTTGTGTCCCTGCTGTTTGTGCACGTTTCTTGCTGTGGTAACGGATTGTTAACGCACGACGCAAGGAACGGACATGGGCGCGATCTCTTTTTTCCTCGTTTTCTTCTGCCTCGGCGCGGTGGTCTACTGGTACGTGCTGAATGAGGAGCTCATGTCCGATGGCGACGAGGGGCTGTTTTCGCTGAATGGCGTAAAGGGCCGGGTCGCGCTCGCCCAGAAATATGTGCTGAACGATCGAGCGGTTCGCCGACCGGCCTCGCGTCTGAACGAGGTGATGCGGATGGCGGGCGCCGCGGCCAAGACCGCGCCGCAGCCGCGGTTCACCGAAGCGGCTCGCGCCGGGATTGGCTCGTCTTACCTCGTAAAGGCGGGCGGGCGCCGCGATCTTGTGACAGCGGCGCACAATGTCGATCGGGTTGAATCGGCTGAACCTGGAGAACTGCCGCCTTTCGTTGAGCGCGCGAGCTACCGCTCTGCTGAAGGCGGTCGCTACCGCCGCAAGAACGGACAGCCTGCTCGTTCGCGTTACTTGCGCGCTCCGGCGATCGCCTGACCGGCTTCGTCCCGCGGCTTCTCACCTGATGTCGAGTCAGCTTTTGGCGCCGCTGCTGGTCGGGGCGGTCGGGTCGACGTCAGCGCCGTCTTTGTCCGCGTCAGCGTCCGTCTTGTCGTCCTCGCCCGGTCCCGTGGTGGCCGTGATCGACGCGACGGCGTCGCCGGCCGTCTGCGGCGTGCCATGAGGCGTTGGATCGTCAACGGCGTCGACTTCCGCCATCGTCAACGGCTCGCTGTCGCCCTGCTCGCCAGCGGCGCCTTTCTTGACGGGCTCTGGCTGCGCAGCCGGATCGGGCGCTGGCGTCGCCACGACGTCAATCGGTTCTTCCGTATCTGATCTTTCCGGAGTTGACGGCGATGTCGCCTCGGGCGCGTCATCGGTCTCGTCAGTATTCGGCGTACCAGGCGATGGGGCGATTGGCGGCGCCGCTAGCAGGCGGATTTCATCCGCCGCGAGGCCGATCGGGGGACCTTCCAATGGCGCTGGCGCTAAGGCCTCTTCGTCCATATAGCTGCGGATGAGCTGCGCCCATCCTTCGCGAGTGAACCGGAAATGGCCGTCCGCGCCCGGGGTCGGATCCCGCACAGCCCCCGCCGCGCGCTCCAGCCATGGCCGCGCCGCCGGCTCGCCATGCGCGCCGCCGACCGCCTCCGCCATAAGGGCGCAATCACGCGCTGAGGCGGAGACCTCAAGAAGCGGCTCCAGGGCGTCGATCGCCGCCGCGTGCTCGCCAACGAGGATGAACGCCCTCGCCCGGGCGAGAGAAGCTTCGCGCGCGGAAGGGTTGCGCGCGGCGAGCTTCCTGAGCGCCTCCGCCGCCTTGTTGGGCGCGGAGTCTTCAAGAATCTCCAGCAACGCGGCGACCAGCGAGCCGTGCGATTGCGCCGCAAAAGCCTGCTCGAGGATCTTCACGCCGCGCTGCGTGCGGCCGGCGCGATGATGCAGCCGTGCGGCGAGCGCGGCGGCCGGCGCAAGCCCCGGCGCGGACCGCAGCGCGAGTTCGGCCTCTTCCAGCGCCGTCGCGACATCTCCTGACGCTTCGGCCGAATGCGCGGACGCGGCGAGCAGGGCCGCTTCGGCCCGGCGCGCTTTTTCAGCGTCAATCGTCTTGTTCTTGATGGCGGGGCCGAGCGCGTCGCGGGCGTCGCCCCATGCGCCGCGTTCAAGCGCAAGATCAAAAACGGAATCAAACGCCCAGGACGCATTCGGCCGCAGTCGGTACGCCCGTTCGGCGTATCCGCGCGCGGCGTCCTTATCGCCGGCGCGCATCGCTTTGCCATAAAGCCCGCGCAGCCCTAGAAACTCCGTCTCCGGCGCTTCCAGCATCGCCTCGAAGCTCTGGCCGGCGGTGTCGTCGTCTCCGGAAAGTTGCGCGGCCTGAGCGGTCAGAAGGCGCGTTACTGATCCGTCCCCGAGGTTTCGATGCGCGACGCGCGCGTGATGAACGGCGTCCGACGAATCCCCGATCGCGACCGCCTCCATGCCGCGGGCGAGCGCCGCCATTCCACGGTCAAGCTGCGCGCGCTCGCGTCGCGCGCGCAACTTTCCAGGCAGCGCCATCAGGTCCTTTGCGAGGCTTGTGGTCAGCACCAGGATCGTAGCCGATACGATCAGCGCGCCAATCGCAAAGCCGGCATGCGCGCTTAGTTTGACGCCGAAGACCTCGACAAAAACGCGTTCGTCAACATCCGAAAGCACGCTGACCGCATATGCGAACAGAATCGCGCTGAGGATGAAGATCAGGAGGCGGAGGATCAAGGTCTTGACGCCTTATTGTTCGAGCGCGCCGAGGAGCGCCTCGTTAAGGGACTCGATCGCCGCGTCGGCGCCCATGCGCCGGCGCGCATCGGCGATCCAGGGCTCGAACGCCGCCGCGGCCGCGCCTTCCAGCTCGCCAAGATAATCGAGCGATTTGCTGAGGTTTTCTTTCCGCAGGCTGTCCTCCGCGCGGCTGATGACCGACGGCGCGTCATCGCCCTCAGTGTACTCAGATGGCCGCACACTGACCAGTTCCTCAATATTGGCGCGCAAGGTGCTCAACGGTCCGGACGCCTTCTCGCGCGCCGCCGCGGCGATTGCTGCACGTGCGAACGGGTCAAAGCCGTCCTTTAACTGAGCGATCGTCGGCGCGCCACGAGACGCCGCGGTCCGGAGCTTTTCGAGCCCCTCAAGACCCGGCGCGAGCCCTGTCAGAACCGCCAGTTCATTTGTGTACGGCGCGCCGGAATTGACCATACGCGACAATGAGCTCAATGCGAGGGCCGCGGCTGCGTTCTTGCCGGTCCGCTCCGCCTCGGCCGTAGTCGCGGCTTGCGCGCCCGCCAGTTGAGCCTGAAGCTCCTGGATCTGCAGGGCCGTCTGTTCGAGCCGCTGGGCGAGTTCTTCCTGGAAGGTCGTCTGCAGACGCGCAATCTGTTCGGCCTGGCGTTCCGTGTCTTCACGCTCTTGCGCCAAAGCCGCGCCGAACTCCTTCGCCTGGCGTTCGAAAGCGGCGCGCAGCGCGCTGATTTCTTCAGCGAGCGCGCCGGCGGCGGCTGCGGTCGCCGCGCCCGTCGCCTGTCCGACGGCGCTTTGCGCGGACGCTGCGGCTTGCGTCTCGGCGGCGCTGGCGACGGCAATTGGCTCAGGTTCAGCTTCAGCTTCAGTTTCAGCCTCAGGCGTCTCCGCAGGTTCGCCGGCGTCCGACATCGCTTGCTTCGCCGCCGCCGCCACGTCATTCGATGGCGCTTCGGCTGGGTCGGGAAGCTCCGCCACGGTCTCTTCAGCGGGTGCCGGCTCTGTCTTCGCCGTCTGGCTTCGACCGGTGACGCGGTTCAGGATCTTGGCGGCCTCCGCGCCAATGCCGCCGGACGACTTGCGTTCAGGCTCATCGGCCTTGAGGGTCACGACCTCTGCGTCTGCTGGTTCCGGCGCAGCCTCGGGCTCGGCGGGCGCTTCGGGTTCGTCAGCAGGCGTTGGTTCGGCTGCGGGTTCCTCTGCAGGTTCCGGGGCGGGCTCAGGAGCGGGTTCCGGTTCTGGCGCAGGTTCCGGCTCAGCAGGCTGCGCCATTTCCGGTTCAGCCATTTCAGCAGCCGGGGCCTCGTCCGTCGTCATTGATGCGTCGTCTTGCGAAACGGACGCGACCTCGAGCGATTCCTGAAACTGTCGACCGGAGATAATGCTCACAAACAAAGTTGCGATCCCGACCACGGCCACCCCGGTAAAGATCCAGCCCAGGGTCGCGTTCGACTTGCCGGTGCCATAGGCGCCGTATTTTGAAGAGCGGGCCGCGTCGCCAGCTTCGACGACTTCCGCCTCCACTTCTTCTACTCCGCCGTTCTGCTTTGTGGTGTCATTGGTGTCACTGGCGGCCATAGGGATGCTCCTCTAATCCGGCGCGGGCTGTAACGGATTTCCAATTCGGCGCGCAAGGGCGCGCGTGCGGCGCTACTATTGCCTTCCGCAATTGGGTCTTCAACCTTGATTGTCGTTGGAGCTTAACGTTCGAGCGCGTCTATCAGGGCAGTCGCCGTCGGTTTTTCTGCAATCCGGATTTCGCGCCACGCTGAGGAGCCGATAGCGGCTTGGGCGGCCGCGGCGACGTTTGCGCTGAGGCAGGTGGCCACGAGGTCCTTCGTCCGATCGATCCGTCCGCCAGCGCGCAGCGCGTCCACAAACAGGCGCGCCGTGCGGGGGGAGAAAAACGCGACCTGTATCGGCGCGTCACTGGCCTCAAGCGAGTCAATCGCGGCGATCGCGGCCGGGGCGAGCGCCGCGGCCGGCGTCGCTTCATATATCACCGTGCGCGCCGCCGGGACTGCGCGATCGTTCAACTCCTTGACGAGATCGCCTTTGCGGTGCGTTCCGGCGAGATGCAGGATAGCGCCGAAAGCGATCTCGATGCCGTATACGGATTTAATTAGATCCGCCAGCGAAACGACGTCCCCAGCAGCGGCGTAAATGCGCCGAAATCCCGCTGCTTTCAGGGCGTCGCCGGTGGCGCCGCCGACCGCGAAGGCGGGCAATCCCCGTTCGTCGGATTTCGCCTCAAACGCCCTAACGCCGTTCGCTGACGTAAAGGCGAGCGCCGCAACGCCATCCAGCGAGACGGTGGCGTCATTTTCTTCGATCGTCATGAGCGGCGAATTTACGGCGCGCATGCCGCGCGCTTCAATTGCGGAGATAAGCCGCATCGCGTCTTCTTCCGGACGCGTAACGATGACCGCCGTCTCCCGGCGCATCAGCGCTCCTTTGGCGGGGGCGGCTTGCGTAGACGTCATCTTGGGCAATATCCCATGCTTTCGGTGGGTAGCTAAAGGCGCGCAAGACTAGTCCTAAACGCCAAGGCCTTGAGAAACGATGACCGCATTTGATGAAAATCCACGGGCGGCCAATGGAAATTTCCGATTGCTGGGCCTCGAGACAAGCTGCGACGACACGGCGGCGGCGGTTCTCGAGGTGACGGTCGATGACGGTTATCTTATCGAAACCCGCGTTCTTTCCAATGAAGTTTGGACGCAGCACGACGCCCACGCCGCCTATGGCGGCGTTGTGCCGGAAATCGCCGCGCGCAGTCATGTGGAGCGGGTCGATGTCGTGGCGGCGCGCGCGATGAGCGCGGCGGGCGTCGGTTTTGGCGATCTTGACGCCGTCGCCGCGACCGCCGGGCCGGGTCTTGTCGGCGGCGTCATGGTCGGGCTGACAGCGGCGAAGGCGATCGCCCTTTCTCATGGGTTGCCGCTCATTCCCGTCAATCATCTCGAAGGGCACGCCCTGTCGGCGAGGCTCACTGAAGCCACTCCCTTTCCGTATCTTCTCTTGCTGATCTCGGGCGGCCATACCCAGCTGATCGCCGTCGAAGCGCTGGGGCGCTACCGGCGGCTCGGCACAACGATTGACGATGCGGCGGGTGAGGCGTTCGACAAGACCGCAAAGCTACTGGGGCTTGGCCAGCCAGGGGGACCGCGCATCGAAAGCGCGGCCGTGGGCGGACGCGCATCGCGGTTTGACCTGCCGAAACCACTTCAGAGACGGCCAGGGTGCGACTTTTCTTTTTCCGGTCTGAAGACCGCCGTCCGGCTTCTTGCAGAAGAGCATGCGGACAAGAAAGGCGAGATTGATGGTCAGACCGTAGCCGATATCGCGGCCAGTTTTCAGGACGCGGTCGCCGCTCATCTCGCCGCCCGAACGCAGCGCGCAATAAAGGCGCTTTCGACGGATAGCAGGTATGGCCAGCTCATTGTGGCTGGCGGCGTTGCGGCGAACTGCGCCGTCCGAGGCGCGTTGGATGTCGTCTGCGGCGAGGCGAATTGGCGGCTTGTCGCGCCGCCCTCTCGTTTCTGTACGGACAACGGCGCGATGATCGCGCTGGCTGGCGCGGAGCGACTTGCGGCGGGGATGACGCCTGGACGTCGGGAAGCGCTTGGGTTCGCGCCGCGGGCGCGCTGGCCATTAGCGCCGCCGGTCGCAGGCCGAGAACACGGCGGCGGTCGGAAGGGACCAAAGGCCTGACGTCGCCGACAGACCTGTCAGGTCTGAGCGGACCGCGGAGAACGGGGGCGCGTTCCCCGCGGTCCTATCTAGCGCCGGCACTCCTCAGCGCGTCCGCGTCAATGGGGCTTGACGCGCAAACGAAGAAGCCGCCGGCTGCCGAGACGAGGCCGCGAGGGGATCGGGAGGGGCGTTTTCGCGAATTCGCATCGACGCCGTTAAAACGTGATTAAGGGAAAATATCCGTCGCGCGTTCGCCGCTTTTCTTCATCGGCTCGCGCGCGTCGGGATTATGGATTGCCGCGGAGATCGCGTTCGCGGTGATTTTCGAAGTGGGCGATGATGGGATCATGACGTCAGGATTTGCGAGCATCGCAGTGATTGGCGCGGGCGCGTGGGGCACCGCGCTCGCGAACCTCGCGGCGTCGACGGGCGTTCGCACGACGCTGGTTGCGCGGACCAGCGACGCCGCGGCGGCGCTCCTCAGGGACAGGGAGAACAAGCAACGCCTGCCTGGCGCGTCATTGCATGAAGGCGTTCGCCCCGTGGGTCCGGACGACGATATCTCGAACGTGGACGCGATCCTATTCGTCGCGCCGACGCAGACCGCGCGGGCGCACTTCGAACGGTTCGCGGCGGAAATGCGGCCGGTTCCCGTGGCGATCGCGTCAAAAGGGGTTGAGCTCTCAAGCGGCATGTTCTTGCCTGAAGTCCTTGCGGAGGTATGGCCCGGCGCCGCGCCGGCGATTGTTTCCGGCCCGACATTCGCCTCGGAGGTGGCGGGCGGCCTGCCAGCGGCGGCGACCCTCGCCGCGTCTAGTGCGGCGTTGCGCGACGCCTGGCGCGCGTCTCTCGCAAGTCCGCGATTCCGGCTTTACCCCACGGAAGACGTGTTGGGCGCAGCCCTTGGCGGCGCGATGAAGAATGTGCTGGCGATCGCCGCGGGGGCGGTCACGGGCGCAGGCCTTGGCGAGAGCGCGCGAGCGGCGACGATTGCGAGAGGCTTTGCGGAGGCGCGCCGACTGGCTTCGGCGATCGGCGTCGAAGCTGAAACCTTGGGCGGTCTTTCCGGTCTTGGCGATCTCATATTGACGGCGACGTCGATGGAGAGCCGTAATATGTCGCTCGGCTACGAAATCGGGCGCGGCGCGTCCGCGAAAGATGTTCTGGCGAAGCGTTCAACCGTCTCGGAAGGCGCGTTGACTGCGGCGGCGCTTCTGAAACGCGCAGATCACTGCGGCGTCGACCTGCCGATCTGCAGGGCGGTGGACGACCTGATCGAAGGCGTCCGCGCTCTGGAGGACATTATATCGGAGTTGCTGACGCGACCGCCGCCGGCGGCGGAAGCGATCTAGTTGGAGACCCGGGCTGACCGGATGTACGCGCGGCAGCTTGCTTCATACGGGCGGGCGGAAAGACGCGCGTTCCAACCTGCGGTCCAGGCGCGCGCCTGATCCTCGCCATCAGCGCGGCAATGCTCGTATCCGGTACGGTATTGCGAGGACATCACGTCGACGCTCGAGCCAGCGAGATCAAAGGCCGCATCATAGCAGTAGCATTCGCCCGGCTCCGCCGCCTGGATAAGCTCTAGAAGCTCATTGTCGGCGTGCGCGACCCGCTTCGGCTTCGCCGATGACCCCGTCGGCCCACTCGCCAGCGCGAAAATCGCCGCGGCGATCACCGCCAGCACCAAGACGCCTCCGAAAACAGCTTCGATCCGGCTTCCCATGGTCGTGTCCCCTCAACGCGCCGATACAACGCCTGACTCGCATCGCACGCTTCAGGCTTTCTTTCTTTTATCTTAACCTTAAACGAGCCTTGTCGCCAAGCGTGGCCGAAAAAGGACTCGCGCCAGGCTATTTCGCGTTTTGCGCCCGCCGCGCGAGGAGCTTCAACCTCAGCGCGTTCAGCCGGATAAAGCCTTCGGCGTCTTTCTGGTCATAGACGGCGTCTTCCTCGAACGTGACGTGTTCTGCGGAGTAAAGCGACTTCGTTGACCGGCGGCTCTCCACGGTCGCTTGCCCCTTGTAGAGTTTCAACGTCACGTCGCCGGAGACATGCTCCTGGCTCTTGTCAATTGCGGCCTGGAGCATCTCCCGCTCAGGCGCGAACCAGAAGCCGTTATAGATGAGCTCTGCGTAGCGCGGCATGAGGTCGTCTTTGAGGTGGCCGGCGCCGCCGTCGAGCGTAATCTGCTCAATGCCGCGATGCGCTGCGAGGAGGACGGCGCCGCCCGGCGTTTCGTAAACGCCACGAGACTTCATGCCGACAAACCGGTTCTCGACAAAATCGAGCCGGCCGCACCCATGGCGTCCGCCAAGCTCGTTGAGGCGAGTGAGGAGCGCCGCTGGCGAGAGCGCCTCCCCGTCAATAGAGACCGCGTCGCCTTTTTCGAAGCCAATGGTGACGCGTTCGGCCGCGTCCGGCGCGTCTTCCGGCGCTGTCGTTCGCTGAAAGACATAGTCCGGCGCCGGTTCGGCCGGGTCCTCCAGCACTTTGCCTTCAGAGGACGTATGCAGAAGGTTCGCGTCCACTGAAAAAGGCGCTTCGCCCCGCTTGTCCTTGGCGATGGCGATCTGGTGCGCTTCGGCGAACTCGATGAGCTTCGCCCGGCTGTTGAGATCCCATTCCCGCCACGGCGCGATCACCTTGATGTCCGGATCAAGGGCGTAGGCGGAGAGTTCAAAGCGCACCTGGTCATTGCCCTTGCCGGTCGCGCCGTGGGAGACGGCGTCGGCGCCGGTCGCCTTTGCGATTTCGACTAGCCGCTTTGAAATCAGGGGGCGCGCGATCGACGTGCCTAGCTGATATTCGCCTTCATAGAGCGCGTTCGCGCGCATCATCGGAAAAACGAAGTCGCGGACGAATTCCTCGCGCAGGTCTTCGATGTAGACGTGTTCCGGTTTCACCCCTGCTCGCAGCGCCTTTTCGCGCGCCGGCTCGAGTTCTTCGCCCTGGCCTAGATCGGCGGTGAACGTCACGACCTCGCAATCGTATTCGGTTTGCAGCCATTTCAGGATGACCGATGTGTCGAGGCCGCCTGAATAGGCCAGCACGACCTTCTTGATGTCCGTAGAGTTTGCCATGTCGCTTCGTTAGCCCAATCAGGCGGGGATGCGAAGCGTCATTCATTGTTGCGTCAATCTTGCGAAATCGGCCTTGGGATATCGGCGTCGCGTCATCGCGCGCGTTGAGGGTCGCCTCGCCAGGCGAAATAGGAAGCCAACGTTCCGACGACGACGCTCGCGGCGAGGCCAGCCAACATCGCTTTCAGCGCGATCTCCCGGTCAACCAGATACATGATCGCGATCATCAAGACGCTGCTGAGGACGAACCCCCAGCCGCAGATCCGATTGCCGACCGACCAGGCGCGATCGCTGGAGAGCGTCCAGGGCGTCCGTAACCCCGCGAAGTAGTTCGATTTCGACTTCGCCATCAGATTGCCGGCCAGGCCGACAAAAGCGGCTGACCCAATAAGGATAAGGTCAACGCCCGGCGTCGCGCCGGTCATCGCGCTTGCGATGATTACTGCGTGAGCGAGACCGATTATCAGTATACCGCCAATCCAGCCAGTGAGGAAGAACTCCTTGCTTTTCTCCAGGTTGTCGCGGCGGGGATCGATGATCGGCGCAAGCGCAAACGCTGCGGAAATGGCGGCCGCCATCAAAGGAAGGCCGAAAATAACCACGCTGCGCGTCGCGAAGCGGTTTGGTTCGCCGTCAACGCCCCATTGAATCGGAAACACGCCGTCGGCCGGCAGCGCGCCGCGGGCGTAGAGGCTCCCTGCGAGCATAAGCAGGATCGTTCCGCTGCTCCAGATAAGGCCAGTCCGGATCATTGGGTCCCCCGTCTTTTCCGCGCCGCATTCGCGGGCCTTTCCAAAGCCGCGCCATCGCCGACCTTCAAAAGATCGAACGCCATGGAGAGGGCGTCTTCTGCGACTGATACATTGATGGCGTAGATGAGGCTTGTTCCGTGACGCTCCGCGTCAATGAGCCCGGCCGCCTTGAGGGCGTTCAAATGGCCCGACACGGTCGGTTTCGGCATGTCGAGCCGATCTGCGATATCGCCCGCCGACAATTCCTTTGTCTTCAGCATGGCGATGATCCGCCGTCGAGCTGGATGGGCGAGCGCCTGGAAAACATCCGTCATGTTCGGTATTTTGGGAAATATCGAAATAAAGTCAAGCGCCGCGAATGGCCTCCGGCCCTGACAGGCGTCCTTGGCGCCTTGCGCCGTGGAGTGGTTCAGCGCTTCGTGGACGTGAAGAGATGCTGCTGAAAGCTTGGCAGGGCGAACGCCGCGCGATGGATGTCGGCGTTGTAGTATTGAAACTCAAGATCGCTGTTTGCGACGCGGACCGGATCAAAATCCGACAGCGGATCGACGCCTTTTGAGCCGTATACGAATGACCAGAATCCGCATGGATAGGTCATGTTGGCGTAGTTGTAGGCGCATGCGATCGGAAAAGCGTTCGAAACGATCTGAAAGAGCGCCGCCTGTCCCTCAGCGCCCACATTTGGGCTTTCGCCCTGCGCGACGACGACGCCTTTCTCCGAAAGCCGCGCGTCGACATCGCGATAGAACGCATCTCCGAACAGCGGGGTCGCTGGGCCGATCGGCTCAGTGGAGTCGACGATGATGACGTCAAAGGTCTCGTCGCTTTCAGCCATAAAGCCGACGCCGTCGCCAATAATGAGGTCAAGACGCGGGTCGTCGAGCGCGGCCGCCGTTTGCGGAATAAATTCTTTGCAGGCGTCGACGACCATGGCGTCGATCTCAACCATGACGATGCGTTCGAGGCCTTGATGCCGCAGGACTTCGCGCGCGGTCCCGCCGTCGCCGCCGCCAATGATCAACACGCGTTTCGGATCAGGGTGGGTGAACAAAGCCGGATGCGCGATCATGTCATGGTAGATGAACTCATCGCGTTCCGTCACCATGACGTATCCGTCGATGAACAGCATACGACCGAATTTCTCCGAGTCGACGACTTCGACCTTCTGAAATGCGCTCTCGCCATTGAATAGCCGGCGTTTGACGCGATAGCGCAGCGTCACGTCGCTATGCGCTTCTTCGATCCAATCGCCTTCGCTCGCCTTCGGCGCGTTTTGGTCGGAGCTCATAGAAGGTCCTTGTCTGACAGACGCGCCGGCGCCGAAGGGCCGGTCAACCTGCGCGCATGGTGGCTGAAGGCGACTTGATAGCCGGCGATGTTTGGCGCGGCGTTATGGATGATTGGCGTCATGTCCGGGCCAAGGTCGGTGGCCGCGGCGTTGAACCGCATCATGTCGACGCTGCGGGGACGGAAAGTCCCAACAAGCCAATCGGTGAGCGCGCCCATGGGGCCGCTGAGGTCCGCGTTCGTTTCAAAGCTCACATAGGACGCGTCGCCCTGCGGCGTCACATGCAAGGTCGCGTAGACGCCGCCTGCGAGCGCATTCATGGAATAGCCGAGCGGGCTGAACGCGAAGTCATCAATCAGGAACCCGAGCGCCTCCAGTCGCTCGATCCGGATAGCCGAGCGCATCGCCGCCCTGTCCTGATGCGGCGTCGCCAGAAGGTCCGCGGCCGGCCCTTCAATGTGGTACATGAGGATTTCCGTCGTTCGATCGTCCGCATCGGGCGCGTAAGGCGCGTCAAGGTGCAGGAGATGCGTGTGGTGGCCGTCAAGGTCGCCGAAACGATATACAGTATGCGGAATTAATGATCCAATCGCGCGAGCGTCGTCTGCAAAGCTCGTTGACTGCAAATGGGCGACAAACTCATTCTTGCGCTGAAAGATCAATGAACGCAGGGCGTCTGCGCCGAACGCTTCAATGACCCCGATGGCGGCGCGGGCGAGGCGCGTGCGTCCGCAGGTGATCATGAGAAGCCTGTCGGACCAGACGAACAGGGACGATTCTGACAAGAGGTACGCCTCGCAGGTCTCGTTCGACAGGCGCGAGAGGATCGACGCGTCGCTTAAATCCACAATGCCCCGCCAGAATCCTTCGGGTTTGGCCCGCAGGTCGCCGGCTGCTTCGTCGAGAACGATTTCGACTTTCTTTTCGCTGCCTTCGAAGAAGTCCATTGCTCTGCTGTCGACTGTGACGGCTGATGGGAAGCGCAACGCGTTGACGGAGGCGACGGGCCTAGTCAAGCAATTTGGCGGCGCGGCCGCGCTTTAGATCGCCCCGGCGCTTTTTCTGTTCGAGCCGACGCTTTTTCGAGGCGAGGGTCGGGCGCGTGGCGATGCGTTTTTTTGGACGCCGCAGCGCCGCCTCAATGAGCCTCGCAAGGCGCGCCCGGGCGTCGGCGCGGTTTCGCTCCTGGGCGCGGTGGGCGGAGGCCTCGATGACGATGACGCCGTCCTTGGTGGCGCGCGCGCCCGCCCGAGCGAGGAGCCGACGCTTGACGTCTTCGGGCAAGTGCGCCGCCGCGACGTCGAACCGCAACTGAACCGCGCTCGCCACCTTGTTGACATTCTGACCGCCCGGGCCTGAAGCGCGAATGAACCGTTCTTCAATGGCGCGTTCGTCGATAAATGCGTCGCCGTTGCTCACGGCGCGACCCTGTATCGGTTGATGAAGCGGCGATCGATAAGAGATTTCGCCATGCCGACAATGCGTCCGGCGCGCGCGCGGCGACCGCGGACCAGAACCGCTCCGTCGGGGTGAAAGGAGAGAATGGCGAGCGCGTGGCCTTGCGGCTCATAGTAGCGCAAGCGCTCGCCGGTCAGCGCCGCGCGGAGGTTTTCCGCAAGGACCGGCCCTTCACGCACGGCGTAGACGCCAGCCTTTTGCGCCGGCGCGCCGGTGTCGATATGGCGCAGCGCGGCGCAGTCGCCAGCGGCGAAGATCGATGGGTCATTGGCGCACTGAAGAAATGCGTTCACCCGGAGAAAGCCGGTCTCGTCGGTGAGATGCGGGACTGACTTTAACAGGGACGGCGGCGAGACCCCCGTGGCGAGAACAATATGACTGCAAGGGATCGCGTCGCCGTCGTCGAGCAGCGCGACGGGGCCGCCATCCTTGTCAGTCGCCGCGCCGCAGACGCTCCGGCCGTCAAGGATGTGAACCAGGCGTTTCTGAAGAAGCCGTTTGATCTTTATGCGGGCTTTCGCCGGCGCGTCTGGCGCAAGCCCGTCCGGGCCGGTCGCCAGCGCGACGCCGGCGCCTCGCGCCTTCAGCGCAGCGGCAAGCTCAACGCCGCCATAGCCGCCGCCCGCGACAATGATCTTGGGGTTGCGGGCGCGCGCAAGACTTGCGTCCAGCGCCTCAAGGAAGGGCTCCACCGGTTTGACGCTGAGGACGGCCGGTCCGCCCTTGACCTGTTCGAATGGCGGGATGACCGCGCCGCCGACATTGATCGAAAGAAGGTCATACGGCAGAGATGATCCGTCATCCAATCGAACGGTTCTCGCTGTCGGATCGATCGCTTCGGCTTTCGCGTAGGCCACTTTCGCGCCGGCTTTCTCGCTGAGCGCGCCAGCGTCAATCGTCGCGTCTTTCAGCGCATAGCGCCCTGAGACGATCCCCGGCGCCATGCCCGTATACGGTGCGAACGCCTGCGGTGAAACGAGCGTGATCTCGACGTCCTTTAGCGGTTGCCGCGCGAAGCGCCGCAGGACTTCCGCGTGGGCGTGCCCGGCGCCGAGGAGGAGGAGGTTCTTGGGCATCGATCTTGATCCGGTCGTCAGACGGCGGATTTGACGGCGTCTGATGCGGACAACTCCCGCTTGCGCTTGTCGCTCGCGCGTTCTTTCACGCTTGCGGACTTCAACTGCCCGCAGGCGGCTAGGATGTCGCGGCCGCGCGGCGTGCGGATCGGCGAGGCGTAGCCCGCGCGATTGACGATGTCGGCGAAGGCTTCGATCCGTTCCCAGGTCGAGCACTCATAAGGCGCGCCGGGCCAGGGATTGAACGGGATAAGATTGATCTTCGCCGGGATGTTCTTCAGGAGGCGGACAAGGTCGCGCGCCTCAGTGTCTGAATCATTGACGTCCTTCAGCATCACATATTCGAAGGTGATCCGCCGCGCGTTGCCGACGCCGGGATAGGTCCGGCAGGCTTCCAGAAGCTCCGCAATCGGATACTTCTTGTTGATGGGCACAAGCTCATCGCGCAAATCGTCATAGGTCGCGTGGAGCGAGATCGCCAGCATGGAGGCGGTTTCTTCGCCAAGGCGCTTCATCTCCGGCACGACGCCGGAGGTCGACACGGTGGTGCGTCGGCGCGAGATCGAGACGCCGTCGCCGTCGGAGAGGATCTCGATCGCGTCGCGGACATTGTCGAGATTAAAGAGCGGCTCGCCCATTCCCATAAAGACGATGTTGGAGAGCGTGCGGTCGTCCTTGCCGCTCGGCCATTCGGCGAGGTCATCTTTGGCCGCGAGCGCCTGGGCGACGATCTCGCCGGCCGTTAGATTACGGACGAGTTTTTGCGTGCCCGTATGGCAGAAAGTGCAGGTGAGGGTGCAGCCGACCTGGCTGGAGACGCACAAGGCCCCGGCGCGTCCAACGTCCGGTATGAAGACGGCTTCGGCTTCGATTCCCGGCCCGAAGCCGAGCAGGTACTTCCGCGTGCCGTCATTGGAGACCTGGCGCTCGATCACGCTCGGGCGCTCGATCGTGAATTCTTCGGCGAGGCGGGCGCGAAGCTCCTTGCCGATGTCGGTCATGTCGGCGAAATCAGTGAGGCCGAAATTGTAGACCCAGCGCCAGACCTGATCGGCGCGCATGCGGGCCTTCTTCGGTTCGACCCCGCAGCGCTCACTCAGCGCAGCCTGAAGCGCGCCGCGGCTTAGGCCCACAACGTTCAATCGATTGGTCGCCGCGTCGGCCGGCGGCGGTGTGAGGTCAAGAACAGCCATCTTTTGATCCAGAGGACGACGCGTCCGCCAAGCGGCGGGCGATACCACATACGGCTGAGGCCGTCGAATGGGCCGGCTCTATGGGAGTACCGCGAACTAAAATGTTCTCTAATTGTTCACATCTTTTTGATGTGATATGCGAATACCAGCGTGCGTTGCGGGGTGTTTGGCATGCTAACAACGCACCATATACTGAACCGTGGACATCAGGCTTGACTCATTCGCGCGAATCTGTGTGCGAGCGACCGCAAGGGAGGGCAGCAATGTCGAATGGACCCAACGGGCAAATGCGCCCGGCGGATGCTAGCGCTTGCGCCGTATATTAGCGAAGATTGCGACAGGCAATATCGGAGACAGCAAGAACACAACGAACCTGGCAAAGTCAGGGCGAGCCGAAGGAGGGTTATGCTTGGCAGAATTGACTGGAAATGAACGGTTGCAGAACGCCAATAAGGCTGCGGAAGTGTGGTTCGTGAAATGACCGAACGTCCATACAAACCAATTGCTTTTGCGAACGAGTTTATTTTTAGAGCCAAAGCGAATGGCGTCTCCCACATGAAGGTGCAGAAGCTTGTATACTGCTCTTACGGGTGGTGGCTTGCATATCACGATGAGTCTATTTTGGATGAAGATCCACAAGTCTGGAGACATGGCCCCGTCTTTAAAAGCCTTTATTTTGTGCTTCGGCCCTTTGGTTGGCGGGCAATAACGACTCTTCAGAATGATAACTTTACTTCCCCTGTGCCGCGCGTATCTGACGACGATTTGGAGGTCTGCAATCTTATTGATTGGGTTTGGGGACGGTATGGGCATCGTTCTGCGGATGATCTTTCGCGCATGACGCATGAGCCTGGAAGTCCATGGGATCAAACTGTTCGACAATTTGGCGGGAAGATCCAACGAGATACTTATATATCGAGAGATATTGTCAAAAAACACTTCAGGGGCTTGGTGCGTGAGTACGGACTTACCGACCGACCAGCTTGATGGTGAGCCGGGCGGCCCATTTGAAGTTGACGTTAAGAACCCTGTCATCGCTAGCGTCGAAGGTGAAAGACAAGAATTTGAATCGCCGGAAGAAGAGAATAAATACCTTCATAATAAGCAATTTAAACAGGATATTCGCGAGAGAAAACGTTATGCAGTTGCGGCATTTCGCTTATCGAGCGTCTGGGTCTGTTTTCTTATTATTGCAACGATGTTTCAGCTGGTTCTATCGATATGGGGAAAAGGTCTTACGGAAGGTATGTTCATTGCACTTGCAACCGCAACTACGACGAGTGTCCTCGGCGTTTGGGCGCTGGTCGGAAACTATTTGTTTGGAGGCCCGGGAAGAAGATTGAACAAAGTGCCCGACAAAGAAGACTGACGGTTTACCGGTGCTATTCGCCGGTCGACGCCGCGGCGCCGAAGTGTCGGATCATGGCGCTCACCGTCAGGCGAGGCTCTTCCTGCAGGACCCAATGGCTGGCGTTCGGCCAGACTTCGATGTTTTCCGCGCCCAGCAATTCCGTTGTCGCCTCGATCCCGCCTGCCGGCACATAAGCGTCCTTGCCCGCCCCGACAAAGAACACCGGACGCGTAAGGCCGTCGCCATCGTCGCCGAGGTCGCTGAAGTCCGTCGCGCGATAAAAGCCGAGCATCGTCGATATGGCGTTCTCCCGCGCCCAGGCCGATCGATAAATGTCCATGTCTTGATCGCTGAACGCGCCAGCCTTTGCGCCTTTCGTCAGGAGCCTGCTCAAGACGCGATACCCCCCGGCGCGCAATGCGAGTTCCGGCAGAAACGGAACCTGAAACGCCGTCCGATACCAGCTGGTCGATTCGTCGCCTTTCATTTCGGCGTCCGCCAAGGCGGCTGGCGGCGGGATGTTGAACACAACCGCTCGGTCAATCCGGTCCGGGTGGCCGTCGACCAGCCGCCAGGCCACGAAAGCGCCAACGTCATGGCCGGCGATATGCGCAGTCTCCCAGTCCTCGGCGTCCATCAGCGCGACGATATCCGCGGCGTAAGCGTCGATTGTATAGGCGTCCTGACCCTTCGGCTTGTCAGAGCGATTGTATCCTCTGAGGTCCGGGACTGCGACGCGATAGCCGGCCTTGCCAAGCGCCGCCGCCTGTCGGCGCCAGGAATACCAGAACTCCGGAAAGCCATGGATCAGGATGACCGGCGCGCCGTCTTCCGGCCCGGCGAAAACAACATGAAGATTGACGCCATTCGCGCCGGCGACCATGCGCGATTCAAAGTCGGCTTCGGCGTTCGCTTCGGCGATGGCGATCTCGTCAACGAGTTCCACGTCGCCCGACGCCCAGGCCCAATAGCCTAGCCCCGCGATGAGAATTAGAAGTACCAGCAACCGACCCATTCACCGCCCCTGCTTTGCGCGCGCCCATTTATCCACAGCGCGACGCTTCAAGCGAGGCCGCAATCGCTGGAGATCGCCAGAAATGAGTCATGAAACGGGCGCGCGCCCGCTCATTCGCGTCAAACGGTTGCCGCATGGGGAGGGACTCGCCCTCCCGGCGTACGAAACGCCCCTGGCGGCCGGGTGCGACGTGCGCGCCGCCGTTCCAAGTGATGCGCCGATCGTCATCGCCCCTGGCGAACGGACGCTTGTCCCGACGGGGCTCGCCGTCGCGATCCCCGCTGGCTGGGAGATGCAGGTCCGGCCCCGCTCCGGCCTCGCGGCGAATAATGGCGTCACCTGCCTTAACGCGCCGGGTACGGTGGATGCGGATTATCGCGGCGAGGTGAAGGTGATCCTCATCAACCACGGGCGCGAGCCGTTTGAGATCCGCCGCGGCGACCGCATCGCGCAGCTCGTGTTCGCGCCTGTTCATCAGGCGAGGTTCGAAGAGGCGGTCGAACTTGACGACACCATGCGCGGTGAAGGCGGCTTCGGCTCCACCGGCGTTTGAGCGCGTGGATGCTCACCGGCGCCAATGGGCGGCGGCGCTTCGTGTCCCTATATTGATGTTGGTATGCTGAGCCCGGAACAGACCCAACGCTATCTGCGCCACCTCGTTCTCAAAGAAGTGGGCGCGCAGGGCCAGCAGGCGCTTCTCGCCGCAAAGGTTGTGATCGTCGGGGCCGGCGGGCTCGGCGGGCCGGTTCTCATGTATCTTGCGGCGGCGGGCGTTGGCCGCATCGCCATCGTCGATGACGACGCGGTCGAGCTCTCCAATCTTCAGCGTCAGGCGCAATTCCGCGCCGAGAACGTTGGCGCGCCGAAAACCGAGGCTGCGGCCGCCGCGGCGCGCGCGCTCAATCCGTCAGTCGACATCGAACCAATCACCGCGAGATTAGATGACGCAAATGGGTCGGAGATCATCGCCGGCGCTGATCTCGTCATCGACGGCGTCGACAATTTCGAGGCGCGCTACGCTCTTAACCGGGTTTGCATGGCGGCGCGCGTCCCGCTCCTGTCCGGCGCGATCGGCCGGTTTGACGGGCTCATTGGGCTGTTTGCGCCATTCGAGGGAGATCTTCCCTGTTATGGCTGTTTCGCGCCGGAACCGCCGCCGCGCGATGAGGTGCTGAATTGCGCAGAAGAAGGCGTTCTTGGCCCCGTCGCCGGAGTCGTAGGGACAATGATGGCGCTCGAAGCGGTGAAGCGCGTCATCGGGATCGGTCCGTCGCTCGCCGGCGAGATCCTGGTCTATGAAGGCCTGACCAACGCCTCGCGCCGGGTTCGCCTGCCGCGCGATTCAGCCTGCCCGCATTGCGCGGGGCTGGCGCGTCCATCGTCAAGCCCACCATGAACTAGCATGCGGCGGATTGACGCAATCCGAAATGCGGAATAGCGCGCTCCGCCGATCGCAGGGCCCGATGCAGTCGATCGCTGAATTTCCGTATCAAAAATCAGATCTTTACCTTTGGCGTATTCGCGCGGCGGCGCGCTCGACGCGTAGGGTTTTGTTGCGCTGCAGCATCTGCGCGCGCATGAATCGGGCGCGCCTGCAGCCCATGTTTCACGCTGCGGGAATTAAAACATTGCATACAGAGGAATTGGTCGGCGGCCTGTCGTAAATCCGTATTCAAATTGTCTAAAAAGCGATGCGGTTTTTGGGGTTGAAGCAGCGGGGTTTGCGTCCTAGCTCGCAGGCGTCGGAATGATCCGACTGGAAACGGAACGCCCCTCGCCATGACCCATTTACGCCCCCTTATCGTCGCCGCGCTCGCCATCGCGCCGGCCTCGTCCGCCTTTGCGGACGACCTGGCCCCAAACGCCGCCCCTGCGGAAATCCTCGCCGTCGCTGAAGACACCGCCCCCGGCGTCGACTTCAGGTCGGTGTCCGTGGAGATCGAGAATGGCCGGAAGGTCTATGAGTTCCGCGGCGTTGGCTTTAACGACCGGTGGGTCGAAGTCGACATCGTGGAGAATGGCCGGCTCGAAGAGATCGAGATGGAAGGGACGGCTGACGATCTGCCGGCGGCGGTGCGCCGGTCCGTCGCGAGCGCCGCGCCTGAACAAGAGATCTTCCGAGTGGAAACCTCCGTGCGCGGCGATGGCGTCTTCATCTATGAGGTCGAAATGCGCGCCGCGGACGGGTCGCTGGCCGCTTTCGAACTGAACGAAGCTGGCCGCATTCTGAAGGCCGAAGACGGCGCGCTTAGCTAGCGATTTGCAGCCGGCTTGTCGCTCACGACAGCGCGCAGGCGATACGCGCCGGGCGCAAGCGCGATGGCGACGTCTTCGCGCGGCCACACGACGACCCGGTCCACAGGGACCGCGTCGTCGGGTTCGTCGGCGTAGCGCGCTTCGATCACCGCCCAGCCTTCCTCGGGCATCAGCTCCAGCGGAATGTCGAGCCAGGGGCCGGCCCGGTACATTGCGGTCGGGCGGCTGCGCTGGAAGATCGGCAAGGGGTGGTCGACATAAATGTCGAAATCCTGTGCGCCCGGATCATCCGGGTGGGCGGCGAGCAGCGTCCGCTCCGCCCCGCCTGAGCAGCGCGTCTGATTGATGGTGAGCGGATCGACGCCGGCGCGCTCCTTCAACCGAGCAGCCATCCAGGCAACCTCCTCTGCTTTGGAGGCGTCGACTGATTCACGCGCATGGCTATGCCCCGCATGAATAAGGATCTTTGCGCCGGTCCGCCCTGTGAGGATTTTCGTGAGGTTTTCAGCCTGCGCCGCCTCGCGGGCATTGATCCGCGCCGCGCCTGAGAGTTCTTTTGCGTCGCGCTGCGCATCGGTCTGTTCATACGCATGAAGAGTATAGCCGAGGCGCCTCAGCGTCCGGCCAAGGGCCGCGAAGGCGGGCTCCTTGGTGTAGAGGCCATGCTCTTCCTTCAGGTGCCGCGCCGTCAGCGGCGTGGCGTCGGGGGCGTTGACGAACGCCTCGGCGGCATAGTGCGTGAAGCCCAGCGGCGCGAGGCGCGTTGCGACGTCTTCGACAAAATGCCGGTGGTCGGCGCGCAGGTGCGCCTCGTTGACGATGACGACTTGCGCCCCTTCCGCGCGCGCGGCGATCGTATCAAGGACGCCATCGGCGTCCCTGACGC
Source organism: Pseudomonadota bacterium (assembly GCA_039819085.1). GTDB lineage: Bacteria > Pseudomonadota > Alphaproteobacteria > Caulobacterales > Parvularculaceae > MED-G105. Next base: position 34,468 of record JBCBSQ010000014.1, read on the forward strand.
CTGGCGCGGGAGCGCAGGCTTTCGCGCGATGATCGGGGCTGACGTCGGCGATCAGGTCCTCTCGGCCGAGAATGCTCAAGACTTGAATCTGCAAGGGCGAAGCCTCATCGATCGCTGCTGGGTCGATTGCGTCGAGCTCAGCGAAGAGCCGAGCGTTCGGCGTCTGCGATGCGCTGACCGGCGTTGGCGTCACCTGGAGATCATGATTGGGAAACGGGTCGGTCGATCTGCACGACGCGCAGATCGCCACGGCCAGTGCGGTTGACAGAAAGCGGACGAGGAATCTGTCGGGCACGCTGGCGCCTCGCTGATGAGAGTTTAATCCAAACCCGGAATAATTCGGTCCGGCGGCTTATGGCCGTCGGCGAACATCTTGATGTTGATCAGCACCCGCTCGCCCATCTCGATCCGGCTTTCGACTGTGGACGACGCCATGTGCGGCGTCATGACGACATTCGGCGCAGCGAGCAGCGTCTGGTTCGGCGTCGGCTCATGCGCAAAAACGTCAAGGCCGGCGCCGGCGAGGCGCCCTTCCGCAATCGCGTCCGCGAGGGCGTCTTCATCGATGATGTCGCCGCGCGCCACATTCACCACGAATGCGTGGGTTGGCAGGCGCGCTATTCGGTCTTTCGACAGGAGATGGTGGGTCTCCGGCGTGCTCGGACAACTGATCGAGAGGATGTCGACATTCGGGAGCATTTCGTCGAGCGTCGGCCAAAAGGTCGCCTGCAGCGCTTCTTCAATATGCGGATTAATTGGTGAACGATTGTGGTAGTGGATTGACAGGCCGAAGGCCTGGGCGCGGATCGCGATCGCCTGGCCGACCCGGCCGAGGCCTATGAGGCCAAGCTTTTTGCCGCGGATCCGCCGCCCCAGCATCCAGTTCGGCGACCAGCCGGCGAACTCGCCCGCCTCCAGCGCCTTCACGCCTTCAACCAGCCGCCGGGGCGCGGCGAGGATGAGCGCCATCGCCATGTCGGCTGCGTCCTCGGCGAGAACCGAGGGCGTGTTGGTGACGGTGACGCCGTGCGCCGCCGCCGCCGCAACGTCGATATGGTCGACGCCGGCGCCGAAGTTCGCCACGAGTTTTAGCTGCTCGTCGGCCCGTTCGAAGAAGCGTGCGTCGAGCGCGTCGCCGAGCGTGGCGGCGAGGACGTCATGTCCGGCGGCGAGCGCTGTCAGCGCCTTCTGCGTCAACGGCGCGTCGGCCTGCGAGAGCGTGACGTCGAAAAGAGAGGCGAGCCGCGCCTCAATCGCGTCCGGCAGTTTGCGCGTAACCGCGACCTTCAAGCGCTCGGCGCTCATTCTGGTTCCTCCATGTTCTTTTGCGTGACGACAGCGCCTTTGCGTGATGATAGCGCCGCGCGCCTGGCCTTTGGGCTCTCTTCACGCTGGTTAACCGGGTGTTAACACGCCTCAGCGAAGAAGCCAGTCGGGCGTTGCGGGGGCCGCCGCGGATGAGCGCGCGAAGGGCGCTGTCTTCAAGGCCGATCAGCCTGAAACTAGATGAGCGAGTCGCGATCGGGCCGGCGTTCGGCCGGCGCCAATGTTTGCGGCTCTGATTGCATGCGACCGAATTCGGCTCGTTCGGAGCTTTTGCGGGGGGTGACGCAAACGAATGAGAAATAGTGTTTCGGACCGGACGGACGGATTGCGTCGCGGCGCGCTTGGCGCGTTTGCGTTTCTGGTTGTTTGGGCCGCGTCGGCGGCCTGCGCCGAAACGGCTGCTTTCGAAGCGCCAATGATCGCGCCGACGCGCAAAGCCGAGACGCGCAGCGCTCGGGCAAGAGCGGTTCCGGCGACGCGCCGCCGGACCTGGTCGGGGTATCCGACGCCGCGCTTTGTAAGCCTGAAGGGCGAGCGCACCAATTGCCGTTTGGGACCCAGCAAAGCGCATCCAATTCGCTATGTGTTTCAGCGCGCCGGTCTGCCGGTGATGGTCGTTGCGGAAACACGCGACAAATGGCGCAAGATCCGCGATTTGGATGGCGACGAGTGCTGGGCGTTCTACACGACGTTGACGGCGCGCAACCACGTCGTCGCGCGCCGCGCGACCGCCGTCTATGCACGCCGTGATCTGGACGCGCCCGTCCGTGTTCGACTTTCGGCGGGGGCGTTCGTCAAGGCGTTCGGCCCGGCCCGTCCTGAAGGCGGCGCGCTTTGGGTCAAGGTCAGCGCGCAAGGCGTTAGCGGTTGGACGCCGGCCTTGGATGTTTGGGGCGGCGACGCGGAAGCCGAGCGCCAACGTCTTTCAGCGCCGACCCCGCAGGCGAACGCGTCGCTTGCTGCGTCGCGCAATTGACCCTAAAGGGCCGCCGCACTAGACCCCCGAGCGCGTCTGAAGAGGCGTTGAGCGCCTTCCGCCTCGTCGCGTTTGCCTAGTTGCGTTCGCGACGTCATGCTGGCGGTGGCGGATGGCGTCGCATTTAAGCCAGAAATGCGGCTAAGCCAAAAATGCGGCGTTTTGATTGGTGGCGTTTAAGGGGTCTGCGGATAGATGCCAGGCAAGTCGAGCTATACGCGCGAAGAACTGCTTGATTGCGGATACCATGGTTTGCGCGGCGCAGGCTCGGCGCAGTTGCCCGTGCCCCCGATGCTGATGTTTGACCGCATCACCAAGATCAATGACGACGGCGGCCCGCAGGGCAAAGGAGAGGTCGTCGCTGAACTCGACGTCCATCCGGACATGTGGTTCTTCGAATGCCATTTCCCGGGCGATCCGGTCATGCCTGGCAGTCTCGGCGTGGATGCGCTGTGGCAGCTTATCGGTTTCTTCCTGACATGGGCGGACCTTCCTGGCCGAGGGCGCGCGCTTGGCGCGAAGGAAGTGAAATTCAGCGGTCAGGTGACCCCTGACGTGTCGAGGATCCGATACGAGATTGATATGCGTCGGACGATGCGGCGGCCGATGATCCTCGGGATTGGAGACGGCCGCCTTTTCGCCGACGACCGGCAGATCTACGAAGCGAAGGACCTTCGGGTCGGTCTGTTTACGGACGAGCAGCTCGCTGCGGGCATGTAGCGCGGCCGAGCTGGGGCCGTCCGACTGGACGCCGCTGCGGTGAACGGAGGAATAGACGATATATGCGACGCGTGGCGATCACCGGAATGGGCATTGTGTCCTCGATCGGCGGCGATGTTGACGCGGTCGCGCGCTCACTGCGTGACGCGACGTCAGGGATCTCCCGCTCTGACGCCTTCGCCGAGAAAGGCTTCCGCTGCCAGGTTGAGGCGCGCCCGCCAGTCAATGTCGAGGAGCTGATCGATCGGCGGACGCGCCGCTTTATGGCTGAAGGGGCGGCGTGGAATTATCTCGCCATGCAAGAAGCCATAGAGATGGCCGGACTTGCGCCGGACGAAATCAGCCATCCGATGACCGGGATCATCATGGGCTCGGGCGGGCCTTCGACGCGGGATATCGTCGCCGCCGCGGAGAAAACACGCGCCGCCGGCAATACGCGCAAGGTTTCTCCGACAATCGTTCCGAAGGCGATGTCGTCGACAAACAGCGCAACGCTCGCCACCGCCTTCAAGGTCCTTGGCGTCAATTATTCGATTTCCTCCGCATGCGCGACGTCGGTGCATTGCATTGGCGCGGCGGCCGAACAGATCATGTGGGGCAAGCAGGATGTCATGTTCGCCGGCGGCGGCGAAGATCTTGACTGGACGATGGCGAACCTGTTCGACGCGATGGGCGCCATGTCGACGAATTTCAATGATCGGCCCGATGTCGCGAGCCGCGCATATGACAAGAATCGCGACGGCTTTGTGATCGCCGGAGGCGCAGGCGCTGTTGTGCTGGAGGAAATGTCCCGGGCGAAGGCGCGCGGCGCGACGATCCTCGGTGAAATCGTCGGCTACTACGCAAACTCCGATGGCGATGACATGGTGCAGCTCAATGGCGAGGGCGCGGTAAGGTGCATGCGCGGCGCGCTTGAGACTGTTCGTATGCCGATTGATTACGTCAATACGCATGGCACATCGACGCCCATCGGAGATTCCAAAGAGACCGCGGCGATCAGGGAGGTCTTCGGTCCTGAAATGCCGCCGTTTTCATCGACAAAGTCTCTTACCGGCCATTCTCTTGGCGCGGTCGGCGCGCAGGAGACGGTGTGCTGCCTGATCATGATGCGCGACCGTTTCTTGTGCGAGAGCGCGCACATCGAGGAACTTGATCCTGAATTTGAGGGCCTGCCGATCGTGCGCGAAAGGGTCGACGACGCGAAGATTGATTGCTTTCTGACCAATTCATTCGGCTTCGGCGGCACGAATGGCTGCCTTGTGGTGGCCCGCGCCGAATGACGTTTGGCGCGTTCGCTCCGGGGCCGGCCCGACAATGACGCTTTTCGTCGATCTGGCGGCCGCCGTCGCCGTGGCGACAATGGGCGTATTGTGGTTCGCTTACGTCCTGAAAGGTCTGAAGGGATTGGGGACCGAGCGGCGCAACGTCGTTTACGGCGGCATTTGGCTCGCTTACTTTTTCCTGACGCTGGTGCTCGCCTCCCGGCTTGGCGAGATTTGAGCGCCCGGTCGAGAAGCGCTAGGCGCGAAACACGCGCATCCAGCGCCGCAAGGAACATCTTTAGGCGGATGACCAAGAAAGGCGAGAACGGCAATGGCTGACGAAGCAATCTACCCGGCTGGCGAATTGATGAAGGGCAAGCGCGGCCTCGTAATGGGCGTCGCCAACAAGAATTCGATCGCCTGGGCGATCGCGCAGCAGCTTGCCGCCCAAGGCGCCGAACTCGCCTTCACTTATGTGAATGAAGCGATGGAGCGGCGTGTCCGTCCGCTTGCGGAGGGAATTGGCGCGCCCCTGATATTGCCGTGCGACGTGACGTCCGACGAGGAAATGGATCGCGCCTTTAGCGATATCGAGAAGGCGTGGGGGCGGCTTGACTTTCTTGTGCACGCGATCGCCTTTACCGACCGGGCCGCTCTTGAAGGCTCTTTCGTTGAGAATACAACGCGCCAGATATTCAAGGACACCATGGACGTCTCGGCGTTTTCGTTCGTTGACGCGGCGAATCGCGCATCCAAACTGATGTCAGAGGGCGGATCGATGATCACGCTCACCTATTTGGGCGCAGAGCGGACGATCCCGAACTACAATGTGATGGGCGTCGCAAAGGCGGCTCTGGAAGCGTCAACTCGCTACATTGCGCGCGATCTGGGGCCAAAGGGCATGCGCGTCAACGCCATCTCGGCCGGGCCCATCAAGACCCTCGCCGCGGCGGGCATCTCCTCTGGTCGCCAGATGTTCTCGTTTAACCGGCACGCTGCGCCATTGCGCGACGACACTGACGTTCGCGGCGTCGCTGGCGCGGCGCTTTACCTGCTTTCTGACCTCGGGGCGTCTTGCACCGGCGAGATCCTTCATGTCGACGCCGGGTTCCACATCGTCGGCATGCCCGATGAGCCGCAGTCTGAGGGATAGCGCGAACGCTCTGGCGTATGTGAGAGGCGCTACAAGTCGGCGGCTTCCAGCGCGCCCAGGAACGCGCCGGGATCCGTCAGCATCGTGACAATCAGCGCCTTGGCGGCGTCGCCGTTCGCCTCCTGCGGCGCGCCGTCGCCCCGCCGCGCGTAGGCGAGCGGTCCATTCGTGTCCATCTTGCGGGACGCGTTGATGCGCGAAAGGCTCGCCGCCACCTGGGCATGGTCCAATTGAAGCAATGCGTCGGCCGCAAACGCCGTCATCTTGTCGAGGTCGGGCGCGCTGCGGCGCGGCGCCGGGTCTGCGCCAAAGGCGGCGACCCGCAAGTCAGAGAGACTGGCTGCGCCAGGCGCCAGCGCCAAAGCGTCGGCGGCGTGCGCGCTGAGGTCGCGATCCTCCGCGGCGGCGCGCGCAAGCCCATGAAGCCATGTCGGCGCAATGTCGGACATCGGCGCGCAAAGGGCCGCCACGCGCTTCTTGGTCGTTTTTGCGAGCGCTTCGACCAAAGGCGCATCTTCAATCGCCGCGACGATAACGGCGTCGCCGCGCGCGCGCTCAAGCGCGCTCGCGAGCGCTTCCAGATCCTGGTCTTCGGCGCCGCCGCCTTCGCGGGCGCGGGGCGTCGCCGCCGGCGTCGGCGCGAACACGGTCCAGCCCTTGGCGTTGGCGGCGCGGCAGAAGGCTTCGCTCGGCGGCGCCGGAAACGCGAGAGGCGGAATGAACACGAGGCCGCGCCCCGTGGAATCGCCGCGCTTCCAGAATTTCGGGGCGCCGCCCTGTCGGCCCGTCGGACCAAGAGACAGGTGCGACGGCGCCTCAGGCCTCGCCCGCAAGCGCACCGCGCGCTCCGGGTCGAACGCGGCCGAGGTTTCGAGCGCAGCAACGGCGAGCGTTGCATCGATCATTGAGTCGGCGCCGAGCTTCTTCAGGATCCGCGCATGCTGGGTGCGCACCGTATCCGGCGACCGACCGCGTTCCTCCGCCGTCTCAGCGACTGACTGTCGCCGGAGCGCTGCGTCCAGCACGTCGAGTTCGGCGGGCGCAAGATCATAAAACCGATGCAGACGGTCGCGGGTGCGCCGGGTCATGCGCATGCTGTCGAGGTAAAGAAAATAGGCCGCTTCCGGGTAGGCCGCATCCGCGCGCCAGACAATGCGCGCCGTGAGCGGCCGCCCGGCCGCGTTCCGCAACGCTGCGACGGGCGCGCCTTCGGCCGGCGGCGTCCCGGCGAAGTCGATCATCTTGCCGACGGCGATCCCGGCGGCGGCCTTTGCGGAGTCGCTCACCGCAAGGACGCTGCCGTCCGCCGCAATGGCGGCGAAAGCGCCTGCATTGTTCTTGATCAATGCGTCGAATGGCAGGCCGGCGGTCAGCGGATCAAGCGAACTGAGGCGCGCGCGATCGACGCTCGCCATGAACGCGGACATCGCGCGTGCGCGCTCTGACGCTTCGGCCCAGACGCCGTCGTCAGCGGCGACCGCGCCGAATTCAGTCAAAGTGGACAAGAGACCGGGATAAGGCGACGCCGGCGCAGCGCCCGTTTCGAACGCATCTGGCGACGCGCCAATGACGGCGGGCGCGTCTGAAAATCTTCTGAGGCGGTCAGTCTTTGGCGGCATAAGTGCGTACTAGCTAATTGGTATGGATTTCAATGAACCTCTGTCTAGTCAGATCCGGTTGCTTCCGCCAAGCGCGAAAGCGTCCAAAGGCCGAACTGCGCGCCGAAAATACCGATCGGGACCGATCCTGCGGAGAGGATACGTTGTGAAAGCCCCGCAAAACAAAAAAAAGCCCCGCATTTGCGGGGCTTTTTCCGAAAATCGATTGAAGACGCGCGCCTTTAGGCGTCTTCCTTGGCGATCTCCTCGCCGGTCTCCTGATCGACGATTTTCATCGACAGGCGGACTTTGCCGCGATCATCGAAGCCAAGGAGCTTGACGAACACCTCGTCGCCTTCCTTGACGACGTCGGAGGTCTTTTCAGGGCGACCGTCAGCAAGCTGAGAGATGTGGACGAGGCCGTCGCGCGCGCCGAAGAAGTTCACGAACGCGCCGAAGTCCATCACCTTGACGACCTTGCCCTTGTAGATTTCGCCGACTTCAGGCTCGGCGACGATCGAGTGGATCCATTTGTAAGCCGCGTCGATCTTCTCCTTGTCGGAGGAGGCGATCTTGATGAGGCCGTCGTCATTGATGTCGACCTTGGCGCCGGTCTGCTCGACGATCTCGCGGATCACCTTGCCGCCTGAGCCGATGACGTCGCGGATCTTGTCCTTGGCGATCTGCATGGTTTCGATGCGCGGCGCGTATTCTCCGAGGTCGGAGCGCGCGGCGGTGAGCGCTTTGGACATCTCATCAAGGATGTGCAAGCGCCCGTCCTTCGCCTGGGCGAGGGCCTGACGCATGATCTCCTCGGTGATGCCGGCGATCTTGATATCCATCTGCAAGGACGTAACGCCGGCTTCTGAGCCCGCGACCTTGAAGTCCATGTCGCCGAGATGGTCTTCATCGCCGAGAATGTCGGAAAGGACCGCGAAGCGCTCGCCTTCCAGGATCAGGCCCATGGCGATGCCGGCGACGGGGCGCTTCACCGGCACGCCCGCGTCCATCATGGCGAGGGACGATCCGCATACGGTCGCCATCGAGGACGAACCGTTCGATTCGGTGATCTCCGAAACGAGGCGGATAACGTAGGGGAACTCTTCCTGCGTCGGCAACACCGCCTTCAGCGCGCGCCAGGCGAGCTTGCCGTGGCCGATTTCGCGCCGGCCCGCGCCGCCCATGCGCCCCGTTTCGCCGACGGAGTAGGGCGGAAAGTTGTAGTGCAGCATGAACTGCTCTTTGTACGTCCCTTCAAGGGCGTCAATGAACTGTTCGTCCTCGCCGGTGCCGAGCGTCGCGACCACAAGCGCCTGTGTCTCGCCGCGGGTGAAAAGCGACGAGCCATGAGCTCGCGGCAGGACGCCCGCTTCTGCGACGATCGGGCGAACGGTCTTGGTGTCGCGCCCGTCAATGCGCTCGCCCGTGTCGAGGATGCCGCCCCGGACGATGTCGGCTTCGATTTCTTTGAAAAGGCCGCCAAGCGCGTTCTTGGAGAGCTTCGCCTCGTCCTCTTCGTCGACAAACGCCTCGACCGCTTTCGCCTTGGCGTCGGCGATTTTCTCCTGGCGAACCTGCTTCACCGTCTCCTTGTAGGCGGCGCGCAGGTCGTCCTCGACCAGGCCGCGAATCTGCGACGGCCAGTCGCCATGGTCCGGCGCATTGACCGCCCACGGCTCTTTCGCGCAGTCTTCGGCGAAGTCGATGATCAGGTCGATCGCTTCGTTCGCGGCCTTGTGTCCGAACATGACAGCGCCAAGCATGACGTCTTCGGACAGTTCCTTGGCTTGCGATTCCACCATCATGACGGCGTCCTGGGTCCCCGCCATGATAAGGTCGAGATCCGTCTCCGGCATTTCGTCGAGCTGCGGGTTCAGGACGTACTCGCCGTTGATGTAACCGACCCGGGCGGCGCCGATGGGGCCGAGGAACGGGATCCCGGAAATCGTCAGGGCGGCGGAGGTCGCGACCATGGCGACAATGTCCGGATCGTTCTCAAGGTCGTGCGAAAGGACAGTCGCGATAACCTGGACTTCGTTCTTGAAGCCCTTGGCGAAAAGCGGCCGGATCGGTCGGTCGATGAGGCGCGAGGTCAGCGTCTCTTTTTCCGTAGGCCGACCTTCGCGCTTGAAGAAGCCGCCGGGAATGCGGCCCGACGCGTAAAACTTCTCCTGGTAGTGAACAGTCAGGGGGAAAAAATCGAAGGCGGGGTTCGGCTCCTTCTGGCCGACGACCGTCGCGAGGACCGTGGTGTCGCCATAAGTCGCGAGCACAGCGCCGTCCGCCTGGCGCGCCATGCGGCCAGCTTCGAGCGTTAGCGTCCGCCCGCCCCATTCAATAGATTTCTTGGTGATGTCGAACATGTTTTCTTCTTTCCATCGTCCGGACCCGTCCTTCCTTGAACGGCGTCCGCATAAAGACCGAGCGCGCGGATCGCGACCGGCCGGCGCGGCGCGGCGGACCCCATGCCCGACGGCCGCAAAAAAGAAACGCCGCGCGGGGCTGGCCCGGCGGCGTCTCGCGTTGCAAGCGCTGTTAGCGCGGTTGCATTCGGATGGCCCCGTCCAGCCTGATGACCGTGCCGTTGACCATGACGTTCCTGGTTATCTCAAGCGCCATGGAGGCGAATTCCTCCGGCGTCCCAAGTCGTTTCGGGAAGGGCACCATGGCGGCGAGGGCGTCCTGAACCTTCTGGTCCATGCCCGCCATCATCGGCGTCCAGAAAATCCCCGGCGCAATCGTGTTGCATCTTATGCCGATGTTCATGAGGTCGCGCGCGATCGGCAGCGTCATGCCGACGACGCCGCCCTTGGAGGCTGAATAGGCCGCCTGGCCGATCTGGCCTTCATAGGCCGCGACGGAGGCGGTGTTGATGATGACGCCGCGCTCGCCGTCCGCTTTCGGCTCGGCCTTTTCCATTTCCGCGGCGACGAGGCGGATGCAATTGAACGTGCCGACGAGGTTGACGTCGATGACACGCTTGAAATTGTCGAGAACGTGCGGGCCGTTCTTGCCGATGGTCTTCTCGCCAGTGGCGATGCCGGCGCAGTTGACGAGAACGCTCGGCGCCCCATGCGCGTCGAGTGACGCCTTGACGGCCGCCGCCACGCCATCCTCGGAGGCGACGTTCGTCTCAACGAATACGCCGCCGATTTTTTCTGCGTGCGCTTCGCCCTTGTCCTTGTTCATGTCCCAGATGGCGACTTTCGCGCCGGCTGCGGCCATCGCCTCAGCGGTTGCGCCGCCAAGGCCTGAAGCGCCGCCCGTGACGATCGCTGCGGCTCCGTTCAAGTCCATATCCCGGTTCTCCGTTCAGCAAATTGACCGCCCGCATGACTTTCCCATGCGGGCAAGCGCGGAGTCGTCAGCGACGCAGGCCAAGCCGTTCGATGAGGCTCTTGTAGCGCGCTTCATCCTTGCCCCTGACGTAGTCAAGCAGGCGGCGACGCTGCGACACCATCTTGAGAAGGCCGCGGCGCGAGTGATTGTCTTTCTTGTGGCCCTTGAAGTGCTCGGTGAGGTTTGAAATCCGTTCCGAGAGGATCGCCACCTGCACTTCGGGCGAGCCCGTATCGCCCGGCTCGTTGGCGTATTCCTTGATGAGTTGCGCCTTGCGCGCAGCCGTAATCGACATGCTCGTCTTTCTCCGCGGCGCCAATGACAAAGGCCGCGCCGGGACGCCGTCCAGCGCGGTCGAAGTCGCGGGACTAGGGCAAAACTGATTGCGAAGCAAGCATCGTTGGGGGTGAATGCGGCGTTAGCTCTTATGTCCAACGACAAAGCGGTTAGGGGCCGGGTACATGCCGGTTTCGAGGATCTCAAATCCGGCCTTCCGCACGGCCGCATCGTGGTCGGCGACGGCGAGGAAATGGACTTTCGGGGCCTTGCCAACGAGCTGCAGCAGCGGAATGGCGACCCTAAAGACCACTGACTTGCTGAGGCACATCGTCTTGCCGATGAAAAGGCCGCCCGGCTTAAGGAGCGTGTGGATGCGCGCAAGCGTTTCGTCCACGTCTTCAACGAGATGCAGGAAGCTGGACGCGAAAACGACGTCATATGCCCCCTCTTTGAATCTCGGATCAAATGGGTCGGCGACGATGAACGACAGGTTTTTGATGTTCGTCGCGCCGTCGCGCGCCTGCGCGATATCAATCATCGCTGGCGAGAAATCGCTTGCTTCGTAGCGTTCGACGGCGTCCGCCAGCTTCAGCGCGGTCGCGCCAGTGCCGCAACCAAGCTCGAGAACTCGATGCGATGGCTTGAAGTAGTGGCGCAAGCGCTCGAGCGTGCGTTCGTAGGCGTCAGGGTTGCGGATCGGTTGAGCAGCGTATTTTTCGGCGATCTTGTCCCAGAAGGCCGTCGCCTTTGAGCTGGTATGGCTTGTTGTCGGCGCATTGGTCGAGGGCGCGGTCGCATTCATTCGCTTGTCGTCTTTTCATCTCTTCTGTTGTTCAGAGCAGATGTTGACGCGGGCTTCGCTCGACAACCTCAAACCGCAACTAATCCGATGAACCGCCAGCAAACGCCGACGAACGACGGCGCGCTTTGGCGCGCACAAGGATTGCTCGCACGGGGAACGCGTTCCAGCGCTTTTGGAAGCGGGTTGGCGGAGATAAATCGGTCTGACCGCAAAACACCGCCGGACCGGCGGCTGGCTACTGCTGTTCTTCCCCTGCGTCCGACGCGCTTTCCGCCTCGAACTCGTTCGCGACTTTGACCGATAAGTCTGGCGCATTTGCGCCGACCTGGTTCACCCGGAACTCCTTCGGGGCGATCAGCGCCGACGCCGGCAGGCGCACCCCCGGCGCGCCGTTCGGATTGATGGATTCAAGCAACAGGTCAGCGTCGCTCAGGAACTCCTCGATGGTGCGCCGCACATGGCCGACAGTCACGCCGTCCGCGAGTGTGACGTGGGAGAAAATGATGCCGCGGCCGTCCGGCAGAAGCCCGGCGACTGAAACGCCGAACACATCAAGATTGTACTCATTCAGCTTTGACAGCGTCACGCCGTCGGCGTTGAAGAAAACCGTCGGCTGAACTTCGCCGCACTGTGCGTATGCGCCCGGGCCGTTACAGTCTCTCAGGAACAGGTAAACCGTGCCGCCCCCAATCGTCGCCTCGACGGTCTTTTCGACGCCGCCTTGCGTCTTGACGTCATCGGTCATCCTGGACGGCGCCCGCAAGCGACGCATCACGGCGACAACCTCGTTGGCGCTCATGGAGTCGACGACACGCGCGTCAAGCGATCGGGTCCGCGATTGAGCGTTCGCGTCAATGCCGCCCGCAAGGCCCGACAAAGCCGCCGCGGCAATCGCCGCCAACGATGTGGTTCGGATCGTCAAACCTGCTCTCTTCGCCATCAAATACGCCCCTCCTGATCGCCCCGTAGCGCTGAATATAGGCGAAAATGAGCGCTCTGTCCCGTTTTGACCGAGGCCTTCAGGCAATCGGGCGCCGCGACCGCAGGCGATTGCGCGTGATAGGTCGAGGACGGGGCGAGGCCGCCGCCCTGGAGGGGGGTCGGCGGCGGCCTCATTGAGTGCAAATGGAAGGGCGTCCATTCGCGAGCGGTCGGCCCTGGTTGGAGGGGAAACCGGCCGACAGGCGAAAGGATGGCAGGCGAATTCTCGCTAAAGAATGAACTTTTTAGGCCGGTTGGTTAATCGCAAATGGCGTGATTAATCATCCTTGTTCGGATAAATTAAACACCCTGACCGGCTGCAGCTTCAGCCCGTCGAGGGCGCAGATCGCCACTGGCGCGCCATTCGCCACGGCGAGGACGGAGGGGATTTCCCCGGCTTCGCCGGCGCGAACGCCGCGCGCGGCCGCCGGCGAAAGGACCGCCGGCTGACCCTGCCGCAGGCGACTGGCCTCCGGTCCGCCGATTGACGCCTGCGGCAGGCATGAGAGCGCGGCGTCAACCGGCAGGAGCGCCGCGTCCCGCGCTTCGGGCGATCCCATGTCCTCCAGGTCCGCCGTCTTGACGCCATCTTGCTCCGTGAACGGCCCAACGGCGGTGCGTCTCAGGGACGACACATGCCCCTCGGTTCCAAGGGCCTTAGCCATGTCACGAACGAGCGCGCGCACATAGGCGCCCTTGCCGGTGACGGCTTCAAAAACGGCGTGATCGCGGTCAGGCGCATCCACCAGTCGGAGTTCGTGAATGTCGATGACCCGGGCCTTCAGCTCCACCTCTTCGCCTTCGCGCGCCAGATCATACGCGCGCTCGCCGGCGACTTTGACGGCGGAGAATTTCGGCGGAATCTGTTCGATGGCGCCGGTGAATTGCGGCAGGACCGACGCGATTTCCGCCGCGGTCGGACGCGCGTCCGACGTCGCGCAAGCCGTTCCCTCCGCATCGTCGGTGGTGGTTGAGACGCCCCATTTCGCTGTGAACAGATACGTCTTGGGCGCGTCCGTCAGGTACGGCACGGTCTTGGTCGCCTCGCCGAACGCAATTGGCAGGACGCCCGTCGCGAGCGGGTCCAGCGTGCCGGCATGGCCGGCCTTCTGCGCCTGCAAGAGCCATTTCAGCTTTGAAACGGCGTCTGTGGAGCCGACGTCATAGTCCTTATCGAGGACGATCCAGCCGTTCACTGGCCGTCCCTTTTTGCGGCGACGCCCCATTGGCGCAGGTCTCCTTGGCGTAGGTGTGCAAAAGCGATGGGTATGAACAAAGATCGCCGCCGCGCGTCAATCGCTAATGGTCGACGTTTCCTGTTTCGCCCTGAAATCGCCAGTTTCATCCATCGTTTCGCCAAATCGGTCCCTTAGGTCTGGCGACGGAGAGAGGACGTTCCATCGTTGAAGCAGGGGAGATGAAAGCTGACAGGAGCCGCCATGACCGAGCAGACGCCGCACCTCCACTGGGCCAATGCGGGCCCGCGCCAGCCATCCGCCAGGGGCGTGTGGACGCGCGACCTCGCCATGCTGGCGGCGGCCGCGTTCGCCACGCCGTTCCTGCTTACGGTCTTTTGTCCGGGCGTCTTTTCCTTGGTGGCCGGCGCGCCGATCGCGCATGTTGGCGCTGATGACGCGCCGATCGCGCTTGGCGTCGCCGTATCTTACGGGCTAGCGGCCATCAGCGTCTCATTCGCCGCGCTCTTGAACGTGGCGAACGCCATTGAAGGCCGCGAGAATGCGTCCACTCGCTCCCGTCATTCGCTCGGCGCAGTGCTCGCGATCGGCTGCGGCGCGACGCTGATCAGCGCCGCCGCCAATTAAAGGATCTTGCAGTCGTCGCCGCAGCCGGACAGGTAAGCGTAGACCCTTCCGGGATACGCCGCCTGCGCGCCAAGGCTGAAGGCGGCGACGGCGATGACCGCAGGCAGCAGGACCAGCGCCGCCAATCCCACCAACACGAACGCCGCCGGCCCGATCAGGCCGCTTATCGCGCCTGCGATAAGGGCGGCGATCACCAGCACCGGAACGACGAACACGATAAATAGAACGTACGTGGCCCCTTGCAGGATTTGCAGGAAGAACAACGCCGACAGAACAAGGCGCCAGAAGTTCCCCTTCGTCATCGTCCAGGCGTCGCCGAACGCGATCCTGTCTTCGACCGCCGCAATCGCCAGCACCGGCAGGAACCTGAGGCCGATCCAGATCCCGATGATTGCGATGGCGATGCCGGCCGTTATTCCGGATGAGGCGAGCAGCGGCGACAACTGGCTTTCCATGTCGACGGCGACGGCGACTGCGCCCGCTCCGACGGTGAAAGCCGCCCCGCCAAATAGTACCGCCAGCAAGAGCACGAGAAGCCCATAGACGATCTGCACGATGGCGTATCGGACCTGGCGCGGGCCCATTGCGAAATAAGCGGGCCCCGATGGCGGTTCATAATCGTCCCTGGTGGCGGCGCGAGTCGCGGCCACTAGCACTGGCGCAAACAGGAGGACAGTTCCGAGACCAACGACCAGCAGCCAAAGGAAGGCGCCGCCGACCGAACCGGGGTCGACCTGAATGTCTATCTCGTCAAGATCGATATTGGGCTCGCCCAAAGCGTCCAGGTCGATGACTTCGGCGTTGTCGAACACGCCGAACGAGTCGCAGATCATTGCGCCTGCGCCGATCTGCAAAGCGATTACCAAAAGGATCGGCAGCCATGCGATCCGGATCATCATGCCGATCCGGTCAAAGCCAAAGGTGACGGCCTCAAGGACCGGCCTCAACATGGGCAGTTTCATCTGCGCCCCCATCTAACCCCGAAGGCAGCATAGTCGATAAATGCAAGGGGTCAGCCTTCTCGGCGCGCCGGGTCTGTAAATCCTAGATGGCTGAGGCTTTTCAGCCGCGTTGCGCGGGCTCAATCGGAGGAGAGGTCCCGCCGCACCTCGGGTCGCGACAGCAGATCGTCGATGCGCTGCGCCTCATCGAAGCTTTCGTCTTTTCGAAATCGCACTTCCGGTGTGTATTTCAAGTCGACTTTCTGGCCGAGGAGGTGGCGGATCTTCGGTCCTGAACGGTTGAGCGCCTCAATGACGCGGGCTTCATCCGGGCCGCCGGCCATGTCGCCGCCAAGTTTCGCGCAATATGCCGTCGCCTGCTTCAGATCGGGTGAGGCGCGCACTTCGCTGATAGTGACCGCGACGCCATCAAGCGCCGGGTCCCTGAGGTCTTCGCGCTGGAGGATTTCGACGAGCGCGTGGCGAATGAGTTCGCCCGCCCGGAGCTGACGCTGAGAGGGGCCTTTGGCGGGCCGCGCCTTCGAGGCGCTGGAGTGATGTCGAGCCATTCCAGGGAGATAAGACCGCCAGGCGCATCCCGCCAGTGCCGATTATGCGTCCTCGGCGTCGCGCGGCGTCGTAGAGGCGGGCGTCATTGCGCCATTGTCGGAGCCATCCGGAAAATCTCCCGCGAGGCTGGACTCTTGCGCGGCGTGAAGGACGGCGTTTTCCTCGGTTCGATAATAGGCGGCCGCAAAGCGCTCGCGAAGGGTAATCAGTTCCAGGCTGGTCAGCGCCCCTTTGCTGGACTTCCCGGCGCCAAGGCGGATCGTCGCCGCCACCCCCTCTGGGCGAACCGCCTCCACGGCGGCGTCCACATTGTCGGGCCGCAATCCGCCGCTGACGATAATCGGCGTTGCGACCGAAGCCGCGATGTTCCGCCCGCTGCGCCAGTCGGCGCAAAGGGAGGCTGCGTCATCGCCCCGCGCGCCGCAATCGAGCAGGATGGCGTCTACGTGCCCGTCGGCTTTGCGCGCGATTTCAAGGGCGTCCGGCGCGCCGGGATCAATCTCCTGAATGATCTTAACGCTCGGATGCGCCGCCCGGATGATGACCCAGTCTCTCGGCTCGCAAGCCCCGACGATCCTGACCGCGCCGGCGTGGGTGCGGTGGATATGATCGGCAATCGCCGCTCCGCCTCGCTTCGAGGTCACGAGGGTCGCCCAAACGCGCGGATCCGCTTCAGCGATATGATCGCAAATCTCGCGGATGCCGTCGTCAGGCAAGTGGCCGCCAGCGCCCAGCCGCGCCGGCGGAATGCCCTCAAGGGCCACGAGCCCAATGGCGAAGGCGCCGGCGTCGAGCGCGGCCTGCGCCTCGTCAACTGACATGACGCCACTAACCTTGAGCCCCATACCGGGGCCCTTCGGCGCGCTCAAATGAGAAGCGCGGATATGCGAATTCTCGTCCCGCATCGCCATTCAAGCCATTTCTACCGGGTCAGCCGCAACTTCGGCGCGCCCTGACAACAAACCATTACCGAGCGATCGCCGCACCGGCCTGTTTGATCGCGCAGGTTACGCTGGCGGCTTCGCGAATGGATCTCAGCTAACGTGCGACCGATTGGCTGCTCAGGCAAGCGGGAAAGGCGGTTGCCGGAGGTTAACTGATCCGTGCGCTTGCAGCGTCCCGATCACGGCTAGCGGCTTGCGCGCCACGGCCTCGGATCAGACGCAATCAGGCTCATCAGGACCGTGTCGCGCACCCCGATATGGGTCTCGTAGGTCGCCCGCAACCGGCCTTCCTTCTGAAAACCGACCCGTTCGAACAACCTGATCGACACGTCATTGTCGGGATCGATGTCAGCATAGACGCGGCGTGCGTCGAGGTCGTCGAACGCAATGTCGAGAGCGGCGCAGAGCGCCTCCTGGCCGAGCCCGCGGCGCTGCGCGTCCGGACGCATCATGATCGCCGCCTCGAACACGTCATAGCCTCTCGGGATCATCTTTACGCGGCCTTGCGCCTCGCCGTCCTGTGTTTCGGCGATGACCCAGCTGGTGCTGGAGTGCCCTTCGTCATAGCGGCGCAACAACGCGACGGTGTCGTGGACATTGTCGGTCGCGGGGTCCAGCAGATACGTGCAGCATTCAGGGTCGCCATAGATCGCATGCATCGCATCCTTGTCACGGTCGATGTTCAGGGGGCGAAGGATCATATCTTGTTGAGCCCTTTGGTTTTCAGCGCGTGTGAGGCGCGCGAAGCCATGCTGCTCAACGGAGCCGCAAGACGCGCCAGTGGGTCGTTTCCTCATGGGTCGAGGCGGATCGCAGTCGTTCTGCGGGCGCCGACCCGGTTAGCCGTTTTTTGTTGGGTCTTGGTTTTTTATGGGTCTTGTTTCCCGCGCGCCGCCATTAGCGCGACGCGCGATCTTCAAAGCCTGCGGCTATCTCGGCATTCAGCCGTCGCATCAATCCGACGCAGCGAACGTCGAATTAATCCTAAAGCGTCCGTGTGACCTTTTCGACCGAGAAGCACTCAATGACGTCGCCCGCTTTCAGGTCGTCGTAATTGGCGAAGCTCATGCCGCACTCCTGGCCGGCCGGCACTTCGTTGACGTCGTCCTTGAAGCGCTTGAGCTGAGAGAGCTCGCCCTCATGGATAACCGTGTCGTCCCGAACAAGGCGGACTTTCGCGCCTCGGCGGACCTGACCTTCGGTGACGCGGCAGCCGGCGACCTTGCCGATCTTGGTGATGTTGAAGACCTCAAGGATCTCCGCATTGCCGAGGAACGTCTCGCGCAGCTCAGGATCAAGCATGCCGGAGAGCGTGCCCTTGATGTCGTCAATGAGGTCGTAGATCACCGAGTAATATCGGATCTCCACGCCATCGGACTCCGCCTGCTCGCGCGCCTGTTTGTTGGCGCGCACGTTAAAGCCGATGACCGGCGCGCCGGACGCGCCAGCGAGAATGACGTCGCTTTCAGAGACGCCGCCGACCCCGGTGTGAAGGACGCGCACGCGCACTTCTTCATTCGCGAGCTTTTCAAGCGCGCCGACGATCGCTTCGACGGAGCCCTGTACATCGCCTTTGATGACGATCGGCAGCTCCTTGAACTCCGCGTCCTGAAGCTGCGCCATCATCTGCTCGAGCGACGTGCCGGATGACTTGGCGTTGACGCGCTCCCGCCGCTTGCGGGTGCGGAACTCCGACACCTCGCGGGCGCGCGCTTCATTTTCAACGACGACGAACTTGTCGCCAGGCTCAGGCACGCCGTTCAGCCCGAGAATCTCCACCGGGTAAGCGGGACCTGCGGCGGCGACCTGCGCGCCCTTGTCGTCGGAGAGCGCGCGAACCTTGCCCCATTCGGCGCCGACGACGACAATGTCGCCGCGCTTCAGCGTGCCCCGCTCAACGAGGAGCGTGGAGACGGGCCCGCGCCCCTTGTCGAGCCGCGCTTCGACAACCGAGCCTTCCGCGGCGCGGTCGGGATTGGCCTTCAGCTCCAGAAGCTCCGACTGCAGAACGATCGCTTCAAGAAGCGTGTCGAGGTTCTGGCCTGTCAGCGCCGAGACTTCGACATCCTGAATCTCGCCGCCGAGGCTCTCCACCTGGATCTCGTGTTGGAGGAGGTCCGTGCGGACCTTGTCCGGGTTGGCCTCCGGCTTGTCGATCTTATTGATCGCAACGATAATCGGCACTTCGGCCGCTTTCGCGTGGCTGATCGCCTCCACCGTTTGCGGCATGATGGAATCGTCCGCGGCCACAACGAGAATCACGATGTCGGTGACGTTCGCGCCGCGCGCGCGCATCTGGGTGAAGGCGGCGTGGCCAGGCGTGTCGAGGAAGGTGATCTTCTTCTCCTCGCCGCCGACTTCCGTCGTCACCTGATAAGCGCCGATATGCTGAGTGATGCCGCCGGCTTCGCCCTTGACGACATTGGTCTTGCGCAGCGCGTCCAGGAGCGAGGTCTTGCCGTGGTCGACATGGCCCATGATCGTCACCACCGGCGGACGTCCTGCTTTCGCCTCCGTGTCGTCCTCCGGGCCGAAGAGACCCTCTTCGACGTCTGCTTCCGCGACACGCTTCACCTGATGGCCGAGATCAGTTGCGATCAGCTCCGCCGTGTCGGCGTCGAGCGTTGCGTTCGCCGTCACCATCTGGCCCTGCTTCATCAGTTCGCGGACAAGCTCCACCGCGCGCATGGACATGCGCTGGGCGAGCTCCTGGACGGTGATCGTCTCAGGGATAACGACTTCGCGCGTCACCTGCTTGGCCGCGCCGCCGCGTTGCTGGCGGGCGAGACGCTCGCGCTCGCGCGCGCGCTTGACCGAGGCGAGGGAGCGCTGGCGATCCTCGTCGGCCTCAAGCGCGGAGGCGATGGTGAGCTTGCCGGACCTGCGCTTGGGCGCGTCTTTCTTTGAATCCCGATCGCCGGCGCGGTCGCCGCCGCGCTTGGTCTTCAGCCGGCCGCCGAGCTGGGCGAGCGGATTGTCCTTGTCGACCGCGGGGCGCGGCTCCGCGGACTGCTGCGTATCGGGCGTTTTTTTCCTGGCGTCCTTCGCGGCCTGCCGGCGCTTGCGCTCTTCTTCCTCAGCTTCGAGGGCGGCCTGAGCTTCCTGTTCGCGCCGTCGTCTTTCTTCGGCTTCCTTGGCGCGCTTTTCTTCTTCTTCCGCCTGCCGGGCGCGCTCAGCCTCAAGACGCGCGCGCTCTTCAGTTTCGCGCTTTTCCCGTTCGGCGCGTTCCGCCTCGTCGGCCTTGCGACGCGCTTCTTCCTGCTGGCGCGCTTTAACAAGCGCAGCCGCGCGGGCGTTCTTTTCGTCTTCGGAGAGCGTTCTGAGGACGGCCGGACGCTTCTTTGAGTCGGCGGACTTCGCCTCGCTCGCGCCGCCGCGCGCCGGCTTCCGGGCAGGTTGGCTGGCGCCAGCCTCGCGTTTCGGCTTGGCGGCGGCCGCAGCGGGCTTGGCGTCCGCTTCGCCTTTATTGGCCGTCAGCACCCGACGTCGCTTCGTCTCGACGACCACGGTCTTCGACCGGCCATGGGAGAAGCTTTGCTTAACCGCGCCCGTCTCAGTCCGGCGCAAGGTAAGGGGGCGGCGCGCTTTCTTGTCGCCAGCATCGGTTTTGGTTTCGACGTCGTCGCTCATCAATTCTCCAAAGCCGCCCCGAGCCGACGGGGCGGGTCTTGATTGCCTCTACAGCGGTCTGCCTCGGCGAACCGAGCCGCCGCCCACTCCGGGGGCTATCCTGGGCCCCCACCGTCAAAAACGAGGAAGGCCGCGACCAGAACGCGCCCAGGCCGGGCGACGCAAAGGGGCGCTAAAATCGCACAAGGGCGCGCGCCCGTCGCGAAGCCGAAGAGGACATACTCCTAAAACCTAACGTCGGTCCACCTTCGACGCCTCACTAGTTGCTTCAATGACGGACAAAACCTCTTTCATCTCGCCTGTCGCCTCTTTCCTAGCGACGCGACGTCGAGGACCGCCCGTCACTCGACGCGTCCGTTTCCTCGCAATTCAGGCTATCCGCGATGAATGCGTCAGGGTCAAAACCACTAAGCCGCCTTGCATCGCGCAACAGTCGCTCCCCGGCGCGCCCCGCGCGCGCGCCAACATACTGAACGCCCTGCAAGCCTATCGCAGTCGACATTGCAGCGCCGTCGATCGCTCTGCATACCGCCGCGCGATGGCGCTCGGCGATCTTCGCCGCCCGCCTTTTCGCTCGCGCGCCGCCGTCCTTCGCCGCGAGAATAAAGACGACCTTCCCCGGCTTTGCGTCATCTAGCGCATCGAGCCCGATCAGGAGATCGCCTGCGCGCCGCGCAAGCCCCGCCGAATCGAGCAGCCGTTTCGCCAACCGTTGCTGGATGTCGTGCCTGAAGCCTTCAACGTCAACGCCTTCCGGCAATTTCACTTCAGTCTGAAAGGCTCTGGCGAATAGCTTTTTGGTAATGGCGCGGGCGACGTCCTCTTCTCGCGGGCGAACATACGCCCCACGCCCAGGCAATTTCGCGCCGAGGTCCGCCACGAGAACGCCGCCGGGCCCTAAGGCGAAACGGATCAGCGCGTCGGGCGCGGCCGTCTCGCCGCTGACGATGCAGGTGCGTTCAGGGCCATTATCGGATGCGTCCGGATTTCGCTTGCCGCGCCCCATGCCAATGATCCGGTCCCGCTCATCGCCGCCTAGTCGACGAACTGAGCGCGCGCCGCCTGCTCGGCGGCGGTCAGCGCGTCCTCGCTTGCCTCTTCGTCCTCGCTGGTTTCATCCGCCGCCTGCATCTCCGCGAGTTCCTCCTCCGTGATCCAGCCGGCCTTGATCCGCGCCCGCATGATGAGGTCCTCGGCGATTTCCGGGGACATGTTAAACTCCTCCAGAAAGCCGTCATAATGCTTCTTCTCGCCGTCGACCCGCTCGGTCCAGCCGGTAAGGTCGTCGGTCGCGCAGCCGGCGAGATCCTCCACCGACTTCACCTCGTTCTCGCCGAGCTTCACGACCATCTTCAGGTCGAGCCCCTCATGGGCGACGAGATCGTCGGCGACTCCGAGCTCCAGGCGGCGCGCGTCGAGGATTTTGTTCTGTTCCTCGAGCCAGTCATTGGCGCGCGCCTGTAGTTCGGCCGCGGTTTCTTCGTCCAGGGCTTCGATCTCAAGGAGTTCGTCAATCCCGACAAAGGCGAGCTCTTCAATCTTGGCGAAGCCTTCCGATACAAGAAGGCCCGCCATAATGTCGTCGACGTCGAGCGCCTCCATAAAGAGCTCCGAACGCTGACGGAACTCCTCCTGGCGCTTCTTGCTTTCTTCTTCTTCGGTCATGATGTCGATCTCATAACCGGAGAGTTGCGAGGCGAGGCGCACGTTCTGACCGCGCCGGCCGATGGCGAGCGAGAGCTGTTCGTCCGGCACCACGACCTCGATCCGCTCCAGATCCTCGTCCAGCACGACCTTGGCGACTTCCGCCGGCGCGAGCGCATTGACAACGAAAGTGGCGTCATCCTCCGACCACGGCACGATGTCGATCTTCTCGCCCGCAAGCTCGTTCACGACCGCCTGCACGCGGCTGCCGCGCATGCCGACGCAGGCGCCGACGGGGTCGATCGCCGCGTCATTGGAAAAGACGCCGATCTTCGCGCGGCTGCCGGCGTCGCGGGCCACCGCCTTGATCTCGATGACGCCGTCATAGACTTCCGGCACTTCCTGCTCGAAGAGTTTCGCCATGAATTGCGGGTGCGCGCGCGACAGAAAAATCTGCGGCCCGCGCGGCTCCCGGCGCACGTCCATAATGTAGGCCCGGATGCGGTCGCCATTGCGGTAGTTCTCGCGCGGCAGTTGCTGGTCCCGGCGGACGACCGCCTCGGCGCGGCCGAGGTCCACGATGACGTGGCCGTATTCGACGCGCTTGATAATGCCGTTGATGATCTCGCCGATCCGGTCCTTGAAGTCTTCATACTGACGTTCGCGTTCTGCGTCGCGGACCTTCTGGGTGATGACCTGCTTCGCCGCCATCGCTGCGGTGCGGCCGAATTCGATCGGGGGCAGGGGTTCGGAGATGAAGTCGCCCACTTCCGCCGCCGGGTTTTTGTGAAGCGCGTCCTCAAGCAGCACTTGCGTGGAGTCGTTCTCGTAGGCGTCCGGCTCGACGATCTCCAAGAGGCGCCAAAGCCGGGGTTCCCCCGTGGTTGGATTGATTTCCGCCTTGATCAGGGTTTCGTGGCCGTATCGCGACCGCGCGGCCCGCGCGAGCGCGTCCTCCATCGCTTCGATAACAACGGCTTTTTCGATCGACTTTTCGCGGGCGACCGCGTCTGCGATCTGAATGAGTTCCTGCCGGTTGGCGCTGACGGCGTTCATATGCGTTCTCTTGAGTTTCTTATCTTGGCTTCTTGCGTTCAGTGGTCGCTCTATTGAGCTTCGGTTCGGTCTTCGACCGCGTCTGTTGCTTCGGCGTTCCCAGTCCCTGCGTCTTTGGCGGCCGCCTTTGCGGCTTTGAGGCTTTCGCGGATGAGATCGTCCGTCAGTTCAAGCTTCGCCGTGGCGACCCATTCGAAAGGGATGAGCGCGGTCTCGTCCTCATCATCCATGTCGAGGCAAATGTTCTCGCCATCGAGGCCGGAGAGGACGCCGGCGAAACGCTTTCGGCCTTCGACCAGACGGTCGAGTTCAATTTTCGCACGATGCCCGGCCCAGGCGTCGAAATCCTTCAGACGCGTCAAGGGACGATCGATGCCGGGCGAAGACACCTCCAGCACGTATTCGCCTTCAATCGGGTCGGCGGCGTCCAGCACCGGCGACAGGGCTCGCGACAGCGCCGCGCAGTCCTCCGCCGTCATTGCGCCGTCAGGCCGCTCCGCCATGACCTGAAGTGTCTTCGTCTTCGAGCCCGTGACGCGCAGGCGCACGATCTCAAAGCCCTCGGCGTCCGCCGTCGGCGTGATCAGATCGGTCAGTCTTTGTGTCAGGCTCGACAAACGCCGCCTCGGGTCTCGGATGACTACTCGTAAAACGCCACTTCGAATGTCGCGACGGGGCCTGTCGCGACCGGCCTGTCGCGACGGGCGCCCCGAACGAAAAAGCGGGCCGCTTGGGGCCCGCCTTCTTCTCGTGTTTGCAGGGTAGATAGGGCGTTTTTTGGCGCTTGTCATCCTTTTTAGCCGTGACTGGCGGTCAGAAACCGCCGAAACGCCGAGAGGCGGGGTTTTTTGATCAGCGATCCGGCGCATGGCGGTCGCCGAGGGGCGTGCGCCAGTTGAGCCAGATGTCCCTGCCCTGCATGTGGCAGATAGGAGGCGGCTCCTGGCTGGCGAGCCGCCGGAGGACCGAAATCCCGCGCCCGGCGTGCCATGCGAGATTGGCGAGCGTCGGCCCAAGTGGGCCATAGCGCTTCCTGAAGTAACGGGTCCGCGAGGCGTAGTAATACGCAGGCGGACGTTTTTTCCCGTCAAGCGCCGACTGCACCGCTGAGGACTGGCCGATCAGGTGCGCGACGCGCGGATTCGGGTCATGCAGAATAGACCAGCCAGCCTGCCGGACTTTGCGGCAATAGTCGGCGTCTTCGAAGTACATGAAGAACCCGTCGTCGAGTGGGCCGGCCGCGTCGAACGCCTCACGGCGAATGAGGACGCAGGCGAAGCTAACCCAGTCAGGCTCCCATGGCGCGTCTTCGATGTCCGGCGCCACTCTGGCGAAGGGAAACAGTCGATAAAGCACGTCAAGGCGCACCGCGCCAAAAAACTCCGACATCGGACTGATGGCGTTAAAGGCGCTGTGCTGCGGTTCGCCGGCCTCGGTTTCGATTCGCGGGCCGATGACGCCGGCGCCTGGATGCGCTTCCGCTGAGGCGATGAGCGCCGCCAACGCGCCGCGCCGCAGGGCGGCGTCGCTGTTCAGGAGAACATAATAGGCGGCGTCGAGAAAGCTGAGGCCGAGATTGTTGCCGGCCGAAAAGCCGCCGTTTGAGCGTGAGCGCACAAGCGACACCCGTCGTTTCCAGCTTTCCTGTTCGGCGCCGTTATCCTCGGCGGTGAGGAAGGCGTTGATCTTCTCAGGTGATCCGTCACCGGATTTATTGTCGACAACGATGACGCGCGCGTCATTCAATTCAAGCTGGTTCGACATGGATTTCAGGCAGTCGATGACGAGCTTCGGCGTCCTGAAATTGACGATGACGACGCCGATTTTGGCCTTGATGCGCGGCGGCGCGGACGACCCGGCGCCGTCATCGGCTCCGTCTGCGGGCTCGCCGGCGGCGTCGGCGGGGGACGGACGGCGCATCTTTCTTTCTCTCCCGCGGCTCTGGCGTTCGCGCGTTGAACTTTAAGGCGCGCCAGGCGTCGTCTTGAAGTGGGCGTTGAGGAAGGAAAGAAACGCCGGCCAGTCTTCCTCCACGACGCCATGGGTGCCTGAGCGAAGCCAATATGCGATATCGGCGCCAGGCTCAAATGCGCTCAGGTCCGTTTGATCAAGTCCAGTCAATCCGTAAGCGGCGTAGGCGGGCGCGGCGCCCTGCGCGGCGCGGAATGCGCCATTCGGGTCGGACCAGACGTCTCTGCGGGCGTTACCGAGCAACATTGGACGCGGCGCGACGAGCGCCAAAAGCATATGCTGGTCAAACGCCGGACGCGCGCCCTCGCCGTCGGACGCCTCGCTGAGCCGCGCATAGGCCGGCGCGAACCAATGCGGATAGTTGCCAACGATTGATCCGACGCTTTCGCCTTTCTTGTCCCAATTCAGCGATGCGCCGCCCGTTCCGGACTGATGCGCGATCACCGCGTCGATGCGGTCGTCAAACGCCGCGGCGACAAGCGCCGCCTTGCCATAGCGGGAGTGTCCCCAAACGACGTATCCGGAGGGGTGAATGCGCGCGTCATCCTCAAGGGCGTCGACCGCTCGCGAATAGAGCCAACCCCACGCGGCGATGGCGCCCCAGCGCGTGGGATCATCAGGGTCCTGCGCCGACAGCGCCGCCAATGCGGCGACGCCCTCTTCACGGCGGTCAGGAACAATGTCGCCGGGGCTCATGACGGCGACGGCGTATCCCGCGTCGAGAATGTCCTCATAGGGCGGCGTGCAGATATAGCGGCCGAAGACATAGGTCGCGACCGCGCCGAGGACGCCGCCCATCTCAGGTCCGCCGTTGGGCTGCGTCGCTTCGGGGTGCGGGGCGGCGCTCTGGCGCGCGCAGAATGTCTGCATAATGATGACGGGGAACGGGCCGTCGCCTGCGGTCGGGGTGATGAGCGCCATGATCAGGTCGCCTCCCGGCGCCCTCGCTTCCACGCCCCCGAAGATCGCGGTCGGGCGAATGCGCAATTCCTCATAGCGCCCGCGTCCCTCGAACGCGCCCGCGTCGACGAGACGACGGTCGAGAAGTTCGGTGCGCGCCGCGTCCGGCATGCGTCCGTAAACGTTGTCCTGAAGAAGTTGTCGCAGCGCCGGCGCGCGCGCCTCTTCCCATTCGGCGCGTGACGCGGCGGGCGCGATGGCCGGCGCCGCGGCTTCGCCCTTTGGTTCAAGCGCGGTCCAGGCGAGCGTCAGTTCCGCGCAAGCGGCGCTTGTCACCGCGATCGCGACCGCCATGGCCGCAGCGCGGCAGCGTCTGAAGAAAGTCAAAATGTCCATGCCCACCCAATGACGCGCGCCGTTGAGGAAATGGCGCGCCGTGACTTCTGTCGCAGGGCGCGCGGCGCCCATCAAGTCACAAACCGGCGCGCCGGCGGCTTTGCGCTAAGGCTTTCGCCTGAACTGAAGATAGGTCGGCGCGCGACCTTCCTTCATGGCTTTGGCTTCATACCGCGTTTGCGGCCAATCGTCGGGGCGCGCGCGCCAGTCGTCGGCGGTTTCGGCGAGCCATTCAAATGCTGGACTGGCCCGGGCGTGCATCAGCGTCCAGGCGACGTAGCCCGGAAT
Organism: Pseudomonadota bacterium; assembly: GCA_039819085.1. Lineage (GTDB taxonomy): Bacteria > Pseudomonadota > Alphaproteobacteria > Caulobacterales > Parvularculaceae > MED-G105. The sequence continues at coordinate 61,067 of JBCBSQ010000014.1, forward strand.
GTCCGAGGCGACCCGCAATATCCCGCCCGGCCGCAAGGCGCGCGCCGCTTCTGTGAAGAACCAGGGGGAGATCATGCGCCGCTTATGGTGTCGCTTCTTCGGCCACGGATCGGGATGAAGAACGAAGATCCGCCCAAGCGAGCCGTCGCTGACCGCTTCCAGGAAAGGACGCGCGTCGCCATGCAGAATGCGAACGTTCTTTAGGCGCATGTCATCGACCTGGCCGAGAAGCTTGCCGACCCCGTCCAGAAACGCCTCCGCGCCAATCACCCCGACCCGCGGATTGCGCGCCGCCTGCCACGCCAGGTGTTCGCCGCCGCCAAAGCCGATTTCGAACCAGACCTCGTCGACGGCGTTCGGCGGGAAACATGACTTCGGATCGACCCTCTCGCCGGACTGCGGTGTCGTTGCGACGATCGAGGGCAGCAGGCGGTCATACAGCCGTGATTGGCGAGGTTTCAGGCCCTTTCCCTGCCGACGACCATAGAGTTTGGTGATGTACCCGCTCGTCGACGTGGCGCGCGTGCACAAGTCATTTCTTTCGGCGCCGTTTCGTTTTGGGCCTTTGCTCATCGGCGGGTGATGGCGCCCGCGCATTCGCCAATCAAGAGGCCGATCAAGGGTTTGCATGGTTTTCGAACATCCGTACTACAACCTATGGTCGAGTAATGTGACATTTGGAATGCACGCGGAGAATGCGAAGTGCCAAACGGACTAAAGAGAGCTTTGGCGGGCGGGGAGAACGCAGGCCGAAACGCGAGTGAAGACGCATGGAGGAATGAAGACTCTTGGAGAGACGATGGGCCGCCGCCTTCCGGCGACGCCATCGGATTCAGCAAGGCGCATCGAACAGCGCTGCGGGATCTGGAGGGCGCGCTTGAGGCCCGATTGAAGGCGTTGGAGGCCGGGCTGGCCGCCTCGCTCGCCCGCTCGGAGGTGCTTCAGACGGATCTGGCTTCGCGGATGGCCGCGATCTCCTCGACGCTGATGCGCATCGACGCGTCCGTCGCGGCGCAGTCGCGCGCGCTTGACTTGTTTGCGAACTTCGAAGGGCTGCGCGATCCGGATTCGGACGACGAGGACGCGCTGGCGATCAAGCTTCGCAAGGTCCTCTGAAGTCCTGAAGCGTCGCGACGTCCTGCGGCCCCACGGTTCAGGTCCTTGCTCAAGCTCCCGGGGCGGCGGCGCGGACAGCCTCGGAGACATGGGGCTCGAATACGCGGAAGTTCTCGACGAACATCTCGGCGAGTTTATTGGCCTGCTGATCGTATGCTGACGGGTCAGCCCATGTGCCGCGCTGGTCCAGAAGCGCCGCATCGAGGCCAGGGGCCTCTCTAGGGACGTCAAAGCCGAACACCGGATGCGTCGCCATCGGCGCGTCCCGGAGAGCGCCGGACAGCGCCGCGTTGAGGAGCGCGCGCGTCGCCTTGATCGGCATGCGCACGCCGACGCCATAGGGGCCGCCGGTCCAGCCGGTGTTGACGAGCCAGCACTGCACGCCGTGGCGTGCGATGAGGCGTCCGAGAAGCGCGCCGTATTCGGATGGATGGCGCGGCATGAACGGCGCGCCGAAGCAGGTGGAGAAGGTCGCTGACGGCTCGGTGACGCCTTTTTCCGTGCCGGCGACTTTCGCGGTGTAACCGGAAAGGAACTGGTACATCGCCTGTTCCGCCGTCAGTCGGGCGATCGGCGGCATCACGCCGAACGCGTCGCACGTCAGCATGACGATGGTCTTCGGATGTGGCGCGCGGCCCGTTGCGCTGGCGTTCGGGATGTAATGGATCGGGTAGGCGCCGCGCGTGTTTTCGGTGAGCGAGGCGTCGTCAAAGTCGAGCTCGCGCGTCGCCTCGTCCATGGCGACGTTCTCCAGCACGGTCGCGAAGCGTTCGGTGGTCGCGAAGATCTCCGGCTCGGCTTCGCGCGAGAGGCGGATCATTTTCGCGTAACAGCCGCCTTCGAAATTGAACAATCCGTTTTCGGACCAACCATGCTCGTCGTCTCCGATGAGCGTGCGCGACGCGTCGGCGGACAGCGTCGTCTTGCCAGTGCCTGAAAGGCCGAAAAAGATCGTCGCGTCGTCTTCCTGCCCGACGTTCACCGAGCAGTGCATCGGCATCACGTCTTTCTCCGGCAGGAGGAAGTTCAGTATCGTGAAGACGGACTTCTTCATTTCCCCGGCGTAGGACGTGCCGCCGATCAGGATCATCCGCTCCACGAAGTCGACGGCGATCACCGTGCCGGAGCGGCATCCATGTCGCGCAGGCTCAGCGCTGAAGCCGGGCAGGTCGACAATGGTGAAGTCGGGCGCGGCGCCGGTGTTGAACGGGCGCTCCTCAAGCGGCGGGCGAACGAGCAGATGCTGGATGAAGAGAGAATGCCAGGCGTATTCGGTGAACACGCGAACGTTGATCGAATGGTCCTTGTCCGAACCGCCTTTAAGGTCCTGCGCGAAGAGTTCGCGGCTGGACGCATAGTCGAGCATATCGGCCTTCAGCGTCTGGAACGCGTCCCGCGTCATCGCCTTGTTGGCGTCCCACCAGATTTTGTCGGCGATCTCTTCGTGGCGGACGATGAACTTGTCTTGCGCGGAGCGGCCGGTGTGCTCGCCTGTGCGCACGACAAGCGGGCCGTTCGCCGCCACTGCGCCTTCTCCTCGCGCCACAGCGATCTGGTAAAGCGCCGCCGCCGTCAGATTCCGCAGCTCCGCTGGCGCGGCGTCCTCAAAAGCGTCAAGGATCTGGCGCGTCGCGCCAACAGTCATCGTCATTTGTTGTCCCTACCCCTTTTCGCCGCTTGAATTGGCCATATGGCGTCGGCGCGGCCTTGAACGCTCATTTCGCCCGACGGTCCGGCGCGATCCCCCGAGATGCGTCAGCGGCCGGTCAGCGCGGGCTAGACCACAGATGAGGCGGCGATTGCAAGGATTGCAATCGGCGAAATCAGTTGCGCGCCGCCGCGATGGCGGAGAGCGCGATGGCGGAGAGAATGGCGCGCGACGCAGGCGGAGCAAGCAAACCCCCGGCGGGCGATCTTGCGCCGCGCCGTTCCCTCAGGGGACGTCGGCTGCTAGGCGTCTCGCTTTGGCGAAACGCAATTTCCCGCAGGCGCGAAAAGCATGTTGCAGGACACCGAAGACCAGACGACGGCCGAGGATGCGCCGGTCGAATCCGAACAGGCTGAGGCGGCGGCAACCGAAGTCGATGACGCCGGCGAGGCTGCGACTGGCGCGGCGGAGAGCGACGGCGCTGCGAGCGCCGCGGATGAACCCGAAGGGGGTCTGGAAGCCGCGCTCAACCCAGACGAGGACTCCGCAATCGAGGAGCTGATCGGGACCGAGGACCTCGTCGCTCGCGTGCGCGGCGTGGTGGAGTGGGCCGAAGCCAATCTCTGGTCGATTGACGTCGCGATCCAGTTGAGCGTCCTCGTCGCCGCGCTCGTTCCCGCCGCGATCTTCGGTCCGCAACTGAAGAAAGTCATCCAGCAGCAGATCGCCCCGCGCGCGCCCTACGGCCCTCTCAAGCGCGCCGCGGGGGCCCTCGCGGTCATCGCGACCCCTATCGCGCTCTACCTTGTCTTGCAGGCTAGCGTGATTGCGCTCGGCGCTGCTGGCAGGGGCAGCGCGCTCGTCGAAGCCGGCGTCAGCCTCTTGAGCGCCTGGATCGTCATCAGGCTTGTGACGCTCGTCATCCGATCGAAGTTCTGGTCGCAGGTGGCGTTCTACATCGCCTGGCCGATCGCCGCGCTCGACGCGTTCGGGCTCCTCGACAATGTTGTGGATCAACTGGAGGCCTTCTCGGTTCCGCTTGGCGAAAATGACGCGGGCGAGCCGGTTTCCTTCTCGGCGCTCGATTTCATTCGAACCCTGATCACTTTCGGGGTTCTTTTCTGGCTCGCCAGCAGCCTTAATCGGTTCTTGCAGGGCCGGCTTGAACGGGTCGAAGAGCTGACGCCGTCCCTACGCACGCTGGTCTTCAAGATCCTCGACGTGCTGATGCCGGCGATCGCGTTTCTGCTGGCGCTGCAGATTGTCGGGTTCAAC
>JBCBSQ010000015.1:0-57978 GCA_039819085.1 Pseudomonadota bacterium
CTTGTAAGCTGCGAAGAACTTCGTCAGACGCGTCTCAAGCCCCCGTCAAAAACGTCGCGATGACCTTCTTCACGCCGGTCTTCTCGAAATCCACGGTGAGCTTCGTGCCCTCGGCGGCTTTCACGCGGCCGTAGCCGAATTTGTCGTGGAAGACGCGCTGGCCGATGTCGAAGCCTGAGGGGCCCGTGGCGGCGGCGACGAGTTTGGCTTCGCCTTCGAGGACGGCGTGGGTTTCGCGCATGCCTTTTTTGTTGGCTTGCAGGCGCCGCCAGCCGGGGGAGTTGTAGGAGGAGGCTTCGCCGAGATCCTCTACCCCGCCCTGGAATTGGCCGGCCTGGCCAGGCTCGGCCGCGTAGCCGGTCTCTGAGACCGCATCGACATGTTCGGGCGGCAACTCGTCGACGAAGCGCGAGGGGAGGACCGATTGCCAGCGGCCATAGATTTGGCGGTTGGCGGCGAAGGAGATGTAGCACCGCTCGCGCGCGCGGGTGACGCCGACATAGGCGAGGCGGCGCTCCTCCTCGAGGCCCTTGGCGCCGTTCTCGTCCAAGCTGCGGCGGGAGGGGAAGACCTCTTCCTCCCAGCCGGGGAGGAACACCATGGGCCATTCCAAGCCCTTGGCGGCGTGGAGGGTGAGGATCTGGACCTCGTCGCCGCGCTCGCCGCCGGACGCGTCCATGACCAGCTCCACATGTTCGAGGAAGGCCGGCAGCGAGTCGAACTCGCGCATGGCGTTGATCAGCTCTTTGAGATTGTCGAGCCGGGTGGAGGCTTGGGGGCTGCGGTCTTTTTGCAGCATGTCCGTATAGCCGGACTCTTCGAGGATGATCTCGGCGAGATCGGTGTGGGGCAGGCCGCCGGCGAGCTTGTCGCGCCAGAGATTGATCTGGTCGACAAAGGTGGTGAGCCCGCGCTTGGCCGGGCCTTTGACCTCGTCGGTCTGCAGGACCATGGGCGTGAGAGTGAAGAGCGAGCGGCCGTCGTCGCGGGCGAAGCGTTGGAGCTTTTGCAGGGTGGAGGCGCCGACGCCGCGCTTCGGTTGGTTGACCACGCGTTCGAAGGCGAGGTCGTCGTCCGGGGAGCGGACGAGACGGAGATAGGCCATGGCGTCGCGGATCTCGGCGCGCTCGAAGAAACGGGGCCCGCCAATGACGCGATAGGGCACGCCGAGGAGGATGAAGCGCTCTTCGAAGAGGCGCATCTGCCAGGCCGCGCGGACGAGCACCGCGCAGTCTTCATACTTGCGGCCGGAGGCGCGCCAGGCCTCGATATCGTCGCCGATAAGGCGGGCCTCGGCCTCGCCGTCCCAAAGGCCGCGGACTTTGACATGGTCGCCGAGCTCTACGGCCTCTTCGGCGGGGCGGAGGGTTTTGCCGAGGCGGCCCTTATTATGATCGATGATCGACGCGGCGGCGGCGAGGATGCGGGCGGTGGAGCGGTAATTGCGCTCCAGCCGGATGGTTTTGGCGCCCGGAAAATCCGTCTCGAAGCGGAGGATGTTGTCCACTTCCGCCCCGCGCCAGCCATAGATGGACTGGTCGTCGTCGCCGACGCAGCAAATGTTCTTCGAGCCCTGGGCGAGCAGGCGCAGCCAGAGATATTGGGCGACGTTCGTGTCTTGGTATTCGTCGACCAGGATGTAGCGGAACTTCTTGTGGTACTCGGCGAGGACGTCCGGATTGTCCTGGAAGATGCGGATATTGTGGAGGAGCAGGTCGCCGAAATCGCAGGCGTTCAGGACGGCGAGGCGGGCCTGGTAGATCTCATAGCATTTGACGGCTTTGCCGTCGGCGAATTGGTAGGCCTCGTCGCCCGGGACTTTGTCCGGGGCGAGGGCGCGGTTTTTCCAGCCGTCGATCAGGGTCGCGAGATAGCGGGGCGTCCAGCGTTTGGGGTCGATCCCCTCGGCTTCGATGATCTGTTTGCACAGACGGATCTGGTCGTCGGTGTCGAGGATGGTGAAGGAGGATTTCAGATCCACCAGCTCGGCGTGGCGGCGCAGGATCAGCGCGGCGATGGAGTGGAAGGTGCCGAGCCAGCGAAGGCCCTCGGCGTCCGGCCCGATCAGCGCCATGGCGCGCTCGCGCATTTCGCGGGCGGCCTTGTTGGTGAAGGTGACGGTGAGGGTCTGGGACGGCCAGGCGAGCTTGGTCGCGATGATATGGGCGAGGCGCGTGGTGAGGACGCGCGTCTTGCCCGTGCCGGCGCCGGCGAGGACGAGGAGCGGGCCTTCAGTCGTCTCGACCGCTTCGCGCTGTTCGGGGTTCAGGCCCTCGAAATAAGACGCGTCCGCGGCCGCCGCCGGCGCGCGGGCGGCGGCGAGTTCGGAAATGGACGGGCGGCGATTCGCAGAGTTCGACATGCGCGGACTGTACCAGGAACGCAGCCGCGCGTTAGGGGCGGGCGGCGTTTACTCGGCCGGGACAGGGCGCGCGCCGCGCTTGCGGTTCTCAACCATGGCGTCGGCGAAGCCGTGATTGACGTCGCGGTGCTTGGCCTCGTCGGCGCGCACGGCGTAGACGACATCGCGCAGCGTGGCCTCGCGGGGCAGGTCCCAATATTCGATCGCGACGCGCGGGGCGGGTCCGTTCTCGATCCGGCCGGCGTCGATCTCGTCGAGATAGCTCGTATAGCTGACAACCGCTTCTTCCTCGAGATAGGCGACGAACCGGTGCGCCGTGCGCGGGAAGAATAGGTACATGAAGAAGTAGAAGTTAAAGAAGATCGCTTGGGCGATCATGATGAGCCCGCGTTCGAACAGGCTCGGCTGGGAGACCTGGATGAAGGTCATGAGGTGCATGCGCTCATTGTCGGCCTCGTCCAGCAGCTCTTTGATCCAGCCCTGGTCGTCGCGGATGTGGCGCAGCGCTTTCAAATGTTGGAGCATGCCGCCGACCATGCCGGGCACGGCCGCCACGGTTTCGAGCACGACGGCGCGGTGGCCGTAGCGCTTGCGGAAAAAGGCGTCCGCGAACACACGCATGAATTTCACAAGCCCGAGCGCCGCCTTATCTTTCAGGCTGTGCGCCGGACGGCGCAGGTGGATTTCACGGGTGTTTGTCATCGGACTGCTCGTTCCAACTCTTTTCTTCGCCCATCCGTAATAAGATATAGGCGCAGCCGCCGAGCGCGGAGGTGCGACATGTCACCACCTCGAACCGCATTGCGCGCTAGCCGAGCGACGGCAAGCCTGAACGGGCCAAGCGACGCCAGCGGTGTTGGCGCCAGCGATAGAAGAGCTGTGCGAACAGCCAGATGAAGGGCGTGAGCAGGCCAGCGGCGACGTCGACGCGGTCGACATAGTCGGTGCGGCCGTCGGGCCGCGGGCGCATATGGATCCAGTGGTCCCAGACTTTGACGAGGTCGCCTGAGCCATTGTCCCGGACGATGCGCGCGCCATCGCCGTCGTCCGGCGCGGGGTCCGGGAAACTGACATCCACCCATTGCCGGCCGAGCGGCAGGACGCCGAGAAAGGACATGGCCGCTCGGTGACGGCCTGGCGGCCAGACTTCGGGCCAAGCCGGGGGATCGATCGGTTTGAACTTAAGGAGCGGAGACGCGATCCAGACCAGAGTCTTGGGCCGCCGCACCAAGTCCCAAGCTCGCTCGACCGGCGTGTCCAGCACCGTGGACACTTCAACACGCCAGGGCATTTGTTTGGATCATCTCCCTATTCGCCTTGCGAGACGAAATGGGAGCGGGTCCGCCGCGATCAAGACGTCGATGCGCGCGCGCCTTTCTGAAACGTGATTGTCACCGAGCCGATCTCGAAACCGAAGCGGGTGACATAGGCGCGGTTGATGAGGACCCCGTCCGGCTGCAGATACATCCAATCGTCGAAGCCGACCTTCCAGGTGGTGTCCTCGTCGATCTTGAGATTGATCTTGTAGGTCCAATTGAAGGCGTTGCCCGAGACCTCGCCCTCGGCGACGCCGATCACATCGCCCGCCGTGCCGCGATACTTTCCATCGCCGAGGACGTCGATCACCCAGACGCGGGTTTCGCGCTCGCCGTCATCGTAGAGGAAGCGTTCGTCGAGGGTCAGGACATCGCCTTCGAGCGTGCCGGTGATGTCGACGGTGAACTGGCGGCGGAGCTTGCCGAAGCGGTCTTCGAATATTCCGTAGGCGGTGGTTTCGCCGAGGAAATAGTCTTCCAGGCGGAACTCGCGCGGGGCGTCGGCGAAATCCTCCAGATCGTTGGATACGCAGGCGGCCATCGGGGCGCTGGCGACGACGGCGGGGGCGAAAAGGCGTGACAAACGCATGGCGGCTCCTTGGTGATCTTTCTTACGCAGCAGGGGCCGTTTCGGATCGCGCAGGCGGCGTCCCGCTTGACGCGCCCTACAGTGTAATTTAGTAATTACATTATGACCAATGATGATATGGACGCGGTCTTTCACGCGCTCGCCCATGCGACGCGGCGCCGGATTTTGGATCTGGTGAACGCCAAGCCGGGCCAGGGCGTGGGGGAGCTTGCGAGCGCGTTCGACGTCAGCCGGATCGCCGTGATGAACCATCTCGCCGTGCTGGAGCAGGCGGGCCTGATCCATAGCGAAAAGGACGGACGTACGCGCCGGCTCTATTTCAACGCCGCGCCGATCCAGATGATCCAGGATCGGTGGATGAGCGCCTATAGCGCGCGGTGGGCGGGGCGGGCGACCGCTTTGAAATACGCGGCCGAAGCTGCTGCGAAACGACAGGAGGACGAGGAATGAGCGGGGACGCGAACGCCGAGGGGCGCGCAGTTTACAAGGTGCTGATCGATGCGCCGATCGAAACGGTATGGAACACGCTGGTGAAGACGGACGAGGCGCTGCCCTTTTTCTTTGGCGCGGTTTGCGACACCGCGGACGGGCTGAAGCCGGGCGCGAAGATGCGCATGGTCACGCCGAACCGGAAGTTTGCGAGCGTGGTCGGCGAGGTGCTCGAATTCTCACCGCCCCACCGCTACGTCCACACGCTGAAATTCACCCAATGGGACGATGCGCCCTGTACGGTGACCTATGAGCTGAACGAGACGCCGGACGGCGTGGCGTTTCTACTCATCACCGAAAACGTGCCGGCCGGCACAAAGACCGAAAAGTCCATGGCGAGCGGCGGGGACTTCATCACCAGCAACCTGAAAAGACTGGTTGAGACCGGCGGACCGGCCTTTTCAGGCCGCATGGTCATGGCGCTCGGACCCTTGATGGCCCTCTTCACGCCGAAGGCCTGCCGGATCGAAAACTGGCCGCTTTAAGACGGCCGCGCTCAGGAGGAACAGACGATGGCGAAATCACCTGAAGAGATGGCCCAGTCCATGATCGCGAACATGCCGGAAAAGACCGGCAAGCCGCTTGAAGACTGGCTGGCGGTGGTGAAGGCGAGCGGGCTCGGCAAACATGGTGAGATTGTCAAGCTGCTGAAGAGCGAGCACGGCATGGGGCACGGCTTCGCCAATTTGGTGGCGCATTCCGCGCTGAACGCCGCGCCGACCGATTCGGGCGACTTGGTCGAGGCGCAGTATTCCGGCGGCAAGGCTGGGCTGCGGCCGATCTATGATGCGGTCCACGCCTACGCCGCCACGCTGGGCGCGGATGTGGAGGTCGCGCCGAAGAAGACGAGCGTGAGTTTTCGCCGGTCGAAGCAGTTCGCCTGCGCGACGCCGGCGACGAAATCGCGCGTGGATCTGGGGATCCAGCTGAAGGGCGCCAAAGCGACGGACCGGCTGCTCGCCCTGAAGCCCGGTTCAATGACCAGCCACACTGTGCGGCTGGAGCGGCCGGACGATTTCGATGACGAAGTGAAGGCCTGGGTGAAAGCGGCTTACGAGGCCGCCTGACGGACGGGTTCGGCGGCGGGCGCGGCCTCGAACCCTTCGGCCTTGGCGACCAAGTAGAGCGGGCGGCCCTTCACCTCGGTGAAGATGCGGGCGAGGTATTCGCCGATCACGCCGATGCCGATCATCATCGCACCATTGAAAAACAGCATGACGGTCATCAGCGAGGCGTAGCCCGGCACGTCGACGCCGAAAATCAGGGTTCTAATGATGGTGAAGGCCATGAAGCCGATCGCGCCGAGGCTGACCAGGAAGCCGAGGTAGGACCAAATGCGCAGGGGCAGCGAGGAGAAGGAAATCACGCCGTCCAGGGCGAAATTCCAGAGCTTCCAATAATTAAACTTGGTCTCGCCGGCGGCGCGGGCGTCGCGGGTGTAGCGCACGTCGTCGGTCTCAAAGCCGACCCAGGCGAAGAGGCCTTTCATGAAGCGGGAGCGTTCGGGCAGCTGTTTCAGCGCGTCCACAACTTTCCGGTCCATCAGTCTGAAATCACCGACATTTTTCGGGATGGCGGGCTTTGAGAGATGGGCGAACATCCAATAGAAGGCGCCGGCCGTGGCGCGTTTCAGGAAGGTGTCGGAGGAGCGGTCGTCGCGCACGGCGAGGACAACATCTGCGCCGGCGCGCCATTTTTCGACGAGGGCCGGTATGACTTCGGGCGGGTCTTGCAGATCGGCGTCGATCGGTATGACCGCGTTGCCCGTGGCGTAATCGAGACCGGCGGACAGGGCGGTTTCTTTGCCGAAATTGCGTGAGAGATCGACGATCTTAATCCGCGCGTCGGCGGCGCGGTGGGCTTTGAGGCGCAGGAGCGTGGCGTCGCGGCTGCCGTCATTGACGCAGATGATCTCGAAATCCTCGGTCAGCTCCAGGAGCACGTTTTTGACGCGCCGGAAGAAGACGTCGAGCACGTCTTCCTCATTGTACATGGGCGCGACAATCGAGATCAGCGGCAAAGCGAGGGACTCCGTGCGGCGGGACGCGCCGCGTCTCTAGGCAGCTTGGCCCGAATTGGTTGCGAAAGCCTTTGCGCGGCGGCGATGGGCGAGCTGCGCGCGCAGCGGCCCGGCGAAGAGGCCGGCGAGGGCGAGCCACGAGAGGAGACCGCCGACCCGTTCCGACCAATGAGCGGGGAGATAGATCTGGATTTGGCGTGCTTCTGCGACCGCGGCGATTTCGATCATGCCGGCGGGCGTCGAAGCGGCGAGTTCGATCGGCGCGCCGGAGCCGAGGTCGCGGGCGCGCCAGTGTTTCCAATAGGGGATCGGGATAAGAGCGGTCTCGCCGGCGGGGAGGGCGAGGCGGAGGACTCGCGGGTTGCGACGGTCGAGGGCGAGGTGGGCCGAGGCGGTTTCAGCTTCGCCGTAGAAGTCGCCGACGACGCCGCGCCAGGTGTCGAATTCGAAATTGCCGCCGGCTTTCACGATGGCGGTGGCCTCGCTCATCATCTCTTCCGGGAAGTATTCGATCGCACCGCCCTGTTTGTAGGCGCCGTCGAGGGCGCGGCCGTCGCGGATCGTCTCCATGGCGTAGGGCCAGACCGAGGCGTAGGCCGTGAAGAGGGCGAAGGCGCCGGCGGTCGCAGCGGCGCCCGCGCGGAGCCGCAAGGGGCCGCCCTCGCGCCAAGTCTCAGCGAGCGCGCTGACGAGGTAGCCGGCGGACAAAGCGAGCGGCAGGTCGACGAAGATCATCATCCGCCAGGGGAACTGGACCGAGGCGATGATCCAATGCTCCCAGATGAGGGCCGAAAGCGGGCTCATGAGGAAGACGGAGACGAGAAGCGGGCCGGCGATCCAGAGGCGGAGACACGCGATCTTCGCCGCGCCGACCGCGAGCGCCGCGCCGCAGGCGACGAGAGCGTAGACCAGCATGGTGCGGATCGGAATGGTGGTTTTCGGATCGGGCTCCGGCGCGCCGTCGAAGAAGAACCAGTTGCTCGGCACATAGTACGGCCCGAAGAGGACTTGCGGGGAGACGTCGTTCAGGAGCGCGACCGCGGGCATCCAGTAGAGCGCCGTGGCGGCCGCGCCGGCCGCGCCCCAAGCCGCGGCGCGCGCGCCGAGCAGGACGACCGCGCGTCGATCGTCGCGCTTCGTCCAGGCGATGAAGAGAAAGAGCGCGCCCATGACGTGGACGGCGAGCAAAGCGCTCGGCAGGTGGCAGAGGATCATGCCGCCGAAGGCGAGGGCGAAGCCGCGGCCGCCGCGGCCGTCATCGGCGAGGCGCGTGAAGAAATGCGCCATCAGCGGGAAGAAGATGTAGGCGGCCATCTCGCCGGCGGCCTGACGAACGAACCAGTCCATCATGAGGTGGTAGGGGGCGAGCGCGTAGACGGCGGCGCCGGCGGCGGCCGCCCATGGGCCCATCCATCGCCGGGCGAGGAGGTAGAAGGCCGGGGCTGAGAAAATGATCAACCAAGCGCCGCCGAGGGCGAAGGCGGTTCCGGTGTCGCAACCGACGCAGAGCGGGCGGCCGAGCAGAGCGGCGGTCCAGAAGGGCAGCGGGCCGTAGAAGAAAAAATCGAGCCCGCCGAGGCCGAACCAAAGACCGTCCAGCCGGCGGGGATAGGGTGCGCCGTCATAGAACGCCGCTTCGAAGGCGGCGTACCACGGCATGTTGTTGACGTAGGAATGGCCTTCCGGGGCGCCGAGCCAGCCGAACAGCGCGAGGAGCCCGAATGCGGCCGCGCTGGCGAGCAAGATCAAGCTGCGCGGGGCGCGCGCGTCACCGGTGGTCGTATCGGCCATAAGCTCCCTCCGCCCGCGCCGAGGCGGCAGGCCCGGGCGCTTAAGCGGAGGACGCTAACCGAAAAGCCTCAATAGAGGGTTGCGAGTGATTTCGCGTCGTAGGCGGCAAGCTCGTCGTTGCGGCCCTCTTTGACTTTCTTGGCCCAGAACGGGTCCTGAAGCAGGGCGCGGCCGACGGCGACGAGGTCGAACTCGCCTTTGTCGAGGCGGGTGAGAAGCTCGTCGAGCGAGGCGGCTTCCGCGCCCTCGCCTTGAAATGCGCCGATGAAATCATTGGAGAGACCGACGGACCCGACGGTGATGGTGGGCTTGCCAGAGAGTTTCTTGGTCCAGCCGGCGAGATTCATTCCGTCTTGGCCGTCGACCTCGGGAAACTCCGGCTCCCAGAAGCGGCGCTGCGAGCAGTGGAGGACGTCCACGCCGGCGTCGACGAAGACGCCGAGAAAGGCTTCCAGCTCTTGCGGCGTTTCGGCGAGACGGGCGGCGTAGTCCTGCTGTTTCCACTGGGAGAAACGGAGGATGATCGGGATGTCCTCGCCGACTTGTTTGCGGCATTCGGCGATTACTTCGCCGGCGAAGCGGGCGCGGGCGACGAGGTCGCCGCCATATTTGTCGGAGCGGGTGTTCATCACGCCCCAGAAAAACTCATCGATCAGATAGCCGTGGGCGCCATGGATCTCGACGCAGTCGAAGCCGAGTTTGGCGGCCTCGCCGGCGGCGTTGGCGTAGGCCATCACCATGTCGGCGACATCGGCTTCGGTGGGCTCGGGCTGAACTTGTTTGCCTTTGTGCGTTTTGCCCGACGGGCTATCGGAGACGGCGTCCGGGTCGGGACCGGTGCCGGGCTTGCGCATCATGCCGACATGCCAAAGCTGCGGGCCGATCACGCCTTGCTCGGCATGCACGGCGTCGACCACATTCTTCCAGCCGGCGAGACTGTCCGCGCGGTGGAAGTTCGGCACGTTCGGATCGTTGGAGGCGCCGCCCCGGTCCACCGTCGTGCCCTCGGTGAGGATCAGGCCGACATCGGAGGCCGCCCGGCGCGCATAATATTCGGCGACGTTCTCGCCCGGCACGCCGCCCGGAGACTGACTGCGCGTCATCGGCGCCATGACGATTCGGTTCGGAATGGTCATGCCGCGGCAAGAGAAGGGCTGAAAGAGCGGCGCGGTGTCGGTCATGGGCGTGTCCTCGCTTCGTCGCTGCAGAAGTGACGGCTGCGGGCGGCGGGGTCAACGTCTAAGGAAATCAGTGTATTCAGACGACATTCAAAGTCGTTTCATATGTTCTAAACACACAACCGACCGGGAGATGCGCGATGAGACAAGCGGCGGCGGCCTTAGGTTTCGCAGCGATTGGCGCCTGTGCGACGCCGGGCATCGACTATGTCGCCAGCGTCGCGCCGGGCAATCCGGACGCGGGGGACTATCGGGTGGTCGCCGTGGACGAGTTCTACGGACCCTATGGCGGTTGGTACGAGAAGCAGTTCGAAGCGATGCTGCAGCAGGCGCTGTTTGAAGATCAGCCCTGGTTCACGGTTGCGCTCTTCCCGCGCCAGAGCAATGTCGAGGGCGTCTATGAGGGCGAGATCGATCTCTATCCGGTCGAAACCTATGAGTCCTACTACGATCGCGACATCTGCTTGGAGCGCGACGAGGACGACAAATGCGTCGCCCTGGAAGTGCGCGAGGAGGTGTGCGTCGACTTCTCGGTAAAGGCGGCCGTCACGCCGCGCTTGCTGGACCCGAAACAGCTTCGACTGGTGCACTCGGGCACCTATGAGGCCGCCCGCAGCGCGACAGAGTGCGCGTCCACGGGGTTTGTCGAGGTCTTCTACGCCGATGACGCGCATCACAAGCCGAGCGGCGAGGCGCGCAAGGCGAGCCGCGGCCATAGTCCCCGCGCGCGCCGCCATACCGCCGGCCGGCGGTATCCGTTCCGCTACGGCTATTTCGAGCATTCGGGATACATTCCGGACCCCGACTACATCGTGGACGGATTGTTCCGAGCGGCGCTGGAGGACACGATCTGGCAGATCCGGCAGGATGTGGCACCTTACAATCAGATCCTGCGCGCCGAGCTCATCACGCGGCCAACCGACACGCTGCTGGCCGCCGACGGGCGCTTTCAGCTGGGCATAGACGCGGCGCGGCAAGGTGATCCGCAGAATTCCTGCGCGACCTGGCGCCAGCTCGCCGCCGAGTATCCGGACGCGCCTGATCTGAAGCATAATCTCGGCGCCTGCGCCGAAGCGCTCGGAGATTATGAGCGGGCGCAGCTTTACTATGCGGAGGCGGCCGAAGCGCTCGCGCCGTTCGGAGCGGATGCGGTGAAACGGACCAATCGGGCGCTGCAGCGGGTCTCAGAGCGTCGCCAGGACAATGTGATCCTCGACCGGATCGCACCGCGGGAGCCCGAGGCTGGAAGCTGACCGGCTTGCGCCCGGCGCGCCGACATCCCAGCCTGCCGGGCGGGGAGGACCGTCAATATGCGCCATTTCGACGAGGTTCTGGACATCGCGGCTGAACGCCATGGCGGGCGCGAAGCGACGCTCGCCAAGGCGGCCAATGATCATTTGGTGAAGAACGCGGCGACCGTGCCCGACGATCGCTGGCTGTCGATCCTCACTCAATGCGTCTTTAACGCCGGCTTCAATTGGAAGGTCATCGCCGCCAAGTGGGACGGGTTTGAAGCGGCGTTCGACGGTTTCGACCCGCATCGCGTGGCGTTCTATTCGGATGAGGATCTCGATCGGCTGGTATCGGATGAGCGGATCGTGCGGAACGGGCAGAAGATCAAAGCGGCTGTGGAGAATGCGCGCTTCGTTGTCGACACGGCGAGGGAGCATGGCTCGTTCGGGGCGTTTCTTCAGTCCTGGCCAGCGGATGATCAGGCCGGCTTGCTCGATGAACTGAACAAGAAGGGGTCGCGCCTCGGCGGGGCGACGGCGCAGTATTTTTTGCGGTTTGGCGGTTGGGACGCTTGGATCGCGTCAAAGGATGTGTGCCTGGCGCTACAACGCGAAGGCGTGCTCGACAAACCGCAGGCGACGAGCAAGGGCGCGCTGAAAAAGCTCGGCGCGGCGGTCAATACGCTGCACGATCAAAGCGGCCAGCCGCGCTCAGTGATTTCCCGCGTCTTGGCGCTTAGCGCTGGATAGAGACCGGCGCGGCGTGCGCGACCACCGCATAGGTGGCGCCGGCGGCGAAGAAGACGAGGCAAGCGGCGAGGCGCGCGAGCAGTTTCGACATGTCGGACTCTCCGATTTGAGACACCTGACAAGCGAATTGCAAAGGCGAGGCCGAATCTTAAGCGCGCCGAATGTGCGTGACCTCGTCGAGCGTTGTTGTTTCGAAGCCCATCGCCTCCCAGAACGGGCCCGCCGAAGCTGAGGCTTGCGCATTGACGGTCAGCGTGTCGGCGACGGCGAAGCCGTGCCGGATCGCGGCCTTCGCGAGCCCGCGGCCTGCGCCGCCGCCGCGATAGGCGGGGAGAACGTAGAAACGACGCATGCGCATGGCCGGCGTCTCGAGGCGGGTTTCGGGCGTCGTTCCGCCGACGCCGATCAACACGTCGCCGGCCCAAGCGCCGAACAAGGCGGCGCCGCCGCCGTTGAAGCGTTCGGAGCCAGAGGCCCAAGCCTCGCGTAGCATGGTCATGTTGCGAACGCCTTCCGCGGAGGCGGCGTCGCACAATGCGTCGAAACCGACCGGCAATCCGCCCTCGATGCGGATTATTCGGAACTCGGTCGGCATTCGTACATGGTCGACATCGGCGCGAAGCCCGCGCGTTCGAAGAGCTTTTGCGCCGCCGCATTGCCGCGGCCGGTCTCCAGCAGGAGCCGACCCGCGCCGCGACGCTCGGCCTCTGCGAAAATCGCGTCGAGTAGCGCGCGGCCGAGGCCCGCGCCGCGATGGTCAGGTGAGACGACGAAGTCCTCGATGATGGCGAAACGCTCCGCGCCATTGTCGCGGAAGCCGACCACGGCGCCGGCGACCACCGCGCCGGCGTCATTCTCCATAACAAGAATAGGATAACCTTGCACCGCGTCTCGAACGAAGACGCGCGCCATTTTGTCGGCGGCGCCTTCGGCCCAGGTCCGCCCGTCAGGGCTGAGCCCGTCGCGATATTCCGCGAAGCAGATGTATGTCGGGTCGGCGGTGATGAAGTCGGCGAGAACCTCAGCGGCGGGGCGGGCTTCGTCTTCCGCGTCGATCCAGCGCGCCGTCGGGCTCGTCATGCCGCCTCACTTCGGACTGATCATGTCCTCGGGCCGGACGATCTTGTCATAATCCTCGTCTGACACATAGCCGAGGGCGAGGGCGGCCTCTTTGAGTGTCGTGCCGTCTTTATGAGCTTTCTTCGCGATCTCCGCGGCTTTGTCATAGCCGATGGTGGGCGCAAGGGCCGTAACCAGCATGAGCGAATTGTTGAGGCCGGCCTCGATATTGTCGAGCCGCGGTTCGATCCCGACAACGCAATTCTCGGCGAAGCTCACCGCTGCGTCAGCCATCAAGCGCACGGACTGCAGGAAGTTGTAGGCCATCATCGGGTTGAAGACGTTGAGTTCGAAATGGCCCTGGCTGCCGGCGAAGGCGAGGGCGGCGTTGTTGCCGTGTATGTGGGCGCAGACCTGGGTGAGGGCTTCGCACTGGGTCGGGTTGACCTTGCCCGGCATGATCGACGAGCCCGGCTCGTTTTCCGGCAGAGCCAGCTCGCCGAGGCCCGAGCGCGGGCCGGAGCCGAGGAAGCGGATGTCGTTGGCGATTTTGAAGAGCGATGCGGCGACAGTGGTGATGGCGCCGTGGGCGAAGACCATGGCGTCATGTGCGGCGAGCGCTTCGAATTTGTTTGGCGCGGTTTTGAACGACAGCCCTGTGATCTGGGCGATCTTGTCGGCGACTTGTTCGTCGAAGCCGACCGGGGCGTTGAGGCCTGTGCCGACCGCTGTGCCGCCCTGGGCGAGCTCCATAAGGCCCGGCAGCGCGGTTTCGATGCGGGCGACGCCATTGGTGAGCTGCTGCGTGTAGCCTGAAAACTCCTGGCCCAAGGTGAGCGGGGTCGCGTCTTGGGTGTGGGTGCGGCCGATCTTGATGATCTCTTTCCAGGCTTCGGCCTTGTCGTTCAAAGCGTTGCGAAGTTGTTGCAGCGCCGGAAGCAGGCGGTGGGTGACCTCTTCAGCGCAGGCGACGTGCATCGCAGTGGGGAACACGTCGTTCGAGGATTGCGACATGTTGCAATGATCGTTCGGGTGGACCGGCGTTTTGGAGCCGAGCTCGCCGCCGAGGATTTCGATGGCTCTGTTGGCGATGACTTCGTTGCTGTTCATGTTGGACTGGGTGCCGGAGCCGGTTTGCCATACGACCAGCGGGAAGTGGTCGTTGAGCTTGCCTTCGATCACTTCGTTGGCCGCCTCGACGATCGCGTCGCCGAGCCTCTTGTCGAGCTTGCCAAGGGCCATATTGGTTTCAGCGCAGGCGCGCTTGACGATCCCGAGGGCTCGAATGATCGGCTCCGGCTGCGTCTCCCAGCCGATCTTGAAATTGCCGAGGGAGCGTTGGGCCTGGGCGCCCCAATACCGGTCGCCGGGCACTTCTAGGGGACCGAACGTATCGGACTCTGTCCGCGTTTTGTCTTTGCTTCCAAAGAGTTTCATCGCACCGGCCTCCTGCATGTGATGCGCGCTCTAGCATGGGGCGCCTGGAATGCAACGATCCCGGGCGCGACCTCACGGCGGGTTGTTCGCGACGCGTCTCATGTCGATATAACGACCCGATCCTCGATTGCTTGGGACCCCGCCATGCCAGACACCCTTCTCTATCAAGAGCCCTACGCCGCTCCGGCGGGGCATCCGGAAATCAAGAGCGGGAAAGTCGGCGCGCTTTTGGTCAATCTCGGCACGCCGGAGGACACGGATTATCGGTCTATGCGCCGCTATTTGTCCGAATTCCTGTCCGACCGACGGGTGATCGAGCTGTCGCCTTGGATTTGGCAGCCGATCCTGCAGGGGATCATACTGCAGACTCGCCCGGCGAAGTCGGCGCGCGCTTATCGTAAGATTTGGCGGCGCGAAGATGATGAATCGCCCTTGCGCTACTTCACGCGGCGCCAATCCGATTTGCTGGCGGAGCGGCTTGGCGCCGGCGGAGATTTAATCGTCGATTGGGCCATGCGCTACGGCGAACCCTCAATCGCCTCGCGCATGGAGGCGTTGCGCGAGGCCGGATGCGATCGGATCGCCGTGGTCGCGCTCTATCCGCAATACGCGGCGGCGACGACGGCGAGCGTCTATGACAAGACCTTCGACGCCTTGAAGACCATGCGCTGGCAGCCTGCGGTGCGGACCGCGCCGTCGTTTCATGACCACCCAGCCTATATCGAGGCGTTGTCGGAATCGATTCAGCGCCATCTCGACGAACTCGCCTTCAAGCCGGAGGTGCTGCTTATGTCGTATCACGGCATCCCGAAGCGCTACTTCGAAGAAGGCGACCCGTATCATTGCCATTGTCACAAGACGACGCGATTGGTGCGTGAGCGGTTGGGGTTCGATGAACACTTCTTGCGGGTGACGTTCCAATCGCGCTTCGGGCCGACCGAATGGCTGCGGCCTTACACGGATGAAACGCTGGAGGCGCTGGCGCAGGAAGGCGTGACGCGGGTCGCGGTCGCCGCGCCGGCCTTCATCTCAGACTGTGTCGAGACCTTGGAAGAACTGGCGATCGAGGGCGCGAAAACGTTCCTCGACGCAGGCGGCGAGGATTTCTCTCTGATCCCCTGCTTGAACGACAGCGAAGGGGCGATCGACACGCTCGAGGCCGTGCTGCGGCGCGAATTGGCCGGCTGGGTTTCGATCTGACCGCGCCCCGCCGCAGCCGGGCGCGGTCGTGTCGAGAGCGTGCAGACTATTCGGCGGCCGGTTGCTCGAAACAGGCGCCGATCACTGCTTGGGCCTCGGGCGTGGTTGCAGCGTCGCGTTCCTCGGCCGGCATCGCTGCGGTCTCGAGCAGATTGGCGCGCACATCGCCGTCGCCCGCCTTGTCGACGACGCACTGGCAATTGGGCTTCAGCGCTTCGACGCTCACGCCCTCGGGCAGCTCGACGGTTTCAAGAACGCCCATGCAGGCGTCGTACAATTCGTCCGCGATCGCCGGCGCTGAAAACGCGGCGGCTGCGACGGCGGCGATGATCATCTTCTTCATGGAATATCCCCCAATCGGCCTAGGGACGCGGCTCGTCCCTGCCGGAGGTTACCGAAAATATCCGAGCGCGCCAGGCCGCGGCGGCGGAGGAAGATCCGAATGAATGGCTGGACCGGCGCCGGAAAAGTCCGCGCGCGGATTACTGCGGACAACGCCTTGGAAGTGCGCGTCGCCGGTCTCACGACGCAAGCGAAGTACTATAAGCCGCTGTTGAAGGAGTTCTTTCGCAAGGACTTCCAACGCCTGCGTCCGGGCTATGGCGATTACGCTGTCCATATTGTCATGGAGTACATGGGCGATCCGCCGTGGATGGACCTCGACAATCTCGCCAAAGCGCTGCTCGACAGCGTCACCGGCAACGTCTTCGAGGACGACCACCAGGTCGCGCGGCTCCTCGTGGAGCGCCGCCAAGCCGAACGAGAAGGCGTTTGGATGCGGGTGGAGGCGCTGTGATGGAGTTGGCGCGGCGGCTTTCGCGATCTACAAAAGAATTAAATGAACGTGTTCACTTAATTCAAAAGGCGTGCTATGGGGACCTCATCATAAGGAGACGCCCCCATGTCAGACGCCATCACGAGCAAGCCGCCCATCGTCGACCGCGCTTTTGCGGAGAAGTTCCTTGTTTCGGTTGATCGCCCGCTGGATTACGGCGTGTACTTCCTGTTCCATGATTGGTGGGCCGAAGCGCCGGGCGACGCGATCGAGGCCTATATGGAAGAGCTGCACGCGATTCCGGGCGCCACCGAGTTCTTGAAAGAGCGTTACATCGCCGAACCGCTGACGGTGGAAGGTCTGAAAGACTATGCGCCCGGCACGCTGGGCGCGGCTTATCGGGATTTTGTCGTTGAGAACGACCTCATTGAGAATTTCGGCCGCGACTACCGCGCGTTCCAAGCGCAGCTTCATGACTCCGGCAAGCTGAAGCGGATGCCGGAAGATATGAGCTACATGATGGTCCGCGGCACGCAGCTGCATGACTTCATGCATGTTCTTACCGGCTATGGCGCGACGATCCCCGGCGAACTCGCGCTCGCCTCCTATTATCTCTCGCAGATCCGGTTTCCGTATCACGCGATCCGCTTGGCCGTGACGATGGCGCACGCGGCGCTGGTCGCGCCGAAAGGCGTCGTCCCGTCCATGGATGCGTTCGTCGACGGTTGGTATTATGGCCGCAACTCGAAGAACCTGAACTTTGAAAAGTGGGAGGAACGCCTGGGCGAACCGCTTGAGGCGCTGCAGGCTGAGATGGGCTTGCGCCAAATCGCAAAAGCCGCTTGAGGCGGCTGCATGGCGAGACCCAAAGCGACCCCTGAACAACGCACGGAGATCCGGCGCGGCATTCAAAGAGCCGCCGCCGAGATCTACCGCGCGGACGGGATTTCAGCGATCTCGGCGCGCGCGGTCGCCAAGAAGGCGGGCGTTTCCGTAGGGACGATTTACGCATATTTCGGCGACCTTCCGGGCCTGATGCAGTCGCTTTGGACCGGCCGGGTCGAGCGCCAGAACGACCTTTTCAAGGCCGTCGCCGCCGAGCATTCGGACCCGGTAGAGCGCCTTCGGGCGCTGATGGTCTCGTATCTGAGGTTCGGTGTTGAGAACCCCGACCTCTATCGCGGCGTCTTTCTCTTCGTCAGGCCGGAGAGCCTCGACCGTGGCGACACAACGCCATTCACGTCGTTTGTGTTTCCGGCGCTGCTTATTGAAGCGATCGGCGAGGGCCAGGCGGCTGACAGACTCGTCGAGCGCGATCCGGCCGAACTCGCCCAAACGCTTTGGTCCGCACTTCACGGGTGCCTCGCTTTGCCGGCGAACCTCGACCGGTTGGGGTTTGCAAGCGCGGAGGAGATGACCGCGCCCATGGTCGACGCGCTCTTGCGAGGGGTTTGTTCGCGGGGCGGTTAGGGCGCCGGCGACAATAGGAACCGCAATGGGTCTTCCAGCCGTGCGGCCCAGTCGCCCTCGCTATGACCCGCGCCTGGATAGATGCGGGTGCGCCAACTTCGGCCCTCCTCGAAGCCGAGCGCGCGCAAGGTCTCGTCGATGACGGTTTGGTAGGGCGCATAGGCCGCGTCGAGCCCCTCAGAGCCATGGTCGAACCAGAGGCGCGTGTCGCCGGGCGACGGCAGCGCGGCGCGAAGATCGGCGGCGAAGGCTGCGGCGAGCGGCGCGCCCCAGCCGTCGAAATCGGCCATCTGCGTTTCGTCGAGCGTAAGCGGCCAATGGGTCGATAGGCAGCCCGCCCCGCCGAATACGTCCGATCCGTGCGTGGCGGCGTAGAGCGACACCAGCCCGCCCATGGACGCGCCCATGTGAAAGGTTGCGCTGCGTTCTGGCCGCGTGCGGTAGGCGCGGTCGATGAAGGGCTTCAGCTCCGTGGTGAGGAAATCGAGATACGCAGCCCCGGAAAGGGCGCCTTGATAGCGTGCGTCTTCGGACAGATCGAACCGGCCGGCGACGTGTGGCGGCGCATAATCGCGGAACCGATCCGCCGTGCTCCAGACGCCGACGACGATTGTCGGCGGCGCGTCGCCGGCGGCGATCAGCGCTGACAGGGTCTCGTCGAGGTTCCACTCGACGCCCTGATGAGAGTAGCGTGGATCGAACAGGTTTTGTCCGTCGGCCATGTACAACACCTGGTGCGGTTCCTCGGATGTTTCGTAGCCGGGCGGCGTCCAGATGAAGACGTTTCGGGGCGTTATGTGCTCTGAGGGAAAGTCCTCGACGAGGCGGACCTCGCCGACCACTGTGTCCAGCGGCGTTTCAGCCATGCGCCCACAGGCGCTGATACACGCGAAGACGACGAAGGCGACAGAAACCACCGCCTTAGCCATGCTTGGCGCCCCAATCGCGCATGGCGCCGATCACACCGCGCATCTCGCGTCCCTTGGAGGTCAGCAAATACTCCGCGCGCGGCGGGTGATCCTCATAAAGGCGGCGCTCTACGATTTCGGCGTCTTCGAGCATCTTTAAGCGGTTGGACAGGACTGCGGGCGTGATGCCGTCGATCGCGGTCTGCAGGTCTTGAAACCGGCGGGCGTCGTGGTCGAGCAGTTCGCGCAGGATTTGCGCAGTCCAGCGCGATCCGATGATCAGCGCAGTGCGTGTGATCGGACAGAAAGGAAGATGCTTCTTCGAGGTCACGGACATTGGCCTAGCCGAGTTCCTTTGGATTGACTAGCTTATATTAAAAACATAGTGACTATGAAAAAGGGATGGAGATGAAACATGACCTTCGAGCTTTATGCGCTCTTGGCCGCCGGCGGGCTCTTGTTCGCGCTTTTGTTGATCCAAGGAGCGCTGACGCCTTTGGCGCATGGCTTCAAGTACGGGCTCGGACCGCGTGATGAAGCCAAGCCGCGCTCGGCTTTCGCCGGCCGGGTCGACCGGACTGTCGTCAACCATATGGAAGGCTTGGCGCTGTTCGTCCCGCTGATAGTGGTCGCTGCGCTGGCGGGCGTGTCGTCCCAATTGACGGTCTGGGGCGCGGCGGCTTTCGTCGGGGCCCGCGCTGCGTTTGCGTTGTTTTATATCGCCGGGGTCCCGGTCTTTCGGTCCATCGCTTGGGGTGTCAGCGTCGTGGGCCTGATTATGATTTTCGCAGCGCTGCTGGGCGCCGGCGGCGCCTAGCTGATCCGCTTAAACGGCTTTGGCGCTGCGGTGGCCGTCGCCTTGGCGACCACGTCGCCTTTGACGCTGACAAGCTCTGACTCGAGAAAAGCGGTCGACTTGCCCCATTTGAGGACCCAGGCCCGCGCCATCGCGGGACCCGGGAAGAGGGGGCGCAGAAAGCTGACTTTGAACTCGAGGGTCGGCGCTGTCATGGTGACGTTCGAGGCGATGATGCAGCAAGTCGACATGGCTTCGTCGAGCATGGCTGAAATGAATCCGCCTTGGATCGCGCCGGTCGGGTTGGCGAAGGACGGGCTGACCTGAAACGACATTTCAATGCGCTTTGCGGTCTGATCAACGGCTTCGAGGCGCATGCCCAGCGTGTCCGAGCAGGGCGGGCGTTTCTTGGAATTTTGAAACCGGGCGAGCATGTCCGCGTCCGAGAGGACGGGCGGGTCTTGTGCCTCGCTCACGGCCTATTTCTTCCGGAACGCTTCGAGGCTGACCACCGTGCCGCCTTCCGACATCGCCTCGGGCGGCTGGGGCTGGGCTTGCGGCTTCGCCGCCGCGACGGGCGGCAGCGCCTTGTCGGCGGTTCCGTCTTTTTCAAAAGTAAGGCCGAAATTCACAGACGGATCGACAAACCGGGTCACCGCCGCATACGGCACGAAGAGATGCTGCGGCACGCCGGCGAATTTCAAGATGACCTCGAAATGATCGTCGTCGGGCTCCAGATCCCAATACTGGTGTTGGACGACGATCGTCATCTCGTCCGGGAACCGCTCAACCAAGTGGTCCGCGATCTCAACGCCCGGCGCCTTCGTGCGGAAGGTGATGTAGAAATGATGATCGCCGACCGGGCCGTCCTTGGCGATTTTGCGCAGCGCCTCTCGCATCACGCCGCGCATGGCGGCCTGCGTCAGGGCTTCGTATCCGATGTAGTCTGTCACCCAAGCTCTCCCATGGGATTTCAGCTTAGGCCCGCCTCGACGCCCCTTCAACGGCGTTCTTTTCGAAGGCGAGCGGGATGCGCCGACTCTCGCCTTTTCGCATCCCGCTGCGGCTTCTAGGTCACGCTTCCTCGGCTTCGATCGCGGTATCGGTCACCAATACGAGCGCGCAGACCACGACGCCCATAATGAGGAAGTAAAGACGCTCGAGCCCCTGGAACCCGAAGAGGAAAGGCGCGGCGATGAAGGCGACGCCGGCGACAAAGTCAATCAGCAGGTGGGCGCTGAACGGCAGCACTTTCTGCACGCTGGTCGAGTAGTCGGTCACGAGGCTGTAAAGGAACAGCGCGGCGCCGGCGCCGGCCGACAGGAAGAGCGCGACTCCTGAAAAACCGAGAATAAACGGCAGCGCGATCAGGCCGACGGCGGCGGCGTAGTCGATGACGCCGTGAACATTTGCGGGAACGAATTTCATGGGGATGCCTCCTTGCTTCAGCGCCCGTTAGGTGGGCGGTCGAGCCTGGAATTTGAGCGCGCATCCGTTCAACTGGCCGTCACTTTGCGGTGATTTTCCCAAGCGGGAAAAGTGGAGGCTTCTGTTGCCAGGCGCCTCCGGGCCCCGCCTAGGGGGCTAAGACCCTAGGAGTTAAAGTGGTTTACCACGCGCTGCTTACGCAGCGAGCAGTTCACCTTCAGCGTAGTTGTCGTTGGCAACTATTGCTAAGCGGGCTTCTAACGGGGCCCATGCGAGCGAAGTCATCGTCTTTACACGTCCGTCGATCCTGTTTCGGCCCCGTGCCGCCGTCCAACGAACGGGTGATGGTGGAGCCGCCGGGTACCGCCCCCGGGTCCGGTCCGCTTATTACACGCGAGTTTATCGCCATAGTTCCGAAGAACGTCCTCAATATAAGGACATTCTTCGCGCCATGAAAGGATGAGTGGGTTAACGGTTGATCCGGAGGTCCGAGATGGACGAGGCGATCGTCTGGTAAGCGGCCTCCAGCTCGTCGCCGTTCGACGGGTCGAAGTAGAACCCGGCGCCGCTTGCGCAATACTCGAGCACCGCTTCGCCGGAGTTCGGCGCTTGGAAGGCCACCGAATAGATGCGGATGTTACTGTTCGCCTTGATGGCGTCGCACATGGCGCGCGCCTGGTCGTCTGAGTCGCCAAGCTCGTCGTCGAAATATTCGCGGTTGAACGCGCCATCCGTCATGAGAATGATTGCTTTCGCCGAATCCGGCTCGTCATAGGGCAGGGGCGCGGCGTCCTCCGGAAACAACGGCGCCCAGTCCGGCGAGAGCATGTACCATCCCCAGGCCGCGCCAAGGTGGCCGGCCGTGTAGCCGTCGGCGCCGAGTTCCTCGATGTAGGTGAAGAGCTCTTCGCGGTCGTTGGTCAGTGGAAGCGGCTCGCTGTCGGGGCACACATGTTGCGTGTGGTCGTCTTCGTCGCCGGGTTGCAGCCATTGGCCATCGCCAGGCAGTGCATCGGTATAGGCTTCGGCGCCGCCCCGTTCCCACACGCAGGTGTGCGGCAGCTCGGCTTCGTAGGGCGTTCGGCAGCGATACTGAGTGCGCCGGACACCGTTGCGCCAGCGTTGGCGTGTTCGGTCGCAGACGTCGTCGTCGTCTGGTTCGAAGGTCCAGAAGCGGCCCGACATCCCCGTATAAGTCGTCGACTCGACCACGTCCTCGAAATACTCGCCCGCGTTTAGCATGCCGGCATAGGCCACCATCGCCAGGCGCACGTCTTCATCGCCGCTTTCCGGAAGCAATTCATTGACCGCGGCTTCGGCCGCCTCTTTCAGGTCGGCGAGACGCTGTCCGCTCATGGAGCCTGAAGAGTCGAACACGAAGGCGACGTCGATCTTGCCGATGCCGTAGGTCGAGCCGGTGGAGGTGCGGTAGGCGATGCGATCCTTGCCCATCACCGCCGAGAGCGTCGTGGGTTGGTCGCACAGCACTTCGGCGCGGATGTCGTATTCGCCAACGCTTGCCTGCTCCTCCTCGGGAAAGTCCTCCCGGAAGCGGACGGTAGCGGTCGGGCAGGTGGCCGCCGAGCCATTGGCGGAGAGATGGTTGGCGAAATAGTTTTGGACGATGCCGCGGACGTCTTCTTTGTTCGCGCCGTCCTGAAGCGCGCGCGATCCGGCGACCACGGCCGAGTCGAGGATCGCTTGGACTTTCTGCTTGTTGGAGACCGCATACTGAAAGTCGATCGCCATGCCTGCGACGCCGAGGATCGGCAAAATGGCGAGCGCGGCTATGATTGCGACGTTGCCGTTCTCGTCCCGCGAGAGGTTCCGGGGCGGCGATTCAGAAGATGCTGACGGAATCGACGGCTTGAGCACGCGAACGGCTCCAATTCTTGGTTTGACTCAGGGGAGCGTTTTACCCGCGCCCGGGTTTCGGCCGGGTTCTCATGCGCCGATTGTTTTTCAGGCTACGGAAAAGACCTGATTAACCACAGGCTGCGGCGCGGCGGCTCTTGAGGCGGTCCCCGCGGTTATGGGACGATGAGGGAAATGTCTGAGTCGGAGCGAAGGATTGAAGCAGTATCACGACCTGTTGCGGGATGTGCTCGCGAATGGCGAGCGGCGCGCGGACCGAACCGGCGTCGGCACGCTTGGCGTGTTCGGCCGGCAGATGCGGTTCGATCTCGCTGACGGCTTTCCGCTTCTGACGACCAAGAAGCTCCATTTGAAGTCCATCATCTATGAGCTGCTCTGGTTCCTGCGCGGCGACACCAATGTGCGATGGCTGCAGGAGCGCGGCGTTTCGATCTGGGATGAATGGGCCGATGAGAATGGGGACCTAGGACCGGTCTACGGCAAACAATGGCGTAGCTGGGCGGCGCCGGACGGCCGGGTCGTTGATCAGATCCAATGGGTGCTGGACGAGATAAGGACCAATCCCACCTCGCGCCGCTTGGTGGTCTCGGCTTGGAACCCGGCCGATGTCGACAGTATGGCGCTGCCGCCCTGTCACTGCTTGTTCCAGTTCAATGTGATGGGAGGGCGGCTGAACTGTCAGCTTTATCAGCGCTCGGCCGACATCTTTCTCGGCGTTCCTTTCAATATCGCGTCCTACGCTCTACTCACCATGATGATGGCGCGCGCCGCCGATCTTGAGCCTGGCGAGTTTGTCCACACGCTTGGCGACGCGCATCTTTATCTCAATCACTTGGAGCAAGCCGAGCTGCAATTGGCGCGCGCGCCGCGGGCGCTGCCGACCATGACGCTGGCCCCTGGCAAGACGGACCTGTTTGGATGGGACTATGGCGACTTCGCCCTCAATGGCTACGATCCCCACCCGACGATCAAGGCGCCGATCGCGGTTTAGTGTCGGATCAAGCAGCGTGAGGTGAGATTTCGCCTCGGTCCTCGCGGCGCTTGATCATCCATGACACGACGACCGCGCCAACCATTTTTCCTAGCACAAAGACGATCCAATTCGCCCAATGCAGCTCGTCGCTAACCTCCACCGGCGGGACCTCCGCCAGCGCTGCTTGTAGTTCGGCTGGCGCTGCATTCGCCATTTGTTGCATGATTTCGGCGCGTTGGTCCTCCGCGTGTAGCTTCCTCGCAAGGCCAGCGCCGTACAGAAAAATAGTCGTGTCTATAGGGGACGCCGCTGCGCTGGAGATTAGTACGCGCGTTGACAGGCGATACTTAGTGAAAGTGAAAAGTACCCAATCCACTGCCTCTGACACTGCGAAGGCGAGACCAGATGCGATAGCGATTACCGGCCAAGCATAATAAAACGCCCAAGCGACGGCCAACGCCATAACCAGCAAGACCCGATGTCCCATCTCGCGCTGAACAAAATCGCGAATCACAAAGACCATCCCCGTGACCATTGTGAGCGGGTTCAGTTTCACACCTTTTTCAAAAGTGTCGTTCGGCTCGGCGAGCACGTAGCTCTCCACGTTTCCAAACGACCAGTTTAGGAACGGAATCAACGCTACGTAGACGAAGGCCCAGGCGCGTCCTTTGAGGTAGTATATCAAAGAAAACGTGGCGATGAGGCCAGGAGCTACCCATAGTAAGTCGTCTGGATCGCGGTAAGCTATAATCCCGATGATTTCAGACAGCATGAATTTGAGACCTCGCCGACGATGCGATTTCTGGTGAAAACTGGTTCAGCTCTTGCGCATCCCCGCGAACCGGCCTTGAACTCCTGGCAAACGCGACCTCAAAGCGAGATCGCGTCAATTTGGTCGCGAGTCTAGATCCTTGGTGGGTAAGGTCAAAGTGAGCATTATCGTCGCGCGCGCCGCGAACGGCGTGATCGGGCGCGACGGCGGGCTGCCTTGGCGGCTGTCGGGCGACATGGCCTTCTTTAAGAAGACGACGCTCGGCGCACCCGTCGTCATGGGGCGGCGAACTTGGGAGAGCCTGCCAATCAAGCCCCTTCCCAAGCGGGACAACATCGTCGTGAGCCGAGATTGGGCTTACGCTGCCGAAGGCGCGCGCGTTTACTCAAGTCTCGCAACCGCGCTCAGCGCCGGCCGAGCCATGGCGGCGCGGAGCGGCCGCGACGAGGTGTTCGTCATTGGCGGCGAGGCTGTATACCGGCGCGCTTTGGGGGTGGCCGACCGGCTTTATTTGACGGACGTGGACGCCGCGCCCGAGGGCGATGCGACGTTTCCCGCCATCGACCCTGCCGACTGGCGTCTCGTGGACAGCGATCCGCGCGCAGCCGACGAGAAAAACGACCACGCTTTCGTCCTAAACACCTATGAACGTGTCGCTTAAAGGGCGGTCTACAGGTTGACGGCCTAGGGCGACAGGTTTCGCGATGATCCGCTCTGCTGGGCTTATGGCGGCGCTCTCGATTGCGTGGCTCGTTCTGTCGGCGTTCACGCCAAGTCGCGCGCCGGCGGACGCCGAGAACGCGTTGGACATGTTGGACCGGGCGGCCCGGTGGGGCTTGTCGCGCGGTTCGGTGCTGGACGGAGCGCGTGGGTTCGGCGGCGGATTGGAATACGCGGTGGACGAAAGCGTTTGCCGCCTGGCCTTTGCGGACCGACCTTCTTGCGACGAAATTCGCGGCGCCGTCTCGTCGGCCTTCGATCGGTGGGCGGCCGGCCATCCCATCATCGTTTTTCGCGATGTCTCGCCTTCGATTCAGACCGATCCCACGCCCGGCCGGGGGGCCGAAATCGATATTGTCGCCGTCGCCGGCGATCGCGTGCGGACGATTGTTCACGGCTCAACGGAGTCTTCGCTCGTCTTGACGAACGGCGTTGTTGCGACCGGTCCGATCGAACGATTGGAGAGCGTCGACATCCTTATCGGCGTTTCGGAGTGCTATTATCTCAACGCCGAGGATGAGGGGGGCGGATGTCGGCATTTTCCGTCGCTGATGCTGCGCGAGGCGGCCCGGGCGATCGGCGTCGGCGGACCGGACGCCGCGCCGCTTTCGAATCTCGACACGGACGATGTCGCTGGCAATGAGATCCCCATTGATTGCCGGTCGCCAAGCGCGGGGCTTAAGGCGGCGCCCGTCATCGATGCAGCGGCCGCGGCTTCAGGCGGCGATGCGCAGGATGCGGGGCGGTGGCGGCGCGGACTGACCTGGGACGATGCGGCCGCGCGCGATGCGCTTTATCCGCATTGTGGAATCACGCCGAGACAACGTTTCGGTCCCGTTTGGGGCGCTTTCGCGTTGAGTGACAGCGGAGCGCTCGGGGTGGCGCTTTCCGCGCCTGACGCCGCGGCCGCCGAAAGGGAGGCGGAGCGCGCTTGCCGCCGTCGCGGGCGAGGGTGTCGGTCCGCGACCAGGTTCTCAGGCTGTTTCGCGGTCGCTGACGATCGCGCTGGCGTGTTCGCGCACGCTAAGGCGCCGCTCCTAAAGCATGCGCGCGAAGACGCTGTTTTGGCCTGCCGCGAGCGCGGCGGCCGGCGTTGTCGAGTCGCAGCGTCGGCTTGCGCGTTCGACGACTCGCTCCGCCCTTAGTCTTCAAAAATGATCTTCGGCGCCGGTTTGGTCTCGAGCGCTTCAAGGCTCTCGATGACGCGCTTTGCGAGATCCGCGAAATGTTTCGCCGCGGGGCCCTCGCCAAGCGCAGCCGGACGGCCGGTGTCGCCGCCCTCGCGGATCTCTTGAAGGATCGGCAGCTCGCAGAGCAAGGGCAGGGCGAGCGCTTCCGCCGTGCGGGATCCGCCGCCTTCGCCAAACAGCGCGTGGCGGTCGCCGGACGGGTCTTCGAACCAAGACATGGTTTCGGCGACGCCGAGTATTGGCACTTCAGTCTTTGTGAACATGGTCGCGCCGCGGCGGACATCCGCGAGGGCGACTTCTTGGGGGGTCGTGACGATCAGCGCTGCGGTCAGCGGCACGCGCTGGGCGAGGGTCAATTGCGCGTCGCCGGTGCCCGGGGGCGTGTCGAGGATGAGGAGATCGAGCGGTGCGTCTTCGGCGCCCCAAGCAACATCGTTCAGCATCTGGGTAATCGCCGACATCACCATGGCGCCGCGCCAAATCATCGGCGCTTCGGGATCGCTCAGATAGCCGATCGACATGGATTTGAAGCCGTGCGTCTCGATGGGTTGGAGCTTGTTGTCCGGCCCGGCCATTGGCTCGGCGTCCGCGGCGCCGAGCATGGTGGGCAGAGACGGGCCGTAAATGTCGACGTCCAGCAATCCGATCTTGAGGCCGGTCTTGGCGAGCGCGGCTGCAAGGTTCACTGCGACGGTCGACTTGCCGACGCCGCCCTTGGCGCTCGCAACGGCCAGGATGTGTTTCACGTGCGGGATCGCCGCCGGCGGCGCGGGTTTGGCTGGGGCGCCTTGTCGCACGGCCTCGTCCGACACGCGCGCGCGGCGCCGGCGCGGCGCGCGGTCCATCTTTAGAGACGAGGGCGCGGACCGGGCGCCTTCGGCGTCGCGCTCAGCCGTCAAGACGGCGGTTGCGTCCGCCACGCCGTCAACGCTGCGGGCGGTCGATTCGGCTTCCATCCGCCTGGCCTCAGCGGTCTTCAGGTCCGAGGGGTCGGCTTGAATAACCAGCGTCGCCTTGCCGTCTTCGCTGATACGCACGGCCTCCAGCCAGTCCGGCGCGCCGAGCGCCTCGCGCACCGCCGCCTCCAGCTGCTCTGCGCGCTTCGACGCACGTTTGAACATGTGCCAATCCTTGAAAGCCCGACCGGGCTCGTTCACATACGTATCAAGACAAACAATATCAAACAGACCTGAAGAGGAGGGCTTTGATGCCCTGGAATGACGAAAGCGGCGGCGGCAAGGGCCCGTGGGGCGGCGGCGGCGGCGGATCCGGCGGCGGGAACGGCGGTTCGCCGTGGAACCGGCCGGGTGGGGGTTCAGGGGGCGGAAAGTCCGACTTCGAAGACCAAATGAAGCGCATGCAGGACCGCTTCCGCGGCCGCAGAGGCGGCGGCGGCGGCGGGGGCGGCGGCGGCCGTTCGATTGGCCCGGCCGGCTTTGCGATCGCCGGCGTGGTGGCGCTCTTTGCTTGGGCGTCGACCGGCGTGGTCATCGTCGACGCTGGCGAGCAGGCGTCTGTTTTCCGTTTTGGCAAATGGGTCAGCAATCTTCAGGCCGGCTTTCACGTTCACCTTCCAGCACCGATTGAAACGCACGTATTGGTTCCAGTGGAGCGGCAGAATCAGATCCGAATCGGCGACAGTCAAAATGAAAGCTTGATGCTCACCGAGGACGAGAACATCGCCGACATCCAGTTCTCAGTGTTCTGGAAGATCAAGACTGATGCGCCGCAGGACTTTGTGCTCAACGTGCGCGAGCCGGAGGTGGCGGTTCGCTCGGTCGCGGAAAGCGTGATGCGGGAAGTGGTCGGCAAGAGCGAATTGCAGCCGCTCATCACCACGGAGCGGGGCACAGTCGAAGGCGCGGTCGAGGAGCAGACACAAGCCTTGCTCGATGAATATCGCGCTGGCGTCGACATTATCGACGTGCAGATGGCGAGAGCCGACCCGCCGGTGCAGGTGATCGAAGCCTTTAACGACGTGAACAAGGCGGAGCAGGACGCCGACGCGAATGTCAATGAGGCGACCCGGTTCGCCAACCAGGTGGTTCCAGAAGCGCGAGGCACCGCATCTCGGCTGATCCAAGAAGCCGAGGGCTACCGCGACCAGGTGATCGCCAACGCCACTGGCGAGGCGTCGCGTTTTAGCCAAATCTATGAGGAGTATCGCCAAGCCCCGCGGGTGACCCGCGAGCGGATGTTCCTTGAAACCGTCGAGCGCGTGCTCGGCCGGTCGGACAAGATTATTCTTGACAGCGATTCGGGCGCGGTGCCCTACCTGCCGCTCGATCCGGAACGCGTACCGCGCGGAGGACGATAGACGATGAGACTCTTTGGCGGACTGTTCGCTGTCCTTTTGATTGTCGGCGCGATCGTGCTGTTCAATTCCTTCTATGTCGTGCGCCAGGACCAGCAGGCGTTGGTTCTGCAGCTCGGCGACCCGCGCGAAGTGCGCAACGAGACCGGCGAGAACGAGGCCGGGCTTTTCTTCAAAACGCCCTTCGTTCAGCAAGTCGTGGTTCTGGATAAGAAAAACCTCGGCCTCGACATCCCGAACATTGAAGTGTTGGCCTCCGATCAGCGACGTCTCGTCGTCGACGCTTTCGTACGCTGGCGGATCAACGATCCGTTGGAATTCTACCAGCGCCTGCGGACCGAGGGGAACGCGGCGGGCCAGATCCAGCGCTTCACCGAATCCTCCATGCGTGAGGCGCTCGGCGATGTGCCCGTGCCTGAGATCGTCTCCGGTCAGCGCGTTCAGCTGATGAACCGCATCCGTGAGAGCGTGAACGCCAATTTGGCGGACGCTGGCGTCGACGTCGTGGACGTGCGTATTCGCCGGGCGGACTTGCCGCCCGCGATTTCGGAAGGTGTCTATAACCGCATGCGCACCGCGCGTCTCCAAGAAGCCCAGCGCATTCGCGCCGAGGGCGAGGAGCGGGCCCGTCTCATTCGCGCGCGGGCGGAGCGGGAGTCCACGGTCCTCCGAGCCCAAGCGCGCGAGCAGGCTGAAACGATCCGAGGCGACGGAGACGCCCAACGCAACGCAATCTATGCGGACGCTTACAATCAAGACGCGGACTTTTTCCGCTTCTATCGCTCTTTGCTCGCGTGCGAGGCGTCGATTGCGGAAGGCACGCAAATGGTCGTGTCGCCGGAAAGCCTCAATGTCTGCGCCGTCTTCGGTGAACAGGCGGCGCAAACGGGCCGATAGGACGCTGTTCGCATTTGATGAGGCGGGCGCCATGCGGCCGCCTCATATCCGCTTTACACGCGCTGTTGAGTCTCGTCTGCTCTGAGCGCGTTGCGCCGTGTCGAGACCGCTTTCATAATGGCGCGCAAACGCGGCGAGGAGAGTTCTTATGGTGTCAGGTCTACGCGCTGCGGTGGTGTCGGCCTTACTGGCGGCCTGGGCGGCGCCACTGACAGCGGCGCAAGATTTGGCTTTGTCGGACGGCCCGCGCGCTTCTGCGCAGAACGCGCCTGAAAGCTTCTCCGTCTTGGCCAAGCGGCTCATGCCGGCGGTGGTCAATATCTCGACAAGCCAGACCATTGTTACAGACGTGCCGAGCTTTCCGGACGGGTCGCCGCTCGAACGGTTCAATGAGTTCTTCGGGCGCGACGATGACGGCTTTCGCCGGGAGGGCTCGCTGGGGTCGGGGTTCGTAATCTCGTCTGAAGGGCTCATCGTCACCAACAATCACGTGATCGAAAGCGCCGACCAAATCGATGTCACCTTCTCGAACGGGACGACTTTGCGCGCGGAGTTGATCGGCCGGGATTCTGAGACGGATCTTGCGGTGCTGAAAGTCGAGAGCGCCGACCCGCTGCCCTTTGTCGCGTTCGCGGACAGCGATCAGGCCGAGGTTGGCGATTGGGTGATCGCGATCGGAAATCCGTTCGGGTTCGGCGGATCCGTGTCAGCGGGCATCATCTCAGCGCTGGACCGCGATATCCAGTCCGGCGCCTATGACGACTTCATCCAGACCGACGCGGCCATCAACCGAGGCAATTCCGGCGGCCCGCTGTTCACGCTCGATGGCGAAGTCGTCGGCGTGAATACAGCGATCATCTCGCCGACCGGCGGTTCGATTGGGATCGGCTTTTCAATCCCCGCCAATCTCGCCTCTAGTGTGGTGGCGCAGCTGGTCGAGTTCGGTCAGGCCCGGCGCGGCTGGCTGGGCGTCAATGTGCAAGGCGTCGACGCCTCGATCGCAGCGGCCTATGGCGCGTCAGGCGATAGCGGGGTGATCATAACGCGTTTGGATGAGGGCGGTCCGGCTCAAGACGCGGGTCTGGAGGTCGGCGACTTGCTCCTGACATTCGACAGCCAAGTGATCGACGACGTCCGGGCGCTCACCCGAATTGTCGCCGAGACGGAGATTGGAAAAACCGTGTCGCTGGAGCTGATCCGAGGGCGGCGAGAGCGGACGATCGAAGTGGTGCTCGGCGAACGAGAAAACCCGGACGCTGAAGAGGATGGCGGTGACGATCTTCCGGATCTCGCCCTGGCGGACAACGCGCTAGGGGTTGAGTTCGCCGCGATCACGGACTCCGACAGGCGTCGCTACGGCATCGCGCGCGATATTGAAGGCGCGCTCGTGAAATCGGTTTCGCCGCAAGGCTTGGCGGCTGGAAAGCTGCAGAAGGGCGACGTTGTCGTCGAGATGGGCTTTGAGACAGTCGACGGCCCTCGTGCGGCGCTCGAGGCGATCTCGGCGGCTGAAAGCACGCCCTCCACGCCGCTATTGCTGCGCGTCAAACGCAACGCGGGCGGCGCGTCGGTAGACGTTTTCTATTCGATCGATCTGGAAGCGACCTCTTAGGCTCTGATCTCGGACGCGTTGTAACCCTGGAAGAACAGGGCGGCTCGCAGATCTGTGTGCTGGATTGCCGCGTCGGCCGCGTCGACGACGATGGGTTTCGCTTTGTAAGCCAGGCCCAATCCCGCCGCTTCGATCATAGCGAGATCGTTGGCGCCGTCGCCGATGGCCAGTGCGTCTGCGGCGCTGAGACTAAGCGCTGCGGCGTCTGATTCGAGACGCTGAAGCTTTGCATCGCGCCCCAGGATCGGTTGCGCGACTTCGCCGCTCAGCGCCCGACCATCGTCGATCAGCTGATTGGCGTGGTGGGCATGAAAGCCGGCCGCCGAGCAGACGCGCGCTGTGAACGCGGTGAAGCCGCCCGAAACGAGCACGCACCGCGCGCCGTCGGCTTTCATGGTCTCCACCAGCGCCCTCGCGCCTGGATTGAGGCGGATGCGCTCTCGGTAGCAAGCCTCCAACGCCTTGAGATCGAGACCTTTCAGCATGGCCACGCGCGTCGTCAGAGCGCCCTCGAAGTCCAGTTCCCCGCGCATGGCGCGCTCGGTGATCGCAGAGACCTCGGCTTTGAGACCCGCGAAGTCGGCGAGCTCGTCCAAGCATTCCTGGCCGATGATCGTGGAGTCCATGTCGCAGACCAACAGGCGCTTGCGTCGATTTTCGAGCGGAACGATCGCAACATCGAATTCGTTTTGAAGCGACGCGTAAGCGCGTTCTATGTTTATGGCCGGAGCAGATGAGATGAGATGCTCGACGGCGGCGATGTCCGCCTCGTCGGCGAGCGTGCGGCGGCCTAGGTCAGGCGTTTCGAACGCCGCCAGCGCCGCGCCAAGCGCGTCGTTCAGATCCGCCGCAGGGATCTTCCCAACCAAGATCGCCGCGTGGGTGGGTTCAGTCATGTTCGCGCAGTCCTTTTGCGTCGCGGCGGGTTTTCCTCGGCGGCTCAAGCGTTTACGCCCAGCCAATGCGTCCCGCGCTTCTTATTCACGGCCCGACGGCGAGCGGCAAAACGGCGCTCGCGCTTGCGCTCGCAAAGCGATTGGACGGCGAGGTCGTAAACGCCGATTCCATGCAGGTCTATAGCGATCTACGCGTGCTAAGCGCCCGGCCGTCGGACGAGGAATTGGCGATCGCGCCACATTATCTCTTCGGCCATGTGGACGCAGCGACGCGATACTCGACGGGCGTTTGGCTCGACCAGGCGCGAAAGACACTCGCCGACATCGAACGGCGGGGCAAAACGGCCGTGGTCGTCGGTGGGACGGGGCTCTACTTCATGTCCCTGATCCAGGGGCTGAGTGATGTGCCGCCGGTGCCCGAAGACGTGCGCGCCGACGTTCGCGGGGTCTTGCAGGCGGACGGCGTCGATGGATTGCGCGCACGGTTGGCGCAGGTGGATCCGGCGGCGGCGGAACGCCTGGGCGCTGGAGACCGCCAGCGCCTGGCGCGCGCCTATGAGGTGTGGCTGGCGACCGGCCGGACGCTCGCCTCGTTTCACGCGAACGCCGCGCCGCCCGTTTTGGGCGCTGGCGAATGGCTTGGGATCGCGCTGACGCCGCCGCGCGCGCGCCTGTACAGCCTAATCGATCGACGCTTTGACGGCATGTTGGTTGAAGGCGCCATGGAAGAGGCCAAAGCGCTGGCCGCGCGCGGCTTGGATCCGGAGCTGCCGGCCATGAAGGCCCACGGCATGCCATGGCTCGCCGCATATTTGCGGGGCGAGATGAGCGCCGCCGCCGCCGCGGAGCAATCCAAACGAGACACGCGGCGCTACGCCAAGCGCCAATTCACTTGGATCGCCCGGCAATTTCCCTTCTGGACGCGAGTTCCCTCCATTTCGCCCGATGTGCGAATGAAGGTCGTTCTTGCCCTCTACCGAGAGATTGACCGCGCCTGATGGAACGGTTATCCGTTTCTCCCAAGAAATCAGGAATAGACATGCACACCCCTATCGTACTCGTTATCAAGCGCCTGCGACCACTCGACTAAGAGCCGGTTCGCAGGCGCTTGACACAAGGGGTCCTTGACGGGGCCCCTTTTCTTTTGGCCCAACACTTCGACGCCTCGGAAGATCGACCCATGGATGCGACGACCCTCGACAAGACCGCCCAACGCGAAATGACCGGCGCGGAGATCGTCCTTGAGGTTCTGAAAGCGCAGGGCGTCGATGTCATTTTCGGGTATCCGGGCGGCGCCGTGCTGCCGATCTACGATGCGCTGCACGACGCGCCGGAGATCGAACATATCCTCGTGCGCCACGAGCAAGGCGCAGGGCATATGGCCGAAGGCTACGCCCGCTCGACGGGGAGGCCCGGCGTCGCGCTCGCCACCTCGGGACCTGGCGCGACCAATCTGGTGACGCCGATCACGGACGCGATGATGGACTCGATCCCGATGGTGGCGATCACGGGCCAAGTGCCCTCGCATCTCATCGGCACCGACGCATTCCAAGAATGCGACACGGTCGGCATCACGCGCTGCTGCGCGAAGCACAATTACCTTGTCACCGACGTCGACGATCTCGCGCGCGCCCTGCACGAGGCGTTTCACGTCGCCACAACAGGCCGGCCCGGACCCGTTGTCGTGGACATTCCCAAAGACGTTCAGTTTGCGACCGGACGGTACGTCTCCGCCGACGCCGTGTCGCGGCCGACCTACGCGCCTGCGCGCGAGCCGGATCCTGACGCGATAAAAGAAGGCGCCGCCCTGATGCGGCGGGCGAAGCGCCCCGTTTTCTATACCGGGGGCGGCGTGATCAATTCCGGACCCGGAGCGTCGAAGCTCTTGCGCGAGCTGCAGGCGGAAACCGGGTTTCCAGTGACCTCGACGCTGATGGGGCTTGGCGCGTTCCCAGCCTCTCACCCGGACTGGCTCGGGATGTTGGGAATGCATGGCAGCTTCGAAGCGAATAATGCGATGCATGATTGCGATCTTATGATCTGCATTGGCGCGCGGTTCGATGATCGGGTGACGGGCCGCATCGACGCGTTTTCGCCGAACTCGAAGAAAATCCACGTGGATGTGGATCCGTCTTCGATCAACAAGAATGTGCGGGTCGATGTGCCGATCGTCGCGGACTGCGGCGAGGCGTTGCGCGCGCTGCTAAACGCATGGCGCGAGGAGACCGGCCGCACGCCGAGCTTGAAGGCTTGGAGAAGCGAAATCGACGGTTGGCGCGAGCGGCGCTGTTTCGCCTACGCGCCGGACGAGGCTTCCATCAAACCGCAATACGCCATCGAACGGCTCTATGAGCTGACCAAGGACCGCCAGCCCTACATTACGACCGAAGTCGGCCAGCATCAGATGTGGGCTGCTCAGTTCTTTCACTTCGAAGAGCCGAACCGGTGGATGACCTCCGGCGGGCTCGGCACAATGGGCTATGGCTTGCCGGCCGCGGTCGGCGTGCAGGCGGCCCACCGCGACGCGCTTGTGATCGACATCGCCGGAGAAGCCTCGGTCCAGATGACCATGCAAGAGGTCTCAACCGCGGTGCAGCATGAGCTGCCGATCAAAGTGTTTATTCTCAACAATGAGTGGATGGGCATGGTGCGGCAGTGGCAGCAGCTGCTGCACGGCGAGCGCTACTCGCACTCCTATTCCGCGTCCTTGCCGGACTTCGTGGCGCTCGCTGAAGCGTATGGCGCGCGCGGGTTGCGCTGCGACGACCCTGCGGAGCTCGACGCGAAGATCCAAGAGATGATCGAGACGCCCGGACCGGTGATCTTCGATTGCCGCGTCACGCGGGAAGAGAATTGCCTGCCCATGATCCCGTCAGGCGCCGCGCATAATGAGATGATCCTCGCCGACATTCGCGGCGATGAGATTGATGAAGAGGGGCGGAAGCTGGTCTAATGGTTCGAGCGGCGGCGATAGCGGGGTCCGGGCCAATGGATGCGACGGCGACAAGCTGGCTTCATGAGAATTGGGAGCTCGCGGCGACGGCGGCCGGCTCGGTCTTGGCCGCGATCGTCTCGCTGGTCGGCGCCTTTCTCTCAAGTCGTGAAACGCGCAAACAGCGCGCGTTGCTCACCGAGCAATTGAGGGCCGAGATCGACCGCGCCTCGATTGAGTGGGGCCGCGACGCCATCTCTTCGATGGCGGAAGCTGGCGAACTTGCGCTCGCAAGGAACGGACATCTCCGAGAAGGCGAGTTCGAGCGTAAACGCGCGGATGTGGCGGCGGGTTTGTCGGCCCTCGTCGATCGCGGCCGGCTGTTTTTTCCGAACGTCGACAGTGAAGGGCGCGGCGGGGGAAAGGAGAGCGCGTTCCAAGGGCACAGGCCGCCCATTCTGGATGGTCTGATCTACGCCTATTACGAAGTCGAAGCGATGGGATCGGGCGCGCCGAAGGCATCCGACTCCTTCGATTTCATCAAAAGCTGCCGCCGCCTCGTCGTCTCCGAACTGCAAGCGCATCTCGATCCGCGCCGGCGGAATGAAGTGGTGTCGCGCATTGAGCATCGGCGGGAGGGTCTGCGCGAAGAAGCGCTCGATCTCACCGGCAAGTTGGGCGTGCTGATGGATGTGCGCCGGCCGGGCTTGTTGGCGTCCAAAAAAGATGCGGGTTGGACGGACCGCATTGGCCCGGACGAGCGTCGGAAAATCCTTCACGACTACCATGGAAGCGGCGCGGCTTGACCAAATCCTCCGCCCCTGGCTCGGCTTACGACCTCTCGCATGAGGACGAAGAGCTTGAGCGCCGCACGCTCGCCGTGATGGTCGACAACGAACCGGGCGTGCTTGCGCGCGTCGTCGGTCTCTTCTCGGCGCGCGGCTTCAACATTGAGAGCCTGACCGTCGCCGAAGTGGACCGCGACCGCCATCGCTCGCGCATCACCATCGTCACCTCCGGCACGCCGCACGTGTTGGAGCAGATCGAGGCGCAGCTCTTGCGCCTGGTGCCCGTCGGCCGGGTGATCGACATCACCAAGTCCAAACGCGGTCTTGAGCGGGAGCTCGCCCTCGTCAAAGTCGCCGGCACCGGCGACAAGCGAGTCGAGGCGCTGCGCATCTCTGAGATCTTCCGCGCCAATGTCATCGACACGACCAGCGAGAGCTTCATTTTCGAGGTGACCGGGACCTCGGACAAAATCGACCAATTCATCGCCCTTATGGACCCGCTCGGCCTCGTCGAGGTGAGCCGGACCGGGGTTCTGTCCATCAAGCGGGGGAAGGAGCGGGGCTGACCCGCCGCCCTCAGGGATCTATCCGTTCTCAGGGAGTACACGCGTGAATATCTACTATGACAACGACGCCGATCTGGCGCTGATCCAGGGTAAGAAGGTCGCGATCGTCGGCTATGGCAGCCAAGGGCACGCGCATGTGCTGAACCTGCGCGAGAGCGGCGTAACGGAGCTGCGCGTCGCGCTGCAGCCGACATCTTCATCGAAGGAAAAAGCCGAAGGCGAAGGACTGACCGTGGTGACGCCGGCCGAGGCTGCCGGTTGGGCCGATGTGCTCATGATCCTCGCGCCGGACGAGAAGCAGTCCGTGCTCTACGCCAACGAGATCGAGCCGCACCTGCGCGGCGGCATGCACCTCATGTTCGGCCATGGCTTCAACATCCATTATAATCTCATTAGGCCCCCGGAGACTGTCGATGTGTCGCTCTCGGCGCCCAAGGGCCCAGGCCACACGCTGCGCAATCAGTACACCCAAGGCCGCGGCCTGCCGGGGCTGATCGCCGTGCACCAGGACGCGACGGGCACGGCGAAGCAGGTCGCGCTGTCCTACTCGAAAGGCATCGGCAACACACGCGCCGGCGTGATCGAGACGAGTTTCAAAGAGGAGACCGAGACTGACCTGTTCGGCGAACAGGCTGTGCTCTGCGGCGGGGTCGTGGAGCTGATTAAGGCTGGCTACGAGACGCTGGTCGAGGCCGGCTACGCGCCTGAGATGGCATATTTCGAATGCCTCCACGAGGTGAAGCTGATCGTCGACCTCATCTATGAGGGCGGCATCGCGAACATGAATTACTCGATCTCCAACACGGCCGAATTCGGCGAGTACGTCTCCGGTCCGCGGGTCATCACCGAGGAGACCAAGGCTGCCATGAAGGGCGTGCTCGACGACATCCAGTCCGGCAAGTTCGCGCGCGACTGGGTGCTGGAGAATCAGGCCGGCCAGCCGAGTTTCCAGGCCATGCGGGCGCGCATGAATGATCACGACATCGAAGAGGTCGGCGAGAAGCTGCGCGACATGATGCAGTGGTCGAAGAGCAATCAGCTGGTGGACCGGGCGCGCAATTAGCGCGGGAACTGCAACCTGACAGCATTGTCATGCGACTTTGGTCGCGACGCCGGTCAGATTCCGGCGAACTTCGCCTTAGGAGCAGCCCATGATCGCTCGCGCGGCCATATTCGCACTGTCCTTCCTCGCCGGCGGCGCCGCCGCCCAGGAAATCTCCGTCACCCCGGGCCTTTGGGCCTGGCAGCTCAACGCCAATGTCGGCCCCACGCCGTTTAATGAAGACGGATCCCGCTGCGTCAGCGAAGACGAAGCGACCATGTCCGTGGCCGACCTTACGGCAGGGCTCGACGGCGAGTGCGATGTCACCCGGCTTGAGGAGACCGCCGACGGGATCGCTTTTGCGCTGACCTGCGGCGGTGCGGTGCCGGGCAGCGTGGCGGGCCTGTTCCAGACCGACGGTGAAACCGCTTCGATCGATGCGGACGGCGTCATCGAGCTCAATGGCGTGGAAGCGCCTTTGACGGCGACTGCGACGGCGAACCGCTCTGGCGCGTGCTAGTCGAGGATCTCGCTGGTCGGGAGCTTTGTCGCCCGGCGCGTGGCGAATGAGGATTCAGCGGCGACGATCAAGCACGCGGCGATGATGACCGCCGCGCCGACATAAAGCGGCCAGCGCGGGGCCTCCTGGAAGAAGACGTAGCCGAGCCCGGCGCTCCAGATCAGCGCGGTGTATTCGAGCGGCGCCAGCTGCTGCGCCGGCGCGCGGGCGTAGGCGATTGTGAACAGCCACCACACGCTAACGCCGACGACGGCCAAGAGCGCGTAGAAGCCGATCTCAACGAGGCTGGGGAAGGGCGTGAATGCGAGGCCGATCGGAAAGATGATGATCCCAGCGAGCACGTTCGAGTAGGCGAGGATGGTGAGCGAGTCTTCCGTCCTTGTGCGAAGGCGCAGCAGCACCATGAACAAGGCGTAGAGCACGGCTGAGACGAGCGTCGCCGCCGCGCCGAGCAATCGATTTCCCTCCGCCGGGGCGCCGTCAGCGCCTGAGGAGAGCGCGATCGCCGCGCCGCCGAACCCGACAATCGCTGCGATCACGCTGAGACGCGTCATCTTCTCCCCGAGGATGATCTGCGCGAAGGGCGCGATCATAAGCGAGGCGGTGAAGCCCAGCGTCGTGGCCTCGGCAAGGGCGAGTTGAGTGATGCCCCAGAAGAATAAAAGCGCGGCCGAAACCTGGATCAACGCGCGCATAGTATGGAAGCGGATCGCCTCCCAAGTCGGCGTCGGGCGCTTCGCGAAGTAGTACGCGGCGCCCGTATAGACGGCTCCGAACATGAACCGCCAGGACATGATGGTGAGCACCGAGGCGCTCGCCGCCAGCCATTTCACGCCGGCGTCCAGCATGCTGCCCATTAACACGCCGAACAGTGCGATGAGGATCGGAGAGGGGATCGCGGGACGAGGCATTGGCCGCGCGAGGTCTCAGACCGCAGCTTTGGCGTCAAGAGGCGAGGTCGCGTCTGCCGCGCGTATTTGCAATCACGCGTGAACCGCGCCTTACTCGCAGGCTAGATTGAACGAGACGGGCGGCTAAATGAGCGACACGGCGATCGACGATCGGGCGAAGGGCGTACTCGGTTGGGTGGAGCGCACGGGGAACCGGTTGCCGGATCCCGTATTCATCTTCTTCTACCTGATCATAGCGCTGATGGTCGTGTCGGTGCTCGCGGCTTGGGCCGGGGCCTCTGCGTTGTTGGACGACCAAGTGCTCGCCGGCATGAGCGAAGCGAACAAGGCTCGGTTCAAGATCAGCGAAGAGGGCGTCATCCCCGCGATCAGCCTGTTGTCGCCGGACAATATCCAACAGCTTTGGGTAAAAATGCCGGAGACGTTCACCCACTTCCATCCGCTCGGTTATGTGCTTGTCGTCATGCTCGGCGCCGGCGTGGCCGAGCGGTCTGGGCTGTTTGCTTCAGCGATGCGCTCGGCCGTGCGCAGCGCCCCGAAATGGCTGCTGACGCCGGTCGTCGCGCTGGTCGCCATGGTGGGTAATCACGCCGCCGACGCGGCCTATGTCGTGCTCATTCCGCTTGCAGGGGTGCTATACGCTTCAGCAGGACGGCATCCGATTGCGGGCATCGCCGCGGCTTTTGCGGGCGTTTCAGGCGGGTTTTCGGCGAATATCTCTCCAGGCCAGCTCGACGCGTTGCTCTATGGGATCACGGAGTCCGCCGGCGAGATCCTCGTGCCGTCATATGACGCCAACATCGCCGGAAACACGTATTTCATCCAAGCCATGACCGTGCTGTTCGTGCCGGTCATCTGGTTCGTCACCGACCGGGTCATCGAGCCGCGGCTCGGCCCCTATGTGCCGGACGGCGACGCCATGAACTCTATCGCGGACGAGAACGCGCCGCTGACTGCAGCGCAGCGCAAGGGACTGGCCCGGGCCGGTCTCGCTTGCCTCGCTGTAATCGGAGCGTGGACTTTCATGACCATCGGGCCGGGCACGCCGCTTTATCTGGACGGGCCGGGAACCGAGGGTCTTGAATGGTATGAGCGTTTGTCGCCGATGTTTCAGTCGCTGGTCGCGGGCTTCTTGATTTTGTTCTTGGCCGCAGGCTGGGCCTATGGCGCGGCCGCAGGCACGATCAACAACCATCGCGACCTGGTTGGCATGATGGCCGACGCCATGAAAGACATGGGCTACTATCTCGTTCTAGCCTTTGCGGCGGCGCATTTCGTGGCGATGTTCGCT
The DNA here is from genome assembly GCA_039819085.1 of Pseudomonadota bacterium. GTDB lineage: Bacteria > Pseudomonadota > Alphaproteobacteria > Caulobacterales > Parvularculaceae > MED-G105. Next base: position 40,100 of record JBCBSQ010000015.1, read on the forward strand.
TGGTCGAACCTCGGCTTGATCTCGGCCGTGCACGGGGCGGATGCGATCCGGTCATCGGGCCTGCCCTTGCCGATCCTGCTCGGCCTCATCGTCGTTTTCTCCGGCGTGATCAATCTGTTTGTCGGTTCGGCCAGCGCGAAATGGGCGCTGCTTGCGCCGGTCATGGTTCCGATGCTCATGCTGTTGGGCGTCAGCCCGGATGCGGCGACGGCGGTCTATAGAGTCGGCGACAGCGCGACCAACATCATCACGCCGCTCATGGTCTATTTTCCGCTGATCCTCGTGTTCGCACAGCGTTGGCAGAAGGATTTCGGACTGGGCAGCCTGACGGCGATGATGATCCCATACTCGATTTGGATCATGGCCACCGGGCTGTTCCTGGTCGTGAGCTGGGTCTATCTCGGATGGCCGCTCGGGCCGGGCGCGAGCGTGTCCTACACTCTTCCGAGTTCGCCGGGAGGGTAGGGTTCAGGGGCGCCGGCTTTGGCCGAGCGCTTCGACCCGCTCGCAGCTCCACTCGTAGCCGTCCGCGCATGTCGCCCTGAGCAAGGCCAGCCCTTCGCGGCGCTCCGGCGCGCCGAAGAGACCGGTGAAGAGGAGATTGCCAAGGCCTGCGCAGCCCGCAGTGCTATCGAGATCGCAAGCGCGTTGATAGGCGTCCTGCGCTTTGGCGAGGTCGGGAACGCCGTCCACGCCGCGATTGTGCAGCGCGCCGAGAGCCGCGCAGGCGCGCCCGTCGCGCCCTGTCCGGCAGCCTCGGTCATATGCGTTGGCGGCGCGCGTCAGGCTTTGGCTGCCGCCGAGTCCCTGTCGCAAGAGATCGCCGTAAAGCGCGCAGCCGTCGGCGACGTTGCGCACGCAGCGCTGTGAAGAGAGGCGGCGCGCCGTCTCATGGTCTCCGAGCCGATAGGCGGTCATAGCGGCCGTGGCCGGATCGTCGGCCGGCTCTTCGGCTAGCGCCGGCGAGAACGACAGGACGGTCACGACGGCAAGTAGCTGTTTCAGCATCGATGGCCTCTTAAAGCTGTCTTCAATTGAAATAACCGCTTGCGCCGCGAGCTTGAAGGTATCGCGCGCACCCGCTCTTGCGTGTTCGCGCCCCCGCTGACAGCTTGAGCTCGATGCATAAGGAGAAGGCGGCATGGCGGCGAACGACCAGAAACCGCTGGGTTCGAAATTCGGGGCGAAGTCGACAGCGAGCGAGGTGCTGGACGGTGTTGATCTGACAGGGAAGAACGCGATTGTCACCGGCGGTTACTCCGGCATTGGACTCGAAACGGTCCGAGCGCTCGCCGGCGCCGGGGCGCGGGTCACGGTTCCGGCCCGCGATGTCGCTAAGGCCGAAAAGGCGCTCGGCGCCGTTGCGGGCGACATCGAGATCGCGGACATGGATTTGGCCGACATCTCGACGGTGAAGCGATTTACGGCGGATTACGAAGCGACGGGTCGCGGACTGCATATCCTGATCAACAATGCGGGCATCATGGCGTGCCCGGAAACACGCGTCGGGCCAGGTTGGGAGTCCCAGTTCGGGGTCAATCATCTCGGCCATATGGCGATGACGGTCGAGTTGGTGCCGGTATTGAAGCGTGCGGAGGGCGCGCGGGTCGTGGCGTTGTCGTCCACTGCGCACATTCGCAGCGATGTCCATTGGGACGACCCGCATTTCAAATCGCATCCATACGAGAAATGGGACGCGTATGGTCAAGCAAAGACGGCCAACGCCCTGTTTGCAATGGGCGTCGACGCGCGGGGGCAGGGCATCGGCGTTCGCGGGTTCTCCGTGCATCCCGGCGGGATCTTCACACCCCTTCAACGCCATTTGCCGGACGAGGAGATCGTTGCGCTCGGCTGGAAGAACGCCGACGGCACGATCCCGGACGCAATCCAGCAAATGTTCAAGACCCCCGAGCAGGGCGCCTCGACGACCGTATGGGCTGCGACGTCGCCGCAGCTCGACGGCAAAGGCGCGGTCTACTGCGAGAACTGCGACATCGCGCAGTTAGCGACCGAGGCGAGCCAACGGTGGGAGCATGTGCGCGAATGGGCCTGCGACCCGGAGCGCGCTGAACGGCTTTGGGCGATGAGCGAGGACATGTTGGCGGAAGCCTGAACCAGATTGGGGATTGTTAGACGTGGATATGAGACAGTCATTTCTGGCGGCTGCGGCGATCGCCGCGCTCGCCGCGTGTGGTCAAGGAAGCGACGAACCCGCGCCCGCGCCCGCGGCGGCGGCGCCTGCTGAGATTGAAGAGACCGCGCTGCCGGAAGCGGCGCCTGCGCCGCAGGCCGCTCCGTCGCCTGACTACGCCGCTGCGCTCGCCGACGCCCGGCGCCCGGAAGGAGACGTCGAGGACGACGAGGTTCGCAAAGCGGCCGATGTGCTCGCCTTTATAGGCGCCGAGCCAGGTATGACGATCGTCGAGCTCGAGGCTGGCGGCGGGTACTATACGGAGTTGCTGTCCCGGATTGTCGGATCGGACGGCAAGGTATGGATGCAGAATCCAGCCGGCTTCGACAGTTTTCTCGGCGACGCGATCGAACAACGCCTCGCAGACGGTCGCTTGCCCAATGTAGAGTATATGAAAACGCAATTCGACGCGTTGAGCGCCGCGGGCGCCAGCGCGGACCTTGTCACGTGGATCCTGGGTCCACATGAGCTTTGGTTCATCCCCGAAGGTTCGGACGGCTTCGGCGATCCCGAAACGGCGTTCGCCGAGATTGCGCGCGTGTTGAAGCCGGGCGGCCATTTTGTCGCGTTAGACCATTCGGCCCAGGAGGGCGCTCCGCCTGAAGTCGGCGGCACGTTGCATCGGATCGACAAAGGACTGATCCGCGCGATGGCGGAGGCGGCGGGGTTGGTCTTCGTTTCGGAAAGCGACGTGCTCGCCAATCCGGACGACCCTCGCGACGCCAATGTCTTCTCGGACGAATGGCGGCGCAAGACGGATCGGTTCTTGATCAAATTCCAAAAGCCCGCAGGCTGATCTCAATCGCGCCTGCGGCCGTCGCTTGACGGGCTGGCGCGACCCTTTCAAACCGCGCGAATGCAAGCGTGGCTGCAGTTCTTTAATCGCATGGACGCCTCGGCGTGGCGCGCCATCGGTGTGACGCTGGGGCTTTTCGCGCTCGTGTCGTTCTTATTCATGGCGGGGCGCGCGGGCGGTCTTATCGACGTCGACGCGCTGCAGGAAGCGCTGGCGGCGCTTCGCGCTTCGCCGTTCGGTTTGGCGATTGTGATCGGACTGTTCTGCGTGGGCGCATTTCTCGGCGCGCCGCAATTTGGACTGATCGCGGCCGTTGTGGTCGCGTTCGGCCCTCGGACGGGCTTTGCATATGCGTGGATCGCGACGCTCGCCTCGGGCGCTTTAACGTTTTGGACCGGACGTTGGGCTGGCGAGGCGACGTTTCGACGTTACGCAGGGGCGTCAGCCAACAGGCTGTCGGCGTTTGTCGGACGAAACGCCTTTGTCGCCAGCGCGTTTGTGCGCATCGTGCCAACCGCGCCCTTTATCATGGTGAATATGGCGTTTGGCGTCAGCCGGAGCCGGTTTCTGTCCTACTGGGCGGGACTGGCCGTGGGCGTAGTTCCGAAAACAGCGCTTGTCGCATTCGCAGGCCAGGGCGTGTTCGCAGCTTTATCAGGGTCGCCAGTGGCGATGGCGCTCGCCGGCTTGGCGGTCGCAGTTCTGTGGATCTTCTTGATGTTGGCGGCGCGCCGACGTCTTCGGGGAAGACTGGACGATTTTACCGCCAATCCAACCGAATCGATTGACATGAGCAAACCGTCGCGCGATGAGTCCTAGTGATGCGCAAGAACTTGCCTCTTCTCCTGCTTAGCGGCCCCTGGCCGCATTTCGTCCGCCGATAAGAGTTCGGCGCGCGGCCAGGGGGCTTTCTTTCAAATCAACTCCCGACAGAGCCGCGACCATGACTGACCGCACGCACGTCAAAATATTCGATACGACCATGAGAGACGGGGAACAGAGCCCCGGCGCCTCAATGACCTTGGGCGAGAAGCTCGGCCTCGCCGATTTACTCGAAGACATGCGGGTCGATGTGATTGAGGCGGGCTTTCCAGCAGCGTCGCCCGGCGACTTCGAATGTGTTCGACAAATCTCGGAACGTCTCAAGGATACCGTGGTTTGCGGGCTGGCGCGCTCGACGCCTTCGGACATTGAACGTTGCGCGGAAGCCGTGAAAGGCGCCGCGCGGCCGCGGATCCACACCTTTATCTCCACGAGCCCCGTTCACATGAAGCACAAGCTCCAAATGGGGCCGAACGCGGTGCTGGAAGCCGTCGGTCGGTCGGTGACCCAGGCGCGCAATCATACTGATGACGTGGAGTGGAGCCCGGAAGACGCCACGCGGACTGAATGGGATTTCCTTTGCAAATGCGTCGACGCGGCGATCGCCGCCGGCGCGACGACGATCAACATCCCCGACACGGTGGGCTACTCCTACCCTGAGGAATACGGCGCATTGTTCAAGCGCCTGCGCGAGGCCGTGCCAGGCGCCGACAAGGTCGCCTGGTCGGCGCATTGTCACAACGACCTGGGCCTCGCCGTGGCGAATTCGGTGTCGGCGGTGATGAACGGCGCGACGCAGGTGGAGTGCGCTGTGAACGGCCTCGGCGAGCGTGCCGGCAACGCGGCGCTGGAAGAGATCGTCATGGCTTTGCGGGTTCGCGGCGATGCTTTGCACTTTGACACAAAGGTCGACGCCACGAAGCTCAGCCGCGCGTCGCAAATGGTCAGCCGCATCACTGGATTCCCAGTCCAGTATAACAAAGCGATTGTCGGCAAGAACGCATTCGCGCACGAGAGCGGCATTCACCAGGACGGCATGCTGAAACATGCTGAAACGTACGAGATCATGAGGCCGGCCGATGTCGGGGTCGCCGAGACCTCGCTGGTCATGGGCAAGCATTCAGGGCGTCATGCGCTGCGGGATAAGCTAAAGGCGCTGGGCTACGACCTCGACGCCGATGAACTCCAGGACGCCTTTCAGCGCTTTAAAGATCTTGCGGATCGCAAGAAGCACATCTTCGACGACGATTTGATCGCGCTTGTCGACGAGCAGCTGAAAACGGCCGGAGAGAAAATCGCGTTTGTGAGCTTGAAAGTGGTCGCGGGCTCCAAGGGGCCGCAATCGGCGGAGTTGTCGGTCCTGGTCGACGGCGAGCCGCGGAGCGCGTCCTCCACTGGGAACGGGCCTGTCGACGCGGTGTTTCACGCCATTCGAGACGCTGCGCCTCATGATGCGAAATTGGATCATTTCCAGGTCCATGCCGTCACAGGCGGCACCGACGCCCAGGCCGAGGTGAGCGTCCGATTGAAAGGCGAAGGCATACTCGCTTCCGGGCGGGGCGCCGATACGGACACGCTAGTTGCGGCCGCCAAGGCCTACCTGCACGCGCTGAACAAACTCGAAGCGCGCCGGGCGAAACGGCTCGCAGCATAGTACGGGGCGTACCCTGTGGCTAATGAACGTCTCACGGCCGAAGCGCAATCGACCTTATTTTATTGACGATTACAAAAAAGGTACGAAGCGTACCACTAGGCTGAGTGTTATCAGTTGCATTAAGTCGCTGTAAACGGCAATAGGGTATAGGGCTGATCTGACGTTAACTCCGCGCTTGTTGGGCGATCCGCACGCAAGCGCGCCAGACACGGCGCATTGTGATGATCGGTAGCTTACTCGGCATGTTGTCTACGGACATGGCCATCGACCTCGGCACAGCGAACACATTGGTTTATGTGAAGGGGCGCGGGGTCGTCGTCGATGAGCCGTCCGTCGTGGCGTATATGAACCAAGGCGGGCGGAAGATCGTCTACGCGGTCGGTGAGCAAGCTAAGAACATGCTCGGCAAGACGCCGGTCTCCATGGAAGCCATCCGCCCCATGCGCGACGGAGTCATCGCGGACTTCGAAGTCGCCGAGGAGATGATCAAGCACTTCATTCGGAAAGTGCACAATCGCCGCGCCTTCGTGTCTCCGTTGATCATCATCTGCGTGCCGAGTTCGGCTACCAGCGTCGAGCGCCGGGCGATCCATCAGTCCGCGCTGGCTGCGGGCGCCCGTGACGTTGAGTTGATCGAAGAGCCGATGGCGGCCGCGATCGGCGCAGGCCTGCCGATCGACGAGCCCGCCGGCTCAATGGTGGTGGACATTGGCGGCGGCACCTCGGAAGTCGCGGTCTTGTCGCTTGGCGGCATTGTCTATTCCCGTTCCGTCCGCGTTGGCGGCGACAAGATGGACGAGGCGATCGTCAATTATCTGCGCCGCGAAGAGCGCCTTCTGATCGGCGAAATGTCGGCGGAGAAAATCAAGAAAGAGATCGGCTCGGCCGCGCCGCCCGAAAAGGGCAAGGGCATGACGCTGACGATCCGCGGCCGCGGCACTCTCGACGCTGTTCCGAAAGAGGCCGAGGTCAACGAAGCGATGATCGCCGAAGCGATGAAAGAGCCCGTCACAGAGATCGTCGACGCGGTTCGAATCGCCCTAGAAGCAATGCCGCCGGAGCTTGCTGCGGATATTGTGGATCGTGGGATTGTCTTGACTGGCGGCGGGGCGCTTCTCCGCAATTTGGACACAGTAATTCGCGAAGAAGCCAAATTGCCGGTCATGATCGCAGACGATCCGCTGCGCTGCGTGGTCAATGGCTGCGGCCATGTCTTGGAGAATTTCTCTAAGATGAGAACAGTTCTGTCGCCGGAAGTCTGACCGCGGACGACGAGCACGAAAGGAAGCCAGCCGCATGGTGCGTCAGGGCCTAAGGGGAGCAAGTCGGAGGCCGCTCCGGCGCCTCGGGCTTGGCGTGCTCGCCGCGCTGGGGCTCGCTTTCGTCGCCGTGCAAAGCGCGCCCAGCGTCCGCGACATGCTCAATCCCGTCCGCGCCGCGGCCAATGATCGCCTGGTCGGCAACGCCAATCCGAGCCTGTTTAGCCGGTTGACCGGCGCCGGCGCCAAAGACCAGCGTATTCGCGATCTGGAGGCCGAGGTGCGAGACCTGGCCCGGTGGCGCGCAGCCGCCTTGTCCATGGCCGAGCGCATGGAAACCTACGAAGACATTCTCAATTTGATGGGCGAGCCCCCCGCTCGCGGCGTGACGGCGCGTGTCGCCGCCGAGACCGACGGGCCGTTTTCAGAAACCTTGCTGGCCAACGCCGGCGCCGACCAAGGCGTCGAACCTGGCTTTATCGCCGTCAACGAAGGCGGTTTGGTCGGGCGGGTGGTCCGTCTCGGGCAGCGCTCGTCGCGCATTCTTTTGGTCAAGGATTTCAACAGCCGCGTGCCGGTTCTGGGCGAGGCGAGCGGCGTTCGCGCGATCATGTATGGCGGCCGGGACGGGCTCGGCGTGCTGACCGATCGACCGGAACAGGATGATTTCGTGGACGGCGAGCGGATCTTGACCTCGGGCGAGGGCGGCTTGTTTCCGCGCGGCATTGTCGCCGGGATCGCGCTTCAAGACGGCGACGCCTGGCGGGTCGCGCTCGCCATGGATGCGGGCGACACGGGGTTTGTCCGCCTCCTGCCTCCATTTTCGATTCCGGCCCCCGAAGAAGAGCCGGTTGCTGATGAGATCGCGCCGACCGACACCAGCGTCGCCGGGCTGACGGCGAGGCAGCGTTGAGACGGGCCGGCGCCATGGCGGGGTTAGCGCGCTGGTGGTCGCGCCTGTCGCCCAACGCGCGCCTGGTCGTCGGTTTGGTCATAATCTGCCTGGTCGGTCTCGCAGGCCTGACGCCGAAGACCGTTCTTGGGATGACGATTCCCTGGCCTTATGCGGCCCTTTGGGGCGCGGCGGGCTGGGGCGCGGCGGGCATGTCGTTTCGTCCCATGATCTTTCTCGCATTGCTCGGCGTCGCTCAGGATGTCGCCTCCAACGCGCCAATCGGCGCGTTTATGCTCGTCAATCTCGCGGCATACGGCGCCAGCGCGACAATGGCCGAAGCGTTTGACATTGAAGGCGACCTCGGAGCGCGCGCCGCCGCCCCGGCGTTATCTATCGGGGCCGGCTTCTTCACGTTGTGGCTGATCGCAAGCGGCACCGCCGACCATGCGGTTCGGGTCGGTCCTATTCTAGGCGCCTTTGTCGTGACGCTCGGCGCATATTATCTCGCCGCCCGCGCATTTTGGATTGGCGGCGATCTTCAGGGGCGGCGAGCGTGAGCGGTATCGGCGATTTAGACCAAGCCTTCACGCGACGCGCCCTGGTGGCCGCGGGGGCCGGAGGCGTGATTTGGACGGCGTTGTTGGCGCGTCTCTTCCAGCTCCAAGTCATTGAGGGCGAGCGTTATCGCGGCTTGGCGGAGGAGAACGGCGTCCGCTTGGATCTCGCGCCGCCGCGTCGCGGCATGATCCTGGATCGTTTCGGCGTTTCGCTGGCGTCGCATCGGCGCGCAGGCCGTGTCACCATTACGCGGGAGCGCGCCCCGGATCTGCCCGCCGTGCTCGCGCGCATTTCCGACCTCATTGACCTGTCGCCCACGCGCCAGCGCCGGATCTTCGACGATGCGCGCCGTCAGCCCGCCTTTGTGCCGGTCATCGTGGCCGAGGAACTGACCTATGAAGACTTTGCGCGCATGACGATCCACGCGGCGGATCTGCCGGGCGTCGACGTGGAAATGTCGTCGACGCGCTCATATCCGCAGGGACGCGATTTCGCGCATGTGCTCGGCTACGTGGCGCGGGCGAGCGATCGCGATCTCACCCGGCTTGAAGCCGAAGCGAGCGCCTCCGAACGGCAACTCGTGCGCCGGCTGTTCAAGCACCCGGACATGCGCACCGGACGCTCCGGCATTGAGTTTTTCGCTGAGGAGTGGCTTCGAGGCGAGCCGGGTTTCGATCGCGTTGTGACGAACGCCGCCGGGCGGATTATCGAGAAGCTGCCGAGCGAGGACATCGCGCCGACACCTGGCCGCGATCTCTCGATCACCATTGACGCCGGCCTGCAACGCGCTGCGATCGAGCGGTTTGGCCAAGAATCCGGCGCTGCGGTGGTTATCGATATCGCCACGGGCGATATCCTCTGCTTCGTCTCAACGCCCGCATTTGATCCAAACGATTTCGTCAACGGCATCAGCCAAGCCGACTATGACCTGCTGCGCTTCGATGAACGCGCGCCGCTCTATCACAAGGCTTATGATGGCGTTTATCCGCCCGGTTCGACCTTTAAGATGGTGGTCGCAGCGGCGGCGCTGGAGACCAGCGCTATTTCTCGCACGCGCCGCGTCTACTGCAACGGGCGCTACACGTTCGGCAACCGAACCTGGTCCTGTTGGAAGCCTGGCGGGCACGGTTCGGTGAACATGCATGAAGCGATCAAGGGCAGCTGCGACACCTATTTCTACGAAGCCGCCAAGCTGATCGGCATCGAAGCGCTCGCGGATACGTCGCGCCGCTTCGGTTTCGGCCAGCGTTGGGAGCTTGGGATGACCGGCGGCAAAGCCGGCGTCGTGCCGAACGATGCGTGGAAGCGCGAAACGCTCGGCGAGCCCTGGTATGAAGGCGAAACCCTGAACATCGGCATTGGGCAGGGCTATATGACCTCCTCGCCGCTGCAGCTCGCTCATATGACGGCCCGCATCGCCGCGAACGGTCAGTTGATCGCACCCAATCTGATCGGCGACGGTCCGCGCCCGGAAGCAGATATTCCTTTCGATGAAGAGCTCGATCCGGAAATCGTCGAGACTTTGAAGGCCGCCATGTACGGTGTGACGTCTGAAGGGGGCGGGACGGCTCTTCGGTCCGGCGATCTTGGTCTCGGCGGGCCGCGCATGGCGGGCAAAACAGGCACCGCGCAGGTTCGCTACATCTCGCAAGCCGAGCGCGCCCGAGGCGTTATTAAAAATGAAGACCTGGAGCGGCGCCTGAGAGACCACGCCTTGTTTGTAGGCTATGCGCCGCACGACACGCCGAAATACGCGATTGCGGTCGTTGTGGAGCACGGCGGCAGCGGCTCGCGCGCGGCCGGCCCGCTGGCGAGAGACGTCATGGCCGAGGCGCTTCGCCGCGACAGCGGCCGAACGCCGGCATTCGAGCGCACCGCTTCCGTCGCTGGCCGGAGCAAGGCGTCATGAGCGTCTTTTCAGGCTATGTCGGGCGATCCGGGCGCGCCGGACGGAACGCGATCGCGGACTCGCTTGCACGGATACCATGGGGTCTGGTCGCGCTGATCGGGGGTCTCGCGGTGTTCGGCACGATGATGCTGTACTCGTCGACGATCACCAATCCGAACGAGGCGGAGTTGCCGGCGAAACACGCGGTACGGTTCGCCATTGCTCTGGCGATGATGATCGCACTCGCCATTACGCCGCTTTCGGTGTGGATGCGAGCGGCTTACCCGGCTTATGCGGTAACCCTGTCGCTGCTCCTTGCTGTCGAGTTTTTCGGGGTGACTGGGGGCGGCGCGCAGCGTTGGCTTCAGGTGGGGCCGGTCGCGATACAGCCCTCTGAAATCATGAAACTCGCGCTAACCCTGACCTTGGCGCGGTACTATCAAACGATGCTACGGCGCACGTCGGGTCGGATCATCGTGCACCTGCCCGCCATGTTGATCACGGCGATCCCGGCGGTTTTGGTCATCGTCCAGCCAGACCTGGGCACGACTTTGATGCTGCTCGCCACCGGCGGCGCGATTATCTTTTTCGCTGGCCTGTCGAAGTGGCTCATCGGCGGCGTCGTGGCGGTGCAGCTCTTGTCTATGCCGCTGGTTCACTTCGTTATGCTGAAGGAGGACGAACGCGCGCAGCCGGCCAGCTGGCTGGGGCTTGGTTCGGTCGTCTACTATTTCGGCTTGGAAGACTATCAGCGCGAACGCGTCGATGCGCTGCTTTCCCCAGGGGAATCAGAGGATTATAAGCTCGGCGCCGGCTACCAGGCGGAACAAGCGAAGATCGCTATCGGCTCCGGTGGCCTGGAGGGCAAGGGTTTCACGCAGGGGATTCAGAGCCAGCTCGATTTTATTCCTGAGCAGCATACGGATTTTATTTTCACGGTGGTGGCTGAGGAGTTTGGCTTTGCCGGCTCGGCGGGGTTGATGCTTGTTTGGGGCGTCGTGCTGGGTTGGGGCCTATTGATCGCGCACCGATGTAAGAGCCTGTTCGGCAAGTTCGCGGCCACAGGCGCAGTGGCGACGGTCGCTTTTTACGTTGCTTTCAACATCGGCATGGTGAGCGGATTGTTGCCTGTGGTGGGGATTCCCTTGCCGCTGATCTCCTATGGCGGTTCGGCTATGATCACCGTGATGGCGGCGTTTGGATTGATCCTTTCCGCCCATGTTCACCGGGATTCACGGCTTGGCGGCGCTCAGGGCGTGTAGACTCGACGCGCTCTGAAGGCGGGCGCGCAAGTTATTGATTTTAAATATGATATTTTGCGGACTTGGACTCTAAGCCACGCTGTATCGACAGTATCGATGCGAAAAATCAGGGCCCATGAACATTGAGCTTTGAGTCCCGGTCTTCGCCCGGACTTGCACTACTGCAAAGTCTGCTCAGGGACGCGACGGTCTAAAGCGGACGCCGATGGGGCCGACTGGGCCCCCGCTTCTTGCCCGACGCCGGAATCTGCGACCGCTCGGCGCGATTTGTGGTAGGATCGGCCCCGGCTGGGCGGCGCATGGGGACAAGACAATGCGTAGTGCTCTTTTTGGTGTCGCCGGCGCGATGGCGCTCGCCGGCTGTTCGACCAGTGTAACGGATCGGACGTTTTCACCGATGACGTTCAACCCGCCGATCAACGAACAATCCTTCGCCGTCGACGTGCGTTCCACGACGACCGTGAAGAGCGTTCAGATCGACGCGGTGGGTGCGGGATCGGCGGCCATGACGCCAGCCGGCGGGCTAAGATATGACGCGACTTTGGCGCTGCCGGCTTGCGCGGGCGCGGCTGAGTTTACGGTCACGGTCCGTGCGGCGGGCTTTTTCAGCGATCGCGTGAACACTTTCCCGGACATTGGCCGCTTCACCCACCAAATCAACGGCCAGCCGGAAGATTGCGAGGCGTTCGAGGATGGCTTCGCGCAGACCTATTTGGTGGATCGAACGGAGGACTTTCCCGATAGCGATCCCGGCGACGGCCAGTGCTTCGGCGTCGGCGCGGGCGACATATCCGGTTGTTCGCTGCGTGCGGCGGTCATGGAGGCGAACGCTTCGCCTGGCGCCGAGCTGATACGGCTGCAGTCGCAGCGCTACACGCTGACCCGCATCGGCGGCGAGGGCGATGTGGGCGTCGACGCGTCTGTGAGAGACCTCGACATCACCGACGATGTTACGATCGAGGGCCAGTTCGGGGCCAATCGCGACCTCGGGGACTTCCTCACGCGCAGCAACCAGCCGGCGGACGATCTGAAGGACGATCCTGGATCCAACTTCGACTTCGCCAAAATCGATGCGGGCGGGATCGACCGGGCGTTTCAGGTCGCCGCGCCAGGCGTCGTGTTGCGGCTGCGCCAGCTCGCCGTCGTCAACGGCGAGGGCGCGGAGCGAGGCGGCGGCATTCTGAACGCCGGCGAGCTTTCATTGCAGCGCGTCGCGCTGGTTGAGAATGATGTGAGCGCCCAAATCGGTCCGCGGGGCGGAGGCGTTTACAATTCGGGGCAAGTTGTCGGCGAAGACGTCGCGTTCACGCAAAACGGACATGTGGGGGCCAATTCCGCCGGTGCGGCGTTCTACAACGACGGCGGCACGGTGGAGCTGAACCGCGCTTTGATCGCCTACAACGGATCTCGGTTCGGCGCCGCGTTCAGCAACCGATCCGGCGGGCGCGTTAAGCTCAAGAACACCACGCTGCATTGGAATTATTGGCGCAATCCAAATGACGCGCCGGTCTCCGTGGCGTCGACCGCCGATGACGGAACTGAGACCAGCTATTCCTTCGTCACCTTTTCGCGACATGCATTGGGCGAACGAAATCTGGTTTCAACGGTGAGCTCCGGCTCCGCCACGCTCGCCAACACGCTGTTTGTAAACAATGTCGCCGACCATTGCGTCGGGGCGAACCAGACCGCAGGCGGCAATGTGACGGATGCGCCCTGCACATTGTCCGGCACCGGCGCGGTCGCCGATCACATCGATGTCGGCATCGTCAGCGCGGCTGGCGCGCTGGATGATCGAGGCGGGTTCACGCCGGTTTATCCGATAAACGCCGTCGCGCCGCCATCCTCTCTCTTCAGCGCCGTCGACAAGGGCGCCGCGCCGGTCGCGGCGTTCTTCGACCAGCGTGGGGCGGGCTTCGACCGGAGGGTCGATGGAGACGAAGATGGCGAAGCGATCGCTGATGCGGGCGCTTTCGAATTGGAGGATTAGTCGCATCCATGGTCTCAGGCGGGCAGATTCACCCCCGCCTGAGCCTCTTCGTTGACCTTCATTCCGCGCCGGCTAGTGTCCGCGGAATCATATCGCGGGAGGAGCGGGGACATGGCGACGGAGATCGGCCGCAAGACAGACACCTGGGGCTCCAGGTTCGGGTTCATCATGGCGGCCGTGGGCTCCTCGGTGGGGCTCGGCAATTTCTGGCGCTTTCCCTACACAGCGGGTGAGAATGGCGGGGGCGCCTTCATCCTCATCTACCTGCTCTGCGTGTTGCTGATCGGCCTGCCGCTGCTGATGGCGGAGTATTCGATGGGCCGGAAATCCGGCATGTCGGCGGTGGAGGGCGTCCAATCGCTCGCCCGCGCCCAGGGCAAGAGCCAGTATTGGGGGATCGCCGCCTGGGTCGGTTCCCTGACGGCTTTCTTCATTCTCACCTTCTATATGGTGATCTCGGTATGGCTTCTGTCCTTCCTGCTGCAGGCGCCGACCGGCCGGTTCGCCGGCATGGACGCTGAGGCCTCCGGGGCGAATTTCGGCGCGACGATCGGCAACACCTGGGGAATCCTGGGCCTGCTCTTCCTTTACATCGCGGCCAATGTCTTCGTGGTCGGACGCGGGGTGAAAGGCGGCTTGGAGCGGGCTGCGACCATCCTCATGCCGGCCTTCTTCGTGATGCTGATCGTGGTGGTGGTCTACGCCGTCACCCAGGGCGACTTCGCGCGCACGGCGGCCTTCATCTTCGAGCCGAAATGGGAGGATGTGGGCTTTAAGACCTTCCTCGCCGCTCTCGGCCAAGCCTTCTTCTCCATCGGCGTCGGCGTTGGCCTGATGATCACCTACGGCGCCTACCTCTCGGCGGACACGAACATTCCGCGATCGTCGGCCATCATCGCCGGATCGGACACGCTGGTCGCGCTCATCGCCGGCTTTGCGATCTTCCCGATCGTGTTCCTCGCCGGCTTGGATCCGGCGGCGGGGCCGGGCTTGTTCTTCGTGTCGATGCCCGTCGCCTTCGGGGGGATTCCAGGCGGAGCCGCGATCGCCACGATCTTCTTCGCCCTGGCGCTGTTCGCCGCCTTCACCTCGTCGATCTCGCTGATGGAGGTCGGCGTGTCCTGGCTCGAGGAGCGCCACGGCGTCACGCGGCTTGGCGCGGCGATGGGCGTCGGCTTCGTGCTCTTCATGATCGGCGCGGCCTATGTGTTCTCGACCGATTATCTCGACTTCGTCGACTTTATGACGGAAGGCCTGTTGCTGCCGCTCGGCGGCCTTTTGATGGCGGTGTTCGCCGGCTGGATTCTCAGCCGCGAGATGCTGACCAGCGAGCTCGGCGAAGCTCAAGTCATGAATGTTTGGCGTTTCTTGATGCGCTGGTTCGTGCCGCCATTCGTCGCCTTCGTCCTGGTCTTCGGCTTCCTCGACAAGATCCAGGATCAGTATGGCGTGCCGCTGCCGGGCGTCTTGACGCCGCTGCTCGGGCCGAACGCTTAGGCGTCAGCCGCCGGTCGCGCCGCTGACGAACTGCCAGATCGCCGTGACGCCGGCGATCAGCATGACAAGAGTCGAGCCGCCAGCCCCAAGCGCGCGTAGGGGATGGGTGACATCGTCAGGCTTGAGCCCGATCGGGTGCAGAATGCGCGTGATGATGTAGGCGATACCGAGCCCATGCAGCAGCGCGGGCGACGCGCCGTTCATCTCGATCACGCCCATGGCGAACAGTGTGAGCGCGGCCGTCTCGACCAGATTGCCGTGGGCGCGCGCTTTCACCAGAACCTCCGGATCGCCGCCGTCGCCGATGGAGATTTTCTTTACACCTCGCAATATGCCAATGCGCGCGCCCAGCACGATGGCGAGAATGATGGTCAGACCGACATAGAGCCCTGTGATCGGTATCGGCATTTCGTCCTCCCGTTTTTTGTCGCCAGAATGAGCGGATCCGCCCGACGGCGCAAATAGGGGGGGCGGGGTTTAGAACGGGACGTTGGGGTCGTGCTCGCCGTCGCCGCCGATGGCGAGCCCTTCGAAATCGAAGACGCGGGGGTCGTGGAGATGGCTCGGCCGCACGGTTTGCAGGGCGTGGAGCATGACTTGGCGGACGCCGGGCTTTTTCCGCTCCCACTCGTCGAGGAGCGCTTTCATGGCTTGGCGCTGAAGGCCGTCCTGGCTGCCGCAGAGATTGCAGGGGATGATGGGGAAGGCCATGGCCTCGGCGAATTTCGCGAGGTCGGCCTCGGCGCATTGGATCAGCGGGCGGAGGACGAAGAGGTCGCCCTCGTCATTGAGGAGCTTGGGCGGCATGGCGGCGAGGCGGCCGCCATGGACGAGGTTCATCATGAAAGTTTCGAGCGCATCGTCCCGGTGATGGCCGAGGACGACGGCCTCGCACCTCTCTTCGCGGGCGATCCGATAGAGAATGCCACGCCGGAGGCGCGAGCAGAGCGCGCAATAGGTTTGGGTTTCCGGCACTTTGCCGGTGACGATCGAATAAGTGTCCTCGGTCTCGATGCGGTAGGGCACGCCGAGGCTGTTGAGGTAATCCGGCAGGACATGTTTCGGGAAACCGGGCTGGCCTTGGTCGAGATTGCAGGCGAGGAGGTCGACCGGCAGCGCGCCCTGGTATTGCAGGTCTAGAAGCACGGCGAGCAGGCCGTAGCTGTCTTTCCCCCCGGACAAGCAGACGAGCCAGCGCGGGCGCTTTGCGGCGCGCCGGTCCACCATCCCGTAAGCGTCGATCGCTTGAAGCGCGTTGCGCACCAGGCGCTTGCGCAGTTTTTTGAAGGCGACGCTTTTCGGCGCGTCCGCGAACAAGGGCGCCAGCGCCGGGGAGGTGGTGAGATCGTCGGCCATGGCCGAACGTCTTGGCCAAGCGCGGCGGCGAGATCAAGCGAGCTGTCAGGCGCTAGCCTTTCAACACGGCCTGCGGAGTGGTTACGTTGGATCGGGAGGACCTGTCATGGCCGAACGTTGGACCTATGAGAAAGGCCTGAAAGATCTCGGCGGCGGCCTGTTCGCCTATTTGCAGCCCGACGGCGGCTGGGGCTGGTCGAACGCCGGATTGATCAAGGACGGCGAGGCTTCGCTGCTGGTCGATACGCTGTTCGACATGAAGCTGACCGACGACATGCTGGCGGAGATGAAGGACGCGGCGGGCGTGGCGGGAGCGGATGTCGGCGTCATCGTCAACACCCACGCCAATGGCGACCATACGCATGGCAACGGCTGCTGCCCGCATGCCGACATCATCGCGTCGGAAGCCAGCGCGCGCGAGATGGAGGAGATCTCAGCGAAGACGCTCGCCGAGCTTCTAGCGAACGCCGACGCGCTGGGCGAGGCGGGCGCGTTCTTCAAAGACGTGTTCGGCATGTTCGACTTCGCCGGTGTCGAAGAGCGCCTGCCGACGCAGACTTTTTCAGGACGCATGGATCTGAAAGTCGGCGACCGGGCGGTCGAGCTGATCGAGGTCGGCCCGGCGCACACGCTGGGCGACGTCCTGGTCCATGTGCCCGATGCGAGGACCGTATTCACGGGCGATATCCTATTCGTCGAATCGACGCCGATCATGTGGGCGGGGCCGGTGTTGAACTGGATCGAGGCGTGCGAACGGATCATTGAGATGGATCCGGACGTGATCGTGCCGGGTCATGGTCCGATCACAGACGCGGCGGGCGTGCGGCGGGTTCAGGATTACTTGCGCTATGTCGACCGGGAGGCGCGCAAGCGGTTCGATGCGGGGCTCTCGGTGCGCGACGCGGCCCATGACATCGCGCTCGGCGACTTCTCAAGCTGGGGCGATGCGGAACGGATCGCCGTCAATGTGTCGACGCTCTATCGCGAGTATTCCGGCGAGGCCGGCGCGGCCAATCCGGTCGAGCTGTTCGGGCTGATGGCGGAGGTGCGCAAGGCCCGGCGACACTGAGGCGCCCGCCGGGCCGACGGAGGGCTTAGCGGAGACTGGCGAGGGACGTCCTTGAGCGCAGCCGGTCGATGAGGGCGCCGGGTTCGCGGGTTGTGAACTCGGCGATGGTTTCTCTGGCCGTGGCCATGGCCTCGTCGAGCGTCATGTCGCCGTTTCCAAAGGCGGTCGCAGTCGCCAGGAGCGGCATATAGAGCGCTTCGGTCTCGCCTTTAATCGTGATGGCGAAGGCCTCGTTCTCGCCGGCGATCCGATCCCATTCGGCGCGCACGCCGGCCCAGAACGCCGCCGTATCCTCCCAGTAAGCCGTGGCGACGTCGACGTCGAAGTCGGAGGTGCGGCGGTAGGTGTTGACGCCCACTTCGCGGACGAGCGCGCGGGGCTCGCCCGACAGGATGAGCTTGGAATTGTCCTGCTCATGCACCCAGCCCCAGGGCGTGATGACATGCCGGTTCACCGCGTCGACGGCGTGGTAGTCGTCGCGCGTGGTCATGTCGCGGCGAGGCAGAGGACGCCATTCAGATGGCGGGGTCCACTCGGCGAGGCCGTCCTCGTAGGTCCATCGCGCGACGGCGCCGTAGCGCGGCGCGTCGTCGACTTGGTACACGGTCTGCGACCGCGCCGGAGGACGATCTTTGATCCTCACCC
>JBCBSQ010000016.1:0-56849 GCA_039819085.1 Pseudomonadota bacterium
CTACGCCATCACGCAGCAAAGCCGGGCGCGGCCGCCGCCGCTGCCGCTGGCCTTGCGCGCCCGGCCGCGCATTCGCGTGCTTTGAAACAGCGATCTATCCAACACATCTCGTTCTTCGGGAGACTCTCCCATGCCCGTAGGGCGGGCCTCGGCCCGCCGCGCAAACCGCGCCAACGATGGCGGGCCAAGGCCCGCCCTACGCCGGATTGCGCCGTCACCCTCGACGGGCGGAGCCCGTCTGAGGGCCCATCTCTGGAAGAAGCCCCAATGCACGACGGGAGAGGTTCGGAGCTGGGCCCTCAGACCGCTTCGCGGTCGAGGGTGACGCAGAAAGGATGGTTCGACGCGAAGCCCCCCACAAGCGACCGCGCAGGCGCAGCGGCCGAGGCGAAGCCTCGAACAGCGGCGAGCAAACAAAGGACTCGCCGGCGCAGCGGCCCGAGCGCAGCGAGGAACCGCGCCGCAAGCAAACCAAGAAAACCTCTCCCCCTACTCCGCCTGAAACGCCGCGACGCGCTCGGCCGCGTTCGCGCGCAGGTTCGACCAGTAGAGCGCATAATCGAGAAGATGGTGATTGCCGCGACCCATATTGACCGGCTGGTCGTCATAAGCGTCTGTTCGGATCTCGCTGACATGGAGCTTGCCGCCGTCGCAGCGCGCGTCCGCCGCGCCTTCGATCAGACCGTCCTCGGCTTGGTCGAGCGCTCCGAGATTGGCCTCGAAACCGCCCTGGGTGTCGTCGGCCGTCCAGGTCAGCGGATTGACGCAGACCATGTTCTCCAAGGGTTGGAAGCTTCGATAGCCGTCGCCCGTCGCATTCCACGTGACGAGGCACCCGGTCTCCCCGGCCGCGCCGCAGACCGGGATGTCCGGCATCGCCGCGGCCATCTCGTCTCTCTCGATGAAGTACCCGATCGGATAGGCGGCGACCAAGCGCTCCTTCAGCGCCGTGCCGGAGACGCGCCGCTCAAGCAGAGTGCGCGCATGCAGCCCGCCCTGGCTGTGGCCCGCGATAATGAAGGGCCGGCCCTGATTGTGGTGCTGAAGATAATGATCAAAGGCCGCCTCGACGTCGGCGTAAGCGAGCTCCAGAGCCTCCTCGCCGCCGTCCTCGAGGGCGAAGAAGGCGTAGATCTGGGCTTGGCGGTAACGCGGCGCGAAGATCCGCGCCGCGCCGTTAAAGGCCGAAGCCTGGCCGGTCATAACGAAGTCGTCGACGAACTCGTCGGCGGCCTCGTGGCCCATCGGCGCGTTCCAGCCGCTTCCCTCGATATAGGTCGTCGGATGGATGAAGAACACGTCCGCCGGCGCGCCCGCTTGACCGTCGGCGACGCCCTCGGGCGTATAGTCGGCATTGTCCGCCCGGTCCGGCAGCGCGGCCCAATGGTCCGGGTTCGCATAGTCCGGCGCGGCGGGCGGCGTGGTTTCCGCGAAGGCCGCCGGCGGCTTCACCGACGCCCGGAACATCATGAACGCGATCATGTCGCGAAACACGAAGCCGCCGATCGCCAAAACCGCGACCAGCCCCGCCAAGATCCAAATCACCCACTTCATGGGTCCCCTCCCTCTCGCTCCATCGGGCTTATGGCGATAGTGTACCACAAGCTGGGCCCTCCGCCCGCCAATCGGGGTCGGATCAAATGATGAAACCGCTACTCCCCGCGCTGATGATCGCCGGCTGCGCCACGGCGTCCGCCGAGCCGCCGCCCTCGCTCGACTGGCTGACCGGCTGTTGGCAAAGCCCGAGCGGCGCGATGCGCGAGGTCTGGTCGACGCCCGAGGGCGGACACCTCTTCGGCTACAATGTCGCGGTCGCCGACGGGGCCGTCGGCTTCTTTGAGCAGATGCGCGTCGATCCAGGCCCGCCGGCGGTCTTCAACGCCTATCCCGCGGGCGCGGGCCCCTCGCCTTTCACCGAGATTGAGCGCGGCGCGTCCTCCATCGTCTTCGCCAATGCCGAACACGACTACCCGCAGCGCATCGCTTACACGCTCGGCGATCCAGGCTTGCGGGCGCGCATCTCGCTGATCGACGGATCGCAGCCGCGCGACTTCGTCTTCGAGCCCTGCCCTAGCTGAGGCTGAGCAGCTCCGGATCCCCGCCTTGGGCCGTGATATTGACGCTGACGACGCGCTCGGTCGCGAAGCGGGGCAGATAGTGCGGCCCGCCCGCCTTCGGTCCGGTGCCTGAGAGCCCCTCGCCGCCAAAGGGCTGGACGCCGACGACCGCGCCGATCATCGTTCGGTTCACATAGCAATTGCCTGCGGGAACCACGCGGCGGACCTTGTCCCAAAACGTCTCCAGACGGGAGTGCACGCCAAGGGTCAGCCCATAACCCTTCGCCGCGAGCGCCGCGCCGACAGCGTCGATGTCATCTGGGTCATAACGGAGAATGTGCAGGATCGGACCGAAAACCTCGCTCTCGATCTGATCCAAGCTTTTGAGCTCGACCAGCGCCGGCCCAACGCCATGCCCCGGTATGGCCTCGGCGGAGACCTGCTTCAGCACGGCCGCTTCAGCACGCATGCGATCCAGATGCGCCTCAAGCGTCTGGCGCGCTTCGGCGTCGATGACGGGTCCGACGTCGGTTTCAGGCAACGCAGGGTCGCCCAGGGCGAGTTCATCCATCGCGCCAGTCAAGCCCTCGATCAGCCCATCGGCGGTATCGTTCGGAAGGAAGGCGATCCGCAAAGCCGAGCAGCGTTGGCCCGCCGAACCAAACGCAGACACGATCGTATCGTCGATCACTTGCTCGCGCAGCGCCGTCGTGTCGACGAACAGCCCATTCAGGCCGCCGGTCTCAGCGATCAGCGTCGCGATCGGCCCGTCCCGCCCGGCGAGCGTCCGGTTGATCAACTGCGCGACTTCGGTCGAGCCCGTGAAGGCGACGCCGGCGATCCGAAGATCTTGGGTGAGCGCGGCCCCAACAGTGCCCCCAGACCCCGGGAGCATATGCAGCGCTTCCGGCGGCAAGCCAGCTCCGTGGAAGAGCTTCACCGCCTCGAACGCGATCAGTGGCGTTTGCTCCGCGGGCTTGGCGACGACCGTATTGCCCGCGGCGAGCGCCGCTGCGATCTGCCCGGTGAAAATGGCGAGCGGGAAGTTCCAGGGCGAGATGCACGCGAAGACGCCGCGCCCGTGAAGCGACAGATGGTTGGTCTCGCCCGCCGGTCCTGGCAGCCGCATCGGCGCCGCGAACACGCGTTCGGCCTCGGCGGCGTAGTAGCGACAAAAGTCCACGGCCTCACGGACTTCAGCGATTCCGTCCGCGAGCGTCTTGCCGGCTTCGCGCGCCATCAGCGCAATGAGGCGGCGTGCGGCGTTTTCCAAGGCGTCGCCCATGGCGCGCAGATGCTCGGCGCGTTGGGCGCCGCCGATCCGGTCCCAATTTGGTTGATAGGCGGCGGCCGCAGCCAGGGCCCGATCGATTTGATCCGGCGAGGCTTCGAGCGCGGCGCCCAACACCGTCTCGCCATCATGCGGCGCGCGAACCAAATCGCCTCCGCCCGTCACAGCCTCGCCGGCGACAATGGGCCCGGCGGCGATGGCGGGGCTGTCTCGAAACGCTTTGACCGCCGCGGCGAGTTCGTTTCGGACAATTGTCTGCGTAAGATCGAGACCAGCCGCGTTGCGCCGCTCCGGACCGTAGAGCCGCGGCGGCGTCGGAATGCGCGGATGACGCCGCGGCCCGATCTCGATCTTCGCGATCGGATCTGAGGCGACATCCTCCACGGCGACGTCGTCATCGAGAAAGGCGTTCACAAAAGACGTATTCGCGCCGTTCTCAAGCAATCGGCGCACGAGATAAGGCAATAGGTCCTCGTGGGCGCCGACCGGCGCATAGACCCGCACTTGGCCGCCTGCGTCCGCTGCGTCATAGAGCGCGCCGCCCATGCCGTGCAGCCGCTGGAATTCGTAGTCTTCGACGCCCTCGGCCGCCGCCAAGTGTCGAACGGCTGCGAGCGTATGTGCGTTGTGCGTGGCGAATTGCGGGTACAAGGCGGGTGCGGCGCGTAGCAAATCGCGCGCGCAGACCAGGTAGTTCAGATCCGTTGCGGGCTTGGTCGTGAACACTGGGAAATTCGGATGGCCGTCCTCTTGGGCGCGTTTGATTTCCGTGTCCCAGTAGGCGCCCTTTACAAGGCGCACCATGAACCGCCGCCCCGTGCGCTCTGCAAGCCCGGCGAGCTGGCCGACCACGGCCCGGGCGCGTTTCTGATAGGCCTGCACTGCGAGCCCAAGGCCCGACCAAGGCTGAAGGTCAGGTTCTCGCGCCAGCTGGTCGAACAGCTTCAACGACATCACCAACCGGTCGGCTTCCTCGGCGTCGATGCAGAAATTGATGTTCCGGGTCACGGCTTGGCGCGCAAGCGTGAGAAGCCTCGGGTAAAGCTCGGAGAACACGCGCGCTTCGTTCACCGCTTCATAGCGAGGGTGCAGCGCGGAAAGCTTCACGGAGATGCCGTCGGCGGCTTCGGGCGCGGCCTTGTTGCTGTCGCCGATCGCTGCGATCGCGGCAGCGTAGGCTTCGAAATAGCGGTCTGCGTCCGCGGCCGTCCGGGCCCCCTCGCCAAGCATGTCGAAGGAAAAACAGGCCGCCTCCCCGGCGCGAACCATCTTTCGGCCGCGCTTGGCGGCCTCTTCGACCGTGCGCCCGAGGACGAATTGTTCGCCCATGATTCGCATGGCCTGCATCATGGCGGCGCGGATGAAGGGCTCGCCGCTCTCTCGGACCAGGCGCTGAGCGAAGCCGCCCGCGCCCCCTGCGGCGCCGCGGGGCGCGCCGATCACTCGGCCGGTCAGCATCAGACCCCAGGTTGATGCGTTTACAAGCCAGGAGTCAGATTGGCCTTTGTGCGCGCCCCAGTCGCCCGACCGGATCTTCTCCGCGATCAGATCGTCTTTCGTCTCCGCGTCGGGCACGCGCAGCAAGGCTTCGGCGAGGCACATCAGAGCGAGGCCCTCTTGGTTGGACAGGCCGAATTCTTCGAGGAAACTCTCCATCATGCCTTTGGGGCGGCCCCTCGATCGCGCCGTTTTGACCAGAGCCTGCGTCTCTCTGAGGACCGCCGCGCGCTCGCTTTCGTTCAACGGCTCTGCGGTCAGCAAGTCCGCGACCAAGGCTTCCTCGTCGGCGAATTTTTCCGCATCGAGGGCGTCCCAATCGGTGTTCGAAACCAGAGTGTCGACCATATGGGGCTGCTCCTTGCTGCGAATCTTGAAAATGGGCGGAAGACCTGCCGCCGGCAACCAATGAGCCCTTTGCGCTTTACGCGCGCCCCGCACCTCTCCACATTGCCGGCGCTGGGCGGAGCGAGCAGGCCGATTGCATGCGCATATTGCTAGTGACGGACGCATGGGATCCGCAGGTGAACGGGGTGGTTCGCACGCTGAAGCGCGTGATCGAAGAATGCACCGCCATGGGGCATGAGTTCGAAGTGATTTCACCGGCCGACGGGTTCCGCACTTTTCCCATGCCGACCTATCCGGAAATCCGCCTGGCGATCGGCGCGAAGCGCAAAGTCGAAGAGCGGTTCAATGATTTCGAGCCAGAGGCCGTGCATATCGCAACTGAAGGCACGCTCGGCATGGCGGCCAGGTCTCTCTGCCTTTCGTTGAAACACCCGTTCTCAACTTCATACCATACGCGATTTCCGGAATACATCGCGGCCCGCTTCCCCGTGCCTCTCAGCTGGGGCTACAGCTTCATGCGCTGGTTCCATCGCTACTCCGGCAAAGTGATGGTGGCGACGCCGTCCATGCGGGAAGAACTTGAAGCGCGGCGCTTCGCCAATGTCGTGGCTTGGACCAGGGGCGTCGACACTCAGCTGTTCAATCCCGCGAAACGCGTTGCCGCCGGCTCAGTCAGCGATCCCTTCAAAGACCTGCCGCGGCCGATTTTCTTGAACGTCGGCCGGGTCGCCGTTGAAAAAAACATCGAAGCTTTCGTCGAGTTGGACCTGCCAGGCTCTATCGTCGTCGTCGGCGACGGCCCGCAATTGGACGATTTAAGGCGGAAGTATCCGCATGTCCGGTTTTTGGGCGCGCAGTTCGGCGAGGAACTGGCGGCCTCTTTCGCGAATGCGGACGTGTTTGTGTTCCCGAGCCTCACCGACACGTTCGGCCTCGTTATTCTGGAATCCATGGCGGCGGGCACGCCGGTCGCTGGCTTCAACGCGCCCGGTCCAAAGGACCTAATACCGGGCTCCGGAGCGGGCGTCGTCTCCGACGATCTTCGAGCGGCCTGCTTGGCGTGTTTGGAGCTGGATCGCGGCGCCACGCGCGCATACGCAGAGGGCTTCAGCTGGCGCGCCTGCGCGGAAGCGTTCATCGACAATCTAGCGCCCTTGCCGGTGCCGGAGCGTAAACGCTTTTGGCGGCGGCTGCGTCTAAGGCGCCGGAAGCGACGCGACGAACCAAGTTCGTTTTGACGCAGTTTGGCCTGGCTAACCGGCTGGCGACGATCCCCCCAAGGTCTGCAAAGCCGTCGCTCGCACCTCTCTGCGCATCGCCTCCGGCATGGGGATCAAGCCCTTCTCATTGAGATAGCCGTCAGGGCCCCAGGTATCTTCCCGGGTGAACTCCTCGACAAAGGCGGCAAGGCCCGGCGCCAGCGGTAGATTTTGCGCCTTTATGTAAATGTACATGGATCGGGATACTCTGTATTCGCCCGATGCGATGCGCTCAAATGTCGGATCCACGCCGCCAACGCGCGAGGCTTTCACCCGGTCGCTATTCTGATTGAGAAACGAGAAGCCGAGCACGCCCAAGGCGGCCGGGTTCTTGATCAAGGTCTGAATTATGGCGGTGTCGTTTTCGCCAGAGTCGATCCAAGCGCCGTCTGTTCTGATCGTGTGCGCGCGGCGCTCGAATTCGTCGCCGTCCGCCTCTTTGAGCTCTGCGAGCTCGGGATACGCATCGGCGGCGCCGGCTTCCAAGGCGAGCTCGACAAACGCATCGCGCGTTCCCGATGTTGGCGGCGGGCCTGAGACCAGGATCCGCGCATCGGGCAAATCTGGAGAGATGTCAGACCACCGATCAAATGGATTCGGCTTGAAGCCCCCAGCCCCGTCTGGCACTTCGGCGGCGAGGCCCTTGTATATCTGAGCCTTCGTCAGATCGAAGTCAGGGCCGGATTTCGAATTGGCGAGCACGATCCCGTCAAAGCCGATTTGGATTTCGACAAGTTCGGTTACGCCGGCGTCGCGGCACAGCTCGATCTCGGAATCCTTGACCCGCCGCGAAGCGTTGGTGATCGACGGCTGATCGGGACCGACGCCCTGGCAAAACGCCTTGAAGCCACCGCCCGTTCCCGTCGTTTCAACCACGGGCGTCGCATAGCGGGTCGCGGCTCCGAATTGCTCGGCGACCGTCGTTGAAAACGGCGCCACGGTCGACGAGCCCACGATTTTGATCTTCTCCGCCTGGCCCAGCGGAGGCGGCGGCGGCACCTCCGCTCCGTTGAATTCGTCGAGCCCGGACGGTCCGCACCCGACAGCTGCGCCAAACAGAAAGAGACCCAAAACAAACCGCATATCCGTCGCCCTCGAAGCCGCCAGAACTTACCAGGCATATGCGAACGCTTGAAGACGACGGTATGCGGTTTCCGACGGCGCCCGCTTTACAAGACGGGATTCCTAAGTCACTAGACAAAAAACGAGGCGGACCTCACGACTCCTTTGCGGAGCACGCACTAACGCCGGCCGGGTTTGGCAGACTTGGATTAGTTGGTGCGATGGAACGCTATCTCTCCCCCCGCGAATACTTGGCCGCTCGGGACGCTTGGGATCCGGTGGTTCTGGCGCGCCCGGAACACGCCAGGGCAGCGGCGCGTTGGTTTTTGAACCAGTTTCCGGGCGAGGTTCTGTACGCGGCCAAAACCAACCCAGAACCCTGGTTGATCGACGCTCTCTACGAGACCGGCGTACGATGGTTCGATGTCGCATCGACGGCAGAGATCGAACTCGTTGCGGCGCGCTGTCCGGATGCGACGCTCGCCTTCATGCACCCGGTCAAATCCCGAGAGGCCATACGCCGTGCTTATTGGGACTATGGCGTGCGCATCTTCGCGCTCGACAGCGAAGCGGAGCTGCGAAAGATCGTCGAGGAGACAGGCGGCGCGAAAGACCTTGAACTGATTGTTCGCCTCGCCGTCTCGGGCGACCACGCCGCCATCCCCCTCTCGAACAAATTCGGCGCGGCGCGAACGGCGGCTCCCGCGTTGCTGCGCGCCGCGCGGGCGGTCGCCGATGAATTGGGCGTGAGCTTTCATGTGGGCAGTCAATGCCTCGACCCGCAAGCCTACCGCATCGCCATGCGCGAGGCCTCAGACCGGATCGTCGAGGCGGGCGTGACTGTAGATATTGTCGATGTGGGCGGCGGGTTCCCGGCGCTCTACCCAGGCATGGAGCCCCCCCCGGTCGACGCTTATATGCGCGCCATCAACGAAGAATTCGAAGAGATGATCGTGCTCTACAACGCCGATCTCTGGTGCGAGCCGGGCCGCGCCCTGGCGGCGGAAGCCGCATCATTGCTGACGCGCGTCGAACTCGTGAAGCCCGGCTCGGTGTATCTCAATGACGGCGCTTTCGGCGCGCTCTACGATGCAGCAAGGGAAAACTGGCGCTATCCCGTCCGGGTGATGAGCGAAGACGGCGCGCCGCGCCATAACGACGGCGAAGCCATGTACCGGGTCTTCGGGCCGACTTGCGATTCCGCGGATCGTTTGGCGAACCGTCTCGCATTGCCGGCGAACATCGCGGAAGGCGACTATATCGAGTTTGGCATGCTCGGCGCTTATGGAGCGACAATGGCGACGCGCTTCAACGGCTTTGGCGCTTACGACTCGATCGAAGTCGGCGACGCGCCTTTCGCAAGCCTCTACCGCAAGAGCGCAGACATTGTCGCGCTGCCAAGCGTGTCGTCGGCGACCGCGACACGTTGAGCCGGCCCAAATCCGAACCGCGAAAAGAGATCGCATAGCTCAATCTCTTGGCGAGGATCACTCGTGAAAAACAAGCGGTGGTCGCGCTCAGTCGACTCGACGCGCGGGGCCGCCGGCAAAACCCGGATTGTTTGGCGCGCAATCGCCGCGCCGGAATCAACGTATTGTATCGGCCTCGGCGCGGCGGCCGCAAGTTGATCGCGAACCAGCGGGAAATGGGTGCAAGCAAGCACAACCGTGTCGATCTGATCGCCGCCGCGCGCGTCAAACATGGGGGCTTGCACCTCGGTGAAGTCTGCAAGCGGCTGCGCATCCCCGCGCGCCGAAGCCTCCGCCATCCGGACAAGGTCTATGCTTCCATGTTTGATGACGCGGGCGCGCTGGGCGAATTCCGAGATCAGTCGGTCTGTATAGGATCGGCCGATCGTGCCCGGCGTGGCGAGCAGCCCCACCGCTTTTGTCTCGCTCATCTCGATCGCTGGCTTTATGGCCGGCACGGTGCCCACGACCGGGATGTCGAGCGCGGCGCGCACCTCGGCCAGCGCCAACGTGCTCGCCGTGTTGCATGCGATTACAAACACATCCGGTTTCGCCGTATCCACTAAGGCCGTGGCCGCCTCGGGCAGGCGACGCCGCAATGCGTCGTCAGATTTGTCGCCGTACGGAAAGAACCCGGTGTCGGCGGCGTAGTCGATCTTCAATCCAGGCGCCAGATCGGCGATCTCGCGCGCCACCGTCAGGCCGCCCGCACCGGAGTCGAAAACAAGGACGCGCCCTCGCGCCGGCGACGGATGTAAGAGCGACTGAGAAGGATCGGGCGCGGTCACGAGCGAAGATATGCCGGGAATCGCGGGCAAAGTAAGGCCTCGTCAAGGCTTCGCTCATTGAATTGAAAGCATATTGAGCTTATGCTGCGCCGCAACAAAGGAGCGTTCCATGAAGCCCGAGGATCTCGTGTTTGACCCATACAAACTGTTCGCAGCGTCTGCGGCGGCTTGGATCGACATGTCGAGGGCCATGCAAGACGTCATGCTTCGCCAGATGGACGCTGCGGCGAGCCGCAAGCCGTTTCAACCCTTTTGGATGCAGCCCGGCGCCGACTTGTCCGATCTCGCCCCGCCGAATGTCGAAGAGCAGATGCGCGAAGCTTTCCACTACGCCGCGGACCTTAATCTGCGAGGCTGGGAGCATGCGGCGAACATGATCGCCGCGCTCCCGGACTGGAGCCACAAAGCCTATAAAATGCCGGGTTCTGTTTTGACGGATTGGTTCGACCAATTCCGTGAACGCGCCGCCGCGGCGCAGCCTGCTAACGACTTCTGGGCCGTCGGGCCGGACGCGGAATCCGACGCGGATCAACCAGACCTGTTAGACGCGCCTGACGGCGATGCAGACGATTTGACGGCCCTCAAAGGGATCGGACCGAAACTCTCGGCGCGGCTCAATGAACTCGGCGTGTTTCACTACCGTCAAATCGCCGCTTGGACGCCCCGACATGGCGAGTGGATCGACGAGCAGCTCGCCTTCAAAGGGCGCGTCGAACGCGAAGCTTGGGTCGCTCAGGCAAAGGCCCTCGAGAAAGAAAAGGCGGCCTAGAGCAGGTCTCGGTAGAGATCCGGCCGCCGATCCCGGAAAAAGCCCCACGCTGCACGTTCCCGCTCGATTTGATCGAGATCGAACGTGGCCAGTGCAACGCCCTCTTGGTGGCGACCTAGCTCGGCGGCGGACTCCCCTGCCGGATCGGCGATGAAACTCGATCCATAGAAGACTTGCCCGTTTTCGTCGCCGACGCGATTGGCCGCGGCGACCGGGATCACGTTGGAGACAGCGTGTCCAACCATGGCCCGCCGCCATCGACGGCTCGTGTCTAAATCCGGATCGTGTGGCTCCGAGCCGATCGCGGTCGGGTACAGCAGCGCCTCTGCGCCGAGGAGCGCCATGGCGCGCGCCGCTTCGGGGAACCATTGATCCCAACAAATGCCGACGCCAAGCCGGCCTTTCCGAGTCTCCCAAACACGAAATCCCGTGTCGCCGGGGCGGAAGTAGAACTTCTCTTGATATCCTGGTCCGTCGGGGATGTGGCTTTTCCGGTAAACGCCCAAAGCCGCGCCGTCGGCGTCCAACATGACGATCGAGTTGAAGTAGCGCGGGCCGTCTTTTTCAAAGACGGAAACCGGAATGGCGACATTTAGGTCCGCAGCAAGGGCGGCGAGCCGTTTCACGGCCGCATGTTCAGCCCATGGACGCGCCGCAGCGAACCAAGCCTCGTCTTGGCGGGCGCAAAAGTACGGCCCGCAGAACAGTTCCGGCGGCAGTACAACATCGGCGCCGCGCCCTGCGGCCTCCCGCGCGAGCGCTTCGACCGACCGAATGTTTGCGTCCTCGTCAGTGCTCGGAGCGAATTGAATGACCGCGAGCGTCAGCATCCGCGCCATATCGAGATCCTCCGCGGCGAGATCATGCGAGTAGGGCGCAACCGCCGATTATTCAAGCCGTTTCACCGCGGGCACATGCTGAGTGAGGCAGTGGAACGCGCCGCCGCCCGTCAGAACATGCTTAGCCGGGAGCGCAGTCACATCGTGCCCGGGGCAAAGCCTGCGCAAAGCAGCGACGGCATGCGCGCTCGCATCGGTCTCATAAACCGGCACGACGATGAGCCGATTCGCCATGACGAAATTCAGATGGCTCGCCGGCGCGGGTTCGCCGTCGATGGTATCGACCCGCCCTGGCGAAGGCAGAGTATGAACCTCGAGTCCCGTCGCCCGCAAATCCCTTTCAATCGCCGCCAACGTCTTCGCATTCGGATCATCCAACCCAAGCGGCGCCTGGCACACCACGCGTCCCGGTCCGATGAACCGCGCGATATTGTCCACATGACCGTCGGTATGATCACCCAGCAGCCCCTGATCGAGCCAAATCACATCGCGCACGCCAAACGCGCCACGGAGCGCCGCTTCGGCGGCCGCCTCGTCCCATCCGGGGTTGCGGTTGGGATTGAGCAGGCACTGGCGCGTCGTGATGAGGCGGCCCGCGCCATCCTGCTCGATCGCGCCGCCCTCAAGAACGAAGTCGTGGCCGCAGCGGGGCGCCCCCTCCTCTCTCGCCAGCGCAGCCGCCGTCTCGGCGTCGCCGTCGAGAATGAACTTTCCGCCCCAACCATTCATCACAAAACTCTGCGCTACGAGCCGCCCGTCCTCGACCGCGAACACCGGCCCCGTATCACGCAGCCAGATATCGCCCATGGGAATGATCCGCACATCGGCGTCAGATCCGATCGCCGCTCTCGCGCTTTGAGCGGCTGCGTCCGAGCTTGCGGCCACTTTGACCCGGACCCGCGGCGCAAGGGCACGAACCAAGCCGACGACCTCTTCGCGCGCGCCAATCAGGTCGGCCTCCCACAAATCCAGGCGGGAGGGCCATCCGAGCCAGATGGCGCTCTGGGGCGCCCATTCCGGAGGGGTGCGTGGTGTCGACATCGCGCCGGCCATGCCACTTCGCCGGGCAAAAAAAAAGGGCGGCCCGTTCTGGGCCGCCCTCGCATCAAGTTTTCGAACCGTCGCTTAGAACTCGTAGCGAATGCCGAACTGGACCGCCCAGAGCGACGCGTTGGAGTTGGTTTCGAAGATGCCGTCGACATCGCCGGACGAGATGTTTCCGCCACCCGGGAGGGCTGGGTAGATGTATTGCAGGCCGTCCGGCGTGACATCCGCGGTTAGAACCGGGAAGCCTTCCGCGATCGCGCCGTTGTCCTGTGTGCGCAGGACGTTGCGGCTGTCGTCGATCAGATTGAGCAGGTTCTCAATGTCGACGAAGAAGAGGAACCGATCATCGTCAAAGATGCCAGGCAGGCCCGGCAGCTCTTGGCTGAAGCGGAAGTCCAGATCGTGGAACCACGGATCGTTGAACTCGTTGCGCGGCGCGATCTGGCCGGCGAATTCATCGAGGCCGCTCGTCGCAAGGAACTCGAAGAACTCCGCTTGCGCGGCCGGGTCGCCGCCAAAGCTGAGCGGAGACAGGAGCGGATCGTTCGGGCCGGTCGGGACGTAGAAGAGGATACGCTCTTCATCGTCCGTGTCGCCGAACACATCCTCGCCGGTGTCGCCCGCAAAGGTGAAGCTGAACGGACGGCCGGAGCGGCCATTGTAGAAGAAGTCAAACCGCGTCGAAAGTTCGCGGAAGAATTCTTGCTCCAGTCCAAGGCGCACGGTGATGTTGTGCGTGTTGTTAAACTGGCTGTTCGCGAGATCCGGGAAGTTGATGTTGGTGACCGCCAACTCTTCGAAGTTCGACGTCGCCGTCGAGCTGGTGGTCGGGTTCACAATTTCGGCGTCGTTGTAAGCGTATCCGAGGGTGAAGTTCAGCGCGCCAGGCGTGCCAAGGCCCGGCGTGGTGAAGTCGACGTCCTTCGCGAAGGAGATCGAGATGGTGTCGGTGTTGCCGTTCGATCCTCGAACGTTGGTCAGGAGGATGTCCTGATCGTCGCCGCCCGCGTCGCAAACGCCGCCCTGGGCGAGTTGGTCTGCAGGACCTGAGAACCCGGCCCGCGGCGCGATGAAGGTCGCATCGCAACCGTCAAGAAGCGGGTCTATCGCGTTGAAGAGGAAGCGGCCGTCCGGGGCGATGCCGATCGGCGTGAGCGTCAGATCGACAAAGTCAGCCGAGTTTTGATTGGCCGTGTGCAGATAGTCGAGCTGGACCGTCCAATCATCGAAGAAGCCGCCGAACGCGCCGTTGAAATCGGTGTAATGCAGGATGCCGAAACTGCCTCGGATCACCGACGGAATGTCGAAGTTCGGATCGATCGCATCGGTCCGGCCGGCGCCGACTGCGGCGTCCGCCTGCTGCTGGTCGATAACGCACTGCGGGATTCCCGTGAACTGGCCGCTGGCGTCCGCGACAATCAAGTCTGCATCCGTGCAAGCGCCGCCGGGCGCTTCGCCGCCGCCAATGCCCGAGCCGAAGTTCGAGAAGGTGTTGGAGAACCAAACCGTCGGATCGGAGCCGGAGAACACGCCGA
Source organism: Pseudomonadota bacterium (assembly GCA_039819085.1). Lineage (GTDB taxonomy): Bacteria > Pseudomonadota > Alphaproteobacteria > Caulobacterales > Parvularculaceae > MED-G105. Next base: position 13,962 of record JBCBSQ010000016.1, read on the forward strand.
CGCCGCCGCGGAACGTCGTTTCACCAAAGAAGTTCACTGGAGATTCGTAAGTGAACCCGAAGCGCGGCAGGAGGATGTCGAACTCGTTGAACGAGGTCGTATTCGTGAAGCCGTAGCGGCTCACAAAAGCCGGGCTCACCTGCGGCGCGTCGCTGGTGCGGTAGAAGTCGTAGCGAAGACCGGCCGTCAACGTCAGCTCGGGTGTCGCTTGCCATTCATCCTGAAGGTACAGGCTGTGGATGGAGCGCGAGAAGGACGCGGCCGCGTCATTGATATCGCCCGAGAAAGATCCGTTCGCTTCAATCGAGCTGGTTTGACCGGCGATGAGATCGTCCACACTGTCAAACTGGAACACGCCCGTCGCGCTGTCGGCAAACAGGTTGAACACGTCGAGCTGATCAAGTTCGTAGCCCACGGTCAGCGTGTGATCGCCCACCAGATAGTCGGCTTTCAGCTTGATCTGGTCGATCTGAGTGTTGAGCGCGTTGGCGGACCGGAAAATGCCTGGGCCGTTGCCGATGCCCTCGCCCGCCGAAGACTGAACCACGAAGGACGGGATCGGATTGTCGCTTTGGGCTTCGCCGCCGCCAAGCGGGCCTTGGATGTCCAGCGTGTCGAAACGGGACGCGCGGATCTCAGTGGAGAAATTCTCCGTCCACTGAGAGAAGAGGCGCGCCGAGTAGCTCTCGATTTCAGAACCGGTGACTTCGCCGGTGTTCGCAAACTCGAAGTCGGAGCCCGGAATGAAGTCGCCCTCTTCGTTGAAGAGCTCGCGCAGGCGGCCATAGGTGAATTCCAGGCGATGATCGTCATTGATCTGCCAGTCGAGGCGGCCAAGCCATCGGGTCGATTCTTCTGGAAGAATGGTGGCGATGCCGCCGGTGTCAAAGCCGTATTGGTTCTCTAGAATGGCCTGAATTTGTTCGATCTCGGCGACAGAGGTGTCGATCGTGTTGGCGAAGGACGGTCCCGGGCCGGTGTTGACGACCTGGCCGCCGTCCTGAACCTCTTCATAGGCCAGCGAGAAGAACAGCCGGTCTTTGATGATCGGGCCGCTGATCTGAGCGCCCCAGTTCCAGTCGTTGAACTCATCGGCGCTGCGCGCCATTTCGCCGTCGATCGTCTCGCCGGTCAGACCGTCGGAGTTGAACACGCCGAAGGCCGAGCCGCTGAACTCGTTCGAGCCAGACTTGGTCACGACGTTGATGGCGCAGCCGGAGAACTGGCCGTATTCCACATCGAAGGGCGAAAACTCAACCGAGGTCTCGCGGACGGCGTCGAAGGGGATCGGCAGGGTGTTCCGGTTCGGGAAGCCCGAGGCGTTCAAACCGAACGGGTCGTTCGTGCGCACGCCGTCGATTGTGAAGGCGTTGAAGCGGTTGTTGCCGCCGATACAGGAGATATTGTCAAAGTTCGTGGCGTCGATGATCACGCGCGGGTCAAGGCGGATCGTGTCGCGAATATCGCGGCTGATCGACGGAAGGTTTTCGAGCGTTTCCAAGCCGAAAGACGTGCCTGGGCCGATCGCGAGCTGGGTCAGGTTCGTCTGCGCCGCCGTCACGACGACCGTGTCCATGGTCGCGGCTTGGTCAGTGAGGTTGAAGGAAAGCGTGGTCGCGCCCTGCAGGTTGACGAAGACGTTTTCAATCGTCTGACCCTGAAGGCCGCCGGCCGTCACAGTGATCGTGTACGGTCCGCCCGTTGGTAGACCTTGGACGTTGAAACGGCCCGAGCTGTTCGTCGAAACGGTGCGCGTCGCAGAGGTCCGCGTGTCGACGATTTGCACAGTCGCGTTGCCCAGCGCCGCGCCATTGCCAGACACCACGCCTTCAATCTGCGACGTCGTTTGTTGGGCGATCGCGGCGGGCGCGGTCGCCGCCGCCAGCGCGGCCATGGCGGCGCCAGTCGAGAAGCGGCTGAACAAGCTCATCAGTTCTTCCTTCTTGTCTTAGGACGGGTCCCCCTCGGACTCGTGAGCCGGCCGTACCGTCGCTGCATGACAGCTCGGTAACTCTCTCGCGAAGCTTTGATGACGGCGATGTGATCGGACGCGACTGTGGCGGCTCCGCCACAAGTGAGCGCTTCCAAACCCGCTTCTCGCCGCGCTGACGCGCTTGGGTTTTCTCACTTGATCCGGCGTTTTATGAGCGAAGCGGAGGAGGGCCGCCAATGGCTCGATCAGTCGCGGAAGATCGACTTGCTTGGGCCGTGCTCCTAGCGCTTGGGGCGATTGCGGCTGTTCGAATCGCTGCGATCTTCGCCACTCCGCTTCAACTCGGCGCAGACGAAGCGCAGTACTGGCGCTGGGGGCAGGACTGGGCCTGGGGCTACTACTCGAAACCGCCGCTGATCGCCTGGGTGATTGGCGCGACAACCAGCCTGTTCGGCGATGCGGAATGGGCGATCCGCCTGCCCGCGCCTCTGCTCCACGCTGTCGCCGCCGCGTCGCTCTTTGCGCTCGCTCGAGAAATGTACGACGCGCGCGTCGGCGCGCTGGCGGCGCTCGGCTACATGTTGATGCCGGGCGTCACACTGTCCTCCGGCGTCATGTCGACAGACGGACTTCTATTGCCGCTTTGGAGTCTGTCGCTTCTGGCGCTTTGGCGGCTTCGGGGCGGCGGAGGCTTGACGGCGGCGGTGTCTTTGGGCGCCGCGCTCGGGCTGGGCGGCCTGGCCAAGTACGCCATGGTCTACTTCATTCTCGGCGCATTGCTAGCGGCGATGATCGACAAGCCAACCCGGTCGGCGCTCATGTCCTGGCGCGGCGCCGCAGCGGCGGGCGTGGCGGCCGCGATACTGGCGCCCCATGTCGCTTGGAGCTGGTCGAACGATTTTGAAACCCTCGCCCACACCGCCGACAACGCCAATTGGGGCGGGTCGCTATTCCATCCGGAGAATGCGCTTCGCTTTTTCAATGATCAAATGGGGGTCTTCGGACCCATCGCCTTTTTAGCGCTTTTCGGGGCGGTCACGGCTTTTGTCGTAGGTGTAGCCAAAAGCGCCGTTCAGGAGCGCTGGCTGCTGTGCTTCATCTTGCCCGCGGTCGGCATCGTTCTCATTCAAGCGATCATCTCGCGGGCGCATGCCAATTGGGCCGCCGTCGCGTACCCAGCCGCCAGCATTCTCGTCCCGGCCTGGCTCCTGCGAATAGGCGGGTCGCGCCGTGATTGGGCGCTGATCGCCGGCGCGGTCTTCGCCGCGGCGTTTCTTGTTCCCATGACATCGCTGTTCGTGAAGTCGTTGACGGCGGCAGGCTTGGCGACGGCGATCATGGCCTGCGGCGCCTTGTTCGCTTGGCGGGCGTCTGCGCTGATCTGGGCGTCGCTCGCCCTGCATGTCGCCATCGCCGCAGCGTTTACAACCCTCGCCGTCGGACCCGTCTCGTGGTCGGAATATGTGGGCCGCGCCAACGACTTCAAACGCGTTCGCGGCTGGCCCGAAACGGTTCAGGCCATTGCAGCGCGCGCCAATTCCGAGGGCGTCGCCGCCATTGTTGTGGACGAGCGCGAGAACTGGCACGGCTTGGACTTTTACGGTCGCGACGCTCTTCCAATGCCGATCTATGCCTGGCGCCGAGGCGAAGCTGCCAAAAGCCACGCCGAGCGCGAGAACATCCCGGCGTCCGATCGTGAGTTGTTGATGATCGCCGCCGCGAAACCCGAATTTCGAGACATGATGCGGAACGATTTTGATCGTTTCGACGCCGTCGGAACCATCGACGTGCCGCTTGGCGGCGGCCAGACGAGGCGCTTCGAGCTCTTTATTGCATCAGGGTTCGATCCCAAGCCGCGCACCCCGGCCTGGGAAGCTCGCTTCGAAGTCGCGCCCTAGCCTGAGACGCGCTCGCCCGCCCAGACTTCTTTGACACGCGCGTCGCGTCCGCAGGCGGAACGATAATAGCGGTACCGTAGGCGGTTCTTGCGATAGTAGTTCTGATGGTAAGCCTCGGCCTCCCAAAAGGTGGCCGCATCCAACACGGGCGTCACCACGGGATTGGATAAAACGCCCGATGCTTCGAGCGCGGCCTTGGACGCCTCAGCGGTGTCTCGCTGATCCGGCGTCGCAAAGATCGCCGTGCGATAGCTGTCGCCCCGGTCACAGAACTGACCGCCGGCGTCGGTCGGATCGACATGGCGCCAGAAATATTCGACGAGTTCGCTATAAGAGACCTCGGCGGGATCGTAGACGACGCGAACCGCCTCATAGTGGCCCGTGTTTTCCCTCGTGACATCTTTGTATTTCGGGTTCTCAAGGTGCCCGCCCGTATAGCCGGAAATCGTCTCGCGAACGCCGGGGACTTTGTCGAAATCAGCTTCCACACACCAAAAACAGCCGCCGGCGAAGACTGCTTCCTCTAACTCAGAAGACGACGGCGCAGGCGTCAAATCATCGTCGGCTTGGGCTGCCAGGACGAAAGTCGCCACAGCCGCCGCCGCGCCAATCAATGTAAAATTCGCCATGGTCGACAAGCGCATCGCTTACTCCAAACCGGTGAAACAAAATCGCGTCAACGATATGGACCGACGTTTGGTGAAAAGAAACAGCCTGACGCGGCCGTGACTGTGAGTTTAGCGATTTGTGAGCCTAGCGTCGTTGATCGCCGACGCCGGCGCGCCCATTACGCGCACCATCGCGCGCGCCGCGCGGCCCGCACCGTCGACCGCTGTCACAGTGTAGAAGCCCAACGTCTCTGGGCGCCAAATGGGTTGCCCCGCGGCGTCGATCTCGGCCGGCGCGCCGTCGATGAACCAACGAAGACGCCCCTGCCCGCGCCCGGCGAAGACGAATGCGCGCGCCGGCGCGCCTGAAACAGCTCCCGCCCACAATTCCGCTCGGTGGGGCGGAAATAGAATCTCCGGCGGCGCGGATTGCGGGCCTAACCCGTCTAACGGACCGGCGACGCGAGTGTCCCGCTCCGGCCGGGCGCGATCGCCTTCACGGTCCTCGTGGTCCAAACGCAGCCGTGCGCGATCCGCGAGATCGAATAGCAGTGGCAGTGCTTCCGAGCGTCCGGTCTTGCCCGGCCGCGGCGCGCCGTCGGCGCGACCGACCCAAACGATGATGGCGTGACCGCCGCTGACGCCCGCCGCCCAGGCGTCTCGATAACCATACGAGGTTCCCGTCTTGAAAGCGATTTGTGGAGCGTCTGCGGCGAGTTTGCTCGGGGCGCGGCCAGCAGGGGCCGGACTGTCGCGAAGTATCCGCAGCACACGTTCAGCGCTTGCGGCGCTGACAAAACGCCGACCCGGGCGGGCAGCGTTTGAAACCTCCTGGTCGGCGAGCCAAATGATAGGTTTTGACACGCCGTCGTCGCCTAGCGCCGCGTAAAGGCGAGCGAGATCGCGCATGGTCAGTCCGGCGCCGCCGAGCGCAAGAGCGAGGCCTGCATCTTCGTCCGCTGAGCCGCGCACCTGAGGCGGAGCGCCTGCGAGCGCCAGGGCGGCCGCGAACCGCCCCGGACCAATGCGGTCGAGCGCCAGAACCGCCGGAACGTTCAACGAGTGCTGAAGCGCCTGGGCGATCGTCACATCGCCGCGGAAGGACCTGTCGAAATTCTCAGGATTATAAGCGGCGAAGCGCTTCGGTAGATCAGCGATCCGGGTGGTGGGCGCGGCCGCTCCGTCGTCGAATGCAATCGCATAGATAAAGGGCTTCAAGGTCGAACCCGGCGAGCGGGCGCGCCGAGTTAGATCGATCCAACCGCCAGGCCGATCGCGGGTGGCTGAACCGGCGGCGGCCCGCACGGCGCGCGTCTCGATATCAACCACCATCGCCGCGAGTTGGACTTCTGGGCCGATGCGGTCGGCGGCGCTTTGGAGGAGGCCTTCAAGATCGCTTTGAAGACCTGCGTCCAAAGTGGAGACCGTATCGGCGCCGCCCGCTTCGGCGTAGGCTTTCGCAGCCGGGTGCCAAGCGCGGGCGGGAAAGGCGCGGCGGCTCGGCAAGGCGGTCGACATCGCTTCGTCCGCCCGGCGGTCGTCGAACACGCCGAGCCGAACGAGCTTGGCCGCCACCGCGGCGCGGCCCGCCCGGGCGGCTTCTGGCCGCCGGTCAGGACGGCGCGCTTCGGGCGACTGGGGCAGTGCGATGAGGAGCGCGATCTGGTCGTCGGACAACCGATCCGGCGCATGGCCGAAATACGACCAGCTCGCCGCGCGCACCCCTTCCAAATTGCCGCCATAGGGCGCGAGCGTCAGATAGAGCTCCAAGATCTCTCGCTTCGACAGCCGAAGCTCGATCTGGGTCGCTCGCACAAACTCGATCAGTTTGGACCCGATCGTGCGCGGCCGCGGCTCTAGCAATCGCGCCGTTTGCATCGTGATCGTCGAGCCGCCGGATACGACGCGGCCGGCGCTGGCCGATGTGGCCGCCGCTCGGACCATGGCGAGCCAGTCGACGCCGCCATGGCTGTAGAAGCGCTTATCTTCAACAGCGAGCAGCGCCTCGATGAAGAGCGGATCGACCTCCTCGAGATCGGCCGCGAAGCGCCAGCGTCCGCCCTCGGCTGGAAAGGCGCGCAGCGGACGGCCTTCGCGATCGGTCACCATGGCCGACAAGGTTTCGCCGCGATGCAATGGCGGCGGAAAGAGGCGGTCCAGCGCGGCCAGCGCAAGACAAACGGCGCCGACCGCAAGAAGGAAGCGGCGAAACCGTGTCACGGCGCGCCGCCCGCGCCTCCGCTCTGCGGCGCGATCTGCACGCGCCCGGCTTCGGAGCGTGCGAACACGTCCGGCCGGTACATGTCTTCGGCGGTCACGCCTGGCAGGGCGAAGTCGCCTGGCGTGACGGCGCGGACAAGGTAGGCGAGCTTAACGGCGTCCGCCCGCACGTCGATCGCGGCCAAGAACCGATCATCGCGCGCCTCCGCGACCCTCGGATAGTCGATCACCCCGATCCAAGAGAACGCGCCGTCCGCAGCCGCATCGGCGGGGCGGAGCACCGCTTCGATCTCGAAGCCGGCTGGCAGGAGGTCCGCGATGATCAACGGATTGGTGCGACGCTCCTCTGGCGTGAGCGTCAAAACGGCGACCAGTTGATCGCCCTGGCGCACATCGGCGAGGTCGATGGCGCCGCCTGAAAGCGTTCGGAACACTTTCGAAGCGCGCAAGTTCGAGGCGGCGACCTCAGGCGGAGCCGTCGGCGCGCCGCGGGCGACGATGGTGCGAAAGAGCTGCGCCTCGCCTCCAAGCGTAAAGGTCACGCCCTCTGCGAGGTCGGCCTCGGACAGAACGTAGCGTCGGTCATTGTCATTGCCGCGGCCAAGACCATTGACTTCGACATCGACGCCCGTCTGTCCACGCGTGAGGCTATTCACCGCGACGAGGAGGAACGCCTTTTCCTGCGTGGTCAACCGGTATGGCTCCGGCGTGTCCGCGCCGATCTGCTCGGCGAGTTCGGTCACCACATCGTCGAATCCGGTCTCGGCGGCGAGCGCCAACACTCCGGCTATGTCGCGCAGCGGCGTCTGATAATAGTCGCCGTCGTTTTCGTATCCAATCGCCGAGAGCGCTGCATCGAATGCGCTCTTGGCGCGAGCTCGATCTCCCATATGCGCGAGCGCCGCGGCGAGATGCGCCCGGGCCAGCGGGTTGCCGATCCGCTGCATGTCCCGATCATGAAGATAGCGGAGGCGCGAAATATTCGCCTCGCCAGCACGCGCGAGCACATAGAGCGCGTAAGGGGCCGACCGACTCATGAGCTTTTGCTGCGTGTCTTGGTGCCACTGGCTTTCCCAGACATCCGTGTCGTAGCCATAAACCCGCCAGGCTTCGCCCTGGGCGACCTCCTGCAAAGCGCCATAGGCGCGCTCAAGCGCTTCGTCAGGGACCGAATAACCCTCTGCTTTCGCCCGGGCGAGAAATTCGGTTGTGTAAGCTCCGATCCAGGGCGACGCATAGCGATCACCCTCGCGCCAGAGACCGAAAGCCCCGTCGGGGCTCTGACGAGCAAGCAGCTTCGTGATCGACTCTTGCAGGCGCGTGTCGGAGCCCTCCCCTCTCAGGGGGCTTTCGCCTTCGGCAAGGAGCTGGGCCGAATAAAGGAGCGGCAGCGCCCGGCTGACCGTTTGCTCGGTGCAGCCATAAGGGTAGCGCGCGAGTGAATCGTAGAGCGCTGTCGCATCGACAGGCAGCGTAGAGAAGCTCACCGCAACCTCGCCGGACCCCGGATCGAAATCCGCAAGTAACGACGCGTCGACTGTAAAACTGTCGCCAGGTTGGGTCAGCACGCGCGTGACGTTCGAAACCGGGAGATAGGGTGAACGGCTTTCGATCTGATAGGTCCGATCGACGCTGAACCCGCCTGGGCCTTCGATGGCGAGCGTGAGATTGGCGACGCCCGTCGCCGACGACGCCAACCTCACCGGTTCGTCGGCGCGCTGGCCTTGTGGAATGGACCGGCTCGCCGTCCCTGCGGACGCCGTGCTGACTGGGCCTTCGGCGGCGACCGACGCTTCAAAAACCCCTGAGTCCCCCTCGACATTATCGATGCTCGCAGTCGCGAGCGCTTCGTCGCCGGGAGCGAGAAAGCGAGGCAAAATGAGCTCGGACGGCACAGGGTCTCGTACGATCATAGACTGCGACGCGGCGCCAAGCCCCGTCTCAGACCAGGCGACGGCCATCAATCGAAGCTCCCCATTGAAATCGGGCAGATCAAATCGGATCTGCGCCCGACCGGACCGGCCGACCTCGACGAGGCCTGAAAACAACGCGACGGTTTTGGTTGGGACCACCGATAGACCTTCGCCGCCCAATTGGTCGCCGCCCGTGCGGACTTCCGCAGGCAGACCAAGATTGGGATCGAGCAGCCGGCCATAATCATCGTAGAGCGAAACGCCGAGCGATTTCTTTCCGAAGATGTACGCCGCGGGATCAGGGCTCTCGAACTTGGTGAGCCGAAGTATGCCCTCGTCCACCGCCGCGAGGGTCAGATAGACGCGCTCGCCAGGCCCGCCGTCGACGTCCACCGTCACCAATTGTTCGCGCCGCGGACGCGTCACCTCGGGCGCATTTATCGCAAGTTCATAAGTGCGTCGCGACATGTCGGCTGGCGTGTAGGCGACGCCGACCGCCCGGCGGGGTTTGGCCCGTAGCACGGGATCACGAGGCGAATAGACGCTCACCATGACGTAGGCGCCTTCGCCCCAATCCTCTGTGACTGGCAGACGTAGATTGGTTACGCCTTCGGGCACGGCGCGCGTCGACACGCTGAGCACCCGGTCGGTCGCGACAACGATTTGAGCTTGGCCGGCGTACGGCGAAACCACGGCGATGTCCGCCGTGCGGCCGACTGCAACCGGCTCTTCTGGCGCACGGACGCTTACGCGGTCAGGCGCTTCGACTCCATCGTCGCCAACACGGCCGCCCCAACCAACCCAGAACGAGTAGTCTGCTTCATGGCCGTCTGGGCCTGAAACGATCAGCTGATGATCGCCCCAGTCGAGACCTTCGACCGCGACCTGCGCCACACCGCCAGTGGGCGCCGTGGCGATGCCTTCATTCACAGTCGCCACGGTGCGTGAGCGCCGCCAACGCCAACGCCCGTCTGAGTCGCGATACCAATCATAATGGTAGTCGATCGCGACCACTTTCCAGGACAGACGCGCCGCGCGCGCTTCGCCCGTCTCGGCGTCGACCATGGCGAGATCAAAAGCGTAGGCGTTCTCGCCCGCATCGGCGCCGGCCTCCGCGCGTCGGATGCCGAGATAGGCGTCGCGGGGCCGATATGGGATGCGCACGCTCTCGCTGACGGCGCGGCCTCCGGGCTCGAGCACGCTCACGACGGCATTGATCCGGAGCGGAATATCCGCTTCGCGCGCTTGCCCCCGCGGATCGACCCGGATCACCGCCTTGCCGGACCCATCGGCGGCTTGGTCGGGGAACTCCAGAATGCGGCCCCGGAAGGCATTGTCGGACTTGCCAAAACGAAACCCTTCAAACCGTTCAAACGGGCTGGGGTCGGGCTCGATGCGTGCTTGAGATTGAACCGTCAAACCGGCGCCTGGCGCGCCGTAGAGAAAACGAGCCTCCACGTCGATGTCGCGGATGTCGGCCATCATAAGCGGCGTCGTCTCCGTCTCATCGAGCGAGACTTTGATCCGTTGCGGTACGAAGTCCTCGACAGAGAAAGCGACCGAGCCCGCTTGTCCCGCGCCGTCTATCTCGATCGCGGCGCGCCAGCGCCCGCGCGAGGCCGACGAAGACAGGGCGTAATCGTGAAGCACCGCGCCGCCGTCCGCTTCGTCGAAGCGAATGCGCGCAGCCTCAAGGCCGTTAGGGCGGTAGATGACGACCGCGCCTGCGCGATCGCCGATCGACTTGCCGGCGCGGTCGCGCAACAAGGCCGCGAGATGGACGGTTTCGCCGGGCCGATAGATGCCGCGTTCGGTATAGAGATAGGCGTCGACCTCGCCGGGCGTCCGGCGTCCGCCGACGGCTTCCGAGGAAAGATCCACCGGCGCTCGGTCAAGGTCTAAGATCGCAATGTCTCCGTCGGCGCCGTAAGCCATGACCAGACGCGCTTGAGCCGGGCCCGATCCGGCGAGCAGCGGCGCGTCGAACTGGGCGCGGCCGTTTGAGTCCGTATCGACTTCGGCGAGGATGTCATTATTCCGAGCGATCAGCGCAATGCGAGATCCGGCCAACGCTTCGCCGCTCTGCAAAGAGCGCAGCGTCACGTCCAGCCCATGCCCGCCCTCAAAGGCGGTCAACGCCAAGTCTGTTAGCATGATCCAACGGCGCGCCGCCGCCGGCGGCCCGTCACGGCCGGAGAGCTTCTTCGCATCTTGTACCTCGACGAAGTAAGCGCCCGGCTCGAGGGTTCCGACGACATTGCCGATCGGAAACACGGTCACGACAGGAGCATTGTCGACCGACTCTACCGGCATAGAGCCGGTCCATATCTCTTCTGCCACATCGCGGGGATCTTCATCTCCGTAAAGATAAGCGTAGCGACCCTCTCCAGCGGTCTCGCCTTGAGAGACCCGTTTGAACGCGAGCGCCCGGTCGTTGACCCGTGAAACGGTGAGCTTCACTTCGTCGACATTGACCGTTTCGATGGCGAGGCCGTCGGCCTCAAGCCGCGGAAGGATCACGCCGCCACCTTTGAAGCCGACATAAGGCGGGCGGTCGTCGAAATCGATCGGCACTTCTTCGTCGCGATCGAGCGCGCGCCCGTCTTCCGCCGGCAAGCCGGAGCGGAGGATCGCCGTGCGGCTGGTTCCGAATTCGAGGCCGCCGACGCAAAGCTCCCGCCCCTCGACGGACAGCGCCGGCCGGAAGGCGGGACGGAAATCGACAAAGGGGGAGTAGTCGGTTTCAGGCTGCAGCGCGGAGGAGAAGACGAAACAGGCTTTCGGCTCGTCGCCGGCGACGTCGATGCGATAGCGGAAGTAAGTGAAATCAGCTTCGTTCTCAGCGATCGCCTGCTGCCGGGCGCGTTCTCTCCGTTCGGCGGCGCGCTGATCGGCGCGGGAAAGCTCGATGACGCCGTCCTTGTCGGCGGGTTCGCCGCCACCGGCGTTTCGGTCCCCGCCGCCGCAAGCGGCGAGCGCGGCGGCTGCAAAAGCGAAAACGGCGTAGCGGATCCTGAACATATCTCGGCGTCCCTTCGAAGACTCACCCCTTTGCATTAAGTCATACTCCTCATGACGGGCGCCGGGAACAGGGCCCTCGTCCAGCCTGAATGAGGAAACACGGCGCCGTGACCGCCACTTTTGACGTCATCATCATCGGCGCAGGCGCAGCCGGCTTGTTTTGCGGCGCGGAGGCCGGCAAGCGCGGGCGACGCGTTCTCGTGATCGACCACGCCGACAAACCGGCGGAGAAAGTCCGGATCTCTGGCGGCGGGCGATGCAACTTCACCAATCTCGAAACCCGGCCGGATCGGTTCCTGTCGCAAAACCCGCACTTCGCCAAGTCGGCGCTATCGCGCTACACACCGCATGACTTCCTCGAGCTCATGGCCCGCAATCGCCTGACGTGGCATGAGAAAACGCTTGGTCAGCTGTTTTGCGACCAGCGATCCGGCGCGGTGATCAAGATGTTGCTCGATGAGCTTGAGACAGCCGGCGGCGACCTGCGCTTAGGGCTTCAAGTCTCCTCAGTCGACCACGTCGACGGCCGATTTCGGGTGGAGGCGGAGGGCGATGCGTTGGAGTGCAGCCGCCTCGTCATCGCCTCGGGCGGGCTGTCCATTCCGAAGATGGGCGCCAGCGGCTTCGCGTACGATGTGGCGCGCCAGTTCCACCACAATGTGATCATGCCGCGGCCGGCGCTCGTTCCCTTCACATTTTCAGGCAAATGGAAGGACGCGTTTTCCGAACTGTCCGGCGTCAGCGTTCCCGCGCGGGTTTCGGCCGCCGTCGGCGCGTTCGACGAAGCTCTGTTGTTCACGCATCGCGGCCTGTCGGGCCCGGCGGTTTTGCAGGCTTCGTCGTATTGGCGTGAGGGGGAGGATATCGAAATCGATCTATTTCCCGCCGGCGACGGGTTCGACCGCCTGAAACAGGCGAAAGCCGCCCATCCGAAACGAGGGCTCGCCAATGCGTTCGCCGGATTGTTTCCCGAGCGGCTTGCGAGCCGGCTACCCGACTGGCTCGACCTGCCAAGCGACAAACCGCTTGGCGCGCTGTCGAACGCGCGGCTCGAGTCAGTGGCGAAGGCGGCCTCGTCCTGGCGGGTGCGCCCGGCCGGCACCGAGGGTTGGCGCACCGCGGAGGTCACCGCCGGCGGCGTCGATACCGACGAGCTGTCCTCCAAAACCATGGAGAGCCGGCGTGTTCCCGGCCTCTACTTCATCGGCGAATGCGTCGATGTGACGGGTTGGCTCGGGGGCTATAATTTCCAGTGGGCTTGGGCGAGCGCCTGGGCCGCCGGCCAGGGCGTTTGACGGAGGCCTTGGATCGACGCGGGGCGCGTCGGTCGATAGGGTCGGCTTCGCCGCATTTCGGCGGCCTTCAGGCGCGAGGCGCGACATGATCCTATGGCGCCCTCTTGGCGGGATCGCCTTTATCGCCGGAGCGATAGGCCTGTTTCTGCCAATCTGGCCGACAACGATTTTCTGGATCGCGGCGGCCGCCTGCTTCGCTCGCGGCGCGCCGGCTTGGCGCGATTGGATTTATCGCCAGGAGCGCTTTGGCCCCATGGTGCGGGGGTTTTTGGAAGACGGAGTACTTGCGCCCCGGGCGAAGTTGGGCGCTTTGCTCGGATTGGGCCTCTCCGCGCCGCTCGCCGCCTGGGCGGTTTGGGACCAGCCCGGCGCGCTTTCGGCCGTATCGGCCTGCTTCGCGACGGTGGCTGTCTTCATTCTCATGCTGCCGAGCCAAGCCTAGCCGCGCCCTTTACGCCAATTGCACTCGGCATGGGCGAGCTGAAGATTGTCTTCGGCGTCCGATCCGCCCAGCGCTTTGGCGCGAATATGGTCGAAGGTCGGCCGGCGCTTTTTCCAAATCGTTGCGTGCGCCGTTTCGAACCGGTGCGCCGGCATCGGTTCGCCGCAGAGCGCGCAGCGTCCGGCTTGCCCGCGCCAGAGCGCTTGAAAAAGCGGTGTTTCGGCGGGCCTGGCAGAGGTGGACATGAGCGATCGCGTACCGTTCCGTTGCGCCTTTAAAAAAAACTCGCTGCGAGGCTCGGCGTCCATGAAAGCTTTCATCCCACTAACCGGCGGCTGCCAATGCGGCGCCGTCCGCTACGAAATCACCGCGCCCGCGGAAGGCCTGAAAACCTGCCATTGCGGCGCATGCCAAAAGCAGTCGGGCAGCGCTTTCGGGATGAGCCTGGCGGTTGCGCCCGATACATTCCGTCTCTTGTCAGGCCGTCTCAAAGCGTTCGACGCCATTGCCGACAGCGGCGCCGTAAAGACCTGTTCTTTCTGCCCCGCCTGCGGCGTACGCATTCACCATACCGGGCCGGGCTGGATGGTGGGGAAAGCCGGCACGCTTGACGATACGACCGACCTTGAGCCGTCCAGGCACATTTGGGCATCTCGCAAACAAACCTGGTTCGATCTTCCCGCCGACACCGTCCAGCTTCCAGAAAACGACTAGTCCTTCGGCGGCTCGCAATAGGATTTGTAGGTATAGGTCTCGCGGGAATCGATGAGGATCGCAGCGCTATCGAGCATATTGCGGCCAACGAGCAGCGGATAGTTCAGCCCCTCGCGATCGGCGAGGTTCACCTCCCCTTCGACCCAGAGCCCGGAGATGCAGAAGCCGAGGTGCACGACCGGCCGGCGGATCGTGCCGCCGCCGCGGCGCTTGATCTCGACCCAGCGCACCACTTCGCGCCGCAAGATCCGGCTATTGCCGTTTTCATTGGTGACGCGGAAGACTACGGTCTCACCGGGCGGCGGGGCCTCGGCCATGTCGACAAAGGCGTCCTCGCCGAACTCGATCTCCAGCTCCTCGCCCTCGTCGATCTCGACGTCGTCGTCATCGCTGCGCCCATTTTCGTCGACTTTGACGAACCGCGGATCAAGAATGTCAGCGTCGATCGAAGAGGTGCGCGCACCGGAATCGAGCTTGGCGTCGAGCAGCAAGCCTTGCGGCATCAGGCGGGCATGCTCCAGCCAACCGCGCACCTCGAAGGGCGTGTCCGGCACTTTGTCATTCGGATCGTACAGCTCCGGTTCGGCGGCTGCGCCAGAAGCCGAAATCGCCGCCGCGCCTGCCGCCAAGAGGCCACAAAATCTCATAATAACTCCCCCTGTCGGAGATCAAGCGCGGTGATTAAGGGCGCCGCGCTCTGCGGGCAAGTGGGCCTGCGCAGCGCCCGCTGATTGTGCTCTGTACTGGCCGAGGCGCGATAGATCGCTCTAGGCGGGGCTTTAAGCGGCTTACGGCCGATGGGCGCCGTCATCTGCGCGGGCGCGGAGCTCTCTAGCCACGAGGTAAACGGCGGCGAGGTGTGCGGGAAAGCTCAATGCGAGCCCAGCCAGGATGATCCACGAGTCCGGGTCGGCGAGGGCCGTTCGCAAGGCCCAAAGCAACAGAGCCCCGGAGGCGAGAAACGCGCCGATCGGAGCGATCATCCATGATTTAGACGCCTTTATCACCACTACGCTCAACAAGGCGAACTCCAAGACGACGATCAAAATGATTAGATCGACAAATTGAGGAGATACTGGGTGCATGCGGCTTCGCCCCTCGGGGTGCGCTTAGGAGAACGGACCGTTCAAGACGACGATCTGGTAGTTCAGATATGCGGCGAAGCTGACCCAAGCGAGGTACGGAAGCAGCAACGCGCTGGAGCGAGGCGAAAACCGCGCGAAAAAGACGACGAGCGCCAAGACCGAGAGCCACAGCGTGATCACTTGAGCAAGCGCCCAATCGGGCCGTCGGAATGTGAAGAACAGCGCGCTCCAAAGTATGTTGAGCGCGGCGTTGAAGAAGAAAAGCGTCATCAGCCAAGCGCGCACTTTGCTCGTGCGCGATGCGCGCCATCCGAACACCGCGGCAAGGACGCATAGACCGTATATGACCGTCCAGGCCGGCGCATACAGCCAGTCCGGCGGATTGAACGCCGGTTTTTCGAGCGCCTGATACCAGGGGCCCACATCGGTTATCCATCCACCGAGCGCAGCTACAACAAAAGCGGCGCCGGCGGCGACGAGCCAGGCGGACCGCTTAGCGCTGGACGGATGCGAAACCGAAGAGATGGGCGAGGTCCTTCAGGAATATGCGAATATGGGCGGCCGGGTCGGCGCGGACCAGGCGTTTATTCATATATGCTTCCCATGTGAGGCGCTGAACATCCTTGTCGCGGCAAATATTCACAAACCGCTCGCGCCGCTTGTCGTTGCGATACCAAAAGTGTTGCATGATCCCGAGAATGAAGAACACCTTGCCATGCTCGCGCATGTATCGCTTGCGCGCCCCGGCGAGCGCCTTCGCCTCCCCGGTCTCCAGGAACTCCGACACGGAGGTCGCGGCTTCGCGTCCGCCCAACATCGCATAGTAAATGCCCTCGCCGGACGCCGGTGCGACGCATCCTGCGGCGTCGCCGGCCAACAAGACGTCTTTGCCGTTGTCCCAGCGCTTAAGCGGCTTCAGCGGAATGGGCGCGCCTTCCGTTCGGATGGTCTCGGCGCCCTCGAGCCCGGCTGTTTCGCGTAGCGCGGTCGCCGCACCGCGCAAGGAAAAGCCCTTCTGCGCGCTGCCGACGCCAACGCTCGTTTGCGGCCCGTGCGGGAAGACCCAGCCGTAGAAGTCGGGCGAAATGCGGCCCTGATAGTAAATGTCGCATCGCGCGCCATCGAGGTCTGGCGGGCTCTCCACGATTTCGTGATAGGCGAACACAATGCGTTTTGCTTCCGCGCCGGGGACCTCCTGTTCGGCGACACGCGATTTCGCGCCATCGGCTCCGATGACGGCGCGTGCGCGGACGCGAACCAGCTCGTCCTTTGAGGCGCCCCCGGGTCTGTAGACGACGATACAGCCGTCGGCGCCGTCGCGCTCTATCTTTTGGAAGGCGCCCTCGCGGCGTTCAACGCCTGCCGCTCGCGCGCGTTCTCTCAAGAACTCATCGAAATGTTCGCGATCAACCATGCCGACCGAGCCGCCTTCGATAGGCATGTCGACCGCAGCGCCCTTCGGCGACACCATCCGCGCCGACCGCGCCCGCGCCACAATTTGCGATTCCGGAACGTCGAAATCGCGTATCAGCCGGGGCGGAATGGCGCCGCCGCAGGGCTTGATCCGACCCGGCCTGTCGATCAACAGCGTCTTGCGGCCTTCGCGCGCTAGATCCTCGGCCGAAGTCGCTCCGGCGGGTCCGCCTCCCACCACTACGACGTCGTAGGTTTCAAGCGGCGCGATGTCTTGTGCCATGGTCTGCTCCTCAATCGGCAAGCGCGGGCTCGCCAGCCGGCATCGCCGGCAATCGCATATTGTCGGCCTTCGTCCGCCCCACGCCCACGGCTAGGATCGCGGCCAGCACGAACAGGCAGGCTTCGGCGGCGAAAACAGCGGCAAAGGCGGCGCCGGGCTCTGTCATAATTGCGCGGGCGCCGTCGACAGCGGCCGCGCCGAGGAAGCCGCCCAGGCCGAAGGCGATGGCTTGGGAAGCGCCCCAAAGTCCCATCCGCGTGCCTTCGCGGCCAGGCCGCCCGGCGCTCGCAAGCGTCATCATCGATCCGATCGCCGCTACTGCGAACGCGCCATTCGCCAAACCAAGGAAGAAGACGTTCGGTCCGAGCGGCCAGGCCGGACCTGTCGAGGCGCCGAGCGCCAGCGCTGCGAGCGCTCCGGCGGAGGCGAGGCATCCGCCAATAGTCCACATACGCATGAAACCAGCGCGCGATTTGCCGACCGTCGTGCCGACAACGGCCGTGATGATCATGCCGATGAGGACGCCGACATTCTGAATGCCGGCGAGGCTGGTCGACTCGCCCGGCGTGTAGCCATGGATCAAGCCCGCGAAGGGCTCAAGTATGAGATCCTGCGCGCTGTAAGCGAGCATGGAAACGAATACGAAAACGGTGAATCGGCGCGCTTGGGTTTCGCCCCAGATCTCGGAAAACGCCTGCCGGAACGACGCTCCGCTTTCGGCGACCGGCGCCGCTGCGACGCCGCGCTCCAGTCCGGCGATGGCGAGCACCGCGACGGCCAACGCGACCGCTGAGACGCCAAGGGTCACGTAAAACAACCTATCGAGGGAGAAAGGCTCAAGCAATTGCCCCGCCACGCCGGCGGTCACGATGAAGCCTACGATCATCATGATCCAAACGATGGCGGCGGCGGCCGCCTTCCTGGACGGCGCGGCGCGCACCGCGAGGAGCGCGAGAAGGTTGGTGCCCGCAGCGCCGACGCCGACGCCGATCAGAAAGAACGCCGCGACTGCGACGAGAACCCCGAGGCCGGTCGAGGCGGCCATAAGCGACGTGGCCCAGGCGGCCAGCACGGCGCCGAGCGCGAGCACCGCCATGCCTCCAATGATCCACGGAGCGCGCGCCCCGCCGACGTCTGAGCCGTAGCCCCACCGTGGGCGGGACAGTTGCACAGCGTAGTGCCATCCGACCAATGCGCCTGGAAGCGCCGCCGGAAGCACAAGCTCAACGACCATGACCCGGTTCAGGGTCGATGTCGTCAGGATCACAATCGCGCCGAGCGCAGTCTGAACCAGGCCGAGCCTGAAGATCCCGAACCATCCCAAATACGCTGCTGGATCTCTTCTCACGCCGCCCTCCTCAAAGCGTCCGGACCGCAAACGCGCTGACGAGCATTCCCAGGACGTAAAGGCTTGTGCCGGTCGCATTGTACCAAGGCGCTTTCGCGCGGGGATCGGCGAGCAATGTCCTCATCAGCAAGAGTTGCGCGCCAAGCAGCGCGGCCACGATCGCTGCATGGATCGGCCGGCCGACCGCAGCGAGGTTGGCGACGACCACGATCTGCGGCGCGGTCATAACAACGCAAGCGAGTTTGGCCGCCCGCTCCGGGCCGAGCTGAACCGGCAAGGATCGCACGCCCATGCGGCGATCGCCCTCCAACGCCTTGAAGTCGTTTAGCGTCATGATTCCATGCGCGCCAAGTGAATAGAGCGCGGCCAAAACGATAATCTGTCCGCCGGGCCACGCCCCAAGCATGACCGCAGCGCCAGTGAACCACGCAACCCCTTCATACGAGACGCCAACCGCGGCGTTGCCATACCAGCCGTTCAACTTCAAACGGAGCGGCGGGGCGCTGTAGGCCCAGGCTAGGGCGACGCCGACAATTGTCGCGCCAAACGCCCAGGCGCCGAGCGCCGCGCCGAGCGCAAGGGACAGCGCCGACCAGATAATCGCGATATACAATCCCCAATTGCCGGGAATCCGCCCCGACGGGATCGGCCGATTTGGCTCGTTGATCGCGTCGACCTCGCGATCATACCAGTCATTCACCGCCTGACTCGCTGCGCACACGAAGGGTCCAGCCAGCAACACGCCGCCAGCGAAATAGAGCCAACGATCACCGATCGGCACGCCCGAAGACACGACCCCGCACATGAACGCCCACATCGGAGCGAACCATGTCACTGGCTTTAGAAGTTCGCCGACTGCGGCGAGGTTGGGAAGCGGTCTCAAGCGCAGTGAGGCGACAAGACTTGTCATGGCTGTAAGTTAAATTTTACAGTCGTCGGTGTCAAATGAATTTGACGATCTTTCGGGGCCTAGTCAGGACTTGTCATCAATCCCGAACCGCTTGAGTTTTGTATAGAGCCCCTGGCGGCTGAGCCCGAGCATTTCTGCGGCCGAAGCGCGGTTGTCGCTGGTGATTTCTAGCGCGGCCTCGATGCAAAGCTTTTCGATTAAGTCGGTCGATTCACGGACAATATCTTTAAGGGGGACGCGCCCGACAAGGCTGGTGAGCTGGTCGACGGACCGCGGCAGTTCGCTCGACAGGTCTCCACCCGCTTTAAGCCGGCGCGCGACATTCCGAATGGAGAAACCGAACGCTTGTCCAGCGTCGGTCGGCGCCGCCACGGCGGACACTTCAACAGTCTCCTCCGCGCCAAAGCGGTCGCGCAAAACGGTCGCGAAATTGCGGATCGATCCGTGAGTCCGCAGCGTAGAGACAAGCAGATTGAGATCGACGGTCGATCGCCCGAGGAACTGCGAAAGATTGGTCCCTTCCAATTGCGGCTGACCGCTCAGATGGGTCATTTCGAGAAAAGCGCGATTGGCCGCAAGGATCCGCAAATCCAACGCCGCAACAATGAGGCCGTCTGGAATCGCCTCCATAACCTCGAGCAAGGGCTCGCGGGTCGGCTTCACGGCCGCCTCGCCATTGTCGTTCGCACGAAGACGTACGATAAGGCGATGGGCTTCGTTCTGCCTAAAGGCGGACGCCGATAAGTCGCAAACACTTCCTCCGATCATTACAACGCCGCTAAGTCTGGACGCGCCAACCGTGACGGCTTCCGCAGTCGCGCGCTCGACCGCTCGTTGCGATTGCGAGGCGACGATGTCCTGGAGCGCGGCGTGGACAAGGATGTCGACCGATGAATCGAGCAGGCTGCCCGCCGCCGGGTTCGCTTCCTCAATGCGAAGCGTGTCGGCGTTGGCCACCAAGACGGCCTCCGAAGACGATTCGAACAGGAGTTTGTATCTGGCCTCGGCTTCGCGCAGCCGCGAATAGTCTCGTTCAAGATCCTGATGGGCTTCGATGAGACGCTGTTGCAGGTTCGACATCGCCCTCAAATCCCGGCCGAGGGCGATGACCCGGTTTGGATGGCGCATGCTGACGGCGGTGTAGCGGACCGGAAGGTCGAGCGCCGTGGATGTGGGGTGGTTGACGTGCCGCCAGCGAGCGTCGCCGGTCTCGGCCCCGGTCAAGATCGCTTCGATCTTCGGCCGGCTTTCTTCGGTGACGGTCTCGGACCAATTTCGGCCCGGCCAATCTGTCGCGAACCCTTCCGTCGACAGTTCCGGGTTGCCGATTGCTACGTCCTGGATGACGCCCTTCTCTACTACGAGCGCGACGTCCGCCGCCGAGCAGACGATTTCGGATGCGGTGCGAGGATCGAGATCAGCAAGAAACTCTTTTGGCCGCTGAAAAGGAACCACACGGCCGTTTGGGAGAGTTTTTACATCCATCTTCAAGACCACTTGCGTCGAACGGAGCGGCGATTAGCAATCTACGCGCGCTTCGGCCAGCAATTTTCTCGCCTCTCGCGGCGCCGTTTCCACATCGCCCAAAAACGCATCGGCTCCGAGAGCCTCTCCGAGCTCTGGCTGCTCCGCGAACAGTCGTCCTCCGATTACAACCTTTACATCCGGCTCGCACGACGACCGCCGTAGCACTGCGATTTCACCAACGAGACGCTCCTTATAAGAGCCGCACGTCACCGAAAGCGCCACCACGTCGAACGCCACTTTGGCAACGAGTTCGGCGAGGTCTTCGGGCGCGGTGGCCGGCTCGCTCCAGACGCGCCAACCGTCGCGGCGGAAGCATTCCGCAGCGACCAAAACGCCGAAGATATGCTGATCGCCGCAAGCTGTTCCAAACAGAATCTGTGGCGCGTCGTTCGCGGCGTGCATCCGCAAGGGCTCGCTAAGTCGACTCTGATCGCGCAGCACTTCGTGCAGGCGGCAAAGGCCGATGGTGACCTCGGCGAAATCGCAAAGATCCTCTTCCCACAGGGTGCCAAGCGTTCGCGCGGCCCGCGGCATAAGATCAAGCAAAATGTCCCGACGCCGAACGCCGCGCGATATAAGACCGCTCACAAAGCGACGCGTGCTGGCTGCACTCTCACCGCGGACCAGCCTGAGAAATTCGCTATGGTCCGCCTCGGTCAAAAGCGACGATTCCGAACTCTTCGGACTGACGCCGTCGTTGTCCGAATGGGTCAGCATAAGTCTTGGGAGGATTTCTCCCTCGATCGCACCGAGGAGAAGATCAGCCGCGTCGCTATTGTTCCGGGCTTTCAATTGGTCTCCGAGGTACAAGAACGAATCTCGAGCCGAACTTCGCAAACTGCGCTCGCGTGCGCGATCTTGATATTCTCGACTGAGCTCCGTCATCGCTGTCCTTCCCGGCAGTGACGAGGTGACCGATGGTTCAGGTCATCGTGGCGGGCTTAGCCCGCCTCCGCGCCGCAGCGCGCCGTTTGCCGTCGTCCCACCCCTCATTCGCCATCTGCTCATCTATAATCGCCCTCTTGCACCTCGCGCGGACGTTTTTTTCCGATTGGCCGCTCGCCGCGAAACTGTATCTCGAGCCTCTCTGTGCTGCAGGCGCGAAACCAGAAAGCGAACCCTCACAACCAATCAGTATGTTGACGTTAACCATTTCGCGCCTCGAACGAAAGCCTGCGATCGAAGATAATTAATTGTGCTGGGCGCGGCACAGAATGTCAATTGAAATTGACGTCTAAAATTATTGACAGACTTGAGATCGCGGCGTTACCGTCAGTTTGGATCGATTGAGGGGTGTTGGCGAATGCCGGGACCGAATGCATCCAAAAGTGGACCAGGGCTCTATACGGCAGAGCAACGCGTCAGGCGCGACAATACGATTTGGACGCAGGTCCAGGGCGTCCTCGCGCCCATTCAGTTTCTGGTGTTCCTCATCAGCCTATGGCTGGTTGTCTCCTATCTTGCGACCGGCCACGGCTTCGCAGCGGCGACAGCCTCGGTGGTCGTAAAGACGATCGCGCTCTATGCGATCATGATCACCGGTGCGATCTGGGAGAAGGAGGTCTTCGGCCAGTATCTTTTTGCGCCGGCGTTCTTCTGGGAGGACGTGCTGTCGATGGCCGTCCTTGTCCTCCATACGGCTTATCTCGGCGCAGTGTTTTTCGGCGTCGGATCGCCGCAATCCCAAATGGTCCTCGCGCTGGCGGCCTATGCGGCCTATGTCGTGAACGCAGGGCAGTACCTCTGGAAGCTCCGCCAGGCCCGGCTGGAGGCGTCGACACCGACCGTCGAGGCGCCGGCGTGAGCGCGACGCTGATCCCCCGGGACGCCGGCGCGGCGAAGCCGGCGGTTCTGCGCGAACGTGGACAGCGGGAAGTGTTCTGCGGGCTGACCAGCATTATCTGGCTGCACCGTAGGATGCAGGACGCCTTTTTCCTGATCGTCGGCTCCCGGACCTGCGCCCACCTCATGCAATCGGCGGCCGGCGTCATGATTTTCGCCGAGCCGCGCTTCGCCACAGCGATCATCGAAGAGCGCGACCTCGCCGGGCTGGCGGACGCGAACGAGGAGCTCGACAGAAATGTGCGCCGCCTGCTGGAACGGCGACCGGACATCAAGATGCTCTTCTTGGTCGGGTCTTGCCCGTCGGAGGTGATTAAACTCGACCTTTCGCGCGCCGCCGCGCGGCTATCGCAGACCTACGCGCCTGATGTTCGGATCCTCAATTTTTCCGGGAGCGGCATCGAAACCACCTTTACCCAGGGCGAAGACGCTTGCCTCGCTTCGCTAGCGCGTGAACTTCCGTCTGATGCATCTGATACGCCCTCGCTCATCGTCGCCGGCGCCCTGGCGGACGTGGTCGAAGACCAGTTCGCCCGCCTGTTCGACCAGCTTGGGATCGGCCCGGTCCGGTTTCTGCCCGCGCGGCGGGCTGCAGACCTGCCGCCCGTTGGCCCAGCCACGCGATTCCTGCTCGCCCAGCCGTTTCTTTCGGATACGGCGCGCGCGCTAGAGGATCGCGGCGCACGACGGCTGAGCGCTCTCTTCCCGCTCGGCGCGGAAGGCTCGACCGCTTGGCTTAAAGCCGCGGCTAACGCCTGGGGCGTGTCCGATGAGCGCTTTGAAAGCGTCGTTTCCCTGCCAAAGGCGCGCGCCGAACGCGCGCTGCGGCGCTACCGCGAGCAATTGGCCGGAAAGAGCGTATTCTTCTTCCCGGACTCCCAGCTCGAGCCCCCGCTCGCACGTTTTCTCTCCCGCGAACTCGGCATGGATGTGCTCGAAGTCGGAACGCCTTACCTGCACGCGGCCCATTTGCAGGACGAACTGGCTCTTCTTCCTGAAACCGCGCGCCTAAGCGAAGGCCAGGACGTCGATCGACAGATCGATCGGTGCCATTCGGTCAAGCCCGATGTGACCGTTTGCGGACTGGGGCTGGCGAACCCGCTCGAGGCTGAGGACCTAACGACCAAGTGGGCGATCGAACTCGTTTTCACGCCAATCCAGGGCTTTGAGCAGGCGGGCGACCTAGCAGAATTGTTCGCAAGACCTCTGGTCCGTCGCATGAGGCTCGCGGTCTGATGCAGCTGGCGGTTTGGACATATGAGGGCCCGCCGCACGTCGGCGCGATGCGCGTGGTCACCGCCATGCAAGGCGTTCACTATGTCCTGCATGCGCCCCAGGGCGACACCTACGCCGATCTCCTCTTCACAATGATCGAACGGCGAGACCACAGGCCGCCCGTCACCTACACCACCTTCGAAGCGCGCGATCTAGGCTCTGACACCGCCGAGATATTCAAACGCGCCGCAAGCGAAGCGGTGGCGCGGTTCCGTCCTGACGCCGTGATCGTCGGCGCATCGTGCACCGCGGAGCTGATACAGGACGACCCCGGCGGTCTCGCGAAAGCGTTGGATCTCGGCGTGCCCGTCATCCCGCTGGAACTGCCGTCTTATCAGCGTAAGGAGCATTGGGGCGCCAGTGAGACGTTTTACCGGCTGGTTCGCGGCTTGGCCGATCGCTCGGTCGAAAAGCTTAGCGCTTCGACGGGGCGGCCTTCCTGCAACCTGCTCGGGGCCACAGCGCTGGGCTTCCGCCACCGCGACGATGTCAAAGAGATCACCGCCCTGCTCGACCGGCTTGGGATCGACATCAATGTCTGTGCGCCGCTGGGTGCGCGGCCGGCGGACCTCGCCGCGTTGGGGGCGGCGGACTTCAATGTCGTTCTCTATCCCGAAACCGCCGAAATCGCGGCGCGGTGGCTGGAGCGCGAGTTCGGACAGCCATTCACCAAAACCGTGCCCATCGGCGTCGGCGCGACGCGCGAATTCATCACGGAAGCGGCTGGCCTCGCCGGCATCGCCGCCGATCTCTCGGACGAACACGCTGGGAACATGCCCTGGTGGTCGCGATCGATCGACTCCAATTACCTGACTGGCAAACGCGTCTTCGTTTTCGGCGACGCTACGCATGCGATCGCAGCCGCCCGGGTCGCCGCCGAGGAATTGGCCTTCGAGGTCATTGGTCTCGGCTGCTACAATCGCGAATTCGCGCGCGGCGTGCGAGAAGCCGCTGATCGGCACGGCATCGAGCCGCTGATCACGGATGATTATCTCGAGGTCGAAGAGCGGATTGCGGCGCTTCAGCCGGAATTAGTGCTCGGCACGCAGATGGAACGCCATATCGCCAAGCGGTTGGGCCTTCCGTGCGCGGTGATCTCAGCGCCAGTTCACGTGCAGGATTTTCCGGCCCGCTACGCGCCGCAAATGGGCTTCGAAGGCGCGAACGTCCTGTTCGACACCTGGGTGCACCCCCTCGTCATGGGGCTCGAGGAACATCTGCTTGGCATGTTCCGCGAGGACTTCGAATTCAACGACGCCGCGGGCGCCTCGCATCTTGGCGGGCACGGACCCGCAGTGCCGGACCAAAGCGAAGCGTCGGGCGGCATCGTAGTGGAATGGGCGGCTGACGCCGAGCGGGAGCTTCGAAAGGTGCCCTTCTTCGTGCGTGGAAAGGCGCGTCGAAACGCTGAGAAGTACGCCGAAGAACGAAAGCTCGATCGGATCTCCTTGGAAACGCTCTACGACGCGAAGGCGCATTATGGTCGATAGCGCTAAGGCATCCGAGGCGGTTCCGGTCCGCATTTGCCTGATCTCTTTGGACGGTCATCTCGCGGGCGCCGTCGAACGCGCCGAGGCGCGGCTGCGCCGGTCGGTTCCCGGCGCGCGGATATCTTTTCACGCCGCTTCGGATTGGGCGCGCTCTCCCCAACGGCTAGAGAACTGCCGCGCCGACATCGCGAAGGCCGACTTCATCATCGCATCCATGCTGTTCATGGAAGACCACATCCAGGCGGTGCTCCCCGCGCTTCAAACGCGCAGCGAGTCATGCGACGCGATCGCCGGGTGCCTATCCGCAGCCGAGGTGGTCAAGACAACCCGGCTCGGGCGTTTCCGCATGGACAAGCCTGAAAGCGGCCCCATCGCCCTACTGAAGCGCCTGCGCGGATCCAGCGACAAGTCCAAGGCCGGCGCGAGCCAAATGCGCATGCTGCGGCGCCTGCCGAAGCTATTGAAGTACGTACCCGGGGCGGCCCAGGACGTCCGCGCCTATTTCCTAACCCTGCAGTACTGGCTGGCGGGTTCGGAAGAGAATATCGCCGATCTGTGCGCCTATCTGATCAACAGGTACGCCGACGGCCCCCGCGCAGGCTTGCGCGGCGCGTTGAACCCGGCGCCGCCCGTCGAGTATCCCGAGATCGGCGTCTACCATCCACGTATGACGCCGGCGATCGGCTCGAGCGTCGCCCGCCTGCCCTATTCCCGCGGCAAACGTCCTGTCGTCGGGCTCTTGCTGCTACGCTCCTATCTCCTGTCTGGCGACACTGGACACTATGATGGCGTCATTGAGCGCATGGAGGCTCAGGGGCTTCGCGTCATTCCCGCATTCGCCAGCGGCCTCGATGCGCGTCCCGCCATTGACGCCTACTTCATGAAAGACGGCCAGCCGACGATCGACGCGCTGGTCTCGCTCACCGGCTTCTCGCTCGTCGGCGGCCCCGCATATAACGACGCCGGCGCCGCGGCGAAGACGCTCGAAGCGCTCGACGTCCCTTATCTGTCTGCTCAAGCGCTCGAATTCCAATCGCTCGAAGAATGGCGGCGAGATGATCGGGGGCTGACGCCGATCGAGGCCACGATGATGGTCGCCATACCCGAAATCGACGGCGCGACAGGACCGATCGTTTTCGGTGGCCGGGCGGGCGCCCATTGCGACGGCTGCGAACGCCAGTGCGATTTCACTGGGGCTGAAACGGCTGGAGCGCTGGTCATGCGGGCCTGTGCGGAACGGGCTGATATGTTGGCGCGCAGGACCGCGAAACTGATCGCGCTTCGACAGAAGCCCGCCTCAGAACGGAAGATCGCGGTCTCCCTCTTCAATTTCCCGCCGAATGGCGGAGGTGTCGGCACCGCAGCGGGCCTGGCGGTTTACGAATCCCTATTCAACACACTTAAAGGCCTGTCCGCCGCCGGCTACGAGGTGGACCTGCCCGCCGACGCCAACGCGCTGCGCGAGCGACTGCTGGTCGGCAACGCAGAGTTTTACGGCACGGACGCCAATGTTCATGCACGGCTGCCCGCCGACGATCATGTTCGCCGCGAACAGCGGCTCGCTGAAATCGAAGCCCAATGGGGCCCGGCGCCTGGCCGCCAGTTGACCGACGGACGATCGATCCAGATCCTCGGAGAGCGCTTTGGAAACGTCTTTGTCGGCGTCCAGCCCGCGTTCGGGTACGAAGGTGACCCGATGCGCCTGCTCTTTGAGAAGGGCTTCGCACCGACACACGCGTTCGCCGCCTATTGCCGCTACCTGCGCGAAGACTTCGCCGCCGACGCTATCCTGCATTTCGGCACCCATGGCGCGCTTGAGTTCATGCCGGGCAAACAGGCCGGCCTGTCCGCAGACTGCTGGTCTGACTATCTGATAGGCGATCTTCCGAACATATACTTCTATGCGGCGAACAATCCGTCCGAGGCCGCCATCGCCAAGCGGCGCTCGGCGGCGACGGTTGTAAGCTATTTGAGCCCGTCGGTGACAGAGGCCGGCCTCTACAGGGATCTCGCCGACCTTAAAGACATGATCACGCGCTGGCGCGGCGAAGACTCAGCGGAAGCGCGCCAGGATCTCGCCGAATTCATTCACGCGCAGGCCGTCGCGCTTGACCTCGCAGAATTGGAGCCCGCATGGCCGGGCGACGCGGAAACTGAGATCGAAGCGCTGCGCCGCGCGCTCGACGAGGTCGAACGCTCCGTCATACCGCACGGCCTGCACATCGCGGGCGAAGCGCCCGATCCCGCCGAGCGCATCGACTTGATGCGAGCGATGGCGGACGCCGACGGCGTCCCGCATGCGAGCGTGGACGCGCTGACGGCCGGCGTATCCGTGAAGACGGCTGCGGCCGAAACCGGCGGCGATCCCGCCGCGCTGCAAAAGCTCGAACGCGCCCATGCGCTGCTGTTGGACGACCATGAGATCCCTGCCCTGATGCGGGCGCTCGACGGACGCTTTATCGAACCCGTCGCCGGCGGCGACCTCGTTCGAACGCCCGAGATCCTGCCGACCGGTCGCAACATCCACGGCTTCGATCCCTTCCGACTGCCCAGCCGCTTCGCTTTGGAAGATGGCCGGCGCCAGGCGGCGAAACTCCTCGAGCGCCATCTAGGCGACGGCGGCGCCACGCCGGAGACCGTCGCGATCGTCCTGTGGGGCACCGACAATCTGAAGAGCGAAGGCGCACAGATATCCCAGGCGCTTGCCTTGATGGGCGCAGCGCCGCGTTTCGATTCCTATGGCCGTCTCGCCGGGGCCGACCTCGTTCCGCTCGAATCCCTTGGCCGGCCGCGGATCGACGTCATCGCAACGCTGTCGGGCATTTTCCGAGATTTGCTGCCGCTGCAGACGCGCATGCTCGCAGAAGCCGCCTTCAAGGCCGCCCAGGCCGACGAACCGGCCGAGGCCAATTTCATCCGAAAGCACGCGCTCGCCTATCAAACCGCTCATGGCTGCGACATGGAAACCGCGGCGCTCCGTGTGTTTTCAAACGCCGACGGCGCCTACGGGTCGAACGTGAACATGCTCGTCGACTCCAGCTGCTGGGAGGACGAGGACGAGCTCGGCGACGCCTTCGCCAAACGCAAATGCTACGCCTATGGCCTGTCCGGCGGGCCAACGCCGCAGGCGGAGCTTCTCAACAGCGTTCTAAAAGACGTCGACCTCGCCTATCAGAACCTGGAGTCCGTCGAACTGGGCTTGACGACGATCGACCACTACTTCGACACGCTGGGCGGCATCGGCCGCGCTGTGAAGAAGGCGAAAGGCGCCGACGCCCCGGTTTACATCGGCGACCATACGCACGGCGACGGAGCCGTGAGAACGCTATCGGAACAGGTCTCGCTTGAGGCGCGCACGCGGACGCTAAACCCCAAATGGTATGAAGCCATGCTTAAGCATGGCTACGAGGGCGTTCGTCAGATCGAAGCCCATGTGACCAACACCATGGGCTGGTCGGCGACGACCGGCCAGGTCGAGCCATGGGTCTATCAGCGCATCGGCGAAACCTTCGTCCTGGACGAGGCGCTGCGCGATCGGCTCGCCGCCCTTAATCCGAAATCCTGCGCGAAGGTGGCCAACCGACTTCTGGAAGCGTGCGATCGTCACTACTGGACGCCGGATCCCGAAACGCTCGAGGCGCTCCGCCGCGCCGGCGAGGACCTTGAGGACTTGGTGGAGGGCGTTGGATCCTCCTCCGAGGAGGCGGCGGCATGAAGGCTGGGAGAATGAACTATGACCGTGCTTGATCTCGATCGCCCCGGCGCCCGCCCGTCCCGGCCAGACGGCGAGGGCAGCGTTCAGGTGCAACTTGATCCTTCGCTGGAGATCGAAAGCGCGAAAGTGTTCGCGATCTACGGCAAGGGCGGCATCGGCAAATCCACCACATCGTCGAATCTTTCGGTCGCTTTTTCTAAGATCGGCAAACGCGTCCTGCAGATTGGCTGCGACCCGAAACACGATTCGACATTCACGCTGACCAAGCGCCTTGCGCCGACGGTGATCGATGTTTTGGAGTCCGTCGACTTCCATAGTGAAGAACTACGCTCCGAGGATTTCGTCTTCGAAGGCTATAATGGCGTCATGTGCGTGGAGGCCGGCGGGCCGCCGGCCGGCACGGGTTGCGGCGGCTATGTCGTCGGCCAGACCGTAAAGCTCCTGAAGGAGCACCACCTTCTAGAAGACACTGATGTGGTGATCTTCGACGTCCTCGGCGACGTGGTCTGCGGCGGTTTCGCCTCGCCGCTCCAACATGCCGACCGCGGCCTGATCGTCACCGCAAATGACTTCGACTCGATCTTCGCCATGAACCGGATCGTCTCTGCGATCCAGGCGAAGTCTAAGAATTACGATGTCCGGTTGGGCGGCGTGATTGCGAATCGCTCGGCCGCCACGGACGAAATCGATCGGTACAATGCGGAAACGGGCCTGCGCCGATTGGCGCATTTCCCGGACCTCGACGTCATTCGGCGCTCCCGGCTCAAGAAATCCACCCTGTTCGAGATGGACGACACCCCTGAGCTCGCAGCCGTGCAGGCTGAATACATACAACTCGCTGAACAGCTCTGGGCGGGTGTCGACGAACTGAACGCGACGCCCATGAAAGACCGCGAAATCTTCGACTTCCTGGGGTTCGACTGAAATGGACTCCTCAACCTATCTGACCCGACGCTCCGAACTGGAGACATATTTCGACCGCACTGCGGCCGACGCATGGGCGAAACTGACCTCTGACGCGCCTGTCAGCGGGATTCGCGCGACGGTGCGCGCCGGGCGCGACGACATGCGGGCGACCCTCGTCTCCTGGCTGCCCGAGGACCTGTCAGGCCGACGCATTCTCGACGCGGGCTGCGGCGCAGGGCAGCTGTCGGCGGAAGCGGCGCGGCGCGGCGCCGAGGTCGTTGCCGTGGACCTCTCCGAGACACTCGTGGGTCTGGCGCGCGAGCGTTTCGCCGACGCTCCGTTCGCTGCCCGGATAGACCTTCGTGTCGGCGATATGTTCGATCCGGCGCTCGGCTCGTTCGACCATGTGGTGGCGATGGATTCGCTGATTCACTATAGCGGCCGAGACATGATCGGCGTCCTCGAGGGCTTCCGCGCGCGGGCGAGCGAGAGCGTTCTGTTCACTTTCGCGCCTAGGACGCCGGCGCTCGCGGCCATGCACGCCGCCGGCAAGCTCTTTCCACGGAGCGATCGCGCACCGGCCATCCAGCCCATTGGGGAAAACCGGCTTCGCAAAGCGTTGAACGCCTCAAACGCGCTTGGCGGCTGGGTCCCGAAACGCGCCAAGCGCATAAAATCAGGCTTCTATATCTCGCAGGCCATGGAGCTCGCGCGCCCATGACCACGCCCAAGCGCAACCTTTCAAACATCTGGACGAACGTCGGCGCGCGGTTTCTGCCTTTCGCCGACGCGGCGAGCGATCAGCTCCCGCTTGGACGGCTCCTGCGCCTGTCGCTGTTCCAGGTGTCGGTCGGCATGGCCTTGGCGCTCGTCACCGGGGTGTTGAACAGGGTCATGATCGTCGAGCTGTTTGTCCCGGCTTGGCTCGTGGCGCTTATGGTCGCACTGCCGCTCGCCTTCGCGCCATTCCGAGCGCTGATCGGCCACAAGTCCGACACGCATCGCTCGGCGCTCGGCTGGCGTCGCAGTCCGTACATTTGGCTAGGCTCGCTTCTGCAGTTCGGCGGACTCGCAATCATGCCGTTCGCGTTGCTTATCCTCTCCGGCGACACGCATGGTCCGGCCTGG
This sequence comes from Pseudomonadota bacterium, assembly GCA_039819085.1. Taxonomy (GTDB): domain Bacteria; phylum Pseudomonadota; class Alphaproteobacteria; order Caulobacterales; family Parvularculaceae; genus MED-G105. The sequence continues at coordinate 44,928 of JBCBSQ010000016.1, forward strand.
ATCGGCCACGCCTCCGCCGCCTTGGCCTTCCTTCTGGTCGGAGCGGGCCTTCACACCACCCAGACGGCTGGTCTCGCGCTCGCCACCGACCTCGCGCCGGCGGATGCGCGTCCGCGAGTCGTGGCGCTGCTATACGTCATGTTGCTCGCTGGGATGGGCGCGAGCGCCGTGGTCTTCGGCGCGTTGCTGTCGAACTTCGATCAATTGAAGCTTATCCAGGTCGTCCAAGGTGCCGCGGTAGCGACCGTCGTGTTGAACGTGATCGCCCTCTGGAAGCAGGAGCGGCGCAATCCAAGTCTTACAGCGGCCCGCGAGGTCCCCTCATTCTCCGAGGCCTGGCGCGGCCTGGCGGCGCAACCCGGGGCGAAGCGCCTGCTTATAGCCGTCGGGCTCGGCGCTGCCGCCTTCAGCATGCAGGATGTGCTGCTCGAGCCCTATGGCGGCGAGATCCTGTCGCTCTCCGTCAGCGAGACGACGATGCTGACAGCTCTGTTCGCCGGCGGAAGCCTGATCGGGTTCGCCGTAGCGGCCCGGCGCCTGACACGCGGCGGCGATCCTTACCGCCTGGCGGCGTTCGGCGCGCTCGCGGGCGTGTTCGCATTCTCCGCGATCATCTTCGCCGAGCCCTTCGAGTCGCCGCTATTATTCAGGATCGGCGCCGCATTGGTCGGCTTCGGCGGCGGCTTGTTCTCAGTCTGCACGCTGACGGCTATAATGGCGTTCGCCAAGGGCGCGTCCAGCGGCATCGCGCTCGGCGCTTGGGGCGCCGTCCAGGCCACCGCCGCCGGCGTCGCCATCGCCATGGGCGGCGCCATTCGCGACATCGTGTCGGCCCTGGCCGGCTCCGGCGCACTCGGGCCGGCGCTGAACACGCCGGCGGCCGGCTACAGCGCCGTCTATCACATCGAAATCCTTCTACTCTTCGCCACGATCGCCGCCATCGGGCCGCTCGCGCGGTACGCACGGCATCGTCATTCGCCCCCTCAGGAGCAATTCGGCCTCTCAGCATTCCCCGGTTGAGGCCGCTGACATGGAGTCTTCGTCATGGATCTAAGTGGTGAGTTTCTGCCAGGCGTGGACCTGGTCGATGTCTGCCTTTGGGCGTTCACGATCTTCTTCTTTGGCTTGATATTCTACCTCCGTCGCGAAGACCGCCGCGAAGGCTATCCGCTGGAGGTCGACACGACCGGCAAGCCCGAGTCAGGCGGCGTGTTCTGGTTCCCGCCGAAGAAGACTTTCCGCCTGCCCCATGGGCGCGGAGAGATCAACGCCGCCCATGGCGCGCCGGATACAAGGGACCTCGCCCTCAAACGGACCGCGCCTTGGCCCGGGGCGCCTAACGAGCCCACGGGGGATCCCATGCGCGACGCCGTGGGTCCGGCCTCTTACGCCATGCGCGCCGACGTGCCTGATCTGACGGACGACGGACGCAATCGGATCGTCCCCTACCGTCTCGGCGACGGTTACGAAGTTGCGGAAGGCGATCCCGATCCGCGGGGCATGACCGTGTACGGCGTAGACGGCAAGGCCGCCGGCGAGGTCGTCGATCTTTGGGTCGACCGCGCCGAGGCGATCATCCGGTATCTTGAGGTGAAGGTGGATGTGGAAGGCGCCTCCAAAACCGTCCTCCTGCCGATACCGTTCTGCAAGATCAAGGGCGGCCGCAGATCGCGGGTCGACGTTGAAGCCGTCCTCGCCGCGCATTTCGCCAACGTGCCCCCGACCAAGTCGCCGGACAGCGTCACGCGATTGGAAGAAGACATGATCAGCGGGTATTTCGGCGGCGGCAAGCTTTACGCAACGCCGTCACGCGTGGAGCCGGTGCTGTGAAGCTGCTGCATGACGAAGAACTAGAGTCGCCCGAAGCGACACCAGGGCTGCCTCAGCCCCTGCCAGAGGGCGAGCGCATGCTTTGGCAAGGCAAGCCGTCTGCCACGGCCTTCGCCATACACATCTTCCATCTGCGTTTCGTCGCGCTCTATTTCGGCGTGGCGACGGTGTGGCGCATCGCCAATATCGCCTCGACCGGCGGCGACGCGGCGGCGGTGGCGTCGGTAGCGGCGTCGTCGAGCATCGGCTTTGTCGCCGCTTGCGGGCTCCTGCTCGGCCTGGCCTGGGCCATGGCGCGATCGACGATTTACACCCTGACCGACAAGCGGATCGTCCTGCGGTTCGGCGTCGCGATTCCGAAATACATCAACGTGCCATTCGCCGCCGTGACCGCCGCCGCGCTGAAGCGGCACGGCCGCGGCAAAGGATCGATCGCGCTTTCGGTGTCGGACAACGCCCGCATTGGATACCTGAGGCTTTGGCCTTTGGCGCGGCCTCTGCGCTTCTCGCGTCCTCAACCCATGTTGCGCGGCGTGCGAGACGCAGAAACCGTGGCCAGCGACATCGCCGAGGCGATGAAAGCGTTCTCGCCAGCGACCGTGAACGTGGCGACCAAAGCGACGACCGCCCTGGAAGAGGCGTCGGCGACCCAACCGGGCGAACCCGCATTTGGGCCGGCGTGACGCGAGGACACTGACGATGAACGCCGAACACGCCCACGATCTCTCGGTTCCGAAGCCCCTGCTCTACGGTTGTGCGGCGCTCATCATGGTCGCGCTCGCTGGGGTCGGCCTCGCGCGCCTCACCGGGGCGGGTGTCGCTTCGAACGCCGATTTCGACGCCGCCGCGAGCATCACCGTCACTTTCGCCGACGAAGCGGATGGGGGCGTCGGCGTCTACGACTACGCCAGCGGCGAATTGATTTCGAAGTTCGAGCCTGGATCCGGCGGGTTCGTCCGCGTCGCGATACGCAGCCTCGCACACTCGCGCCAGCTCGCCGGGGCAGGGCCCGAAGCGCCATTTCGGCTCTCTAAGACCGTGCGCGGGCGGCTCGTACTAGAAGATCTCGTCACAGGCCGGATGATTGGGCTGGAGGCGTTCGGAACTGACAATGAAGGCGATTTCGCCAAGCTGTTCGAAGCACAGGAGACACCGGCATGACCACGCCCCGCGACGCCAACCGATCCGTCACGGTGCCTTGCACGATCACGGTCGAGCACACCAATGAGAGCCTGGAGGCGCATGTCGAGCTCGACGGCGGTCTTCTTCCAACCGTGGGCGACCGCATCCTGGTTCACGGCGGACACGTGGCCGTGCCGTTCGGCGAGCGCATTGTGCTGCGCCGGGACGCCACGCTCACGCGCGCTGGCGCGCTCGAAAAAGCCTGGGTCCGCTTCATGGCCTGGCTCGAGTTCAGTGAACTCTATGAAGTTAGCTTTTCCCCTGGGAGACTATGATGTCCGCACTGACGATGGATCAAGAAGACCCGCACGCTCTGGCCGCCGCCGCTGGCGTCGAGGACACGACGGAAACGGCGTTGCAAAACACGATGTTGAGCCCGCGCTTCTACACCACGGATTTCGAGGAGATGGACCGTATGGACGTCTCGTCCGTGCGGCGGGAATGGGACGCGCTCATCGCCGAGATGGCGAGCGATCCGAACAAGGGTCATTTCAAGCGCACGGCTGAATTCGACAATATTCTGTTCAAGCTGGACCCCGAGCTGCGTCGCGAGTTCGTCGACTTCCTGGTCAGCTCACTGACCGCTGAATTCTCAGGATGCGTGCTCTACAAAGAAATAGTCAAGCATGTCGAGAACCCGGACATGAAGGACCTCTTCAAGTATATGAGCCGAGATGAAGCGCGACATGCCGGCTTCATCAATTTCGTGCTCAGGGATTTCGGTATTGGTGTTGATCTAGGCTTTCTCACAAAGACCAAGAAGTACACGTTCTTTAAACCAAAGTATATCTTTTACAGCGTCTACCTGTCTGAGAAGATTGGTTACGCTCGATACATAACAATATTCCGTCACTTACAGAAAAATCCGGACAAACGGTTCCATCCGATCTTCAAGTGGTTCGAAGAATGGTGCAACGACGAGTTCAGGCACGGTGAAGCCTTTGCTCTCCTCATGCGCGCCAATCCGAAGCTCCTAAGCGGGCGCAATAAGCTGTGGATCCGGTTTTTCCTGCTGGCCGTGTTCTCGACTATGTACATTCGCGACCATCGGCGGCCGGCCTTCCACGCAGCGCTTGGCGTTGATCCAACGGAGTACGACTACACAGTCTTCCGCACGACGTCGGAAATCGCGCGCCAAGTTTTTCCGATCGAACTCGACATCGACAATCCGAAGTTTCGGACCGCGCTAGAAAAGCTTCGTCGAACCGCCGATGCGATCGAAGACGCGAAAGCGAAGGGCGGGGTCTTCAACACGCTAAAGCGCGGCGCCCTGAGCGTGTCGGCGGCGTGGACGTTCGGACGGCTCTATTTTCTTCGCACTCGCAAGAACGAGCTTCCCGCCTCGGCGCGGCTGCAGCCAACCTGGTAATCGAGGAACCTGGATCGCCGCCATGCTCGAAGTCCTGAAACCGATCGCATTCGCCGCCCTCGCTTGGTGGTTCAGCACGGGTGCGATCCTCTGGCTGATCGGCCGGAGCCGAGCCACCTATTATGCGACGGCGCTAGGGGCGACCATCATGCTTGCAGGCGCGACCATCGCGCTCCTCGCTCTGCGCGAAGCGACGACGGTGTCAGCCGCATATGCGGGCTTCGCCACCGGACTTGCGCTTTGGGCTTGGCACGAAGTGATGTTCCTGCTCGGCTTTGTAACGGGGCCGCGCCGCGGGCCGTGCCCGCCAGACCTCGCGCCGTGGCCGCGCTTCGTAGTCTCGACGCAGACGGTCATCCACCACGAACTCGCAATAGCAGCACACGCGTTGCTGATCGCTATGATGAGCTGGGGCGCCGATAACCAGTTCGCCGCCTGGACCTTCTTTCTCTTGTGGGGCATGCGCCTGAGCGCGAAGCTCGTCGTGTTCTTAGGCGCGCCCAATATCTCCGACGACTTCCTGCCGCCTCATCTCGACTATTTGAAGACCTACTTCGGAAAGCGCGCCGCCGCGCCGGCCTTCCCGATCCTCGTCACACTCGTGTCGACCGCGACCGCGCTCATCGCCTATGCGGCGATACGACAACCCGCTGGCTCTTATGAAGCCGTGGGCTTCATCCTGCTTTTCACACTTGCCGCGCTCGCGGTGTTTGAACACTGGGCGCTAGTACTGCGCCTGCCCGATTCCGTTCTGTGGAGTTGGGCCTCGCGTCGCTCGCCGCAAGCAGGCGTCGACGGCGCGCCATCCAAGGGAGGAATTGATGGACTATGAAGCGTTCTTCGAAGGCGCGCTCGGCGAATTGCGTGAGGAAGGCAATTATCGGGTCTTCGCGGACATAAAGCGAAAGGCCGGGGCGTTTCCGGCGGCTGAAAACCATGGAGAGGTCGGCCCCGGCGAGGTGACGGTCTGGTGCTCCAATGATTATCTCGGCATGGGCCAGCATCCGAAAGTGCTTGAAGCCATGCACGCCGCGCTCGACGAATGCGGGGCCGGCGCAGGCGGCACCCGCAACATTTCCGGCACCAATCATTACCATGTCTTGCTTGAGCAAGAGCTGGCCGACCTTCATGGGAAAGAAGCCGCGCTGCTCTTCACATCCGGCTATGTGTCGAATTGGACCGGACTCGGCACGCTCGCCGCGCGGATCCCAGGCTGCGTTGTTCTCTCCGACGCGCTGAACCACGCCTCCATGATCGAAGGCATCCGCCATAGCCGCGCGGAGAAGCGCATCTTCAAGCACAACGACGTCGAGGACTTAGAGCGCCAACTTAAAGAGCTCGACCCGAGCGTTCCCAAGCTCATCGCCTTTGAAAGCGTGTATTCCATGGACGGCGACATCGCGCCCATCGCGGAGTTTTGCGATCTCGCCGACCGCTACAATGCGATGACCTATCTGGACGAGGTCCATGCGGTAGGCCTTTACGGCCCGCGCGGGGGCGGGGTCGCAGAACGCGAAGGCCTGATGGACCGTCTCACCGTTATCGAAGGAACACTCGGCAAAGCTTTCGGCGTGGTCGGAGGCTACATCGCCGCCTCCACAGCGCTTTGCGACTTCGTGCGAAGCTTCGCATCCGGATTCATCTTTACGACCGCTCTGCCGCCGGCGGTCGCCGCCGGCGCTCTAGCGAGCATTCGGCATCTGAAGGTTAGCGAGTTGGAGCGCGCGCGGCAGAAAGACCGGGTGGCGAAAGTCCGCCGCAAACTCGCGGCGATCGGCATCCCGACACTCGACAATCCGAGCCACATCGTGCCGGTCATGGTTTGCGACCCGGTGAAGTGCAAGTGGATCAGCGATTGGCTGATGGACAATCACGGGATCTATGTTCAGCCGATCAACTATCCCACAGTGCCGAAGGGCTCGGAGCGCTTGCGCATCACCCCCTCGCCCGTCCACAGCGACGCGGACATAGGCAGGCTGGTTTCAGCCTTGTCCGAAGTGTGGTCGCAGTGCGCGCTGGCGCGGAACGTCGCCTAGGGCCGACGCGCCGAACGCCCGAAGCGATCGGCGCGTCCAAGGACGCCTTGCAGAGCCGAAGACAGGCCTCGGTCAAAGTGCGCCGTGACGAACGCGGCAGCGAATGAAGCGTGGAATGCCAGCGCTGCAGGCCCGACGAGGCTGAGCTTCATGATCATCGTTAAAGCGCCGACCGAGCTGGCGGCGCAGAGGACGTAGACGACAGCCAATCGGGCAGACGTCGGCCAGGCGAAGCGGGCCCAGACGGCCGCCGCCAGTCCGACTACAAAGATGAGCTTGAGCGCGGCCATTGCGCGCAAGAGGCGGGCGAGGTCCGCGTCTTGCGCCAATGTCGCGGTTGGCTTGGCGAATAAAAAAGCCGGCGCGAGGACTGCAAGCGCCAATCCGCCAACCAACGCCAAGCGCAACCGGACTGACGCCGCAGGCGGCGCTGCATTCGCGGCTCGGCGGGGCATGCTTGTCGGCGGCGCGATGTCTGAACGCATGGACGGGACATTAGCTGTTTTTCCCCGAAGAATCGACGGCGGGCCGCTTCAAAAGAACCGGCCCGCATCAGATAGATCTAAAGGGGCGAACCCTTCTGGAGGACAGGCTGCCTACAAGCGCGCGAACCCGTTGTCCACGCCCCACAAGAACCAATTGTCCACCACCGTACCTGAGAGCAGGATGCCGATCCCGCCGGTGATCGGGCAAAGGATCGCGAACCACCACGCCCAGCGATGAATAGACTCCATGGACGCGTTGAAGCCCATGGTCCACCGCCAGAACAAGGCGGCGCGTTCCGACGCCGTGCCTCGGTCATAGATCTGCTCGATCTCGCGCTCGCCGCCATACCGGCTTACCGCGAGGATCGTCGCGCCGTGCATCGCGAAGAGAAGCGTCGCCCCATACAGGAAGACGATCGAGAGCATGTGGAACGGATTATAGAAGAGGTTGCCGTGGATGAGCGAGAAATTGTTCGTCCAGTCGAGATGCGACATGATCCCGAACGGCACCGCTTCGCTCCAACTGCCCATGAAGAGCGGCCGGATGAATCCGCAGACGAGGTAGAGCCAGATCGCTGCGGCGAACGCCCAGCAAATATGGGTTCCCATGCCCAGTTGCACCGCCCGGCGGTAGGACCGCACCCACCATAAGAATATGGACGCGGTCAGGAAAAAACCGGCCATCATCCACCAGCCGCCTTCATTGAGCGGCGGGAACGGATTGAGACCGTGCTCGGGCAAGGGCGCATCAAGGGACAGCCAGGGCAATTGGCCGAAGAACTTGATCGGATCCCAGCCAACGCTCGCCCACATATTGAGGCCGATGATCTCAATAGCGATGAAGCCGCACAAGAGCGAAGCCATGCCCGTCCAGCCCAAATAGATGGGACCGAGTTGGGCGTCGCCAATCTTGCCGAGCAGCTTGCTGAAGCCGGTGATTTTGTCGCGCTGGGAGTCTTCCCGCGGCAGCGGCACGCCGTAGTCGACATGGCCGCGAACCTGCACTTGGGTCAAAAAATTCTGATAGTCAGCCATGGTTCCGCCCTCAGTCCCTCCAGAGTGGAATATTGCGCCACCAATCCCACCAAGTGACCCAAGAACCGTCGTACAGCGGTCCGCTGATCACAATGCAGATCGCACTCCAGAAACCTGCTGAAAGCGCAAGGAAAAGCCCTAGCCGGTGAATGCCGAGCGTGCCGATTGAATATCCGATAAAGTCCCGAAAGAACGCGTTCTCATGCTCCGGGGTCTTCACCGTCTTGCCCTGACCGGGATTGGTCGCGGACAGAACAAGTCCGCCATGCAGCGCAAGCGCGAGCGTGGTCGTAAAGAAGAAGGTGATCGCGATCATATGCGCGGGATTGTAGTGAAAATTCCCGTACTGGTAGCCGACGTTCGACACCCAGTCCAAGTGACTCATGATCCCATATGGAAACCCATATCCCCACGCTCCCATCAACAGCGGACGGAATATCACTAGGGTGACATAGGCGAAGATCGCAAAACCGAACGCGATGGGAACATGGTAGCCCATGCCGAGCTTGCGGCAGATCTCCACTTCTCTGAGCGCCCAGGAGATGAAGGCTCCAGTGGCGCATATGGTAATAATCTGCCAAAGCCCGCCTTCAGCCATTGGGGCCAAACCAAGCCCATAGCTGACGTCTGGAGGGTCGATGCTGATCAGCCAGGGATTCCAGGTGTCCTCCATCGACGCGCCCATGAAGATCAGCGCGGTCCCTAAGACCGCAAAGAAGATCGTGGTGACGCCGAAGAAACCGACATAGAAGGGGCCGACCCAGAAATCGAAGAGATCGCCGCCGAGCAGAGTACCTCCGCGGATCCGGTATTTTCGTTCAAAGTTCAACAGAGCCATAGCGATGACCTTTCGCCGGATCCATGGCGCCGCCTGGCGACCGGCAATGGAGCGAGGTACAGGGTCGGAACGGACGCGATCGGCGGACCGCGCCCGCTTCGATCCGGTTTATCCGAGTCCTGTCGTCTCTTCTTGGAGAGTCAGCGACGCGGATGCAGCCGGCGCGGTATCGAGCCAGTTGTACCGAGGCGAACTCAGCAAGATGAAGTGAATCAGGATCGCTAGAGTGAAAAGGAAAATCCCCAAAGCGACGAGAATCCGCCGAGGATCAAAAAGAAGCCAAAGCCTCCACATGGGGTCTCTCCTTATCCTAGAATATTCGTGAACACGCTAGCGAGCTGCGTGACGCCCTCGACCGACGAATAACCGTCAGGTCCTGGAATCCACGGCCGCCACATCCAAACTAGGAAGTGGGCGACAGCTGCAATCAACGTGAAGATAATGAACCCCATAACAAATAGCTTATGGAATTCTTGAGCCTCAGCCGCAGTCAATCCAGACAACGACTCAGACCTATCAGATGTCTCAGTGGACATTCGATCTGCTCCTTATTTCGACCAATGGTCTTCGTCGCAATTGAGCCCTGCGACAGGGCTATTTGACGGGGGAGCCCCGCCAAAACCGATGATGTGGCGCGCCTGGATCATTGATCAGCGCCCCCCGAAAACCCACGGAACGACGCTGCCGGCCATTTCGCCGGCCTCCGAGATCAACGAACGCCGTTTCGAATAGAGGCCGCGATACTCGCGGCGCCCCGGTGCGATCCGCCCAAGCGCAGCGGCGCACAGACAGAATGGAAACAGCAGCGCGACGTAGAAGCGATACTCGCCCTTGTCTTGCCGGCGACGATAGCCGGCGTCTCCAAGTCTCAATTCGCTCATCGCGTTCTCCCTCTTCGAACGGCCCGCCGTCAGACCAATTCGATCTCCTTGTGATCCTGACGCCTGGCGGCGATGTGATCTTCTTCGACCTGCGCGGCGCCCGCGCGGCGCGCCGCGGCCTCGGCGCGATCTCGAAGCTGCTTCGTCGCCGAAATCCGGGTCAGCACGGGATAGCTTTCGGCGATGCGATCGAGCGCCCGCCGCGCGCCCTCGGACCAGGGCAGCTGGCCTGCGAGCTTCGCCGGCGTCGGCGGCGCCGCGTCCATGTCTGTCGCCAACGGCAGAATATTAAAGAGCGCGTCGAACAGGGCGTTGCACACTTCCTGGACGAGATAAGTCGCGCCGGCGTAGCCCATGAACGGCGTGCCCGTATGACGCCGGATCACTGCGCCAGGGAATGACGCCGGTATGTAGGCGGAGCGCCCGCCCGCCTCCTGAGCGTACATGCGCTCATTGAAACTCCCGAAGAGCACCATCGGCGCCTGCGCCGAAATCGCCTCTCGGATCGCGTCATTATCGGGTTTGCGGCCGGCGCACCGCGCAAAAGCGAAAGCGCAGGGAAGCCCGAGATCATTCTCCAAGAAATTACGAACGCCTCGCGCGTAGGTTTCGTTGGCGACGATGCCGAAGCCGGCCGTGCCGAAGAAATCCTGCGTCACGGACCGCCAGAGATCCCAGAGCGGTTTGATCGTTGTGTGCTTCTCACGCTCGATGAACGGCTCCGGATCAAGCCCGGTCAGCTCGCCGAGTTTGCGGAGGAATTTTGTGGTTGAGTGAAGTCCGATGGGCGCTTGCAGATAGGGCTTGCCGAGCGCTTCGCAAAGCGAGCGGCCGCATTCCCGATACATGCAAACGTTCACATCCGCGTCGATCAATCGCCGCGTATGTTCGATATGGCTGCCGAGGGGAAAGACCATGTTGATCTCAGCGCCGATCCCTTCGACCAGACGCCGTATCTCCGCGAGATCGGACGGCATGTTGAACATGCCATAGCTCGGACCGATGATGTTGACTGTGGGTTTGGCGTCGTCGGGCTTTTTCTTCGGTTTCGGATCGCGTCCCTTGGTCTGCGCGTATTCCGTCCACAACCAAAGCAGGGCCCGATCGGCGCTTTGCCACTGATCTTCGTCGATTGTGCGCGGCAGGAACCTCTGAATGTTGGAGCCTTCGGGCGTGACACCCCCTCCGATCATCTCCGCAATCGAGCCTGTGACCACCACCGCCGGGAGTTCAGGATCGAGCGCGTCTCGGGCGCGCTTCATGGCGCCTTCCGTACCGTGTTGGCCGAGCTCTTCCTCCGCCAGTCCGGTGACCACGATCGGCAGTTCGTGCGGCGGCAAGGCGTCGGTGTAGTGCAGCACCGAAGTCACCGGCAAATTCTCGCAGCCGACCGGCCCGTCGATGACGACTTGAAGGCCCTTCACAGCGGTGAAGACATAGACGGAGCCCCAATAGCCCCCAGCGCGATCATGGTCCTGGATCAGCATCCCACCGGCTTCTCCAGGTCGTTGGCGCGCTTGGCTTGGACTTCAAGCTTGCGGCGCTGCTTGCGGCGAAATCCGTCGTTCACCACAGGCGTGTCTTCCCAAACTCCGGCTCGGTCGCCCTCGCCCACCTCTTCGAAGAAGCTCCGCATGGCGTCGAACCGGGCCTTGCCTTCGATCGCGGCGTTGATCACTTGAGCGAGCGACCCGGCTCCGGCCGGTCCCATGAGGGGGCGCGCCGAAATCAGGTTCGTGAAATAAAGCGCCGGCGTCGCCGTCTCTTTGGCCTTCTGAACGACCGGCGTCGTCCCGATCGCGAGGTCGGGCTCGAACTCGTCGAAAGCGGCGAGATCTTGCTCAAGCGAAGCGCGGAACTGGACGTGAACGCCCTTCGATTGAAGCCACTCCACGTCGGGAGCGGACCAATTCGTCTTAGGGCAAGCCGTGCCGACATAACGCACGTCCGCCCCGCTTTCGATCAACAATCGGGCGACGAGCAGCTCAGATCCTTCATAACCGGACAAAGTCACCCGGCCCTTCACCGGCGCGCCTGATAGGGCGGCGTCGATCGCTGGCAAAACAGCGGATTTCGCCGCATCCACTTTCGCGCTCGGCACGTCGCAGGCCCGGCCGACGGCGTCGAGCCAATCGGCCGTTCCGTCCCGACCGATCGGCGCCGATCCAATGACTGGCCGTCCGGCGGCGTCGAATTCGCGGATCGATGCGGTGTAGAAAGGATGGATCGCTGCGACGGCTGCGCAATCCAGCGCCGCATACAATTC
>JBCBSQ010000017.1:0-51086 GCA_039819085.1 Pseudomonadota bacterium
TCTAATGCGCCTTGCGCCAATGAGATCTGACGCGCGTCGGTCCCCTTGGCCAAAACATCTCGCGCTGCATGCGCATGACGCACACGACAAGTCAATCACGAGGACGTCGATACCGATACTACCTGACAAAGGCGTCCGAGCGCGGCGTGACGGCGTCAAAAGACCGTTGGCGGATCAACGCTGAAGAGCTGGAAGGCGCCATCCTGAGGCTGATCGAGGGATGGTTGCGTGATCCGCATGCAGCGCGAGATGTTTTGGCCAAGGGGACCGACGCGCGTCAGATCTCATTGGCGCAAGGCGCATTAGATGGCCTTGCAACGGACAACCGAAACAAGACGCCATCCGAGCGGCTGAGCCTTTGGTCAACGTCGATGGAGCGAGTCGATGTGAGCGACGATTGTGTCTGCGTGCGTCTGGCGCCGTCCAAAATGATCGGTGAGGCCGGCTATCTAGCCTTGAACGAAGCATGTGAGATCAAGTCAGTGGTCAGGATCGCTCGATCATGTCATGGGCTCCGGCTGATCCTTGGCGACACCGACAGCAAAGTCGTGGATCAAGCGACCGTTCGAATGATCGCTCGCGGCCAAGCGCTGAAAGATCGATGGTTCGCCTCTCCCGACAAAACGATCGCTCAGATCGCCGATGAGGAAGGGATCAATCCAGCGGAAGCATCGCGCCTCGTGCGACTGGCCTTCCTCGGCCCAGACGTCGTCGACGCTGTGCTGCGCGGCGACCCAAGCGTCTCCATCACCGCGAGCGAGCTCCGGCGCGTTGGAAACCTGCCGACCTGTTGGCGGGCGCAAGCCGACGCGTTGCTCTCAGGCTATCACTGAAATCTTCCAACGATCCCCCATCGATCGCGGCGATGCACCGAGCATCGACCCGCCCGTGGATTGGACACGGAATTCGCGCTGCGGAGACACTTGGCTGTTTCGCACTTTTTCCCGCCAGTAAGCAATCGACGCAGTCTCCGCGAACGCCGGAAGCGCCCGGAATGCGGGGTTCGAGGGCATAGTCGATTGGAATACGGTTTGGTCGGGAATGGATGGTGGAGGGGGCTGGATTCGAACCAGCGTAGACATACGTCGCCAGATTTACAGTCTGGTGGATTTAACCACTCTCCCACCCCTCCGAACCGCGCGGTCTGATGCGCCAATAACACCGCTTCTTTCGAAGCGTCGACGGGAGAACGAGGCGTATAGCCGGGCCCCGACGCGCTCGCAAGCGCTCAGGCGGGTAAATGCCTCCGCCGCCAAGCGTCGAGACTTTGCGCCCTTCGCCCTCGCCCTGCTGCAATCGATGACGCGCCGCGCTATGTGCGCATGCATGACCAGCAACAGAGCTCCTCCGAAAAAGCGCGTCGGGCGCAAGAGCCGCGCCTCCGCGGTATCCGACGGCGAGGCGACGGTTTCGCCGCAAGGCAATACGCGGAGCGATGACGCGCCGGTCTGGATCTATGGTCGACACGCGGTGGCGGCGGCGCTCGCGAACCCAAAACGGCGCATGAAGCGCGTCCTGGCGACCAAAAACGCCGCAGACTGGCTGGAACGGTCGGGCGCGACCACCGAAGCGCTTTCAAGGATCGAAGACGCGCGGCCCCACGCGATCGACGCAGCGCTACCCGCCGGCGCGGTCCATCAAGGGTTGGCCGCGCTCGTCGAGCCATTTCCGCCGGCGCGCCTCAAGGACGCTTGCGCTGAACCATCGCCGGCCGCCCCGGTGATCGTGCTTGACCAGGTGACAGACCCGCAGAACATCGGCGCCATTATGCGCTCCGCTGCCGCGCTCGGCGCGAGGGCGATCGTGGTTCAGGATCGGCGTACGCCGCCCCTCGCTGGCGCGCTCGCCAAGGCGGCTGCAGGCGCAGTGGAGGTTCTGCCTTGCGTCCGCGCTGTCAACATCGCCCGCGCGCTCGAAGGCCTTGAGACGCTTGGCTATTTCCGGGCCGGCCTGGCGGGCGCCGGCGCGGCGCCCATCTCAGAACTGCCCCGCGACACGCCCCTCGCAATCGTCCTCGGCGCGGAAGGCGCCGGGCTTCGCCAGTTAGTGGCGGCTACATGCGACGGGCTCTTTCGCATTGAGATTGCATCGGCGATGGAAAGCCTGAATGTGTCGACCGCCGCGGCGATCGCGCTTTATGAAGCCACACGGTGACGCAGATCGGCGTTTGCTTTGGCGCGGCGATTGGCGACGCCATTCAGGAGAAAAACCATGACGGAGCCTGTTCTCTTCCATTGTCCGCAGACGCGCGCCGGCACGACGATGTGGATGAATGAAGAACTCGGCGCCCCGTGCGCGCTTGAGATTGTCGACATTCGAGCAGGCGCCCATAAAGAGCCTGCGTTCCTGGCTCGCAACCCGATGGGCAAGGTGCCCGCCCTCCTAGACGCAAATGTTGTTGTCACCGAATCCGCCGCGATCTGTGCGCACCTTGCGGACAAGTATCCCGACGCTGGCCTCGCGCCGCCGATCGGCTCGCCTAATCGCGGCGCCTATTATCGCTGGATGTTTTTCGCGCCCTCCGTTCTCGAACCAATGATGCTCGACAAGCTCGGAGGGGTTGAGCGAGAGAACCCAGGCTCGGCGGGCCATGGCAGGCCTGAAGACGTCCTCGCCGCCGTGCGTGGCGCGCTGGACGGCGGGGAATATGTCGTCGGCGACGCGTTTACGGCGGCCGATCTCGTTCTCGCCAGCGCGCTGCGCTTCGCGATGATGTTTGGCGCGATCAGCAAGGAAGAGCCCTTCGCTTCCTATGTCGAGCGCGTCACCAAACGCCCGGCCGCTGAACGCGCCGCGAAGAAAGACGCGGAGCTCGCCAAAGGCCTTGGTTGGACGTGACGCCCGCGTTGATCCGAGCGTTGCGGGACGCGTACTAAGGTCAGACGCTTACAAAGCGTCCCGCCGCCTTAAAGGAATTGCCCACTTGATCTCCTCCGCCAAAACCAAGACCGCCGTCGTAACAGGCGTCTCCACCGGGATCGGCCGCGCGATCGCGGCCTCGCTCATCGCTGACGGCTGGCATGTTTTCGGCAGCGTGCGGAAGGAAAGCGATGCGGAAGCCGCAGCCGAAGCGCTGGGCGAGAGTTTCACGCCCTTGCTATTTGACGTTACGGACGACGCCTCCATCAAAGCCGGCGCGGCTTTCGTCAAGAACGAACTCGGCGGTCGCACGCTCTCGGCGCTCGTCAACAATGCCGGGATCGCGGTCGCCGGCCCATCCCGCTACATCTCGATCGACGACGTCAAGAAACAGTTCGACGTCAACATCTATGGCGTCATTCGGGTCACACAGGCCTTCCTGCCGCTTCTTGGGGCGGAACCATCCGTAAAGGGACAGCCTGGTAAGATCGTCAATATGAGCTCTGTGGCGGGAAAAATCGCTTCTCCTTTCTATGGTCCCTACGCCATGTCGAAGCACGCCCTTGAGGCGCTTTCAGACGTGTTGCGCCGTGAGCTGATGATGCACGGCATTGACGTCGTCGCGATCGGCCCCGGCGCGGTCAAGACTCCTATCTGGGACAAGGGCGGCGAAGTCGACATAGAAACATATGCGCAGACCGAGTACGCTGAGGCGCTTCGCGGCGTACAGGGAATGCTGAAGGAAGTCGGCGCGTCAGGCGTCGATGCGTCCGACGTCGGCGATCTCGTGCGCGACGTTCTGAAGGCCGGAAACCCTTCGCCGCGCCATGCGATCCTCAACAACAAGTTCATGATGTGGACGCTGCCGCGCCTCCTGCCGACGAGGATGCTGGATCGGATCCTCGCTGACCGTTTCGGCGTCAGGACAAAACCGAACCGGAGCTGACGGCTTGCGCGACGCTGATATAGAGGCGGTTATCTTCGATTTCGGGGGCGTCTTTACGACGTCCCCTGTCGAAAACTTCGCCGTCTACGAAAATGATCATGGTTTGCCCGAACGCTTTATCGGATCGGTCATCAAGACCAACCTCAATGATAACGCCTGGGCCAGGTTCGAACGCGGCGAAATCGATCTCGACATTTTCGATTCGGCGTTCGCGACGGAGACGCGGGCCGCTGGCCACGAGATCCGCGGTCGCACGCTTGTCGGCCTTCTATCGCTGACATTTCGTCCACAGATGATCGAGGCCCTCGTCAAGATCAAGACAGCCGGCTTCAAGACCGGCTGCATCACCAACAATCTGCCGGACTTCGACTCCAAGGCGATGCTGGCGAGGGCGCAGGACAAGCAGGAAGTTGAGCGAATCTTCGGGCATTTCGACCATGTCATTGAATCGTCGAAAGCCGGCGTGCGGAAGCCTGAGCCCAGAATCTACGAAATGATGCTTGAGGCGCTCGTGGTTCCTCCGGCTCGGGCTGCGTTCATCGATGACCTTGGCGTCAATCTGAAGCCGGCCGCAGCGATGGGCATGCGGACAATTAAGGCGCCATTCGGAGACATCTCTCCGGCGATTGAAGCGCTATCCAAAGCGACTGGGCTCGACCTTTAGCGCGGGCGGGCGTTGGCCGGTGGACTGCACCGCGCCCTCTTCATGCTTCCGTCCAAACCGGGGTATGGTCCTTTCCGAAGCTGGCGAGGAGCCTTCGACAATGCTGCCCCATAACCCGCGCGCGACCTTGCAGACCCATGACGTCACGAACCAGCCGCCGCCATTCGCGGACATCAACGCCTTTACGAATGACGCCGCGCTGATCGACGCGGTGGAGCGCAATGGCGGGCGGGCGCACGCAAACCGTCTTGCCGACTTTGGCGAGCGAATCGGCTCCGCTGAGGTGCAGGAATGGGCGATGCAGGCCAACCGGAATGGCCCGCAGCTGAAGTCCTTCGATCGCTACGGCCATCGCCTCGACGAGGTGGAGTTTCACCCCGCTTATCACATGCTGATGGATCTTGGCCTTTCAGGCGGCGTTGCGGCTGGCGCATGGCGGGCGGGTGAAGCGGGACACGTCCTGCATGCGGGCCTCCTGTTTCTCATGGGCGAAGCCGACGGCGGCGTGTGCTGTCCGATGTCGATGACCTATGCGGCGATCCCCGCTCTGTCCCACGAGCCGGAAGTCGCTGACATCTGGGGGCCGCGCGCGACGATCGAAGACTATGACGCGCGCTCCCTGCCCGCCGATCAGAAACGCGCCATCACGATCGGCATGGCGATGACGGAGAAACAAGGCGGCTCGGACGTCCGCGCCAATACAACTCGTGCGGAACAGACCGCAGACGGCTGGGCGCTGACAGGACATAAATGGTTCTGCTCCGCGCCAATGTGCGACGCTTTCCTGACGCTCGCGCAGACCGAGGAAGGCGTCACCTGCTTTCTGGTTCCGCGCTGGAAGCCGGACGGATCACGCAATGCGATGCATGTGATGCGGCTGAAAGACAAGCTCGGCGACCGTTCCAACGCCTCATCCGAGATTGAGTACCATGGCGCCTACGCACTGAAAGTCGGTGGCCAGGGCCGCGGCGTACGAACAATCATCGACATGGTCCAGCACACGCGGCTCGATTGCGTTATCGGCTCGGCGAGCGGCATGCGCGTTTCGCTCGCGAACGCCCTTTGGCATACGGAGCATCGGCGCGCGTTCCAGAAAAAGCTCATTGACCAGCCGGCCATGCGACGGGTCCTCGCCGACCTCATTCTTGAAAGCGAAGGCGCGACGGCTCTCGCCTTCCGCCTTGCCCGCGCATTCGATCTGGCGCCGCGAAACGAGGCCGAAGCCGCATTCGCCCGGCTCGCCACGCCGATCGCGAAGTTCTGGATCTGCAAACGACAGCCGGGCTTCGTTTATGAGGCGCTGGAGTGTCATGGCGGCGCCGGCTTCGTGGAAGAGGGACCAATGCCGCGCTATTTCCGCGCTTCACCGCTCAACGCCATCTGGGAGGGATCGGGCAACGTCATCGCCTTGGATATTCTGCGCGCGGTGGAACGCGAACCCGAAGCGCTCGAAGCGGTCGTGGCGGAAGTCGCTCGCGCCCAAGGGCTCAACAAAGCGTACGACGGCCACGCGAGACGACTGATGGGCTGGCTCGAGCCGGGCGCGCTTAATGAAGGCACCGCTCGCGCGTTTGCGGAAGACATGGGGCTCGCCCTCGCCGCGGCCGCGCTCGCGCCCTCCGGCGACGATCAGGGCGCGCCGGAATTCGTTTTCGACGGCTACAGCGCCGCGCGCCTCGCGCCGGAGACCCGCGGGTTCGGGTATGGCGCGTCGGACGCCCTCCTGGACGAACACTCGCTGATCAGCCGGGCCGCGCCGTTTTGAGGCCTCGACCTTACCTCGCGCCCAACGCAAGGCCGCGCGGCGCGCGGAGGTGAGCGACGCCGGCCTGTTCCTTGAATTCCGTGGTGCGCGCCCAGAGATAGTCGCCAAAGGCGAAGGGCGCGAATTCAGCGCCGCCAAGCTCCTTCAGCGGGCTGATGACAGCGTCGACGCGAGGCTCCACGAAGAATGGCGCCGAACGACGCTCCTGTTTGAGATCCAGGACCCGGTGGCGGGTCGCCTTGACGGCGCCGTTCGTCCAGGTCTCGAGGAGCTGCCCGAAATTGACGACGATCGTCGCCGCTTCCGGCGGCACGGCGCGCCAACGCCCCGCCGGATCCAGAAACTCAAGCCCGGCTTCGTCGCACTGGACGAGAAGCGTTACCAGGCCGGAATCGGTGTGGTCGGGCGTCGCCAGCCGTTGCTCTCCGTCCGCATCCGGAATGAACCGGATCAATCGCAAGGTTGAAACGCCGTCGTCGAACACATCTTCGAATCGCGCGCTGTCGAGACCGAGGCCGACGGCGATCGCGCGCAAGACGACGCGGCCAACCGCCTCCATCCCCAGATAGTATTCGGCCGCCGCCGCGCGCCATCCCGCGGCGTCGGAAAGCTCTTCGTCCGAAGGAACGGGCGTTGGCTCCGTGATCGGATCGTCGGGATCCATGACCGCCATCGCGCGCGCAATGTCCGGCCCGATATCGTACCCTTCCGTTCCCCAATTCGGTTGAGGCGAAGGGTACCAGCCCCGATAAAGGTTCGAATGCGACGTGTCGAACGACTTCTTGTATAGGCGACGACGACCGGCGTCCGTCATCGCGAACACGCGCAGCGCCTCGCCCAGGACCTGCTCGGAAAACAGTCGCGCCGGCGCATCAATGAGCCGGACGCACCCGTAACGCCGACCGGCTTCGACGAAGTCCCGCGCCGCCGCGGCGACGGAAGTCCGATCTGGGTCGACGAGCGCCGCATAAGAGGCCTTCGGGAAGAAATCTTCCAAGGTGTTCGCGATCAAGATGTTCGCCATAGCGCAATCCCCCGGGCGCGAAGCGACGCCGCTCGCCTAACTCAGCCATTCAAGCCCAACAAGCCGCTCGCTCTCCGTCCACAGACGCGCGCCGGTTTCTTCATCGCTGGCGCGGCGCGCGACGGCCGCCTCGCCCACCGGACCATTCAGCTCGCGAAACCCCGTCGGTCCGTAATAGGCGCCGGCGCGCGCCTCGTCGCCCGCCGCGGCGAGAACGGTCGGCATGGCGCCTTTCTCCGCGGACTGCGCGAACAGCGCGTTCGTCACTCGATAGATCGCGGTCAGCGCCGATCCGGGCCCAGTGCTTTGAAGGTTTGTATTCGAATAGCCGGGATGGCAGGCTATCGACTTTGCGCTGGAGCCGCTTTTCATCAGCCGGCGGTGCAATTCAAGCGCGAAGACGAGATTGGCGAGTTTGCTCTGGCAGTAGGAGACCGTCGGATCATAGCTCTTCTCGAGCATCAGATCGTCGAAATGGATCTTACCGTATCGGTGCGCGATGCTGGACACTGTGACGATGCGGCCCGCAGCCGCTTCGACGAGGTCGAGCAATAACCCCGTCCAATAGAAGTGCCCGAGATGGTTCGTGCCGAACTGCATCTCAAACCCGTTCGCCGTCTTCTGCGGGGGCGTTTGCATGATGCCGGCGTTATTGACGAGACCGTCGACCTTATCAGTCCGCACACGCAGCGTTTCAGCGGCCGCCCGCACGCTAGAGAGATCCGCAAGGTCAAGTTGAAGGCTGGACGCGACGCCCGACCCAAGCGAAGCAAGGGCGTCAACCGCCGCGCGCGCTTTTTCCGGATTGCGGGCCGCCACGATGACGTCCGCATTCCTTGAGGCGAGCATCTTCGCCGCTTCTAGTCCGATCCCGGAGTTCCCGCCAGTGACGACATAGAGACGCCCGCCAAGATCAGGCAATCGCTCGGGCGTCCAATTGCGGACTTTGTCAGCATCGGGCATTCAGATCTCCGTTCCGCCGCTTTTCGCCCATTCAAACGCGAAGGACAGGATGCGCCTCGGCCCGCGGGCGCTTATTGCGCCGCCGTGCGAAACGTCTTGATCTTGGTCGGGCTCGCTGGCGGCTCGCCCCGTTCGACGGCGTCAACATTCTCCATGCCGTCAACGACCCTTCCCCAGGCCGTGTACTGACCGTCCAGGAAGGACGCGTCGTCGAAACAGATAAAGAACTGCGAGTCGCCTGAATTCGGATCCTGAGCGCGAGCCATGGAGACGACGCCGCGCTGATGGCTGACATCATTGAACTCCGCCTTCAGCTTCTTTCCGGACCCGCCAGTTCCGTTTCCGACAGGACATCCCATCTGCGCCATAAAGCCTTCGATTACGCGATGAAGCGTCAGGCCGTCATAGAAGCCGTCGTCAGCGAGCTCCTTGATGCGCGCGACATGTCCCGGCGCTTTGTCGGCAAGTAGCTCAATCGTGACCGGGCCCGTTTCAAGCTCCAGCACCATCTTTTCGGTCATAGTTCAATCTTTCCTTTCACGCGCCGCGGCGCGCGGATGTTGCAAACGTCTTTGACAAGGCCGTCATTCACATGGCCCGCCGCTTCAAGATACTCCAAGAAGGTCGGACCGGCGGTGGACAGCACTTCAACCTCGGGGCGCTCCGCCTCGGGAATATCGGCGCCGATCCGCATTCGGACGATCGGCGTCGGTCGGTCCGGCGGCTCGCCTCGGTTGATGCGCCGCGAGTTTTCCATCCCGTCAACAATCCACCCCCAGGCGGTGTAGCGTTGATCAAGGCTCGTCCGCGCGTCGCCAATCATCAGAAAGAACTGACTGTTGGCGCTATCCGGCTTGGTCGCCCGCGCCATGGACATAACGCCTGGGCAATGGGCCGCCCAAACGCGCACCCGCCTGTCGGCGCGGAAGCTGCGCAGCGACTCTGGCTCGGCCGCAGCGGGCATGCCGTCAATAAAGGCGATCCGCGCCGCCATTCGATCGCGTCCGATCTGCGTCAGCTTGGCGACGTCGGCGCTGTCGCGGACGAACTCCGGCGGCAGGTCCGGCAGATCCGAACCGCCCGAGCCGTCGCCTTTCGGGTCCCCGCCCTGCGCCATGAATCCTTCAATAACGCGGTGGAACTTCAGGCCATCATAGAAGCCGTCGCGAACCAACGTCTTGATCTGCTGAATATGCTTCGGGGCGAAATCAGGCCGTAACTCAATAACGACCTCGCCGGCCGGCAGGTCCATGACCAGCATGTTTTCCGGATCGACGGGGCGCCATTCCGAATCGGGCGCATCGGCGACGATCTGGTACGGCGTCTTGCTCGGCGCGTCCTTATCCTTGTCATCGTCATCGTCGGCGGCCGCAGCACTGCCAACGCCGGCGAGAACGGTGAGGCCCGCCAATAGTCCGCTCAAAACACTTGCGCCCAGAAGGGCCGTACGCTTACGCCGCATCGCTCTTTGCGCTCCGTCGCTAACTTTGGCCGCAATCGAAGCTTGCGCCACCGCCGCCCAGAAGGCCTTCAGGTACCCGCGCGCGCCGACAGGCGCAAAGGAAAAGGCCAATTTGGGCGGTCGCAGTCCAGCTGAAAGCATTGCGCCCGTTCAGCCGCCAAGCTTCTTCGACATACGTTCAGCGACGCTCGCCGGGACGAAGCCGGTTACGTCGCCATCAAGCCGCGCGATCTCTTTCACCAGCCGCGAGGCGATCGACTGATACCGCGCGTCAGCCATCAGGAACACCGTCTCGATCTCGTCGTTCAGCGCCTGGTTCATGCCAACCATCTGAAATTCGTATTCAAAATCCGATACGGCCCTGAGGCCCCTGATGATGATGTCGGCGTTCACCTCTTCGGCGAACTTCATGAGCAGCGTATCGAAGGGCTCAACCTGGATCGTGACGCCGCTTTTGCCGGCGATCGGCTCCATCTGCGCCTCGACCATCTCCACGCGTTCTTCGAGCGAAAAGAGCGGCCCCTTGTCCTTGTTGATGGCGACGCCGACCACAAGGACATCGACGAGCTTCACCGCGCGTTCGATGATGTCCACATGCCCGAGAGTGATCGGGTCGAACGTGCCGGGGTAAAGGCCGATGCGTTTGCTCAAAGCCTAACTCTCGCGTTGCGACGTGTCGTCGTCTTCCGCGTCATCGTCGCCGATATCCTCGATGCGTTCAACCGAAACGACCTTCTCGCCTTCGCGGGTCTTGAAGATGGTGACGCCCTGGGTGTTGCGACCGGCGACGCGGATGTCGTCGACGGGCGTGCGGATGAGCTGGCCGCCATCGGTGACCAGCATGATCTGGTCGGAATCCTCCACCGGGAACGACGCGCGGACCGGGCCGTTGCGATCGTTCACCGTGATCGCGATGATGCCCTTTCCGCCGCGTCCGGACGTTCTGTACTCATAGGATGAGGAGCGCTTGCCGTAGCCATTTTCCGTCACGGTCAGGACGAACTGCTCCGCTGCGCCGAGCGCGGCGATCCGCTCCGGCGACAGGGCCGCGTCCTCGCCCTCATCCACCTCCGGCGCCTCGTCGGCGTCTTCTCCTAGTGCGCGGCGCATGGCGGCGGCGTGCTTCATATAGGAGCGCGCTTCTTCAGTGGTCGCCTCGACGCCGCCGAGGATCGCCATGGAGATGACTTCGTCGCCGCCGTCGAGCTTGATGCCGCGCACGCCCGTGGAGGTGCGCCCGGCGAAGACCCGCACATCTTCGACAGGGAAGCGGATGCACATGCCGCGCGCCGTCGTCAGGAGGACATTGTCCGCCGGCCGGCAGATCTGCACCCCGACAATCCCGTCCGCTCCAGCCTCGAACGCCTCTTCGAGCTTCATGGCGATCTTGCCATTGCGGTTGATGCGCTTGAAGTCCGAGAGCTTGTTGCGCCGGACATTGCCAGAGCGCGTCGCGAACATGATCTGAAGGCTCTCCCACGCCTCCTCATCCTCAGGTAGCGGAAGGATGGTCGTCACCCGCTCGTCCTGGCCGAGCGGCAGGAGGTTCACGAACGCCTTGCCGCGGGAGTTCGGCGCGCCTTCGGGCAGACGCCATAGCTTCAGATTGTAGCACATGCCCGTCGACGTGAAGAACAAAAGCGGCGTGTGCGTATCGCCGACGAAAAGCTGCGAGACGAAATCCTCGTCCTTGAACTTCATCCCGGCCCGTCCCTTGCCGCCGCGTTTCTGCGCGCGATAGGTGGAAAGCGGCGTGCGCTTCACATAGCCGGAGTGGGTGACGGTGACGACCATCTCCTCCTTGGCGATGAGGTCCTCGTCCTCCACCTCGCCGTCGAAATCGACAATCTCGGTCTTGCGCGGCGTCGCGAACGCCTCGCGCACGGCGGCGAGGTCGGTCTTGATGATGTCAAGGACGCGCGCGCGGCGCTTCAGGATGTCGAGATAGTCCTCGATCTTTTCGGCAAGGCCCTTCAACTCGTCGCCGATTTCGTCGCGGCCGAGCGCCGTCAGGCGTTGCAGGCGCAAGTCGAGGATCGCCTTCGCCTGCTCTTCGGAGAGCTTCAGCTTGTCGCCGTCTAGCATCAAATGGCGCGGGTCCGCGACGAGCAGCACCAGCGGCGCTAGGTCTTTCGCCGGCCATTCGCGCGCCATCAGCCGCTCCTTCGCGGTCGCCGGGTCCGGCGCCTCGCGGATAAGCTTCACGACATCGTCGATGTTGGCGACCGCAATGGCGAGGCCGACAAGGATATGCGCCCGGTCGCGCGCCTTGGCGAGCTCGAATTTCGTCCGCCTGGTGACGACTTCCTCGCGGAAGGAGACGAAACTCAAGAGCACGTCGCGCAGCGTCAGCTGCTGCGGCCGGCCGCCATTCAACGCCAGCATGTTGACGCCGAATGACGTCTGAAGCTGCGAATGGCGGTAGAGCTGGTTCAGAACGACGTCAGGCGCGGCGTCGCGGCGCAGCTCGACGACGACGCGAATCCCCTGGCGGTTCGACTCGTCGCGAATGTCCGCGACGCCCTCGATCTTCTTGTCCCGCACCATCCCGGCGATCTTCTCGATCATCATCGCCTTATTGACCTGGTACGGAATTTCCGTGACAACTATGCCGTAACGATCCTTGCGGATTTCTTCGACGCTCGCCCGCCCGCGCATGATCACCGAGCCGCGGCCCGTCAGAAGCGCCGACCGTCCGCCTTGCCGGCCCAGGATCATCGCGCCGGTCGGAAAGTCCGGACCCGGCACGATTTCAATCAGGCGTTCATCACTGGTCGTCGGATCGTCTATTAGCTCCACTGTTGCATCGATGATCTCGCCGAGATTGTGCGGCGGGATATTGGTCGCCATGCCAACCGCAATGCCGCCCGCGCCATTGACGAGGAGGTTCGGGAACCGCGCCGGCAGGACGACCGGCTCTTTTTCCTGGCCATCATAGTTGAGCTGGAAGTCGACCGTGTCCTTCTCGATGTCTTCGAGAAGCGCCTCGGCGGGCTTGTCCATGCGCACTTCGGTGTAGCGCATGGCCGCTGGCGGATCGCCGTCAATCGAGCCGAAATTCCCCTGCCCGTCGAGCAGCGGCAGGCGCATGGAGAAATCCTGCGCCATCCGCACCAGCGCGTCATAGACCGCCTGGTCGCCATGCGGGTGATACTTACCGATGACGTCGCCGACGACGCGGGCGGATTTCCGATACGGCTTATTGTGGGTGTAGCCGTTCTCATGCATCGACCACAGAATGCGGCGATGGACCGGCTTCAGCCCGTCGCGCGCGTCGGGGATCGCGCGGGAGACGATGACCGACATGGCGTAGTCGAGATACGATTTGCGCATCTCTTCTTCGATGGTGATCGAAGGAGCGGCGGGATCGTCTTCGCCCTCGGTCGGGGCGTTGTCGTCTGAGTTCTCTGTCACGGGAAAGTCCGAAGGAAATTGGGATATTTCTTGACAGTTTTGATACACCTTGCCCGGCGGAACAGCAAGGCGGGACCGCCAGATAGCGGGTAAAGTCAGGCGCTTTCAAAGACCGGCCGCATCGTCGCAATCGCGGCTTCAGCCTCCTCGCGGTCCGTGGTTTCGCTATCGTCGCCGAAACCGAAATCCTCGTTCGGACCGAGCGCTTGGATGATTACGCCGTCGCGACGAGACAGCGCCAATACGCCATTATACATGACGCCGTAACGAGCGGCGGGCTGCGTCGGAAGCCACGCGATTTGCCCGCGCACGGGCGTCAGGTCATCCGCGCCCCAGAGCGCTTTTGCGCCGTACCCCGTGCAATTGACGATCACATCTTCAGACAATGACAGCACAGCGCCCGCGTCCGGAAAGGCCTTTCGAACAATGCGGCCGCGCAGCGTATGAAAGTCACGAATCAATCGCTCAGTATAGCCCGCAATGTTGAAGACAATGTCGGGTCCGCCAAAGGCGCGGTCCACGTTGAACGGCAGCGAATCGGCAGGGACCGAGCGCCAGCGCGGCGTCATATCGCTCGTCCTGTTTTCGAGATGCATGAAATCGTGAACGCCCGGAATGCGCGGCTTGCGAGGTTCGTCGCGCAAGAAATAGCGCGGCTGGAGCGAGATTGATTCGGCCGAATCGCCGATATGGCGCAAATGAGCCGCATAGCTCGCCCGCGACCAACGCTCCCATTTGTCGGGAAAATCGGCCGCGGCCGCGTTCGCCAGCGCGATGCGGCTGGACGGCGACCAGACGCCGGTCGCGCGCGCGGACCGCGTCTCCATCGGCAGATCCTTGGCGTACACCGTCACCTGCGCGCCGGTTTCGGCAAGCCGAATGGCGGTCGTCATCCCGATCACGCCGGCGCCGATCACGGCGATCCGCCGCGCGCCGTCCTGTAGCGCCAGACTGGCGGCCTCCGACGCGCAGCCCCACGACAAGGACCATCCCGACCCGCCATGGCCATAATTGTGGACAACGCGTTTGCCGCCCATCACCTCGGCTTCAAGCCGCGGTCCCTGGGCGCGAAACGGACGGGTGCAAACGGTGATCCGCATGATGCGGTCGGCGTGGAGGTTAAGCGCTTCGAAGGTCGGCCAAGCGAAGCGCCGTTGATCGCCGCCGCGCGCCGCAAACGGCGTCGAGCAACCGGTTAGCGCCGCTGCGCCGCCCGCCAAGAAAAACCGTCGGTCCATCTTCTTCAATCCCGCGTTTGTCGATCCGGCATCCGTCAATCCGGCGCGCCCACCACGAAGACGCCGGCGCAATTTCCAGCTAGATACACCATTACCGATTAGGTGACTCGTTTCATTCGAGGGAAATGATGCTGAACAGACGCCTCTTCCTGACCGGCGCAACCGCCGCCGCCGCGTCGACAGGCGCGGGGAGTCTGAGCGCCGTCTCCTCGCCCGCGCGCGCGCAGGAGGCGAAGGGGGCCTGGACCCCGCGCGCCGACATGCCGTTCGCGGTCCAGGAAATTTATCCGACCCTGATCGACCGCAACGGCCGTCCCTTCATCGTCAACGCCGGCGGCCTCGCCGTGGGCCTGACCATTCCAATCAAGAAAGCCGTCACGGTCTACGATCCGCAGACCAATGAGTGGACACGCGGACAGGACCTGCCCGAGGCGCGTCACCATATCGCCCTCGCCTGGACCAGCGGCGCCCTGCACGCCATCGGCGGCTTCAAGCGCAAGGGGCTGAACATCTGGGCGACGCAGGCGCAGAACTGGCGAATTGCCGACCCGGCGACGGGCGAGTGGGAGACGGCGCGGCCCCTACCTGCCCCGCAGGCCGAAGCGGTCACCCTCGTCCATAATGGCCGCATTCACATGATTGGCGGCCGCGGACCGGAAGCGGGGCGCAATCTCGAATGGACCGACCAGAGCGATATCGGACGCCACTGGGCTTATGATCCGGTGGCGGATGACTGGACGGCCATGGCCCCTCTGCCATCCCCGCGCAACTCCGCCGCGGGCGCGATCCTGGGCGGCGAACTTTATGTCATCAGTGGCCGGACGGTGGCGGATGGGAACAACCCCACCTGCCACGCCTATGACCCCACCGCCGACGCCTGGCGGGAGATCGCGGCCCTCCCTGCGCCAATCAGGCAAGACGCGCCGCGCGGGCAAGGCGGCCTTGCGGCGGCCGCCTACAAGGGCAAGCTCTTCGCCTTCGGCGGCGAATGGTTTGCAAGTCAGGGTTTCGGCGACGGCGGCGTCTACGCCGACGCATGGGAATATGATCCGTCCAAGGACGCCTGGGCGCCCGTCGCGCCGATGGCCCGCCCGCGCCACGGCCTTGGGGGCGTCGCGATTGAGGGCCATGGCGAGATTGACGGGATCTACGCCATCGGCGGCGCGCTTCGCCGCGGCGGCGACGGCGTGACGGCCTATGTTGATCGGTTCACTATCTAGACAAGACGCATAGGTTGCGCTCTGGTCGCCGCCCTCCCGGGCCCGATCCCCCGCGGGCGACTGGCGCTGTTCCATTGAAGCCGGCGCCCCTCGCCAATTCGCAAATCCGGCGCAACAGGCGATTGCCGGGAAGGCCCCGCTATAGCGGCCGCCGAAAGTGCGCGAGGCAGGTTAACCGCCCTGCCGAATGCCCTATAACAAGGCGAACAAAGCATTTTGGATCAAGCTTTTGCGAGGGAACAATGGCTCCAGCGGAAATCGCACTACTACTCTTCGGCGCAGCGGGGGTCCTCGGCGTTTTCGCGAGCATGTCAGCGTCGGATTCCTGGAAGCCGAAAGTGTTGACTCATGCCGCCGTCGCAGTCGCCGGCACATCAACGTTGACCTTCGCCGCCATGTCCGGCGGCGGCGGAATCATCACCTTCGGGGTCATTGCGGCGGGGCTGACCGGCGCGATCGGGCTTTACATGCTCGTGACCGGCTTCACCGGAAAAGAGACGCCTGGCCTCGCCCGCGCCGCCCACTGGCTCGCCGCCTGGCTGGCGGTGATCGTCGTCATCGGAGTGATCGTCGAATAGGCGGGCGGCGGACTGACGCAGTCGCCGCCCTGCGGCGCATGATTGCGTCGCGCGCCAGTCGGCGACACCCTTCGGGCATGACCGAGATCTATGACACGCTTGTCCGCGGCGCGCGGATCTTCGACGGAACCGGCGGCCCGCCGACCTTCGGCGACGTGGCGATCAAGGACGGCCGCATCGCCGCCCGGGCCGGTCGCCTGAACGGCGCGCAGGCGAAAGAGACGGTCAACGCAGAGGGCCTGTGGCTCATGCCCGGCCTCCTCGACATTCACACCCATTACGACCTTGAGGTGGAGATCGCGCCCGGCCTGCCGGAATCGGTGCGGCACGGCACAACGACCGTCGTCGTATCCAACTGCTCCTTAGGGCTCGCCTTCGGCGCCTTGCGCAAGAACGGCGAGGACCCGATCGTCGACTGCTTCGCGCGCGTCGAAAACGTGCCGAAGCATGTCCTGAAGAAGGTCGCCGACCGCGCGACCTGGGACGCGTCCGATCAGTACCTGGAGCATTTGGAAAGCCTCAATCTCGGGCCGAACATCGTGCCGATGATCCCCTACTCCATGCTGCGGATCGCCGCGATGGGCACGAATGCGTCCGTCTCTCGCGATCCGACGGAAGCGGAGCTTCAGGAGATGGAGCGGCTTCTGGAGAAAGGCATGGCCGAAGGGTATGCGGGCTTTTCCTCCGACGCCCTGCCGTTTCATTACCTCTCCAACGATCCGAACCGGGAGAAACGCATTCCCTCCCAATACGGTGGATTTCAGGAGCTGAAGCGGCTGACCCATGTGGTGCGGCGGTTCGGCCGGGTATGGCAGGCGACGCCGCCCGTCGAAAGCCCGCTGAAAGTCTTCCGGACGTTCCTCCTCACCAGCGGCCGACTATACCAAAAGGCGTTGAAGATCACCGCCGTCGCGGCGATGGACGTGCGCTCGGACCGCAACATCATCCGCAGCGCCTTCACGCTGACGCGGCTCCTGAATTCGAAGCTCCTCGCCGGAAACTTCAAGCTGCAGTCCCTCGCCGCGCCATTCAAGGTCTGGGCCGACGGCGCCGTCACGCCGCTCGCCGAGGAGGTGCCGGAGCTCCGCCAGTTGATGATGCTCGACCTTGAGGATGATGAGGGCCGCGCCGCGCTCTATGCCGATCCGGAATTCGAAGCCGCGTTTAAGCGGATGTGGCGCGAGGGCAAAACCGGCGTCAATCTCGCCCGTCTGCGCCGCCTCCTGCGCATGGAGGAACTGGCGCTCTATCGCGGCATTGACGAGATGTTTGTGGAGTCCGCGCCCGTCGGGTCCTGGGCGGGCGAGCGTATGTCTGACATTTTCGCCCGCCTTCAGAAGTTTCAGTCAGGAACAATAGACGCGGCCAGGGACGATGACGAGCGCGCGGCGTTCAAGGGCTTCCCGCCCTGCGTGGACGATGCGGACTTTTTCTTTCACATCCTCAAGACCTATGACCGCGCGCTTTACTGGCATACGACGAGCGCCAACGCGGACGACAGAATGATCCGTAAGGTGACGATGTCGCCGGACTTCCTGCCCGGCTTCGCCGATTCCGGCGCTCACCTGACGAACCTCGCCTTCTACGACGTGAACCTGCGCGCCCTGAAGATCGCCATGGAGGAGCGCGGCGAAGACGGCGTCGCCTACATGGTCAAACGCCTGACGCGCGATCCGGCCGAGTTTTTTGACATCGCGGCGGGGTCGATCGATGTCGGCGATCAGGCGGATATCGTCCTCATCGATCCGAAGGCGCTCGCCGCCCATGACGGCGTCGCCAATACGAAGCGGATCTGGCGCGACATTCTGGAGAACGACCAGCTTGTGAATCGCTCGGACGGCGTCGTGCCGCTGACGATGATCGCCGGCCGCGTCCTCTGGCGCGATGGCGAGTTCACGGGCGCTTTCGAAACTGAAAAGTGCGGCCGCGTGCTGCTCGCCGAACGCGCCCATGTGGGCGCGGCGCCGCGCGCGATGGCGGCGGAGTGACAATCAGCATAAGGAGGGCGCCGACATGAAGGCTGTCCGAACCATTAATGTGTCAGTGTTTCTGGCGGCGATGGCCGCCTGCGGACAGACGCCGCCGGAGCCTCCGGCCCCGCCCGCCGCGGCGGAGGCGCTCCCGCCGCCAACCTCAACGAACGAAACCGCGAGGCCATTGCGGTTCGCCGTTATGGATTTCTCACACGAGACCTGCACGTTTTGTCCTGGCGGCGACACAGGTGTGGAAGACTGGACCCGCATCCGGCCGGAATTCACTGGCGACGAAGTCTTCGAAGCCGGTCCCTACATGCGCGGGTTCGTCGCCGCGGCGGGCGACTACATGAACGTGGAGCTCATCGGCCTGCCCTCCCCCGTCGGCGTCTATGGCGGCTCCTCGCGCAGTTGGAATACGGAGGAGAGCTTTGATTATTTCGTCGGCAATATGCTGGACGCCCTGAAGGAAGCGGGGCCAGTGGACGGCGTATTCCTCTCCCTTCACGGCGCGATGGCGACGCGCGGCATTCCCCGCCCCGAAGCGGAGGTGGCCAAACGCTTCCGCGAAGCGGTGGGCCCTGATGTACCCATCGTCGCGACGTTCGATCTGCACGGAAACGAAGATGGCGAATTCCTGCGCTGGGCGGATATGGCGTTCACCACCAAGCGGTTCCCGCACTATGACTCTTATCTGCAAGGCGAACGCGCCGCCCGATCCCTCGTCCGCCTGGCGCGCGGGACCTATGTGTCGACGACCGCGAGCCGCAAACCGGGAATCGTCACGCCGACGGTCGTGCAGTGGACCGGCGCTTCCCCCACCATGGACATCATGGAGCGCGCGCGCAGGTGGGAGGCGCGTGTCCCCGACGCTTTCGTCAGCGTCTTTCTCGGTTTCCCCTGGTCGGACGTGCCGGACATCGGCGCGGCGATCCACGTGATGACGAATGACGACCAGGACATGGCCGACGAGATCGCCGACGACATGAACGAGTACATGAACCGCCTGCGCGAGCCGTTCGTGAAAGGACCCGATATCAAGATGCCCGAAGAGGCGGTCCGGCTTTCGAAGATCGCCCGGGCGGAAGGCGCCGCGCCGATCGCGCTCGCCGATTATTCCGACCGCAGCGGCGATTCCACCTTCATCCTCCGTGAGGTGATCGACCAGAATCTCGGCGGCGTTCTTATCGGTTCAGTCCGAGACGAGCGCGCCATTGAGGCGATCGAGTCAGCGGGCCTCGCAGCGGGCGACGCGTTCGACATGGAGGTGGGCGGCTTTATGGGCGAGGCGAGCGGCGAGCCTGTGCGCGTCACGGGCGAGCTCGCTTATCTCGGGCCGGGGCTCAATTTCGACGAGATCGCCATCGTCTCCTTTGGCGAGGGCAACGCGCTCATGATCACGCCAACGCTGCGCCAGCTCGTCAACCCGGAGCAGATGCGCGTCGGCCCCATCAAGCCGGAAGACTTTGACATCTTCGTGGTGAAATCCCGCGTGCATTTTCGTCGCGGCTTCGACGAGACGGGCTTTGCGATGACGATCCATATCGTCGATGCGCCCGGCGCCTTTATCGGCACAACGCGATTGGACGCCCTCACATACGAGAACGTCGACCTTAAGACCATGTATCCATATGATCAGTAGCCGCTTTGATCAGTAGCTGCTTTGAGCAGTAAGAAGTGTGATCAGTATGCTGTGCGACTGGCGCGCGTCGCGTTAGCAGCGCGCAGCTATTCGAACGCGTCATACAATGGCGCATAGGCGCCTTGGGCAACGCCAAATGGCAGATAATACGTCATCTCGGTGATCGCATCGACGTCGCCATAGGTCTCTATCCCGAGCGACGCTTCATGGCCCTCCGCCGCCATCCGCTCCTGCAGCACAGGAAAGACCTTCATCGGACCAATGGCGAAGGACATGGGGTTCTTGTACGGGAACGTCGCCGTCATCGCCTCCGCAGAGGGAAGCACCGTCGACGGAAACCGCGCGCGCAGCGCCTCCTTTAGATCTTCGGTGACATTGTCAATGCCGCAGCCGATCACGGTGCGCGCCTCTTCGCGCGGCGTCTCCGGCCCATCGAGATAGACGCTAAGGCCGTCGCACGCCTCAAGGCCCACCTCTTCGCGCGCCGCGTCGAAGCTCTCCCAAGCCCTGTAAACTTGCTGATAAGGACCTTTATGGACCGCGAAGATGATCTCCGTCTCCTCGAACGATCCGCGGGACGCCTCGACGTTCGAAAAGCCGCCGAGATAGGCGTAGAAGCCGACGAAGGCGAGGATGACGGCCGCCGCCACCATAACAAGTATCCGCAGGACGCCCATCCGCGCACTCCTCTCTCAAGACCTTGACCGCACGATGCCTAGCATACCGGCATGACGTATATGCGTCAGGTGAATTGTGTCGGTCAGCCATCTTGCCGACGCGACGCCCGGCGCAACCACAAGACCGCCCTTGGAGCTGTAGCGGCTTCGTGGAGGCGTCGCCCAAGCTAAAGCGCGGCGAAATCGATCGCCGCGTTCTTGTCAAGCGTCTTTGACTGGTCCGACATCGGATATTTTAGTCCGGTCGCGCAGTTGTAGAGCACGACCCGATCGGATTTTGTCACGCGGCCATCTGAGAGCGCCATGCGGTAAGCCGCAAGCGTCGCCCCGCCTTCCGGACAAAGAAGAAAACCATCCTGACGCGCCGCGTCATCCACCGCCTTCAACGTCAGCTCGTCAGGGACGGCGATGGCGAAGCCGCCGCTCTCACGCACCGCATCGAGGATCAGAAAATCGCCGACCGCGGCGGGTACGCGAATGCCAGCCGCCACCGTTTCCGCATTTTCCCAACGCGCCGCATGCCGCGCACCCTCGTCAAACGCCTTGACGATCGGCGCGCAGCCCGTCGACTGCACCGCGATCATCTTCGGACGTTTCGATCCGATGAAGCCGATCGCCTCCAACTCGGCGAACGCCTTCCACATGCCGATAAGGCCGGTGCCGCCGCCGGTCGGGTAGAAGATATAGTCCGGCACGTCCCAACCCAGCTGCTGCGCCAGTTCGAGACCCATCGTCTTCTTGCCTTCGATGCGATAGGGCTCCTTCAGGGTGGAGATGTTGAACCAGCCCATTTCATCACAGCCCTTGGCGACAAGCGCGCCGCACTCGTCGATGAGGCCATTGACGCGATAGACCCTCGCGCCCTGGGCCGCGATTTCGCGCACGTTTATCTCCGGCGTATCATCCGGACACAGAACGATAGCCTCCAGCCCCGCCCGCGCGCAGTATGCGGCGAGCGCCGCCCCGGCATTGCCATTGGTCGGCATGGCGAGCTTTTTCAGCCCGAACTCCTTCGCCATGGACACCGCCATGACGAGACCACGCGCCTTGAACGACCCGGTCGGCAGACGGCCCTCGTCCTTGACAATGAGATTGCCCAACGGGATCCCATGGGCGCGCGCGACATTCGTCAGTTCAACAAGCGGCGTTTCGATTTCACCAAGGCTGACCACATTCTCCGTACGCCGCACGGGTAGAAGCTCGCGATAGCGCCAGAGATCCTGTGGGCGCGCGTCCCATTCATCGCGCGACACATGATCCTTCAACGCGTCGAGGTCATACCGAACGAGATAGGGCCGACCAGCGGAGGAGAGCTGATGCGGGCGATCCGGATCCGCGCGCTCGCCGGTCAATCCGCATTCAAGGTAAGACGTGAAGGTCTCGCGGTCTTTGGTGAGATTGGAATTTGCGGCGATCTGCATGCTGGGCTCCCTTCGTGTCCGGCGTTCTCGCGGAAGGGTATCTTCGCGCCCCGCGCGCGATGCAATAGTTCGGCTGCGGCGCGATCAGATGCAGATAAACGAAACGCGCCGGGAGAAAGGTCTCCCGGCGTCGCAACGCAACATGAAATGTCGGGGGAGATGTCGTCCCGGACCTCGGACGCCGCCCGATGTCAGGCGACGTCCATCAGGTCCGCAAGTCTTTCCGCTTCAATCCGCCAGCCGGTGTTCTAGCCCGCTCAAAGAAAATGCCATTGAGGAACGCCGGTCGACGCTGAAGCGCGCGCTTCCGGCCGTGGAGACGCAACGTACGGCCGAAGGCGATAATTCGATGGTGCGCTTAGCCGCGACGCGTGCGGCGGACAGTGGTCTTGCGCGCCGTAGAACGGCGGGCCGTCGTCTTGCGCGCGGCGGGCTTACGGGTCGCTACTTTCCGCTTTGCGGTCGTCTTCCGCGCCGTCGTCTTGCGGGCGGGCGACTTCCGCGCAGTCGTCTTGCGAGCCGTGGACTTACGGGCCGTCGACTTGCGCTTGGCGGTCGTCTTCTTGGCGGCTGTCTTGCGCGCCGTGGACTTGCGAGCGGTCGTTTTCTTGGCCGCCGTCTTCCGAGCGGTCGTCTTGCGAGCGGTGGTCTTCTTCGCCGCCGTCTTGCGCGCCGTAGACTTACGAGCAGTCGACTTGCGCGCCGTCGTCTTCTTGGCCGCCGTCTTGCGCTTCACAGCCGTCTTGCGAGCGGCAGTCTTCTTTGCGGTTGTCTTCTTCGTGGCCTTGCGAGCCGTCGTCGCCTTACGGCGCGCGGCCGTCTTGCCGGCGGTCGCCTTCTTGCGTGTTGAGGTGGTCCGACGGGCCGTCGTCTTGCGCGCGGCCGTGGTCTTCGTGGTCTTGCGTTTTACCGCCATTGGATCGTCTCCTGCGATTAACTTGCGGGCGACGTCACATTACGTTGATTTACTAATAAATTCTTCAAAGACCGGGGTACGGAGCGTCCGCACAAGCACTTTTCTGCGTTTCTGGCGCCAAAAAGCACACATTTTTGCATAGCGAACCCAAAACGAATCGATTCGCACGCCAAAAATCGCTCCATCTCATCCGTGCGCGCCGCAAAGTGATTCGTTTTAGGAGGAAACGAATCACCACCGCTCCGACGCGCTTGCGCAATCGACTGGCGCGCAATCAAAAAGGAATGTCATCATCGAGTTCGAACGACTTTCCGCCGCCGCCCGAAGACGATCCGCCGCCGCCGCCACCAAAGTCATCGCCTCCGGATCCAAATCCGCCGCCGCCGCCATCCCGGCGTCCATCGAGCATTGTCAGCGTTGAATTGAAGCCCTGCAGTACGACTTCCGTCGTGTAGCGGTCCTGTCCGGACTGATCCTGCCATTTGCGCGTCTGCAATTGGCCTTCGATGTACACTTTCGAGCCCTTGCGCAGGTATTGCTCCGCGACGCGCGCAAGCCCTTCGGAGAAAATCACCACGCGATGCCATTCGGTGCGTTCGCGCCGTTCGCCTGTGTTGCGGTCTTTCCAATTCTCCGACGTCGCCAACCTGAGATTGACGATCGGCCGGCCGTCCTGCGTTTGGCGCACTTCCGGGTCGGCGCCGAGATTACCGACGAGAATGACTTTGTTGACGCTTCCGGCCATCTTCTTTCTCCACAGTTCTTGCGGCGAGTCTTGCGGTGAAGGACAACGACCGCGTCCTCGTCTCGCGTGATCGGACAACGCATCGATTCGGGCGAGGAACGACCCGCGCTTTGTCCACACCCAACCAATTCCCGCATCCAGAAGTTCACATCTTGTTCTAGCGGTCAAGCGCGATGTACCTTCTCCTCCCTTGAGTGTGCGAAAGGAACTGCGCGATGCCGAAAGCCTATTGGATCGTCCATGTGGAGGTGACGGACGCGGAGCGATATCCGGAGTACGTCACGAAAGTCGGCGAAGCGTTCGACGCTTACAAATATCGACCGACTTTTCTCGTCCGCGGCGGCCGAAGCGAAAACCCGGAAGGCGCGGCGAAATCGCGCCACGTCCTCGTTGAGTTTGAAAACTACGACGACGCCGTCGAGTGCTACCATGGCGACGCCTATCAGGCCGCCGCAAAACTCCGCCAGCAATTCGGCGCAACGGAATTTGTCATTGTGGAGGGCGTCGTCTGATACGTCGCAAAATCGAGTGGCCAGCGTACCAATGAATGATGATATATGGCAGGGGGTTTCGAGAGAATTCTGCTCTACCGACAAAGTAACGAAAGCGACCGTCGAAAACGCGGAGAAATTGCTGCGACTCATTGACGGCAGGTCAGAAATGCCAACTCGGGCTTTCGATGGATGGTTCCCAACGATCATATTCTATTGGGAGAGCGCTGAGGTGGAGGTCGAAGTATTCGAAGACACCTATGAGCTCTACTTTTTTGCAGAACATGAATCCGAAGCGAGCAGTTTTTCGGTCCGCGAGTTCCCATCAAGCGATCCCAAAGCCGTTGAAGAACTGTTGGCAGAATTGATAGCTGCGCTACCCGCTGGCGGAAGCTGACTAAGCATTGCTCGAAGGCTCCCGCCATGAAGATGCGGGTGCTCTTATCCGTTCCACCACTTACCACGACTGTCGCATAAGCCCATGTCCCTGAAAAACATCCGCGTCGTCGGCGCCCGCGAACACAATCTGAAGAACGTCACCATCGAAATGCCGCGCGACAAGCTCATCGTCATGACGGGGCTGTCAGGGTCGGGCAAATCCTCCCTCGCCTTCGACACCATCTACGCCGAAGGCCAGAGGCGTTATGTGGAGTCCCTCTCCGCTTACGCGCGACAATTCCTGGAGCTGATGCAAAAGCCGGACGTCGACCAGATCGACGGCCTGTCGCCCGCGATCTCGATCGAGCAAAAGACGACAAGCCGTAACCCGCGCTCCACCGTCGGCACGGTCACCGAGATCTATGACTATATGCGCCTCCTCTGGGCGCGGATCGGCGTGCCCTACTCCCCCGCCACGGGCGAGCCAATATCCTCGCAGACCGTCTCGGAAATGGTCGACCGCTTGATGGCGGACGATGACGGCGCGCGCTTCTATCTCCTGGCGCCGATCATCCGCGGCCGCAAAGGCGAATACCGCAAGGAGTTCGCCGAGCTTCAGAAGAAAGGCTTTCAGCGCGTGAAGGTCGACGGCGAATTCTACGACATCGCCGACGTTCCGGCCCTCAACAAGAAGCTGAAGCACGACATCGACGTCGTCGTTGACC
The DNA here is from genome assembly GCA_039819085.1 of Pseudomonadota bacterium. Classification (GTDB taxonomy): domain Bacteria; phylum Pseudomonadota; class Alphaproteobacteria; order Caulobacterales; family Parvularculaceae; genus MED-G105. The sequence goes on from JBCBSQ010000017.1 coordinate 25,102, forward strand.
GCATCGTCATCAAGAAAGGCATTGAATCGCGCCTGGCGGAGTCGTTCGAACAGGCGCTGGCGCTGGCGGACGGCATTGCTGTGGCCGAAGAAGCCGTGCGCGGATCGTCCTCCCCCGTTCACGGGGGAGGTGTCGAGGCCAAGGGCCGAGACGGAGGGGGCAAACTTGCAAGGAAGACCCCCTCAGTCGGCCGCGATGCGCCCGACAGCTCCCCCGCAAGCGGGGGAGCAAGACGCCTCATCTTCTCCGCAAAGTTCGCCTGCCCCGTTTCGGGATTCACCATCGACGAAATCGAGCCGCGGCTTTTCTCGTTCAATGCGCCCGCCGGCGCCTGCCCTGCGTGCGACGGCCTCGGCACCGAGATGATCTTCGACGAAGACCTCGTCATTCCGGACGACGACTTGCCCCTCAACAAGGGCGCGATCGCGCCGTGGTCGAAAGGCACATCGCCCTATTACGCCCAGACGCTCGAAGCGCTCGGCCGCCACTACAAGTTCAAGACGAGCGCGAAATGGTCCGACCTCACCGAGGATCAGCAGTACGTCATTCTCTATGGCACGGGGAAAGAAGACGTCTCCTTCATCTACAAGGATGGCGCGCGCAAGTTCGAGACGGTGAAACCGTTCGAGGGCGTCATTCCCAATCTGGAGCGCCGGTTCCGCGAAACGGATTCGGCCTGGGTGCGCGAGGAGCTCGGCCGGTTCCAGTCGGTCACAGACTGCGAGGCGTGCGGCGGGCTTCGCCTGAAGCCTGAGGCCCTCGCGGTGAAGATTGACGGCCTCAACATTTCCGAAGCGACGCAGATGTCAATCCGCGCCGCCGGCGACTGGTTCGACCAACTGGAAGGCAAGCTGACCCGCAAGGAAAAGACGATCGCCGTCCGGGTGCTGAAGGAGATCCGCGAGCGGCTTTTGTTCCTGAACAAGGTCGGGCTCGACTATCTCACCCTCTCGCGCGCGTCGGGCACCCTTTCCGGCGGCGAAAGCCAGCGCATCCGCCTCGCCTCGCAGATCGGCTCCGGCCTCACCGGCGTTCTTTACGTCCTCGACGAGCCGTCTATCGGCCTCCACCAGCGCGACAATGACCGTCTCCTCGAAACGCTGCAGCGCCTGCGGGACCTCGGCAACTCCGTCCTCGTCGTGGAGCATGACGAAGACGCGATCCGCACCGCGGACCACATTGTCGACATCGGCCCCGGCGCCGGCGTCCATGGCGGGAAGGTCATCGCGCAAGGCGACGTCAAGGACATTATGGATGCGGACGGATCGCTCACCGGCGATTATCTCGCCGGCCGCCGCGATGTGCCGGTCCCGGAGGAACGCCGCGTCTTCGACCCGGAGGCCGTCGTGCGCGTCGTCGGCGCGCGCGAAAACAACCTGCAGGACGTGACGGCGGAAATCCCCGTGGGCCTCATGACCTGCGTCACCGGCGTCTCCGGCGGCGGCAAGTCGACACTTGTCATCGAGACCCTCTACAAGGCCGCGGCGCGCGCGCTCTATAACTCCAAGGATCTTCCGGGGGCGCACGACCATATCGACGGCCTCGACTTCTTCGACAAGGTCATCGACATCGACCAGTCGCCGATCGGCCGCACGCCGCGCTCAAACCCTGCGACCTATACGGGCGCCTTCACGCCCATCCGCGACTGGTTCGCCGGCCTTCCGGAAGCGAAAGCGCGCGGCTACGCGCCGGGGCGCTTCTCGTTCAACGTGAAAGGCGGGCGCTGCGAGGCGTGCCAGGGCGATGGCGTCATCAAGATCGAGATGCACTTCCTGCCGGACGTCTACGTCACCTGCGACGTCTGCAAGGGCCAGCGCTATAACCGCGAGACGCTGGAAGTTCAGTTTAAGGACAAGTCGATCGCGGACATCCTCGACATGACGGTGGAGGAAGGCGTTGAGTTCTTCAAGGCGGTGCCGGCGATCCGCGACAAGCTGCAGACCCTCCACCGCGTCGGCCTTTCCTACGTCAAGATCGGCCAGCAGGCGACGACCCTTTCCGGCGGCGAGGCGCAGCGGGTGAAGCTCGCCAAGGAGCTGTCAAAGCGCGCCACGGGCCGCACGCTCTACATCCTCGACGAGCCGACGACAGGCCTCCACTTCGAGGACGTCCGTAAGCTGATGGAAGTGATCCAGGAGCTGACCGACGGCGGCAACACCGTCGTCATCATCGAGCATAACTTGGACGTCATCAAACAGGCCGACTGGATCATCGACCTCGGCCCCGAAGGCGGCGACGGCGGCGGCAAGATCGTCGCGGCCGGGACGCCGGAGGACGTCGCCGCCACGGAAGGCTCCCACACCGGCGAATTCCTCCGCCCGATGCTCGAACGCGCCGGCGTCCATATCGCCGCGCCGAAACGCAAGGGGCGCAAAGCGACGAAGAAGACGACGCGCAAGCGCGCGAAGAAGGTGGCTTGACTACAACCTGAAGACGATCCACGATCTACGAGTGTATTCCATCTAAAGGACAAATATTGTGACTGAAAAGAAAATCGGTCAGTTCACGCAACAGCCTAGATCTGGCGAAATCAAGAAGACTTTCTCACCGCCACGGGTTGGGGACACTGCTCAACCAAAGCAGACGTCGCAGCCCAAGCGTACAACAACTGGCCAAACCCAACAAAAGCCTCCACCCTCAAAGCACAACTAGGCACCTCGCTTACGGTGCCGGAGGTTTATCTCGCTAATGTTTGATGCGGGTACGTAAGTCAATCGGGCTCCGTAGAGCTCATCAACGGTGGTAAGCGATTCCCGGGAATTCCCATCAGGTGTGTCTTCATGCGTAAGATAGAGAGCAAGATCACCGCTCGGACTAACCAGAAATGGTGCATAGGGCGCATCATTGAACGCCGAAGTGTCATCACATCTGAGCCAAGATCCATTATTTAAACGGACCGCGACCTGCGTCACTTCGTGTTGCGTGTCATCGCATAGTGTCGCCAAGGCGGAAGGATCATCGTTTGCCCAACTAATGTCTAGGTTCCGCATAAAATACCTAACTCGAAATCGAAGCACTCTCCGCCAAAAAACAGAAGAGATGCACGTTCCCACGAATGACGACGCACCAGCGAAAACGGGACCGTAACCCTCAAGAGCAGCGAAGAAAAGTGTCGCAATAGAACTGAATATCAATATTATAAATATTGTATCTACGGCTTTGTGCGCACTTCGAATTCCGGAGAATGCTAGTAGATAAGCCGTATAGCCAGTCGCAAATGGGAACTGGATCTCTAGAGGAAGGGTGATGATATCCTCGAACATTGCGCGTTCTCAGTTTTCGGGCTGATAAGCCTCCCTAGTACCCACCGGGCGTGCCGTCCAGTCAAGAGAGGGGTTGCTCAGAGCATCCGCCCCAGCACCGCCCATCGAGAATTGGCTTTCGGCCTAACGAAAAGAGCAGCGCGGTCAGGGCTAAATGAACACCAAAACAGAACAGGGAGACGCAGACAATGACCTCTGAACCCAAGAGCGCCGCGGAAAAGGGACGCGACTTCCGCGCGCTGCACGCGGCGCCGGGCGCCATTCGGCTGCCGAACCCCTGGGACGTCGGCAGCGCGAAAGTCCTCGAGAGCATCGGCTTCAGGGCCCTCGCCACCACGTCAGGCGGCTTCGCGTGGAGCGTCGGCAAGCTCGACGGCGCGGTCAGCCTTGATGAAAAGCTCGCCCATTGCGAAGCGCTCTGCGACGCGGTCGATATTCCGATCACCGCCGATCTCGGACCTGGGTTCGGCGATGCGCCGGAAGCGATCGCGGAGACGGTCCGGCGCGCAGGGGAAACGGGCCTCTCCGGCTGCTCCATCGAAGACGCCGCAAACCCATATTTCGGCGGCGCGTTTGAGTTCGACGCGGCCGTCGCGCGCGTCGCGGCCGCGGTGGAGGCGGCGCGCGCGCTGCCCCACGATTTCCTGCTGACCGCCCGGTGCGAGGAGTTCTCCACCGGCGGACGCAATCTCGACGAGGCGATCAGACGCCTTAGCGCCTATGAAGAAGCGGGCGCGGACGTCCTCTACGCGCCGGGGCTTATGACGATCGACGACATACGCGCCATTTGCGACGCGGTATCGAAACCTGTGAACGTCCTGATCGGGTTCCGGCAATTCACTGTTCCGACTACGGAACTTGAAGCGGCGGGCGTCAAGCGCATCAGCCTCGGGACGGACCTTGCGCGGATCGCCTATGGCGCGGCGATGAACGCGGCGAAGGAATTCGCGGAGACGGGCGCGATCCAGGACTCCGATATTGAAGCCCGCTCCAAGGACATAGCCGCGAGTTTCGTTTAGGAGGGCTTTGGCTTGGGCCGACGCGCCCCTACCCAATCGACAGATCGCCGCCGATGAGATTGAGGATAGCGACGATCAACAAGACGCCGAGAATGGCGAAGGCCATCCATTGCAGCCAGACGACGAGGAGCGTACCGGCCCCAAGCGTGAAGCCAACATAGGCCGGCGCGCGCGGCTCTTGGCGGACAAGCGCAATGATCCCGAGGAGCATGGCGACGCCGGCGCCGGCGATCGATCCAGTCGTCAGGATACGGTCGATGTCCCAGTCGGAGGGCGCCGGCGCGGGCGGCGGCGCTTCCTCCCCGCGGGCGCGGCGGACAATCGCGTCCTTCACTCCGACGACGAGGTCGGCGACCGTTTCTTCGACAGGCTGTTGCGGCGCGAACGGCCCGGCGGCGAGCTCCACCACGACGACTGCGAGCGCGAGCGCGGCGAGCGCTATCGCCGCGACGCCAAATGCGCCGATACGCTGTTCTTGGCGCTTGCCTTGGCGTCGTTCTTCCGCTTCCGTCATTGCTTCCGTCCCCTGGGTCCGCCGCCGGTCAAAGCCTGGCGACAGTTTGGCCGGCGCGGGCGCAATAAGAGGTTAACGCCTTCGCCTGGTGCGCCGTGTCCCCTCACCCGCCCCGTGCTCGGCGCAAAAATCGTCGCTTATCGGTTCGCGCAGCCCGTCCTCCGGGCCGGTCCGTGAGGGCGCGGCAGTCCGTAAAACAAACACGAACGGTACCGACGCGGGGAGCGAAATATGGAACGAGATGGGCAGGGAAAAGGCTCGATGGCGGGCTGGCTAAGGGCTTTCCTTCTCCTGTCGGGCGCGGTCGCGCAGGCGGCCTTTGCGTTCTATCCGGAGCTTTTCGGCATTGAGGAGTCCATTGGCGGGCGTTCGGACGCGAGCCGCACGTTCCTTATTCCCGCAGGGTTCGCCTTCGTGATCTGGGGGCCCTTGTTCCTCGGCTCGCTCGCCTTCGCGCTTTATGCGTTCACCCCCGCGGCAATGCGCGATCCGTTGACCGCGCGAGTCGGCTGGCTCGCCGCGCTCAGCTATTGGGGCAACGCCGCCTGGGCGCTCTATACGCCCGCTCGGGGCCCTGACTGGATCAGCTTCGCGCTTCTGGAGCTTATTCTCCTGCCGCTCCTCATCGCGATTATCCTTGTACGGCGTGAAGGCCCAATCAGCTTCTGGCGGGGGCTCTCGTTCGCGCCCGTCTTCGGCCTTGGCGGTTGGCTGACAATCGCATCGGCGGCGGGCGTCTCGCTGTCGGCGAACTTCACGGGCTTTAACCCGATGGGGCTTGGCGCGCTCCCGTCAGCCTTCCTCGTCCTTGGCGGATGGACGCTCCTCGCCGCGCCCCTGGTTTGGATCGCGCGCTCGCTCACTTACGCTGGGCCGATCGTCTGGGGGCTGTTCTTTATCCACGTGGCCAATCTCGGCCGCGGTGAAGCGATGATCGCGCAGGCGGCGCTGGCGCTCGCAGGCGCGTTCGTTCTCCTCACCATCGCATCCAAGGCGACTGGCCTTACTGCGAGCCGCCGCGCGTCTGCGCCAGAGTAGTTGCTATTCGTCTTCCTCGTCGTCGTCGACAACGTCCACTGCGCCATCGATCACCGCGCCGCCGGCTTTGGCGGTGGTCTTGACCGCGCCTTTCGTCACTGCGCCGGCGGTCTTCACCGCGACGCAACCACCCATGAAAGTCAGCGCCGCAAAACACAGCGCAACAGAGCGCCAGCGCGCGTCAATCCCAGTCATCCGCAATCTCCCAATGGATCGCCGAACCCTAGCGCCGAAGTCCCAGCGCAATTCTTAACGGCCGCCCGGGATCGAGATGACGCTCAACGGCGTTGACGGCGACTCCAGGTTCGGTTTCGCCGCCGCTTCGGCCTCTTCGCGACACTCCGCTTCTATCCTTTCCCATGCGACGGCGTTCGTCCGCCGCTCATCGAGACACGCCTTGTAGTGGGCCGCTCTGGCCGCCTCCGCCGCCGCTGCGCGTTCTTCAGACGTCGTGCAGGCGCAGCAGCAAAGCGCCGCCGACAAGACAAACGCCGCGCGGGGGAGCCGCAGGCGCAATGCAGGCTGGTTCATTTATCGACCTCGCAATTTGATTTAATGGCACGATATCACACATCACCCGAAGCGCGTCGCAATCGCGGTCCGCCGAAGTCTATCTGAAGAGAGACGACATGACGTCAGCCGCGCACACCGACGCGCCCCGCAGCCAGGCCGACCTTGACCGCGGCTCCTCTTTCGCCTCGGAGCTTCAGCGCGACAAGGAGCACCGCGAAAAGGCGCGCAGCGTTCAGCCGCTGAAACGGTTGTGGCCGTTCATTGAGCGCTATCCGGCTCTCTTGGGCGCATTCACCATCTTCCTGGTGATCGCGGCGGCACTGACGCTCGCGCTGCCGGCGGCGTTTCGCCTTGTCGTTGATTGCGGATTCTCCGCCGCCCGTGACGCGGACGTCTGCCGAAACTTCGCGTTGGGTCAGGACCTCTCCGCCTATTTCCTTGCCGGAATCGGCGTCGCGTTCGCCCTCGGGGCGGCGAGCGCGCTGAGATACTACTTCATCTCCAAGCTCGGCGAGCGGGTCGTCGCCGATCTCAGACGCGCGACTTATGATCATTTGCTTGGTCTGTCGCCGGGCTTTTACGCCGATGTTCGCACGGGCGAGGTTCTTTCGCGTCTGACGACCGACACAACGCTCATCCAGACGGTCGTCGGCTCGTCCGTTTCCGTCGCCATACGGACGGTTGCGACGACGGTCGGCGCGCTCATCCTGATGTTCGCCACGAGCTGGAAGCTCTCCCTGATGGCGCTTGTCGGCGGTCCGGTCGTCCTAGGGCCAATCATTCTCTTCGGCCGGCGGGTGCAGCGCCTCTCGCGTTCCGGCCAGGACCGACTGGCGGACGCCTCGGCGCGGGCGAGCGAATCCTTGCGGGCTGTGGAGACCGTGCAGGCCTTCACGCGTGAACCGGAAGAACGCGCAAGGTTCGGCGAGACGGTCGAGGCGACCTTTGACGTCGCCCTGAAACGCATTCGCGTTCGGGCCTGGATGACGGCGGCGATTTCCTCCGTTGTTCTCGCAGGCCTTATAGGTGTGCTTTGGTTCGGCGCAACGCAGGTCCAGTCGGGCGGCATCACCCCAGGCGCCATGACGCAGTTCGTGATGCTGTCCTTCATCGCCGTCGCCGGCGTCGGCATGCTGACGGAAACCTATGCTGAGGTGATGCGCGCGGCGGGCGCGACGGAGCGGCTGATGGAGCTTCTGGCCGCGCAAAGCGACATCGCGCCGCCGGCCTCGCCCAAACGCCTGGCGTCACCGGCGCGCGGCGCGATATCGTTCAAGGACGTTTCGTTCGCCTATCCCGCCCGACCCGAGGCGCAGGCGCTGAAGGGCGTTTCATTCGACGTCGCCGCGGGAGAGACCGTCGCGCTCGTCGGTCCGTCCGGGGCCGGAAAATCGACGACGTTTCAATTGTTGCTGAGGTTCTACGATCCGCAGACCGGATCGGTCTCAATCGACGACGTCGACCTTCGCGACCTCGACCCTGCGGACCTTCGGGCGAACCTTTCCATCGTCCAGCAGAACGCCCCGCTGTTCTCCGGTTCCGCGGCGGACAACATCCGCTTCGGCGATCCGGATGCGGACGACGCGGCGGTGCGCGCCGCGGCGCAGGCCGCGAACGCTGAGGCGTTCATTGAAGCGTTGCCGAAAGGGTTCGATACGCCGCTTGGCGAAGACGCAGGCGACCTGTCAGGCGGACAGCGGCAGCGGCTCGCCATTGCGCGGGCGATCCTGAGAGACGCGCCGATCCTGCTTCTCGACGAGGCGACGAGCGCGCTTGATTCGGAAAGCGAAGCGGCGATCCAGGAGGCGTTTGAGCGGATCTCAAAGGACAGGACAACGCTCGTCATCGCGCACCGGCTTTCAACAGTGTTGAAGGCTGACAAGATTGTCGTCTTTGAAGATGGTCAGGTCGTCGACCAGGGGACCCATGGAGAACTCCTCGCGCGCGGCGGCGTCTATGCGAGGCTCGCTGAGCTGCAGTTCGGCGTCGGCGCAAGAGCAGCTGAGTAGTCGCCACGCTCAGCCGCCAGCTTGGCGGATGACGGCAGTTGGTTGTTGTGCGTATCGCATCCAAAGCCGCGTCTCCTCGCCGGCGGTCTTCGCACGGAGCGTTTACCGGGAAGGCTGCGCCGAGGGCTGCGCTCAAGGGCGGCTTGAGGGGATGCGACAAGTATTGTTGCGCTGCGGAAGACGCGTATCAGCAGACGCGGTCCCGGCGCTCGACAGGAGCGACGCCCCACAAGCTCGTTGACTCGACCCTCCAACCATGGCGCCATCAGCGATGTAGCGGACTCTCTCGGACAACGCCGACCAAGTTCAGTCAGACCCTGTTCAGCCTGGCTGCGATTGGAGAAGAGCATGCACCTTGTCTTGCGCGAAACGGCCGCGCCAATTCTCGCTCTATTCGCCGCTGGATTTGCGATCGCGAGCTGCCTGTTCCCGTTTCTGGCGACGGCTCTCAGCGGCGATTTGGCGATCAATGGCGAGGGCGTCGGCCGTGGAGCGACGCTTTTGCGCCCGACCCCTGAGAAAGCGGCCGCCTTCTTTGGAGCCGGCATATCGCTGGTGATCGCAGGGCTAGCGAAATGGCAAGTGCGATCCATCGCCTGGCCTGCGGACGCCCAAGCCGCAACCACGCAAGCGCGGATACGGGTCGCGGGCGACCTTATTCTGGGAATCGCCGCGGCGACATACGTAGTCGGAGCGCTATTCGCATTCTTCGCGTCTGACGCACAGTTCTGAATCGCCCCATAGTTTTCGCCTCATGAGTGCGCCGGGCAGGCGCCTGCGCAGCTTTTCTTATGTCCGCGCAGGTATAGAATCCGTCGCCCGAAAAAGGCCGCCCTCTAAAGAAGGTCCTCCGTTATGACAGAGATCACAGAACTACAATTCAAGAAAGACGATCTGGCGACGCGGCGACTCATCAAACGCACGGCGCCGGGGCTGAACGACGGGGAAGCGCTCGCCAAAGTGGATCGTTTCGCCTTCACAGCGAACAACGTCACTTACGGCGTTGTGGGCGAACGCATCGGCTACTGGAAGTTCTTTCCGGTCCAGAGCCAACCGGGCGCCGCCGCGCCATTGGCTGGCGACGTCGTCGATCCGCCCGCGGCCTCGCCGGCGGGCGATGCGGCCGACGCCGAATGGGGGATCATCCCGGTCTGGGGGTTCGCCGACATCATTGAGTCTCGACATCCGGAGGTCTCCGTGGGCGAACGGCTTTACGGCTATTGGCCCACCGCCTCGCACCTGATCATGGCGCCGACCAAGGTGAAGGACGCCCGTCTCTTTGACGGCGCTGCGCACCGGGCTGAACTGCCGCCGGTCTACAACGCCTACGCCCGCGTTTCGGGCGAAGCGGGATATGATCCGTCTATGGATGATGAGCGCATGACGCTCTATCCGCTCTACGCCACGTCTTACTGTCTCTATGATTTCGCTAAGGACAATGACTGGTTCGGCGCAAGCCAGGTGATCATTCCCTCAGCCTCCAGCAAAACGGCGATCGGGACCGCGTACGCGTTCAAGGACGACCCCGCGGCGCCGCGGGTGATCGGCGTGACAAGCGCGCGCAATGAGTCAGCGGTGCTGTCGATGAAGCTCTACGACGACGTCGTCAGGTATGACGAAATGGAATCGCGGATCGACGCCTCCGTCCCGTCGCTGATTATTGACATGTCCGGCAGCGGTCCGGTCATTGGCAGGCTCCACAAACTCCTTGGCGAGAATATGCGGTATACGTCAAATGTGGGCATCACGCACTATGACGCCGGCGGCATGGGTGATGGATACATCAAGGATCGAAGCGCTATGTTCTTCGCGCCCGGCCACATCCAGAAACGCGCGACCGACTGGGGTCCAGGCGTCTTTGAACGCCGCGCATTCGACTTCTGGCGCAGCGCCGCGGTCAAGAGCCGCGACTGGCTGACGATCCACAAGGGATCAGGACCGGACGCCATCGAAGCAGCGATTGCGGAGGTCTATGCGGGCGAGACCCCCGCCAATGTGGGATGGGTGGTGGGCTTCTAGGGCTCCAACAGCCGTTTCGCCCGCAATCGTCATTGCGCGCGCGCACCATTCTCGGGCATCTTCCGCGCCTTAACAGACCGGAGGAACGACATGGCCGCGCCAAACCACGCAGGAAAAGAAATTGACGTCGTCGTATACGGCGCGAGCGGTTATACGGGCCGTCTCGTGGCGGAGTATCTGGATCGACGCCGCAAGGAGAACCCGTCGATTTCCTTCGCAATGGCCGGCCGCAGCGAGGAAAAGCTCGCCGCCGTGCGGGACGAAATCGGCGCAAGCGCAGACACCCCGCTGATCGTCGCCGACGCCTCCGATGACGCCTCGCTGAAGGACATGTGCGCAAAGGCGAAGGTCGTGCTCACCACCGTCGGGCCTTATCAGCTTTACGGCTCTGACCTTGTGCGCATCTGCGCTGAAACCGGTACGGACTATGTCGACCTTTGCGGCGAGCCGACGTGGATGCGCTCAATGATAGACGCGCACGAAGACGCCGCGAAAAAGAGCGGGGCACGGATTGTGTTTTCGTGTGGTTTTGATTCCATTCCGTTCGATCTCGGCGTGCTCTTCCTACAGGACGCCGCGAAGCGCGACGCTAGCGCGCCGGCGCGCGATGTCCGCACAGTTGTCCGTAAAATGAAAGGCAAGTTCTCCGGCGGGACGGCGGCGAGTCTCAAGGCCACAATGGCGGCGGCCTTCAAAGACCCGGAAATCGTCAACCTTTTGAAGAACCCCTTCGCGCTCGCGCCCGGGTTCGAAGGGCCGAAGCAGCCTTCAGGCTCGAAGCCGAAGTTGGACGAGGAGCTCGGCGTCTGGCTTGCGCCTTTCGTCATGGCGCCCATCAACACCAAGAACGTTCACCGTTCGAACTTTTTGATGGGCCATGCCTATGGCGCGGACTTCACCTATAACGAAATGCTGATGACGGGCCCGGGCGAGGCCGGCGAGAAAGCCGCCGCCGCCGTCGCGTCCGACAACTCGCTGATGTCAGACGAGGCGCCGAAGCCCGGCGAAGGGCCGACGAAGGAAGAACGCGAAACCGGCCACTACGAGGCGCTCATCATCGGTAAAACCGCCGACGGCAAGGAATTGCGCGTCAGCGTTTCCGGCGACAGGGACCCCGGCTACGGTTCGACGTCAAAAATGATCGCAGAATCCGCCCTCGCCCTCGTCAATGAATGCGCTGACGCGCCAGGCGGGATCTGGACCCCGGCGTCCGGCCTCGGCGCGCCTCTCATCGACCGGCTCACCCGGCACGCAGGCCTCACTTTCGCAACGGAAGCTTAACGTTCCTCGGGCGACATTGCGGCGAAAGGCCTAAAGGGCCGCGCGCTTCCCGCTCTCACTCATTGAGTCTGAGGAATCGCGGCGCTGCGATATGAACGCAAGAGCGACAGAGGACAAAACCGTTTGCGGGAAGACGCCCATGCGCGTCTTCGTCGTCGCCTGGGCGTCAATCGCGGCCACGGCGGCGATCGCGCACGCCGCGACGCAAGCGCCCTCACCCCCGAAGCCGCCAATTCTTGAACTGCCGATCGCTTGCGGCGATGACGACATTCCCTGCCTTGTGCAAAACTTTGTCGACGCAGACGCGGGCGCGCGCGCGCAGGACGCCGCTTGCGGCGCAGCCACCTATGACGGCCACAAGGGCGTTGACTTCAGGCTTCCCTCTCTCGCCGCGGCCGACCACGGCGTCGCCGCGCTCGCCGCCGCGCCAGGCGTCGTGCTGCGGGCGCGCATGGGCGAACCGGACCGACGCTTTGTCGATGGAGAACCGGCGTTCGGCGGAGAAAAACCTTGCGGCAACGGCATCGTCATCGACCATGGCGGCGGCTGGATGACGCAATACTGTCACCTGCGGCGGGGCGGCGTCATGACGGCTCCGGGCGCGCGCGTCTCCGCTGGCGACATGATCGGTCTTGTGGGCTCGTCCGGAGATGCGGCGTTCGCGCACTTGCATTTCTCCGTCCGCTTTAACGGCGATGTCATCGATCCATTTGATTGGCGTAAGGATAACCGCACCTGTCGGCCGGCGCGCGGCGCATCGCCCCTCGCTCTCATGCGCGGCGTCGGTCTTTGGAGCGACATGGCCCGCGACCGGCTCGACCGAGACGCGCGGGCGATCCTTGCGGTGGGGTTCGCGCCCGCTGCTGTGTCGACTGATACGCTGGAGCGACAAGACGCAGCTAGCCTTGCGCCGACGGCGAAGAGCGCGGCGCTTGTGGCGTTCGCGCGATTCATGAACCTTCACGCTGGCGACCGAATACTGATTACCGCAAAAGGCCCCGAGGGTTTCTCCGCGCGCCATGAGAGCGAACCGCTCGAGCGGTCGAAGGCGACGTTCGTCGCCTATGCCGGGAAACGCCGAACGGGAGACGCCTGGCCCGCGGGCGTCTACGAAGCGAAGGCGTCGCTCCTGCGCGGCGAGGAGATTGTCGAGACGAAGTCGGCGCGTCTTGTGCTGCCGCGCGTCGCCACCGACGCCCGCGCGGCTTCCAATCGCGGCGATCAGTGATACGCTTATCAATCACTGGCCGCCGCAACTCCCGAGACACTTTATGCCGTATGATATGCCTGACGCGCGCGTGCGCACTGACTGGACGCGCGCCGAGGCGGAAGCGATTTTCGCCGCCCCATTCGCCGACCTCATGTTCGCCGCCCAATCGGCGCACCGGGCGCACTTCGATCCGAACGCTATAGAGGCGGCGAGCCTCCTCAGCGTCAAAACGGGCGGCTGTCCGGAGGATTGCGGCTACTGCTCCCAGAGCGTCCATCACAAGACGGGGGTCAAGGCGACGAAACTGATGGACGTCGACGCGGTCGTCGACGCGGCGAAGAAAGCGAAGGCGGGCGGCGCGCAACGCTTTTGCATGGGCGCCGCCTGGCGCGGGCCCAATGACCGCGACCTTGGCCGCGTCTGCGAGATGGTTTCCGCGGTCAAGGAACTCGGCCTTGAGACCTGCGCAACCCTCGGCATGCTGACGGCCGACCAAGCTCACCAACTGAAGGACGCCGGCCTCGACTACTACAACCATAATGTGGACACCTCGCCAGAGTACTATGGCGAGATCACGCAAACGCGGACGTATGCGGATCGTCTTGACACCCTGGAGAAAGTCCGTACCGCGGACATCAAGGTTTGCTGCGGCGGCATCGTCGGGCTCGGCGAAGAAGAAGCCGACCGGATTGGCCTACTCCTGGCGCTCGCCACCCTGCCCAAGCATCCCGAAAGCGTGCCGATCAATCTCTGGATGGAGGTGGATGGCGCGCCGGTGCAGTCGCGCGCCGAACGCCTGGAGCCGATCGAAATGGCGCGCCTCGTGGCGTTGGCGCGCATCATGATGCCCGCCTCGGTCGTGCGTCTTTCCGCGGGCAGAATGTATCTGAGCGACGAGGCGCAGGCCTTGTGCTTTCTCGCCGGCGCAAATTCGATCTTCCTCGGCGACGTCCTCCTGACGACCGCGAACCCCGGCGTCACCAAGGACCAGGCCTTGCTGACAAAACTCGGCATTGAAGTCCGCCAGGTGAGCCCAAGCGCCTGATCGCCAGGTCGGAGAATGAAACCCGATGGACGGCGACGAGCCTTCACGCGCGCCAACCAGCGTCGTCTCCTCCCCGGCTGAACGCCGGCTCGCCTACGCTATTCTGCTCAGCGGCACACTCGTCATCGGCATGGGCCAGACGGTGGTTTTCGCCGTCTTGCCGCCGATCGCGCGCGGGCTTGGACTGCATGACTTTCAGGTCCTCGGCGTCTTCATGCTGTCGGCCGTGTTCTGGGTCAGTTGCGGGCCGCTATGGGGTCGCCAAAGCGACAATGTCGGCAGGCGTCCGTTTATCCTCCTCGGTCTTGGCGCCTACGCGCTGTCGATGATCCTGTTTGCGACAGCGATCCGATCGGGGATGGAAGGCGCGCTATCTGGGTGGCTCCTGTATGTGCTGATGCTCGCCGCTCGCAGCCTTTACGGCGCTTTCGGCTCGGCGATGCCGCCGGCCGCGCAGGCCTATATCGCCGATCGGTCCGATCCCTCTCGGCGGACGGCGGCGCTCGCTGGTTTTTCAGCGACATTCGGCCTTGGCGCGATGCTGGGCCCGGCCTTCGCCGGGGCGGCGGGCGCCATCGGACCGCTGGCGCCTCTTTATGGCGTCGCCAGTCTCGCCCTCCTCGCGACGGTGGCGATATACCTGCGGCTGCGCGAACGCACGCCGCCAAAGGAAAAAACAGAACGTCCGAAGCTCTCGCCTTTCGACGTTCGCATTCGGGCGTATCTCGTCTTTGGCCTGACGATTTCGATCGCGACGGCGATTCCGACCCAGTTTGCGAGCTTCTACGCCATTGACCGTCTCGGCGTCGACGCCGCGGAAGCGGTGACGGCCGCAGGCGTCGCGCTGTCCGCCGCGGCGGGCGCCTCGCTCTTCGCGCAGGTCGCCCTCGTCCAGCGGTTCAACCTCAGTCCGCAGATCCTGATGCGCGCAGGCCCGGCGCTGATGTGCGTCGGGCACGTCATTGTCGCAGCGTCAACGGACCTCGGGCCGTTCGTCTTCGGCATGCTTCTCTCAGGCCTCGGCGCAGGGCTCGTCGCGCCGGGCTTCGTCGGCGGCGCGTCCCTCGCCGTCTCCACGAGCGAACAGGGCGCAGTCGCGGGGCTTTCAAACTCCGCCGCGGCGGCGAGCTTCATCGTGGCCCCCGCGATCGGCTATCTCATCTACGCCGCCGCGCCGTGGGCGCTCTTTGGCCTGACTGCGGGCCTCGCCGCCTCATGTTGCGCCTTCGCGTTTTTTGGACCGGCGTTCAAAGCGAACCAGCAGTGAGCCCCGCCATTGAGCCGGCGCTAGTCTGATTGTGGCCCAAAACAGGCATTCTTTATTCCGACAACTCCGGCGAAGGCCGGAGTCTAGCTCAGACACAAAGCCAGGCTTCGCCTGACATTTTTCTTTGACTGGATCCCGGCCTTCGCCGGGATAATCGGAGATAGGAACGTCCGCTTTTACCGATCACCGGGCATCTAGACCAACCGCCACTAATCCTTCTTTTCCACGATCGGCGGCGTCACACGGATGTGCAATTCTTTAAGCTGCGCTTCGCTCGCCTCCGACGGGGCGGCGAGCATCAGGTCAAGCGCGCCTTGCGTCATCGGGAACATCGTCACCTCCCGGATGTTCGCCTGGTCGGCGAGCAACATGACGATCCGGTCAACGCCGAGGGCGCAGCCCCCATGCGGCGGCGCGCCATAGCGGAAAGCGTTCAGCATGCCGCCGAACTGCTCCTCCACGACCTCTTTGCCGTAGCCAGCGATCTCGAACGCCTTGTACATAATCTCCGGCAGATGGTTCCGGATCGCGCCTGAGCCCAGCTCATACCCGTTGCAGACGAGGTCATACTGGTAGGCCTTGATGGCGAGGCGTTCTTCATCCGTGTCCGCCGCTTCGAGCGCGCCAAGACCGCCCTGAGGCATGGAGAACGGGTTGTGGCCGAACTCGACCTTCTTGTTATCCTTGTCCCATTCATACATCGGGAAATCGACGATCCAGGCGAGCGCGAACTGGTCCCTGTCGGCAAGGTCCAGCTCGTCAGCGATAACGTTGCGGGCCTTCGCGGCGACGGCGACGAAGTCCGCGGGCTTGCCGGCGAGGAAGAACGCCGCGTCGCCGCCCTTAAGGCCCAATTGCTCGCGCACCGCCTCTGAGCGTTCCGGGCCGATGTTCTTGGCGAGCGGGCCTTTCGCCGCGCCGTCCTCGCCCCACATGATATATCCCATGCCGGGCAGGCCTTCTTTCTGGGCCCAGACATTCATCCGGTCACAGAAAGCGCGAGACCCGCCGCCGGGCGCGGGGATGGCGCGGATCTCATTGTGAACGTCCGCCTCCAGAATTTGCGCGAAAATCTTGAAGCCGCTTCCCCGGAAATGGTCGTTGACGACCTGCATCTCGATCGGGTTGCGCAGGTCCGGCTTGTCGGAGCCGTATTTTAGCATCGCGTCTTCATAAGCGATGATCGGGAACGGATAGAGCGTCACGCGTTTGTCGCCGGCGAACGCCTTGAAGACGTCACGGGTGACCGGACCGACCGCATCAAAGACGTCCTGTCGTTCAACGAAGCTCATCTCCATGTCGAGCTGATAAAATTCGCCTGCGGACCGGTCCGCGCGGGCGTCTTCGTCGCGGAAGCACGGCGCCACCTGATAGTAACGGTCGAAGCCCGCCACCATGATGAGCTGCTTGAAGATCTGCGGCGCCTGGGGCAGCGCGTAGAACTTGCCCGGATGCAAGCGAGACGGCACCAGAAAGTCGCGCGCCCCTTCGGGCGATGACGCCGTCAGAATTGGCGTCTGGTATTCGGTGAAGCCCTCGCGCTCCATGCCGGCGCGGATTTCCCTGATGACCGCCGAGCGCAGGACAATGTTCCGGTGGAGGGTCTCCCGTCGCAGGTCGAGATACCGATGCGTCATGCGCACGTCTTCCGGGTACTCCGGCTCACCGAAGACCGGAAGCGGCAGGTCGTCGGCGGCCGACATCACCTCGAAGGTCGACAGCCGCACCTCGATCGCGCCCGTGGGAAGGTTGGGATTCACCGTCTCGTCGGTGCGGGCGACGACTTCGCCCGAAATCCGAATGACGCTCTCCTGCCGAACCCGCTCCACGTCGCCGAAAAACGCCGCTTCCGGCTCCACGACCAGCTGCGTCAGGCCATAGTGGTCGCGAAGATCGATAAACAGAAGTCCGCCATGGTCACGCTTACGATGGACCCAGCCTGATAGGCGCACTTCGGAGCCGACGGCGTCGGCGCGCAATTCTCCGCAGGTGTGGGAGCGATAGGCGTTCATGTTCAAAGATCCTTCCCCGACGGCGGCTGATCGATCGACGGGTGGGCGTGGCAAGGCCGCTTCGCCAAGTCAAGCCCGGACGAGGATCGACCCCGCTCCGCCAAAGGGCGAGACGTCCCCACTGGCGGCGCGGAGCGGGTCGCGGTACACCCCCGGTTTCGCGCGGGGCCAGGTGGGAGGCCGCCGGAGCAGTTGAGGGAGGCGGCATGCGTGTAGTCACAACGACGGAAGAGCTGTCGGCGTTTTGTGATGAGATCAAGACGCAAGAGTTCGTCACCGTCGACACTGAATTCATGCGGGAAAAGACCTACTGGCCGATCCTGTGTCTCATTCAGGTCGCCGCGCCGAACGCCGAAGCGATCATCGACCCGCTCCCTGAGGAGATCGATCTCGCGCCGCTGCTGGATCTCCTAGCACTGCAGGACGTCGTCAAGGTCTTTCACGCTGCGCGCCAGGATGTGGAGATTTTTGTCCGCCTGATGGGACGACCGCCTGCGCCGTTGTTTGACACCCAGGTTGCGGCCATGGCGTGCGGCTTTGGCGATCAGATCGGGTACGAGCCGTTGATGCGCGCGCTCCTCGGCGCGAAGATAGACAAGGGCTCCCGGTTCACGGACTGGTCGCGCAGGCCGCTGTCGGACAAGCAACTGACGTACGCCCTCTCGGACGTCACGCACCTGCGCGACGCCTACCCCATTCTCGCGCGCAAGCTCGACCGCGACGATCGTCGAGACTGGGTGGCGGAGGAAATGTCCGCCCTCATCGACCCCGGCCTTTACCGCACTGAACCGGAGGAGGCCTGGCGGCGTCTGAAGCTGCGCAATGTCCGGCCGTCAGAGATTGGCGCGGTAATGAAACTTGCGGAATGGCGCGAGCGGGAGGCTCAAGGACGCGACGTGCCGCGCGGTCGCATCATCAAGGACGAAGCGATTTTCGAAATCGCGCGGCTGAAGCCTCAGACAGCGGACGATCTCGCGCGCGCGCGCTCCCTTCCGAACGGGACGGAGCGGTCAAAGTTCGGCGTCGCCATCCTCGACGCCGTCAAGGAGGGCGGCGCGATCCCGCGGGAGGAGTTGCCCAAGGTGGACCGTAACCCGAACCGGACGCCGCCGCCGCCGGATGTCGTCGACATGCTGAAGGTCGTCCTGAAGCGGCAATGCGAGCGGCACGACGTCGCGCCTCGCCTCATCGCGTCCGGCGCCGATCTGGAGGAACTTGCGCTCAATCCGCAAGCGGACATTCCGGCCTTGAAAGGCTGGCGGCGCGAGGTTTTCGGCGAGGCGGCCGAGAAAGTGATGCGCGGCGAAATCGCGCTTCGGCTCGTTGGCGGTAAGCTCGACCTCGTGGAGCTTTAAGCAAACAAACTCAATCCTCGAAGTCGGTCCGCAACTCCAGGTCAAATGCGTCGGCGAGCGCGGTCAGACGTTTTCGAGCGCTGTCGTGGAGAAGATCCCGCGTTTGCGCGGGCGCTTCGAAAACGATCGCGTCGCCGACCCGCCGCAATGCGCATGCTTCAAGCGCAGGCGCCGCCTTCGGCGCGAACGTCGCCACAAACCGCATGGCGAGGCCGAGCCGCAGCGCAAACAGCCGCGCCTCGTGCTCCAGGAGAGCATCGACTGGCGTCGGCTCGGTTTCCGCGCCCTTTCCTTCGTAGCGGGTGCGCGCCGCGATCGCGAGCATGACGCGTTCGTCGTGGGTGACGCCGTAAAGCGACGCGCGCAGCGCCGCATCATAGGCCTGCCGACCGCGATGATCGGGATGAAAGTAAGAGCCGGCGTCGATGAGCGCGCAGGCCGCCGCGACGATCCGTGTCCGCGCCGGCCCGTCCGCTTCGAAAAGCGGCGCAATGGTCTGAGCCGCCGCGCGGCCATATTCAGGTGACGGACTAAGTCGACGGGCGAAAAACTCCGCGCCCACGATGAGAGGGTCAAGCGCCCGCGCCTCAGGCGTCAGCGAATCGTAGATAAGGCCTTCACGGAGCCCGCCAGCCGATACGATAACGCGGGTCGCAGAAGACGCCTGCAGCGTTTCCCCCAGCACGATCGCCGCATACGGAATAGCGTCAATGCGCCGACGCGGCACGGAGCGGTCGCTTTCCAAAGACTCACGGCTCTGGCTCGCCACAAAGTCGCAAATTGAGAGCGCCTTGGCGCGCGGGATGACGTATTCGTGGAGAATGGGCAGCGGATAGCCGCGCACCCGCATCTCCATCCGCGCGAGCGCGCGCCATGCGCCGCCGACGGCGTAGATCGTCTCATCCGAGCCGGCCGCGAGAAACGACGCTTTTGCGATCTCCTCCCGGGCCAGCGCGCGGGCCTTCTTCATGTCGCCGCCGCTCGCCCGAATGAGTGAAAACGCGCCAATCGGCAGGCTGGCCGCATCGCCCAACTCGCCATCGCGGACCGCGACAAGTTCAAGACTGCCGCCGCCCATATCACCGATGACGCCTTGCGCGCGCGGTTCGAAGGATACGACGCCAAGCGCGGCGAGTTCCGCCTCCCGCGCGCCGCCGATGATCTCAACTTCAAGATCGACTTCGCGCGCGCGCGCCACGAAGTCAGCGCCATCCGCCGCACCCCGGAGCGCGGCCGTGGCGACCGCCCTCGCCGGCGGATCGCCGTAAGCAGACAAGATCTTGCGGAACCGGCGCAGCGTCTCCAGCGCCGCCGCCACCGCCGCCGGGTTCAGGCGTCCATCCGGACCAATGTCACGGCCTAGTCCGCACAAGGATTTTTCATTGACGATCGCGAAGGGCGCGCGAGGCGGACCTTCAAAGATGACGAGCCGCACCGAGTTTGATCCGATATCGATGACGGCCCGCCGCAAATCGCGGCCACCGCCAATCGCTTCGTCAGCCGTCTGCAGCATCAACTCCATCATGCAGTGGCAAGAATCGCCGCCGCCGCGAAGCGCGAGCGGTTACCTGCGCGGCGTGATCGGGCTTGGGGCATTGTACTGAATGGAGGCGCCGCGGCCGGAAAGGCTGGGATTGATCATCATGTAGTGGTGCACGTTAAAGGGCGTGACGTCTTCGGGCACCTCGACCCGAACATATGTCCCGTCAGGCTCAAGCCGCCAACTTTGAGCTTCGTCTTTGAGGTTAGCAACCATAATCTGGTCGAGGATCTGGCTGTGGACAGTGGGGTTCTCCACCGGACACAGAACTTCCACGCGGCGATTGAGATTGCGCGGCATGCAATCCGCCGAGGAGATAAAGACTTTCGCCTGCGGGTTCGGCAATGGCTTGCCGGCGCCAAAGCAGTAAATGCGCGCATGCTCAAGAAACCGGCCGACGATACTCTTTACGCGAATGTTTTCTGAGAGACCCGGCACGCCGGGCCGCAAACAACAAATGCCGCGAATCACCAGATCAACCTGAACGCCCGCCTCGCTCGCGTCGTAGAGTTTGTCGATGATCACGCCATCGACCAGAGAATTCATCTTCATCCAGATAGACGCCGGCCGGCCGGCCCGCGCATGCCGAATCTCATCCTCAATCAGGCCCGTCAGCCGCTGACGCAGATCAATCGGCGCGACGGCGAACTTCTCGAAATCATTCGGCCGGGCGTACCCGGTGATGTGATTAAAGACCTTCGCCGCGTCGCGCCCGATCGCCGGGTCGCAGGTGAAGAGCGAAAGGTCTGTGTAGATCTTCGCCGTGATCGGATGGTAGTTGCCCGTCCCCACATGCACATAGGTGCGAATGGCGTCACCTTCCTGACGCGCAACGAGCGAAAGCTTCGCGTGCGTTTTGTAGTCAAGAAATCCGTAAACGACATTCACGCCTGCGCGTTCTAGCGCGCGCGCCCATCTGATATTCGCCTCTTCGTCGAACCGCGCCTTTAGTTCCACAAGGGCGGTCACATTCTTGCCCGCCTCCGCCGCGTCGATCAGCGCCTCAACGATAGGCGAGCGCTCCGAGGTGCGGTAAAGCGTCTGTTTGATGGCGACAACGTCCGGATCGGCGCCCGCCTGCTTCAGGAAACGAACAACGACGTCAAACGACTCGTAAGGGTGGTGAACGACGATGTCTTTTTCGCGAATAGCGGAGAAACAGTCGCCGCCATGCTCGCGGATGCGTTCGGGAAACCGCGGCTCATAGGGCGGGAACTGAAGGTCGAGACGCTCTTTCGGGATCAGTTGAGCGGTCTGCGCGAGCCCAAGCATACCGTCGATGATCGTCACGTCCTGCGGCGCGGCGCCGATGCGGTCGATGACGAGCTTGCGCATGTCCTCCGGCGTCGACGCCTCCATCTTCAGGCGTATGACATCGCCGCGCCGCCGGCGTTTGAGCATTGTCTCAAACACTCGGACGAGGTCTTCGGCTTCCTCTTCAATCTCAACGTCGGAGTCGCGCACGATGCGGAACGCCCCGCTCGCCATCAGTCGGGTCCCCGGGAAAATGTGCCCCACAAAGCGAACAATCAGCTGCTCCAGCGGGATGAACCTGACGCCTTCGGTCTTCGCCGCCACCCCGTCGCCTGCGGGCAGCCTGATAAACCGCCTCAAATTGTGGGGAAGCGCCAGCACGTTCGTCAGGCGCGATCCGTCCTTATGCGAAAGATCAAGGCACAGCACGTGTCCGAGATTTGGCACAAACGGGAAAGGATGAGCCGGATCCAAGGCAATCGGCGTGAGGACCGGAAATATGTTCGTCAGGAACTCGTTCTCGGCCCACGCGGCTTCTTCATCCGTCAGATCCGCTTCGGAGACGATGTGAACGCCAGCCTCCTCGATCAATGGCTGAAGGGTCCGCCATGTCGCCTGCTGTCGCTCCATGAGGCCTTGCGTCGCCACATTGATCAGCTTCAGCTGCTCTTCTGCGTTCAGCCCTTCCTGACTGACGACATTGACGTTTTCGCGCACCTGGCCGCGCAGGCCGGCGATGCGCACCATAAAGAACTCATCGAGATTGCTCGCCGAGATCGACAGGAACCGCAAACGCTCAAGCAGAGGATGCTTTTCGTTAGCCGCCTCCTCAAGAACCCGGTCATTGAAGGCGAGCCACGAGAGTTCGCGATTGATAAAACGGTCCGGCGAGGAACGGTCGATACGCAACGCAGCGCCATTGCCCGGATCAAGAAGATC
This sequence comes from Pseudomonadota bacterium, assembly GCA_039819085.1. GTDB lineage: Bacteria > Pseudomonadota > Alphaproteobacteria > Caulobacterales > Parvularculaceae > MED-G105. The sequence continues at coordinate 47,380 of JBCBSQ010000017.1, forward strand.
CGCCGGCCGGTCCGTTCTCGTCGCGCCGTCATCCGCCGCAGCGCTCATGCCTTTTCCTCGTCATCCGTCAGCCGCCGCTCTAGTCGCGCGGCGAAAAGATTAAGCGCATCCGTTGCTTGGGCAATACATCGGAAGCGGCGGATGGCGCAACGGCCGAGCGCCCCGATCAATCTTCGCCCTCGAGCGCCGCAATCGTTTTGCCGGCGAGGCGCAAGGTGATGGCGGTCTGCGCTTCAATGGCCGCCGCGTCGATCGCGTCAACGAATGCGGCGACGGCCGCGAGACGTCGCGGCAGCCGGCGCGACGCATATTCAACGACCTTCTCGCCGACCGTCAGCTGGCGGTCGACGAAGAGCTTTTCCATCACCTTGCGGATCAGGGCCTCATCGGGGGTTGAAACGCAGAGCCGCGGCGCCGCGCCAAGCCGCGTTGCAAGGTCGACGACCCCACCCGCCCATTCCTCGGGCGCGCCCCGGCCCACCAGCGCAAGTCGACCACTGTTCCGACGCCAACGCTGCAGCACCTCGATAAGGACATCCGGGCGATCAAACCCATCGGCGCCATCAATCACCAAAGGCGCAGCGGAGTTATTCTGGCCGTCGCGAGCCAACGCCGCCAACGCCGTCCCGCCGTCCTCCCGGAGGTCAATCAGGAGCGCCCCCAGCGCTTCCGCCGCAATCGACGCAAGATGCGTTTTGCCTGCGGACGGCGCGCCGCAAATCACCAGAAACGGTTCGTCGGAACCGAGCCAGGCGTCGAGCGTCGTGATATCGGCGCCGTTCCCGGGCGTTACAATATATGCGTCCCGGCCCATGTACGGACGACGCTTCGGCAGATCCAGCGGCAGCTGCGCCCCCGCGCCAGCCCGAGACATCGTATTGGTGACTGCGCGTTCTGAAAGACGCGTCGCGCCACCGCTCTCCCCCTGGTCGTCCGAATGCATCGCCTCCGCGTCCGCTCCTCTTTGAGGCGCGCCGTCGGAGCCAGGCGCGAACGCGTCCATCACGTCCGTGCGCACGCTGACTCGACCGCCGCGTTATTCATCTCTTCGGCGGTAACCCGCAGGCGTCGGTGACATGTCGCCGTACGCCGGGGCCAGCCGCTCATCGCGCGCGCCCGCGTCGACGCCCTCGACGTCGCCCCCGATGTCGCCCCCGATGTCGCCGAAGCGACGCCGACGATCGCGCTGCCGCAGGAATCGCTGGCCGCGAACCCGGGACGCCACTTCAGGCGTTGCGAGGAACCACCTTTCACCCATCTCGGTCCAGAAGACGATCCCCTGATTTTCAAGCGCCGTCGTCAAGCGGGACGGATCGCCAAAGACCCGGATGTCCATTTCAGCGCCGCGCGGCGACAGGCCGGATATCTGAACAGCGCCCACCAGGGGCGTATCTATCAGCGCGCCGCGAATACGGGCCCAATCCCCTAGGCCGTCAAAAAAGGCCGTGGCCGCAAGCACTGCGTCGCTTGCGTGATCGATCAGCGTTTCTTCTTTCCAGCCGCTCGCATAATTGGCGATGGCCGCTTCGATCAGACGTTCGGCGAGGATCGGAAAGTTGCCGCTCGCCTCCCCGCCGGTCGCCGATGCGATGACGTCGCCCACTTCCGCGGCGAAATCGCCCTTGGGAGAGGCGCCAAATCCGTAAATGTCCGATGTGTGGCGCAAATCCTGTCCGACGCCCTGATCATCGCCAAGGCCACCATCAAACGCGCGCCCGCCATTCTCACCGACCAGATCCTCGCCCAACGTCGCCGCATCGGACGCCCCCGCAACGGAAGCGGCCTCACTGTACGCGTTTAGCAGCCGCACGGTCAGCTTGTCCTCGCCGTCCGACTGTCGAAGGCGCGCATGCGCGACGACCACCTGGCTGATCCCATACCGACGCGCCATGTCGGCGGCGGCGTCGATGTCGAGCGAAAGCGCGCCGTTCGCCGTGATCGTCGCTTCATCCTCCACATCGCCCGCAGGCGCCACGAAGGGCGTAAGCTCATGCGTGTATGGACGGGATTTCCACGCCGCCATCCAGGGATTGTTGGCCTCCCAGAGATAGACGCCAGAATCCGTCTGCAGCACCGGCAGAACAAGCGCGGTCCGGGTCTGGGCTTCGCTATACGGAAGCGCCGCATCCTTGAGAAGTCGACGGACCGAGTTCGGCTTAAACCGATAAGTGATGAATGCGCGATAAAGCCTTGAAGAACTTTTCTCTTCATAGACTTCAAAGCTTTGCTCTAACGCGACGAGTTCGCGTCCTGTGATCTCGATCGGCTGCTTTACGCCGCCAATCTCGCCATCTGCAAGCGCGGGCGCAGGCTCACTGGCGGCGAGGGACGGCAGATAGCGCCACTCCGCTTCGGGCGTCAGGCGCCGCAACAGAATGTCGAGCGCGCGCCGCCGACCGGCGTCCTGCGCGCGGTCCTTTGCCTGGGTCGCGGTGTCAGCGCTTGCCTGAACGGGCACTTTTGCGACGACGAAAACGCTATCCTCAGCCGAGGCGACGCCAGCAAACGCCAATCCGATGATCGCGGCCAGGCCCGCCAAGGTCCGCCGCGCATTCGCGACGGCGCGTCCAGTTATCCTACGCTCAAACATTCGCCACCTGTTCCGACAGTCGATTCCTGAATTCGCCCTTGGCCAACCACCGGCCTCACCCGTTATTCGCTTATAGCCAGCATCGCGCGCGCCGACACCCCTCGACCCGCGAGCGCGAACGTGACATTCCCTTAGCGTTCCGACGCCGATAAACGAGTCCCAAGGCGACATCGAGGCGACGGAATGTTCTTGTCCAGCTTTTCACGCAAGGGAGCGGCGCACGGCGCCGAAACGCTTAGTTGAGCGACGCATACAAAAACGCGGGCGTCGACATTGACGCGGGCGAGGCGCTCGTCAAGCGCATAGGCCCGGCGGCGAAATCCACGTCGAGACCCGGCGCGGACGGCGCCCTTGGCGGTTTCGGCGGCCTGTTCGATCTGAAGGCGGCGGGATTTGAAGACCCGATCCTCGTCGCCGGGGCGGACGGCGTCGGCACCAAGCTCATCGTCGCCCAGGAGGCCGGAAGCCTTTTCGGGCTCGGGATCGACCTGGTCGCCATGTGCGCCAATGACGTCCTGGCGCAAGGCGCAACGCCGCTCTTCTTCCTCGACTATTTCGCGACCGGCGCCTTGCGGGTCGATGACGCGGCGGAAGTCGTTGAAGGCGTCGCCGAAGGCTGCCGCCAGGCGGGCTGCGCGCTCATTGGCGGGGAAACCGCGGAGATGCCGGGCCTTTACAGGCCGGGCGATTTCGACGTCGCCGGCTTTTGCGTCGGCGCCGTTGAGCGCGGTCGTCTTCTGCCCCGAGAAGCGGCGCCTGGCGACGTCCTCATCGCCATCGCGTCCTCAGGCCCGCACGCCAACGGCTTTTCACTCATTCGCAAGATCGTCGCGGACGCGGGCCTTAAGTACAGCTCCCCAGCGCCCTTCGACGACGGCTCGAGCCTCGCCGACGCGCTGCTTGCGCCAACCAGGATCTATGTGAAATCCACCCTGCCGCTGTTGACGGACGACAGAGTCCGCGCGTTTGCGCACATTACAGGCGGCGGGCTGACGGATAATGTTCCGCGGGCGCTGCCAAAGGGCTTGGCGCCGCGATTTGACGACGCCGACGCCGCAGTTGAAGGTTCGCCGAAGATCCGCGTCCGACAGTCCGCCCGCCTCCTTCAGCCAGCTGA
>JBCBSQ010000018.1:0-48766 GCA_039819085.1 Pseudomonadota bacterium
AAACGGCGACCGGGCTCTTACGCATGGGCGCGCGCGCCGTCGAGTTGCTGCGCCCCTTCCTGAAGAAAAAGCCGCAGACTGATGAAAAGAACGATTAGAAAAGGAGGCGAGTATGGCCGCCCCGGTGATGATGGGCGCGAATGGCGCGGAAAGATTGGGCGCTGAGAAGTTCGGCGCCGCAGCGAACGATTTTAGGGCGCGCGGCGGAGATGGCGCGCGGCAAAGGCCGCAAAAGCCAGCACAAACGGCGGGGACATCGCCCGTCGGGGGCGCGGCGGCGGCAAGCCTCGCCTACCTCGCCGCTGCGCCGTTGATTGCGGGCGCGACTATATTGGTGGCGCGGCCTCTCTGGGACGCTGACATCATCCTTGGGCTGATGGCGAGCTACGGCGCGGCGCTTGTCTTGTTCTTCGCCGGCGTCCGCTGGGGCGTTGCGGTAATGCGCCCCGAAGGGCCGACCATGCGCTCGCTCGCCGGCGCGGCGATCCCCTTCATTGTCGGCTTGCCGCTCCTTGCCGGTTTCGACGCTGAACTGCGCATCGGCGCGCTGATGGCGCTCATGCTCCTGTTACTGATGGATGACCTGAACGCGACGCGGCGGGGCGATGGCGCGCCGACCTGGTATCTCGCCGTGCGCGCGCCTTTGACCGCGCTGGTCGAGGTCGCATTCCTCATCGCGCTCGCCGTCGCGATGCGGTGACGCCCAAAGGAGAGCGCCATGGCCGCTGATCACGCCGTAAGACTTGACGGACTTGGTCGCCGCAGGAGAGGTCGATCGGTAACGGATGACGAAGGCGCTTCGCCAGGCGCGACCGGCGAGATTGATTTCGGTCCAAATGGAGCTGTCCTCAACCGGCCGACTGGTGGCGACGCCATGGTCTTGGCGGCGAGTGGCGGGCGGGCGACATCAAACGGTGGTCGTCAGTTCAAGATCGCGGCGCTGTGGGCGGTTTTCGGCCCGCCCTTTGGCGCAATTGCTCTGGTCGTGGGAGGCGCGGGGTTTGGTTTCGCGTCGACCGCCTTGGAGAACGGCGCGGCGCTGATCGACTACAGGAGCATGGTCGAAACCATAGGCCTGATCCTTAGGGCCGCGCCCATGTTGGTCGTTGTCTCGTACCCGCTCGGATCTGGACAAGCCTTGCTGGCGGGGCTTTTTCTTGCTGTTACGATCGGCCGCGACGGAAAGGTCACCTTTGCCCATGCGTTCGCGGCCGGCGTGTTCGCCGGGCTCGCCGCGGCGCCGGTGATCGTGTACGCGCTCGACTGGGGGTGGGGCCCAGCGCGGTTCCTGGGCGGGATCGGCGTCGTCTCGAGCCTCCTCCTGCGCCTGGTGTTTGCGGGAGTGGTTGCGCCTCGTGGCGAAGCGCGCCGCGTTGTATGACATTTCCATGACAGATTGACGCACTGCTGCGCCCTGGCGGCCATTCCGGCGCGCCGCGTGCATAATCTTATCGATTAGGCGTTAGTGATAGCTTTTTGGGTGCGGGTCTGGCGCACGGCGCCGGGCCTTTGGGATGGCGCAGACGGTGATTGAAATAGACGTCCGAAGGATGGCGGTCGCGCTGTGCGCAGCGATTGCGGCGCTTGCGGTCTTAAGTCTTCTCGGCCTGATCTTCGAATTTGGCCTCGGCCGCGATCATGTGAAGGGCTTTGTCCCGATGTTCCGCCTCAGCATGGAGCGGAACGTGCCGACGGTCTTTTCGACGCTCTTGCTGTTTTCGCTTTCCGGCGTGCTCTTTCTTGTTGGCGAGGGCGCGCGGGCGCGAAAGGACAGCCGCGCGGCGCAGTGGCGCGCGCTGGCGGTGATTGCGTTGCTGCTGGCGTTCGACGAGGGGGGCCATATCCACGAACTCCTGGACGAGGAAACGGCCTGGATTGAATGGCTGATCGAACCTTCCGGGGCGTTCGCCTGGCCGTGGGTGATCGCTTACGCCTGCCTCACCGTTGCCGTGAGCCTCTTCTTTCTGCCGCTTTTTCTGTCATTGCCGACGCGGTATCGCGTGATTTTTGGGACTGCGGCGGCGCTCTTCGTCAGCGGGGCGCTCGGCCTTGACATGCTGGAGGCGCAGGCGTTCGACGCCGGTCGTTCGCCCTTGTTGATCGAAGCGCTCTGCTCCCTCGAAGAGGTCATGGAGATGTCCGCGGTCGCCATTGCGCTTTGCGGGCTTGCCGCGTACGCAGAAGAAACGTTCGGCTGGCGGCGCGTCGCCTTTTTGGGCGACCAACCCGCCTGACCAGCCCTTCCGCGCGCCGCCGCAAAGGCGCGCGTCATCCGCGGCGGGTCGGCATGCCGGATCACCTGTTTTGGCTGTTGCTGTTCATCGCTGGCGTTGCGGCCGGCTGGGTGAACGTGCTCGCCGGGGGCGGCTCGTTGCTCACGGTGCCGATCATGTTGTTTGCAGGGCTTCCTGGTCCCGTCGCGAACGGGACGAACCGCATTGCGATCATTGCTCAAAACGTCGTCGCCGTCGCAGGCTTCTTCCGGCGCGGGTTTTCCGACTTTCGCCTCAGCCTGACGCTCGCCGCTTGCGCCTCATTCGGGGCGTTCTTCGGCGCGCAGGTCGGCGCGGAGATCGACGGCGTCTGGTTCAATCGTCTGGTGGCCGCGATCATCGTCGGTGTGATGATCCTGATGGCGACTGGCGGCGACAAAGTCGAAGACGCCGGCGCGACCGACGGCCGCCCACGCAACCTCGTCCTCGGCCACATATTGTTCGTAGGCGCAGGGTTCTGGGGCGGCTTTATTCAGATTGCGGTCGGCTTCGTGATGATGCCGATCCTGCACCGGGTAATGGGCCTCGATCTTGTGCGCGTGAACATGCACAAGGTGTTCGTGGCGCTAATCTTTTCGTGCGTGGCGCTCGCCGTCTTCGCCGCCAAAGTCGACATTGCCTGGGGCGTGGGAGCGGCGCTGGCGGCGGGCAACGCGGTCGGCGGCTGGCTCGGCGCAAACGCCGCGGTGGACAGGGGGGCGCCCTTCATCCGGAAAGTGCTTTACGCCGCGCTTGTCGCCATGGCGGTCAAGCTGATCTTCTTTCCCTGACCTGCGCACCGACCCTTGAACGACCCGCCTCGTGGTCGGCTCCGTAGATATTCTCTTCGCGCTCGCCCGGCTGCGCCGCCCAGTAGATGATCAGGAGGATCCCGATCCCGGTCAGGATCAGGAGGAGCCACCAGCCGCTTTTGCCGATGTCGTGAAGCCGGCGCACGGCGATCGTCAGACTGGGGAAGAAAGTCAGGAGGGTCGTCAGCGAATAGAGCGGCGAGAAGCTCGGCTCGGCGAAGACGAGGTAGGGGAAGACGATCATGTCGAGTGAGCCGGTGAGGACGCCGAGCAGGATGAGCCAGACGACGTACCACCAATAGGCGCCGCGTGAGGACCGCCCGTCGAACGCAAAATAATTGCCGATCGCCAGGAACAGCGATGGCCAGAAGCCGACCATCCGGTCTGCCGGAATCGGCCGGCCCGTCTCGTATGGATCGCTCATCAACGCCCCTCCATTGCGTCCTTCACGCGTCAATTTAGGCGACAGAAGGTTCGCGCCCAATGGGACGCCGCGCGCGTCGCCGTGCTCATGGCTCGGCTCGGCGCATTTGGGCCTTGAGCGCGCAGCCTGCGGCGCGGTCTTTACGTCCGCTGCGACACCGAAAGAACATTGCCGTCGGGGTCCATGAACCAGGCGATCTGCGCGCCGCCGCCGGGCACCGTCCAGACGCCGCGTTCGTCCTGATCCATACCGTCAAACCGCTCCAGGTCGACGCCCGCCGCCGCAAGGCCGGCAAGCGCGGCGTCAATGTCGTCGACGCGCCAGTCAACAACAGTCCAGGGGAACGGCTGGAACGACGGGACCTTTGACAGCCTGAGCTCCGCGCCGGCCAGTTTGAAAACGACGGCGAACGGACTGTCCTCGACGAATTCAAGTCCCAGGACGTCGCGATAGAATCTGGTCGCCTCGGCCGGATTCGCCGTGGCGAGAAATACGGACACGCCGCTCGTTCGAAGATCCAGGGCCATGCGCTCCCTCCACCCTTAGTATTACGTCGGGTCCGGCGGCGCGCCAAGCCTCCGAGCCGCTTTGACAGGGGCATTGGCGGTAAGGCAGAACCCGCCCGAACGCCGCGCGGCTTTGCGCGCCGCCGACAAACAGGGAGTCTTCCGCCGATGATCAACCACGAAGTCAAAGCCTACCGCTCGAAGGACAATCTCCCGCGCGAGGAGCAGCTCGCCTGGAAGATCGCCGCCTGCGCGAGCGACAGCGTCGCGGTGGACGCCGAGGCGACGGACATGATCATCAACCGCATCATCGACAATGCGAGCGTCGGGATCGCCTCGCTTAATCGCGGGCCGATCAAGTCGGCGCGGGCGATGGCGAAGGCGCATCTGCGTTCGGGCGGGGCGACGCTGTTCGGCGCGCCGGCGGACATGACCGTCTGCGCGGAATGGGCCGCATGGGCGAACGGCACGGCCGTGCGCGAACTCGACTTTCATGACACCTTTCTGGCTGCGGACTATTCCCATCCCGGCGACAACATTCCGCCGATCCTCGCCGTCGCGCAGCAGTGCGGCAAGAACGGCGCCGACCTTATCCGAGGCATCGCCACGGGCTATGAGATCCAGGTCAATCTCGTAAAGGGCATCTGCCTGCACGAGCACAAGATCGACCACATCGCCCATATCGGCCCGTCGGCGTCGGCCGGCGTCGGGACGCTGCTTGGTCTGCCGACGGAGATTATTTACCAGTCGGTGCAGCAGGGCCTCCACACGACGGTGTCGACGCGCCAGTCGCGCAAAGGCGAGATCTCCACCTGGAAGGCGTTCGCGCCGGCCTATGCGGGCAAGCTCGCCATCGAGGCCGTCGACCGCTGCATGCGCGGCGAGGGCGCGCCGAGCCCGATCTATGAGGGCGAGGACTCGGTGATATCATTCATCCTGAATGGCCGCACCGCCCGCGACCGCGGCGAGGACCCGTTCGCGCCCACCTATATCGTGCCGCTGCCCGCCGCCGGCGAGGCGAAGCGCGCAATCCTTGAGACGTACACCAAAGAGCACTCCGCAGAGTACCAGTCCCAGGCGCTGATCGACCTCGCCTTTCGAATGGGGCAGAAGATCGACGACTTCGACAAGGTGAAGTCGATCGTTCTGCATACGTCGCATCACACGCATTACGTCATCGGCACCGGCTCCGGCGATCCGCAGAAGATGGATCCGAACGCCAGCCGCGAAACCCTTGACCATTCGATCATGTACATCTTCGCCGTCGCGCTGCAGGACGGCGAGTGGCACCATGTGAAGTCATACGCGCCGGAGCGCGCCCAGCGGGAGGACACGGTGCGCCTCTGGCATAAGATCTCGACAATCGAGGATCCGAAATGGACCGAACGCTACCACGATCCGGACCCGAACAAGAAAGCTTTTGGGGCTCGCGTGGTGATCACCATGGAGGACGGCTCGGTCATCGAGGACGAGCTCGGCGTCGCCAACGCCCACCCGGCCGGCGCGCGGCCCTTCACCCGGCCGGAATACATCAAAAAGTTCAAGACGCTGACGGATGATATTCTGGACGCCGGCGAAAGCGAGCGGTTCCTTGAGCTTGTCCAGCGCCTGCCGGAACTCTCCGCCGACGAAGTGCGCGCGCTGAACCCTGTCGCGCCGGCGGGCTACCTCGTCGAAAACGAGGCGAAGGGGATTTTCTAATGACGGCGCGCAAGCGGGAAACGTCGCTATACATGTTCCGAGAGCGGGACGGCGAGCCTGGCCTCTTCGATATCTTCAGGAAGAGCGATCTTCTCCACAAAGAACATAAATTCGGCGATGGAGAAGGCCATGACAATGCGGAGCAGATCCTCGATCTGCCTAAGGACGAATTCGAAGAATTTCTTGAAAACTGTTTAGAGGAGGAGAATTAGCATGCTCGCATATTCAATGGTCGGATCGAACGACTTCGACCGGGCGCGGAAGTTTTATGGGGAGCTCCTCGCCGACATGGGGGCGAAGGAAATGATGGTGCGGCCGGACGGCGGCGCGGTGTTTTTCGGCAATGACGCCGGCGCGCCGATGTTCGCGATTGTCAAACCCGCCGACGGGAATGACGCGGTTCCGGGCAACGGGACGATGGTCGCGTTCGCCGCGAAAGATCCGGCGCAGGTGAAGGCGCTTTACGACAAGGCGATCTCGCTCGGCGGAACCTGTGAGGGCGAGCCTGGCCCGCGTCTCGGCGGGATGGTGTCGTGCGGCTATGTGCGCGATCTCGACGGCAACAAGCTCAACTTCTTCTGTCGGGGAAGCTGAGCGCGAAAGGAATGGGGAGCCGGTATGACCGCCCACGTCGCTGAGCTAAATGTCGGTCGCCTTCTGGCGCCGACGGACGATCCGCGCGTCAAGGAGTTCATGGACGCCCTCGATCTCGTCAATGGCCTTGGAAAGCGCATGCCGGGCTTTGTCTGGATGATGGAAGGGTCGGGCGAGCCGGGAACCGGGAATACCGAGGCGAAGATCGGCGGCGACCCGCAATTCGTCTCGAACCTCACTGTCTGGGAGGATGTCGAAAGCCTCGAACGCTTCGTGTGGGGAACGATCCACAAGCAGTTCTATGAGCGGCGCCGCGAATGGTTCGAGGTCCTCGGCGACATGCACTTTGTGATGTGGTGGGTGGAGGCGGGCCATCGTCCGAGCCTTGATGAGGCGCTGGCGCGGCTGGATATGCGTCGCCGGCTCGGCGACTCCGAAGACGCCTTCGGCTGGGATTGGCTGAGAGAGGCGCGAATGCACAAGACCCACGCTTGCTCTCATCACATGGGCGCGCCGGCCGCGTAGGCGCCCGGCGTCACAAAGCGGCGCGGCTTTAGGCGTCGCCCGTCATGCAGAAGGCGTTCAGTTTGTTCCCGTCGAGATCGCGGAAGTAGCCTGCGTAGAACCCGCCGCCGCGCGGTCCGGTCGGACCTTCGCATGTTCCGCCGAGTTCAAGCGCCTTCTTATAGAGCTTGTCGACGGCCTCTGGATTGTCGCAGGCGATGGCGACCATCATGCCATTTCCGACAGTCGCTTCATTGCCGTCATAGGGCTTGATGACGCCGATGCCTGGCGCCGTCGGTCCTGTCCCCCAGGCGACGAAGGTCTCTCCTTCCATGGTCCGCTTCGCGCCGATCTCGGCCAGCAAGGAATCATAAAAAGCGGTTGATTTCTCTAGGTCATTTGTCCCTAGCGTCACATAACCAATCATCTTTGCAGGTCTCCCTAGCCAGGATTGAGCTCACCCGAACGATATCATGCCGGACGGGGATGAGCGCGCCGATTTGGCAGCGACGGCGATCTGGGGCATGTACGCGCCAGTTGAGGAGATGTGAGATGCTGTTCACCACCAAATCCGCCGCCGAAAAGCGCGCCGCGTTCCGCGAAGGGCTCGCATCCGGAAAGCTCTTGCAGTTTCCGGGCGCGTTCAATCCGCTCTGCGCGCAGATGATCGAGCGCAAGGGCTTTGACGGCGTCTATATTTCGGGCGCGGTGATGGCGGCCGATCTTTGCCTGCCCGACATCGGCGTCGCCACCATGACCGAGTTCGTGGACCGCGGGCGGCAGATTGCGAACGTCACCGACTTGCCGGCCTTTATCGACATCGACACCGGGTTCGGCGAGCCGATGGCGGCGGCGCGCACCATCCGCGCAATGGAGGAGGCGGGGCTGTCCGGCTGCCATATCGAAGACCAGGTGATGCCGAAGCGCTGCGGGCATCTCGACGGCAAGGAAATCGTTCCCACCGAGATCATGATCCAGCGGGTGAAGGCCGCGGCCGAGGCGAAGCGCGATCCGAACTTCGTCCTTATCGCCCGGTCGGACGCGCGCGCGGTGGAGGGGCTCGACGCTTCAATCGATCGGATGAAGGCGTATGTGGACGCCGGCGCGGACATGATCTTCCCGGAGGCGATGAAGTCGCTCCAGGAATTCGAAGCGGTGCGCGCCGCGCTCGATGTGCCGATCCTCGCCAATATGACCGAATTCGGAAAAAGCCGCTTACTGAATAAAAAAGAGCTGGAGGACCTTGGCTTCAATGTCGTGATTTATCCGGTCACGACGCTTCGCCTCGCCATGGGCGCGTGCGACCGCGGCCTTGACGCGATCCTGAAGGACGGCGACCAGAACGGCATTCTGGATGAGATGCAGCACCGCCGGGATCTTTACGACTTGCTGCGGTACCACGACTACAACAAGTTCGATGAGAGCATCTACAACTTCCAGGTCGGCGATACGCCGACGGAGTAAACCGGCTGCGCCGTGTTTGCGGCGTTCGCCGCCGTTCGCCTCGGCGCGCGCGCATCGTTCCGGCGACGCATTCCGGCGAAGCGCGATCGTTTCGGATCAGGGACGGGCGCGTCAACTAGATGCCTGTTTATAAATGGGAAAACGGCTCGCGCGATGGGGCGGAGGCCTGTAGTGTGGCAACTTTATGGCGGTATGCTATGGGACGGAGACCGCGGTGGAGGGCTGCGACTGTCGGTTGAGCAATGAGGGCGCCGGTTTTAGCCGCCGTCCTTAGCCGCCGCCTTGGCGCTCGGCCGGGTTGCGCGCCGCAGTCAGAGAAGACTTAGGAGAGTGGGACGAATATGTCGGATGCGGAAGTAAAATACGGTCTTGCCGGCGTGCTTGCGGACGACACCGCGGTTTCAAAGGTCATGCCGGAGATCAACTCCCTGACTTATCGCGGCTATAAGGTCCAGGACCTTGCGACCGAGTGCCGGTTCGAGGAAGTCGCTTACCTGATCTGGAATAGCGATCTGCCGACTCAGTCCCAGCTCGACGCCTTCAACGCGCGCGAGAGGAAAGAGCGCGGCCTTCATGACGACGTGTTGCGCGTCATGGAGATGCTCAACAAAAACGCCCATCCGATGGATCGTCTGCGTACGGCGATTTCGTTTCTAGGGCAGGCGGATGATACGACGGATGATTCCTCGCCCGCGGGCCTCTATGACAAATCGATCCGCATGTTCGCCAAGATCCCCCAGATCGTGGCCGCCGACTACCGTCTACGCTCTGGCAAAGCGCCGATTGCGCCGGACCCTAATCTCGCCTTCTCCGAGAACTTTTTTCACATGTGCTTCGGTGAAGTGCCGAAGCCTGAGATCGTCAAGTGCTTTGACATCTCAATGACGCTCTATGCGGAGCATTCGTTCAACGCGTCGACCTACACCGCCCGCGCGATTGCGTCTTCGACGTCGGATATCTACTCCGCCGTCGTCGGCGCGGTCGGATCGCTAAAGGGTCCGCTTCATGGCGGCGCCAACGAGGCGGTGATGCATATGCTGAATGAAGTCGGGTCGCCCGACAATGCGCGCGCCTGGATGCTGGATGCGCTGGCCACCAAGAAGAAGATCATGGGCTTCGGCCATCGGGTCTACCGGTCCGGCGATAGCCGCGTGCCGACAATGACGGACGCTTACAAGAAGATGGTCGACGTCATCGGCACCGAGGAGGCCGCCTCGTTCTGGGAAATGAGCAAGATCCTCGACGAAACCATGGTTGGCGAGAAAGGGATCTACCCCAATCTCGACTTCCCGACCGGGCCGGCCTACCATCTCATGGGCTTTGAGATCACCACCTTCACGCCGATTTTCGTCGTCAGCCGCATTACTGGCTGGACGGCGCACGTGATGGAGCAATTGGCGAGCAACAAGCTCGTCCGTCCGCTCTCGAACTATGTGGGTCATGATCAACGCGACGTCGTCGCGATCGGCGATCGCGGCTGACGCGGATAAGAACGGCGCGCGTTTCCACGTCGACCGCCAGGAAGAAGCGAGATCCAAATGGCATATGAATGCATTTTGACTGAGACGGACGGCGCCGTCGGCGTCGTCACGCTTAATCGGCCGGACGCGCTGAACGCGTTTAACTCCAAGTTGATGGACGAGCTGACGGAGGCGATCAGCAAGTATGACGCCGATCCTGAGATCGGCTGCATTGTGGTCACGGGATCTGAAAAGGCGTTCGCGGCCGGCGCCGACATCAAGGAGATGGCGGACAAGACCTATATCGACGCCTACATGAACGATTTCATCACCGCCAACTGGGAGGCGACCGGCCGCGCGCGCACGCCGATCATCGCGGCGGTGGCGGGCTACGCGCTCGGCGGCGGCTGCGAACTGGCGCTTATGTGCGATTTCATCATCGCCGGCGACAACGCCAAATTCGGACAGCCTGAAATCACAATCGGCGCGATGCCGGGCGCCGGCGGGACGCAGCGTCTGGCGCGCTTTATCGGCAAGTCGAAGGCGATGGAGATGTGCCTGACGGGCCGAATGATGGACGCGGAAGAGGCGGAGCGCTGCGGTCTTGTCTCCCGCATCGTGCCTGCGAGCGATCTGAAGGACGAAGCGGTGCGCACGGCGAAGCAGATTGCCGACTATTCGCGTCCGATCGTGATGCTCACAAAGGAGTCCGTCGATCGCGCTTATGAAACGACGCTTGCGGAAGGCGTGCGTTTCGAGCGCCGGGTGTTTCACTCCGTGTTCGCGTTCGAGGACCAGAGCGAAGGCATGGCGGCCTTTGTCGAAAAGCGAAAGCCTTCCTTCAAGAACAGGTAGTCCGGCGGGCGCGCGTGATGGCCGGCCGTTATGCAATGGCGGCGGCCACGGATCACCTGTTTGGGGCGACGTTGAGGATCACGCTTGAATAATCTCGTGCTTGTTTTTGCGCTGATCGGCGTCCTTGGCGTCGGCGCGCAATGGATTGCGTGGCGGTTCAACCTGCCGGCGATCGTCGTGATGGCGATCGCGGGGCTCGTTGCCGGGCCGGTCACAGGTCTTCTGTGGCCTGAAGGCTATGATCCGGCGAGCGCCGCCGCCGCCCCCATGCAAACGCTCTTCGGCGATTTCTACAGACCGATCATCGGCGTCGCCGTCGCGGTGATATTGTTCGAAGGCGGATTGACACTGAACTTTGCGGAGATCCGCGGCATTACGGCCGGCGTGCGTCGGCTCGTCTTTCCGGGCGCATTCGTCGCCTGGGGGCTCGGCGCGGCGGCGGGCCACTTTGTCGGCGGGCTCACATGGGATGTGGCGATCCTCTTCGCCGGGGTGATGGTCGTCACGGGGCCGACCGTGATCGCGCCATTGTTGCGGCAGTCAAAGCTCGCCGCGCGGCCCGCCGCGCTGTTGAAATGGGAAGGGATCGTCAATGATCCCCTTGGGGCGCTGCTGGCGGTTCTGGCCTACGAAGTCGCCGTACTTGATTTCGGCGGCGCGCATGGCGGCACGCCGGTTCAGATTGTCGCATCACTGGCGCTAGCGGCGGTGCTCGACGGCCTCTTCGGCTTCCTGATGGGCCGCGCCGTTGCGGCGGTTTTCCGCCGCGGCTGGACGCCGGAGTATTTGAAACCGCCCATCCTGCTTGTCGCTGTCCTCGTATGCTTTGAAGTGGCGAACCTCCTTCAGGAGGAGGGGGGCCTCGTCGCAGTCACTGTCATGGGCGTCACGCTTGCGAACTCGAAGATCGCCAGCATCAATGAACTGCGGCATTTCAAAGAGAATGTGGCGGTTCTGCTGGTGTCAGGCGTCTTCATCATCCTGACGGCGAACCTCACCTGGGGAACCTTCGCCGCGCTTGATGCGCGCGCCTACCTGTTTCTGGCCGCGATGCTCTTCATTGTCAGGCCGGCGAGCGTCTTTCTGTCGACGATCGGCGCCGGCCTGCCCTGGCGGGAGCGCGCCCTCGTCGGATGGATCGCGCCGCGCGGGATCGTGGCGGTGGCGGTGACGTCATTCTTCGGCGCGGCGCTCGCCAGCGGCCTCGCCGGGTCGTTGGAGGCCGCAAGCGATCCTGGAAGCCGGGCGGCGCTCTCCGCTTCGCTAGACTCTGCGCAGAAGATGATTCCGCTCGCCTTCGCCATGGTGTTCGCGACGGTCGTCCTGCACGGCTTTACGATTGGGCCGCTCGCCAAGGCGCTTGGCCTCGCCTCAACGGAACGTCCTGGCGTCCTGATCAGCGGGGCGTCGCTGTGGTCGGCCGCGCTTGCGCAAAAGCTCCAGGAGGCTGACGTCCCGGTGCTGGTCGCGGACGCCAGTTGGCGAAGGCTTCGACCAGTGCGCCAGGCTGGCGCGCCGACATACTATGGAGAGCTGCTTTCCGAAGTGACCGAGCATCATCTCGACCTGAACAGGTTCGGCGCGCTTCTCGCCGTCAGCGGCAACGAAGCCCACAATGCGCTCGTGTGCACTGACCTTGCGCCTGAGCTTGGCCGCGCCTCGATCTACCAGATCAACGCCCGCGGCAAGGACGAAGATGACAAGCGCGCGCTTTCCTACACGCTTCAGGGTCTGACTCTCCTGCATTCCGCGGCGCCGCTCGACGAACTCCTGCGACGCCATTTTGCCGGCTGGACGTTTCAGAAGACCCGGATCACTGACGCCTATCCGCCCGAACAATATGCGCAGGACCTCGCGGAAGGGGGTGAGATCGTGGCGATCATTCGAAAAGGGGCGGTGCTGATCGCGTCCGCCGAAAAGC
This sequence comes from Pseudomonadota bacterium, assembly GCA_039819085.1. Lineage (GTDB taxonomy): Bacteria > Pseudomonadota > Alphaproteobacteria > Caulobacterales > Parvularculaceae > MED-G105. The sequence goes on from JBCBSQ010000018.1 coordinate 12,494, forward strand.
CCATCAAGCCCGCCACTGGCGACCTCGTGATCGCCTATGCGCCGAAAGCCGAGCCAGTCCCAAAACCGTCTGAAGAGGAGCGTTCGGGCGATCCGCGGTCAGCGGCCAAAGTCGGCTGACAACGACGCGACGCCCGCGCAACGCCCTGCGACGCGAGGTGGTTAAGCCGACGTTAGCGCTTCCCGCCTAGGACGGAATGTCAGAGGCGGTATCCATGCGCGCATTCGAAGACTTCCATAGCGGCGATGGCTTGATCGCGGATTATCTGAGGCGTCGCGCCCCGGCGCCTTCGCGCGACGTCGACGCCGAGGCGACCACGACTGAGCGCGCTCAAGCCGCAATGCGGCAGCTTTCCACGGCGAATTCGCGCGAGACCCTCAGGGCTGCGGCGGCCTCGGTGCTCGCGGCGAGCCACCGTCTGCGGACTCCCCTTAACGCCATCGTCGGCTTTGCGACCATGCTGCGCGACGGCGATGCTTACAAACTCGATTCCGAAAAGCGCGCTGAATACGCAAGCTACATCCTGCATTCGGCAGACGCGCTTCTCCGCCAGATTGGCGTCATGAATGAGACGGCCAGCCTTGACGCCGGCGCGTGCGAGCCTGTTTGCGTCGCGATCGACGTGGTGGCGACCGCGCGCGACGCCATCGCCAAGTCGGCCACAGCGGCGCAAGCGGCGCAAGTGAAGCTCGACGACAAGACGTCAGCGCCATCCGTTGAAGCGCTTGGCGATGCGGCCATGACCGCCCAGGCGTTCGAACATCTCTTGCGCGCCGCCATAGAGCGCTCGCCGGCGGGGGCGTCTGCTCTTGTGAAGGTGAGCGCGACGGAGGCCGGCGGGGCGGTCTTTTCGGTGCGCGACTACGGTCCCGGGCTTAACGAGGACGCCATCAAGACGGCGGCGCGCGTGCTTGCTGATCCGCGGCAGGGCCTTGGCCGGGCGCTGCGCGGACCCGGCGGCGGCGTCGCCGGCGCGGTCGCCATGGCGCGTAATCTGATCGAGGCGCAGGGCGGCGCGCTGGTCGTCAAGAGCCGTGAAGGAAAAGGCCTCTTGGCGCAGGTGGAGCTGCCCGGCGTCGAAGAGGACGATAAGTCATCTGCATAGAGATGGAAAGATGAGCACTGCAAAGCTGGCAAAGATTGATCAGACTACGTCAAGGCAGGCGCGAAAGCGCCCGCCGAAGCTTGGCCGCGTTGTGTCGATCAATGGGGCCCACGCCCTGATCGCGCTTGATCCGTCGGCGATTGAGGCGCCGCGCGAGCAACGTCCGCACATGGGCGCGATCATGTCGATCGACGCGGGTGAGCACATCGTTCTCGGCCTGACATCGGCGATGACCTCGGGGCCGGACGGGGCGAGCCCGCTGGTCGAGCTTGAGCTTGTGGGCGAATTCACCAAGCCTACCGCCAGCGCGCCGGGTCGGTTCCGCCGCGGCGTCTCGTCTTTTCCGGCGCTTGGCGATTCGGCCCACCTCGCCTCTGTCGATGAGCTTTCGGCGCTCTTCATGGCGAACGGCGGCGCGAGCGTGCGCGTCGGCGTCGTCAAACAGGAAGACTCGATTCCGGCTTCGGTCAGCGTCAATGAGCTGTTCTCGCGCCACTGCGCGATCCTCGGGACGACCGGCGCCGGCAAATCCTGCGCTGTGACGCTGATGCTGTCGTCGGTGCTGAGGCGCTACGCGCATGGGCATGTGGTGATCGTCGACGTCCACAATGAGTACGCCAACTGCTTCGGCGATAAGGCGATCGTCTTTGATTCGTCGAACCTTACCCTGCCGTTCTGGATGCTGACGTTCGAAGAGTTCACCGAGATCCTTTATCCAGGACGTCGTGATTGCGAGGAGGAGATTGAAATCCTCCTTGAGATCATCCCGAGCGCGCGCAAGATGAATATCGGCGGCGCGGCGGCGGCCGGGTCGATCCTCGCGGACCGTCGCGGCGATCCGAACGCGATCAATGTCGATACGCCGATCCCTTATCGCGTATCCGACCTGTTGACGCTGATCGACAGGACGCTTGGCGGCCTCGACAATACGCGAGCGACCGCCCCCTACAAACGCCTGCGCGGTCGTTTGAAGCAGATCAGCACCGATGCGCGCTATTCCTTCATGTTCGGTAGTCTGACCGTTCAGGACACCATGGCCGCTCTCCTCGGCCAGCTCTTCCGGATCCCGGTGGAGGACGCGCCGGTCAGCGTTCTGGAGCTTGGCGGTCTTCCGTCGGAGGTCTCGCAGGTCGTCGTTTCCGTCATTGCCCGGATCGCATATGAATTTGGTCTATGGAGCGACGGCGCCGCGCCGATTGCGCTCATTGTCGAGGACGCCCATCGCTTCGCGCCGGCCGATCCCGACATGGGCTTCGCGCCAACGCGTCGGGCTCTGGTGCGCATCGCCAAAGAAGGCCGCAAGACCGGCGTCTCCTTGTGGATTGTCTCGCAGCGTCCGACCGAGCTTGATCCGATGGTGCTGTCGCAATGCAACACGATCTTCGCCATGCGGCTCGCCAATCAGGCCGACCAGGACGCGTTGAAGGCGGCGATCCCCGACGCGGCGATGAGCCTCATGTCCTGTCTGCCGTCTTTGGGCCTCGGCGAAGCGGTCGCGGTCGGCGAGAGCTTGCCCCTGCCGACGCGGATCCGGTTTGACGCCGTACCGCGCACCCATGTGCCGCTTAGCCTGACGGCCAATTTCACTGACGCATGGTCGATCGAGATCTCCGACGGCGCGTTCCTCGAGCGGATCGTTGACCAATGGCGCGCGCAAAGACGTCTGTTGCCGCCAGCCTGACCGCGGCCTGCGCCAAATCGCTTAACAACGTCGCCAACATGCGCCATCGTCTCCCGAAAGCTCTCGGGAGGCGCCTTTATGATCCGGTTCGCACACGCATCTTACGCAGCATTCGTTCTTCTGACGGGGGCGGTTTTCGGCAGCGCGCCGTCCGCCAGCGCCGAGGAGACCGCCGCGGCGGGCCCATTGACCATTCTCGTGCATGGCGGCGCGGGCGCAATGGAAAAGGGCAAGTACACCCCTGAGCAGGAGTCGCAGTTCAAGGCGGATCTCGCGGCGGCGCTTGAGGCCGGCTACGCCGTTCTCGAAGCGGGAGGCGATTCCCTCGACGCGGTGACGACGGCGGTGGTGATGCTCGAAGACTCCCCGCACTTCAACGCTGGCCGCGGCGCAGTGTTCACCCGCGACGGCAAGAATGAACTCGACGCCTCTATCATGGATGGTGAGACCCTGAACGCCGGCGCGATCGCAGGCGTGACGCGGGTCAAGAACCCGGTCAAGCTGGCGCGGGCGGTAATGGAAAACTCCGAGCACGTCATGTTGATCGGCGACGGCGCGGAGACATTCGCCAAAGAGCAGGATCTGGACTTTGTCTCGCCGAAATACTTCCGGACGGAGACGCGCTGGAAGGCCTATCAGGCGCGGCTTGAGCAGGAAAAGGCGGCGGAAAAAGCCGCTAAGGAGGCCGAACGGCAGGGGCGGCTCGCGCCTCGCTATACGCCGCCGCATGCGGAGAAATATGGCACCGTCGGCGCCGTCGCGCTTGACTCGAACGGCAATCTCGCGGCCGCCACCTCAACGGGCGGCATGATGATGAAGCGGTATGGGCGGGTCGGGGACGTGCCGATCGTCGGCGCAGGCGTCTACGCGAACGACGCTTCGTGCGCCGTGTCGTCGACGGGCTGGGGCGAATACTTTATCCGGCTTTCGGTCGCCCGCGAGATCTGCGCGCAGGTTGAATACCAGGGCAAGTCGGTCGTCGCGGCTGCCGACGACGTCATCCACAATCGCCTTGAGACGCTAGGCGGCGATGGCGGCGTCATCGTGCTCGGACCCGACGGGGCCCATGCGATGACCTTCAACTCCAAGGGGATGTTCCGTGGCGTCTTGACCGCCGGCGGCGCGCCGGAGGTCGCGATCTATGCGGAGTAAAGCGCAGCCTTCAGTCAGTCGTTTCTGAAAGTGGGCTCTACGATGGCGTTGGAGGCGCGTTCATAGGAGCGGCCAATGCGGAGGACTCTCTCGTCCTCCCAGGCCGTTCCAATAATCAGAAGGCCGAGCGGCAGTCCGTCGGTCTCGCCCATCGGAACCGATAGAAGCGGATAGCCGGCGATGGCTCCGAGCCATCCCGCGCCGACCCGCGCGCGGTCTTCTTTTTCTTCTTCTGGATCCTGAAGCATGTCCGCTTCTTTCGCCGCATGCGGGTCGGGGAGCTGCGGGGCGGGTCGCCTGTCCGGCATCACAAGCGCTTCGACGTCATGCTCCGTAAGAAGACGGTCGACGCCATCGGGCCCGGCGGCCCGTTTCAACGCCGCCTTAAGCTCTAAATAGTCCGGATCGTCGAGGCCCGGCGCTTTGGCGGCGTCCAGGAAGATCGATTGGTCAAAAAGCGGCATCTCGACGTCGGCGTTGGCGTCATTGAAGGCGATGAGATCGGCGAGGCTTCGCGTCCTGACGTCAGGAGCGGCGGTTTCAAGATAACCGTTCAGTCCGTCCTTGAACTCCGCAAGCAGGAGCTTCAAGGGGCCGCCGTCAAAGACGGGGTCCGGCTTGAAGTCATCGATCTCCACAAGGATCGCGCCTTCGGCTTCGAGCGCGTTGAGGGCCGCATTGAAAACGGCGGAGATTGCGGGGTCGTCGCCTTCCGCCCATCGGAAAACGCCGATCCGCATGCCGGCGACGCCGTCCTCGATGCGGGCGAGATAATCCGTCTTGCGATCATCCGCCTCCGCCGTCGCCGGATCGGCCGGATCGGACCCGGCGAGGACGCTCACCAACATTGCGGCGTCCCGGACGCTGCGCGCCATGGGGCCGGCGGTATCCTGGGACGCTGAGATCGGGACGATATGCGTGCGCGACAGGAGGCCGACCGTCGGTTTAAAGCCGACGACGCCGTTCATTGCGGCGGGGCAGGCGATCGAGCCGTTCGTCTCCGTACCGATGGCGAGCGGCGCGAGCATCGCGGCGACCGCGGCGCCGGACCCTGATGAAGAGCCGCAAGGGTCATGCGCGAGGTGATGCGGATTGCGGGTTTGGCCGTTGACGCCGCTCCAGCCGGAGATGGAATCATACGAGCGGAAGTTGGCCCATTCCGACAGATTTGTCTTGCCGAGGATGATGGCGCCCTCCGCTCTGAGGCGGGAGATGATCGGCGCGTCGCGCCCGGTTCGATTGTCCTTAAGGGCGAGGGAGCCCGCCGTGGTGGGGAGTTCCGTGGTCTCAATATTGTCCTTCACGAGCACCGGCACGCCATGGAGCAGGCCGCGGGCGCCGCCCGCACCGCGTTCCGCATCGCGCGCCTTCGCGTCTTCGATCGCATTCGGATTGATCGAAATGACGCTCCGGATCGCAGGCCCTGATCGATCGATCTTTTCAATTCGCGCCAAATACGCCCGAACGGCTGCTTCGCTGGTGAGCTCTCCGCCGGCGAGCCGCGTCTGCAATTCTTCAGCGGTCATTGCTGGCGCGACGGGAAAGTCGCGCGCGTCATCAGGCGGCGCCTCCCTGGCGCAAGCGGCGAAAAAAAGCGCGCCGAACCCGACGGCGAGAAGACGAGTGGTCATGACCAAGCCTCTAAAGACCGATTTTGATTAGCTTTATTAGCTGACGCTTGTCGCTTTCGAAACCCGCCGGCCCCTATCCGCATCCGGATCACGTTTGCGCGGGTCAAGCAATCGCGATTGGCGCTTGAGGACGTGCGCGCGCGAGAGTGGCGCCGGCGATGAGAGTGAATGGAAGGGAGGCCCTGGCGATGGATCGTAGATCTCGAAGCCCTGGATGGTTCGCAATGACGACGGGCGTTATCGCTTTGGTCGTCGTCCTTCTCGATACGAGCGCCGCCGCGGAAGCGTCGAGCGAGCGCGCGACGATGGCGCTGGGCGCCTGGACGCCCCCCAAAATGGACGCCGTCATCGAGATTGCGCCGTGTGGAGATGAGTTGTGCGCGACACTTACAAAGCACGCCTACGCCGGCCTCGCGGACCATGACGCACTGAACCCTGATCCGGCCCTCAGGCGTCGGCCGCTGGTCGGCGCGACAATCCTGGAGGGCTTGACGCGCAAATCAGGGACCAAGTGGCGCGGCGGCGCGCTTTATGATCCGAGGACCGGCAAGTCCTATATGGCGAAGATCGAATTGCTTGACCAGGAGCGCCTGAAGATCGTCGCGTGCGTGGGGCCGGGCCTTTGCAAGGGGTATGTCTGGACGCGCTATCGCGAAGTGGATCCGCTGAAGCCTTCGCAAGAGCTGATCGCAATGGCGGCCGCCGGCGGGCTGGACGCCTACAACGACTGAACCGCTAGGTCAGCAACCCCAGTTGACGAAAACTCGCTTCGGACTTGTGTCCGATGATCAGATGATCGTGCACGGAGATGTTCAACGCCTTCGCCGCCTTGACGATCTCCATGGTCATGGCGATGTCGCCGCGCGACGGCGTCGGGTCGCCTGACGGATGATTGTGGACCAGGATGATGGAGGAGGCGTGGAGCTCCAGCGCCCGCTTGACCACTTCGCGCGGATAGACGGGCGTGTGGTCCACCGTGCCTTGCTGCTGGGCTTCGTCGGCGATCAGCTTGTTCTTCCGATCAAGGAATAAAATCCTGAACTCTTCGGTCAGCTTGTCCGCCATGGCGGCTCGACAATAAGCGACTAGATCGTCCCAGGATCCGACAACCTGGCGGTCGATGACGCGCTCCTGCGCCATTTTGACCGCCGCCGCCTGAACGATCTTCAAGTCCGTCGCAACGGCTTCAGAGACGCCTTTGACTTCCGTCAGACGCTCAATCGGCGCGCCGAGCGTTTCGGCGAAGCCGCCGAAGGCGGCGATCAGATCCTTGGCGAGCGGCTTGACGTCCCGGCGCGGGATCGCCCGGAAGAGGACAAGCTCCATAAGCTCGTAATCGTTGAGGGCGTTCGCGCCGGCGCGGCGGAACCGCTCACGCAAGCGCTCGCGATGGCCGGCGCGGTGATCCGTGGGCTGCCTATTGGCGTCCTTGGCGGGGTCAGCCACGGCGCGCGGCTCTAGCTGAGGCCTGCGGCGCGCATAGACGCGGCGATGGTTCCGATGACAAGGGCGATGTAGACGGGAAGGGCGACGACCGCAAGCGCAACGCCTGTCAGCCATCCTCGCGCGAACCGCCCGACAAGGAGCGCCACAAAGGCCACCGTTCCGACAATTGGCGTCAAGAACATCAGATCAGTCGCTTGATCAGTTGGAAGGCTGACAAAGACGGGCGTCGCGGCCGCGGCGAGGCCAGCCGCCGCAAGCGCCCCGCTGACGGCCTGGGCGCGCGGAGCGCTTAGAACCCACCTCATGAATAAGGCGGACGGTCGCGGCGCGCCGGTGAGGCTGTGAAGATCTCGCAGCCGTCCTCCGTGACGCCGATCGAATGCTCGAATTGCGCCGAAAGAGACTTGTCGCGCGTGACCGCCGTCCAGCCGTCCTTCAGCATCCGCACATCCGGCTTGCCCTCGTTGATCATCGGTTCGATCGTGAAGAACATGCCCGGCCGGAGCTCGGTCGCCGGCGCGCGCTGGACGCCTGCGAAGCGGTCCCGATAAGAACCATAGTGCACGACGTTTGGCGCGTCGTGAAAGACCCGTCCGAGACCATGGCCGCAGAAATCCCGGACGACTGAGAACCCTTTGGCTTCGGCGATCTTCTGGATCGCTTCGCCGATGTCGCGCAGGGTTGCGCCGGGCTTCACCGCGCCAATGCCCGCCATCATGGCTTCGTAGGTCGTGTCGACGAGGCGGCGCGCCTTCACTTTTGGTTCGCCTGCGAAGTACATCCGGCTCGTGTCGCCATGCCAGCCGTCGACGATCACTGTTACGTCGATGTTCATAATGTCCCCGTCCTTCAAGAGGCGGTCAGACGGAATGCCGTGGCAGATAACGTGGTTCAGGGAAATGCACGTCGCATGGCGATAGCCGCGATAGCCGATGGTCGCCGAAAGGGCGCCATGGTCGAGGACGAATTCGCGGACCAGCGTGTCGAGATCGGCGGTCGTCGCGCCGGGATGGACATGGTCCGCGAGCATGTCGAGGCAAGAGGCGGCGAGCCGCCCGGCGGCACGCATACCTTCAAAGTCCTCCTTGGAATGAAGGCGGATCTCCCCGGTGCGCACTGGCGCGGGTTCGGCTGTGGCGATGGCGTAGGTCATTGCGTCTCCATAGCGCCCTTCTCGAAAGCGCCCTTCTCGAAAGCGCTCCAGTCGAAAGCCCCCTGGTCGAACGGGGCTCCTAGCGGATGGCGTTGTCGCAGGGTCGGAGCCAGAGGCCCTATCCCTGAAGCCCTATCCGTCAGGCTGTCTTGCGACACGCGGGGGTGCGGCCTGTCGGTCCTTACAGCTCCACCGGCAACTGACGGCGCGCAGCCACCCCTTCTAGCGTAATTTCACAGTCATAACACAGCGTTTCAACCCCGGCCGCATGCGCTTCGCGCAGGGTCGACGCGTAGACAGCGTCGAGATCGTCCGCTGGCCGGAATCGCTCACAGTCCATCCGCTGAACAATGAACAGCATGACGGCGCGCGCGCCGGCGGCTTTGACAGCCATGAGATCGCGCAAATGCTTCGCGCCGCGGGCGGTGACGCAGTCCGGGAACTCCGCGAGGCCCTTCTCGCGCATCAGATGGACGTTTTTCACCTCAACATAGGTGGCGGGATCGCCGCTTTCGCCATCCAGCAGAATATCAATCCGGCTGTTTTCCCCATATCGCACTTCGCGCCGCAACGACGCATACCCGCTGAGCGCCGGCACGTCGCCGGCTTCGATCGCTTCGGCGGCGATCTTGTTCGGATTGTTGGTGTTGATGGCGACGGGCCCGCCGTCGACTTCGATGAGTTCAAAGGTATGCGGAAGCTTGCGGGTCTTGGACGGGCTGAGCGACACCCACGCCGGCGCGCCCGGCGGCGCGACCCCCATCATCGAGCCGGGATTGGGGCAGTGCACCGTGATCGTCTCGCCGTTTTCAAGCTCGATGTCCGCCAGGAAGCGCTTGTATCGCTTGATAAGCGCGCCGGGCAGAAGAGGCGATGGAAACTTCATCTTCGGGCATTGGCGCCTCTCGCTGCGCCGCGTCAAGTCCTGGAGCGTGGACGGGGGAGACGAGGGGTTCCGGCGCAGCGCAGAATCAAAGCGTTCGCTGCAACAGTTCAGGATGATTGCGAACGTCGAGTTTTCGATAAATCGATTTGATGTGTGTCCGGATCGTTTCCCGCGAGACGCCGAGGGCGGCGGCGACCTCAGACGGAGCGGACAGAAAAAGCAAGTGCTTGAGGACGATCGCCTCTTTTTCGGTCAGGCCGAAACGCGCCGCGGCGATGGAAGCGGCGCCTTCAAGTCGCGCGTGCCGGTCTTCGACCAGGATCATGGCGACTGCTTGTTCGCATGGAACCGGCGTCGTCGGCGCCGGCGAAACAGTGATCCGCCACGGCGCTTTTCCCGATGGCCGTCGCCCAAGGCGGGCGGGGCTTGCGGCGCAGGCGCGATCCGCTGACGCAATGGCGTGAATGTCGCGGTGAACCGCGTTGTGCGCCGCCGCGTCTTGCAAGACTAGTCTGTGGCCGAACAATGTCATACCGTCGTTGCGGGCGGTCATCTCTTCAAGGCGCGACCCATGGAAGACAAGCCGCCCGCGAGCGTCGGCCAGGGCGAAGGCGCGGGTCGCATCTTCGGTTTGAGTAAAGATCGAACCGAACTGCAGCCCCAGCGCAATATTAACCGATCGTACGACATGAGAGTGTAGGAAACGGAACTCCGAAATCTCGCGCTCGTCGACGTGTCCGATGCTTTCGCTGCGCTGAATAGCTAGCGCCGCGACGGCGCCGGTCGTTGGCCTTGAGACCGACCCCAAATAGAACCCGCCATCGGTTTCGTCGCGCAGAAACCCAATCGCCTCGTCTCGTGAGCGCTCGTTTTCCTCAGAATGGAGATAATCATAGACGACGTCAGCACTCGGATTAGACGCCACATAGCGGAATCTCGGGCAAACAGGCGTGAACCGTTCATTATAGGCGTGAGCGGCTTCCAAGTTTAGGCCTTGTATCACGGCGAGTGGGACGCTCGCCGACGTCTCGTCGACAATAAAGAGCTGCGTTCCGACGCCGTGGTACCGCGCTGTTATCGCGGCAAGGGCGTCTTCCCAGGGCTTGTCGCCTGTTGCGGCGGCGTAAAGCCCCGCGACGATGTTTGCAAAGTCTTCGGGATCGGCCGCCGTGTTCATTTATCCGCTTAGCTTTGTGATAAGCTCGGCGTGGCCCGCGACGCCGCACTTTCCATAGATTGACTTCGTGTGGGTCCTAACGGTCTCGCGACTGATGTCGATCTTGCCGGCGATGGCTTTGGCGTTTAGGCCACGCAAGAGAAGGGCTGCGACCTCCGTCTCCCGCTCCGACAGTCCGTAGCCGGACGCCGCGCGCGCGACGTCGTCCTTGATCTTGGCGTCAACGTCCTGGACGGCGAGCATCGCGCGCGCATGGGTGAGCGGCAACACAGTGTTTTTTGGCGCGGGGGTGACGGCGATTTTGTACGGCGCGGCGCCGGAGGGTCGCCGGGCGTGGCGCACTGGCGAGGCGGTCATGAGATCCGTAGCGGCGTCGATGTCCTGCGCGATGCGCGCCGCCGCGCCTGCGTCAGCGATCCGCAAACGGCCGCCTTCAATGTCCAGCCCGTCCGACGCCGCTGCAAATGAGGTGACGCCTTCATCGGCGAAAAGTACCGCGCCGTCCGCTCCGACGAAGGCGAAGCCCATATGGCCGCCATTGGACCCATGATGAAGCTGGGCGAAGTTCAGATGCAATGCGATTGAGATCGCGCGCTGGAAATGCGTCTGGATGAGGGCGCCGAGCCTCAGCTCGCTTGCGTCCGCATGGCCCACCCGCCGGCTACGTTGGAGGGAAAGGCCGACCATATGGCTTGAAACCTGCGGGGCGGCGAGCCCGACATAGTAGCCGCCATCGACTTCCCGCCGGTAAAAATCATAGCACGGATCAAGCCTGAGGTCGGTCTCGGAAGAGTGCAGGTAGTCGTAATATATTGGCAGGTCCGGTCGTTCAAAGAGGTGCCCTGTGCGCACGCAACTCGCCAGAAACGCGTCCTGATATCGCGCCAAGGTGCGCGCGTCGATCTGATGGGTGATGTCGAGCGCGACCTGGGATGTCTCATTGTCCAGCATCCACAAATGCGCCGAGCTCGCATTGAACACAGACGAGAGTTGCGCCAGCGCATCGGCCCAGTCCCGCTCGCCGAGCGCGGAAGCGTAAAGCGCGTCAATGACGCTGAGCGTCTGATCCGCCTGCATCATTCTCCCCTGCGCTTGTCTCTCGAACTGCGTTCGTCTCTCGAACTGCGCGATCTCACCCTCTGGGGTGATGTTCGTAGGGTGCCGAAGCGGCTAGGGAACAGTCAAGACTAATTGACTGTCTAATCGAGAAGTCCGTCGGGGGTTATTGATATGCGTAAGGTATTGGTCGCCAGCGTTGCGGGCCTTTTGGCGTTCTATTCGTCGGCAGCGATGGCGTCGACGGTTGTTGTAGACGGGGCTGGGCAGGCGATTGGCGTTGATGGCGTGGACGTGGCGGGCGTGTCGTTCGATTTTCGCTTCGCCACGGGCTCGTTCCAGGACAATTTTTCTGGCGGATTAGATCCGGTTCTTGCGGGGAGCCAGGCGAACGCCACGGCGATTGCGCAATCAATCACCGCCGCTTTCGATGGGACGGTCTATGGCGCCGATACCGACCGCATTTTCGGATGCGAAAACGCGTCCCAGCTGAATACCTCGTGTCAAATCACGATTCCATTCCTTGACGAGGCGACACGTGCCTTAGCGGTGAACCTGGTCGAGTTTTCGACGCCGTTTAACGACTTTGTACAGGGCGTGGTGTCGCTAGGGTTGGGCGGTGAAATTAACACCAATGGAAACGCCGTTTGGGCCGTCGCGTCTCGAGCGTCGGATTCATCTGTCATCCCGCTGCCCGCCGCGTTGCCGCTGTTCCTTGTGGGGCTTGGCGGGGTTGTCGGCGTGAGCCGCCGGCGGCGCGGCTGAATGGGGGGCGACCGGAAAGACCACAACAACACGAGCCGGCCGAACGGATCCAAGGGGATGGACTTAGCCAAGATCGTCGCAACGCTGCTTTTAGGGGGCATTGCGCTGATGCTCGTCATCAGCCAATCGCTTGCGGCGACAACGGGCGTATCCGGCTAAGGCGATCGCGCGGCGGTGAGAGAGCGCCGCGCGATTGGTCTTATCGGGACGAGGGGCCGACCCGCATCATCACAAAACGCGCGCTGGAGATTGGACGGCGGACAAGCGCTATCTCGGAAATTCGCGATAGCGGTCAACGTGATCCGGCGAGCGCCTCTCGAGCGCTCGAATTCCAAGCGGCGGATGCGCCCTTCGGGATAGCGATCGACGCGCGCTTGCGGCGCCGACATGCTCGACCCCGCGACGCGTCGGGCTTCCCGAAGCGCTAATCAAGCGGCGGGATGCGGAGGGTCTGGCCCGGATAGATCTTGTCAGGGTCTGACAGCATCGGGCGGTTCGCGTCAAAAATGGTCGGGTACTTCATGGCGTCGCCATAATGCGCCTTGGCGATCTTCGACAGGGTGTCGCCGGAGACGACTGTATAGAATGTCGCTTGCGGCGCGGTCTCTTCCACCTCGATGTCGCTTTCGACCTCCTCAACACCTGCGGTGTTGCCGGCTGCGACAATGATCTTCTCCGCTTCGGCCTGGGTCTTCGCCGCGCCTTTGACGGTCACTTTTGCGCCGTCCTGAGCGACCTCGATGCGGCTCGCATCGACGCCGTACGCGTCAGCGGCCGAGCCGGTCGCGGCGGGGGCGTCTTTCTTGCCGAACACGGATCCGATCCGCTCTGACATCGCGCCTGTGACGCGCTCGCCCGCGTCCTTTGCGAATTTAAACAAACCTTTCATTGATCTCTCCCGTCGTTGATTGTTCGGATGCGGCGCTTGGCACGGCGTCTTGATCGCCGATTGGCGCGTCGCGAGCTCCTGTCTGATGCGTTGCCCATCGACGCGCGCCGCCCCATAAGGAAACGCGCTCGCCTCTTCTAAACTAGCAGAATATGGCGATTGAGGGGCCGCGCCGCGACGCGTTGGACGGCGGGCTGAATTAGCGGGGTGATTAGGACCGAATGGCGGAACGAACAGCCGCGATATTGGCGATCGGCGATGAACTTCTGTCGGGCCGGACGCGTGACATCAATGTCCACCGGCTTGGCGGTTGGCTGACCGAGCGCGCCGTCGCCCTGAAAGAAGCGCGGATCGTGTGCGACAATGTCGATCTCATCGCGACGGCCCTGAACGAGCTTCGCGAACGCTATGACTATGTGTTCACGTCCGGCGGTATCGGCCCGACCCATGATGACATGACGGTCGACGGCGTTGCGCAGGCCTTTTGCGTCGACGTCATCGAGAATGAGGCGGCGCTTGGTCGGATAAAGGCCTGGTACGATAAGATGGACCAGGAGCTGACGCCGGCCCGTCGCCGGATGGCGCGCATGCCGGCCGGCGCTGTCCTGATCGCGAACCCCGTAACGGGCGCGCCGGGCGTGCGCATTGGCAATGTCTATGTGATGGCCGGCGTGCCGCGCATTTTCGCTGCGATGCTCGATGCGGTGGCGACGGAAATCCTGCCGGGCGAACGCATCTATGCGCGCGCGGTGACCGCGCCCGGTCTGCCGGAATCCGCAATTGCCGATCAGCTTCGCGAGATTCAGGCGGCTCTCAACGGCGTTGCGATTGGTAGCTATCCGATTGACGGCGATGAAAAGGGCGTGACCATCGTGGCGCGCTCGGCGAACCCTGAAACGGTGGAGGCGGCGATCGAAACGGTGGCCGCCGCGATGCGCGCCCACGGCGTGACGCCGACGCCTGGCGATCATGCGGACGGCAGGGAAGCTCGCTAGCAGCGTAACGTAAGGTCGCGGAGACGCAAAGGAGACGGAATGATGCGGGCGATCATGATACGGACGGTTGCGGCTTTGGCGGGGCTGGCGGCGGCGACGGGCGCTGCGGCGGCGCTGCAGGACGCCTCACCCTTGCCGGACGGGGCCGCGGACGCTCTTGAGAGCGGTCTCGCCGCAATGCGCGAACGCGAGTTCGAAACAGCGATTGATCAGTTCGATCAGGTTCTCGATGAGGCGAAAAATCATCCCGAAGCGAATTATTTCACCGGTCTCGCCTACGCCTATCTGGAAGATGACAAGAAGGCGGAGAAGTTCCTGAAACGCGCCGTGAAGGCGCGCGCGACCTTCCTAGAGGCCCGTGAGCGACTGGCGCTTGTTCATTTGAGTCGCGGCGATCCCGACAAGGCGAAGACGCAACTGGAGTCGCTCATGGAGTTGAGAGAGGGGTGCGCGCCGGAGATCTGCGATGAGGCGTATGTCGATCGCGCCGATCGCGCGATCAGGAAAGTCGAGGACGCGCTTGCGGCCGCGGAGTGAAGTTGCTCGCTCCCGCGTCTCGTATTTGGTAATTTCGTATGCTGAGTGTACTTGATATCTTCAAGGTTGGGATCGGACCGTCGAGCTCCCACACAGTGGGGCCGATGCGCGCGGCGCGCCGCTTTCTTGTCGAAGCGGCTGCGTCAAGGTCTCTGGAGACAGCGATCCGCGTTCACGTGGAGTTGCACGGTTCTCTCGCGCTTACCGGTATCGGCCACGGCTCGGATCGCGCGGTGATTCTCGGGCTGCTCGGTTTTGAGCCGGAAACGACCGATCCGGACGAGGCTGCGCGCGCCATCGACGCGACGAAATCCAAAGGGGAGATCAGCCTCTTCGGCCGTAGTGACCCTGTGCGGTTCAACCCGGCCCGAGACATTGAGCTGCGTGGCGACATTATCCCGTCCCTTCATCCGAATGGTATGCGGCTTAGGCTGCTCGGCGGTGATGACGCGACCGTCTTTGAGCAGACGTATTACTCTGTCGGCGGCGGCTTCATCGCCAGCGCCCGTCAGCTGGAGGCGCCGGCCGAAGACGATCTCATCGTCCAGGCGCGCGCAGGTCCGAGGCCTTTTGCATCGGCGGCGGAGCTTTTGGCCCTTTGCGCAGAGCATGAGTGCGCCATCGCCGACATTGTTCTGGAGAACGAGGACGCCGTACGCTCCCGCGAAGAGACGATGGCGGGCCTCGACGGTATCTGGCGGGCGATGGCGGCCTGCGTTGATCGGGGCCTGCGGACTGACGGTGAGTTGCCAGGCGGGTTGCGGGTTAAGCGCCGGGCGCCCAAGCTCTATGAGAGCCTCATAGACGCTCCGCTGGCGAACGACCGGGAGCGGCTGTTCGACTGGTTGAATGTCTACGCCATGGCGGTCAATGAAGAGAACGCCGCCGGCGGCCGGGTCGTCACCGCGCCGACGAATGGCGCTGCCGGCATCATTCCGTCGATCCTCACGCACTACTGCGTTGAAGATGACGAGCCGCAGATCGACCGTATTCGGACGTTTCTCCTCACCGCCGGCGGCGTTGGCATGCTTTACAAGATGCGCGCGTCGATTTCCGGCGCGGAAATGGGCTGTCAGGGCGAGGTGGGCGTCGCTTGCTCCATGGCGGCGGCGGGGCTCGCCGCGGTGTGGGGCGCAACGCCCCGACAGGTGGAGCGCGCGGCCGAAATCGCCATGGAGCACAATCTCGGCCTCACCTGCGATCCCGTTGGCGGTCTTGTTCAAATCCCCTGCATCGAGCGCAACGCCATCGGCGCGGTGAAAGCGGCGAACGCCGCGCGCCTCGCCTTGCGCTCCGGCGACGACGCGAAAGTCTCGCTCGACCAGGTGATCGAGACGATGCGCCAGACCGGCCTCGACATGTCGACCAAGTACAAGGAGACGAGCGAAGGCGGCCTTGCGGTGAATGTCGTTGAGTGCTGAGCGTTTCGACTTGATCGGCCCGCGGTGTTTGCCGTGGGGGATAGCGAGTGCTATTTGCACTAACGCCAATGGGTGCTGCGGGCGTGGCGGAATTGGTAGACGCAACGGACTTAAAATCCGTCGATCCTAGATCGTGCCGGTTCGAGTCCGGCCGCCCGCACCAGTTTCGTCTTCGCGCCCCTGGCGATGCTTATATTGATCAGTATCTTTCTCAGTCTACTAATGTTGGAAATATGCTTGCTGCCTGAATCGTCCGCTGTATGCGGTTGCGCGCACCCCTCTAGCGCGGGGACTGAAAAGCGCATCAGCGTAAGCATTGCGAAACCTCAAAATGCAAGTCTTACAAGCAGTTTTTGATAGAGGAGATAGGTGTGCATGCGATGCACCGGGAAGGTTTCCTTTCGGGATCTGAAGTATTTAAATCGACGATTGCGTTCGCGGTAGTCTATTCGTTATTGAACTCGATAGTATTCATATTTTCTTGGATTTCGATGAAGGCCTGGGCGTGGAATGCCGTCGATACGCTGCTAGCTTTTGCGTTCGTGGCAAGCGTTCTTGCTGGATCGAAACGGTTTGGTTCGGGGCAATGCCTCCGCGACATGGTGCTTGATGGCCGGCGTGATCAGGTCGCAGCTGGTTTTTTCTTTGCCGTTATAGCGAGCACCCTGAATCTCTTGCATTTTCTTGCGGCTGCCGAGCTTAACGGGTCAGCCTCGAGCGATGTCTTATCATCCGTCAAGGTGAAGGCTGTGTTGGCGTTCCCTATGAATTGGATTGCAGCGATTTTATTGATGTCAGTCTTTAAAGATTTGTCTGTCCGTCGCGACGCCAGCGCAGCTGCGAAACTGCTCGTGACGCTTAACCTGTCAGATGACGATCAAAAGATGATTCAATACTCAGCGATGAATGACGCAGGCGTTGTGGCGGCGACAGTGGTCGGCTCCGCGAATGATCAATTCTATACAGAGTTGGAACCACGTCGCATGGCGCAGAAGAGCGTTTCGGTGGAGAAAGCGCGCGATGTCTATCCGAGCGCGAATGTTGTTGGCTGGGAGCTAACTGATTATGGACGCGCCGTCCTGAAGCACTTGATCTTAAAAGGTAAAAGACGATACGAACAGGCCGTGCACCGAAGGAAAACAATTTAACTTCGAATTTGCGTTGATCCGCCAAAGGGGTCTTCGAGGTCCAGTCCCACTCGCGCTGCAGTGGGCCATTGCATCAAGAGGCTTAAGCGTGCGTGGGGCCGTTCGGTGACGTCAAGCCGTCAGCGCCTCGAATTCGTCGCTTTGAAGTCCGTCGCGGAGCTTGAACTTCTGGATCTTGCCGGAGCCGGTGAGCGGCCACTCGTTTACCCATATCCAGTAGGCGGGGGTTTTTTGCGGCGACAGGCGTTCGCGGATGAACGCCTTTAATTGCTCTGGGGTCGGGCGGTCCGCGCCGTCGCAGGGTTTCATGAAGCAGGCGACTTCCTCGCCCCATCGTTCATCGGGCGCGCCGACGACCGCCGCTTCGGCGATGGCGTCGTGTTCGAGGATCGCGTTCTCGATTTCGGCGGGGAATAGATTTTCGCCGCCGCGGATGATCATTTCCTTCACCCTGCCGGTGATCGTGACGTAGCCGCGTGAATCCATGCGGCCGAGATCGCCGGTGTGGAGCCAGCCGTCCTTGTCGATCGCCGCCGCCGTCGCTTCGGGATTGTCATTGTAGCCCGACATCACGAGATACCCGCGCGCGCAGATTTCGCCGATCTCGCCGCATCCGCAGACTTCGCCCGTCTGCGGATGACGGATCGATACGTCCGTATGCGGCGTTGGCTGGCCGATGGTTTCGGTGAGGTCCTCAAGGCTGTCATCATACCAGGCCTGGGTGATGACAGGAGACGCCTCAGTCTGTCCGTAGACGATCTGTATCGGCGCGCCGACCACCTTTTGCGCGCGTTTGCACAGCTCAGGCGCGACCATTGACCCGCCGGACATGATACGCTCCACGGAGGACACGTCGGCGCCTGTCGCTTCGATGACGTCGAGCAGCGCGCCCAGCATTGTCGGCACGCCCAGTATAAAGCGCGTCTTTTCGCGCTCGATGACGCGCACGATCATCGCCGGATCGAACATTGGCGCCAAGAGCATTGTCGCGCCGGTCGCCAAACCGCCAAGCACGAGGATGGCGCAGCCCGTCGTGTGAAAGAGCGGCATATTGTGGACGAAGACGTCGCCCGCCTCGACGCCGGCGCGCCGCATCACGTCAACGCCATTTCGCACAAGTCCGTTGTGGTGCAGGAGGGCGCCTTTGGGAAAGCCGGTCGTGCCGGATGTATATTGAATTTGGACGTCATCAGACGGCTTCGGGTTGCGCAAAACGCCGTCATGTTCGTTCGAAAAGAGCGCGTCATGGTCTGTCAACAGAATGCGGTGCTTGATCGATGGTACTTCGTCGCAGACCTCATCGGCGATCTTCTGCATTGGATTGCCGCGGAAATCCGCAACGTAATAGATCGCTTCGGACCGGGATTGTTCGAGTACGTATTTCAGCTCGCGCGGCTGATAGGCTGGGTTGACCGTCACGAGCACGACGCCAGCGAGGCCGCAAGCAAGCTCCAGCAGCACCCATTCCGGGATATTGTTGGCGTAGACGGCGACGCGCGCGCCCGCGGCGTGACGAGAGCTGAGCGCGCGGGCGAGCCGCTCTGCGTCAGCGAGAAGCTCCGCATAAGTCCAGGTCCGTCCGATTTCCCCGTCATATCCAAGCGCCTTCAGCGCGGGTCGGTCCGGCGCGTCCGCCGCAGTGGCGCGCAGCATCTCGCCAATCGTGACGGGATCGGGGTCCTGGCCGTCCTGCGCTGGAAAGAAGGCTTCTTTCAGATCGACCTTGTACATCGCGCCGCATCTCCCTTACCGGCGATCTTTCGTCGCCTGAGCGCGGGAGTGTGCGGGAGCCGACGCCGTCAGGCAAGCAGTCGCGCGCAGCGCTTAGACCAGTTCCGCGTCGGTGCAGACTTCGATGAGCGCCGGGCCGTCATGGGCGATGCCGCGTGTGAGCGCCGCGTCGAGGTCTTCCTTGCTGTCAACGCGCACGCCCATGCCGCCGCAGGACACGGCGAAATCGGCAAAGCTGGGGTTCGTGAGCGATGTCTGCCAGACGGGCCACTCGCCGGCCCGCTGTTCCTTGGAGATCTTTCCGAGCTCGGAGTTGTTCATCAGGACGTGGCAGATATCCATGCCGTAGTGGACGGCTGTCGTGAACTCCATCGCGTACTGACCGAAGCCGCCGTCGCCCGAGACCGAAACCACTTTGCGGCCGCGGTATTCGGTAAAATCCTGAGTTGCGGCCCAGGCGCCCATCGCCGCCGGAAACCCGAAGCCGATGGAGCCGAGATAACCCGACATCAGGATGCGCTGGCCGGTCGGCTCGAAGTATCGGCCGAAGGAATAGGTGTTGTTGCCGACGTCGACGGGCATGACAGCGTCCGACGGGACAAGTCGGGTCATCGCCTCAAACAGGACGGAGGCGGAAAGACCGTTCCCCCGATTATCAGCCAGACGGCTCGCCTTCTCCGCGCGCCAGATGCGCCAACGCTCGGCAATTTCACCGCGCTGGTCAACGCCCTGGCCCTTGCGCCGACCATTCTTCATGAGACGGAGGGTTTCGCCGATCTCCCCCCAAACGGCGACATCGACCGGGTGGCCCTTGCCGAGATGCATGCGGTCGAAATCGATCTGCACGATCGGCTTTGACGGCTCGATCCCGGTATGGTGGGAGAACGATGCGCCGATCGCGATGATGAGGTCGCACTCGTTCATGAACCAGGAGGCGATGGGCGTGCCGGAACGTCCGAGCACGCCGGCGGCGAGGGGGTGGCTGTCAGGGATCTGGCCCTTGCCCTTGAAGGTCGTCAGGACCGGGCAGGACAAATGCTCGGCGAGGTCGACGACTTCATCCATAGCCTCGCGCGCGCCATAACCGGCGACGATCATCGGCCGCTTGGCCATGGAGATCTTCGCGACCGCTTCGGCGAGAACATCGTTTGACGGCGCGATGCGCATATCCGCGAGGCGGCCCTTGGGGCTCCCGGCTTTCTTGTCGACGGCGGGGAGGGTCTGCACGTCGTCCGGGAAGATCAGGGTGGAGACGTTCCGCTCCACAATCGCCGTCTTGGCGGCGAGGGTGGCGATCTCCCCGAAATTAGAGTCGTGCAGGACGAGCTGATTGAAGGCCGACACCGGCGCGAACGCGCCATGCAGATCAATGTCCTGAAACGCGAACGGTGAGAAGACCTGCGTCTGCACCTGGCCGGGGCAGGCGATGATCGGCGCGCGGTCGACCTTCGCATCGAAGAGCCCGGTCATCATGTTGGTGGCGCCGGGGCCGGCGATTGACATGCAGATCGCCGGTCGGCCGGAAAGCTTGGCGTAACCGGAGGCGGCGAAGCTCGCCGCGCCTTCATGGCGAATGCCCACATAGGTCATCTTGCCGGCCTCCGCCTGGCGACGGAAGGCGTCCGCAAGGCCGAGATTGGAGTGGCCGACCATCCCGAAAACGCGGGTGACGCCCCAGTTGACGAAGGTCTCCGCGATCACGTCCGTTGCGGTGCGCACATGCGCCGGCTCCTCCGGCACGCCGACATGGATGTCGTCTCCGCGCACCTCCACGGGGAACATCTCTTGGCCAGTGTCTTCATGGCCGCCGGGCGGTTTGCCGGTGAGGGGGTCGAAGTCCCAGCCATGCCACGGACACCTCAGCCAGCATTGTCCGCCTTCGCCCTTTTCAATGGAGCCTTCGCCGAGCGGCCCGCCCTGGTGCGGGCAGCGATTGTCCATCGCCGCGTACTGACCATCGAAGCGCACAAGCGCGAGGGTCTTGACGCCGGCGGTGACGGTCATCACGCGGCCGTCGGCGAGGTCGTTCACATGGGCGACGCGATGCCATTCCATCTTGCGGTCTCCTTGGCTTGGGTGTCGCCCGCGGGCGCGGTTGCGGTCCGCCGCGCTGAAGGACGCGCCCGAAGGCGTTGATGCGGGCTTTCCTGGTTTGGTTTCAGGTTTAGCTTGCGCCGTTCGCTTGCGGCGGAAAAGACGGTCGAACAGCGTCGGCATGGTTGTCGTCCCCAGAAGAAGTCTGGAGGGGACTAAACGACATCGCCCGCGCTCGCGGAACCGGACGGGCGATCACAATTTCAATTCGGAGAAAGACGCAGAAGGCGGCCGATAACTTCAGGCAGAGATGAAGGAGCTTACTCAGCCGGCGGCGTATTGCGCGTTTCGGCGGCGTCGGCCTCTTCGATGGCGTCGCCCCGACGGTTGATGAGATAAAGGCCGACCCACGCGGCGAGAACGACGATTGGCCCCATCACGAGAACAAAATCATTGTACTCCACCGTTTGATCCTTCTTCGTTTTCCAGCCCGCTCAATGCCCGTTGCGCTACGCTAACTAAGAGATAGGTGATCCCGCCTGAAAATTCAATTTCCTCGCCCGGTAAAGCGCCCGCTGCAGCGGCGCCAATCGCCAATGCATTCAAATAGTTAGCATAGGGGCGGCGTTGCGCGTTCCGGCGCCTTGCGCCAAGGCGCGCCGCCTCCGGCATGTGCGCTACCGCTCGCCGATCGGCACGTAAGGCCGACGCGCGGCGCCGGTGTAGAGCTGACGCGGGCGACCGATCTTCTGGCCTGGGTCCCCGATCATCTCCGACCATTGCGCGATCCAGCCGACGGTGCGGGCGAGGGCGAACAAGACCGTGAACATGTCCGTCGGGAATCCGAGCGCCTTCAGCGTGATGCCGGAATAGAAGTCGATGTTCGGATAGAGTTTCTTCTCGACGAAGTACTCGTCTTCGAGGGCGATTTTCTCAAGCTCCATCGCCACTTTGAGAAGCGGATCATTCTCGATCCCGAGCGCGTCAAGCACTTCGTGGCAGGCCTTCTGCATCACCTTCGCGCGCGGATCATAGTTCTTGTAGACGCGATGGCCGAAGCCCATCAAGCGGAAGGGATCGTCCTTGTCCTTCGCTTTGGCGATGTATTCCGGGATGCGGTCGACCGAGCCGATCTCCTGGAGCATGTTGAGCGCGGCCTCATTGGCGCCGCCATGGGCCGGGCCCCAGAGCGAGGCGATGCCGGCCGCGATACACGCGAACGGGTTGGCGCCCGACGAGCCCGCGAGCCGGACGGTCGATGTCGAGGCGTTCTGCTCATGGTCCATGTGCAGGATAAGGATCTTGTCGAGCGCGCTGCAAAGGACGTCGTCGCAAGCGTATTCTTCCGCCGGCACCGCGAAGCACATGCGCATGAAGTTCGGCGTGTAGTGGAGGTCGTTCCGTGGAAAGACGAATGGCTGGCCGATAGAGTACTTATACGCCATCGCCGCAATCGTCGGCATCTTGGCGATCATCCGGTGGATCGCCACCGTGCGCTGGTGCGGATCATTGATGTCGGTGGAGTCGTGATAGAACGCGGAAAGCGCGCCGACGACCCCGACCATGATCGCCATCGGGTGAGCGTCGCGGCGGAAGCCGGAGTAAAAATTCTTAAGCTGCTCATGCACCATGGTGTGCATGGTGATCGAGTAGTCGAAGTCCTTCAGTTCCGTTTCCGTCGGCAGCGCCCCGTGCAGGAGCAGATACGCGACCTCGATAAAGCTCGACTGCTCGGCGAGATCGTCTATCGGCACGCCGCGGTAGAGGAGGACGCCCTCGTCGCCGTCGATGAACGTGATCTGGCTTTCACAGCTTCCGGTGGACGTAAAACCGGGGTCGAAGGTGAAGAGGCCCGTCGCTTTGTGGAACGCGCGGATGTCGGCGACCTTCGGCCCGTGTGTGCCTTCATAGACCGGGAACTCCGACGTTGCGCCCTCATAAGTGACCGAAATCGATCCGGCCGGCTTCATTTTGCTGTCCATCGAAAGTCTCCAATCTTTGTCGCGCCCTCCCCATGCGCGAGAGCTATTCGCGAATTCCCGGCGCACGCGCGTCGTCAAAGGGACGCCGACCACGCGGTCGGCGGGAAAATGCCGCGGCGCATCAATACTCTGACGCGCAAGGGCGATGCAATCTCGGGAGACGGCTGAGCGCTGTTCCGCCTCACTTGCTGGCAAGGGCGTCCTGCAAGCGGCCGAGCGCCTCTTCTTCCCCAAGGATGAAAAGCGTTTCGCCGAGGCTGGGGCTTGGCCGGCCTGCGGTGAGCGCAGCGCGGGCCGGCGGGCCGATCTGCCCGAAACCGACGCCTTTGGCTTCGGCGAACGCCTTCAGCCGAGCGTCCAGGGCTTCGGCGTCGTCCCATGGCGCGTCGGCGGAAAGGTCCGCCGCCAGATCGGCTAGAATCTCCTTCGCGCCTTCTTTTTTCAGGGGCTTCGCCGCTTTGCCGGCGATTTCGAGCGGCCGCTTCAGAAAAATAAACGCAGATACATCAAGGATATCAGAAAGGGTGCTCATCCGATCTTTCAGAAACGGAATGGCGCGCCTCAACGACGCTGCGCCGCTCGTATCGTCCCGCGCCGCCGCCGGCAGAAACGTCTCGACTGCTTCCAAGAGCGCGTCGTCCGGCGTCTCGCGCAGGTAATGAGCGTTCACTGAGGTGAGCTTGTCGAGATCGAGCCGCGCCGGCGCCTTATTGAGCCCTTTCAGGTCGAATAGCGCGATTGCATCGTCCCTTGAGATGATCTCCCGGTCACCGGACGCCCAACCGAGACGAAGCAGGTAGTTCGCGAGCGCCTGCGGCAGAATCCCCTGATCGCGATACGCGTCGACGCCGAGCGCGCCGTGACGCTTGGAGAGCTTTGCGCCGTCGCTCCCATGGATCAGCGGCACATGGGCGAAAACAGGCCGTGGCCACTCAAGCGCGTCATAAATCTGCGCCTGGCGCGCGGCGTTATTGAGATGGTCGTCGCCCCGGATGATGTGCGTAACGCCCATGTCGTGGTCATCCACGACAACGGCGAGATTGTAGGTCGGGTCGCCGGGCGCGGCGTCTGTTCCGCTCCTCAGGATGATGAGGTCATCGAGCGCGTCGTTCGGGAACGACACGTCGCCTTGAACCGTGTCTGCGATTGCCGTTCGGCCTTCAATCGGCGCTTTGAAGCGAACGGCGAAGGCCGCGCCTTCCGATAGTCTCCTCTCCACGTCAGCCGCGGAGGCGTCCCGCCAGGGGCTTTCGAACCGGCGATTTTCTGTCCGTGCGGCGTTCCGGACGGCCTCCGTTTCCTCGGGGGTCATGAAGCAACGATAAGCGCGGCCTTCTTCCAGTAGCTCAAGCGCGATGGCGCGGTGGCGGTCCCGGTTGGCGAATTGAGAAGCGGGCGCCGCGTCCCAGTCGAGGCCGAGCCATTTGAGGCCTTCAAGGATCGCCTCGACAGCCGCCTCATTGTGGCGCGCGCGGTCGGTGTCTTCGATCCGAAGAAGAAACTCGCCGTCATTGGCCCTCGCGAAAAGCCAGTTGAAGAGCGCAGTCCGCGCCCCGCCGATATGAAGATAACCGGTGGGGGATGGCGCAAAGCGGGTGACGACGGGCGTGGCCATGGGCCGTATTCCTTTTTCCAAGACCGGTAGAGGGCTTCAAAGCCTGCTCCTGGGCCCGCTGTCCAGACCTGCGGCGACCGGATAGATTGTCTATGGCCAAGAGTGGCCGCGGAAGGGGAGCCTCGCAGTGGTCGAAATCGACGCCGACCAGCGATTGTCGCAGCGGCGCGGCGCGGTTGACTATGCTGCGACGGGCGGCCGTCTGAGGGTGCGTCGTCCCGGCCTGTCGTCGCTCCTTTCGACCGCCAGCTCCTGGGCCGCTGCGGAGGCGGACCGGGCGTTCCTGTGGGCGCCTGCGGCAATCGGCGTCGGCGCCCTCTTTTACTTCAGCCTACGCACCGAGCCGCCGGCGGCCGTCTTTCTCTATCCGATGCTGTTGTGCGCGAGCCTGTGGCTGGCGGCTCGGGCGCGCGGCGTTGAGCGTCTCGTCAGCATGCCAATTGCCGGAGTCGGGCTCATCCTCTTCGGCGGGCTTGCGGCGGACCTTCGCGAGGCGGCTGTATCCGCGCCGCGGATCTTCCGTGAGGCGCCGATTACCACCGTGACAGGGCGGCTTGCGCGCCTTGAAGAGAGTCCCGAGCGGCGACGACTGACAATTGACGTCCATTCGATCGACGGTCTCGATACGGCGGACCTGCCCGCGCGGGTGCGAGTGACCTGGCGCGGGCGCGCATTCGACGCCTCCCCTGGCGATGTCATCGCGGTGCGCTCGAAGCTCTCCGAGCCGCCGCCGCCAGCCGCCCCCGGCGCCTTTGATTTCTCTCGCCACCTCTATTTCCAACGCATCGGCGGGGTCGGATTCGCCGTCGCCGCGCCGGAGGTCATGGCGCATGCGGAGGACCTCAACAGGCCCCTCGACCGCGCCCGCGCCGCTGTTGAGAGCGCGCGCGTCGGCCTTGCGCGGCGCATCAGGACCGCTGCGCCAGGGGCGGGCGGGGGCGTTGTCGCGGCGCTTGTGACTGGTAAACGCGGCGGCGTCGACGAAGCCTCGGAAACGGCGTTGCGGGACGCAGGCCTCGCGCATCTCCTGGCGATTTCCGGCCTTCATATGGGGCTCGCGGCGGGGATCGTCTTCTTCGGCGTACGATTGGCGCTCGCCGCTATTCCGGCGCTCGCGCTTCGTTTCCCGATCAAGAAGTGGGCCGCGGCGGCCGCGCTCGCTTCGTCGATCTGCTACCTCATTCTTTCCGGAAGCGGATGGTCGGCGCGCCGCGCGTTCATCATGACCGGCGTTTTATTGGTGGCCGTACTTTTTGACCGCAGAGCGATTTCCCTGCGCAATGTCGCCCTCGCGGCGACCCTCATCCTGCCGACGAGCCCCGAAGCCGTCCTGCATCCGGGATTTCAGATGTCTTTTGCGGCGGCGACCGCGCTCATCGCCGCTTTCGACGCCAGCCGCAACTGGTGGGAGCGCCCGCGCGACCTTTCCTTGCTCGGAAGGCTGCGCCGATACGCCATTGGCGTCGCCGCGACCGATGTCATCGCGGCGACGGCGACGGCGCCATTCGGTCTTTATCATTTTCATCGTGCGGCCGTTTACAGCCTCGCGGCGAACCTCGTCGCGACGCCGATTATGGCTTTCTGGATCATGCCGGCCGCGATCATCGGCCTTCTGACGGTTCCGATCGGGATCGACGCGGCCTTCTGGCGAATTGCGGCGGGCGGCGTTGAGGTCGTTCTGGCGGTCGCCGCGCAGGTGTCCTCGCTCGATGGCGCGGTCGCGCTGAGCCCGCAATGGCCCGCCGCGGCGCTCGGGGCGGTCACGTTCGGCGGGCTTTGGATATGTCTATCTTGCCGACCCTGGCGCGCGGCGGGCCTCGCCGGTTTTTTCGCCGGCGCGGTTTTGATCGCCGCCGCGCCGCGCCCTCAGGTGTACATTGCTCCGGATGGCGACAATGCGGCGCTTTGGGTGGAAGCGGACAATGGCGAAGCGGCGCGCTTCGCAGCGGTTAATCCGCGTCGGGATCGTTTCTTGATGGGGGTGTGGATGGAGCTTTCCGGCCTTGATCCGCTGTCAGAGCGTCCGGCGCCTCTCGATCAGGTTGGCGAGTGCGACGAAGCGGGCTGCGTCGCCCGAGTGGCGGGCCGAATGGTCGCGTTCTCTCACGCTGTTGAAGGATTGCCTGACGATTGCGCGCGCGCGGATCTTGTCGTTGCGCTTTATCCGGCGCCGCGCGGCATCCATGAAGCGTGTCAGGCGCGTCTTATCGACAGGCGCGACGCATGGAGACATGGCGCGCACACCGCGCGACTGGACCATGACGTCATCGAGATAAGAAGCGTTCGCGACGTCGCCGGCGTGCGGCCCTGGTCGGCGGAGTAGTCGCGCGCCGGCCCGAAGGGCCGCTTGATCAATACTTGCGCATGAGGCCGACAAGGCGTCCCTGCACAGCCACGCGGTCCGAGCCATAGATCCGGGTCTCGAATGCCGGGTTGGCGGCTTCAAGCGCGATCGATTCGCCCTTCTTGCGCAGGCGCTTCAGCGTCGCTTCTTCGCCGTCCACGAGCGCGACGACAATCTCGCCATTGGCGGCGTCCTTCGCCCGCTGAATAACCGCGTAGTCTCCATCGTGGATCCCGGCGTCAATCATCGATTCGCCCTGGACTTCGAGGATGTAGTGCTCGCCGGACCGCAAAAGCGCCGTCGGCGTTTCCACCCGATCGACTTCATGCTGGATCGCCTCAATCGGCGTGCCCGCCGCAATCCGGCCGAGCACCGGCAGGCCCTCCAACGCGTCGTCGAGCGCAGATTGCGACTGCTCGCGCGCTGGCTGGTTTGACTTCGTGAAGTCGCCCTGAACCACCGAGGGCGTAAAGCCCCGCGCGCCTGGCGCGGCGCCGCCTTCCGCGCTCTCCGGCGTCTTCAGCACCTCAAGCGCGCGTGCGCGATGCGGCAACCGACGGATAAACCCGCGCTCTTCAAGCGCGGTGATCAGCCGATGAATCCCTGATTTTGACTTGAGGTTGAGCGCGTCCTTCATCTCGTCGAAGGAGGGCGACACGCCGGTCGCCCGCAGTCGGTCGTCAATGAATGACAGCAACTCATGCTGTTTCTTGGTCAGCACTTTCCACTAATCCTCTGAACGCCCAGCGTCTGGGAACAAACCAAAAACGTTCTAGGATTGTTCCAGGGGTGCGTCAAGCCGTTCAAGATCGTGGGCGTTGGCGGCGTAAGGTCAAATGAGCTGCGGTGCGGTGAGGAGCGCGCGCGTGGCCGCTTCGACGTCCGCCTCGCGCATCAGCCGCTCGCCGACGAGGATTGCGCGCGCGCCGTCGCCTGCGAGACGGGAGACGTCGGCCGGCGTTGATATGCCGCTCTCGCTGACGAGGAGCGCGTCGGCGGGGGCGAGCGCTGAAAGGCGGGCGGTTGTTGAAAGGTCCGTTTGAAAGGTCTTGAGATCGCGATTGTTGACGCCAATGAGCCGTCCGCCAAGCGCTGCGGCCCGCGCCATTTCAGCTTCATTGTGGGTCTCGATCAACGCGTCGAGGCCATAGTCCGTCGCGGAGGCGAGGAGATCGCGCGCAAGCCCGTCCTCGGTGGACGCCATGATAAGGAGGATGGCGTCCGCGCCCCATGCGCGCGCTTCAGCGACCTGATAGGGATCGATCATGAAGTCCTTGCGCAGGATCGGCAACGCGCTCGCCTCCCGCGCCGCGCGTAGATAATCCGCATGCCCCTGAAAACTGGGACGGTCTGTGAGGATCGAAAGACCCGCCGCGCCGCCCGCTTCATAGGCGCGCGCATGGGCCGGCGGATCGAAGTCCGCGCGAATGAGGCCTTTAGAGGGGCTCGCCTTTTTGATTTCCGCAATCAGCGCCGGCCGGCCGGGCGCGGCCCTTCGCTCTAGCGCTTTGCGAAACCCTCGCGGGCGCGGCGTTTCGCGGGCGAGGGCGTCAATGGCGGAAAGCGGGGCGTTCGCCTTGGCGGCGCGCACTTCGTCGCGCTTATAGGCGATAATGTCGTCGAGAATGGTCATTATGCAGATGTTTCTTGAATTCGCTCGTCGTTGGAGATTGTGACGAGCCGGTCAAGCGCGGCTTTCGCTGAGCCGTCGTCAATGGCGGCGGCGGCGCGCTCGGCTCCTTCTTTCAGGTCGCCCGCAAGGTCCGCGACGATCAGCGCTGCGGCGGCGTTTAGAACAGCGATATCGCGATAGGGGCCTTGTTCGCCGGCGAGGAGGCGCTTGAGAGCGTCGGCGTTCGCCTCCGGGGCGCCGCCGGCGAGATCTTCAGCCGCCGCGCGCGGGAGGCCCGCCTCCTCCGGCGTCACGGCGAAGGTCGTGATGGCGCCGTTCTTGAGTTCAGCCACATGGGTTTCGGCCGTCGTCGTCAACTCATCGAGCCCATCCGCGCCATGGACGACCCAGGCTCGTGACGCGCCGAGCCGTTTCAGCGCTTCGGCCATCGAGGGGACGAGGCGCGGCGCGTAAACGCCGAGGAGCTGGCGCGTTGCGCCTGCGGGGTTCGTCAGGGGGCCGAGCAGATTGAAGAGCGTGCGGACGCCGAGCGCCTGGCGCGCGGCGGCGGCGCGCGCGGTCGCCTGGTGGTGGCGCGCCGCGAAAATGAAGCCAACGCCAGCCTCGGCAATCGCCGCTGACACCTGCGCGGGCGACGCCTCCAGATTGACGCCGAGGGCGCGCAAGACATCTGAAGAGCCGGACTTCGAACTCGCCGCTTTGTTGCCGTGCTTGGCGACTTTCGCGCCGGCGCCCGCGGCGATAAGCGCCGCGGCGGTGGAGATATTGAAGGTGCCTGCGCCGTCGCCCCCGGTGCCGCACGTGTCGACAATGTCTTCTGGCGCGTCGACTCGCACGGCGCGGGCGCGCATTGCTTCGGCCGCCGCGGCGATTTCTTCGGGCGTTTCGTCGCGCGCGGCGAGCCCCATGAGGAAGCCGGCGATCTCGGCGTCGCTCGCCGCCCCGTCGAAGATGACGTCGATTGCGGCGCGCATCTCCGCGGCGTTCAGCCGCTCGCCCCCTGCGATCTTTCGCAGGAAGGGCCTCAATGTCGGCGTTGCGGTCATGCGCGGACCCGTTCGGCTGCGGCAGCGTCCGCCCAGGCGAAGAAGTTTGCGAGTATGTCTGCGCCCGCCTCTGAGGCGATGCTTTCGGGGTGAAACTGCACCCCTGCGATTGGCAGGCTTTCGTGTTCGAGCGCCATGATCTCGCCATCGCCCTCACTCTCCGCGGTGACGCGCAAGGGCGGCGAGGGAAGCGTGTCCGGATCCGCGATAAGCGAATGATATCGCGTCGCCTCGAAGGCGTTCGGGACGCCTTCAAAGAGGCGACTTCCGCAATGGCGCACGGCGCTGGTCTTGCCGTGCATCAATTCGCCGGCGCGGGCGATGCGCCCGCCAAAAGCCTCCGCGATTGTCTGCATGCCGAGACAGACGCCAAACACCGGCGCGCCTGCGGTCGCGGCCGCCTTGACCAGTTCAAGCGACAATCCGGCGTCCGCTGGCGTTCCCGGACCTGGTGAAAGAACAAACGCTTCGTAGCTGGCCGCCAGAACGGCGTCCACGCTGAACGCGTCGTTCCGTGCGACCTTCACCTCACGCCCTAGGCCGCTGATGAGGTGCGCGAGGTTGTAGGTGAAACTGTCGTAATTATCGACGAGGAGAATCATTGCACGTCCATTCGCCGAAGGTGGAAGTCGTATGGCGTTCGGCGGTGGATCAGATGGTATCGTCTTGTCGCGCAAGGGCAAATCTTAACGCGGCGATCGCGGCGGGCGTTGGTCTTGCGATGATCATATTCGCTGACGCGCGCGCTGACGATGCGTCTGAGGGCGCGCGCCCGGCCTTGATGCGACTGGAGCCCGAAGGCCGCGCCAAGGCGAAGGCGCTTGCGCTCGCGCCAGCCGCGCGATTTGCGCCGCCGCCCCTAGCCGCGCGCCGCGACCCGCGGCCTAAGATTGCCCTCATTGTCGATGATCTCGGCCTTGACCGCGCGGCCCTGAATGAAGTGCTGACCATGCCGGGACCGCTGACGCTATCGCTGCTGCCGTATGGCCGCAATCTGAAGGCGACGGCGGCGAGAGCGAAGGCCGCCGGCCACGCGGTGATGCTGCATCTGCCGATGGAGCCCGTCGGCGGTGAGGATCCGGGGCCGCATGCGTTGACGGTCGAGATGGACCCGGCGCGCTTGCGTCAGGAGATCGCCTGGAACCTCTCACGTTTTGACGGCTATACGGGCGTCAACAATCACATGGGCTCGAAACTGACTTCTGACGCGGCCGTTATTGCGGAAGTTATGTCGGCTCTTCGTCCGCATACAAAGTACTTCCTCGATTCCATCACGATCGCTTCAAGCGTTGCGAAGTCCGCCGCGGAGCGCGCAGGGCTGCCGGCTTACGCGCGCGACGTCTTTCTCGACGACGCGCCGGGGCGTGAGGCGGTCCTGGCGCGGATTGCGGAGCTGGAGGCGCACGCCCGCGCGAACGGGCTGGCGATCGGAATTGTGCATCCCCGCGCGACGAGCCTCGACGCGGTGAGCGACTGGCTCCGGACGGTGACGGCGCGAGGATTTGACCTCATCACCATGGATGAGGTTCACGCCCAGTCGAGCGGGCGCAGGCCGCTCGTCGCCGAAACCGTCGCCGACGCGGGTCAGGGGTCTTAGTCGCATCCCCTCTCGTCAGGCCGATCACGGTCTTGCGCGCGCCAACGTGTTTTGCGCGTGAGCAAGGAAATCTCCGATACCAGACCTAGACGGCGACGCCTTGCGGCGCGCGCGTCACCAGCAGGATGATTGGAGAGACCCGCCATGAGGAAATTGATTCAAGCCACCGCCGCAGCGATCGCGCTGTCGTTCGCCGTCAACGCAGCGCCCGCCCTTGCGGACGAAATGAAGACCCACGCCGAGGACGGCGCTGAGGAAACAACCCTTCAGTCGGGCGTCTGGACGAAAGCCTCTTTCCGGTCTTCAGGAACCTGGTCGATCGTCGAGCGCGGCGGCGATCGCTACGTTGTCCTTGACGAGGATTTTCGCACGCGGCGCGCGCCGGATCTGAAGATCTTCCTGTCGCCGAACGAGGCAGGCTCGATCACAGGCGACAACGCGACGGATGGCGCGGTCCTGGTGGCTGAGCTTTCGAGCAATCGCGGCGCGCAGGCGTATAAGCTGCCTGCCGACGTCGACCTGTCCCAGTACCAGTCGATCATCATCCACTGCGAGGCGTATTCGAAGCTCTGGAGCACCGCGAGCCTCAGCTAAGGCTTACTGAGCTTCGCCCGCGCCCGTCTCCATGGCGAGCGCGGCCTCGGCTGCGGCGAAGAGCGCGCGCGCCTTGTTGCGGCACTCTTCATGCTCCGCCTGCGGATCGGAATCCGCGACGATCCCGGCGCCCGCCTGCACATAAAGAACGCCATCCTTCACCATGCCGGTTCTCAACGTGATGCAGGTGTCGACGCTTCCGTCCGCGGAGAAGTATCCGATCGCGCCAGCGTAAGGGCCGCGAGCGGCGACTTCCAACTCGTTGATAATCTCCATCGCCCGTATCTTCGGGGCGCCGGTGACGGTGCCCGCTGGAAACCCGGCGGCGACGGCGTCCACAGGGTGCGCGCCGTCCGCCAATTCGCCGACGACATTCGAGACGATGTGCATCACGTGGCTGTAGCGCTCGACCTGGAAGGCGTCGGTGACTGTCACCGAGCCAATCTTCGCCGATCGGCCGACATCATTGCGCCCGAGATCGAGGAGCATCAGGTGTTCGGCCCGTTCTTTTGGATCGGCGAGGAGATCGCCTTCGTACGCAGCATCCTCCGCAGGCGTTTTCCCGCGCGGCCGCGTGCCGGCGATCGGACGGATCGTGATTTCGCCGCTCCGCACCCTGACGAGAATTTCCGGGCTGGAGCCGACAAGCTGATGGTCGCCGAAATTCAGGTAAAAGAGGAAAGGCGAGGGATTTGTGCGGCGAAGCGCGCGGTAAAGCGAAAACGGCGGCGCGGGGAAGGGCGCTTCGAACCGTTGGCTGAGGACGGCCTGGAAAATGTCGCCAGCGAAGATCTTTTCTTTGGCGGCCTTGACCGCCGCGCAATAGGCGTCCGGCGTCATGGATGATGTGGGTTGAATGCGTTGCGGTTCGCCATCCACCCGGCGCGGCGCAGGGCGCGCCAGACCCGCGTCGTTCGACAATCGCGCGACGGCGGCGTCGAGGCGCGCCTCGGCGGCTTCAAAAGCGGTTTGCGCATCGACCCCCGCGGTCGGTCGCGCGGGGCTGAAAAGCGAGATTTCCTGCCGCACATTGTCGAATACGGCGATCAGCGTCGGACGCATCATGATCGCGTCCGGCGTATCGGCGTACCGTGGCGGCGGCGCAGGGAGACGCTCAATCTGGCGCGCGATATCGTAGCCGAGATAGCCGAAAACCCCCGCGGCCATGGGCGGAGGGAGCGGCGCGCCGTCCGGCGGCGGGGCGACGCGCGACTCCTCGATGAACGCCTTCAGGCTGTCGAGCGGCGCGGCGTCCTGTTGCTCGAACGTGAGCGGATCATCGGTAAACGATCGATTTAGGGACGCGTGTTCGCCATCGGCGCGCCAAACCGCGTCGGGGTCCATGCCGATAATCGAGTAGCGGCCGAGTTGATCGCCGCCTTCAACCGACTCCAGGAGGAAGGCGAAAGGGCGGTCGCCCGCGAGCTTCAGAAACGCGGAAACCGGCGTGTCGAGATCGGCGGCGAGCCGTCTTGCGACAAGCTGGCTTTCGCCGGAGTCGTGACGGGACTTGAACAGGTCGGATGCGGCCATCCTGGCCTCAGCCGCCCTCTGATACGATGGCGTCGATGGCGCGCTCGTCGGTTTTGACGCCAAGATCATCGCGGACTGCGGAGACGTACGCCTCGAAGAGTTCCTGATCGAGCTGATAGCTGAGATACTGCTGCAGGACGCGCGCCTGCGCCGGATTTGCGCGCGACGCGTCGTGCGCGGCGGCGCGGACTTCGACAAGAGCGCGCGCGGGCGTGGTCGACGCGGCGCCTTCGATAATGTCGCCGACGTCTGCAAGGAACGCGTCCTCCAGAAGCGCGCGCGAGATATCGGGCGCGCCAAGCTCGCCGCGATCGACGGTGCGGGTTTCGACTTTCGCGCCCATGACGGCGGCCGCCGCGGCGAGCCCGCCTTCGCCGGAGGCGGCTTCACGCAGTTTTCTGGACGCGTCCGCAATACGGCGATCCCGATCCGCGCGGCTCCATGCGCGCTTGACGGCGTCGGCAACGTCTTCATACGGACGAAGCGTCGCCGGCGTAATTTCTTCAACGGCGACGAAGAAATAGCCGCTGTCGTCTTCAAACTCGATCGCGTCGCTTTCCGCGCCTTCGTCGAGCGCAAAGGCCTCCGTAAGGACGTCGCCGGGAATGTCCGGAATGATCTCGCCGCCCGGGCCGAATGAAAAGGAATCGACAGGTCCAACGCGTTTCGCGTCGACGCCGGCCGCCTTCGCCGCTTCGGTCAGCCCCGCGCCGGTATCGCGCGCGTTCTCCAGCGCCTCTACGGCGTTGTACAGAAGCTTGCGGGTCTCGCTTTCCAGAAGCGCGGTTCGAAGCTCGTCGCGCACCTCGTCAAAGGCGCGCGTCTCCGCCGGCGTCGCGTCGACGACCTGGATGACCGTAAAGCCGAAAAGCCCCTTCACCGGGCCGGCGACGTCGCCCGGCTCCAGGTCCGCGGCGAACGCCGCCTCCCGGACAGTCGGATCGATAACGTCGTCCGGCTCCAGGTCCTCGAACGTCACGCTCTCCAGAGACAAGCCGCGGGCCGCGGCCACTTCTTCAAATGATTTATCGGCGCGAAGATCGGCCGCCGCCGCATTCGCGTCGGCTTCAGTGTCGAATTGAGCCTGATAAAGAGTGCGCTTTTCCGGGGTCTGATAAAGCCGTTCAAGGTTCGCGTCGTACACCTCGCGCAAGCGTTCATCCGAGACGGAGTCCTTGTCTTCGAAATCCTCCGTGCGAAGTGCTGCGAATGTGAAAGCGCGGAACTCGGGCGCAGTGAATTCGGCGGGATTGGCGCGATGAAAGGAGACTAGGTCGTCTTCTGACGGTTCAGCGGCCGCCTCTGCGAGCGTCTCGTCGATGATCGCGTATGTAATGTCGCGTGTCTCAACGTCTCTCAAGACAAACGCCTCGATCAGGGTCTTGGATGCAGGCGCGCCCTGCGAGGTCGACGATATCAGCTGATTGCGCAAGAGCTCGGAGCGCATCATCGACTCGAACTGCTGCACGGTCATGTTGTAATACTGCAGAATGCTCTGAAGCGTCGTCGCATTGAAGTCGCCCGTCTCCGGATCAATCAGCCGTTCATCCTCTGCGAGAAGCTCGCGCATGAGGTCCCGCGGCATCGCGAGGCCGAGCGCCTTGGCCTGCTGGTCGAGCGCCGCCCGAGAGGCCATCTGCTGAATGACCTGGTTCGCCAGGCCATCCTGGACCGCTTGTTGGAACGAGTAGGCGCCTTCGGCTTCGGCCCGCCGATTGGTGATCTGGCGGTTCAGCTCGTTGCGAATGTCATTCGATGAGAAAGCGATATCGCCAACTTGCAGAGCGGGATTGCGCGCGAAGTTCCGGATTTCCGGCACGCCAAACGCCGCGAACGACAGAACCAGAAGAGCGATAACGATCCAGGCGACGACGCCCTTAAGCGCATTGCGGACGCTTTTCAGCATAGTGAGCCACCATTCTTCTTTGGAGTTGGCTTTCGTTGGTTGTTGTCGCGCAGGACAATGACCGGACGGCGACGCATCGAGCGTGCATACGCCCGCACGCGCCACGCGACAACCGTCCGTTGGGCCGCATATGCGGCTCGCGTCCGGGGCCAACCGGCGCCATAAGGCGCGATAGTCTTGAAAGCGCGCCGTGCGCCGTCGAGTTTGAGGCGCGCAGCGGGAATGGGTAGTGGAGGAGCGGCCATGCGGCCCTTGATCGCCGGCAACTGGAAGATGAACGGGCTTTCGGCGGACGCGCAGAAAGTTGAAAAGCTCATCGAGGCTTTTGACGGCGCGATGCCGGAAAAGATCGACGTTCTGATTTGCCCGCCGGCGACCCTGTTGGCTCAGCTGGCGGCCGCGTATCAGGACGAAGCCGTTCAGTTTGGCGGGCAGGATTGCCATGCCGCGCCTTCCGGCGCGCACACCGGCGACGTCAGCGCGGAGATGCTGGCTGATATCGGCGCGGCCTTTGTCATCGTCGGCCACTCGGAACGTCGGGGCGATTATGGCGAGAGCGACGCGATCGTGAAGGCGAAAGCCGAAGCTGCGCTGCGCGCCGGCCTCGCGCCGATCATTTGCGTTGGAGAGACGGAAGCCGAACGCGACGCCGGCGAGGCGGAAGCGGTCGTCGCGCGTCAGCTTGAGGGATCGCTTCCCGCCGCGGACAAAGGCAAGACAGAGATCGTCATCGCATATGAGCCCGTGTGGGCGATTGGAACGGGACGCACGCCGACTGGTGGCGAGATCAAGGCCATGCACGCCGCCATCCGAAGAATTGTCGGCGACCGCTGCCGAATTCTCTATGGCGGCTCGGTGAAGCCCGGCAATGCGGCCGAGATCCTCAAGCTCACTGACGTGGATGGCGCATTGGTCGGCGGCGCGAGCCTGAAGGCGGCGGATTTCGCGACGATCATCCGCGCCGCTTAACGCGCTCTCCGGTTCGTGAGGGAGCCTCGCTTTGACCTGAAGCGGGTTTTCTGCGATGAAGGCGCAAGCTGCGAATGAATTGCAATGTCGGCTTTTGATATCTCGAAAGATGAAATGCCCAGCGGCGCGCCGGAGAGATCCGCGGGCGGCGCACTCGCGCTCTGCGACTTGCCGAAGGACACGCGCGCGCGCATTGCGTCGATCGTGAGCGCGGACGCGGGATTGGAAGCGAAGCTGCGGGAGATTG
>JBCBSQ010000019.1:0-47522 GCA_039819085.1 Pseudomonadota bacterium
TGGGGCTCTCCTGAGGTGCTGAGGCGTGCTTAATAGCGCGGCCTTCAAGTGTGGATCGGGAGTACGCGATCAAGAGCTGCTCGAAGCAATTGGCGTTCACTGATGCGCGATTTGTCGATGAAGGCTTCAAGCGGCTTCAGTTCGGAGGCGTCGCGATTTGGCCGCGGCGTCATTCGCTCTGCGCCACGATCTTCATGACCAAGTCGTGCGCTGCGTCAGCGCGCTTTTTGACGTCGTCCGCAAACTGTTCAGCCGTCCGAACATTTGCGTCGATGCCGAGCTCCGCCCGCCAAGGCCACTCGCCAATCTCAAATTTCGGATAGCGGCGTTTGCGATATGTCGCTTCCAACTCGGACAACGCGTCGCTTTGCCAATGGAGCGTTCTGCGCAACCACTCGGCGACATTTCCAAGCGATAACTCGCCTTGCCGTTCGACATCGTAGAGCCGGGTCGCGGGCAGGGCGTCGACAAAATCAACGGCTTCAGGGCCGATGCGATCGGCGCCATGGCGGATGATCGCTCGCAAATAGGACTGGTGGTTGCCGAGACCGCGCATCACCGTATTATGAAAGTCGTTGTCGATCGCCGCTGTCGAAAGCGCAATTCCCTGTTCGATAAAAGTTCGCTGATCTTCGAAAGCCTGGTAGGCTGCGGCGGCCCTGGCGATATCGCCGTCGACGAGCGCATACTGAACAATTTTCTCGAACGCCTGTAGGCGCGCGGCCGTCGTTCGAACAAGCGCCGCCAGTATGTCATGTCGACTGTCGCGTTCGCGTTTGTCTCGCTCGCGCCGAACGAGCAGTGGAACGATCCACATGACAAGGGCGACTTCTAGCGCCAACTCAACTGCGAGCTGTCCGCTCCAGCTTGGAAGGCGCCAAGTAGGCATGTTCTCCGCGAGCGCCCACAACGCCGCTAACGTCTGGTCCATTTTCCGTCACGCCCCCAAGCATGGTCTGATCATTGAGACCGACGGCCGAGAAGGCCGCGTCTTCGTCCCCCAATCAAGTCAAATAGAACCGTCACGACCGTTCGTCGTCAATCCGATCGTCGAACGGCCGGCGGCGCGCGCGGCTCTTTAACCGTGGAAAAAATCGTAGATGCGCTGCGCAAGCGCGTCCGAGACGCCGTCGACCGCGGCGAGGTCCTGCGGCTTGGCGCGCGCGACGGCCTTCGCTGATCCGAAATGGTTGAGGAGCGCGCGCTTGCGCGCCGCGCCGACGCCCGGCACCTCATCGAGAGGATTGGCGGAAATCGCCTTCTTGCGCTTGGCCCTGTGCGCGCCGATGGCGAAGCGGTGGGCTTCGTCGCGCAGCCGCTGAATGAAGAAGAGCGCCGGATCGTTGGCGGGAAGGGTGAACGGCTCCTTGCCAGACAAGACGATCTGTTCGCCCGTCGCGCCGGCCGTCCGGTCAACCGACTTGCCGCCTTTCGCGTTCTCCCGCCGGCCCTTGGCGACGGCGACGATCGTCGGCCCGTCCGTCTCCGGATCAACGCCAAGCTCCGCAGCGATTTCAAGCACCGCCGAGAGCTGGCCCTTGCCGCCGTCAAGAATGATTAGGTCCGGCTTCGGCGCGTTTTCCTCGTCCTTGAGGATTCGCGACAGCCGCCGCGTCAGCACTTCGCGCATCATCCCGAAATCGTCGCCGGGCGCGAGGTCCTCCGACTTGATATTGAACTTTCTATACTGATTTTTCAGAAACCCTTCCGGCCCGGCGACAATCATCGCGCCGAGGGCGTTGGTTCCGGAAATGTGGGAGTTGTCGAAGACTTCGATGCGTTCCGGCGCCGTCTCCATCTCAAGAACTTCCGCAAGGCGCTTCAGGTTCTTTAGTTGCGTTGCGCTTTCCGACTGGCGGCGCGCAAGCGCTTCGCGCGCATTGAAATGCGCGGCGTCGACGAGGTCCTTCTTCTGGCCGCGGGACGGCGCGCGGATCTCGACATTTCGCCCGGCGCGAAGCTTAAGGGCTTCGCTGAGGAGGTCGACCTGCGCCGGGTCAATGCTGGTCAGGATCAGTTTCGGCGCGTCGCGCGCATCGTAGAACTGCGCCATGAACGCGCCCAGAATCTCCGCCTCCGGATCGTCACGATCGTGCTTCGGGAAGTAAGCATGGTTGCCCCAGTTCTGGCCCGCCCGGAAGAAGAACACCTGAATGCAGGCCTGGCCGCCATCCTTATGGATTGCGAAGATGTCCGCTTCCGCAACGCCGTCGGCGTTGATGTCCTGGCTGCCCTGGATGTAGGTGAGGGCCCGTATGCGATCCCTGAGGCCTGCGGCGCGCTCGAAATCGAGCGCTTCGGCGGCGGCCTCCATTTCCCTTGAAAGCGCTTTTTGCACGGACTGGTCTCCGGCGAGAAAGCCGCGCGCCTGGTCGACGAGCGCGCGATAGTCGTCGATGCTGATGAGGCCGACGCACGGCGCCGCGCAGCGCTTGATCTGGTGCAGGAGGCAGGGCCTTGTCCGCGCGTCGTAGACGCTGTCGGAACAGCTGCGCAGGAGGAAAGCCTTTTGCAAAGTGTTCAGGGTGCGGTTCACCGCGCCGGCGGACGCGAACGGGCCGTAGTAGTCTCCATTTCGCTTCTTCGCGCCGCGATGTTTCAGGATCTGCGGCGCTTCATGGTCATCGGCGATGAGAATGTTCGGGAAGGATTTGTCGTCCCTGAGAATGACGTTGTAGCGCGGCTTCAGTTGCTTGATGAGGTTCGCTTCCAGGAGAAGCGCCTCGGTTTCCGTCGCCGTGACGACGAACTCCATCGCGCGCGTCTCGGCGATCATCCGCATGATGCGGTTCGAATGCCCGCCGGATTTGGCGTAGCTCGATACTCTGTTCTTCAGGTTCTTCGCCTTGCCCACATAAAGCGGCTCGGCGTCCGCGCCGATCATCCGGTAGACGCCGGGCTTGCCGGGCAGGCGCTTTACGTGGTCAGCGATCAGCGCGGCGCCGACCATATCCGTCGTCACGTCCGATGCCGGATCTGGCGTGGCCGCGGTGTCATCCTGAGCTTCGGTCATTATGGCGATCTGCGGTATCTCAATTCATTGCCGTCGTTAAGCGCGGCTCTGACGTCTCGTCTCTGGCGTCGCGGCGCTGGCGTCCTTGGCCGTCCGGCCCTAAAACCCGCCCATGGAGAATTCAGGTCAGTTTTCGGGATCGCCTGATGACGTTGATATGGCGAGTGCCGACGTCGCTCGCCAGCCTATGGGCGGCGCGCCGCCGGTGCTGGCCGCTGCGTTGTTGTTCGGCGTAATTGCGCTCGCCGGGGTCTTCGCCGCCTATGCGGCGGTGAAGGATTTCGCTTTTGCGCGCGCCAGCGGCCGCTGGCCAGTGACGGAAGGCGTTATTCTGAGCCCTCGGGGCGATGACGACGATCGACGCTACGCCTATCACCTGAACGGCGTCAGTTACGAGGGGGAGCGCGTTGCGTTCCTCACTCGCGGATACATCGGATCGCCGCCGCCGAAAGCGCCGGGCGCTCTGGTTGAAGTGCACGTCAGCCCCGACGATCCCGCCACATCTGTGCTGGTGCCAGGCGGATCGGGACGCCGTTTCGCTGTCTGGCTGGCGCTCAGCGGCGCGACGGTGTTTGTCGGCGTCGCCGGCCTTACCCGTGCGATGATGGCGATCGACTTTCCTGACTACGATCCGCGGACCGGTTTCGCGGACGACGGGGAGGAGGCCGAAGAATTGAGTGAAGAAGAGACCCTCGACTAGCTCGGCTCGAAGGCCGCAAGTTCGCCAAGCGTCGGCCGTTCGATTTCGACGCGGGCGAGCGCCGGCAGGTCGGCCTTTAGCGCTGCGAAGACCCATGCCGCAAGGCGCTCCAGCGTCGGCGTTTCGAGGCCTTCGATCTCGTTGAGCAAGCGGTGATCGAGACGCTGTTTCACAGAGCCGCATGCGGCGCGGGCCGCGCTGAAGTCCGCCACCCAACCGTCAGGACCGAGCGATTCGGCGCGCAAAACCGCGGTTGCGACGAAGGAATGCCCGTGCAGGCGGGCGTAGGGATGTCCTTCGCCGGCCGCCCGGGCGGGGCTCGTCGCCGCGAGCTCATGGGCCGCTTCGAAGGTAAATCGCAGGCGCTGTTCATACATCGATCAGGTCCGCCGCAATCGCGCTTCAGGAAATCTTCTCGCGGCGCAGCTCTACGCCGGCGCCGGCCGCCGTCTCGACGGCGTTCGGTTTTTCGACGCGCACCCGCACCGCCAGCGCCTTCGGATGCGCGAGCGCGAACGCGGCGATCCGTTCAGCGAGCGTTTCGACGAGCTTGACGTGGCCCTCGTCAATTATCGCGATGACGCCTTTCGAGATCCGGTCGTAGCAGACAACCTCTCCGAGATCGTCGTCAACGGGCCCATTTGGGGACGCAACGTCGAGATCAATGTCGATCAGGATCGGTTGGGGCGCCTCGAACTCATGGTCATAAGCGCCGATCGAGGCGTCCACCGCCAACCCCCGCAGAAAGACGGTGCGGCGGGTCTCGACGATGGTTTTCGCCAGCTCGTTCTCAGCGGCTTTTTGGGCGCTGGGCGCTTCGGTCAACATGGTCGTTTCCTGGTGGCGCGACCACACGGCCTCACGGCGACCCGGTCGCGATAAGCGCTGGTGACTACTATTTCTGCGCCGCAAAACCAAGCCGTCGCGCGGTCGGCGTTTACTCGTTGACGAGGACGTCGGGCGTTCGCCAGACAAGGTGCTGGCCGCCGTCGACGGCGATCATCTGGCCGGTGACGGCCTTTGCGCCCACCAGATATATCAGCGCGCCGACAATGTCGTCCGGATCCGCGCCGCGGCCGAGCGTGGTCGCCGCATTCTGGGCGCGCCAGTCGGCTTCGGACTGTCGTTTGTTGCGTAAGGTGGGGCCGGGGCCAATGGCGTTGACGCGCACGCCTTGCGGGCCAAGCCCCTGGGCCAGGGTCTTGGTCAGCGCGAAAAGCGCAGCTTTTGAAGTGGTGTACGAGAGAAACTGCGGCGTCAGCTTGAGCACGCGCTGGTCGATGAGGTTGACGACGAGATTGTCGACGCCGGCGGGGGCCTGGTTCGCGAAGTCCTGAATCAGCTTCAAGGGCGCGCGCAGGTTCGTCTCCATATGCGCGTCCCAGCTCTCGCGCGTCATCGAGTGGATGTCGTCGTCTTCGAAGACGGAGGCGGAGTTCACTAACAGGCTGATTGGGCCGAGCGCCGCGCTGGCGCGTTCGATCAGCGTCGCGACGTCTGATTCCTTTGATAAATCAGCGCCA
This sequence comes from Pseudomonadota bacterium, assembly GCA_039819085.1. Taxonomy (GTDB): domain Bacteria; phylum Pseudomonadota; class Alphaproteobacteria; order Caulobacterales; family Parvularculaceae; genus MED-G105. Next base: position 5,237 of record JBCBSQ010000019.1, read on the forward strand.
ACGGGCTCAGCTTTCGGGCCTGACTTACGGATATCGTCTGCGACGCGGGCCGCTTCCTCTCTCGACGACCGATAGTGGACCGCCACATTGAAGCCGGAATCGCCGAGGGCCCTCGCCATCGCTTCCCCAAGACGGCGTCCCGCGCCGGTCACAAGCGCCGTTCTGCCGGTTCCAAAAACGGGTTGCTTGGGCTTGGCCATAAACGGGGGGGCCTAGAGCGCGCGCGCGGCGAGAAATGCGATAAACGCGGCATAGGCGAGGGCCATGCCGAAACCGCTCATCCGGCCGATATCGCGTTTGGTGAAGACGAAGACCGCCAGCGCAATAGAGGTGGCGATCATCACCGGGATGTCGAACGAAAGCGCCGATGCGTCAAATCCCGCGCCGCCGGCGAGCCCGGCCGCGCCGCCGACCGCCAACAGATTGAAGATGTTTGAGCCCACGACATTGCCGATCGCCACATCGGATTTTTTATGCAACGCCGCCGCCGCGACTGTCGCCAGTTCAGGCAGCGACGTGCCGAACGCAACGATCGTCAATCCGATCACCGCGTCGCGAACGCCTAAAGCCTGCGCGATCGTCGATCCGCTATCCACCAGAAGGTGAGCGCCAAAGGGCAGGCCGAGAAGACCGAATACGATAAACAGGACTGTGCGCGTCGAGACGCCCGCGCCCGCAAATTCGGCGACATCGTCGAGCAGCGCGTCCGAGTCCTCACGCGCCGCGCGCACGCCTGAATATACGACAAAGGCGATAATGCCGCCGAACAGCGCAAGGCCCGTCATCGGTGTGATCGCCTGGAATGCATACGCCAAGGCGGCGAAGGCGGCGGTCGCCGCAAGCATGATCGCCGCATTCCGCGGCAGGCCCGGCACGTGCGTCGACATGGGGTAAATCAGCGCTGGCAGTCCCAGCACGAGCAGCACATTGGCGATATTCGAGCCGACGATATTGCCCATAGCGATGCCGTCGCTTCCCGCCATCACCGCCTGGATCGCCACGACAAGCTCAGGTGCGGAGGTGCCGAACGCGACAATGGTGAGCCCGACCAGAAGCGGCGGCACGTTCAACGCGGTCGCGAGCGCCACGGCGCCGCGCACGAGAATGTCGCCGGAGACAAGCAAAACCGCCAGTCCAATGACGAGAAAGACCGCTTCCTGAATCATTGCCTACCTTGTGTGGACGCCTGGCCTCAGGATGGAGGGCGCGTGTATTTGAGATGTCCGCGCGCGGCCTTACCACGCTTAGCCTAAAAGGGCCTCAGTGCGTTTAATGAATTGATGGCGGTTAAGAGGAGTTTGGGGCCAAGGATCAACCGCGCCAAGCAGCCCGCCACTTCGTCAGCTGCGATCAAACAGAACAGGATCGGCGGCATCTTTTGCCCAGGAAGCGCGTTGTTGGCCCGGCAAGGGCATTGTTGACCCGGCAAAGGCGTTTTCCGCCGCATTTACTCGTCCGCGACGCCGGCGGCCCCTGGACAACGGGCCTCAGTCGAGACGCCCTTTCTCAATCAGATTGAGCACCGCAAACGCGAATACGAACAAAAAGATAAGAGCGAGTGCCGACATTTGCGTCGCCTCCAGAAAGATTGCGGACAATGGCGCGACCAAAGGTCGAAACCTGAGTTCACCCGCCTATAGGCAGGTTGGCGTCCCTCGTCACCATTACGTAGCGGCGATCGCGGTCGATCACCTCGCTGCTGCGTGAGCAGGACGCCGCCGGCGCTCGCCGCACGGTCCATCATGTCGCCGCCGGGCGTCAACTTCGCGCTTACGATGTTCGATTAGTCTCGCTTTGTTGTGAAAGAGGCGGGCGCATGCCGGACGTTAGCAAGCTTTTTCCTATGGCCGCGACGCAGCCCATGTCCGATCGAAGGCGCATCCAGCGTTTCGTCAACGCCTGGGCGGCGGCGTCCAAGGGCGCGTTCCCAAGCTGGCGAGAATTGCGCCAGATCGATCTCGGGTCCGACTGGAACTGGGTCTATGTCGTCGACCTCGCCCAAAGCCAAGGATATCCGCATTTCGATTTTCTCGGCCCCAGATTGTCGGAGTTGGCCGAAATCTACCTCGCCGGCGGCGGCGATTGGGCGGTGTCGGTGCTTGACCGCGCAGCGGACGACATCAATGCGGCGGTGACCGATCAGGGACCGCACATGTGCGAGGATACGCTCGTGCTTGAGGATGGCGCGGCGGTTCTGGTGCGCTGCGTCACCGCGCCCCTTTCTGAAGACGGCGAAACGATTTCGCAGGTTGTCGGGATTGTGTCCGGCAGGCTGGAGGAGATTTCCGACGCCGGCTTCAGCGACCACAACGAAGATTCGGTTGACCTTGACGGATCCGCTGGCGACTGATCGTCAATCGGGTCCTGCATGCCGGTTTGGCGTCAAACCGCGTCCGGCGCTTGCCCTTTCCATTCCGCCAATTAGGTTCCGCGCCAAAACCGACGAACGGCGAGGAGGCGAGGCCATGGCGCAACAGGGCGAGTACGGCCATTTCATCAATGGTGAGCGAGTTGGGGGCGCGGGCGAACGCTCCGGCCCGGTCTTCAATCCTACCACCGGCGAGACGCAAGGCCATGTGGCGTTCGCAAACAGCGAGGAGATGGCGGGCGCCATCGCCGCGGCCGACGCTGCGTTTTCCGGCTGGGCCGCGATCAACCCGCAGAAGCGCGCCCGGGTGCTCTTCAAGTTCAAGGAGCTTGTCGAGAAAGACATCGACAATCTCGCCCGGATGATTTCCTCCGAGCACGGCAAGACGCTGCCCGACGCGCGCGGCGACGTACAGCGCGGCCTCGAGGTCGTGGAGTTCGCTTGCGGCATCCCGCACCTCCAGAAAGGGGAGTACACGGAGAGCGCCGGGCCAGGCATCGACGTCTACTCCATGCGCCAGCCGCTTGGCGTTGTCGCAGGGATTACGCCGTTTAACTTCCCGGCGATGATCCCCATGTGGATGTTCTCCGTCGCGATCGCTTGCGGCAATACGTTCGTGAACAAACCATCGGAAAAGGACCCGTCCTGTCCGTTGCGGCTTGCGGAGCTGATGATGGAGGCGGGCGCGCCGGCGGGCGTCCTCAATGTCGTCAATGGCGACAAGGAGGCTGTCGACGTTTTGATACAGGACCCGCGCGTTAAGGCGATCTCCTTCGTCGGGTCGTCCGACATCGCCCATTACATCTATTCGGAAGGCGCCAAGCACCACACCCGCGTGCAGGCCTTTGGCGGCGCCAAGAACCACATGGTGATCCTCCCCGACGCCGATATGGAGAGCGTCGTCAACCAGTTGATCGGCTCGGCCTATGGTTCCGCCGGCGAGCGCTGCATGGCGACGCCGGTCGCCGTGCCGGTGGGCGATGACACGGCCGAAACCCTCATCGAGATGCTCCGCCCACGGGTGGAGGCCTTGCGCATCGGGCCGTCGACGGCGGATGACGCGGATCTCGGACCGCTTGTCACCGCCGTCCACCGCGACCGCGTGCGCAAGTGGATCGACGTCGCCGTGGAGGAAGGTCAGGAGATCATCGTCGACGGTCGCGACTTCTCGCTTCAGGGCTATGAGAACGGCTTCTTCATGGGCGGCACGCTCTTGGACAAAGCGAAGCCGGAGCATCGCTCGTACCAGGAGGAAATCTTCGGCCCGGTGCTGCAGATCGCCCGCGCCAAGGACTTTGAGGAGGCCGTGGCGTTGCCGTCAAAGCATCAGTACGGGAACGGCGTCGCCATCTTCACGCGCAATGGCGCGGCGGCGCGCGAATTCGCCGCGCGCGTCAATGTGGGCATGGTCGGCGTCAATGTGCCGATCCCGGTGCCGATCGCCTACCACACCTTCGGCGGCTGGAAGCGCTCCGGATTCGGCGACGTCAACCAGCACGGGCCGGAGGGCGTCAGGTTTTTCACCAAGATCAAGACGATCACCCAGCGCTGGCCGGAAGACGTTCAGGGCTCTGAGTTCGTCATCCCGACCATGGGGTAGGGCGGCGCCTTTATGAAGCCGCCAATCCCTATACTGCGCATCTTCGACGAAGCGAAGGCGCGCGAGTTCTATCTTGACTATCTCGGCTTCGCCGTCGTCTTTGAACATCGCTTCGATGACGACGCGCCACTGTACATGGAGGTGCGCCGAGGCGACTGCGTCCTGCATCTCTCCGAGCATTCAGGCGATGCGACGCCCGGCGCGGCGGTCCGAATCGAGGTGGAGGACGTGCGAGCCCTCCACGCGGAGCTAGCCGCCAAGACCTACAAATACGCCAATCCCTCAGTGGAGCCCATGCCCTGGGGGCTTGACGAAATGTCGATTGCGGACAATTTCGGCAATCGGCTAGTCTTCTATTGACCGTAAGGAGCCTCGCCCATGGCATTCCTCCTCCAGCTTCTCGTGATCGGCGTGCTCGGCCTTCTCGCCATGAACATCTTCAACGCCTGGCGGGGGAATGTGGGCGGCCGGGTGGAGCGCCGGCCTTCCGGGCCTATCATTGACGGCGTTGCGGAGGAGGTCGCGGATGAAAAGCCGGGCGCGGCCGCCGCGAGCGCGCTGAAGGATTTCGAGAACGCCACCGCCGCGCTGAAATCCGCTTACCCGTCGACCTTCGCCATGCTGGGCGGCTACCTGAACGCGCACGCGATCGAGCAGGCGGGCGGCGTCGAGGCGGCGGTGAAGACGATGATCGAGGAGTGGGCCGGCCGGCGGGAGGAGATCAGTTCCGAACTGACCAAGCTCCTCGCCGAGACGGAGCATGAGGAAGCGGCAAGGGCCTTCGTCGTCGCCGCCTGCGACGCTGACTTCGAACTGGAAGGCTATCGCAAATGGCTGATCTGGCTACTCGGCCGCTTCAATGCGCTTTAGCCGAAAGGAAAGATGATGACCGATTGGAAAGCGCCAGGCCGATCGACTGTCTGCCCAATGATTTATTGCCGCGAAGCGGAAAAGGCGATCGATTTCGCCAAAGAGGTGTTCGGCGCGGAGGAGACGGGCGCGCGGCTTTATCGTGAGACCGGCGAACTGTGGAACGCGGAGGTCCGGATCGGCGAAATCACAATCCTCGTCGGTGAGGACGTCGACGGCATGGGGTTCACGCCGTTCCTGTATGTCTATGTTCCAGACGTTGAGGCGACCTACGAAAAGGCCATCGCCGCGGGGGGAGAGCCGATCATGCCGCCTGACGAGAGGTTCTATGGCGCGCGGGACGGCGGCGTTCGCGACCCGCAAGGCAATGTCTGGTGGGTTGGGACGCACGTCGCGGATCTGACGCCGGCGGAGATCGAGGCCGGCGCGCGCAAGATGGAGGCGGCGCGAAAAGGCGACTCCGCTTGAGCGTTTGTCGCCGGCGCGGCTTTGAACGCACGGTCGTTCCAGCCGCTTTTGCGGCGATGGCCGCGCGCCCAGCCGTTTTTGCGGCGATGGCCGCGCGCAACGTCCCAAGGGGTCGTGCAATCCCTCGCCTTCGGGGTTAGGGATCGGGAACCCGCCTATCAAGGCGGACGGCGATTGAACGCGCGAGGGCCTTTGTGTTCGGACTGGACGGCGAAGCAGTAATGATGATGAGCGGGTTGGCGCTCTATGCCGGGCTTTTCGCCTTGCCTTTCCTTCAGGAGGACGTCGCGGTTGTCGCCGCCGCCACTGCGTCGCTGACCGGCGCGGGACCGACGACCATTCTTTTCCTGGTGATTCTCGCTGGCCTTACCGCAAGCGACGTATGGAAGTACTGGCTCGGTTACTTCGGGCGGCGCCACGAATGGGCGCACAAGTTCGCCGAGAAGAAAGGCGTCTCCGTCGCCGGCGATCTTGTCCGCAATGAACTTGGCAAGACGCTCTATATGGCGCGCTTCGTGCCCGGCACGCGCATCCCGACCTATGTCGCCTGCGGCTTCTTCAAAATACCCTATGCGAAGTTTTGCGCGCTCGTCGTCCTGACGGCCCTCACCTATGTCGCCGTCACCTTCGCCCTGTTTCACACGGTGGGGCTTGTCGCCGGCGAACAGGCGAAATACTGGCTGCCGGTGATCGCCGCGAGCCTGCTTGGCGGCTACATCGCGTTTCGCTGGTGGAATCATCGCAAGGACCAGCACGGGCCGATGACGCCAATGACCGAGGAACGCGATCATCCGTTGCCGGACATGCCGGGTTTTGAGGGCAATCCGCTCGAGGGACACGAAAACGACGCCGCCTCGTCCGATGCCGGCGCCGCGACGGAAAGGGCGAGCGTGTCGGAACGAGTTGAGACTGTCGCGGAGGCGAACGATCAGCGCGCGCAATAGATAAAACAGCGCGATTGGAGGACACGATGGATTTCGCCCTGAGCGACGAACAGCTTGCGATACAGGAGATGGCGCAGCGGTTCGCGCAAGATGAACTGGCGCCGAACGCGGAACGCTGGGACGAAGAAAAGCACTTCCCCGTTGATGTCATCCGCAAGTCAGCTGAGCTTGGCCTTGCCGCGATCTACACGCGCGAAGATGTCGGCGGCTCTGGCCTCGGCCGGCTTGACGCGGCGTTGATATTCGAGGCGCTTTCGGCCGGCTGCACTTCAACGGCGGCCTATATCTCAATCCACAATATGTGTTGCTGGATGATTGACCGTTTCGGGTCGGAGGACTTGCGCCTGGCCTATTGCCCGCGTCTTGCGTCGATGGAGCTGATCGCCAGCTATTGCCTTACCGAGCCTGGCTCAGGCTCGGACGCCGCCGCGCTGAAGACGAAGGCGTCTCGAGATGGCGATCACTACGTTCTGAACGGATCAAAGGCGTTTATCTCCGGTGCTGGCGTTTCCGACGTCTATATCGTCATGGTGCGGACGGGTGAGGATGGCCCACGGGGGATTTCAACCGTTCTGGTGGAGAAGGATACGCCCGGGCTTTCGTTCGGCGCCAATGAACGTAAAATGGGGTGGAATTCCCAGCCGACCCGCATCGTCAATTTCGAGGACTGCCGCGTGCCGGTCCAGAACCGGCTAGGCGAGGAGGGCGAAGGTTTTCGGTTCGCGATGATGGGGCTCGACGGCGGCAGGCTGAATATCGCGGCCTGTTCGCTCGGAACCGCCGCCGCGGCGTTGAGGCAGGCGTTCGACTATACGAACGAGCGGCGCGCCTTCGGCAAGCGTCTGAATGATCAGCAAGCGGTGCAGTTCAAACTCGCTGACATGGCGACGGAGCTCGAAGCCGCGCGCGTCCTTCTCTACCAGGCTGCGTGGAAACTCGACCGGAAGACTCCGGACGCGACGCGCGCGTGCGCAATGGCGAAGCGTTTCGTCACCGATGTCGGTTTCGACGTCGTGAACAACGCGTTGCAGCTCCATGGCGGATATGGCTATCTACGCGACTATCCGCTCGAGCGCATGCTCCGCGACGTGAGGGTTCATCAGATCCTGGAAGGCGCCAACGAGATCATGAGGGTGATTGTCGCGCGCGACCTGCTGAAGGAGTATCAGGCGTGAGGCGTTTCGTCGCTTCTTTGTTCGTCGCGTGGGCCGCGACGGCTTTCGGCGTCGCAGCGGAAGAGGCACCGTATACGAATCGTTCGGAGGACATGGCGCGCCTCGGTGAGCTTGCAGGCGGCTGGCGCGGCGCGCTCGCTTATCGGGACTACGGCACGGGCGAGCGCGAGGAGATCGGCATGGCGGCTCTTATCGCCGCAACGCCCGACGACGAGTTCATCGTGACGCAAGCTCGTTACACCGACCCTGGATTCGACGTCTTTATCCTGACGGTGGCGACATTCGACGCCGCTTCGGGAGACTATTTGGAGAGCTATCACCGCGACGGCAGTATCGAGCGGTTTGTCTATCCCAGGAAGTCGATGCGCGTTCTTGAGGACGGCTGGGAGTACGTGTTTGAAGGCGATGGACGGGACGATGACCGACCAGCGAGCATTCGCCGGACTTTCTCGCTCAATGGGGACCGTTTTGTTCAGCGCAAGGACGTTGACTTTCTGGACGACGACGCGGGCTCATTCGAATTTCGAAATGAAACGGTCTTGTTGCGGAGCCAAGGCGAGGTGTCCTTCGATGGGTTTCGAGCGAAGAACTAGACCGGGGCGCGCGACTGACCTTGGCGATCTACATACCAAATAAGGTAAACGAGATCCGCTGGCGCAACCTGGAAGTGTGCATTAAGGGTTTTTTCGATCACACTCGCCCCGCCATTGGAAAAATTGTTGAGAAACCCTGAATTTTTCCTGTCAACGGGACGCTTTTTGCAGCTACACCACAACGAGAGTGTAGCAGTAATGTGTGAGTTCCCATGAAGTATTCACTGATTGTCGGCCTTTCGGCCGCGTTCGCCCTGTCCGCCACTGCGTCTCAAGCGGCGATCATTGGCGTTAATGATCCTGGCGCCAGCTCAGCTGGAACCATGGCTGAGATCCTCCCGACTGCGCCGATGGCCGTAAACAACGGGTCGCAGTTCAACACGGGCATGCAGGGCTTCGACGAACGGCAAAACGTCGTGCTCGCCTCCGCTGTCAGCGTCGACAACAATGGCGAAATCGCGAATGGCGGCGTGGTTGCGGCTGGCACGCGCGTCGATAGCCACATGATCTTCCTGAATAAACAAAACGGCGTTAGCGGAAGGCTGTCCCACGAAGACGTGGTTTGGAGCTTCTCGGGCGAGATCCTCGGGGTTATCTCCGGCACGAATGGCGCTGATGAAGCGGCGTCGAATGCGGCGCTTGGCGCTGTCGGCACCACGTATCCGGGCGCGTTCTCGAATCGCGGGCTTGAAAACAACGACTCCTACTCAGTGTTCGGCAATGAGTTGACGGTGTCCATGTTCGTGACCCAGCCGGGCGACTGGATCCGCGTCATCACCGCGTCGCCGATCCCTGTTCCGGGCGCGTTGCCGCTGATGCTTGCGGGCCTCGCCGGCCTTGGCGGTCTTTCCCGCCGGCGTCGCGAAGCGAAGTAAGCGGTGGAAAGGCGGGCACGGTTTCGAGCCCGGTTTTCTCTGCAACGGCCTTAAGCTGGCCGAAGCATCAACATGCTGAAGAGAAGCTCCCGTTTCGGGAGCTTTTTTTTGTCCCGTTCGTTCTTGGCCAGCCCCGATCTCCCGCCGGTGCGCCGCGCTCTGGACCGCATTGGCGTGTTTCAATAATCAGACTCTTGCCGCGCCGGTCGGCGCGCGAAGGCATGCGCTGCGCAGATAGGACGCGCGGTCGCATCAGGTCGGGCGGAAAAGGGTATGAGCGAAGCGACGGACGAAATCCTCTTCGAAAAAGTCGGCCATTGGGGCGTCATCACGCTCAACCGGCCACAGGCGCTGAACGCGCTGACGGTCGATATGGTCAAGGCGTTCCACGCGCACCTTTCTCAATGGGACGGCCAGCCATCGGTCAAGGCGGTCCTCGTCAAGGGTGCGGGCGATCGCGCGTTCTGCGCCGGCGGCGACGTGCGCTGGGTGGTCGAAACGGCGCGACGGGACGCGGACGCCGCGGCGATCTTCTTTCGCGAAGAGTATCGCAACAATTCCGCGCTGCATCATTTTCCGAAGCCATGCGTCGCTCTGATCGACGGCGTCGTGATGGGCGGAGGCGTTGGCGTCTCCGTACACGGAGATTTCCGCGTCGCTGGCGACAAGACCCTTTTTGCGATGCCCGAGACAGGAATTGGTCTCTTCCCTGACGTTGGCGGAGGGTATTTTATGCCCCGCCTGCGCGACGGGCTCGGGCTCTATTACGCGCTGACAGGCGAGCGCGCCGGCGCGGCCGACTGCATGGCGGCGGGGATCGCGACGCACTATGTGCCGACGCCTGAACGCGTGGCGCTTGAAAAGGCGTTGATGGATCTGCCGCTTGGCGCTCATCCGCACTCTGAGATAGAAGAGACGCTGGATCAGTTCGCAGGTGATCCGGGAGATGCGACGCTCAATGACATTCGCCCCGCAATTGCGGAGACGTTTCAGGGCCATGAGCGCATTGAGGACCTGATCGCCGGGCTTGAGGCGCGCGGCGGGGAGTTCGCCGGGACTGTGTTGAAGACGCTTTCGCGCATGTCGCCAACGTCGTTGAAACTCACCTTCGAACAAATGAGGCGCGGCCACGCCCTCGACTTTGACGACGTCATGCGCATGGAGTTCCGGATGGTCCGGCGCGTGCTTGGAGGCCATGACTTTTTCGAAGGCGTCCGCGCGCAGCTCATCGACAAGGACAAGACGCCGACCTGGTCGCCGCCGACGCTTGAGGGTGTCGATGACGCGGCGATTTCGGCGTACTTCGAGCCGCTCGGCGAGGACGAGTTGACGCTTTAATTGCAGCTCTGGCTGGGCCGGCTTGCTTCAGTTTCAGATGGATGTGCCTGAAGGGAGGCGCGTTGATGCCCACAGTGCTCGTCACCGGCGCCAATCGCGGGATCGGCCTTGAGTTCGTTCGTCAGTACGCTGGCGATGGCTGGCGAGTGTTGGCCTGCTGCCGAACGTCTGACGCCGCCTCGGGCTTAAAATCGGTGGAGGGCGAGGTCAGCATCCATCCGCTGGACGTCGCCTCGCCCACGGCGATCCGGGCGATAGGGGCTGAGATTGACGCGCCGCTCGATGTCGTCGTCGCGAACGCCGGACTTGGCGGCAAGGCCGCCGAATCGTTCGGGGCGATCAACTATGACGGCTGGGACGAGACCTTTGCAGTCAATGTCCGCGGCGTCGTCGCGACGGCCGAAGCTTTCGCGCCGCATCTCAAACGCGCGGAGGGCAAGTTCGCTGCGATATCGTCCCTGATGGGATCAATCGAGGACGCGTCGTCCGGCGCGCTTTGCTATCGCTCCACGAAGGCGGCCGTGAACATGGCGATGAAGATTATCGCGGCGGAGTTTGAGGCTGATGGCGTCGCCGCGGCGCCTTTCCATCCGGGCTGGGTGAAGACGGACATGGGCGGGTCAAGCGCGCCGACCACAGTTGAAGAGAGCGTCGATGGTCTCCGCCGACAGATCAACGTGTTGCAGGCGACGGCGTCTCCGCAATTCCTTGATTTCAGGGGTGAGAAGCTGCCCTGGTAACGTGGCGCGACCGCCTGCGCATATCATCTGAATACGGAGTGAAATGAACGTTAGGCTGCATGGATCGGCTTCGCGAACGAACAAGACGACTAGGTGCAGATGACTAGGTGCATAGGAGAACGCAAATGGCCGCTGTCGCATTTCTGGGGCTTGGCAATATGGGCGGACCGATGGCCGCCAATCTGGCGAAGGCGGGCCATGACGTCGCCGCCTTTGATTTGAGCGAGGCGGCTCGGGCGCGGGCCGTAGAAGCTGGCGCGCGCGCGGCGGACGATGTCGCCGCAGCGGTTGTCGGCGCGGAGACAGTCGTCAGTATGCTGCCGGCCGGAAAACACGTACGGGATGTTTATCTGGGAGTAGGGGGCGTGCTGACGAGCGCCAGGAGCGGCGCGCTCCTGGTTGACTGCTCCACCATCGACGTCGCGACGTCGCGTGAGGTCTCAGGCGCCGCCGCAGAAGCGGGTTTTCAGATGGTTGACGCGCCGGTATCCGGCGGCGTCGCGGCGGCCGAGGCGGGAACGCTGACATTCATGGTCGGTGGCGAGGCGGCTGCGTTCGAGCGCGCAAAACCGCTGCTGGACATCATGGGGAAGAACGTCTTTCACGCGGGCGCGGCCGGTAATGGCCAGGCGGCGAAGATCGCCAACAACATGCTACTGGCGATCAGCATGATCGGCACCTGCGAGGCGTTCAATCTCGCCGAAAAGCTCGGCCTCGACGCGCAGACCTTCTTCGACATTTCCTCGACCGCCTCAGGACAATGCTGGTCGATGACCAGCTATTGCCCTGCGCCGGGGCCGGTGCCGGCGGCGCCGTCAAATCGCGGCTATCAGCCAGGGTTCGCTGCGGCGATGATGCTGAAGGATCTGAGGCTCGCCCAGGACGCGGCCCATGCGGCGAAAGCGCCGACGCCGCTCGGCGCGCAGGCCGAAGCGCTCTATGCGCTCATGGAGGCGTCAGGCGACGACGGGCTTGATTTTTCGGGCATCATGAAGCTCATTCGCGGCGATGGCGGATTGGCTTAGCGCACGGGCTGTGGGCGCGCGGCGCGTGAGCTGCGCAATCGGAGAGGGGATAAGCGAATGAAATGGGTTCTTCGGATAGTTCTCGGCCTCCTCGCGCTTGTTGCGATTGCGATTGGCGCGCTTTTCGTATTGCGGCCATTGGAGCCGCCGCTTGAAATCGTAGACGCTGGCGAGACCGGGCGGCGGATTAATGAGGGCGGGGTCTTTGGCAATTATTTTCCGTCGACGGATGGTGAGCCTGCGCCCGGCGTGTTGCTGCTAGGCGGCTCGGAAGGCGGCCTTGGAAGCGCGTCACGGCGCATGGCGCTCGGCCTTCAGGAGGCGGGCTATTCGGTCCTGCAGCTGGGGTTTTATCGTGGAGAAGGTCAGCCTAGGGACCTTGTTCTGGTGCCGTTGGAGACCTTTGAACTGGGGCTGGACTGGTTGAAGCGCCAGTCGGAAGTCGACGCGGAGCGTCTCGGGGTCGTTGGCGCGTCGAAGGGCGCGGAGGCCGGGTTGATCCTCGCCGCGCGGCGGAGTGATGTCGACGCGGCTGTCCTTGGCGCGCCGTCGAGCGTCTCCTGGGAAGGCATAAACTGGGCCTTTGGAGGCGTCGCCGGCGAGTCGTCCTGGAGTCTTGGCGGGGAGCCATATCCCTTTTTGCGCTATGGCCGGTTCGATGGTGAGACGGGCGTCTACTCTGTGTACGCCGGAGGGCTTGAGGCGTTGGATGGCCATCCGGAGGCGGTGATTCCCGTTGAGAATGGCGCTGGACCTGTTCTCTTGATCTGCGGCGAAGACGATACGCTTTGGCCGTCCTGTCCGATGGCCCGCCAGATTGAAGCGCGCGCGGCGGCGAAGGGCGGCCCGCCGGTTACGCTGCTCGCTTATGAAGACGCGGGTCACGCGGTCTTTGGCATTCCGGTGCCTGCGGACAATCCGAGCTATGAGAAACTCGCTAGCCTCGGCGGCTCCGCCGATGGCAATGCGGCGGCCCGTTTGGATGGCTGGCCGAGGCTTGTCGTCTTTCTTAAGACCCATCTCGGCGAATAGGGCGCGGCGCGATCGACATGCTCCGACGGCGGCGCGCTCCTTGTCAGCCGCTCTGCCGCGCTAGTCTTCGAGGGTCGCCTCTTCGTCAGCGCTCAGCGCCTTATAGGCCTTGCGCTTTTGTCCGCTGAAGTGAATCCCCGCGTGCTGGGCGCGTTGCCAGGCGACGCGTCCAATGCGCGATTGTCCCGTTTCGGGAATGGTGATGCGCACAGTAGATGGCAGGGGCCTTGGCTCCTCCAACTTGATCCGCACGCCGCCGTCGCTGACGTCCCGGATGACGCAGTCGACTTCCAGATTCGCGTCGACGCCCACCCGCGCGAAAACGTAAGTGGCCGCCCGTTCAGCGATGCGATTGTCTTTCTTCCCGTCGTCGCCGCCGGCTTCGGCGACGAACTTGCGCAGACGCTCAGATAGCGCAACGGCCGATTTCGCCCCCGGTTTTTCCGCCGGTTTCGCCATCGAACGTTTGCTCCTTGCGCCTTCGGGACTGACGTCTCGTCTGCCTGCGTATTAGACGCTTTCCCTTCAAGACGCGTTAACAACCTGTTTTCTTCTGAGGCCTGTCTGGCGATGACCGAGCTGCCGTCGCGCGGGTCGGCGGCGCGCCGTTTGGCAAGGGTGGCGTTTCGGCGCCGCCGACCTATGTTGCGCAAATGGATGGTTCGGATTTTCAGGATGTAGCCGCACGCCCCCGCGGGGTTGGGCGGGTATTCATGCGGATGAGCGCGGCGATCTTTCGCCCGGAAATGCGGAAATGGCGCGTTCGGATTGTCGCTGCGGCGGGGCTCACCCTGCTGGCGAAAGGCCTTGCGGTGTTGGCGCCGGTTCTGTTGGGGGAGGGGGTCAACCGCGCGGTGGCCGCCTCCGGGGCCGGCGCTGCGGGGACGCAGGCTGTCACCGCCGCCGCCGGGCATTTCATGGCGTTCATCTTTCTGTTTGGTCTCGCGCGTGTTCTGTCGAACGCCTTGCCGCAAGTCCGCGACGCCTTTTTTGTGAGGGTCACTCAGGATGCGGTGAGGTTAACGGCGGTTGACGCCTTCAGGCACGCGCAGGATCAGGACCTTCAGTTTCATCTGACGCGTCGTTCGGGCGCGGTGAACCGCATCATTGAACGCGGCGCCGGCGCGATTGAGTTTCTCCTGCGCTTTCTGGCTTTCAATATCGGTCCGACGCTGATCGAGCTGGCGCTCGCCGCAAGCGTCATCGCCGCCTTCTACTCGATCGAGATCGCCGCAATTGTTATCGGGACGATCGCCGCTTACGGGGTTGCGACCGGCGTCATCACCGAATGGCGCAGCGCTCAGCGAAGGCGCATGAATGAAGCGGATACGGAGCTTCGCGCGATCGCGACTGACACCCTCGCGAACTTCGAGACAGTGAAGGCGTTTGGCGCAGAAGCCCGTGAGTCAGGCCGCTACAATCGCGCAATGGGCGCGTATATCGAAAGATATGTTCGCGTTATTCAGTCCCTCAGTCTCCTGAATGTAATCCAGGAGGCGATCATGACTTTTGGCCTGTTCGCCGCGGTCGCCCTTGCGAGCGTGAATGTGGCCGGCGGGACCATGCAGGCTGGCGACGTCACCGCGATCATTCTGATGCTGACCAATATTTATCGCCCGCTCAATATTCTGGGCTTCGCGTGGCGGGAGATCCGGCAGGGCGCCGTCGACATTGAGAAACTCTATGACCTACTCGACCAGGAGCCGCGCATCGTCGACCGTCCTGGCGCCCTGGCGCTTGAGCGGCCGAAGGGCGAAATCACGTTCGAACACGTTTCTTTTACGCACGAAGGTCGAGAAGAGGGGCTCGCGGACATCAGTTTCACAGCGCCAGCCGGGGCTTTCATTGGCGTTGCGGGGCCTAGCGGCGCGGGCAAGTCGACGATCCTCCGGCTGCTGTTTCGATTTCATGATCCTGCGGCCGGCCGCGTCACCATTGACGGCGTCGACTTGCGAAACGTCGCGCAGTCTTCTTTGCGGCGCGCCTTCGGCGTCGTGCCTCAGGAGGTCGTTCTTTTCAATGATACGCTCCGGTTCAACCTGGCTTATGCGCGCGAAGGAGCGAGCGACGCGGAGATTCTCGCAGCGGCCGACCGGGCGCAACTTGGCGATTTCATCCGCTCACTTCCTGAAGGCCTCGATACGCGCGTCGGCGAGCGTGGGTTAAAGCTTTCCGGCGGCGAAAAGCAACGGGTGGGCGTTGCGCGGGCGATCCTGCTTGACCCTGCGGTCCTGGTGCTTGACGAGGCGACATCGTCGCTCGACTCCGACACGGAGCGGGAGGTGCAGGCGGCTCTTGCCGAAGCGGCGAGCGGCCGCACGACGATCGCGGTCGCTCACCGGCTGTCGACGATTGCTCATGCGGACGCCATTATCGTCCTCGACGGCGGCCGAATCGTCGAAAGCGGAACCCATCAGGATCTGATTGAGGCCGGCGGCGTCTACGCCTCATTGTGGCGCAAACAGTCGTCTGCGGATCGCGAAGACGACCCTGCCGAACGCGATCGGGCGTCTATTCGCTCAGCCCTTGAGGAAGATCTGGTTGATCAGTAGACTCTGGTTGATCAGTAGACGTTGTGCGTATGTTGCCTCCGGCGTTCTGATTGCCCACCTCAGGCGGACGCGCGCGCCTGAGGCTTAGTCGCGCGAAGCTTGGCGAGGCGCGCCGCGCGAGTCTCTTCGTCAAGCCGCGGAGACCAGCGCACCAGCGCTTCCTGCAGAATGGCGCTCTTGACGGGCTTTGTAAGACAATCGTCCATGCCTGCGTTGAGGCAACGAATGCGGTCATCCTTCAATGCATGGGCCGTGACGCCGATAATCGGCGGACGGTCGCTTTCTTGCGCCTGAATCTCCCTGAGCCGCTTCGTCGCCTCAATTCCGTCCATCTCCGGCATCGATAAATCCATCAGAACAATATCCGTGTCGGCGCCAGTGTAACAGTCGACCGCTTCGCGGCCATTGTTGGCGATTGACACCTGGCAACCGAGGCTCTCCAGCATGGACTTGATGACGAGCTGATTGACGATGTTGTCCTCGGCGACCAGCAGCCTTAGCGGCCGATCATCGTCCGTAAACAGGGTAGAGGGATCATTCGCGCGCGGCGCAGGCGCGGCGCTGGCGGCGGCTCCGCCATTGATCTGTGCGCCGCATGTCTTCAGCGAGGTGGTGAGCGCGTCGATCAATGGTTCGATCCGCGGCGGTTTAATGACGCGCGCGTCAAAAGGATCAATCCGGCTTCCGTCGTTTTCCACCTCAGCGACGGTCGACGTCAGGAGTATGACCGGCATTCCCGCCGCGCCTGGCAGGCCCCGCAGGCGCCGGGCGATCGTTTGCGCGTCCATGCATGGCATTTCCTCATCGATGAGCGCGCCGGCGAACGGGCTGCCCTCTTCGGCGGCCTGCGCGGCGGCCTCGATCGCCTCCGGCCCGGAAGGGAAGGCGACAGGATCAAGGCCGAATGCGCTCAATTGTTCAATATGGATCTCGCGCGACACCGAGTTGTCGTCGATGATCAAGAGTTTTGCGCCGCGGATCGCAGGGACGTCGAGATTGGGTTTGGGGGCGGCGGGGACGGTCGGCAGCGGCAAACGTGCGACGAAGCGCGATCCGCGGCCAACCTCGCTTTCCAGGCTGATGTCGCCGCCCATCCCCTCCACCAGCCTGCGGGTGATGGCGAGCCCGAGCCCCGCGCCGTCATAGCGCCGAGCGGCGGTTCCATCGACCTGCTCGAACGCATTGAAGATGTGCGCGAGCTTGTCGGGGGGGATGCCGCAGCCCGTATCGCTAACCGCAATCTCCACCCCGCCTTCCGTCTGGTTGGCGCAATGAGAAACCTCGATCACCACGTGGCCTTGTTCTGTGAATTTCACTGCATTTCCGACAAGGTTGGTGACAATCTGTCGTATGCGTCCAATGTCGCCGATATAGCGCGTCGGCAAGGCTGGCGGAAACCTGACGAGCAAGTCAACGCCTTTCACCTGCGCGCGCAGCGCGAGAAGCGCCGCGACGTCGCCGATCGCGGCCCGAAGGTCAAATGGCTCGCTGACAATCTTTAGTTTGCCTGCTTCCAGACGCGAGAAGTCGAGAATATCGTTGATGACCGTGAGGAGGTTCTCGCCGGAGGACTCGATGACGCGCGCCATCTCCCGCTGTTTGGCCGTCAGGGGCGTATGCAGGAGGAGTGAGGCCATTCCGACGACCCCGTTCATGGGCGTACGGATTTCATGGCTCATGTTTGCGAGAAACTGGGACTTTGCGAGATTGGCGTTGACAGCCTCTTCCTTGGCTCTCATCAGCTCTTCCGATAGCTGACGGAGTTCGGTTTCGCGGCGTCTGTCTTCGGTTACGTCGACATAGGTGACGACATACCCGCCGTCCTCCATCGGCCGGACTTGTTCGAGGGTTGTTGAACCGTTGGGAAGCCGGCGTTCAGCGATCGAAGTACCCGCTTGAGCGATCTGGCTGCGAATGTTCGCAAGATACTCATCGAGCGTCGTGGCGTCATATGCGCCGTTTTCGATACCGATCGCCGCAAGGCGGCGAATATCCGCGCCAACCTCCCAGGCTTTTTCGGGCAAGCCCGACATGGCGATCGCCTTACGATTGACCTCCTTGACGCGGAACTCTGCGTCCACAGCGGCGATTCCGTTCGTCATCGTGTCCAGAACCTTGTCGAGCAGGTCCTCGCGCGCTCTAAGCTCGCGGGTGCGCTCGGCGATATCCGCCTCCAGCCGCGCATTCGCCCTTTCGATCGACCTCTGGCTCTCGATCTTTTCGGTTATGTCCGTGGTCCATCCGCGTACGCCTCGATATTCCGCGTCTTCGTCGAAATAATGTCTAATGGTCGTTGAAAAAATTCGATAGCGGCTATTTCGGTCGAGCGTTTCAAGTTGAAAATCTTTGACGTCATGTCTCTGAAAGCGAGCGGTGTTGATCAAGTGCTCCGCTCGGTCATCGAGTAGTTTGATCTTTCCGGCGCGCAGCGCCTCGAGGGGCGTCAGGCCGATGAGATCGCCTGGTTTCCTGCCGAACACGTCTTCGGCGCCTGGCGATACATACGAAAGCCGATGGTCCGAGTCGGTTTCCCAGGCCCAGTCGGACGCCATCTCCATAAAGTCGCGGAATGTTTCTTCAGTATGCCGAGAAAGCCGGTGCGCTCGGGCGCGTTGTTCGGTCAGCTCCGCGATGATGCGTGAGATGCGGAGGCATTGAAGGCTGGAGACTGCGACGGAAGTGACGCACATGAATGCGATCAGCTTCGCGATCGGTTCGCCTGTGGAAATCAGGTATACGCCGTAAGGACCAACGACGCCGCCTTGAAGCCACCAGGAGACGTTCCTTACGGCGGAATAGGCGAGGCCGCCGCCAAACCCAATGTAGCTGGCGTAAAGCAGCAATAAAAGTTGTTCGTCCGGGGTCGCCAGCCGGTCAAGAAAAAAGACGGTGTAGAGCGTCGAAAAGCTGATAATGATGGCTTTGCGTCGCGAGCCGCTGAGCGCCGCGCGCTTTTCCACTATGTCGCCTTTCGCCGGATCGAATCGCGACCACCAATAGACCCTATAGCAATACAGGGCCGTCAGAATCGTCATGATTGGTATGCAGAAGGTAGGAGCGCGGTCCACGAATCGCAACGCGATGAGCCAGCCTGCGCCTGCGGCGCCGATAAGAAACGCCGGTATCTGCAGCCGTAGTTCGCGCAGGCGGCGTTCAGCGACGAAAGTCTCGTCCTCCAGCGCGTAGCGGCAATTGACAGCGTGGAACACGGGGATCTGCTCTGTCGGCGACATCGCCAGGCTGCGCTCCTTGCGGCGCTGTGTTAATGGAATTTCGCCGATCATTGTGGACGCTGAGCGTTAACCGGCGGTTTAGCGTCCGTTGACGGCGCAATTGCCGTCTTCGCACGGCGACGCATCAGCGCGCCGGCGGCGCGACCGCGGCCAATTTGGCGTATGGCGCGTATGACGGTCGGGCCTCGGCTGTGAGCGAGAAGGAACCATGATGACCCGAATTGGCACGCCTCTGTCCGCTGGCGCAACGCGCGTCCTGTTTCTGGGCGCGGGTGAACTCGGCAAGGAAGTGGTGATCGAACTCCAACGCTTCGGCGTTGAAGTCATCGCCTGCGACCGATACGCCGGTGCGCCGGGGATGCAGGTGGCGCATCGATCCCATGTCTTTGATATGACGGACGCGGCGCAATTGCGCGCGGTCGTCGAGCGCGAGCGACCGCATCTCATTGTGCCCGAGATCGAAGCAATTGCTACGGATGAATTGGCGGAGATCGAGAAGGACGATGTTGCGCGGGTCGTGCCGACTGCGCGGGCGACGCAACTGACGATGAATCGGGAAGGGATCCGGCGGCTTGCGGCCGAGGAGCTCGGTCTGAAGACAAGCGCATTCGGGTTTGCGTCGGACGCTGAAACACTTTCCGAAGCAGCTCAGCGGATCGGCTTTCCGGTCTTCGTGAAACCGGTGATGTCATCGTCTGGCAAAGGCCAGAGTTTTGTCGCAAGCGCAGACAGGATCGACGCAGCGTGGGCCCATGCGCTTTCCGCAGGACGCGGGAAGGGGACGCGGGTGATTGTCGAGTCGGCGGTCGACTTTGATTTCGAAGTCACGTTGCTGACCGTCCGCCATGCTCTGGGGACGTCGTTTTGCGCGCCGATCGGGCATCGCCAGGAAAACGGGGACTATGTCGAAAGCTGGCAGCCCCAGGCGATGACGCCGTCGGCGCTCGCAGAATCCCGGAGGATCGCCAACGACGTGACGGAGGCGCTCGGCGGCTGGGGCGTTTTCGGCGTCGAGCTTTTTGTGAAGGGCGACGAGGTGTGGTTCTCCGAGGTCAGTCCGCGCCCGCACGATACTGGCCTTGTGACGCTTTCAAGCCAGGAGCAGAGTGAGTTTGCCCTGCACGCGCGCGCCATCCTGGGCCTACCTGTCGATGTGACGTTAGCGCGGCCGGCCGCGAGCGCCGTGATCTATGGTGGCCAGGAAGCCGAAGGCGCGGTCTATGACGGCGTTGACGCGGCTTTGTCCGTTCCCGGAACGCAGGTTAGACTTTTCGGCAAGCCGGTCGCGTATGAGAAGCGCCGAATGGGCGTCGCAGTCGCCCACGGTCGCGACGTAGACAAGGCGCGCAAGCGGGCGCGCGCGTCGGCCGGCGCGGTCAAGGTCGTCAGGGCGTGAATCGCGCTGAACGGTTGGGGCTTCGGCCAAAAACCAAGAAGCCCGCACGCCTTCCCATTTCGATTGGAGGCGACGTCAATTTAGGCGGGAACGATCTGAAAGACGTCGCCGCCGATCGTCAGGATGAAGAGATTTCCCGCATTGTCCTCCCCGAAACTGACAATCGAGGAGAGCGATCCTGCGTCCGGCGCAAGCGCATCGGTTTCAAGAATAAAGTCGCTGGACGGAATTGTTTCGCCCTGCGATATCTCGTCGACCGGGACCGACCAAACATTCCCGGTTATAAAATCCGCGAAAAAGTAGCGTCCGGACAACGCCGCAATTGGGCCGCGGTACGCATAGCCGCCGGTGATGGACCGTCCTTCCCGAGGGCCGCCGCCATGGGCGTACTCGATCACCGGGGCAGTGAAGGATGGATCGTCAGGACCCTGTTCCATCTGCGTTCCCTCGCGCGCCGGCCAGCCGAAATTGCGTCCGCTTAGGTCAGCGTTCTCAATCAGGCTGACTTCTTCGATGTCGCTCTGGCCGACATCGCCGAGATAGAGATCACCCGTCGCGCGGTCGAAACCCGCCCGATAGGGGTTGCGCAGGCCAATGGCCAAAATCTCGTCGGCGCCCGCGACGCCGACAAAGGGATTGTCTCCAGGAATCGCGTAGTTTCGCGACGCATCGCCTGGGAAGTCGTCTCCAGACGGATCAATCCTCAAGACCGAGCCGAGAAGCGTGTCGATGTCCTGTCCATTGTCAAATGGGTCTCCGCCGCCGCCGCCGTCCCCCAGCGCGATGTACAGGAGATTGTCCGCGCCAAACCCGATCCAGCCGCCATTATGATTGTCGGCCGGTTGCGCCACGGTCAGAACGATCTCCTCGCTCGCCGGGTCCGCCGTGTCCGGATCGGTTGCGGAGCGCGTATAGCGCCGAATCTCAGAATCACCGCCGAGATTCGTCACATGCACATAAATGATCCCGCTCGCCGCATAGTCCGGCGCAGGCGCAAATCCGATGAGGCCGCCTTCGCCTGCGACGCCGACTGACGAAGAAATGTCGAGAAACGGGGTCGGGTCGACGACGCCGGATTGCGGGTTCAGCAACCTGATGACGCCCGCGCGTTCCGTCACGAAGACGTCGCCCTCGCCAGGTCGGCCCTGCAGGAACAGAGGCGCGGCGAGGCCGGCCGCCACCCTGGTCAGGCGATAGGGCTCCGGCTCGTCCGTGACGGTCACGTCAACCGCAAGGGTCTGCGCCGCCGCGCCGTCGCTCACCGAGATCGTCAAACGATAGATGTTGTTCCGATCCGTATCGCGCGGGCGTTCGAATTCGGGTGGTTCGACGAAGGAAAGCGCCCCGGCGGGTGTGATTGAGAAGAAGACGGCGTCGCCGCCGCCGCTAACTGAAAATGTCAGCGGGTCGCCGTCGGCGTCGTTCGCGCTCGCTGTGTAGAAGGACCCGCTTGAGCCTTCCGCCGTATTGGCGCTCGCGGCGGAGGTGAACGCCGGCGGCGTGTTTGACGGCGGCGGAGCCGGCGCCTGATCGCTATCCGAGCAAGACGCAAGGACGAAAACTGGAAAAAAAGCGATTACGTTCAATTTTGACATAATGAACATCTCTATATTGCTTAACGATTAATTAAACAAAAGAACAAATTCACCGGTCTTAGCTGTAAATGCTGATTTGAAATCTACCGGATCGTCGCCCAGCTTACAAGCATTGGTTCAGCGCGCGCCGTGGCAATTCACCTTGAGGCGGTTCAGGGCGTTTGCTTCGGCGCGTTGATCATTCGTCCATAGGACATTTTCTGCGGCTTCGTCCTACCGGACAATGGTGAGGCGCTCCGCCGCGCGCGTGACGCCAGTGTAGAGCCATCGCGCGCGGTGCTCGCGGAAAGCGTAGCTTTCGTCAAAGAGGACGACCTCGTCCCACTGCGAGCCCTGCGCTTTGTGGACGGTGAGGGCGTAGCCAAAATCGAATTCGTCCGAACCGCGCTTTTGCTCCCAAGGCACATTTTCGGGACCGTCGGTGAACATCGCCATCGGGGTCGAAACGGACACGGTCTTGCCGCCGAGGCCGTCTTCCGGCGCGAGGATTAGGCCAATCTTGCGCCCGCGCGGCGATTTCAGCCGCGCCACCGACCAGACCGAACCGTTCAGCAGGCCCTTCTTCTTATTATTCCGCAAACAGACGAGTTTCTCGCCGGCCTCGGGGTAGGGGCCGTCATGGCCTTTCAGCGCGCGGATGCGGTCATTGTAGCGCTTGCGCGTGCGGTTGGTGCCGACGAGCGTCTGGTCGGCCGCCATCACCATGTCGGTCTCCAGTTCATCGCGGGAAATGATCCGGCAGGCCTCACCATAGCTCTCCGGATCGCGGCCTAAGCGCACGTCCATCGAGACGCGAATGATCGGGTTGTCGGCGGCCTGGCGGTGGATTTCCGTCAGCATAAAGTCTGGTTCCGCCTCGGTGAAGAAGCCGCCGCCCTTGACCGGCGGCAGCTGCGCCGGGTCGCCGAGGACGAGCACGGGCGCTCCGAAGGAGAGAAGGTCGCGACCGAGTTCCTCGTCGACCATGGAGCACTCGTCAATGATGATAAGATCGGCCTTTGACGCCGGCGCGTCGCGCCGGAGCGAAAAGGTCGGACCGCCTTCGTCGCCAGGCTCATCCCCGGTCGGACGATAGATGAGCGCATGAATGGTCGTCGCGCCGGCGCATCCCTTTTGCCGCAAGACATGAGCCGCCTTGCCGGTGAACGCCGCGAAGGCGACTTCTCCCGTCACATGCTCCGCGAGGTGGCGGGCGAGGGTCGTCTTGCCGACGCCCGCATAGCCGAACAGGCGAAAGACCTGACTGTCGCCCTTGTGCAGCCAGCGATCGACGGCTTTCAGCGCCGCGTCCTGTTCCTCTGACCATTTCATTCAGTGGTCGTCCGTTTCGTTGGGCGTCGCCGCCGTTTTGACGCCGAAAAGCCATTTCATGCCTTCACGATAGATATCGACATAGTTGGCTGCGTGGGTTCCGCCGGGGACAGAGACGGTCTCCAGCCGCCAGGGCGGCGTTTCCTGCGCATCCAGATGATCGAAAAGCGCCAGCGCGTCCTTTCGCAGGCGCGGCCAGTCATTTTCGCTGGAGGCGAAGAAAAGGCGCGCATCCGTCATCGACGCGGCTTCGAAGCTCCGGAAGAAGCGCTCCCGGTTCGGAACGAGCGATGGATTTATGGCGATCCGTCCCCAGAACGCCTCTGGCGCGTTGTAGGCTGAGTAAAGGACGAAGTGCGCGCCGCGCGACTGGCCAATGAGAATCCGGCGCGCCGGATCGGCCTCGTAGTCGCGCTCTATCTTCGGGATCAGCGTGTCCGTCAGGAACGCATGGAACGCGGCGGCGCCTTGCGTTTCGTCCTCAGCGCCGCCGAGCCCGAAATCCGGTCCAAAGGGCGGCGTTGAGAAATCGTAGGACCGGTAATTGCCTTTCTCGGGATCGAGCGTTCCATAACCGATCCCGACGATCAGCGCTTCAGGGACGTCCGTGTCGATGGCGAGGAGCAGATGATAGGCGGCGAGCATGGGAAATGTGACGTCGCCATCGAGCGCATAGACGGTCGGGAACTTTTCCGGCGCGGCGTCATAGCCTTCGGGCTTGCGCACGAATATGTGAAAGGCCCGGCCGATCTCTTCGGATTCAAGCAGGAAATGATCTGTGTACGCCAGAGTTGCAAGTGACCGCAAGGGGGCGGCGCCATTCGCTTGCGCAAGGGCGCCAACCGGCGACAGGACCGCCGAGACCGCGAGCAGTGTCGCCATCATCGTCCGGCTCTTGTTCATCATTCGGCCCCGGCGCCATCGAGTTCGATCCATGCCGGCGCATGGTCCGACGCCTTTTCCCGCCCGCGGGTCTTTCTGTCGACGCCGGCGCCGGTGAGGCGGTCCGCAGCTTGCGGGCTCAATAAAAGATGATCGATGCGGATGCCATGGTCTTTCTCCCAGGCCCCGCGCTGGTAGTCCCAGAAGGTGTAGTCAACGCCTGCGGGCGACATCTGACGCACCGCGTCGGTGAGGCCTAGGTTGAGCATTTCCCGGAAGAGATCCTTCGTGTCCTGACGGAAAAGCGCGTCGTCGGCCCATGCGGCGGGGTCGTGGCAATCTTCGTCCTGCGGGATGACGTTGAAGTCGCCGGCTAGGACGAACGCCTCCTCATGGACGAGATGCTTTTCCGCGCGCTTCTTGAGGCGTTTCATCCACTTCAGCTTGTAGTCGTATTTCGGGCCGGGCGCCGGATTGCCATTCGGCAGGTAAAGTCCGCACACCCGGACGGGCGCGGCGTCGTCCGGCGTAACGAGCGCCTCGATATAGCGCGCCTGATCGTCCGACGCATCACCGGAAAGGCCTTTGACCAGGTCTTCGACGGGGTACTTTGAGAGCAGCGCGACGCCGTTATAGGTCTTTTGTCCGTGCACAGCGACGTTATAGCCGCGGTCTTCGAACTCCAGCGCCGGGAACTTCTCGTCAACGCACTTGATTTCCTGAAGGACGACGACGTCCGGCGCCGCATCATCAATCCACTCCAGAACCCGCGGCAGGCGCGCGTTGATCGAGTTCACATTGTAAGTAGCAATTACTATTGGCATTCCGATCCAATCTTACTCATTAGGGAGTCGCGTTCGGCGTCAGAAAGGACTATTGGCTTGGCGGCGAAGCTTCCGTCTTCCTGGAAAAACGGCGTCTGGCGATGCCGTCCCGCAAGGCGTTCGCGAGCGACCTGCGCCAGGATCGGCCCCAAGTTAAGATAGGGGTTCGGCGTTTTCAGCTGCGGGTCCGGCGCGCGCTCGGCGTGCTCTGTGAAGACAGCGAAACGAGGCGGACCTAAGGCGTCGTTCTCGGCCGCATCGAACTGTCCTTTCCGCTCGATCAGGCCGACGAAGGCGAACCATCGCGCCGGCGGCGTATTGCCGATTGGGGAGTGGCAGCAGTCTGCGAACCACCTGATCAGACCACGAGCCGAGAGACGCATGGCTGCGACCCGGTCTGCGCCGCGCGTGATCTTTATTCGGCTCGGCGCCGTCTGGTGGATCGTCGTGCCGCCAGCCGCGTCGAGAATATCGTCCGCACGCCCCAAATAGTGTGCGAACGCTTGGCAATCCTTGCAGTAGCAAACGCCGCGGGTGACCGTCCTTGGCGACACGTCTAGCAGTGACGCGGAGAAGTCGCCGCACGCGCAGCTATGTTCAATTTCAGCCGACATGTCGCTCTCCGTGCGCGGTTCGCGCTCGTTTTGATACACTGCGCTTTCCCTGGACGCGACCGGCTGGGGAATTCACACGGCGGCGCTGAGCCTCTTCAGGCCGCCGCGCATGTAAGCCGGCCAAAAGGGCATCGTCGCCGCAGCCAGCATGACGGGCGATGCGCCGTCGCGTGGCGCGAACTCGACGCGCCAGTTGATCGCCGCGCCGGTGTCCACTGTTTCAAACGTCCAGCTGACATCCGCATGAGCGGCAAGCCGCGCGAACCAGCCATGAAAACCTGTAATCCGCGTTTCGTAGGTCATCGGCGCGTTGAATGCGACCAGCCGCTCGGTCAGCGTATTCCCGTCGGTCATGACGAGCCGTCTTTCTTCGTCCGTCGCCAACCAGCGCGCCGGGCCGGTGAAGCTGGCGCAGCCCGGCATCGGCCAATGAGCGCGCATGAGGTCCGGCGGCGGAAACCGCGTTGCGGCGTCGAAGGCGCGGGAAGCTGGCGCGTCGACGGCGACGTCGGCTGAGACGGTGACGCTCATTCTGAGATGATGTTTGCGAATTCATCCACCTCGGCGCGGGCGGAGCGCAGTTTGTTCACTGCCGCGTCGGGGTCCGCCTTGCCGAGGGCCATGCCGCAATAAAGCTGCTCGTCATCGGACAGCGCCAGGAATTCTGAAACCGTCTTCGCCCGCGCCGCCCACGCTTCCTGCATGCAGGTGGCGAGGCCGCGCTCCAGCGCGAGGAGGGCGATCGTCTGCATGAACATGCCGAGATGCGCCCATTGGCCTTTGTCGAAGCGGCGGTCGAGGGAGAAGAAGAGACCCACCGGCGCGCCGAAGAACTCGTAATTGTTGAGGAGCCATTGCAGACGGGCGGCCTTGTCTTCGCGCGGAATGCCGAGGAGCGCATACATGTCCTCGCCAAGCTGATACCGCCACGTGCGGTGCGGCTCCCAAAGGCCGGGCGGATAGATGGCGAGTTCCGCCTCATCCGCAAACGGATTATCGGCGATCGCCTTCTTTACGGTCTCCACCAGACGGTCGCGGGCGGGGCCGAGGACAACGTGGACTTTCCAGGGTTGCAGATTGCCGCCCGAGGGCGACCAGCGCGCGTCCTCAAGGAGCGCGCGCACATCCGCTTCCGGGATCGGGTCCGGCAGAAACGCGCGCGTTGAGATGCGGGTCTTGACGGCGTCGAGGACATCCATGCGTCAGTCTCGCTCCTTCGTTAACGTCAGGTCCCGCTTTCATGCAGGGTTAGCGCAAGGAGAACAATGGTTGATTGCGTCGGCCCGGGGCATCAAACTCGATGGTCGCCGCGCCGTTTGGTCAGCGGGTAGAGGGACATCTGACGCGGAGCGGCTATGGCGGAAAGACGAAACGCAAGGGGGCAGGCGTTCCTTCTCGTCGCCGCCCTTGCGGTGATGGCGATGCTCGCCTGGCGCAATGACCGCGCCGTCTATGCGGACAAGGGTCGGCTCGCCGTGCGGGTCGAAGACGACGCCGCGGTCCTGACCTGGATTGAGGGCGTCGACGTGCCGATGGCCCGGCGCATCGACGAAGCGTATCAGCGCCTTGGAGGTGAGGTTGACGCGTTCGTTCTTGAACTCCATTCGCCGGGAGGGTCCGTACTTGAGGGCAGGGCGGTGATCGGCGTGCTGGATCGCGTGCGCTCAACCCACGATCTCATCACGGTCGTCGGGCCAGGGAGGGAATGCCTGTCGATGTGCGTGCCGATTTTTTTATCGGGCGAAATGCGGCTAGCGGCGCGGGACGCAACCTTCATGTTTCACGAGCCGACGAGCCGAAATGTTCTTACGGGCGCGCGGGAGCGCCGCCCCGCGTTCGAAGAACGTCGGGCGACGGAGAAATTCCTGCGGCGCTACTTTGAGGATTCGCCGATGGACCCCGTCTGGCGGGAGCGGCTGGCCGAAGACTGGAAAGGCGAGGACGTCTGGAAAACCGGGGCGGAGCTGGTCGAAGAGCGCGCCGGCGTGGTGACGGGTTTGTTGGGGGAGTAGCGGGAGCCTGCCGGAAGGGAGTCTTTCGCCAAGAGCGGTCCTTGGGTGGCAATGCAAACGGCGCTTCATAGCTCTCGAAAGTAGCTTGGTATGACCGATCACTTGTTTTGCTTAGCGAGGAGCAGTGATAACGTCGGGGCTCGTTGACTACCAACAGGATCTGTACCTTAACTACGGCTCCGGTTGACAAACTATTTCGCACCGAGAACTATCGGGTTTTCAATTTGCAGATATCTGGTAGAACTTCAGCGAAAAAAGGGGGAGAACGGATGAAAAAGAGACTGTTCCTTTCGCTTACACCAGCGATTGTAATTATCAGTACAACAATAAATGCTGCAGAAGGTACCTATGACGAGCGCCCGGAATTCGGCGCTTCGTCATATCTTCAAGTAGTGCCAGACGATAAGCTACTTAACCTTTCCTACGGAACATGGAGAACAGGCGCGCCAATGCGCGCTACCGTCTGCCTTCAAGGGATGGCTATAGGCGACGTAGCAGTCGCATTCGAGAATTATGGCGATCACAAAACCGAGCTCATCCGACAAAACAAACTGGGCATCGACGACTCACGGGCGCTCGAAATGATTTCCGTCACTGTAACTGATGCTGACGGAAAGACTGGTAGTGACAATGGGTTCCCTATCGGCCCTATCGGACTAGGTGAATGTGTCACTGTTGCTGGTGTTCATCTAAAGGTACGATCCAGAGTACCGGGGCTCGCGCTTCCTTTTGACGGTGGGCCAAACGCTCTTTTCCAAGAAGATAACGACAGGGACCCGTACGGCTTTGTAGTGCGGGTTTACCCACACTAGCATCTAGCGAAGCGTGACCGCGACCTTTGAAGACGGGCTGGGCCAAAACCAGCCATTCTGGGCCGACAGCCCATGTCACGGACGCGTCTGCCCATCCCCGCACACCTGATACTTGAACGTCGTCAGTTGCTCGAGGCCAACAGGGCCGCGAGCGTGCATCTTGCCGGTGGCGATGCCGATCTCGGCGCCCATGCCGAACTCAGCCCCGTCGGCGAACTGCGTCGATGCATTATGCATCACGATGGCGCTGTCGATCTCGGTGAGGAACCGCGCCGCGGCGGCGTCATTCTCGGTGATGATGGCGTCGGTGTGCGCGGATGAGTGTTCGGCGATGAAGGCGAGAGCGGCGTCGAGGCCGCTGACAATCCGAACCGACAAGACGGCGTCGAGGTATTCCGTATCCCAATCGGTTTCGCCCGCGCTGACCACGCGCGCGTCGATCGCCTGCGCCGCTGCGTCGCCGCGAACCTCGCAACCCTCCAGCCGGTTGAGGATGGCGGGCAGGGCTGCGGGCGCGACGCTCTTGTCGATGACGAGGCTTTCCGTCGCGCCGCACACGCCCGTGCGGCGGAGTTTTGCGTTTTCCACGATGCGCGCGGCCTTGTCGATGTCCGCCGCCTCATGCACGTAGGTGTGGCAGTTGCCGTCAAGATGCAGGAGCGTTGGCGTGCGCGCCGAATTGCAGACGAGTTCGACGAGCGCCTTCCCGCCACGCGGAATCACCAGGTCGATATACTCCGTACACTGCAAGAGCGCCGAGACGGCGTCGCGGTCGCTCGTTTGCACGTTCTGAACCGCGTCCTCCGGCAGGTCGCCCGCGCGAAGGCCTTCGCGCATGCTGTCGATGATGAGCTGGGAGGAGCCGGCGCTGTCCGAGCCGCCGCGCAGTATGACGGCGTTCCCGGACTTGACGCAGAGTGCGCCCGCATCGGCGCCGACGTTTGGCCGCGACTCGTAGACCATGCCGATGACGCCGATGGGGCAGGCGACGCGCGTGATGCGCAATCCGTTTGGCCGCGTGGTTTCGTGTAAGGATCTTCCGATAGGGTCGGGAAGGGCCGCTACGGCCTCAAGGCCGGCGGCCATCGTTTCCACCCGTTCAGGCGTGAGGCGAAGACGGTCGATGAACGCGTCGGTCTTGCCATTGGCGACAGCGCGGTCAACGTCGGCGTCGTTCGCAGCGATGATTTCGTTTGTTCGTGCACGGAGCGCCCAGGCGGCCGCGAGGAGCGCGTCGTTCTTTTGCCGCGTTGGGGCCGCGCCAAGAACGCGAACGGCCGCTTTAGCGTTCCGGCCGAGCGCGTCGATGTAAGCGCGCGCGTCAGCGCTCGGCTCAGCCATCGAGTGCGATCAGACGGAAAAGCTGGTCCCGCAGCCGCAGCTTGCGGTGGCGACGGGGTTGTTGATCTTGAAGGCGGCGCCGATCAGTTCGTCGGCGTAGTCAATCTCGGCGCCTGGCATGTATTCGGCTGAAATCTGGTCGACGAGCACGGTGACGCCATCGCGCTCGATGAGGTAGTCGTCCTCGCCCTGCGCCTGAACAATCTCAAAATCGTATTGGAAGCCGGAGCAGCCGCCGCCATTGACCGCAACGCGCAGCATCGATCCGGTTGGTTCGCCGGCGAGGATCTGGCCGATCTGCTTGGCGGCCCGGGCGGAAAGGGTGATTCCCGCATTCTCAAGCGTCGTCGTATCAATTTCGGCCATTTGAGGGTCCTCTATCGAACACTTTAGGCAGATCATCAAATAGGCGGATCGGCTTGTTTCGCAAGGCTTTCGGCCAATCGCGCGCGCATTGTGGCGCAACATTTTGAAAAATTCGTCGAACGTCGCCAAGTGCCTTTTATGGTTAGTGATCAGATCGGCGCGTTATGGCCGACCGACAGGAGCAAAGTGGCGCATGAGCGAAGGTGAAAAGCGCGCCCGCGGACGGGGCCCGATGGCGTTCCCGGCGCCGCTTGCGCCTTATGCGTGCCGCGCCGAGGCGACCCGGGGACGGCTCCACCCGGAGGCGGAAAGCGCCACCCGCACCCCCTTTCAGCGCGATCGGGACCGGGTGATCCATGCGGTCGCTTTCCGCCGGTTGAAGCACAAGACCCAGGTCTTCTTTTACCATGAGGGCGACTACTTCCGAACGCGGCTTACGCACAGCCTCGAGGCGGCGCAGATATCTCGCTCGGTCGCCCGCACGCTGAGGCTCGACGAAGACCTTGCTGAATGCGTCGCGCTTGCCCACGATCTCGGCCATCCGCCCTTCGGGCATGTGGGCGAAGACGCGCTGAAGGCCGCGATGGCGCCCCATGGCGGCTTTGACCACAACGCCCATTCACTGAGGCTTCTGACGAAGCTGGAGCGCCGGCATGCGGCGTTTGACGGGCTGAACCTCACCTGGGAAACGCTCGAGGGCGTCGTCAAGCATTCCGAGAAGCTCATCGGCGCTGACCCATCGACCTATCCCGAAGCAATTGCGGAATATGTGCGGCGACATGATCTGGAGCTGGACCGCCGTGGTTCGGTCGAATCTCAAGTCGCCGCGATCGCCGACGACATCGCCTACAACAATCACGATGTCGACGACGGTCTGCGCGCGGGACTTTTCTCGTTCGAGGAGGCGCGCGAGCAGCCGCTCGTCGGCGGCGCGCTGAAGGCGGTGGAGGCGCGGTATCCGGACGCGCCGCGTGATGTGTTGATCGCCGAAGCGGTTTCGGAATTGATTGGGCGGCTAGTTGCGGACGTTGTGGCGGAGACAAATAAGCGCCTCGACGAAGAAGCGCCGGACAGCGCCGAGGCGGCTCGGCTCGCAGGACGCCAGCTCGTAGGCTTTTCGCCGGAAATCGAAGAGAAATTAGGATCCTTGCGGGGGTTTCTGCATAAGAACATGTACCGCCATTACAAAGTGAACAGATCGCGTGCGCAGGCCGCGCGCATCGTCGGCGACCTCTTCGGACAGTTCCATTCCGATCCAGGCACTTTGCCGACCCATTGGCGCGACGCGGCGGATTTGGCCGAGGCGAGCGGCGAATCGGGCCGGGCTCGGGTCGTTTGCGATTACATCGCCGGGATGACGGATCGGTTCGCCATCCGTGAGCATGAGCGGCTTTTTTCCGCGATGCCGGTGCTTTAGCGTTAGGGAATAACGCGTTCAGACGGGCGGGCGTTGCGTTCAGGCCCCGAGTCGCGCATCACGGGTTATCTAATTCGGCTGTCACGGCAAGCGGGAGACGTTGCTGCGCGGTGCCGGACCAGCCAGTCGCGTGACGCCGCGCGTCGCGCGCAAAGGAGACGACGCAATGAGCTCTTCGACGTTGGACGACGATTACGACGAGTTTGACGACATTGAAGATGATGAGGACGACGAGCCGGGGTTTTCCGGACTGATGGTCCTTTTGATGGGCGGGCTCATGCTGGGCGCGATGGTCGCCGTTGTCTGGGTCGCCTATAGCCACGGCGTTAAAATGGGCGAAGACCGGGGCGATCCGCCGATCGTGGCGGCGGACCCGAGCCCGGTGAAGGTCGAGGCCGCGGAAGCGGGCGGAGACAGCCTTCAGCGCGAAGTCTATGGCGAAACGGAGACCCCTGCGGACGAGACGGTTGTCGTCGCGGAGGCGCCGGAAGAGCCAATTGAGCGGCCGGCTTTGGAAAATCCCCTCCTTGAACAGTCCAGCCAGCGTGTTGCAGGGGCCGAGGACGCTGTTGCGGACCGAATAGAGAGCCTCGCGCAAGAGGCCGCCGCCGCGGGCGACGACGCTGAGGAGACGGTCGCCGAGGCGGCGGCCGCAGTGGAAGAAGGGACGCAAGCCGCGGTCGACAGGGTCGCTGAGGCGGCGCAGCAGGCTGTAACGCGCCCGCAGCCAGCGGCTGCGACGACAACGGCGACGACCTCGCCCCAGGCCGCAGGGCCTCTTTCCGGCTCTCATCTCGTCCAGGTCGCGGCGTTGCGCTCGCGCGCTGAGGCCGACGCCGCCTGGGCGGCTTTGGCGGCTGAACTCGGTGATTATGTCGACGGAAAGTCGCCGCATGTGCTGTCGCCGACCAGCGAAAGCGACGTCTATTATCGCCTGCGGGTCGGCCCGTTCGCCTCGAAAGCGGACGCCGATGCTTATTGCGCTGGCCTGAAGGGCAAGGGCAAGGGCTGCATGGTGCGGGCGAAGTAACCTCAGATGGCGCGCGCCGCGGCGGTTTTTGACACGGAAGGCCCGCGCCCGACGCGCGATGAGCGCGCCTTCTTCCGAGATGTCGATCCGGTCGGCTTTATTCTGTTCGCCGATCATTGCGAGACGCCGGACGCCGCCTATGCGGCGACGTCGGAACTGAAAGACGCCGTCGGCCGGGAAGACGTCCTCATCCTGATTGATCAGGAAGGCGGGCGCGTCGCCCGGATGAAGCCGCCGGCGTTTCCTGAGCATGAGCCGCCATCCAGGCTCGGCGAGCTCTACCGGCTTGACCCGGAAAAGGCTGTTGACGCCGCGCGGCTCTCCGGGATGCTTCTTGCGCGGATGATCTCCGCGTGCGGCGTCAACGTGAACTGCGTCCCGATGCTGGACGTGCCTCAGATCGATGCGGACCCGAAGGTGATTGGCGACCGGGCGATCGCCAGGCATCCGGATGTGATCGCGGCGCTTGGGCGGGCGATGGCGGAGGGGTCCAAAGAGGGCGGGGCGTTGCCGGTCGTCAAGCATTTGCCGGGACACGGACGATCGATTGTCGACAGCCACGATTTGCTGCCCCGCGTCTCAGCCAATATCGATGATTTGCGCAATGTCGATTTCGCGCCGTTCAAGGCCCTGAACGATCAACTCCTCGGCATGACGGCGCATATCGTTTACGAGGCGATCGACCCCGAGCTGCCGGCGACCATGTCCGAACGCCTCATTGAGGAGACGATCCGCGGCGAGATCGGCTTTGACGGCCTTCTGTTCTCGGATGACCTGCGGATGGGCGCGCTTGACGGCGAGGTGGGCGCCCGCGCCGCCAGATGCCTCGCCGCCGGGTGCGACGTCGCGCTCTGCTGCAACTTCACATTGGAAGAAAAGGCGGCGACCGCGCGAAGCGATCTGGCGCTTTCAACCGCGGCCGAGGCGCGTCTTGGCCGCGCATTGAACGCGCTGCCCGCGCGGCCAAGCGATGCGGACAAAGCGGACGCGTATGATGAATTGGCGAGCCTGTTAAAGCCGGTGGTTCTGGGCTGAAGGGGAAAACTTCCGCGCAGAGTCTTGAGGACTGACGGCGCTCGCAAAAGAATCGGGATTATGTCGACGGCGACCGCAGGGTGACGCGGCATGCCGCAGTTTTGGGTGCGACGAGCGTGGACGCAAATCTGACGCAATTGAATGAGGCGACGTCAGGCGCGGCGGATGTTGAGGCGTTCGACGCGGAGACCGATCGCGCGTCTTCGGAGATCGACGCGCTCATCATCAACATCGACGGCTATGAAGGCCCCCTCGACGTCCTCCTTGAACTTGCCCGCGCTCAGAAAGTGGATCTGCGCCAGATCGCTATCCTGCCGTTGGTCGAGCAGTATCTCGAGTTTGTGGAGGCGGCGAAGGCGCGCAGGCTTGATCTTGCTGCGGATTATCTCGTCATGGCCTCGTGGCTGGCCTATCTGAAGACCAAGCTCCTGTTGCCGAGCCCGGCGGAGACGGGGGACGAGCCGACTGCTGACGAAATGGCGGCCCGCCTCGCCTTTCAGTTGCAGCGCCTCGAGGCGATGCGCAAGGCGGCTGATGATCTTTTCGCGCGGCCGCAGGAAGGCGTTGACTTCGTCGCGCGTGGCGCGCCGTGCGGCCGCCGGGTCGTCACAAAGCGAGAGTGGCGCGCTGACCTTTATGAACTCTTGAAGGCATACACCCGCCAAAGGATCGACAACACGCAGCGAACTTACGCGCCGCCGCCGCCGGTTGTCTTTTCGATTGAAGAGGCGCGCGAACGTCTGCGGCGGTCGCTCGGCGATATTCCCGAATGGACGAGCCTTTATGCGCTTGCGTCGTTCCGCTCCGGCGACGCGCCGCGCACAAGCGTGGTCGCGAGCGCGTTCAGCGCCGCGTTGGAGTTCGCCAAGGACGGTAGCGTCGAACTGCGTCAGCTTGCGCATTATGACCCGATTTTTCTGAGGCGGCGGTCTGAAGATGGCCACGCCGCGACGGGCAGCGCCGTTCCGATCGGCGGCTCCATTAGCGAAGAGAAAAAGCGGGTCGGTGGCGGCGCCGGCGGCGGAGAGGACGAATGACCGCAATCGATGACGCTGCACCCGAAGCCGGGGCCATGACGGATAGTGCGCCGCACGGGGAAGGCGAGGAGCGCGACGCGCCGCACGCCCTGGCGAAAATGTCGCCGCGGGAGGCGCAGGACGCGCTCGCGGCGCGCCTAGGCGCAGATGGTGCTCCGTCATCGGACGACGAACCGGATCCTGACTTAGATGACGAGGCGGCGTCTGATGTCGCCGATGCGCCTGAAGACGAAGCGGACGCGCCCGTCTATGACGCCGCTCAGGCCGCTGAACATGCGCGTCTTGTCGAAGCGTTGCTTTTCGCGGCGAGAGAGCCCTTGACTGCGTCGGAGTTAGCCAAGCGGCTGCCCCACGGCGCAGATGTGTCGGGCGCGCTTGCGGCGCTGACGCAGCGATATGAGAGCCGCGGCGTAGTTCTCCAGAATGCTGGCGGGCGGTACCGCTTCGTCACCAATCCGGACGTCGCCTATATTCTTGAAGAGGAGCGGGTTGAGGCGCGCAAACTATCGCGCGCCGCGCTCGAGACGCTGGCGGTGATCGCATATCATCAACCCTGCACGCGCGCTGACATCGAAGACGTGCGCGGCGTCGCCGTGTCCAAGGGGTCGCTCGACCAGTTGCTCGAAATCGGCTGGATCAGGCTCGCCGGCAAACGCAAGGACACGCCGGGACGGCCAGCGCTCTATGCGACGACGCCGGGTTTTCTCGGGCACTTCAACCTGGAGTCGGTCAGTGATCTGCCAGGCATGGCTGACTTGAAAGCGGCGGGCCTCCTCGACGCCAACTTGCCGCCGGACTTCTCCGTGCCGATGCCGAAGCCCGCCGGCGAAGACGACGACGAGGCGCAATCAAGCGACGCCGATGATGCGCCTGCGCCGGATTTCGTCCAGGACTTTCATGGCGAGGCGCCGGAAAATGGCGGCGCGGCGGATCCGGATGAGGACCGCCAATAGGAGGCCTGACGGCGCCGCTTGATCGATTTACGATTGCCGCCGCGCGCCCGTCGCGCTAGCACGGTCCCGGACTTGGCGGATCATTAACCATTCGCAGTCATGCCTTTGTGGAGGCGTTTCGCCGCCGCTGCGAACGCCGCCACGGCGACAAGAACCAAAGCTGCGAGAAAGGTGCGAAGACTTATGGGCGCGATCGGACCCTGGCAGATTCTCATCATCCTAGTTCTGGCGGCGCTATTGCTCGGCGGTGGTGGAAAGATTTCAGCCTTGATGGGTGATTTCGCTAAAGGCATCAAAGCGTTCCGGAAAGGTCTTGAGGACGATGATGAGGCGGCGATCTCCAAGCGCGCTGACGCCGCAACGGACATCACGCCGCCCCAGGAGGAAGCCAGCCCCTCTTCCGCGAAAGACGGCGCGTAGGGCGTCCGCCGGCCGCGTGGCCAGGAGGCGCGCGCGTTTATGAACCTGCTTCCACAGTTCGGTTTTTTTGAGCTTGTTCTGGTGGCCGCTATCGCGTTGATGGTGGTCGGACCAAAGGACTTGCCGAAGCTTATGCGGTCCGCTGGCCGAATGGCGGCGCAGGCGCGTCGCATGGCGAGCGAGTTCACCTCCGCATTTGATCAGATGGCCCGCGAAGCAGAGATGGAGGAGATGCGCAAGGAGATTGAATCCTTGAAAGCCGCGTCTCCTGTCGAACAAATTAAGAAAGCGGCCGAAGAGGTTGTCGCGCCGATAAAAAAAGCCGTTGGTGACGCTGACGTTGTGGCTCGGGGCGGCGCTGTCGCCGAACCCGCCTCGAATGACGCGCCAGACGACGACGAGCGAACGGCAAATCAGCGACCTCCCGCAGAGCGATCGGATGGCGAAGGCGATCCCGGCGGCGACAACCATGATCCGGGTGATGAACCCGCCAACAAGGTCGCTGGCGGGACAGCATCGAGCGCCGCCTCGTGAGTGAGGAGACCGCATCGCAGGACCTCACGGGTTCGCCGGACGAAGAGTCCGAAATGCAGGCCTCGGCGGCGCCGCTGCTCGATCATCTGACGGAGCTGCGCACGCGGCTCATCGTCTCTTTTGCGACAATCCTCGCAGCGTTCATCCTATGTTTCGTCTTTTCGCGGCAGATCTTTGATTTTCTGATCATTCCGTTCGTTGAGGCTGTATCCCGGGCGAGCGGCGGCGCCGACGGTGGCGGCGACCCGACGCTTTACTTTGCGCCGCTGGAGTTCTTCTTCACGCGCGTGCGGCTCGCGGTCTTCGCCGCCGTCGCGCTCGCCTCGCCGATGATCGCCTATCAGGTCTATGCGTTCGTCGCGCCTGGCCTTTACCGACGCGAAAAACGCGCCGCCGCGCCGTTCCTCGCGGCCATGCCGGTGCTGTTTTCGCTCGGCGCGTCGCTCGTCTACTTCGTGCTGATGCCGTTCGTCATGCGCTTCGCCGTAGGGTTTGAAGCGCAAGCGGGCGAGGGCGCGCCCGCGAATTTCGAGCTTCTGACGCGCGTGAGCGACTATCTCACCCTTGTGACGACACTCATTCTGGCGTTTGGCTTTGCGTTCCAGTTGCCCGTGTTTCTGACGCTGCTTGCCAGCGCCGGACTTGTCACGCCTGACTTCCTCGCCAAGAACCGGCGCGTCGCGATCGTTTTGATCTTTGTCGTCGCCGCTTTTCTGACGCCGCCTGATCCCATCAGCCAGGTGATCCTCGGCCTTTCCATCATCGCGCTATACGAAGTGTCGATCGCCTCGGTGCGGATTGCG
This sequence comes from Pseudomonadota bacterium, assembly GCA_039819085.1. Classification (GTDB taxonomy): domain Bacteria; phylum Pseudomonadota; class Alphaproteobacteria; order Caulobacterales; family Parvularculaceae; genus MED-G105. The sequence continues at coordinate 42,432 of JBCBSQ010000019.1, forward strand.
GCGGGAAAGAGCGGCCAATCCTCCGATAGCGCCGCCTGACGCGTCAACGCCGCTTGAACGGCCGCGCAATCCAGCCCTTTCACTTCCAGCCGGCCACAGTGTAGACCGCGCGGGCCAGCCGCCGCTAAGGACGTTCCATGCACGACATCAAGTTTATTCGCGAGAATCCGGACGCGTTTGACGCCCGGTTGGCGCGTCGCGGCGTGGAGCCGCGGGCGGGCGAAATCCTCGCGCTCGACGCCGAAGCGCGCCGCTTCACCGCTGCGCTTGAAGATTTGCAGGCGCGTCGAAACGCGTCGTCCAAACAGATCGGCCAGGCGAAAGCGAAAGGCGACGACGCCGAGTTCGAACGCCTTCGAGCGGAGGTCGAGAGCATCAAGGCGCAGATGCCCACCGCGGAAGCGGAGCGAGACAAAAACCTCGACGCAGTGACGGCGATCCTTGAGGCGCTGCCCAATTTGCCAGCGGATGATGCCCCGAACGGCCTCACCGAAGACGACAATGTCGAAGTCCGAACCTGGGGCGAGCCGACAGCCATTGACGGCGCGAAAGAGCATTTCGATCTCGGCGAGGCGCTTGGCCTGATGGATTTCGAGGCGGCCGCGAAACTGTCCGGCGCGCGCTTCGTGGTGCTGAAAGGCGCGCTGGCGCGGCTTGAACGCGCCCTCGGCAATTTCATGATCGATGTTCAGACAAGCGAGTTCGGCTATCAAGAAGTCGCGCCGCCGGCGCTTGTCCGCGATAACGCCGTCTACGGAACGGGCCAGTTGCCGAAGTTCGCTGAGGATCTGTTCAGGACCACTGAAGATCATTGGCTTGCGCCGACCGCTGAAGTGACGCTCACGAACCTCGTGGCGGACATGATCCTCGCCGAAGAAGAATTGCCGAAGCGGTTTACCGCTTGGACGCCATGCTTCAGGTCGGAGGCCGGTTCGGCGGGACGCGACACAAGAGGCATGATCCGTCTGCACCAGTTTTCCAAGGTGGAGCTTGTCTCGGTCACGACGCCGGAGAAATCGGCCGAAGAACATGAGCGCATGACCGAATGCGCCGAGACCATCCTGAAGCGCCTCGATTTGCCCTTCCGGACGATGGCTCTTTCCTGTGGCGACATGGGGTTCTCCGCCGAGAAGACCTATGACCTTGAAGTCTGGCTGCCGGGGCAGGGACGTTATCGCGAGATCTCGTCCTGCTCGAACTGCGGCGATTTTCAGGCGCGGCGGATGAAGGCGCGCTATCGCGCTGAAGGCGAGAAAGCGACCCGGTTCGTCCACACACTGAACGGTTCTGGCCTCGCGGTAGGACGAACGCTCGTCGCCGTCCTGGAGAATTATCAAGAGGCGGACGGCTCGATCGCCGTGCCGGAGGTCCTTCAGCCGTATTTGGGCGGCATGCCGCGCATCGAACAGGCGGGCTGATCCCATGCGCATTCTGTGTTCAAACGATGACGGCGTGCACGCGCGCGGGCTTGAAAGCCTCGTTAAGATCGCTCGAGAGCTTTCCGACGATGTCTGGGTGGTCGCCCCGCAGGAGGAGCAGTCGGGCGCGGCGCGCGCGCTGACGCTTGCGCACCCCATCCGCATCCGGAAGTTCGATGAGCGCCGTTTCGCGGTGTCGGGAACCCCGACGGACGCGGTGATGATGGGCGTCACCCGCCTTCTCGGCGAGAAGAAGCCCGACCTGGTCCTCTCGGGCGTCAATCATGGTCAGAACCTCGCCGAGGACGTCACCTTCTCCGGCACGATCGCAGCGGCGTTGCAGGGCATGACGCTCGGTGTGCCGTCGATTGCGCTCTCGCTCGCGAGGTTCTCGCGCGACCATGCGGATTGGGAAACGGCCGAGACCTATGGCGCCGATATTGTCCGCAAGCTGCTCGATGCGGGGTGGCCGGAAGACGTCGTCATGAATGTCAACTTCCCGGCCTGCGCGCCGGCGGACGTCAAAGGCGTTGAGGTGACAGAACAAGGTCGGCGCGATCAGTTCCAGCTCTACGTGGACGAGCGCCAGGACCTGCGAGGCGGAACGTACTACTGGTTCGGCTTCACCGGGAAACTCTCCGATCCGCCGCAAGGCACCGACTTGCGCGCCATTTATGACGGGCGCATCTCGATCACGCCGCTGCACCTTGCGTTGACCCATGAGACGACGCGAAGAGCGCTCGCCGGCGTCTTTGAGGCGCGTTGAGCCCAATCGTTAAGTCATTGTTAACCGTTCCAGAGGGATTCGTTTACTTCGGTTAACGATCTATGACGGAGCCTCCACATGCGTACGGCGAACGCGATTTTTCTGGCCTCCTGTGCGGGCCTTCTGGCCGCTTGCGCGGGCAAATCCGAGGCGCCCGTCGTTTATGGCTCGCAGCCCACCTGGCAGGGCCGTATTTATGGGTCTGCGGACGACCTGCCTCCCGCGCCGGCCGCCGAGACGTCTCGCGACGCTGGCGCTGTGAAGACGACGGCGGTTGATGAAGCTGATCTGCTTGGCGACTTGATTGAGCCTGACGCTGTCAGGGGCCGAAAAGGTCGCCGCGTCGCTTCGGCGAATCTTGGCGCAATGGAGGAAATCTATCTCGAATCGACGCTTGAAGGCGGCGGGTCGGGCGGGTCGGGCGCTCGCCCGCAGATCGTGCGTGTGCGTTCCGGGGATACCGTCTACGCGATTGCGCGCCGCGCTGGCGCTGATCCGCAGGCCGTGATCGCGCTCAACGGCTTGCGCGCGCCTTACAGCCTCAGTGTCGGCCAGCCCCTTCAGGTCCCCTCAAACGGCCGGACGGTGGCTGATCTGCCGTCTCCTGAGCCCCGGTCGAGCCGCGGCGCGACGCGGTCGACGCCCGCATCAAGCACTAGCCGGACCCAGCCGACGCTTCGCCGGCATGTCGTCCGGGCGGGCGACACGCTCTATTCAATATCTCGGGTGAACGGATTGTCCGTGCGGGAAGTGGCCAGCGCGAACGGCCTTCGAGCCCCGTACACGCTGTCGATCGGGGATGAATTGACGATTCCCGGCGGCGCGCGCACCGCCGCCAAGGCCCCAGGCGCCAAGACCCCGCGCGCCACCGCCAATGCCAAGACAAGATCCCGTCCTTCACCTTCAAAGATCGTCAAAGCCCCACCTCCGGCGAACAAGAAGCCTGTCCGCGAGGCGTCGCTGACGTCGGTCGCCCCGCAATCTGAGCCGGCGGTTACGGTGAAGCCGATTTTCGAATGGCCGGTCAAAGGCGCCGTTATCGAAAAGTTTCGGCGGGGCGCGCCAGGAGAGCGCAATGACGGGATCGACATCGCGGCCCCGGTGGGCACGCCGGTGCGCGCCTCCGCGGACGGCGAAGTCGTCTATCGCGGCGCGGGGCTTGAGGGCTATGGCAACCTTTTGCTCGTCAAACACGATGACGGCTTCGTCACCGCCTACGCCCACAACGACGTCATGCTGGTGCGCAAAGGGCAGCGCGTTCGCCAGGGACAGGTGATCGCCAAGGTTGGCCAGACCGGCGGCGCCGATCAGCCGCAGCTGCATTTTGAGATTCGCCAGAACCTAAAAGCCGTCGACCCGATTGCGCTATTGGGCTCCTAGTCCTCGTCGCGCAGACGTTCTTCCTGATACTGAATGCCCCAGCCGATAATCTGGCGCCAAAGCGCTTCGGCCATTTCCGGCGGCATGCCGCCGGCTTCGGCCCGCCCCCGCACTCGATCAATGACCTCCCGGTTACGCCAAGGCACGGACGCCGTCGCGGCTTCCGCTTTTTTCAATTGCCACATCCGGTCGACATAGCCCCAACGCTCAGTCAGAAGATCGACAACGGCGTTGTCGACCCGGTCTATCTCATCACGCACGTCCTGCATCGACGCGCAGTCATTTGGCTTTTTCATCCCTGTCACTCCTAAAATTCGCTGCGGCGGCGGGCGGCGTCAGACGGGCTCCTGCTGGGCCGCTTTGGCCGCCTCATACCGCTCCAACGCGGCGAGCCAGGCGTCTTCAGCGGATGAAATCGCATCCACTAGCGCAGCGCGTTCCCGTTGCAGTTTCGTGGCGCGCGCAACGTCCTTCGCGTAGAGGTCAGGATCGGCGAGCGCGGCGTCGAGCCGGGCGAGAACGGCGTTTAACTCTCCGATCCTCGACTCGCTGAGCTCGGCGTCTTTCTTGAGCGGCGCAAGCGCCTCGCGCGCTTTCGCGGACGACTGGCGCCCCGTCGTCCGGCCCGACGTCGCGGACGCGTTCTGCTTGCGCGCGCCGCGATCGGCCCGCCTCAGGTCGAGCACAAACGAGCGATAGTCGTCGAGGTCGCCGTCGAAGGTCGCCACCGAGCCGTCGTTCACGAGCCACAAGCGCTCGCCGACGAGTTCGGCGAGGTGGGCGTCGTGCGTAATCAGGAGCACCGCGCCTGAATAGGCGTTAAGCGCGTCTGCGAGGGCCTCGCGGCTTTCGATGTCGAGATGGTTTGTCGGCTCGTCGAGGATCATCATATGCGGCGCGTCGAGCCCGATCAGCCCAAGGAGCAGCCGCGCCTTTTCGCCGCCTGACATGGCGGAGACCTTGGTGTCGGCTTTGTCTGCGCCGAAGCCGAGTTGAGCCGCGAGCGAGCGCGCTTCGGCCTCGGTCGCGTCCGGCTTCTTCCTGCGGACATGATCGTAGGCGGAAAAAGTCGGCAATAGCTCGTCCGTCTGATGCTGCGAAAAGTAGGCGATCTTGAGTTTCTTATGCTTGAAGATGTCGCCGCCGAGGAGCGCGAGCCTGCCCGATATCGTCTTAACGAGGGTCGATTTGCCCTGCCCATTTGCGCCAAGGATGACGATGCGGTCATCCTGGTCAATTCGTAAATTCAACTTACGGAGCACTGGCGCGTCAGTTGCGTAGCCAAGGTTCGCGTCAACGAGGCGCACGATCGGCGGCGCCATTAGCTTGGGGTCTTTGAAAGTAAAGGGCGCTACGCCGAATTCCGACGGCGGCGCGACCTCGGCAAGCCGCTCGATCGCCTTCAGGCGACTTTGCGCCTGTTTCGCTTTGCTCGCCTTGGCGCGAAACCTGTCGACGAAGGCCTGCATGTGGCGTCGCTGGGCGTCTAGTTTCGCTTTTGTGGCGAGCGCCTGAGCCCGCGCTTCG
>JBCBSQ010000020.1:0-41048 GCA_039819085.1 Pseudomonadota bacterium
GAGCCATCAAAACCTCCTAATCCCAAACCAGAATCCATACCCGATTTCCGGTCCAGTTTTACGGGGCTAAGACAATGCTGTTGGAGGCGGGCTGTAGCGCAGCGCAGGCGTCTGCCATCACCGGCCATAATTCAATTCAGGTTCTTGAGCATTATGCGCGCGAACGCGACCGGGCGAAGCTCGCCGATGACGCGATGGCTCTATGGACCGGAGCGGAAAAAACTGAGGAAAGTGTCCCACTCGAAATCGAGGTTTCAAAAACTGGGACTAATACCGTTCCTAAGTTGTTGATTGAAAACAATAACGCAGGATGGATGGCTCCCCGAACTGGACTCGAACCAGTGACCCGCTGATTAACAGTCAGCTGCTCTACCAACTGAGCTATCGGGGAACGCCTTGTGAACCGCCTCGATAGCAAAGGCCTTGAGGCGAATCTAGAAGAATTTTTAGAGCTCAATGCAGGATGTGCGCCGTCGCCGCCCGCCCTTTAAAGCCATTGTTTCGGATGCGTCGACCCAAACTCGACGATCGAAACCAATGCGAGGTTTCCGCCGCCCGCCGCCAGATGCGAGACGGCCCCGCCTTGGGGGAAGCGGGGCCGGTACTCACTATCGTGGGGTATGGTGGGGTGCCTTCTGTGGGAGAAGACAGTTTCTTTATGCGCAATGATTCTTAATGAAAGGTTAACACAAACTTCACGCCCCGGACACACTTCTGAGGTTGCGCATCGCTCCGCCTACTCAGCTGGCCGCAGGCCGCTCGTTGCAGGAGACGGGTCCGCTTTGGCGTCGGCTCCGCCTCTATCAGGGACGCCCCTGTCATGATCGCTGTCGAGGAAGTCCGGATGGTCCTGCGACACGCCTTCGCCGAAGCGTGGCTGTTTTTCGCCTGACCACGCCCAGCGGTAGAAGCGGGCGATATCCGCGCCGACCGCGTACATCGCCGGCACGAAAATCAGCGTCACGAAGGTTGCGAAAAAGACGCCGAAGGCGAGCGAGACGATTGTCGGCTTCAGGAACTGGGCGTCGGTCGATTGTTCGAACATGATCGGCAAGAGGCCGATGAAGGTCGTGAAAGAGGTGAGCATGATTGGCCGGAAACGGCCGACGCCCGCCCTGACGAGCGCTTCGAACGCGCCCGCTCCATCCTTACGCAGACGATTTACGTAATCGATCAGGACGAGATTGTCGTTAATTACAACCCCCGCCGCCGCGCCGACGCCGAAAAAGGAGAAGAGCGCAAAATCGAGCCCGAAGAGCGCATGGCCGAACGCCGCGCCCATGTACCCGAACGGGATCGCCGTCATGATCAGCGCCGGTTGCCAGTAGGACGCAAAGGCGATCGCGAGGAGCATGTACATGGCGAAGAGGGCGACCGCGTAAAGCGACAGGAACTCGCCAAGGAAATCCGCCTGCTCTTCGGCGTCTCCGCGCTGGGCGAGGGAAGCGGCCGGGTGCCGCCGGCGCCATTCCGGCACAAACTCCTCGCGATAGACCCGCATCAGCGCAGCGCGATCGACGCCCTCGCGAAGCTCCGCCGTCACGCGCGCGGATCGCTGACGGTCACGGCGGTCAATGCGCTTGTAGCTCGGCGCAAAAGAAGCGTCCGCGACGGCCGCGAGCGGCACCTCGCGGCCATCCGCGGTCCGTATGCGCATGGTCTCGACGGTGGCGAGGGATTCGCGCGCTTCTTGCGGATAGCGCACCATCACCCGAACGTCCTGGCCTTCGCGGGGCAGTCGCTGCACTTCCTCGCCGAAGAACGCCTGACGCACCTGGCGAGAGACTTCGCCGAGCGTCAGTCCAAAGCGCTCCGCGCCCGGTTTCAGTGAAATCTGAAGCTCCGGGGTGGCAGACTGGAGGCTGTTGCGCACGTCGAAGACGCCCGGAAGGGTGCGAAGATAGTCTTGCAAGTCGATGGTGGCGAGACGCAGTTCGTCAAGGTCATCGGCTTCAATGCCGAAGGATAGATCCGGCCCGCCTTCATTCTGTGTGAAGCCGATTGTGATCTCCTCCGCATCAGGCAGGGGACCGAGGATCTCTCGCAGGATTTCGGCGACGTCCTTGGTCGACTCCTTGCGGTTCTTCGCTTCGGTGATGGTGACGTAGGACGTCACTTCGCCTTCGTCGGCGGCGAGGTAGATCGCCTTGACGTAAGGCTCCCCGTCGCGGGCGTCGCCGAAATCGGACCTTAGCTGGTTCGCGGCGCGCTCAACCTCCTTGTAGATTTCCTCGGTTCGGTTGAACGACGATCCTTCCGGCAGACGCACGTTGATCTGAAGGAACGTACCCTGAATTTCCGGCATGAATTTGAAGGAGATCCAGCCTTGCGCGAGGAGCGCGACGGCGACCGCGAAGGCGCCGATGAAGGACGCGACGGTGAAATAGCGGAACCGCAGCGCCGTCTTGATGAAGGGGCGATAGTATCGGTCCGCAAAGTCAATGATGCCTTCGGCGAAGCCCCGCTGCATTTTGTAGAAGAGCCCGTCCTTGTTCTGCGGCTTCATATGCGACAGGTGGGCCGGCAGAATCAGGAACGCCTCAACGAGCGAGAAGGTGAGGGCGTAGATGATGGTGAGGCTGATTTGTCGGGTGAACTGCGCGGCGCCGCCGCCGATAAAGAGCCACGGCGAGAAGGCGATCATGGTCGTCAGCACCGCGAAGAAGACCGGCTTGATGACGAGCTGCGTGCCCATGATGGCGGCGTCAACGCCGTCGCCGCCTTCCTCCACCTGATTGTGGATGCTCTCCCCCACAATGATGGCGTCATCAACGACGACCCCGATCACCAAGAGAAAGCCGAAGATCGAGAGGAAGTTCAGGGTCACGCCCGTCGCGGGCATTAGAATGAACGCGCCCATGAACGAGATCGCGATGCCGACGGCGACCCAGAACGCGACGGCCGGCCGCAGGAACAACATCAGGATAATCAGGACGAGGACGAGCCCCACGCCGGCGTTGGAGGCGACGAGATTCAATTGGCCATTGAAGGGCTCTGCGGCGTCAAACCAGAGAAAAATCTCCGCCTTCCCGTCGAGCTCTTCGTTCTTTTCCTCGACGTATTTATTGATCGCGGTCGAGAGCGTCGTGACGTTGCCGTTCTCCGGCGCGAAGACGCCAATGGAGATGGCGGGATTGCCGTTCACGGAGCGGATCTGACGGCGATCCTCGAAGCCGTCGATGACGTTTGCGACATCGCGCACCCGGATTGCGCCGCCGTCGGCGTTTTGCCGAATGACGATGCGTTCGAATTCCTCTTCGCTGTCGGCGAGCGCGCGGGCGGCGATCTGCAGATTGCCGGTTTCGGTTCGGACCTGACCGCCGGCGAGGTTCAGCGAGGCGCCGCGAATGGCTTGCGCGACGTCATCAAAAGTCAGGCCGTAGCGGCGCAGCGCCTCTTCGGAGACTTCGATCGAAACCTCTTCGTTCGCCGCGCCCCAGATATTGACGATCGGCGAGCCATTCGGGATCTGGGTCAGCTCTTCGCGCACTTCGCGGGCGAGGCGACTGAGTTCTTTTGGCGTAAGATCGCCGTAAACCGCCATGAACGCGCCCGGGTTCCGATTGCGCCATTGCGTGACGACTGGCCGAAACGCGTCCGCTGGGAAGGTCGAGATGCCGTCAACGCGGTTCTTGATTTCGTTGAGGAACCGCGTGGCGTCGATGCCGTCGTCGCCTTCGACGTTCACGCTCGCATTGCCTTCGCGGGCGACTGAATCGATATGCTCCAGGCCATCGATGCCGTCGAGCGCCTCTTCGATCCGCAGGATGATCTGCTCTTCGATTTCCTGCGGCGAGGCGCCTTGCCAGACGACGGATACGGTCGCGCCGTTAAACGACGCTGACGGATCAAGCTCGCGTTCCAGGTTGACGAATGCGAGGCCGCCCGCCACGAAGCAGGCGATCATCAACAGGTTTGCGGCGACCGAGTTCTTCGCCCACCAACCGATCAGTCCGTTCACAGATCCCCTCCGTCCGCGCTAGCGTTTGCGATTTCCGGCGATTCATCTTCCTGCCCCGCGTCCCCGCGTACGGCCGGCGTGACCTTGTCGCCGTCGACGGCGCCCCGGAGCGGCGAGGCCGCGACGCGTTCGCCGGGCGAGACGCCTCTGGCGATGGTGATTGTGTCTCGGTCGGATGAAACGACGTCAACGATGCGTTCCTCGAGCACGTCGTCGCGATTGATAACAAAGATGCGGTCGCGGCCGTAGAGCGCCGCGCGCGGCAGGACGATGGCGCTCTGAAATGGCCGGCCCTCGATTTCCGCGTCGACAAAGAGGCCGATTGTGAGCGGCGCGCCGCTGCTCACCGCCGCCGCGCCGTAAGGGTCCTCTACGACGGCGATCGCGGAAATCTGGCGGGTTGTTGGGTCAATCGCGCCGTCCGTGCGCTCGATATGACCATCCCATTCGTGGAACTCGCCCGCGACAACGGCTGAGAGCGTCACTTTCGGGCCAGGCGCGTCTTCGGTCGCGGAAAATGCGATTGGCAGGCCGAGCCGCGCAAGGTCGCTATCCGTGAGCGGCAGGCGGATTTCCGCAACGTCGGTTGAGAAGACGCGGCCGAGCTGCGCGCCTGGAGAGACGAATTCGCCAGGGCCCGCGATGCGTTCGCGCACGCGCCCGTCGAAGGGCGCGCTTACTTTCGTGCGGTCAAGATTGAGCTGCGCGGCGTCAACGTCGGCGACGGCCGCGTTGTAATTGGCGCGCGCCTGGGCGAGCTGCGGCTTGCGCAGCGCAAGGTCGGAAGGGTTATCGCCGAGGCCGAGGTCTTCATAGTCCTGACGCGCGAGTTCCGACTCAGCTTCCTCCCGGCGCAGGGCTTCGCGCGCCTGGGCGAGGCGCGCGCGCGCGCTCGCCAGCGCCACGCGATAGTCAGCGTCTTCGATCCGCACCAGGACTTCGTTCGCCTTGAAGGCGCCGCCATTGACGAAGTTCTCCGCCGTCGCGACGACGCGGCCGGCGACCTGCGCCGTCAGGTTAATATCTGTCCGTGGGCGGACTTCGCCTTGCGCGCGAACATCCAGTCGAACGGGCCTCGCGTCTGCGACTTCGTAAAAGACGGTGGGCGCGGCGGCCTTCGGCTCCTGGCGTTCAACTTCGGGGCGGGCGGCGGCCATCAGTCCGATGAGCGCGACGAACCCGACAATGATCCCGAGCGTGCCGATTATTGTGAACAGTTTACGGAACATCGATTATTCTCCGTCAGCGGCGTCATACGCCGCCTTTACAAGGGTCGCCTCGTCGCCCTTTCGACCTGACCAGTTTTGGCCGGAGGCGGTGACCGCCTCTTCGTCAAAAATTGTCGGCTCGGCGATGAAGTCGCCGCCGATGGCGAGATAGAGCGCGACCCGGTTCGCCACCCGCTGCCGCTTTACGGTGATATAGGCGCTCTCATTCGAGATTCTGCGCGTTTGCGCGTTCAAGAGGTCGAATATTGACGCCGCGCCCTGCGCGTAGCGCCGTTCGGTGAGGGTCTCCGCGGCGGCCGCTTCATCAAACGCGAGCTTCAGCGCTTCTTCCTGAAGCGCGAGGAAGCTCTCCGCGCCAAGCGCGTTTTCCGCTTCTTCATAAGCTTCAAGCGCCGTCTGGACATAGTTGAGGAGGCTCGCTTGCGCCTGAGCGCGCGCCTGCTGCGAGCGGGCCTTCAGCGCTCCCCCGCGGAAAAGCGGCGTCAGCATGCCGCCCGCGATGTTACCGGCCAGACGTTCGGGATCGATGACGTCTTCCAGGTCCGGGCCGCTGGTGTTGAGGCTCGCGGTGAGGGTGAAGCGCGGCAGCATTTCCTTGCGCGCGACGCGGGCGCGCAGGCCCGCCGCCTCCATGCGCATCTCAGCTGCGAAAAGATCAGGCCGGCGGGCGAGAATTTCGCCGGGCGCGCCGGCGCCGTTGAGTCGCGGCAGGGTCGGCAGTTCCGCCGCCGCTTGCACCTCCGCCGCTGGGTAGCGGCCGAGCAGCACTTCTACGCGGCGACCTGATTCTTTTTCCACCTGCTGGCGCTGCGCGAGCGTCGCGCGGCTCGTGCCGAGGGCGGATTGGGCGAGACGCACGTCAAGGCTCGATGAAACGCCGCGTTCATAGCGCCGGCGCGTCACGCGGAGGTTTTTCTCGCGCGCTTCAACGTCGCGTTCCGCCAGTTCGCGTTGCTGACGCGCTTCGACGAGCGTGAACCAGCCTTGCGCCACCGCGGCTGCGATGGAAAGGCGCGCCGCTTCGAAGTCGGCGAGGCTCGCCGCGGCGTCACGGCGCGCGGCTTTGGTTTGGTCGTGCAGGCGACCCCAGAGGTCGATCTCCCACTGGAACTGCGCGCCGAGGGAATAATTGTTGATGTAGAAGCGCCGGTTCGGGATCGGCTGGATGTCCCCTTGACCGTCAAGGACGCCGTCGGTGTCAAGCGCGTCGAGTTCTCCGTCGCCGTCCAGGTCGACGCCGAACTGGTCCTCAAGGTCCTGGATTCGAACATCGCCGATCCCGCCGGCGCCGCCGCCGGCCTGGGCGGCGAATGTCGGGTCAAGAACGATCGCGTTGCGGCTCGCGCGCGGGTTTGCGTCAAGCGTCGGCAATTGCCCCGCGAATGCGATCCGCGCGCCTTGCCGCGCGCCCTCGAGGTTCGCCGCGGTCGCGAGCAGCGTGTTGTTGTGCGCCATCGCCTCGTCGATCAGCGATTTCAGCTGTTCGTCTTCGAAGGCGGCGATCCAGTCGCCCGTGGGCACGCCCGATGAAGGCTCCGCTGCTTCGAGCTGCGCGATCGAGGTCCACTCTTTCGGCGGTTCGGGAAGTTGCGCCGCCAAATACTCCTGGTCGACCGACTGGCAGCCGCACATGGCGAGAACGGCGACGGCGGCGCTGCGCTTCAGCATCTTGTTAACTCCTCGTCGGCGGCGCGCGCCGCCCGCTCCAATTAAACGCCGCCGGCGGCGAAATCCGCCGGCCATTAGGGCCATATAGGCGCGGCGCGCAACGCGCCGCTTTAATGTCAACTAAGCCCCGTCGCGGAAGCGCCACCCTCCGGCATTTAAGCCGTGTCCCAGTCTCCGCTTTCACGCAAGGCGAAAGCGGCGACCGGTTGCCGCCGCGCGATGAAAGGCCTGTTTCGTCTGGATTAGCGGTAATTGATAACGTTGCCGTTAACCATTCGGATCTCATCGGTCGGGCGCGCCGCGCCAAGACTAATCTATACGGAAGCCGGACGAGGCGTTCTCATGGACGAGGCGATCTGACGCCAAACCAAGCATGCGTCGGTGGAGGATGGAGGCCACGGCCGGAATCGAACCGGCGTACACGGCTTTGCAGGCCGCTGCGTCACCACTCCGCCACGTGGCCTCGACGCTTTGAGCGGCCGCTCTTACATGGTCGTCGGTCGTGGGTCAAAACCAACTGGTCACGGCGCCAACTGATCGCGCCGGCCGACCTGCGCGAAGAAGTTCCCGCGCGATGGCGCTCGCCCGGCTCCTCTTTCGCGGGTCGCGTTCATGACGGGCGCCGGTAAGGATTGCGTGAGCGCGCGCGGCTCTTTAATTCGCCAGACTCGGCGTTGGCGGTTCTTGTTCGCCGCCGCCCCCATCAAAGGCATGGTCCATGGATTACGCAGCCGCTCGCCGACAAATGGTCGATTCCCAGGTTCGGCCGAACAACGTGCCCGACATCGACATCCAGAACGCGTTGCTCGCCGTCCCTCGCGAAGAGTTCTTGCCGTCGGATTGGCGGGCTCAGGCGTACGTGGAGCGAGAGCTGGCCTATGCGCCCGGCAGGTCGCTTGTGACGGCGCGCGATTTCGCCAAGCTGCTGATGGCGGCGCATCCGAGCAAAAGTGATCTGACGCTCGCGCCAGCGTGCGGCGGCGGCTATGTGGTGGCGGTTCTCGCGACGTTGACGGACATGGTTGTGGCGGTGGAGGACAATTCCGCGCTGGCGACCGCCGCCGAAGAGACCTTAAGCGCGCTTGGCGTCGCCAACGCCGCGGTTGTGGAGGGCGACCCTTCGAAGGGCGCGCCCGATCAGGGGCCGTTCGATCTGATCTTTATCGCCCAGGCCGTCGAAGAGACGCCTGAACATCTCCTGTCGCAATTGGCGGACGGGGGCCGTCTCGCGGCGATTGAGCGCGCCGATGAAGTCGCGCGAGGCGTCGTTATCACCCGCACAGGGGCCGCTTACTCGAAGTCCCGTCGCTTCGACGCGACCGCTCGGATCGTTCCCGAAGGGTTCGAAGCAAAAAAAGCCTTCGCTTTTTGACGGCGCGCCTTTTCGTTCGAGCTCTCATTCCGCAACCCAACGCCGGGCCCGTTCACGCCGCGCCTTGCGCGTCTCGCTGAGGCGCTCGGAGGTGTACGTTGCGTTGCAAACACACTATGTCCCTTACGGCGGCTGGCGAGGACACGAAGCGGCTGTTCCGCGGCGTTGGGTGCGGAGGCGTTTGGGATGCAGACCAGAAAACACGGATTTCGGCTGCGGCTCAGGATGGGCCGATCAGCGGCGATGGGCGCTCTTCTTACTGGCCTTGCCGTGTCAATTCCTTTTGCAGGCGCGGCGGCGGCGGAAACGCTCGCGGAAGCCTTGCGCCTTGCGTTTGAGACCAACCCGACGATCCAGGCCGCTCGCGCGGAGCAACGCGCGACGGGTGAACTGAAGTCCCAGGCGTGGGCCGATATCCTGCCCGAGATCACCGCTGGCGGCAGCTATCAAGAGATCGACAATGACCAAACGATTGACGCGTCCGTATTCGATCCGACCGACCCCGGGCCGACGCCCGTGCCCAACAGCGTCAAGTTGTCGACGCTGACCGCTCAGGTGCAAGGCGAACTGACGGTCTTTGACGGCTTTCGGAACGTCAATGCGCTGCGTCAGGCGGCCGCGCGCGTGAAGGCGGGCGGCGCGCAGCTAGCGTCCGTTGAGCAGGACGTCCTTCTTCGCACTGCGACGGCCTATTTCGACGTTCTCCGGGACACCGCCGTATACGAAGCTAATTTGAACAACGTCGAAGTCTTGGTGCGGCAGCTGCAAGAAGCGCAGTTGAGGTTCGAGGTTGGCGAGGTCACGCGAACGGACGTTGCGCAGGCGGAGGCGCGGCTCGCAGGCGCGCGCGCGCAGCTGACGTCCTCGCAGGCCCAGCTCGCCGTTTCCCGCGCTCTTCTCTCGGAACTCACCGGCCAGGCGCCCGGCACCCTCGCTGGCGATCCGGCATTGCCGACGGCGCCTGAGACGCTGGAGCAGGCGCGTTCGCTCGGTCGCGGTTACGCGCCGCAGATCCTTGCGGCGAAGGCCAATGAAAAAGCGTCCCGCAAGGGGATTGCGATCGCCAAAAGCGCGTTTGCGCCGAACGTCGCGCTCACGTCCAGTTATCAGTATGCAGAGGAACCGAGCAACTTTGTTCTGGACGATGAGCAATTCGCTTACGGCGTGCGCGCGTCGATCCCGATTTTCCAGGGCGGGCGCAATCTCTCGCGCGTGCGCGAGGCGCGAGCGCTGAATGATGCGGATCGGCGGCGCATTGAAGAAGCGGAGCGACGCGTCGACGCCGCGATCGCGAGCGCCTGGGAGCAATTGCAGGCGGCGAACGCGAACATCGCCTCCGCTGAAGCGCAACTCGCCGCCAACGACCTCGCCCTGCGCGGCGTTCGACGCGAAGCGCAGCTCGGCGCGCGCACGACGCTCGACGTTCTCAATGCGGAGCAGGAGTTTTTGAATGCGGAGGTCGCCCTCGCCGGCGCGCGACGCGATGCGCGGGTGGCGCTCTTCCAGTTGCTGACAAGCGCCGGGATCCTTACGCTCGACGCCGCGTCCGGTGGGACGGACCCTGTCGACGAGGGCTGACGGCGCGCGTCTTCGGGCTTGATCGCGCGCGCGAACGGGTCGATCACATGCGAAACCGCGACAGGTGAACTGACATGGCGAGCGCGCAACCCGAACCGAGCATGGAAGAAATCCTCGCGTCGATCCGCCGGATTATTTCCGAGGACGACGCTCCGGATGCCGCAGATAGCGCCGGAGACGAGCCGCCAAAGGATTTCGGCGATGAGAGCGCCGTTGAGGAATCCGCCTCCTTTGTCGGCGAAGAATCCCATTTTGCGGCGCCTGAATCGACTGAGCAGAGCGGCGGCGTGTTCGGATTCTTGGGCGGCGGCGAGGATCAGAACGCGTTCACGTCAGAAGCTGGCGGTGAACCTGATCCGATCGTCGGCGCGGCGCACAGCGCGTCCGCGATCGATGAGACGAATGACGACGCGCCTGCTGCGCAAGCGTCCATATCCGATGATCCTACAGCCGTCGAACCGCAGGAGACCGACGCCATGATTCCCGCAGACGAACGCGCCGTGGAAAGCGTCCCCCAACAAGCTTTTGCGGCGCCGCCGTCAAGCGCGACCGCGTCAACGCCGGATGGCGGGACGGCGGAGGCCGCTTCGATCCTCGCCGACGAAACCGCCCATGTCGCCGGCGATGCGTTCCGCTCTCTCTCCCGGTCGATCAGGATTTCCAGTGAGGGCGAAAAGTCCCTGGAAGACATCGTCACCGACTTGCTGCGCCCGCTCGTCAAGGAATGGCTCGATCGTCATCTTGCGACGATCGTTGAAGAGAAGGTCCAGGACGAAGTGGAGCGGATCGCGCGCCGCGCGCGGTAGTCTTTCCTTCGCCGAACGCCTCTTTTTTCAGCTACACATGTGGCGTATTGCGCTTCGCCGGATTAACGGTTGCTCATTGTGATCGGTCAGGCGGAGGGGCGCATGCGCATTCGGTTTCTTTCAGCAATTGCAGTGACGGCGTTATTGAGCGCATGCGGCGAAAGCGTCGAGCGTGTGCGCGACGCGCTGTCGGAGCCATCGGTGGACACGGCGATCGATCAAGCGGTGGCATATCCGGAGACGCGAACGGTGGCGCAGACTGATACGTATTTCGGCGTCGACGTCGACGACCCTTATCGCTGGCTGGAAGCGGACGTTCGGGAGGACGAAAGCGTCGCCGCTTGGGTCGAGGCCCAAAACAAGGCGACATTCGGCTATCTGGAGACATTGTCCCAACGCGGGCAAATCGCCGAGCGTTTGCGGACGCTGTGGGACTTTGAAAAATTCCGCCTGCCGATCAAGCGCGGGGATCGGTATTTCTTCCGTCGTAATGACGGCCTTCAGAATCAGGACGTTCTCTTCGTTCAGGATGGCCTTGATGGAACGCCGCGTCAGCTCATTGATCCGAACGAGTGGTCCGAAGACGGCGCAACCGCGCTGGCGGGCTACGAGCCGAGCCCGGACGGCAAGCTGATAGCGTACACGATTCAGGACGGCGGGTCGGACTGGCGCACCGTGAAAGTCTTCGACGTCGCCGCTGGCGAGCCGCTCGAAGATACGGTCGAATGGGTGAAATTCTCCGGCCTTAGCTGGGCCAAGGACGGTTCGGGCTTTTACTACTCCCGTTTCCCCGAGCCGGAGGAAGGCGCTGAGTTCCAGAGCCTCAATTTCAATCAGGCGCTCTACTTCCACAAGGTCGGCGATGATCAGTCCAGCGACATAGAGGCGTTCGCCCGCCCGGACGATCCGGAGATCGGCGTTTTCGGCGAGGTCTCAAGCGACGGCCGCTGGCTGATCGCGACGATGTCGAAGGGCACTGACGAGCGCTATGAAGTGTCGATCCTCGACCTTGAGAACCCCGACGCCCCGCCGGCCGCGTTCATCACAGGGTTCGAGAACGACTATAGCTACATCGCGACGGTGGACGGCGCGCACTATTTCCGTACGGATCTTGACGCGCCCAAGGGGCGGATCGTCTCAACCCCGGTGGGCGGATCCGAACCCGATTGGACCGAGATCGTTCCGGAAAACGACGATGTTCTTCAGTACGCAAATATTGTCGGCGGCCGGCTCTTCGCCAGTTATCTTGAGGACGTAAAGACGTCTGTCCGGCTTTTCGGCCTTGATGGGGCGGCGACGGGGGCGGTGGATCTGCCAGGCGTCGGCACGGCCGG
This sequence comes from Pseudomonadota bacterium, assembly GCA_039819085.1. Taxonomy (GTDB): domain Bacteria; phylum Pseudomonadota; class Alphaproteobacteria; order Caulobacterales; family Parvularculaceae; genus MED-G105. Next base: position 11,949 of record JBCBSQ010000020.1, read on the forward strand.
CGGCTTTTTCGGGGAGCCGGACGACCAGGAGACGTTCTTCGCCTTCGAAAGCTTTAACCAGCCGGACACGCTCTATCGCTATGACGTCGCCGCCGCCGAAGCGGCGGTCTTCAAGGCGCCTGAAGCGCCCTTCGATCCGGAAGACTATGTCGTTCGGCAGGAGTTCTATACGTCCAAAGACGGAACCCGCGTGCCGATGTTCATCGCCCACAAGAAGGGCCTCGACATGTCGGATGGCGCGCCGACCATGCTTTACGGCTATGGCGGGTTCAACATCTCCGTGCGGCCGACTTTTTCGATTACGCGCCTCGCCTGGATGGAGATGGGCGGCGTTTACGCGGTCGCCAACATTCGCGGCGGCGGCGAGTACGGCAAGGAATGGCATGACGCGGGCCGGCTCCTCAATAAGCAGAACGTCTTTGACGACTTCATCGCCGCGGGCGAACACCTGATCGAGACGGGCGTCACCGGCGAAGGCCAGCTTGCGATCTTCGGGGGCTCGAACGGCGGGCTGCTTGTCGGCGCGGTCGTCAATCAGCGCCCGGAGCTCTTCGGCGCGGCGGCGCCGGCCGTCGGCGTCATGGACATGCTGCGGTTCAATCAGTTCACGGCCGGCCGCTATTGGACCGATGATTACGGCGATCCGGCGAACGAGGCGGATTTCAGGAACCTTTACGCCTATTCGCCCTACCACAATATCCGCGATGGCGTTGACTATCCGCCGGTGCTGGTGACGACGGCCGATACGGACGACCGCGTGGTGCCGGGGCACTCGTTTAAGTATATTGCGGCGCTTCAGGCGGCGGAGGCCGGCCCCGGTCCGCACCTCATTCGCATCGAGACGCGAGCGGGCCACGGCGCCGGCAAGCCGACCGATAAGATCATCGAGGAGTACGCCGACGTCTGGGCGTTCTTCGGCGAACACACCGGGCTCTTTTAGGCCGACCGAACGCGGCTTGGCCGCGCGCATGAGTTTCCGTAAAGAGGGCGCTTCGACCTCTTTACGATCTTAAAGGCGCGCGGCCATGCTCGAGAAATCCTTCAATCCCGCTGAAGCGGAGCCCCGGCTCTATGACGCCTGGGAGGCGGCGGGCGCGTTCAGGCCGGCAGGTGAGGGCGCGCCATTCACGATTGTCATCCCGCCGCCGAACGTGACCGGCTCGCTCCACATGGGGCACGCCCTCAACAACACGCTCCAGGACGCGCTTTGCCGGTTTCAGCGGATGCGCGGGCGGTCCGTGCTCTGGCAGCCGGGCATGGACCACGCCGGCATCGCGACGCAGATGGTCGTTGAGCGCAAACTCGCCGCCGAAGGCAATCAGGACCGCCGGACGATGGGCCGCGAGGCCTTCGTCGAGCGCGTCTGGGCCTGGAAAGAGGAAAGCGGCGGCACGATCCTGAAACAGCTCCGTCGTCTGGGCGCCACCTGCGACTGGTCGCGCGAGCGTTTCACCATGGATGAGGGCCTCTCCGCGGCTGTGCGGCGGGTGTTTGTGACGCTCTACGAAGAGGGCCTCATCTATCGCGACAAGCGTCTCGTGAATTGGGACCCGAAGTTCGAGACCGCGATCTCCGACCTCGAAGTCGAGAACAAAGAGACGAACGGTCATTTCTGGCACTTCAAATACCCGCTCGAAAACGGCGAGACCTATGAGTTTCCGATCGCCCATGACGAGGACGGGAACCCGACCGAGTGGGAGACGCGCGACTATATCAGTATCGCGACGACGCGGCCGGAAACGATGCTCGGCGATGGCGCGGTCGCGGTGCACCCGGACGATCCGCGCTATGCGCCGATTGTGGGCAAGCGCTGCCTCCTGCCGCTTGCGGATCGCTACATTCCGATCATCACGGACGACTACCCGGACCCGGACTTCGGCTCCGGCGCTGTGAAGATCACCGGCGCGCATGACTTCAATGACTATCAGGTGGCGAAGCGCAACGACATTGAGATGTACATCCTGATGGACGAACAGGCGCGCATGCTGAACGTCGACTACATCCCGGAGAAGTACCGGCGCATGGACCGGTACGAGGCGCGCGAAGCGATCGTCATGGACATCGACGAGCGTGGACTGCTCATCAAGGTCGAAGACAAGAAGGTGATGCAGCCCTTCGGCGACCGGTCGGGCGTCGTCATTGAACCGATGCTGACGGATCAGTGGTTCGTTGACGCCGAAGAACTCGCCAGGCGCGCCATCAAGGCGGTGGAGGACGGCGACACCAAATTCGTCCCGGAGAACTGGTCAAAAACCTATTTCCAGTGGATGCGGAACATCGAGCCATGGTGCGTCTCGCGCCAGCTCTGGTGGGGGCACCGCATCCCGGCGTGGTACGGGCCGGACGGGCATTGCTTCGTCGCGGAGACGGAGGAGGACGCCAAGAAAGAGGCCATCGCGCGCTACGCCGCTGAAGGCTATGACATGGAGGAGATTGACGCGATGGTGCGCGGCGAGGCCGACGCGCCGCTCATCGTGCGCGACGAGGACGTTCTCGACACCTGGTTTTCTTCCGGACTCTGGCCGTTCTCGACGCTCGGCTGGCCGGACGCGCTGGAGGTTGGCCATCCGGATCATGACCTTCTGAAGGCGAACTATCCGACAAGCGTTCTCGTCACCGCGCACGACATCATCTTCTTCTGGGTCGCGCGGATGATGATGATGGGCCTGCACTTCATGAAGGACGAGCACGGCGCGCCGCAAGTTCCGTTCCCGGAGGTCTACATCCACGGTCTTGTCGTTGACGAGAAAGGCCAGAAGATGTCGAAGTCGAAAGGCAACGGCATAGACCCGCTCGATCTGATCGACAAGTTCGGCGCCGACGCGCTTCGCTTCACGCTCTGCGCGCAAGCCGGGCAGGGCCGCAATGTGCGCCTTTCCGAACAGCGCGTCGAAGGGTATCGCAACTTCTCGACCAAGCTCTGGAACGCCGCGCGGTTTGCGGAGATGAACGGGTGCGCGCCTGATCCCGCATTCGATCCCACCGCCGCGCAGTCCACCCTTGCGCGCTGGATCGTTCATGAGACAAGGGCGTGCGCGGAAGAGACGACGGCCGCGTTGGAAGAGTACCGGTTCAATGACGCCGCGGCGGCGGTATATCGTTTCACCTGGAATGTCTTCTGCGACTGGCACCTGGAGCTTGCGAAACCCGTCCTTCAAGGGGCCGATGGTCCGGAGAAGGATGAGTTGCGCGCGGCCACCGCCTGGACGCTCGATCAGATCCTGAAGCTCCTGCATCCTTTCATGCCGTTCGTCACCGAGGAGATCTGGGGCGCGACGGCGGACAGGCCGTCGCATCTAATCGTCGCAGGCTGGCCGTCGCTCGACGACCGGCACGACGCGCCGGAGGCGGCCGGCGAAATCAACTGGCTCATCGATCTCGTCTCGGAGATTCGCTCGGTGCGGCAAACGGTCGACCTGCCGGCCGGCGAGAAGTTCCCGCTCCTGCACCTGAAGAGCGGCGGCGACGCCGACGCGCGCCTCAAGACATATGAGGCCTTCGTGGAGCGGCTTGCGCGGCTTGAAAGCGCGACCTCGATATCGCCGGACGCCGCGCCGAAGGGCGTTGCGCTTGTCTCCGGCGGTGACACCTATGTGCTCGACGTCGCCGGCTCGGTGGACCTTGACGCGGTGAAGGCGCGGCTCGCCAAGGAGGCCGACAAGGCGCGCAAGGAAATCGACGTCGTCGACAAAAAGCTCAGTAACGAGAAATTCGTCGCCCGCGCGCCAGCGGACGTCGTTGAAGAGCAGAAGGAGCGCCGCGCCGGCTATGCGGCGCGCCTTTCCAAGCTGGAGGCCGCGCTTCTGCGGCTCGAAGGCTAAGGCGATGGTCGTAGTCGCGGCGTTTTACCGGTTTTCGAATTTTCCATCGTATGCAGAGTATCAGGCGCCGCTTGCGAAGCTTGGCTGCTCGAGCGGCGTAAAAGGCACCATCCTGCTCGCCCGCGAGGGTGTGAATGGAACTGTAGCTGGCGAGCGTTCGGGCGTTGAAGCGGTGCTCGCCGCGCTGCGCGCAATTCCAGGATTCGCCGCGCTGGAGCACAAGGAGAGCGAAGCCGTTCGTCCGCCTTTTCGACGACTTAAGGTGCGCCTCAAGAAAGAGATCGTCACCATGGGAATCGACGTCGACGTGGCGAATGACGTCGGCGACTACGTGGAGCCCGAACATTGGGACGCGCTCATCAAAGACCCGGACGTTTTGGTCGTTGACGCCCGTAACGCCTATGAAGTCGCGATCGGCAGCTTTGACGGGGCGGTTAATCCTGAGACGGACGCGTTCGGCGAGTTGCCCGGCCGGCTCGATCGCTTGGCGGCGGCCAGCGGCAAAAAGAAGATCGCCATGTTCTGCACTGGCGGCATCCGCTGTGAGAAGGCGACCGCTTACGCCAGGCGAAGCGGTTTCGACGACGTTTACCACCTGAAAGGCGGCATCCTGAAGTATTTAGAGCAAGTCGAGGAAGGCGAGGAAGGCGAGGGCGCCTGGCGGGGCCAATGCTACGTGTTCGACGAACGCGTCTCGGTCGGATACGGATTAAAACCGGGAGACTACGCTATGTGCCACGCGTGCGGTTGGCCCGTGTCCCCGGCCGACATGCGACGCGAGGAATTTGAAGAAGGCGCGTCTTGTCACCGCTGCGTCAATGCCTACTCCGATGCGGATCGCGAGAGATTTCGCGAGCGGCATCGACAGTTCCTGCGCCGCGTCGCCGGCGCTGCCGATGATCGCGAAGGGAACGAATGACGCAGCCGGTCCTGTATTCTTTTCGCCGCTGCCCATATGCGATGCGGGCGCGCATGGCGCTCGCCGTGTCGGGAGAGCAGGTGGAACTGCGCGAAGTGGTCCTAAAGAACAAGCCCGACGAAATGTTGGCGGCAAGCCCGAAGGGTACGGTCCCTGTACTGATTGACCAGAAGGCCGGCGTCATTGATGAGAGTCTTGAGGTTATGCGTTGGGCGCTGGCGCGTAATGATCCTGAGCGCTGGCTGTCGAAATCCGATGACGCATTGATTGCTGAGAACGATGGCCCCTTCAAGCGGCATTTAGATCGTTACAAGTACTCAGTGCGATACGACGACGCTGATCCCGTCGAGCATCGATCGGCGGGAAGGGCGTTCCTGGAGCGCCTTGAGGGCCGGCTCTCCGCTACCGGTTGGCTGTCCGGAACGACTCGTGGGTTCTCCGACATCGCCATTTTCCCGTTTGCGCGTCAGTTCCGAATTGCCGATCCTGATTGGTTCGACGCCATGCCGACGCCCGCGCTGCATGATTGGCTTAGGCGGTGCGTCGAAGCCGACCTCTTTCTCTCTATAATGAAGAAATATGAACCATGGAAAAGCGGAGAGCGCGGCGTCGCATTTCCGTGACGGCTCGCGCTCCCCTTCGTTCTTTTGCTGATCAACGAAGCGTCATGCCGCCATCGACCATAAACTCCGAACCCGTCACGTAAGACGCATCGTCGGAGAGAAGGAAACACACGACGGCGGCGACTTCCTCCGACGAGCCGAACCGGCGGAGCGGCACCTGCCCTTTGACCTGTTCGCTGAAGGCGGAGATTTGTTCGTCCGTGAAGCCCGTGCCCTCAAAGAAATTGGTCTCGATGGGGCCAGGCGCGACGGTGTTCACCCGCGCGCCGCGCGGCGCAAGATCATTCGCCCAGCATTTCGCCATGGCCGTCACCGCGCCCTTTGTGCCGGCGTAGACCGCCCCGATCGACTGGCCGAGATAGGGCGCGACCGACGCCGTAATAACGACTGAGCCTTTGTCGGCGATCATCGGCTTCAATGCGGCCATCTGCAGGACCGGCCCGCGCACGTTCACGTGGGTCATGCCGTCAAAATGCTCCGCAGTCGTCGTCTCTACGGGGCCGAACTTGCCAAAGCCGGCGTTCAGGAAGACGCCGTCCAAATGACCCATGGCGTCCTTCACGGCCGCGGCGAGCGCAGGCGCGGCGGCCGGATCGGCGGCGTCGTTCTTCAGGACGAGAGCGCCCGCGGGCAGGGCGTCTTCGGCGGCCTTCAGACGGGCCTCGTTCGTGCCGGTGATGGCGACCGCGCCGCCTTCCTCGGCGATGCGTTTGGCGGCGGCGAGGCCGATGCCGCTCGTGCCGCCGGTGATGAGGACTTTCTTTCCATCGAAACGGGCCATTGGGGACTCCTTGTGGCTAAGGTGAAGCGTAAGTTCGGGGCATCGTTATCAGGCGCTGCTTCCCACTGCATTCCGTTTTACGCTATCGAGACGGCAGTTGTCCCGAAAACGTCAGGAGTAAGCCATATGCGCACGTCATTCTTCGCCGCGACCCTTTCCCTCGTTGCGCAGGTCGCGGTCGCCCAAGGGGCGCCCGAAGGTTTCACGACCGGACCATTGCTGGAGGGCCAGGGCCCAAACGCGGAAGTCCCCGGGATGACGCCGCTACCAAAGCGCGCGCGGTTGAAGGTGGCGTTCGACGTCGGAAAAGGCGCAAAAGAAGGCGAGGCCAACCGGACGCTCGTCTCGGCGGCGCGGTTCATGAACATGCATGTGCGCGCCGGCATGGCGCCGGAGAGGCTCGCGGCGGCGGTTGTCGTTCACGGGAAGGCGGTTGGCGACGTGTCGGGCGCGGCGGCTGGGACCCCGAACGGACCGCTGATCGAGGCGCTTGTGGCGAACAATGTCCGCGTCATCGTCTGTGGGCAGAGCGCCGCCGCTCAAGGCGTGTCGGCGGAGGACCTGCTGCCAGGCGTCGAGATGTCGCTCTCGGCGATGACCGCCCACGCGCTCCTTCAGCAAGATGGGTACACGGTCAATCCGTTCTAGGGTTTTGCGGCGCGCCTTTCGCCGCAAACGCCCCGTCTCACACGATCATGTCTCGACGGCGCAACCCTCAAGCCGGCGAAGTCCTGATTTCATGTCCACCGGTATTCTGTAACGTCGATACGCTTCCAATCTGAGTTCTTAGACGTGTGGATGGCGTCGGCAAAATGCTCTTCAGCTACCAGCCGGACCTATCTCACCGTTGGCTGACGCAAGGAGCGCAGCTCACGACCGACGCGATAGTCCGCGATGTAGCGACAAGCGAATGGCGTACGCGGAAAAAATGATCAGCGCGGTCGTGGAGATCATGACGCCAAGTAGAAAACCTGACGCGTCATGGCCAACGACACCGTGGGCGTACCCGTGAAATGCCCCAAAGAATGCAAGCGCCCCGAGCATAGGGAAAAGGGCAAGTCGTTTGGCGGCGATCGCCATCGCGCCGATAATGAAAATTGAGGCCAAGACGATTGGTTCGAGCAGTATGACGCCAAGAGCGGTCCCGGCGAGCGCAAAGCCGCCGCCAAGCGCGACCACGAACGCAGCAGCGATCGTCAGCGCTTCGCGATCCTGGCGGCGCGCCGCGAATGCGCCGACGGCGAGCGCTGCGAGCAAATGGTCAAGCCCCAGGAAGGGGTGAAGAAGCCCTGCGGCGAAGCCGCCGGCTTCCGCGTGGCCGCCATGGGCGGCGGATTGCGACACCATCAGCGCGGGGCCAAGGCAGATTGCGGCGAGACGACAGGCAATTCTATTCAAGCAAGCCTCCATTGCGCAGGGGCGATCGATGCGAAATACGCCCTGCAAAGCCAAAACACCAAAATAGACCGCATACGAACGTAAGCGTCAGTCCGCAGAAAGGCGCAATTCAATCAACGTTGGCTGGCGGTGGCGCGCTTGGCAATTCGACCATCGTCTAATCAGATACACCGCAGCGCCAGTCGTTCCGTTGACATAGGTCAAGAAGGATTGCGTTGCGTGTGCAATTCTTTGTGGCGGTAGAGTCCAACTCGCTCAAGTCAGCGTCCTCGTGATCACAAGAAGCGATCTAGACGCAATTCAGCGATATCGACTGGCGCAGGCAGTCCGGCGACGGCGAAATAAGGATCGGTCATAGCGTTTGCGGCCGATATGCATGAAGGGTGACGCGCAAGCCTATGGCAGAGACATTCTACGAATTGATACGCCGCCAGGGCGTCAGCCGGCGCTCGTTTATGAAATTCTGTTCCCTGACAGCGACCTCGCTGGGCCTTGCGCCCGCTTATGCGAGTCAGATCGCCAACGCGATGGAGACGAAGCCGCGCACGCCGGTGGTCTGGCTGAACGGGCTTGAATGCACCTGCTGTTCGGAGAGCTTTATCCGCTCAGGTCACCCGCTCGTTTCGGACGTCGTCCTCTCCATGCTGTCGCTCGATTACTCGCACGTCTTAATGGCGTCGGCTGGCTATCAGGCGGAGGAGATTCTGCAGGATATCCGCTCGGAGCATAAAGGCGAATACATTCTCGCGGTGGAAGGCAACCCGCCCCTCAATGAAGGCGGGATGTACTGCATTGTCGGTGGGCGGCCTTTCGTTGAGCAACTGAAAGAGATGGCGGCCGACGCGAAGGCGATCATCGCCTGGGGGTCGTGCGCGTCGAACGGTTGCGTCCAGGCGGCCGCGCCGAACCCGACAAAGGCGACGCCGATCCACAAAGTGATCCGTGACAAGCCGATCATCAAGGTGCCGGGCTGTCCGCCGATCGCGGAAGTGATGACCGGCGTCATCTCCTATATGCTGACATTCGACCGTGTGCCGCCGCTTGACCGGCTTGGCCGTCCGCAGATGTTTTACGGCCAGCGCATTCACGACAAGTGCTATCGCCGGCCGCATTTCGACGCTGGTCAGTTCGCCGAGGAATGGGACGATGAAGCCTCGCGGAAGGGCTATTGCCTTTACAAAATGGGCTGCCGAGGTCCGACGACCTACAACGCCTGCTCGACGGTGCGTTGGAATGGCGGCGTCTCGTTCCCGATTCAGTCCGGTCACGGATGCATTGGCTGCTCGGAAGAAGAGTTCTGGGACAATGGCCCCTTCTATGACCGTCTCGCGAAGGTGAACACGCCGCTGGGCGCTGAAGCGAACGCTGACGAAATCGGCGTCGCCGCCGCCGGGACCGTCGGCGCCGCCGTCGCCGCCCATGTGGGCCTCACCGCCCTGAAGCGCGCGCGCGACAAGTCCGCCGCAAATGGCGCGGGCCCCGGCCCGAAGGCCGAATAGGAGAAGCGCGCCATGACCATTCAGACCCCGAACGGTTTTACGCTCGATGACGGCGGCCGACGCGTCGTCGTCGATCCGATCACCCGCATCGAAGGGCATTTGCGCATCGAGGTGAACGTCGACGACGAAAACGTTATCCGAAACGCGGTCTCCACGGGCACGTTGTGGCGGGGCCTCGAAGTGATCCTGAAAGGCCGTGACCCGCGCGACGCGTGGGCCTTCACGCAGCGTATCTGCGGCGTTTGCACCGGCACCCATGCGTTGACGTCGGTGCGCGCGGTGGAGGATGCGCTCGGGATCGAAATTCCCGAAAACGCCAACACCATCCGCAACATCATGCAGCTCGCCCTGCAGGTGCACGATCACCTTGTGCACTTCTATCATCTGCATGCGCTTGATTGGGTCGACGTCGTCGACGCGCTGTCGGCGGACCCGAAGGCGACGTCGGCGCTGGCGCAGTCGATTTCGAACTGGCCGCTGTCGAGCCCGGGCTATTTTCGCGACCTGCAGAACAAGCTGAAGCGGTTCGTGGAGTCCGGACAATTGGGCCTCTTCCGCAACGGCTATTGGGGGCATCCGGCCTACAAGCTGCCGCCGGAGGCCAATCTGATGGCGGTCGCGCATTATCTGGAGGCGCTAGACTTCCAGAAGGAGATCAAGAAGATCCACACGGTCTTCGGCGGCAAAAATCCGCATCCGAACTGGCTGGTCGGCGGCGTGCCAAGCCCCATAAACATCGAGGATGTGGGCGCGGTCGGCGCGGTGAACATGGAGCGCCTCAGCCTGGTGAAATCAATCATCGACCAGTCGATCGCGTTCTGCGAACAGGTCTATCTGCCTGATCTTCTCGCCATCGCCTCCTTCTACAAGGACTGGACCTATGGCGGCGGGCTCTCGTCGACGAACATCATGAGCTATGGCGACATCCCCGAGCACGCCAATGATCATTCAGCGGACAATCTGGCGCTGCCGCGCGGGGCGATCATCAACGGCAACCTCAATGAGGTGTTCGACGTCGACCAGCGCGACCCGGAGGAGATCCAGGAGTTCGTGACCCACTCCTGGTATTCCTATACAGACGAGAATGTCGGCCTGCATCCCTGGGACGGCGTCACCGAGCCGAATTACCAATTGGGACCGAACGCGAAAGGCGACAAGACCCATATCAAGGAGCTTGACGAGAACGCCAAATACTCCTGGATCAAGAGCCCCCGCTGGAAAGGCAACGCCATGGAGGTGGGTCCACTCGCGCGTTACATCATTGGTTACGCGAAGGGCATCCCGGAGTTTAAAGAACCGACAGAAGCGGCCCTCAGGCATCTCGATCTTCCGGTCGCGGCGCTTTTCTCGACCCTCGGCCGGACAGCGGCGCGCGGGCTTGAGGCCGTCTGGGCGGCGCACAAGATGTCCTATTTCTATGACAAGCTAATTTCCAACATAAGGGCGGGCGACATCTCCACGGCGAATGTCGAGAAGTGGGACCCGGAGAGCTGGCCGAAATCGGCGAAAGGGGTCGGCTTTACGGAGGCGCCGCGCGGCGCGCTCGGTCACTGGATCCGCATTGAGAATGGCAAGATCGACAACTACCAGTGCGTTGTGCCGACGACCTGGAACGCCGGACCGCGGGACGCGGAGGGCAATATCGGCGCTTATGAAGCGGCGCTGATGAACACGCCAATGGCCGACCCGGAGCAACCGCTCGAAATTCTGCGTACGGTGCATTCGTTCGATCCCTGCCTCGCCTGCTCCACCCATGTGATGAGCAAGGACGGCGAGGATCTGGCCAGCGTCAAAGTGCGATAGGAGCCGCTCATGGTTGACATCGCCGCTCCGGGCGCCGCCAAGACGGACGCCGACAAGGCGGGCGCCGACAAGAAAGAGTTCCGTAAGCCGAGCGCCGAGGCGAAAGCGGGTTTTCTCGCCGATATCGTCGCGACCTCGACGGAAACGGTCTCGCCCGCGGGCAAGGTCTTCGTCTATGAGGGGCCGTTACGACTCTGGCACTGGGTGAACGCAGGGCTGATCGTGGTATTGTGCGTTACCGGCTATTTCATCGCGAAGCCGCCGCCGAGCCTGCCGGGCGAGGCCTCGGACCATTTTCTCCTCGGCAATATCCGTATGGTGCATTTCGCGGCGGGCCAGATGCTCGCCGTCGCGTTTCTGGGACGCATCTACTGGGCGTTCGTCGGCAACGCCCACGCCCGCCAGCTATTTCTCCTTCCCGTGTGGAGCGGCAAGTGGTGGCGGGAGGTGCTCTTCGAGCTGAAATGGTACGCATTCATCGAGCCGACGCCGAAGAAATATATCGGCCATAACCCCATGGCGCAGTTCGCCATGTTCACCATCTTCGTCGTGCCCGTCACGCTTCAGATCCTCACCGGTTTCGCTCTTTATGCGGAGGGGCAGGGGACGCACACCTGGTGGTTTGCGGTCTTTGGTTGGGTGTTCGGCGTCTTCGGCAATAACTCCTTCGCGGTCCACACCTATCACCACCTCTTCATGTGGGTGATCGTCCTCTTCTCCATCGTCCACATCTACGCCGCGGTGCGCGAGGACATAATGAGCCGACAGAGCCTGATCTCGACCATGGTCTCCGGCTGGCGTTACTTCAAGGACGACAGGGAATGAGCCGGGCCGGTCCTGAAGTTCTGATCGTCGGCGTCGGCAATATTCTGTGGGCCGACGAAGGCTATGGCGTCCGGTGCGCCGAGGCGTTCGCCGACGCCTATGAGGCGGGGCCGGACGTCGAGGTGATCGACGGCGGCACGCAAGGGCTCTTGCTCGTCAATGAACTCGCCGACGCGCGGCGCGTCATTATCTTCGATGCGGTCGACTTCGACGCGGCGGCGGGATCGCTCATCATCGCGCGCGGGAGCGATGTGCCGCGCTTCGTCGCCGGCAAAAAGGTCTCGCTGCATCAGACGTCGATGATGGAGGTGCTGGCCCTCGCGGAAGTCCTCGCTGACGGGCCGCCGGAGGAGATCACGCTCGTCGGCTGTCAGCCGGCGGAGCTTGAGGACTATGGCGGCGGCCTGACCCCTGACGTCGCGGCGCAGGTGGCGCCCGCGATCGAAGCGGCGGCCGCGGAGCTTCGCGCCTGGGGCTTCGCGCCGAGCGCCCGTGAAGCCGCCGGCGCGGCGCTGATGCCCGTCGAAGTCGCGCGCGGCGCCTATGAAGCGGGTCGTCCGTCAGCTGACGAGGCCTGCCGGGTCGGCGACGCCCGGCTTTTGGCGCGCGCAAGCGCGGAAGGAGCGTAAAGCCCATGTGCGTTGGCGTTCCTATGCGGATTGTCGAAGCGGATGGGCTCGAGGCCATCTGCGTTCCGTATGCTGACGCCGCCGGCGCCCATGAACGCGTGACTGCCAACGAACGCGTGACGCTGGCGCTGATCGGGCCTGCGGCGGCGGGCGAGCATGTTCTCGTCTATCTCGGCTCCGCGGTGCGCCGGCTTGAGCCGCGCGAAGCAGCGGACATCGCCGGCGCGCTTCAGGCGGTGCGCAACGCGGCGGCGGGAGAACCGTTCGAGCATCTCATCGCCGACCTGATCGACCGGGAGCCCGAACTGCCGGCGCACTTGCGCGAGATCAAGGACGACGCGGCCGAGGCGGGCGTTGAAGATCGTTTGAAGGAGGACGCCCATGGGCGCGAGCATTCTTGACCGGCTGATTGACGATGGCGATGCGGAGCGCGTCGACGCGTCGTCGGTCGACGCCTATCTCGACGCGCAGCCTGAGACGGCGACGGCGCTCTTTTTCACCGGCGATCCGGCGAAGAAACTTGAGACCGCAGACCTCGCCGTCATCCTGCGCGAGATCGCCCGCGGCCGTCGCGGCTCACTGCGCCTCGCGGTTGTCGATCGCAAGGACGAGGCGGCGCTGATGAAGGCGTACGGCGTCTCGACGCTTCCTTCGGCGGTGTTCATGGCCGGGCGGCGGCGTCTCGACGTCATTCCGAAAGTGAAGGACTGGGCCGTCTACGAACGAAAGATCCCGGAGATTGTCGCTGACGCGCAGAAGGGCGCGCAGGCGGCGGCGGAAACAGGAGTGGCCCATGGATGACATCGTCAACGCCCGCCTGCGCGAGCGGCCTGTTCTCTGGGATGATCCGGCGCCTGAAGGGGTCTTGAGCCCGTTCGAAGGCTCGGGCGAGGCGGCCGCGCCGAACCTTCTCGGCATGCCGACCATGGCCGGCGAGGCCGCCCGGCGCCCGGACGCGATCGCGGACGCAGGTCCCGCCGTCATCGCGCTGCTTGACGACATCGGATCCGCCCTGGAGCGCGCGGCCGGTGAGGGGCGCGCCTGGCGCCGGCGGATCGATCATCTGGCGACGGACGACAGGAAGGCGCTGCTCGACGCACTCGGAAGCGGCGAGGTCTCCATGGTGATCTCGCGTGGCGCGGCGGGCGAGGGCGATGTTCAGGTGTCTGAATCCGCCCTGCCGGGCGTCTGGATCGGCCGGGCGGAAGACGAGGCGGGGGCGGTGCGCGCAATCTGGATCGAGGTCGCCGATGCGCCAAAAGCCTTGCGCGAGGCCGCCGCCGCGCGGCCCCGGCGCGATTTGGCGCTGGAAGCGCTGACGCCGCCGCGCGACGCGATGAACGTGATGGGCGTCCTCGCCGAGTTGCGGGCGCGCGCCGCCGAATGGCGCCCTGGCGCGCCGAACCATGTGATGAACTTCACGCTTCTGCCCATGACCGAGGCCGACACGGCGTTTCTCGCCAAGATCGTCGGGGAGGCGGGCGTGCATGTGACGTCCGGCGGTTATGGCGCGGCGCGCGTCATCATGACGGCGCTCCGGAACGTCTGGGCGGTTCAGTATCTGAACGGCCTCGGCGCGGTTATTCTCGATACGATCGAAATCGGCGATGTCCCGGACGCCGTCCTCGCCGCGCGCGAGGATTTCGAGGACAGCCGCGCAAGGCTTCAGGAGATTCGCGAGGCGTATCTGCCATGAGCGGCGCATTTGAAAGCTCCGTATCAGGCGCGCTGAGGCGCGATGACGTCCTTGAGTGCGGCGTCTGCTGGTGGACCTATGACCCCGCCATCGGCGACGAGACGCGGGACGTTGCGCCGGGCGCGGCGTTTACGGAGCTTCCGGTCGACTGGCGGTGTCCTTCGTGCGACGCCGGCAAGGACAAGTTCATGGTGAAGGTCATGGGCGACGGCGATGTGGCCGCTGCGCCAGAGGCGACCATGGACGCGCGGGTCGCCGCGCTTACCTCCGCTTATGAGGCGTCGGCGAAGGCGATCATCGGCCTGCCGGTCTATAACGACGCGCTGGAGGTCGCGGCGGTCGGCTTCCGCGAGCATGGCGACGCGTTCGTCGGTGTGGTGACGACCCCCTGGTGCATGAACCTCGTGGCGCTGCCGCGCGACGCCGGCGCGCAGGCGCCGGGGCCGCTCGGCTCCAAGCGCCAGCACGTCCTGCCGTCGGGCGGCTATACGTTCACGCTCGGGCGGATGGAGGGCGTCGGCTTTGTCGAGACCTGCTCGCTGTTCTCGCCAATGGAAGATTTTCAGGACCATGCCGCCGCGCTCACCGCCGCGGCGGCCTGCGCAGAGGGCGCGTTCGAGCAGGAGACGCCGCCCCCGCCGCCGAAGGTTGAGCGGCGGTTCGTCCTTACCCGGAACGGCGCAACGGCATGAGCGCTGCGGCCGCATCCGGAACGGCGCGGCGCTATCTGTTGCGGCTCGCCCCGGACGGGCGCGGCGGCCTTGACGCGGGCGTTGAGCGGGGCGGGCCGCAAAGCCTTCTGCATGTCATGCGGGGACGGACGATCGACGAAGCGACGCGTTTCGCCGGGGTCCTTTTTCCATTATGTCCGCGGGCGCACCAGGCGGCGTTCCTGCGCGCGGCGGAGGCGGCCCTCGGCGTTCACCTCCCGCCCGAACAGGCTGCGGCGCGCGAGATGGTCGTCCTCGCCGAGGCCGTCGCGGCCGGCGTCTGGCGGGAGGCGCTTTCCTGGCCGACGCTCAGCGGCGCGCCGTCCTCGCCCGGACCAGTGCGGGCCGCCCGCGCGGCGAGCGAGGACATCCTGCGCGCGGTTTACGCCGACGATTGGGCGCGTCTCGGCGGCGCGGCCGTCAGGCTCGATCCGCCGGCGCTGGCGCAATCCGTCCACGCCCTCCGCGGCGCTGTTGCGGCGCTCGGCGAGGCGAGTGTGTTCCTGCCCGCCAACGACGCCGACGCCTTTGACGTGGCGCTCGACGGGACGCGGCCCCTCGGCGAGGCGATCTGGCGCGCCGAGCTGACCGAGGCGGCGAGCGGCCTGGAGGAGACGCCCCGCGCGCTCCATCTGATCGGGGAAGTCGCTTCTGCGCCTGTGGCCGCATGGTACCTTGCGCAGCATCGTCATCTTCTGGCGCTTACGGAGGATCTTGCGACGCTTTCGGACATTCTGGAACCCTCTGCGGCGCTCGACGTTCTTCCGCGAGATCATGCGGGGACCGGTCTTGGCGTCGCGATCACCGCCCGTGGCCGCCTGCGCCACGCCGTCAGTATAGAGAACGGTCGCATCGCCGACTGGCGCGCGGCCGCGCCGACCGACTGGAACTTCGCCGCGGGCGGTCCCGTCGCGCGCGCCGCACGGCGACTTGCGCCCGGACCCGGGCTTCAGACGCGGGCGCGCCGGCTCGTCGGCGCTTTTGATCCGTGCGCGCCGTGCGGCGTCGTGGTCGCAGCCAATCTGCGAGGGGAGGCGGCCCATGCATGAACTCGCCCTCGCGCGGAGCGTTGTGAAGATCGTCGAGGACGAGGCCGCGGTCCGCGCCTTTTCCGGCGTCAAAAAGGTTGTGCTGGAGATCGGCGCGCTTTCCTGCGTTGATCCGCGGGCGCTCGAATTCAGTTTCGACGCCGTCGCCAGCGGCACCGTCGCCGCCGGCGCGCGCCTTGAAATCGAGACGCCGCCCGGCCGCGCGCGCTGCTTCGCCTGCGAGGCCGAGGTCGACATCGCCGGCCGCGGCGAGCCTTGCCCTGAATGCGGCTCGCATCAGCTTTTTGTCATTGGCGGCGACGACATGGTCGTCAAATCACTGGAGGTACACTGAAAATGTGCACGGTTTGCGGTTGCGACGGCGACGGCGCGAAAATCGACGCGGGCGACAAGCAGTCGGCTCACGATCACAGCCATCATCATGACCACGCGCATGACCACGAACACGGCCATGCCCACGGCCATGACCATAGCCATGGCGAGGAACGCGCGCCCGATGCGCTCCATTTCGGGTCGGGCGCTGCGGGCGCCTCGGTCCCCGGCGTTGCGGACGGTGATCTTGTCGCCATCGAACGGCGGGTGCTCTCGAAGAATGACGAGATCGCCGCGGAAAACCGGAGACGATTTGAAGCGGACGGCGTCGTCGCCATCAACCTTATGTCGAGTCCCGGCGCCGGCAAGACGACGCTCCTTGTCGAGACCATCAACGTCCTGAAGGACGAGTTCCCCGTCGCCGTCATTGAAGGCGATCAGCAGACCTCGAATGACGCGGCGCGCATTCGCGAGACCGGCGTTCCCGCCGTGCAGGTGAACACCGGCAAGGGCTGCCATCTCGATGCGGAAATGGTCCGCGACGCCTACGCCGCGCTGCCGTCGCCGGCCGGCGGTTTCCTCTTTATCGAGAATGTCGGCAATCTTGTCTGTCCCGCTTCGTTCGACCTTGGCGAGGCGCGGCGGGCCGTCCTCGCCTCGGTCACCGAGGGTGAGGACAAGCCGCTGAAGTACCCGGACATTTTCGCGAGCGCCAATCTGCTTGTGGTCACCAAGACCGACCTCTTCCCGCACCTGCGGTTTGACGTGGCGGCGCTCGTCGACAACGCCCGGCGCGTCCGGCCGAACCTCGACTATGTGGCGACGTCCGTGGAGGCGGCGCCCGGCCTTGGCTATTGGCTCGCCTGGCTGCGCAGCGAGGCGGGCGTGCGCCGCGAGGCGGCCGAGTAGGCCGCGATGCCGGACGGCGCCTTCATATCCCCTGAGCAGCTGATCCGTCTGCGGATAAGGGTGCGCGGCGCGGTGCAGGGCGTCGGCTTCCGGCCGTTCGTCTGGGCGCTCGCTGGCGATCTCGGGCTATCCGGATTTGTCTTCAATGACGAAGAGGGCGTGCTGATCGAAGTTGAAGGCGCGGTCGCGGACACCGACGCGTTTGCGCGCCGCCTCGAAGAAGACGCCCCGCCGCTCGCCCGGATTGACCGGGTTGAGGCGGCGCAGACCCGCGCCCTTGGCGGAGAGAAATTCGACATCAGGAAGAGCGCGCGCGGCGGCGCGGCGCGCACCATGGTGACGCCTGATATCGCAACGTGTCCGGATTGTCTGGCGGAGATGTTCGATCCGGCGGATCGCCGCTATCTCTATCCGTTCACGAACTGCACCAATTGCGGCCCGCGCCACACGATCACCCGCGCGCTGCCCTATGACCGGGCTGAGACGAGCATGGCGGCGTTCGCCATGTGTGGGTCCTGCGCGGCGGAATACGAAGATCCTGCGGACCGCCGCTTCCATGCGCAGCCGAACGCCTGCCCGGATTGCGGCCCGCGGCTGTCAATGGAGATCCCGGAAATTGTCGCGCGCCTCACCGCGGGCGAGATCGTCGCCATCAAGGGGCTCGGCGGATTTCACCTCGCCTGCGACGCCCGCAATGAAGCGTCCGTCGCGCGCCTCAGGCGACAGAAGGCGCGCGAAGGCAAGCCCTTCGCGGTGATGGTCGCCGGGCTCGCTTCGGCGAAATCGTTGGCGGACGTTTCCGCCATGGAAGCGGACATGCTCACCGACCAGCGCCGGCCGATTGTTGTCTGCGCCGCGAAAAGGTCGAACGGATTGGCGCCCGGCGTTTCCAACGACCTGCCGAGCGTCGGGCTGTTTCTTCCCTATACGCCGCTTCACTATCTCCTCTTCCACGAGGCGGCGGGGCGGCCGAAAGGGACCGGCTGGCTTGAGGCGCCGCGGGACCTCGCCCTTGTCATGACAAGCGCCAATCCCGGCGGCGAGCCGCTGGTGCGCGACAATGACGAGGCGCACGCGCGCCTCGGGTCCATTGCGGACGTCATCGTCGACTATGACCGCGATATCGTCACGCGCTGCGATGACAGCGTCATGCGCCAGATCGCCGGCGCGCCCAGCTATCTGCGCCGCGCGCGGGGCGCGACGCCTGAGCCGATCAGGCTCGCTCGGGCGCTGCCACCGACCCTCGCGCTTGGCGGCCACCTGAAAAACACCGTATGCGTCATCCGCGGCGAAGAGGCGTATCTCTCCCAGCATATCGGCGATCTCGACAACGCCGCGACGCTCAAATTCTTTGACGAGACTGCGGCGCACCTGTTGTCGATCCTTGAAGTGACGCCTGAAGTAGTCGCGTGCGATCTGCATCCGGATTTTCTCTCCACCCGGCGGGCGGAGGATTTCGGCGCGCCGGTCGTGCGTGTGCAGCACCACCACGCTCATATCGCCGCCGTCGCTGCTGAGCATCATCTGGATGGACCGCTGATCGGCCTTGCGCTTGACGGGTTCGGCCTCGGCGCCGATGGCGCGTCGAGTTGGGGCGGTGAACTCCTGCGCGTCGATGGCGCCCGTTTCGAGCGGCTCGGCGGGCTCCATCCGCTGGCGCAGCCGGGCGGCGACAAGGCGGCGCGCGCGCCCTGGCGCATGGGCGCCGCGGCGCTTCACGCGCTCGACCGGGCGGGCGACATAGAGCGCCGCTTTGCGGGCGAAGCGGGCGCCGCGACGATCGCCGCCATGCTGGAGCGTGGCGTCAATGCGCCGATGACGTCCTCCGCGGGGCGTTTGTTCGACGCGGCTTGCGGGCTTCTCGGGGTCGTTCCGCATGCATCCTATGAAGGCGAGGCGCCAATGGCGCTGGAGGCGCTCGCCGACGACCCCATTGTCCTGCCCAATGGCTGGCGCATTGAAAATGGCGCCCTCGACTTTCGCCCGCTGCTCGCCGCGCTCTGCGACGCCGACCGCCGCGCCGGGGCGAACATTTTTCACGGCACGCTGGCGGCGGGCCTTGCGGAGTGGGCGGCGCGGGCCGTCGCCGCGCATGAAACTAGCCGGCGCGTCGCGCTTTCCGGCGGCTGCCTGCAAAACCGTGTGCTGGCGGAGCGTCTGGTGACGGAGCTTGCCGCCCGCGGCGTTCAAGCGATCCTGCCGCGCCTTGCGCCGGCAAATGACGGCGGCCTCAGCCTCGGCCAGGCGTTCGTGGCGGCGCTGTCACTAGAAAGAAAAGAAACGGGAGGAGCAGATGTGCCTTGCGCTGCCGGCTGAAGTCGTCGCGCTCGACGGCGACACCGCGACGGTCAATCTCGACGGCGTCGAGGCGCCGGTGTCACTGGCGTTCCTCGAGGGCGTCGGCGTTGGCGATTTCGTCGTCGTCCATGTGGGGTACGCTCTGTCCCGCGTCGATCCGGAGATCGCCTCGGAACAGATCGCCGCCATGAAGGGCGATGCGGCTGCGGATGTCGCCGCCGCATACGGAGAAAGCTGATGAAATACGTAGACGAGTTCCGTGACCCGGCGGCCGCGCGCGCGCTCGCCGCGCGCATCGCCGATGAGGTGGACCCCGCGCGTCGTTACGCCTTCATGGAGTTTTGCGGCGGGCACACCCACGCCCTCTGCCGGTTTGGGCTTGAGGACCTTCTGCCCCCCAACATCCGTATGGTGCACGGGCCCGGCTGTCCGGTTTGCGTGCTGCCCGTCGGGCGGCTGGACCTCGCTGTCGAACTCGTGACGTCACGGCCGGAGGTGATCCTCGCCACCTATGGCGACATGATGCGCGTGCCGGGATCAGGGGGCGTCTCTCTCCTGACGGCGAAATCCCGCGGCGGGGATGTACGGATGATCTATTCGACGGCGCAAGCCGTCGAACTCGCCAGGGACAACCCTGAGCGCGAGGTCGTCCTTTTCGCCATCGGCTTTGAGACGACGACGCCGCCGACCGCCGCGGCGGTGAAGGCCGCGGACGCCGCCGGCCTCAAGAACTTCTCCGTCCTCTGCAATCACGTGCTGACGCCCGCCGCCATCGACGCGATCATGACGACGGGCTCGGCGGAATCGCGCGCGCGCCTCGACGGCTTTGTGGGGCCGGGGCACGTCTCCACCATCATCGGCGCTGAGGCATATGAAGACGCCGCCCGGAAGTGGGAAAAGCCGATCGTTATCTCAGGGTTTGAGCCGAACGATCTTCTGAATGCGATCCATCTCCTCGTCCGCCAGACGAACGCAGGGGAGGCGCGGGTCGACAACGCCTTCGCGCGGGCCGTGCGGCCTGGCGGCAACGCCGCGGCGCAGGCGCTGTGCGATGAGGTCTTCGCGCTTCGCGACGCGTTTGAATGGCGCGGGCTCGGCACCATACCCGAAAGCGCGCTGAAGCTTGCGCCCGCCTATGAAGGTTTCGATGCGGAGTTGAAGTTCGATCTTCAGTACGCCTCAAGGCCCGACCACAAAGCGTGCGCCTGCGCGGAAATCCTGCGTGGCGAGAAAACGCCGGTGGAGTGCGCCGTCTTTGAGACGGCCTGCGCGCCGGAGCACCCGCTTGGCTCCTGCATGGTGTCGCCAGAAGGCGCCTGCGCGGCTTACTACCTCTATGGACGGTTCCGCGATGCGGCCCCGCGCCTCGCGGCGGCGGAATAAGCCGCATAATGACGAGCGATTCGAATTCGGGCCAACGCCGACTGTTCGCGAAGAAGCTAGATTTCAAGCGCGGCGCGATCGACCTCACCCACGGGGCCGGCGGGAAGGCGTCCGCGCAACTGTTCGAGGAGCTTTTCCGACCGGCGTTTGACAACGCCTCGCTCAACCGCGGCGACGATCAGGCGCGCATTGACGGCGCCGCCCGGATGGTTGTCGCCACCGACGGCCATGTGGTCAGCCCCCTGTTCTTTCCGGGCGGCGACATCGGCGCGCTCAGCGTCCACGGCACCATCAACGACGTCGCGATGGCCGGGGCCACGCCAACTCAAATGACGGCCGGGTTCATTCTCGAGGAAGGATTCCCGCTCGCCGACTTGAGACGCATCGTTCAGTCGATGGCGGCCGCAGCGGCGGAAGCGGGCGTCGAGATTGTCGCTGGCGACACCAAAGTCGTCGAACGCGGCAAGGGTGACGGCGTCTTCATCACGACCACGGGGCTTGGCGTCATCCCGGATAGCGTGGAGACGCCGCCCGGCGCGGACCGCGCACGCGCCGGCGACGTCATTCTCGTTTCGGGGACAGTGGGCGATCATGGCGTCACCATTCTCTCCGCTCGCGAAGCATTGCCGATGAGCGTGCCCTTTGAAAGCGACACCGCGGCGCTCCATAGCCTTGTCGCCGATCTTCTCGCCGCGGCGCCGGGCGTTAAGGTCTTGCGCGATCCGACGCGGGGCGGGCTGGCGACCGCGGTCAACGAAATATGCCGGGCGAGCGGCGTCGGCGCGCTTCTTCGCGAAACGTCGATCCCGATACGGAAAACCGTCGATGCCGCCTGCGAACTCCTTGGCGTCGATCCGCTCTACCTCGCCAATGAGGGCAAGCTGATCGCGGTGGTGGAGGCGTCTGCGGCCGATGCGGCGCTGGCGGCGCTGCGCGGACACCCGCTTGGCCGGGAGGCGGCGGTCATCGGCGAAATCGTCGACGACCCGGACGGCTTCGTGCAGATGGAGACGGCGTTCGGCGGCAAGCGTCTCGTCGACTGGCTGACGGGCGATCCCTTGCCGCGCATTTGTTGAAATGAGCGAACGGAAGACGACCCCTCGGATCCCACGAACACGACCAACATCGCGAACCTCGCGAAATGGCCCAGGGGCGTGTTCTCGATTTGCTCCTGACAGGCCGCGCCTATGGCGTGTCGAGATCTTCTCCATTGAGTAAATCGGCGATGCGCCGCCAGTCGACAAACTTGAAGTTCTGGTTGCTTGACCCAGGCTTGTTGAGGCCGTCCTGCAGAAGGAATACGCCCTGCGGAAACGACGGCCCGAGCGATGCGGACGTGACGTCGACGCCGTCTGTCTCTTCCGCGCCGTCGACGCCATCGAACGCCGCGACTTTGAACTTCAGGAGCGGTGTGTCCGACTGAAGATCATAGACGACAAAGCTATTGTCCCCTTGTGACGACGCGATCAGAACATCGCCATCCTCGCCCCGGCGAATTGTCAGTCCCTCCACGTCGGCGACGAGCCCGCCGGGACGCGACACCTCGTCGATAAGCCCCGGGGCGCCGAAGGCGCCATCCTTATACGTCGTTCGCCAGACGCCGCGCTCTTCCTCCCCGACATAGAGCCGGCCCGTTGGCTCGTCGAAGACGCACCCCTCAAGCTGGGTGTCGAACTTGCGTCTGGCGGCAAGCGTCGCCGTCGAGGCGTTGACAATTCGGTAGGCCAGCAAGTCGCCTGTCTTGTGGGCGACGAAGACGACGAACTCGTCGCCAGGGGCGCCGACGCAGAGCCCATACGGTTCCGGGAGCAAGGACGGGAAGCGGCCAAGCTCGCTAACGCGGCCATTGGCGATCGAGAACACGACGATGGTGTCGTCGCTCCGGTTCGACGCAGCCGCATAGTCTCCAATCTCGCCTGCGAGGGTTGCGTTCTGGCGCACGTCCACATTGTTGAGCCGGCCGGAGGGCAGGAACTGCGCAATGGACCCGTCGAGGCGATAGACATAGAGGCCCGCCTGTTTGTCCGTCCCAAGAACGCGGCTTTCCGAAGGATCGTTGGCGTTGATCCAAATTGCTGGATCGTCCGCAGCGTCGTCGCTGGATTTGACAGGTGCGGTTTCGACGTCGGCGTAGACCGTGGGCGGCGCTGTCGAGGCCGCGTTCCACGCAGATGCGCAGCTCGCCGTCATCGGCGCGACAATCAAAAAAGACCAGAGAAGAAGACGGCTCATTGGCGCAACCCTGTTTGGCGTGCTCAAGAGAGCCCGCGAAAGGGGCGATACAACTGGCGCCCCTTCCGCCCGCACCTCCCGCTAGTAGGTAAACTGAAGGCCGAACCGGGCCTGCCAGCCATACTCCTCAAACTGGGAATTCACCCGATTGAAGCCCGCATTGCGGAACGTCGCGACGAAGGGCCGATTGTTGATGTTCTTGAATTCGCCGAACAGCTGGAATTGATCAGTGATGTTGTACTTCGCTGTCACGTCGTACTGAACGAAGGAATCCACGAAACGGTCGACGCCTTCGCCGCCTTCGTCCAACACGTCCAGAAACTCGTCGCGATACGTCGCGGCGAAACGCAGATTGATCGGTCCTTTTTCGTAGCCGAGGATCCCCGTCGCAACATGACGTGATTGCCCCGGCACGCTTGTCTCACGCGTATCGCCATCCGCGTTCGCCACCGTCACTTCGCTGTCGACGAAGGTATAATTGGCGTTGACGATGAAGCCGTCCAACAGCCCCGGCAAGAAGTCCAGTGGTTGCTGATAGTTGAATTCGAAACCGATGATCCGCGCGTCTTCCAGATTGACGAAGGTGACCGCTTCGTCGAATGCGACATTGTTCACGACGACATCGTTGAACGTCTGTGCGGCGATGAAATCGTCGATCGATTTATAGAAGCCGCCGATCGAGACAACCGAGCTGTTGCCTGGGTACCATTCAAGCGATGCGTCGATATTCTCCGCCCGTTGCCGGTCGAGGTTCGGATTGCCGAAGGAGCCCTCTACGTCAAAGCCTTCCTGTCCGATTTCGACGCGCGGCACGGCCGCCTCGATGTTTGGTCGGGCGAGCGACCGGTAATACGCCAGGCGCGCGACGACCTGTTCCGTCGCGTCAAAACGCATATTCACGCTCGGTAGCCAGTCAGTATACGAAAGTTCATTCGACGTTGGGCTGGCGATGATGCGGGTGAGCTCCACGGCGGTTTCCGCGCCGTCGAATTCCGCTTCGACATCTTCGAATAGCACCTCGCCGTCGATTGCGGAGGCGGGCAGCACCGACGCGAGATCGCCTGTTACGTCGCCGGCGAATGTTTCTTCGACTTCTTGCTCAAGCACGTTGAAGCCATTGGCGGAGTAGTCGGTATGCTCAACGCGCAGGCCGGCGATCACAGAGACGCGTCCGAACTGGCGCTGCGCCATCACGTAGCCGGCGAAGATGTTCTCCTCCGCATCATAGTCTTCCGCGCGGGAATCAAATGCGGAGTTCGCGCCGTCGATGTCGAAGCCGCCTTCGTTCCCTCCAACGAATGCGCCGAACGCATCCGGATCGACGGCCGGGTTCATTTCCGTCAGAGAGTAATCAACGTTCGTCGCGAACGGCGTCAGGGTTAGATCATCTTCGAAACCGTCAAAGAAAACAGAGTCGATGTCATAGCGCTTTTCGCGGAGGCGGACTTTGCCGCCCGCCTGAATATAGCCTGGCGCGCCGAAAAGGCTCGTATCGTAACGCCCGTTCAGGGTGAACGCCCATTCTTCGTCTTCAGAAAGACCGTCTACTGACTCAAACTCGTCGAATTCAAATGCGTCGGTGTCAAAGTAGGCTTCCTCAAGGCCCGCGTCTGGAAACCCGATAAGAGGGAATGTCGGATCGGCGAGGTTCTGAGCGACGACGCCTTCGTCGATGTCCTGGGTGAACGTCGCGATCGTATTGCGCGGTTCTGCCTCGTCCGCGAACGAGTAGGATGCGCTGTAATCGACCGTCAGTTGATCGAACACGTGCTCCGCGCCGGCGACGACGGACCAGATCCTCTGCTCCTCGAAGCGATCGCGAACGTCGCGGGCGACCGCGACCTCGCCTTCGCTTGCGTCAAAAACGATCTGGCCGGGCGCGCTCGCATCCACGTCGACGCTGTCCGCATCGAACTGCGTTTCGGTCCGTGTTCTGATTTCGTCGTCGCTAAAGTCGGAAAAGAGGCCGCGAATGTACGCCGTCGTCGTGTCGCTCGGCGCAAAGTCGAGGTTGAGGGCGGCTGACAGGCGCTCGCGACGGATGACGTAGTCTCGTTGCTGGATCTCCGTCAGGAAACTGCCAAGCTCGTCGTCGAATTCCGGATTGTCGCCTTCGATGCCTTCGGAACCAAAGTCGCGTCGCTGCCACGCGACTGACGCTGCAACGCCGACTGTGTCGTTCAAGAACTTGTTTGCGAAGACGCCAGAATAGCGCTGGGAGAATTCATCCACCTGGTCGGTGTAGATGCCAGCGGCCTTCAGTTTGAAAAACAGGCTTTCCTGCTCGAGTCCGGAGAGCGTCTTGATTTCGATATTGCCGCCAATGTTATCGGCGTCGATGTCGGGCGTCAGGGATTTGCTGACGACGATCGAGGACAAAATGTCGGAGTCGATAACGTCCAGCGGCACCTGGCGCGCATCCGCCTCCGGCGACGGAATTCGAACGCCGTTGATTGTCGTGGAGACAAAGTTTGGATCTGCGCCGCGGATGGATACGAAGCGGCCTTCGCCCTGGTCGTTCAGGACGTTGACGCCTGGGGCGCGGCGGACAGCTTCGGCGACGTTTTCATCCGGCAATTGCCCGATTGCGTCCGCAGACAGGACGGTGATGACGCCGTCGGCCGCTTTTTGTTGGGACAATGCGGAGTTGAGAGCGCCGCGCTGGCCGATGACGAGGATGTTCTCAACGACGGGCAAATTGGCGCCGAGCCGGACGTCCGCGGTCGCCGTCGCGTCGTCGGATGGGACGGAGACGGTGACTGTCGCGACGTCCGCGCCGATATAGCTGACGCGGATCGTGTAGTCGCCCGCGGGCACCGCCGCAAAACGATACTCACCCGCCCGGTCCGTCGTCGCCGTGGCGCCGGTCTCGACAATCCGCAAGATAACGCCGTCCAGCGCGAATTCGCCCGACCCGTCGCTGACGCGGCCCTGAATGACGCCGGCCGACGCAGCCTGCGAAACGACACCCATCACGGCGGCGAGCGCCGTGGTCTTGAGAAGGTTTTTCATGCGCCCCACCCGGCTGACTGAATTCAGATAGTCCGAGCTAACGCGCTCAATGCACAAATTCGTATCAGTTGGAAGTCGTTTTTGTGACGGCCTCGTGATGGAGGGCCGTCCTGATCAAGACGAAGTGGCGGCCCGCTAACGGTCTCTGGATTGTCAAGTTCCGGGGCGGTCGCAAGAGCAGCTTTCTGCAAGCAATGCGGTGGAACTAGAAACGCCGCCGCAATTCAATCCGCCATGTGCGGCCGAAAGGATCAAGGATGTCCTCCTGAAACGAGAGGGGCGTTGCGCCTGTTTCATCCGTCACCTGGACCTTGTCGTCGAAGACGTTGCGCACGCTGAACGACAGGCGGGTCTCCTCAAGGAACGGCAAGACGTCCAGAATGCGGTCCGAGTAGTTGAACTCATACGTGACGCGCGCATTGGTCACGAAGAGATCGGAAAAGCGTAAAGGTCCGTCTACTGACTCAACGTCGGTGCCGGTCTGATAGGTGACGCCGAGAAACACGCCGAGGCCGTTGTTCCAGCGGTACATTGACGCGTCCACAAGATGGCGCGGCGATCCGCCAAGCAGGCCGGACGCAGAACCATTGAGGAAGTCAAACGCCGGAACGCCATCCGCGATCGTCACCTCATCCTCGAGATTCCAGCGATGATAAGCGCCGACACGTATGCGTCCGGGGCGTCCGCTGCGTCTACGCTTCGGGCGGCCTGTCTGGCGGACGCGACGGCGTTTCAGGCGCTTCGACCAGTTGACGCCGGATCGCAGTTCCTGCCGCCGCGTTTCCGCTGCGACCACAGGGCGTCTGTCGAACGAGACGAGGGCGCCGCCCGCGTCGCGCAAGACGCGGTCCGGAAACGCCGCTTCGAACTCTTCCGTTAGCAGAGGAAAAACGCGCGTCTCGTTTTCGATGCGCGAGCGGGTGTAGTCGACGTTGAAGCGCAGCTCGACGTCAGTGATCGGGTCAAACTGCAACCCCACTTTGACGACACGCCGTTCATCCGTGATGAGATCGGGATTGCCGCCGTCGATCGTCTCAATGAAAGTGTCGGCGCCGGTGGCGAAGTCAAACACGCGCACGGCGGGTGTGATGATGGTCGGATCGCCGACTGCGCTCAAGGAGGGCGCGCCTTCCTCGACGGTCGTCGACGCGATGATCCGGAACTTCTCGACCGGCTTCCAGGTCAGGCCATACCCGTAAGTCAAGAGCGTGCCGAAGTCGGAGAGATCCTCCACTTCAACGTTGCCGTTGAGGGTCACTTCGCCGGGGATCGGGCCTGGCGCGATGATCGGCGCGTCGATGCTGAAGCGCCCGGAGATCGTGTCTCTTGACGCATCGCCGCCGATCCGCGCGCCGGCTTCGTCTATGGTGACGTCCTGGCGTTCATTTGAATAGCCGACCTGGCCCGTAACGGCGAGGGATCCTGCGGACAGATC
This sequence comes from Pseudomonadota bacterium, assembly GCA_039819085.1. Lineage (GTDB taxonomy): Bacteria > Pseudomonadota > Alphaproteobacteria > Caulobacterales > Parvularculaceae > MED-G105. The sequence goes on from JBCBSQ010000020.1 coordinate 39,283, forward strand.
CTTCAGCTTCGAGTTGACGACGAAATCAACGTCCGCGACGCGCCGCTCAGAGGAGGTGCTCCGTAAGGAGAGGGTCGGCGCGCCCGCGGCGTCATCGACATTGAACTCGGTGTCCGTGTCCACATCGACGACATTGTAGTTGGCGGTGAGGTTCCAGGTCGTCGGCGCGAGCGCGCTGACGAGCGAAAAGCCGAGGTTCAGGTCGTCAGTCCGTCGAAGCTGGTCGAGCGGCTCAGCGGGGTCGGCCGGCTGAGACGTGCTTTCATCCGGCCCCAGAAAATCATCGTCGGTGGTGCGCTGGAATGAGCCGCTAAGGGTCGCAGCCGCACCCCACATGACGCCCGCGCCGGCGCTGAAGCCGACGCTCCAGTTGTCGCGTTCCGCGACGAGGGTGCGCAATTCGCCCGCCGACGGGTCGCCGGCAAACTCAATGTCGCGTTCGGACTCCAGGACCGGCGGCCGAAACACGCCCTCCGCGTCGAGGCTCAGCCTGGTGTCGCCGTCGACGTACAGGCGCTGCCCAGATCCTTCGACGGTGGTGGATCCGCCTTCCTCCGGCGCCTCGGCGGCTCCCTCGAGCGCGTTGACGGTGACATTCGGCTTCAAAATGAAGTTGATCACCCTTTGATCGGCGGAGAACCCGTAGGAGAGCGACGCCTCTTCCGGCAGCACCTCTACACGGGCCACCGCTTCGACGGGGTACCTGCCGATCTCGCGAAAGCCGGATATGCGGCGACCGTTCAGCAACACCACAGGCGGCCCTGCGCTCCGGCCCCGGCCTGAAGACGTCTCGGCGAGGATTTCCTCGAGAAGTTCGCCAAGCGTGCTCACCCCATAGGCGGCGATGTCTTCTTCCGTGAGGGTGAGTTCAGGCTCAATTGCGCTCAACGAACGCCCGCGCACCCGGCGGCCTTCGACGACCACAACGTCAGAGACGCCTTCCGGATCCGATTCGATCGGGTCGGTGGTCTGAGCGGCCGCTGGCGTTGTGGCGCCCCAAGCGCCCGCAAACGCAAACCCAAGCGCGATCGAAACCGCCCGGCCGCGAGGCCGGCGAATCTGGTTGGCGGTCATGACGATGGCCCCATCCGAAACGAGATGCTGTTGAGGTTAAACGCGCGGATCGTCGAGCGTCCGTCGCCATTAGTCCACTACTACTCGGTACATCGAAATTGTGAACTCAAGCGCCGTCTCGTCTTCGGACGCCGGCGCAAGGTCGAACGCCATCTGCGCGAACGTCGCCGGCCCAAATGACCCGCGCGCGTTGCGGGTGTTGCCCGTCGCTTCGAAGGGAATGCCCCGTTCGTCGAAGTCAAGGAGGCCATTGTCATTGTCGTCATGGAACGCCATCGCCGCATATGTTCCCGCTGGGACGTCGTCAAAAACCAAGACTGCGCCGTTTTCTGCCGGGACGCGCGCTGAGCTCACGCAACTGACCTCTTCTCCGGCATATCGGATTTCGACCTGCGATTCGGTGCAGACGCTGACGAACAGCATGCCTTTCTCAGGCTCGACGTTCGTGAAGGTGAGTTTCAGTGGGCGGCCAGGTTCAGCGGCCCCCGGATTGGCGCCGGAATCGCTTGCGGACGCCGCGCCGCCCAGCATGCTGGCGAACGCGAAGCTGGCGAAGAGGGTCGAGCACTGAAGGCTTGAAAAATTGATCCGTCTCATGGTTTGACGCCTCCCGATTTTTGTGACGCGACGGAAATTCGCGACCGCGGACAAGTAGGGAAGGTGGCCAGTTTCGATGACCGAACAAGGACGAA
>JBCBSQ010000021.1:0-39266 GCA_039819085.1 Pseudomonadota bacterium
CTTGACGTACCACTGCGCTGCAAGGTCGACATAGTTCGCAGCGTCGAGGAAATCGTCGAGGACATGGCGGCATGTGGGCGGCACGACGTTCGACGAAGCGTCGACCGGCGGCAATCTCTCCGAGGGCGGTACGTTTACGCCCACCGGCAATGTCCTCGACGATTTCCTCGACGCTGCGAACTATGTCGACCTTGCAGCGCAGTGGTACGTCAAGGAGAACCTCACCATGCGGGCGGGCGTCAACAACCTGCTCGGCCGCGATCCGGAGCTGTCGACCGAGGCCGGCACGGCCCCGGGCAATGGCGACACCTTCCCGCAGTTCTATGATCCGGCAGGCCGGTTCATCTTTGTGGGCGTCAACGTCGCTTTCTAGACCTTCGGCTTAGCCGCTTTTGGGTCGCATGATCAGCGGCCAACCATGAAATCGCCGCCCGCCTCTCCCCAGAGGCGGGCGCTTTTTCGTTAGTGGGTAAAATTTCATCCGAAGACTGACAGAGTCAGCGCTCCAGCGCCTGCAACTCTTCGCCATCCATCCAGTTGAAGCGTCTTGCGAGCCGGCGCGCCTGACCAATCAGCGCATCTGTCGCGCTAGAATCGAACGAGCGCGCTTCCCCAGGCGAGCCCGCCGCCAAGAGCCGCAAATGCGACGAGGTCGCCTTCCCCAAGCCGCCCATTGCGCAAGGCGTCGTCCAGCGCCAAGGGGATCGAGGCCGAAGACGTATTGGCGTGGCGATCTATGGTGACAATCACTTTCGACATGTCGAGCGACAGGCGTTTCGCACACGACTCGATTATGCGCAGATTAGCCTGGTGCGGAACAAACCAGTCGATATCGTCGATGCGCACATCCGCGTTTTTTGAAACCGTAACGACGGCGTTTGAAATCTCTTCCACCGCATTTCGGAAAACCTCGCGCCCATTCATTCTCACTTGTCCGACCGTGTTGGTCGTCGACGGCCCGCCATCTGCGTAAAGAAGCTCTGTTTGCCGCCCATCTGCGGACGCATGAACGCCGAGAACGCCCCGTCGTGGCGCGTCATCGTCGGCCTTCGTCGCTTCAAGCACCACCGCGCCACCGCCATCGCCGAAAAGAACGCAGGTCGCCCGATCGTTCCAATCGAGAAAACACGAGAGCTTCTCCGCCCCGATAACGAGAGCGCGGGAAAGACGCCCTGTCGAAAGCAGCGCGTCAGCGGCGTTCAGCGCGTAGATAAACCCCGCGCACGCCGCGGAGACGTCAAACGCGACGCAGGGACGCGCGCCGATCTTCGCCTGAACATGAACGGCCGTTGACGGAAAGGTGCGATCGGGCGTCACCGTGGCGACGATGATGACGTCCATGTCCGAGGCTGCGAGACCGGCGTCGGCGAGCGCCCGCCTGGCCGACGCGGCGGCGATGTCGGATGTCGCTTCGCCATCGGCGGCGATATGGCGCTGGCAAATGCCGGTACGGCTGCGAATCCACTCATCGTCCGTGTCGACGCGCGCCGCCAGGTCAGCGTTCGTCACGATGTTTTCGGGCAAATACGCCCCGACGCCGACCATGCGGCTTTCAATACGCGCCATGAAACTGCTTTTTGCCCCTGCAACTGCGATGTTTATAGCACGTTCGCCAGATCTTTTGTGACTTTATCGCGCCAGTCGGCGGAAGTTCGCCCTTTTACGCCATCCGTCCGGAAAGCGTGAACAGGCGGAGCCGCCGTTGACGTCGCCGAGTTCTGACACGCGCCTTGCAAGGTCACATACTTGGCGGCACGGCATTTCGTCCACAAGCGGCGCAGTTGATAATGGAGGCGAGGCCAAAGCGCTATTGCGCCGTGGATTGAGCTGGGGGACGGTTTAGGAAGGGCAGGCGGGTCGTGCGTAGTGTCAAACGAGTCATGGTGACGGGCGCGGCCGGCTTCATCGGCTACCATGTTTGCGCCGCCTTGCTTGACCGCGGGCTCGCCGTCATTGGCCTGGACAGCCTCAACGCCTATTATGATCCGACGCTGAAGCGCGACCGCCTATCCCGTCTCGAGGGACGCGCCGGCTTTACATTTGTGAAAGCGGACATCGCAGCGGAGGGCGCGCTCGTGAGCGCCTCAGGATCATCAGCGCCGGACGTCGTCATTCACCTCGCCGCGCAGGCAGGCGTGCGCCACTCGATCGACGCGCCGATGAGTTATGCGGACGCGAACCTTGCCGGGCATCTGCGCGTCCTGGAGTACATCCGCTGCGCGGAGCCGCGACCCTTTCTCGTCTACGCGTCGTCAAGTTCCGTCTACGGCGCAAACGCCAAAACGCCTTACGCCGAAACGGACCGCGTCGACGCCCCGGTCTCTCTCTACGCCGCCACCAAGCGCGCCGGCGAGTTAATGAGTGAGGCTTATGCGCGCCTTTATGGGATCGAACAGGTGGGCCTTCGCTTCTTCACCGTTTACGGGCCGTGGGGGCGCCCTGACATGGCATATTATCTGTTTACGGATCGGATCTGCGCAGGCGAGCCGATCAGCGTCTTCAACAATGGCGATCTGAAGCGCGATTTCACCTATATCGACGATATTGTTGACGGCGTGCTGGCCGTGGCGCTCGGGGAGTTTCGCCCGCGCGCCGACGTTCCCCATCGCATCTACAATATCGGCAACAATGAGCCTGTGGCGCTGATGGACTTCATCGCGGCGCTTGAGGCCGCGCTCGGCCGAAAGGCGATAAAGGAGTTCAAACCAATGCAGCCCGGCGACGTCTACGCCACTTTCGCCGACATTTCCGCCATCAGCGCTGACTACGGCTTCCGGCCGACCACCAAGCTGGCGGACGGCCTTCTGCGTTTCGTTGAGTGGCGCAAGGACTATAAAGGGGCCGCTTGAACGCGCCGGCCTGAGCCGGATCGCGCTTAGTAACCGATCGCCGCGCCATCCTTGCGCATTTCCGTTGCGCCCGCATAGACCCCTGATTCCTGGTCGCGAGCGATCGCCTGGTAACCGCCGAACATCACGCCATTGTCGACCACACGGACATTATGGCCCATGGCCTTCAGCTGTTTGATTGTTTCAGCCGGCACGCCGGGCTCAACGTTCAGCACACCGAGCGTTTCCACATCCGGATCGTTCAACCCGTCCGTCGGCGCGCGACCTCCGTCGTGATTCAGGCGCGCCGCGTCGCCCGCCTCCTGCAGGTTCATCCCATAGTCGACGAGATTGATGAGGATCTGCATGTGCCCTTGCGGCTGCATGCCGCCGCCCATTAGGCCAAAGCTCATAAAGGGCTTGCCGTCGCGCATCAGGAACGCCGGGATGATCGTATGAAACGGCCGCTTGCCCGGCGCGTAAACATTCGGATGCTGAGGGTCGAGGGAGAAAAGCTCGCCGCGGTCCTGAAACATGAAGCCGAGGCCGTCCGCAACAAGACCAGCGCCCATGCCGCGATAGTTCGACTGGATGAGAGAGACCATCATCCCGTCCTTGTCCGCGACGGTAAGGTAGGTCGTGTCGCCCTCTCCCTCTAGCTTCGGCTCGCCGGGGCCGAAGTCGGGCGTCGCTTTCGCCGGATCGATCAGGGCGAAACGCTTCCGCCCATACGCATCGGACAACAAAGCCTCAACGGGCACGTCAACAAAGTCCGGGTCCGCATAGAAACGCGCGAGATCTTCAAAGGCGAGCCGCTTCGCCTCCGTGATGTAGTGCAACACCTCCGCAGAGCCGCGCTCCCATTGCGACAGGTCCACATTCTTCAGGATGTTCGCCATCTGGAGCGCGGCGAACCCCTGTCCGTTCGGCGGCAGTTCGCAAATCTCCGTCCCCCGATAATCGACGCAGCCGGGCTCCACCCACTCGCTTTTGTGCTCGGCGAAATCTTCATAGCGCAGATCGCCGCCAATGCGCTTGAAGTACGCGTCCATCGTGCGCGCGATCTCGCCCTTATAAAACGCGTCGCGGCCGCTCTTCGCCAGCGCCTCATAAGTCTTCGCAAGATCGGGATTTTTGAAAATCGCGCCTTCCTTCGGCGCGCCATCGGCGAAATAGGTCGCGCGCGCATTGTCGAAATCGCCGATCATCTCAAGGCGACTTTCAAACCCGGCGAGATTGCGCTGGAAGTAGTAGGCGATAACCGGCGAGACCGGAAAGCCATCTTCGGCGTAACCGATCGCGGGCGCCAGAACCTTCCGCATGGGAAGCTTGCCGAACCTCCCATGCAGCTCGAACCAGCCGTCTACGGCGCCAGGCACGCTCACCGGCAAGTGGCCGAGGGCTGGGATGCCGTCAGCGTCGCCAAGCTGCTCTTTCAGGTCCTCAAAGGTGCGCCCTTTAGGGCTTCGGCCTGACGCGTTGAGACCATAGAGCCTTTCCGTCTTGGGGTCCCAGACGATGGCGAAGAGGTCGCCGCCAATGCCGTTCCCGGTCGGCTCCATCAGGCCGAGCGTCGCGTTGGCGGCGATCGCCGCGTCGACGGCCGTCCCGCCGGCCTTCAGGACATCGACCGCCACCTGGCTCGCGAGCGGATGCGCCGTCGCGGCCATGCCATTGGCCGCGTAGACAGGGCTGCGCGACCACGCCGCGCCCACCGGTCGGCCGCCCGGCCCGATGCCTGGCTCCTCCGCTGCATGCCCAGACGTCGCCGCAGCCATCATCGCCCCAACGCTCACCATCGCCGCCATCAAACTCCGCGCCCGCCCCATCATTCTCGTTCTCCTTGATTTGAAGGCGGGAGAATGGCCGCCTTCCCTATTCTTGCCAAGGCGGGTCGGCATCAGCGCGACATCTGCGCACTATCGCGATGAGACCGTTCCGCGCAACGCGGCGCGATCCTTCTGCCAGGAGAAAAGGTTGAGCTCGATGAAGAAAAAAGCCGCGAGCCAGAGAAACGCGTCCCACGCATCCCAGGGCGAACCAAGCCGCGCCCAATCCGCCGCGACCAGGAACAAAGCCGCGTAAAGCGCGCCCTTAGCGGCTTTGAAGGCGGCATAGGCTTTGGTCCCAAACGACGGCGACGCCTTCAACCGCACCTCCGCCTCCAGCGCGGTGACGACAATCAGCCAAAGGCCGGAATTGGCGACGTCGAGCCAGGCTAGGCGTCGCAGCATCGCAAATGCGTCCGCGCTCGCAAAGATATCGAGCGCGGCGTTGTGCAAGGCGCCGGCGCCAAGACTAGCGCAGTTCGTGGAGGTCAATGGCTCAAACCGCTCCAGATCAATAGCGATCGACGCGCCCTCGCCAGCGCGCGCGCAAGGCGACGGTCCGTCATACGTCGAAAAGCCCGCTGGCACTTCCAGCGTTTTGATATATCCGTAGAAGGAGTAAAGAATGACCGCGTAACAGATGGCGGTCGCGACGGCGATAATCCGTTTGCTCCTCGGACTGATCCGATCCTCAAGGACTGCGGTCTCCACTTCAAGGAGCAGCAAGAGGACAAGCCAGGCCATAGAGTCCACGGGCGCGGAAAAGGCGACGATCATCTCCGCCGGCGACACGCCCTCCCGAAAGACGTATTCGGCCGCGGCCGCGCTCTCATAGAAAAAGTAGGCGACATTGACGGACAGCAGTAGATAGACCGCGTACTTGAACGCGCGAAAGGCGAGCGGTTCGCCGGAGCGCATCTTTAGGTCGCCCTCGCCCCGCGAACGCGCGGTCCAACGCGCCAAACGCCGGCGCCATTCGCGACGCATAGCAGCCGGGGGCGTGGTTTCGACAGACTGATCCGATTCAATCGAGGCATGCCGCCACGCCATAACGAGGACCGCGCGCGTTGGCTATCTTCAGCGCCCGTCGACTGACTGCAGTCGCGCGCCTTTCGCGGCTTCGGCGACAGGGCTAACCTTTCACCCGACGCCGCGCAGGAGAAGACCTAATGAGCGAAGGAAACGCCGGAGCGACCTCGCCGCACTACGGCGACTATCAAAATGAGATTTACTTCCGCGGCCTGCAGGGGGTTATCCCGACCTACCCCGTCGACTTCGCCGGCCTCGTTGCGCGCGCAAGCGCCGCGATGCCGCCGCACGTCCTCAGTTACGTGCAGGGCGGGTGCGGGGACGAGCACACCCAGGACAGAAACGCGGCGGCGTTCCATGACTGGGGTATGACGCCGCGAATGTTGAGAGACTGCTCCGTACGCGACCTGTCGATTTCCTTGTTCGGGAAGACGCTGCCAAGCCCCGCCTTCATGAGTCCGATCGGCGTGAATGGCGTCTGCACCCAGGACGGCCATGGCGACATCGCCGCCGCCAAGGCGTCGGCCATGACAGGCGTCCCATTCATGGCCTCGACGCTCGCGAATGATCCGCTTGAGGACGTCATCAAGCATTGTGGCGGCACGCCGGCCTATTTCCAGCTCTATACGCCAAAGAACAAGGAACTCGCTGAAAGCCTGATTTCGCGCGCCGAAGCCGCAGGGTATGAAGCAATCGTCGTGACGCTCGACACCTGGCTCACGGGTTGGCGTCCTCGAGATCTTCAGACTGCGAATTTTCCGCAGCTCCGCGGGCATGTTCTTGAGAACTATTTCTCCGACCCGGTCTTCCGGAGCCTCCTGCAGACGCCGCCGGAGGCGAACCCGGCGGCGGCGATACAGACCTGGGCGGCGGTCTTCGGCGAAGTCCTTACATGGGATCGTATCCCCTGGCTGCGCGAGACGACGAAACTGCCGATCGTGCTGAAAGGGATCTGCCACCCGGACGACGCCCGCCGCGCCGTCGACCACGGGATCGACGCCCTCTTCTGCTCCAACCATGGCGGTCGGCAAGCGAATGGCGGAATTGCGGCGATTGACATGCTGCCAGGCGTCGTCGAGGCGGCGGGCGATACGCCCGTGCTTTTCGATTCCGGCGTTCGTTCGGGAACGGACCTTGTTAAAGCGATCGCGCTCGGCGCCGCCGCCGTCGGGATCGGCAGGCCCTACGCATATGGCCTCGCCCTCGGCGGCGCGGAGGGCGCGGCTCATGTGCTGCGCTGCATTCTGGCGGAGGCGGACCTTTACATGGCGGTGAACGGCTGCCCGAGCCTTGACGTCGTCCGCGCGGAAGGGGCGGTGCGCACTCGTTAGGCGTTCATTCCCGCTCCGAACAAACGCCCTGAAAGCCCGGCGGCGCGGCGGCAGGCCGCGTTAACCTTTTGGACACCATAAGAGACGGGACCGGACGAATGGCGACCGGCCCTGTCAGCGCCAGCTATAACCGTGGCTTGCGGCCTACGCAGATCAGATTGGCGCAAATCGCACGCGGAATAATTCTTCCTTAAGCTGCATCAAGGACAGTACGCGAAACCGTCTCTTAACGGGAGCGGCGACGCGGCGTTCCGCGGCCAGCTGTGACCGTCGTACGGCGACCGGCGACACCAGGAAAGACGAGATGTCGGACGAAACAATGACAAGGATTGCTCTTGCTGCTCGGCTCGATTCAACGGCGGCGCCGCAATTGGAGTCCGACCTGAAATCCGCCGCCCGCCCGGATCTCGAGATCGATGCGTCTGAAGTGACGTTTCTCGGCGGACGATGCCTCCAACTCCTTCTCGCCGCGCAGAAGACCGCCGTCGAACGCGGTGGCGCGATGTCAATCGTCCGACCGTCGCAGAGTTTCAGGGAAATGCTCGTCCGGCTCGGAGCCGCCTCGTTCTTTAAGGAAGATCTGGAGAAGTCCGCATGACACTTACCGTTTTAGCAGTCGATGATTCCCGAACGATCAGGGAAATGATGCGGCTCGCCCTCAGCTCGGCGAACATTGACGTCCATCTCGCCGAGGACGGCGCTATCGGGCTGGAGGTCCTCAAGACCATCATGCCGCATGTGATCATCACTGACATCAATATGCCAAATCTCGATGGTTTCGGCTTTATCAAAGGCGTTCGCCAGCGCGCTGAACACAAGTCGACGCCGATCCTTGTACTGACGACAGAGAAGGCCGGAGAGCTTAGAAAGAAAGCTCGCGACATCGGCGCGTCCGGATGGATCGTCAAACCCTTCGACAAGGACAAGCTTATCTCCGCAATTCAGCGGGTCGCCGCCTAGAGAAAGGACTCCCAATTCAGTGGACGGAATGGACGATATCCGCGAGACGTTCTTCGATGAGTGCGAAGAACTGCTTGAGTCGGTGAACGCCGGCCTGAAAGCGCTTGAGCGCGGAGAGGGAGACGGCGAAACGCTCCGAACGGTCCACCGGGCGGTTCATTCCATGAAGGGGGGCGCGGCCGCCTTCGACTTCGATCGCCTCTCTGATTTCGCCTACGCGTTCGAAAAAGCGCTCAAGGAGGCGTGCGAAGACCGACTTTCCCTCGATTCAGAAAGCCTCGACGTCTTTTGGCGCGCGGGCGAGGCGCTGCGCCCGCTCGTCGACGCGGCGCGCAGCGGTCAGCCCGCGCCGACAGAAGACATCGACGCTCTGACGCCGGCATTGAAAGCAATGCGCGTCGCGCCGCCGGAAGAAGAAGCCCTGTCGAAGAATTTCACGCCTGCAAAAATCGATATCGATCCGAGCATCGCTCTCGGCACCGATGAGCCGCGCGGGTTTCTGATCTACTTTAAGCCCTACCCGGACCTTTACGACCTCGGCAATGAAGCGAGCTCCATCATCGCCGCTCTGGCGGAGCTTGGCGAATTGCGCGTCGCTTGCGACGCGGACGCGCTGCCGGGCCTCGACGACATCGATCCGTCAAACGCCTATCTCTCATGGACGATCCGGCTGAAAACACGCGCCTCGACAGAAGAGGTCATGGACATGTTCGAGTTTGTGGAAGGCGAATGCGCGCTTCAGATCTCGGATTGGCGGGAACGCGACGATGTGGATCCGACGGATCAAGACTGCGCCGCCGCCGGAACGACCGTCGCTGACGTAGTTGAGTAGGAGCCGCGAAGGACCGAACCGATGACGGATCAATCAGACGAACCGACTTCCGCAGCGCAGGAACTCGTATCGTTTCGCGTCGCAGGGCAGAAATACTGCGTGGACATTATGTCTGTGCGAGAGATTCGCGGCTGGACGCAGGCGACGCCGATACCGCATGCGCCCCCATTCGTGCGTGGTGTGATCAATCTGCGCGGCGCGGTCCTGCCGATCGTGGATCTCGCCGCGCGGCTGGGCCAGGACCCAACGGAACCAACTGCGCGGCACGCGATCATCGTCGTGCAGATGAAAGATCAGCTCGTCGGCGTGCTTGTCGAGTCGGTATCAGATATCTTGAGCATCGACGGACAAAACGTCCAACCAACCCCTGAAGTGGCCTCAGATGTGGACGGCGGTTTCGTCCGAGGCGTAATCGCGCTCGAAGACGAAATGATCCGCTACATAGATCTGATGAAGGTGATGCCGCAGACCAAGATCAAGGCGGCTTGATCCAGACGCGCAAGTTCGCGCGCCGCCCTCGGTGGCGCGAGGCGCAACGCGAAGAAAACTCTAAACGACGGAAGACGTCCGTTGCGGTCAGCCAACGCGGCGGACGCGGGTAAGGTGGAGATAAATGGCCTACACGCACTACAAGACGCCGTGCGACGACTGCGCCGACGGTGTGCCGACAGGCGTCATCAGACAGGTTAGCGCGGAGCTCGCCGCGCTCGTCTGCGCCGTGGACCGGCTGCAATCCTGCATCGACAACGCCTGCGCCGGACGCCCCCTGGAACAGGGCGCGATGATCAGGGAACTGCAAGCGTTCGATCTCGTCGCGCAGACACTACGCAATCTGTCGGTCTTTATGGAAACGCTGGAGCCGGCGGATCTCCATTTTGACAATATCATGGAGACCATCGACAAATTGACGTTGACGGAACTTGCCCTTCGTCTGCGTGCAGATCGAGTTATACCCCCATCGCCGCCGTCCGATGATTCCGGGGACGTGGATCTGTTCTGACGGACCCGAAGAAGTCTTTCAAATAGAGCCAGACGCGCAACCTATCGAACCTGACAGCAGGGCGCCTCCTAAAAGAATTCGATGTCCTCATCGGCGCGCTTCGGCGCCGGCGCGGGCGGCTCCATCGCCTCCGGCGCCTTGGCGGCGTCGATAATCTGTTGCCGGGCGCGCCCCGTCGCCGGCCAGTACTGAATGCGGCGCGCGTCGCGCCCGCCGACGCTAATGCTCTGAATGGGAATGCCCTCTTTTGAGAGAAACTCCTTAGCCATCGCCGCATTGGCGTCGCCGATCTGTTTGGAGATGCCTAAGATCCCCGCTCCACCGAAGACTTTCGCCTCCAGCCGGCCGCGGCTCGCCCCCTTCCCCAACAGCCCGTTGATCAAGAGCTCCATGGAGTTGACGCCATACATCACACCAGCGCCGTCGCTCTCACCGCCGCCAGGCAGCATGAAATGATTGATGCCGCCGACGCCCGTTTTCGGATCGCGCAAACAGGTGGAAATGCATGATCCGAGCACGGTTGTGAAAAACGTGTCCGGATCATCGCTGACGCCGTATTCGCCCTGCGGGATATAGATGCTCTTTGCGCCACCCTTGGCGGGCCTGTCCTTGGGCATTGGTCATCCTTCGATGGGCGCCTTTCGGGGCCATGAGCGTTTCGTCACGTTCATTATTCAAAGGTACGACCAATATTTCGTTAACTTCTGGACGCTCCCTCAAGGACGCGCCCAGAAACGCGCGCGTTCGCAGCCGCCTCGCTATTCGCTCGGCGCCCGCCCCTGGCCGGGCGTCCAGGGAGCGCCAATCGCGGCGAGCTCCGACTCGAACCCGGCCAGATCAGTCTCAAGAGCCTTCAATTGCGGTTCAGCGACCGCAAACGCGGCGGCGGCCACATCGACGGCCGAACTGTGCACGGCCGCGACCGGCGCCTGGGACCACCACGAAGAGAAGCGGACTCGCGACAAGCGGCCTTCGATCGATGGCGGCGTCGGTTCATTGCGTCCGCCGATCGTATCATCACCGTGCATCGCCGTGACGAGATCGTCATAGCGCGTCTCAAGGTCGTTCAATGTGCGACGATGGGCGCTGGTCGCCGCGGTCGTGCGATCGATCGCCGCTTTCAGGTGAGCAATGCGGGATCCGACCGATTCAAGACGGCCCGCCGCGCCGTCTACCCGGCGTATCAGATCGCTGGTGCGCTTCTGAAACGCCAGCAACGCGCCGCGGTCATCCGTGATTTCCGGGCTGCGATTGAGCGGCTTCAAGGTGAACGACCGCGGCTCGCCAATGGTCGTCTCGACGCCGCCAACACGTTTCGACAGGCTCACCGTATAAACGCCGGGCGTCGCCAGGGGACCGACGCTGGCGCCGCCGAAATAGGAGGCGCCTTCGTCCAAAGAGACCGCATCCGGCTTCTCATGGCGCATGTCCCAGGCGGTCCGGTGAAGCCCTTTTCCCGTTTCGCCCTTCAGTCGTCGGACGACTGCGCCGTCGGCGCCGCGCACTGTCAGGATAATCTCCGGCGCATCCTCCCGGTCCTCCGTACGCAGATCCTCCCAACTAGGATAGGGGGTATCGCCGCCCTGCTTTTCGATGTCGATCTCAGACTTTCTGCGCGCTGCGCGCTTCGTTTCAAGGCTCTCTTTCAAATGATAGGTGAAAACAGCGCCATAGGGCGGGTTTTTGGCGAAATAGAAATTGTCGCCGTTGGACGCCTGGGCGCCGCCCCAGGTCCCCCAGAAATCGCCCTCAATATAGAGCCAGGGATCACGCACGGCGAACAGGGTCGCTTCAGCCTCGGCGACGTCCGCTGCCGGCGTCCGCAAAGGAGAGTAATCGTCGATGACATAGGCGCCGCGCCCGAAGGTCCCGACGACGAGATCATGCTCGCGCCGCTGAATCTCCAGATCGCGCACGGCGATGGTGGGGAAGCCCGACTTCATCTGCGTCCATGTCGAGCCGCGATCCTGACTCGTAAAGAGACCAAATTCCGTCCCCACAAAGAGCAGATCCGGATCGACATGATCTTCGGCGATTGTGTGGGCCGAGCCCCGCTCCGGCAAATCACCCGTGATCGGCGCCCATGTTTCGCCTTTATCCGTAGTCATATAGACATAGGGCTTGTGGTCGCCGCGCTTGTGATTGTCGAAAATGGCGTAGGCGACATTTTCGTCGTTCACTGACGCGATAATGTCCTCCACAAGAGACATCTCCGGAACGCCAGGAAAGAGCGACTGGGAGCGCCATGTCGCGCCATCGTCTTCCGACACGCTGATGACGCCGTCGTCCGAGCCGGCGTAAAGGAGCCCTTTGCGCACCGGACTTTCCGAAAACGCGATGATCGATCCGTAGAATGACGTTGAATCGTTCTTTGCGACCGAATCGACGCTCCACACCCGACCCATCACCTCAAGGGCGTTGCGGTCGAGCTTGCGGGTCAGGTCCGGGCTGATAACCTCCCAGCTATCGCCCCTATCCTTCGATCTGAAGACCTTCTCCGCAGCATAATAGATTGTGTGCGGATCATGCGGACTGATCAGCAGCGGGGTGTTCCAGTTCCATTTATAGTCGTTCTCGCCGCCTGGCGGCTGCGGCGTGATATAGAGCCGCTCCTGAGTCCGCCGGTCATAGCGCGCGAGACCGCCATACTGATACTGCGTGTAGATGATGTTGGGATCCGTGGGGTCGATCTGCGGCTTGTAGCCGTCGCCGCCGAGGATAATCTTCCAGTCCGAATTAACGATGCCGTGCGTCACCGCCGTACGGGACGGGCCGCATAAAGAATTATTGTCCTGGGTGCCGCCACACACATTGTAAAACGGCGCGTCATTGTCCGGCTGAATGCGATAAAACTGCACAATCGGCAGATTGTCCATGTGCCGCCAGCGCTCACCGCCGTCCCAGCTTTCGTAGACGCCGCCGTCCCCGCCCATCAGAAGGTGTTTGACGTTCGACGGATCGATCCATAGGGCGTGATCGTCCACATGCCGGTGCTCAGCGGAGAGGTTCGTAAATGTCTTGCCGCCATCCTCGGAAACTTTGGAGAACGTATCGAGTGAGTAAAGCCGGTCAGCGTCATGCGGATCGACGACGATTTCATTGTAGTATTGCGGGCTCGTCGTCATGTGGCCGGAGCGCTTTTCCCAGTTCTGGCCGAAATCCGTAGACCGATAAACGCCTTTTTCTTCGTCATTGGCTTCGATGATCGCATAGACGGTCGACGGCGCGGACGGCGCAGCGGCGAGGCCAATGCGGCCCATATGGTCCGACGGCAAACCGGCGGACACTTCTTCCCAGGTTTCGCCGCCATCGGTGGAGCGATGCACGCCGGAGCCAGGGCCGCCATTGATCAGTGTCCAGACATGCCGGCGCCGCTGATAGCTGGAGGCGACGATATGATCGGGATTGTCGGCGTGAACGACGAACTCGTTGACGCCGGTGTACTCGTCAACCAAGAGGATCCGCCGCCATGTCGCGCCGCCGTCCACCGTTTTATAGAGGCCGCGGTCCCCGCCATCGCTCCAGAGGGGTCCCTGCGCCGCGACCAGCACGACATTGGCGTCCTCCGGGTGGATCCAGATCTGGCTAATGTGCCCCGAATCCTCCAGGCCCATATTCGTCCATGTCTTACCGCCGTCGGTCGACTTGTAGACGCCGTCGCCAAAAGCGACGGAGCGTTGAGCGTTGTTCTCGCCCGTTCCCACCCAGATGGTTTTTGGATCCGACGGCGCCAGCTCCACAACGCCGATCGCGTAGGAGGCCTCGCCATCGAACAACGGCGTCCAGCTCGTTCCATTATCGTCCGTACGCCAAAGGCCAGCTGACGCGGTCGCAACGAGATAACGCGCCGCGCCGCCGGGATATACGGCGAAGTCGGAGATCCGACCGCTCGGATAAGCGGGGCCGATCGCGCGTAAGGGCAAAGAGGCCATGGGATTGGCCGCCTTCTCTTCAGATGCGCCGGCCACGCCGGACGCCAAACATGCGATCACCGCCGCGCCGACGGACGCGAACACTCGGAATTCGAGAATCTTCACCTGGCCATTCCCCAGAAAATTGACACACATCCGGCCTGACCACGCGAACGCCGCGCCGGTTGGCCGATGATCGAAGCCTTGCAGACAAAGTCTAAACATTCAAACCACTTGCGCGGTTCGCGCGCTCGGCGGTGCCAGAACATTTCGCATGCAAGAGGGTCCACCGGCGCCATCGGCTATGGCGGCGACTCTTTCGTCGGACCGCCGCCTGTCTTTGTCTATCGAGCGCGCGGCGCGACTTGATCGGAGTACGCCATTGCGCAAGTCTTGATCAAAGACGCGCCAGTCAAAGCGCCTCGACGAATAAGAATGGGCTATGCTGAAGAACCGCCTGGATGCTCCTGACATTTTTGGGAGCGCCGCCCCGCCGCCGACGCCTGATCGCCCGCTCGCTTCATCGGCGGCGGAGCTGTTTTTTTGACGCGTCGTTTCGGGCCGGGCGCGATTGTCGCCGCCGCCTTTATCGGGCCGGGCACTGTCACGACGTGCACGCTGGCGGGCGCGACGTTCGGCTACGCGCTCCTGTGGGCGCTCGTTTTCGCCACAGCCGCAACCGTCATCCTTCAGGACATGGCGGCGCGACTGGGAGCCGGCGCGCGGCTGGGGCTTGGCGAAGCGTTGATGGCGGCCGCGCCGGGGATCTCGGCCAAATTCATCATCGGCGGGCTCGCCTTCGCGGCGGTGGGACTGGGGGCCGCGGCCTATGAAGCGGGCAACCTCGCCGGCGGCGCCCTCGGGGTCGAAGCGCTCATGGGATCAGCGGCGCCGGACAGGCGCGTTTCAGCGGCGGCCCTGGCGGGCCTCGCCGCCGCGGCGCTCGTGATTGGCGAATACAAACTGCTGGAACGACTGCTCATCGGGCTCGTGATGGCGATGTGCGCCGCCTTTCTCCTCGCAGCGCTCCTCGTCCGGCCCGATCTATCCGCCGCCGCGCGCGGGTTTTTGCCGAGCGCCCCGGACGGGTCGCTGACGACGACCATCGCTCTCATCGGGACGACGATCGTGCCGTACAACCTTTTTCTCCACGCGGCGACAGCGCGGGAGAAATGGGCGGGTGCGGAGGATCTCGATAGCGCGCGGAGCGATTCAGCGCTGTCAATCGGCATTGGCGGCCTCATCTCGATACTGATTGTCTCAACGGCCGCATCAAGTCTCTTTGCAAACGGCGTCACGGTGGAGAGCGCCGCGGATATGGCCCGCGCCATCGAGCCGGCGTTCGGCCCCGCCGCGAAATACCTCATCGGGGCGGGGCTCCTCGGCGCCGGACTGACGTCAGCCATCACCGCGCCAATGGCGGCCGCCTATGCGCTGGGAGAACTGTTGAGCTTGTCCGAAACGCGGCGGAAGACCGTTTTCCGAGCGACCGCCCTCGCCATTGTCGGCTTTGGCGCGGGCGCGGGCCTTCTCGGCTTGAAGCCCATTTCGTTGATACTGCTGGCGCAATACGCAAATGGGCTGCTGCTCCCGGTGATCGCCGGGTTCTTGCTATATGTGATGAACCGAAAATCGCTCCTTGGCGACGCCGCCAATGGGCCATTGTCGAACCTCGCGGGCGCGATCGTCCTGATTGTGACGATTGGCCTTGGCGCGCGCTCGGTTCTTCGCGCAGCAGGGATCGCGCCATGAATATGCATATCGATCTGAACGCCGACATTGGCGAAGGCTGCGGCGACGACGCCGGCATTCTCAAGGTCGTCACAAGCTGCAATATCGCGTGCGGCGGCCACGCAGGCGACGAGACCTCCATGCAAGAAGCGCTGCTGCTCGCAAGACAGTCAGGCGCGATCGCCGGCGCCCATCCCTCTTATCCGGATAGGGAGAATTTCGGCCGAAAGCCGATGGAAATGCCAAAACCGGATCTTCTTCAATCGCTTTGTATGCAAATTACCGCCATTCGTGATATTGCATCATACAGTGACGTGCCGCTAACCCATGTAAAACCACACGGCGCGCTCTATAACGCCGCGGCGGCTGACGCGGACCTCGCGACGGTCGTCGTCGATGCAGTTCTGAAGAGCCTGCCGGGCGCGACGCTTGTCGGCCCGCCAAATTCCTCGCTCTCGCGCGCGGCCCAGGAACAAGGACTGCGCTTCATCGCCGAGGGGTTCGCCGATCGCGCCTACGAAAAAACCGGCGCATTGCGCGACCGACGTCTTGAGGGCGCGATCATTGAAACCGAAGACGCGCGAGCGCGACAAGCGGAAATGATCGCCGTCGACCGACGCGCGCCAGCGCATGGCGGCGGCGCGATTCACCTGCCGGCCGAAACGATTTGCCTGCATGGAGATTCACCGGGCGCGCTCGCTTCAGCGCGGGCGATCCGCGAGCGGCTGGCGGGCGTCGGCGTCGCATTGCGCGCGCACACATGAGCGACCGCGCGCCAACATTCCTTTACCTCGCCGAAGACGCCATCGGCGTTATGGTGACCGACTGCCGCCGAGCGCGCGCCGTCGCCGCGCGGCTTGCCGAGCGCGCGCCCTGGCTGGAGGCGACGCAGGGCATGAACTCCGTTTGCGTCCAATTCGATCCCTTACAGACGAAAGAAGCTGATGTCGTCTCCGCGCTCGCTGAGGCCATGAACGCGCCGCTTGACGAAGACGAGTCTGTTGCGCCCCTGCGCTTGAAAGTCCGCTATGGCGGCGAAGAGGGGCCAGACCTCAAGGTCATATGCGGATCGCTCGGATTGTCGGCCGACGAATTTATCCATTTGCACGCGGCGAGCGCCCATGTGGTGGAGATGATCGGTTTCATGCCGGGCTTCGCCTACTTGTCGGGCCTTGACCCCGCCTTGAACGTAGCGCGCCTGACGACCCCGCGTCCGCGCGTCGCCGCCGGATCGATCGGGATCAGCGGGGGCTATTCCGGAGCGTACGCCCTCGCCTCGCCTGGCGGCTGGCCCATCATCGGCCGGGCAGCGGCGCCGCTGTTTGATCCGAGCGCTGAAACGCCGCTTGTTCTCGCGCCCGGCATGCGCGTCGCATTTTCGCCGGCATGACGATCCGTATCGTGAGGGCTGGCGTTCAGGCGACGCTGCAAGGACGCCCGCGGCGCGGCGCACGCTGGCTGGCGGCGCCAGCAGCGGGACCGGCTGATCCGCTCTCCATGGCGCTCGCCAATCGCCTCGTGGGGAATTGTCCTGACGCGACCGCCGTTGAAATCACGCTCGGGGGTTTCGAAGCGCGGATAGAGGCCGACATCGCCATTGGACTGACGGGCGCGGAAGGCGTCGCAAGCCTGGACGGCGAGCCGGTCGCCTTTCATCAGACGCTGCATGCGCGCGCCGGATCAGCGCTGTCGATCGACCCGCCAAGACATGGGATGCGAACGTATCTTGCGATCGCAAGCGGGCTGGCCGCTCAAGAGGCGTTCGGTTCCCCGTCGACCTATTCCCCGGCGCGCTGGGGCGGCCATCAAGGCCGCGCGCTCCTGCCCGGCGACGTGCTGCGCGTCCAAGGCGCCTCGACCATGCCGCCCGCCATCGAAACCCCCGCGCGGCATCGCCCGGCGATCGGGCCAGCCTTCGCGCTGCGCGCGTGCGCCTCAGCGGAGACGGCGCTTCTGGCGCCCGGATCGAAGGCGGCGCTCTTTGAACAGTCGTTCGTTGTAAGCGCCCGCATTGACAGGATGGGCGCGCGGCTCAAAGGCGCGCGCCTTGACCTCGCTTCAGACGGTCGGATGGCGAGCGGCGCAGTCTATCCTGGCGTCATTCAGTGTCCGGAGGATGGCGCCCCGATTGTCCTCCTTTGCGACGCCCAGACGACCGGCGGCTATCCGCGCATCGCGAGCGTCGCGCGCGCTGACCGGCACCTCCTCGGGCAATTGCGGCCGGGCGCACGCGTCCGTTTGCTCAATCGCACACGCGACGAAGCGATCAATGATCTGCGCGAAAAATCCGCATACCTCGTCGAATGGCTGCCCGAATTCCGGATGTGATCAGGCGGCCGGCCGCCTTCCCGCGTCCGATCGCGCTTTCGCAGGCTGGTTTGACGCTGATCAATAAACTAAGGCTCTCCCGTCCGGTATATCTTGACGCTCAGCAACAGCTCGCAATCAGAGAACATCGCCTTGAAAGAAGTCGCCAATGTCCAAGAATATTCTCGTCCTGATTGGCCATCCGAACGATAAGCCCGGTCATTTTTGCCGCGCCCTGGCGGAGGCGTACGCAGAAGGCGCCGAGGAGGGCCGCCACATTGTGGCGATCCATGACATGGCGAAGATGAACTATGAGGTCCTGCGCGATCCGGCGGTGTTTTCGGATGAGCCGCCCCCGGACGTCGCCGCCGCGCAAGGCGCGATGATGGCGGCGGACCACATGGCGGTCTTTTATCCGATCTGGCTCGGCTCAATGCCCGCCTATACAAAGGCGTTTTTTGAACAGTTCGTGCGGAATGATTTCGCGTTGGCGGAATCGGAGGAGGGCGGCTGGCCGCGCAAAATGCTGCAGGGCAGGTCGGCCCATGTGGTGGTGACGATGGGGATGCCGTCGACGGCGTACCGGATGTTTTTCGGGGCCCATGGGGTGAAGAGTTTTGAATCGAGCGTCTTAGGAATGGCTGGCTTCGGACCGGTTCGCGACACCCTCATTGGCGGCGTCGGCCCGGATCTTGACCCCAAGACAGCGGAAAAGCACCTCGCCCGAATGCGCGACTTCGGCCGACGAGGCGTCTGACGCGGTCAGCCGCGCGCAAGACGCCCGATCGCTATTCGCGATCGAAATCGCCGCCCTCATATTCTCCGAGGTCAGGAAAGTCGCCGCGCTCCAGGTATTCACCCCATTCTTCATCGTCCCAGAAGCGCATGTTCACAAACCAGCCCTCATAGCCCTCCGGCAACGAGTCCAACGTGACGAGCTGTTGCTCGTCGGCGTTCACGACGAAGGCCGCCAGATCGGCAAGGTCCTGCCCGTCGAGTTCAATCTGGTATCCGAGTTCAAGGCGCTGCAGCGCCACCATCGCAGGGGCCCCGCGCCACATTCGGGTGGAAAAGGCGTAGCCGTCGACGACCGCGCCGTTCGCTGGCGCATTGAGAGCGGGCGCCGCCGCGCCGCCGACGCCATTCACCGAATGGCAGAGCACGCACCCCTTTGCGACAAAGAGAATCCGTCCTCGTCGGGCGTTGTATTCGTATTCCGCCACAGGCCGCTCAGTCGGCGGCGCGGCGAGCGCGGCTTCAGTCCCGGATATCGCGCCGTCAGGATAATCGCCACTGATCGCCTCGGCGTCCGCGTCCGCCCCGGAACACGCGCCAAGCACAAGAGTGAGGGCGCACGCGGCCCCGGTTGATGAAACACGTCGCTTGGTCATCCGCTCTCTCCCGTTTAGACGCATCGCCACGCTTAAGAGGCAGGCAGCCGCGCCCGGAATCAATCGTCACGCGCATGCGGCGGGCGAACCTCAACGGCGAAGGCCCTCTTTGTCCGCGCAGGCGCGTTGCCTTGAAAGCGGCATTGCCAAGTGGGCGAGCGCATCATACGTCAACCGAGCCTGGTCCACAGTTTCGTTTTAGACAGCGAAGGCTCCTCTTGCCCGAAAACCCTCGCAAGCCTGTCGGGCCGCCGCCTGTCGAAAAGAGCCGGCGCACGCCTGACGCCACCGGAAGGCCGGCGCGCCCGACGGTCGTTTTTGCGGCCATTACCTCGCTTTCGCTCATCGCGGCGATTTTGATCATCCTGATGGTCTTTCGCCTGGAGGCCCTCAGCGCCGGCCCTCACGTGGCGTTTGCGCTTTTCCTGGGGGTCGCAGGAACGATCGCGATCGGCGTCGGCCTGATGGCGCTCGTCTTTCACTCCGATCGCGCCGGCCATGACGACCGCGTGACGCCGCTTGACGAATGACCGCGTCTGTCACCCGTTTGCCGCAGGCGCGACGTTGTTCAATTCGAGAAGCGCACCAACGCCCAACGTGATCTCCGCACGCTTGTGGGTGAACGATCCCTTGTATTATGGTTAATCTAGGGGAGAGGCCGCGTTGGGGATCAAAGTGGGAAGAGTGGCTCGGCAACGACGCTCATCGACGACGACTGTCGCGACGAGGGGCGCATCTCTGACCGATGGCGGCGGGACGACGGTGAGCCGGCACGGCGAGTTCTACCGGCCTTATTGGGAAGAAGCGCCGAAAAAATCGTTCAACCTTCTAAGCGCGCTCCAGGCGCTGACCTTCTTTCTTGTGATCGGCGTCGGCGCGCTCGCCATCGGCTATCTGATCCTGTCCCAGACCTTCAGGCTCGGGCAGTCCGCTAACGCGACTGACTATCGGCATGCGGCAAGCGGTCGGTCCGGATCCGGCGCGCTGATCATCGCGCCGGAATCGGTCGCAGGCGACTGGATCGCGAGCTCATCCCTCAAACACGTCATCGCCGCGAAGATGGACTCAATCATTTTGACTGATTCCGTTCTTGGCGATCCCGCCCAACACGTGCTTCTCGGGATTTACGAGCGCGACGTCACACGTCGCCGACAGGAGGCGGCGTTACACTTCCTGATCGCCGGCGCGAACGGGCACCCCGACGCGCCGAGACTGTTCGATGACCTCAATCTGTCATTGCAGGATTATAACGCAACGCGTTCGCAGTTTGTCGCCCTGCACGAATTAAATGGCGATGAAGGGCTGCTGCGGCTTGGTCAGCACTATCTCGGCAAACACGCGCCGCGCGTCGCCAAGCGGATGCGGCAGTCGCTCAGATATACGCCGCCTAAGGATTATTTCTGGCCAAAGCCCGACGACAGTCAGGACCTGGCTTATGTTCAGTTCCATATGGCGTCGATGTGCAGGCTGCCCGGCGCATATGACTGGCGGTCGGAGACGGCCAATTACTTCCGCTTCAGCTCGCAAAGGGAGAACTCGCTTCGGCAGCGAGCCGGCGCCGAACTCAAACTGCTGGCCGAACGCTTCGGCGGCGATCAGGACTCGTTTTGCGGCAACACGCGACTGGCTGAAGCTCTGGATGTGGTCCGCAATCGGCAGAATGCGCGTCCCGCGGTGCGCATGGAAGCCGAACTCGCCGACTGGGACGGGTCATACAATCCCTGCGACACCGATCTTGACGGGTTTTCCGGCGCCGATTGCGACGAGTTTGAAGCGGCGTTGCGAGAAGGCGACATCTCGGCGATCAGCGAGCCTCCGACCTACGCAGATCTCATCGCCGCCATCGAGACTCATTACGCTAAACAGCGTCGAAATCGGCCTGGCGGCGGCCGCAGCAACGCAGGTCGCAATGCGGACCGCTCGTCCGGCGCAGCCTCCGGCGGCAGGCGAAGATACCGAGAGGGGTCCGGCGCGCAGGCCTATCGGAACGCCCCAGGGGCGGCGGCGGCTCCCAACATCGACTCAGCCGCGCCTGACGGTCTGCCGGATGAATGCGTCGCATTGGACGCGGCGGGCGAGTGTGCAACCCGCGAAAGCGCCCTCGCCTGCGAAGACAGGTCAAAATACCATTTCAACCGCGGGGAAGCCGACATGGCGGTTGGGCGCATCGCGCGCGCCCGGGACAAGTTCACGCGCGCCATCGCCGTTGGCCGCGTCTGCCAATCCGAGTACGGCGATCTGGCGGCGAAACGCCTGTCGGCGCTCAATCTCACCTGCGAATACACGGTGGACAGCCTCGCCCGCATTTCACGCAACTATCAGGACAATCCCGAAGGCGGCGCGATTGTCGACCTGCGGTCCCGACAGCGCGCCCTGGCGGCCAAGGGCTATTACGAGGGCGCGATCGACGGCAGATACGGTCCCGCGTCGCGAGCGGCGGCGCGGCTTTTCCAGCGGGAGATCGGCTTCAGCGAGACCGGCGATCTGACGCCGATTGAAACGGTCTATCTTATCTGTTCAGCCGCGCAGGTGAACGCCGACCCGCACGCCATCAACCTGCTCGGCGTGATGTACGTCGCCGGCCTCGGCGTCGTTCAGAACACGGACGCGGGCCTCAGGTTCCTGAAAATGGCCGCAAATCGCGGTTACCCGGAAGCAAAATTCAACCTCGCGCTGATTTACGGCACGGGCACGATCGCATCGAGCTACCGGCTTTGCGGGCTGGTCGAGAACATTCAGCAAGCGGACGCTTATCTCGTCGAGGCGGCGCGCGAAGGCCATGCGCCGGCGAAACGGCTTGTCGACATGTTCGGCTCGCTCACGCCAAGAGACCGTTGGGACAGCATCAAATCCGAACTCTCGCTGAACGACTTTTATCGGGATCGTCTTGAAGCCGTCGGAGAGGGCTGCCGGCCAAATTGACGAATACCGTAGCGCGGAACGTGGGACGCGCCGATTTAGATGGGAAGCATCCGGCCAATCATGCGCCGTTCACGAACCCAGAAAGGGGAGATCATGCACAAGAAAATCCTGTCACTGGTCATCGCATTGAGCGTAGGAGCGTGCGAAACCCCTGAGGTTCCGGAAATCGCGGAACCGACGCTGGGGATGTCCATTCGCGAAACCACGTCAGCCATTTGCGATAACCGCAATCTGGATTCGCAAATGGCCACCCTGCGTCGCCGCGCGAATGAAGCCGCGGTTGCGATCCAGGTTTATCGGTCGAGCCGCGGAGGCAGCGTCTCAGTCAATCCCTTACAAAGGAGCGGCGAGGGCGCATATCAATTCGACGACGCAGGCGGCTATTCAGGCATGCGAATCCGATCCGAAGACGTTGATAATCGCTACAGGCTTCGAAACCTGCTGAAGAACTTCGATGCGGAACTCGACATCGCTTACCAGGACATGACCGCAAGTTGTAAGACTTACGCGGCCTGCATGAGCGCGCGTTACTACGAAGAGGGCGCTTGCCGCAGCGCGTTCTCACAGTGGGAGAGCTCCCGCCGCAACTTTTCGACCATGGCGGTCGAACTGAAGCGCATCGAGGCTGAAATCGCCCGCGCGAAAGCCGCCGCCGCCCAGCGCGCGCGGCGCCGCCGCAACAACAATCCACAGGCTGAAGTGAATCGCGGTCAGGATTGCCGCCCCAATGGCAACATGGGCGGCGTCTTCGCGGCCTGCTGACGCCGCTGTCGGCTGCGCGCAAGCCCCAGGCGCGGGAAGGCTTTTGGCGACTTTCCGCCAACGCCAGACCGACGACCTCGCCTCGCCGCCCCGGCGCGCGGGACGTCGTATTGCCCCCCGGGCGGCATTCGCCATCGGTCGTACGACCAAAGTCGCGTAGCGGGGCTCCCTTGTCCCTCCTAGGCTTTCAAGGCCGGGAAATGGGAAAGGAGCCCCAAAATGAGCGCAACATCCCTGGATTCTGGGTCTCTTGACCCCGGATCCCTTGACCCTAACGTCGCCATGTCCACGCGACGAAAAACCCCTTTAGACCATGCCGCGCCCTACCACCATGAGGGCGAGAACATGCCCCCGCACTCGGGCCATGATGGGGACACGAAGGCGGAGTACACCGTCAATCGCTATTGGTCGGAGAACGTCCGACTGCTTCTCAGTCTCCTCGCCGTGTGGTTCGTCGTCTCGTTCGGCGCCGGCATTTTATTCGTTGACCAACTGAACAATTTCACGGTCGGCGGATATCCGCTCGGGTTCTGGTTCGCCCAGCAGGGCTCGATCTACGTGTTCGTTGCGCTGATCTTTTTCTATTCCCACCGTATGAAGATCATCGAACGCCGATACGGCGTCGACGATGATGACGAATAGGAGCTAGTGTCATGAGCACACAGATTATGACATACATCGCCGTCGGACTTTCCTTCGCGCTCTATATCGGCATCGCCATCTGGTCGCGCGCCGGCTCCACAAAGGAGTTCTACGTCGCGGGCGGCGGCGTCCATCCTGTCGCAAACGGCATGGCGACGGCGGCGGACTGGATGAGCGCCGCCTCCTTTATCTCCATGGCCGGCATCATCGCCTTCGCCGGATATGACGGCTCGGTCTATCTCATGGGCTGGACCGGCGGCTACGTTCTATTGGCGCTTCTGCTTGCGCCATATCTCAGGAAATTTGGTCAGTTCACGGTGCCGGACTTCATCGGTGAACGGTTCTACTCCAAAACCGCGCGCGTCGTGGCCGTCATTTGTCTGATCGTCATTTCCTTCACCTATATCGCCGGGCAGATGCGCGGCGTCGGCGTCGTCTTCTCGCACTTCCTGAACGTGCCGATCACGATCGGCGTCTTCATCGGCATGGCTGTGGTCTTCTTCTACGCCGTCCTTGGCGGCATGAAGGGGATCACCTACACCCAGGTCGCGCAGTACTGCGTCCTCATCTTCGCCTATATGGTGCCGGCTGTCTTCATCTCGATCCTGATCACCGGCAACCCGATCCCGCAACTGGGACTCGGCTCAATGGTCGCTGACGGGTCGGGCATGACCGTCTTGCAGAAACTGGACAGCACCCTGACCGACCTCGGGTTCGCCGCTTACACGCAAGGCTCAAAGTCCATGGTCGACGTCTTCGCGATCACCCTCGCCTTGATGGTGGGCACGGCCGGCCTTCCGCATGTGATCGTGCGCTTCTTCACGGTGCCGAAGGTCTCGGACGCGCGTAAGTCAGCAGGCTACGCGCTTGTCTTTATCGCGCTTCTTTACACGACCGCGCCAGCAGTCGGCGCCTTCGCCCGGATCAACTTCATCGAGACGGTGAACGGCGCGACATATGAAAATGCAGAGGAAAACGGCGGCGCGCCGAGCTTCTTCAAGACCTTTGAACGCATCGGCCTCGACACCTGGGTCGACAAGAATGACGACGGCGTCATGCAATACTCCGCAGGCGCGCCATTTGTCGGCAAGCCGAAATTCACCGGCGAACTCGGGACCCATGGCGAACGCCTTGTGTCGAATGAACTGACGGCGAACGCCAACGAGGTCTATGTCGATCGCGACATCATGGTGCTGGCGAACCCTGAAATCGCCAAGCTCCCCGGCTGGGTCATCGCGCTTGTCGCGGCGGGGGGCATCGCGGCGGCGCTCTCGACTGCGGCGGGACTGCTGCTCGTCATCTCCGCATCGATCAGCCACGACTTGTTGAAGAAGACCTTCATGCCGTCAATCTCCGACAAGCAGGAATTGCTGGCGGCGCGGGGCGCGGCGATCGTGGCGATCTCGGTCGCCGGCTATCTTGGCATCAACCCGCCGGGCTTCGTGGCGCAGGTCGTCGCCCTCGCCTTCGGACTGGCGGCGTGCTCGCTGTTCCCGGCGATCCTGATGGGTATCTTCTTTAAGGGGATGAACAAGGAAGGCGCGATCGCCGGCATGCTGGCGGGCCTCGCCTTCACGATCGGTTACATCGTGTACTTCAAGTCGCCCTGGTTCGGCGCCGTGAACACCGCCGAGAACTGGCTCTTCGGCATTTCGCCGGAAGGCATCGGGTCCATCGGCATGGTGATCAACTTCGCCGTAGCAATCGCGGTGGCGCGGGTGACCAAACCAACGCCGGCCGCCGTGCAGGATCTCGTCGACGACATCCGCATCCCGACCGGCGCGGGCGTCGCCCACCAGCATTGATCCCTCCCCCACGCGCGGATGGTTAACCATCCGCGCGCACTGCAAGAAGGCGGCGGCGCGCATCAACGCGCCGCCGCTTTTCTCTTTTGATCCCGGGGCGCGCCCGCGCTAGATTTCCCGAAAAGAAAATTTGATCGCTCTTCTGGGAGGGAGCGCCTTGACCCAGCCGATCATCGTCGGCGTGCTGCTCGTTTACACCGGGCTTTTGTTCGCGATCGCCTATTGGGCCGAAAGCCGCGGCGACGCGACGCGGCTCTCTAACCGCTCGCCGCTGGTCTATGGCCTGTCGTTCGCGGTCTATTGCACCTCCTGGACTTTCTATGGCGCGGTCGGAACCGCCGAGACGCGCGGCTGGGAATTCCTGCCCATCTATCTCGGACCCGCCCTCGCTTTCAGCGTTGGGTTGCCGGCGATGCGCCGGCTCGTGGTGGCGGGCAAGCGGTTTAACTCCACGTCGATTGCGGATTTTCTGTCCGCCCACTATCAGAAATCCCGCGCCGTCGCCGCGACCGTCACCGTCATCGCAGTCATCGGCGCCGCGCCTTACATCGCGCTGCAACTAAAGTCCGTCGCGACCACGTTCGCGTTTTTTGCCCCCGAGCCGCGCAACGCCGACGGCGCGGCGGGCGTATTCGCCGTCGCAATCGTTCTCGCCGCCTTCGCGATCAGCTTCGGCGCGCGGCACGTGGACGCGACCCGTCACAATCGCGGCATGATCGCCGCTATCGCTTTCGATTACGTCAAGCTTCTCGCCTTCGTGGCGGTCGGCGCCTTCGCGCTTGCGCTTCTCAATGGCGGATCAGATGCGGCGCCGGAAATCTCTGTTCTGGGAACCGCACCGGATACGGATCGATTCCTGACCTTAACGCTCCTCTCCGCCGCGGCGGTGTTCTGTCTGCCACGGCAATTCCATGTCACGGTCGTTGAAGGGGCGAGCAAAGAAGCGCTCGTTCCAGCAAGCATGGTCTTCATTTTCTATCTTTTGGTCGTTTCCGCGTTTGTGGCGCCAATCGCCGACGCGGGCCTCTCGGCGGCGGCCCTCGACGACGTGCCGGGAGACCTTCACGTGCTCGCGCTCCCCATGGCCGCTGGCGCCGAGTGGCTATCGGTCTTCGCCTTCGTCGGCGGATTCGCCGCCGCGACCGGTATGGTGATCGTCGCAACGCTCGCGCTCAGCACGATGATCGCCAACGAACTCGTCGCGCCGTTTCTGCTCGGCGGCGGGACGCGCGGCGAAGACCGGGCAATCGGCCGGCGGTTCCTCCTGGTGCGGCGGATCGCCATCGGCGTCGTTCTCCTGCTTGCGGCGCTCCTCGCGACGGCGGCCCCCGAGGGCGCTCAGCTCGCAAGCCTCGGCATTCTGTCGTTCGCCGCGGTCGCCCAATTCTTCCCGCCCCTGATCGCCGCGCTCTACTGGCCGAACGCCAGCCGAAATGGCGCGATCATCGGCATGGTCGCGGGCTTCCTCATATGGTTCGCATTCCTCTTCGCGCCGACATTTATCGGCGTCGCCCAGCCGGTAGAGGGCATAATATCCGGATTCGACGCATATCACCTCGACGAACTCACGATCGGCGCGGCGCTCAGCTTGATCGTCAACGCCGGCGCCCTCATTGGCGTTTCCGCATTCGAGGCGCGCGCAGGGCGCAACACGCGGACAGGCGCGGCGACCGGCGGCGACAGGACCGTCTCCGCCGGCGATCTCTATGGCCTCGTGGAGCAATGCCTTGGCGCGCAGGCCGCCTGTCTCGCCCTCGAAGCCTTCGAACACGGCAGGGGACGCAACTTTAATCCCGATCGCGTCGCGGACGCGGCGCTGATCGACTTCGCCGACCGGCAAATGTCGAAGGCGATCGGCGCATCATCCTCAAGCATCCTCTTGCGCAGCGCCCTCGCCGGCGGCTCGCTCGCGATCGATGACGTGGCGACTCTTCTTGGCGAAACGACGGGAAAGGTCAGCTTTAGCCAGGAGCTCCTCCAAACTGCATTGGAGAACACCAGCCACGGCGTTTCCGTGATTGACGCGGAACTCAATCTCGTCGCCTGGAATAGCGCCTATACGGAGCTATTTGGGTATCCGGACCAACTCGTGCAGACGGGCCGTTCGGTGGAAGACCTCATTCGGTTCAATGCGGACCGAGGCTTGTGCGGCCCCGGCAATGTGGAGGAACATGTCCGACGGCGCACTGAAAATCTGAAAAAGGGCCGTCGCCATTCCCATGAACGAACGCGCCCCGATGGTCGCGTCATACGCATTGAAGGCGTGCCGTCCCCGAGCGGCGCCTATGTGACCACATTCACTGACGTCACTGAGTACAGGAACATCGAGAAAGCGCTGCGCGACAGCCAGCGCAGCATTCGATTCTATACGGACAACATTCCCTCCATGGTGGCCTTCGCGGACGCTGAGGAGCGCCTTTGTTTCGCCAACAGCGCCTACAGGCGCGCCTATAGCGTGGACGAAGCCGCAATCGGCAAGACCTTCATGCGGGACTATCTCTCAACGGAGGATTACGTAGCGCGCAAGCCTCATATCGAGGCGGCGCTCGCCGGGCGCCGCGCGACATTCGACATTGAAACGGCTGGCGAAGACGGGCCGCAATACATGCAGGTCGCTTACGTTCCTCAATTCCGGGCGGACGGCGGCGTACGCGGATTTTTCGGACTCTATCAGGACGTTACCGCCAGACGCGCGGCGGAGATCGCCCTTGCGGAAACGAATGAGACGCTTGAGGAACGCGTTGGGGAACGAACCCGCGAATTGTCCGACGCCAACGCCGCGCTCGACGCTGCGCGCCGCCAGGCGGAGGAGGCCACCGCCTCAAAAACGCGTTTCCTCGCCGCCGCGAGCCACGACGTTTTGCAGCCCTTGAACGCCGCCCGTCTTTTCGCCTCGGCGCTGAAGGATCCGCGCGATGCGGCCGACGGCCGCGAACTCGCCGGGAAGATCGACGCTGCAATCGCTTCCGCTGACGGATTATTGCGATCGCTCCTCAACATTTCGAAGCTCGACGCCGGCGGCGTCACGCCGGACATTGGGCCGGTGCGCCTAGCCGATATCTTTGAAGCGCTGAAGACCGCGTTCGAGGTGGCCGCTGAAGAGAAGGGATTGCGCCTCCACGTCGCGCCGACCAGCCTCTACGTAGAGAGCGACCGCGGGCTCTTGACATCCGCGCTGCAAAACCTTGTCGCGAACGCCGTACGGTATACGGACGAAGGACGCGTGCTCATCGGCGCGCGACGGGTAAACGGCGACGTCAGGATCGACGTGCGCGACACCGGGCGCGGCGTCCCTGAACGCAAACGCAAGGAAATCTTTCAGGAGTTTAGTCGCCTTGAGCGCGACGCAGACACAGGGGGCGCTGGGCTGGGCCTCGCCACCGTCGATCGCATTGCCCGCCTCCTGGGCCACGAGATCGGCCTTCAGTCCACGGAAGGCGCCGGCTCGATATTCTCCTTGCGCGCGCCGCGCGCTGAGCCGCCTGCATCCGACATTCAGCAAGACACGCAACCGCAGCGCGCGCTCCGCCCCGCGCGCAGCGGCCTCGAAGGGCTGACCGCCATCTGCATCGACAATGACGCCGCAGTCCGGGAGGCCATGACGGCCGCGCTCTCGCGATGGGGGGTCAGCGTCCAGGCGTTCGCGTCCGATGTTGACGCAGTTGAGGCGCAATCGCCGGGCGCGCCGCCGCCAGACTTCCTTTTGCTCGACTATCAGTTGGATCACGGACGAACAGGCTTCGATGCGCTCGATGCGCTGGAAGCCCGGTGGGATGCGCGGCCAGTGACCATCATGATCACGGCCTCATCCTCCGGCGACGCCGAAGCGGAGGCCGCCACGCGCGGCGTGCCGATCGTCGCAAAGCCGATCGAGCCGGCTGAACTGCGCGCGCTCATCGCGCAATTGCGGCGCGCTGCGGCGGAGTAAAGCCAGTCAGGCGCTCACGCGTCGTCCTTTGGCGCGTCCGGCTCGGCGATGAGCGCGCCTGCGGCGAGCACGGCCTGAGTGCGCGTTTGCACTTCCAGCTTGCGCAGGATCGCCGTCATGTGCGCTTTCACCGTCGCTTCGCTGATCGACATTTCGTAGGCGATCTGTTTGTTCAGGAGCCCCGCGCGCACATGCAGCAGCACCTTCAACTGCGCCGGCGTCAGACTCGCAAGGCGGTCGGCGAGCGCCGCCTCGGCGGGATCTTCAGTTGCGCCAAAGTTCGCCGGCGTCCAAGTCTCGCCATCGAGCACAGCGGCGATCGCAACGCGGATATCTTCAACGTCGAGGGACTTCGGCACGAAAGCGGACGCGCCAAACGAAATCGCTCGCCGGGCGACGCTCGGCTCCTCGCTGCCCGAAACGATCGCAACGGGGAGCGCCGGCCATTCCTGACGAAGGGCGATGAGGCCGGCGAAACCGTCGCTGTCGCTCATGTGCAAATCAAGGCAGAGGAGCCCCGGCCCTCGCGCCTTGATCGCCGCGCGCGCCTCGCCGAGGCTCGAGGTCTCGATCACCTCCCGCTCAGGCGCGGCCCCCTGCACCGCCTGGCGGAGGGCCGCGCGGAACAGGGGATGGTCATCCGCCAACAGAATAGGCTTGCCAGTCAATCTTCTCTCGCAAAGCTATACGACGCTGCGCTCACATCGGCGTGTCAGACTTGCCTGAAGGCCCTGCAGAGGAGGACCGATCTTAGTTCCGTACCAGCGATACGCCCGCGCAGCTTGGGATTGAAGTCCATACGGAGCTTATCGATTAAGCCGGCCTTCGATCAACAGGTCAACGACCCCGGGATCGGCGAGCGTCGATGTATCGCCAAGATTGGAGAATTCGTTCTCCGCGATCTTGCGCAGGATTCGCCGCATGATCTTGCCCGATCGGGTTTTCGGCAGTCCGGGCGCGAGATGGATATGGTCCGGCTTCGCAATCGGCCCGATCTCCTTGCGCACCCATTTGGTCAGCTCCGCCGACAAGTCGTCGCTTGTCTCAATCCCGTCCATAAGCAGGACATAGCAGTAAATCCCCTGGCCTTTCAGCTCATGCGGGTAGCCGACGACCGCCGCCTCGGCGACCGCGGGGTGGGCCACAAGGGCGCTTTCGATTTCCGCCGTGCCCATGCGGTGGCCAGAGACATTGAGCACGTCGTCGACCCGGCCGGTGATCCAGTAGTACCCATCAGCGTCGCGGCGCGCGCCATCACCGGTAAAGTACGTCCCCGGATAAGTAGAGAAATACGTGTCGATAAACCGCTGGTGGCCGCCGTAAACGGTGCGCATCTGTCCCGGCCATGAGTCGGTGAGGACGAGATTGCCGTCCGTCGCACCCTCCAGCACCTTGCCCTCCGCGTCCACAAGCGCCGGCTTGACGCCGAAGAGCGGTTTCGTCGCCGAGCCCGGCTTCAACGCCGTCGCGCCCGGCAGCGGGGAAATCAGCACCCCGCCGGTTTCAGTCTGCCACCAGGTGTCGACAATCGGGCACCGGCCCTTGCCGACGACCCGATGGTACCAGGTCCATGCTTCCGGATTGATCGGCTCGCCGACCGAGCCGAGGAGCCGCAGCGAAGAGAGATCCGCTTTCTCGACAAGCTCTTCGCCCTCACGCATCAGCGCTCGAATCGCCGTCGGCGCAGTGTAGAAGATATTCACCTTGTGCTTTTCGCACACCCGCCAGAAGCGCGATGCGTCCGGATAGGTGGGCACGCCCTCGAACATCAGCGTCGTCGCGCCATTGGCGAGGGGGCCGTAGACGATATAGCTGTGGCCGGTCACCCAGCCGACGTCCGCCGTACACCAATAGATCTCGCCCGCCCGATAGTCGAACACCGCCTCATGGGTGAACGCCGCATAGGCGAGATAACCGCCCGTCGTGTGCAACACGCCTTTTGGCTTGCCCGTCGAACCAGACGTATAGAGAATGAAGAGTGGATCTTCGGCGTTCATTGGCTCCGGCGGGCAATCGGCGCTGACGCCCTCACGCGCCTCGTGCCACCAGACGTCGCGTCCCTTCATCCATTCGACATCGCCGCCGGTGCGCCTGACGGTGAGGATCGTCTTCACGTCGCTTGTGTCGTGGTCGGGCTCGAGGAGCGCCTTATCGACATTCTCTTTCAGGGGCGTCGACCTGCCACCGCGCACGCCCTCA
Organism: Pseudomonadota bacterium; assembly: GCA_039819085.1. Classification (GTDB taxonomy): domain Bacteria; phylum Pseudomonadota; class Alphaproteobacteria; order Caulobacterales; family Parvularculaceae; genus MED-G105. The sequence continues at coordinate 31,408 of JBCBSQ010000021.1, forward strand.
TCGGCTGTTACGACGGCGATGGCGCCGCAGTCCTCGATACGGCTCGCGAGCGCCTCGGGCGAGAAGCCGCCGAAGACGATCGAATGGACGGCGCCGATGCGCGCGCAGGCGAGCATGGCGTAGGCGGCTTCAGGGATCATCGGCATGTAAATGACGACGCGGTCGCCTTTACTGACGCCCCTGGCCTTCAGGACATTCGCCATACGGCAAACTTCTGCGTGAAGCTTTGCGTAGGTGATCGCTTTGTCTTCACTCGGATCGTCGCCTTCCCAGATAATTGCGACTTCGTCGGCGCGCGCCGGCAAATGCCGATCAACGCAGTTGACGCTGGCGTTCAGGACACCGTCCTCGAACCAGCGGATATGCAGATCCTCTTTGGCGAAGGAAACGTCCTTAACCTTGGTGTATGGCGTCATCCAATCGAGGCGACGTCCCACCTCGCCCCAGAAACCTTCCGGGTCTTCAATGGAGCGGCGATACGCCTCTTCGTACGCCGCCGCGTCATAGCGGGCGGCCGAGGCGATATGATCAGCTACCGGAAAGATTTTCTCGCCGCTGGCGGCGGGTCCTGACGCGTCTGGCATCGCTCTTCTCCTTCGCTTTGCTCCGTCTTGAGCGTTGTTGATCCGTTTGGAAGTCAGCAATCGGCGCAGGGCTGCGCGCCTTCCCCTGAAGGTCGCAACTCTGAACATTGCGACTGCGCGTTTCGGGGCAGGACGCACCCTGCGCGCCAACCTTGATCTCCATTGTGACCGCCAGGGCGCGCGCGTCCATTCGACCTTGGTCTCATAGACCATTCGCCAATGGAAAACCGAGCTAGGGCGACCGACGCTTGGGCGAGATTTCAATGAAAAGCTTTTGGGAGGAGCGCCATCATGTCCGGCACCAAACCAACCACCGAAAGAACCCAAAACGCCAGAATACAACTCGCGATACGCGCTCTCCTCGCTTCAACGGCCCTCGTCGCCTTTTGCCCAAGCGCCGGGCTGGCGGCGGACGGCGACATTGAGGCCCGCGTTGACGCGCTTGAAGCGAAGCTCGATCGAATCCTTGATCGACTGGAGGCGCAAGACGCAAGCCTTACCGCGGCCGAGAAGACGACGCTAAAAGACGCCGCCTACGCGATCTCAAACTCGGCCGCGGCGCCGAACGCTAAAGCATCAGTTATTCAGAATGCCGCATATACGGTTCCCGACGCGGGGACGCCTAGGCCGATCCTCGCAGAACTGGACACGCCCGGCGGCGTATCCGCCCAAGCCCAGGCCGACCGTGACGCGATCCCTGCGAAAGAGCGGCCGAAGCGCAAAGGTCTCGGGTTCTCCGCAGGCGATGTGGATTTCACGTTCAAGGGCTATGTCAAACTAGACGCTACTGTGACGCGCTTCTCCGACGGCGACCTGCCGACCAGCAATATCGGTCGCGACTTTTACATACCTTCTCTGGTGCCTGTTGGCGGCGAAGGCAATGGCGCGGACTTCGATTTCAATCCGCGCGAGACGCGGTTCCTCTTTGCGGTCGATACAGAGCGCGGCGGGCATGACATCGGCGGTCTTATAGAGCTCGACTTCCAGGTGACGAGCGACGGCAATGAACGCGTCTCGAACAGTTTCACTCCCCGCATGCGCCAGGCTTATGTGACCATCGACAACTGGCTGATCGGACAGGCCTGGACGACGTTCCAGGACGTCGGCGCGCTTCCCGACAATCTCGACTTTATTGGCCCGACGGAAGGCACGGTGTTCATCCGTCAGCCGATGATCCGGTATACCAAAGGTCCTTTCCAGATCGCGATTGAACAACCCGAAACCGAAGTGACGGGGCCGGCAGGCGAGCGCCTTCTGCCAGGGGACGACATCGCGCCGGACGTCGTCCTTCGCTACAACAAAAAAGGCGACTGGGGTCATGTCTCGCTGGCCGGAATCCTGCGCGCGTTGCATTCGGAAGAGGACATGATGGCCGGCGCAATGGAGGACACTGCGCTCGGCTTTGGCGTCAGCGCTTCAGGCAAGCTGAAAGTCGGCGCGCGGGACGATTTCCGCTTCATGGCGACCTATGGCGAAGGCATCGGACGCTATATCGGCGTCAACATCGTCAATGACGCGGCGATCCAGACGAATGGCGAGCTGCAGACCATCGCCACCTATTCCGGTTTCGCGTCTTACCGCCATTTCTGGACCAAGAACCTTCGCTCCAACCTCACCGGCGGGTTTTTCAAGGCGGACAACCCCGTCAGCCTGACAGGCGACGGCGTCACTGACGAAGTTTACTCCGTACACGCTAATCTCATCTATACGCCGATCGAGAAGTTCGATGTCGGCGTGGAGTACATCTACGCCAATCGAAGGCTTGAAGACGGCCAGGAAGGCAATATGAACCGGGTGCAGTTCTCGACGAAGTACAGCTTCTAGCGACTTAGTCCATCCCTTCAGGCGGCGCGGCGGGCCCAAGTACGGGGCCGGTCTGCGCCGGCGCGGGCTCCTGTTCAGGTTGCGGATCATGCGCCGGCGCCGGCGGCTGCGCCTCGGTGCGGATATGCAGATCGCGCTGCGGGAAGGGGATTTCAACGCCCGCCTCGGTGAGCTTTTTGAAGACGGCGACGCGCAAGGCGGTCTTGGTCGACAGGCTGGAGTTCACGTCTCGGATGAGGCCGCGCAATTCGAAGTCGAGCGAGGAATCGCCAAAGCCCACAAAGTACACGTAAGGCGGCGGATAGGCGAGCATAAGGTGCGTGTCCCGCGCGACCTCCTCCAGCAGGTGGATCACCTGCTCCGGATCGGAATCGTATGAAACGCCAACGGCGATGATCACCCTGCCCATCTTGTTCTTGTGGGTCCAGTTGGTGACCGCGGAGGAAATCAACTCCGAGTTCGGAACGATAACAGAGGCCCGGTCGAACGTCTCAATCTCCGTCGCGCGGACGCTGATCCGTTTCACGATGCCTTCGCCGGAAGGCGTAACGATCCAGTCGCCAACTTTTATCGGCCGCTCAAAGAGCAAGATCAGGCCGGAAACGAAGTTATTGACAATGCTCTGAAGACCAAAGCCGATGCCGACCGACAGCGCGCCTGCAATGATCGCCAGGTTCGACAGGTTGAAACCAAGAACGCTCGCTCCGACCATTACGCCGATCAAGAGACCCAGATAGCCGATCAACGTCTTTAGTGAATTTTGAACGCCAACATCGAGGCGCGTGTGCGGAAAGAAGCGCTTTTCGCCAAGCCGTTGAATGAACTTTGTCAGGGTGAGGATTGCAAAGAAGACGCCCACCGCCGCGAGGATCTGCGCGATGGATATCGTCACGCCGCCAAGCTGGAACCCGAAGAATGCGTCGCCAATCCAATTCCGGACGTCCTCCCACTCCGCGCCGAGCGCCAGGAAGACCACAGGCGTCAGGGCCAGAATGATGACGAGGTCAAGAACCGCGCCCACCCAGAAAAGGACGAGCCGCTCCTGTGCGGGCTCGCCTTCCGCTGCGACTGGCCGTCCGTTCAGCGCCGCGTCGGCCGACCGAAGCGCCTGGTGGCTCATGATGCGGATGAACATGCCGGCGGCGATGATGCCGTCGAGCATGAATATGCGGGTCGCCAGATAGTGAGCGAGCGCCACATAACCGACAGCGGCGGCGGCGATGATGGCGATCGCAATGATGCGGAGGAGACGCCGCGAAAGGTTCCAAAGTGCGCGAACATCTTCCCCGAAGGCGTCGCCACGCCCCTCCGCCAGTTTCCATACAGATTTTTGGGCAAGAACGAGGAACACAAGCGCCATGGAGATGGCGACGACCGCGCTTTGGATTAGCGCAAGCTCCTCATTGCCGCCATAGATCTTGGCGCCTTCACTGAGCGAACGGTCGGCGAAAAACAGCAATACGAGCGTCAGCGTCGCTGCTCGAACGATCCCTACGCCACGCGTCACCAGGGGCACCAGTCTCCACCCTGGCGTTTTGGGCGCGAAGACGGCGACGACGCCTGCGTCGGCGGTCAGGAGGCCCAGAAAGCCAAACCAGATGCTACGCGCAAAAGCTGTCGCGTAGTCGGGAATGAGCCCCTGAACGAGCAATGCTTCATAGACAAGTCCGCCCGCAATGATGCCCGGGACCGCGCGCGCCAGAATACGGACGATTGCAACGCCCGCACGCGCGCCCGGCGTCGGCTCATTCGCCTGGAGACGAACGATGATGCTGCGGTTCGCCCAACGTCTAATTGGTCCGAACAGGAACAGGCTGACAACGAGGCTGAGCGAAATGATCGCATACGCTCGCCACAATCCGCCACTGCGCTCCTTGCGCTCGCGCCAGTCAGCGACATTGGCGCGCATCCGGTCGACGCCCACCAGAAAAGTTTCGGCCGCGCCTGCGATCGTTTCCCATTGAAGCGGTGATTCACCGCGCCTCAGGATCTGGCTATAGAATTGCTCGCGGCGCCGATCGTCGATGTCTTCAAGGAGGCGGCTGATCTCCGCGAGATTGAGATCAGACTGACGGACGATTGCGTCCTCTTTGACCAGCGACGCCGTTAGGGCGGTCCGTTCGGCGGCGATTTCTTCAGCCTCCGCAGGCTCTCCCTCGGCGGGCGCTGCGCCGAGGCGGTCGAGGTCGGCGCGCAGTTCATCGCGCCGCTCTCTGAGCGGCGCTATCGCCGCCTCGCCGCGCGCGCGCAAGTCCCGCAACGTCTCGCGCAAGTCGACATAGTCCGGCTCCGGACCGTCATCGGCGAGCGCCAGACGGACGCCCTCAAGCTCGGCCCGGCGCGCGTCAACGCCGGAGCGCGCCTCGTCCAATCGGCGCCGCTCCGCGACCTCCGCCGCAAGACGTTCAAGATCGCTGAGGGCGCGGCGCGCTGCGGCCGCAACAGGTTCCAGGGCGGCCAACTGATCAGCCACCTCTTTGCGCGCCTCTTCGCTGAGGGGCGGCGCGGCAGCCTCGACGGGCGCCGTAATTGCCGGCCCGCCCGAAGCGTCCGCTTGCTGAGACGCGTCGCCAGGCGCGCCTTGTGGACTCTCGACCGCGGGGTCACCGGACGATGTCTCGTCGGCCGCGCCTGGGTCCGCCGAGGGGTCAGTCCGTGAGAGCGCTTCGCGCAAGACGGCGATCTCCGCCTCAAGCCGATCGCGTGCGCTTTCAAGAGATTGACGCAATGACCCCAGTTCGAGTCCGATTGCTTCGAGCGGCGGCGTCTCTTCTTCGTCGAGTTGGGTTCGCAGTTCGATCAGCCGTCCCTCGCCGGCTTCAATTTCGCCGCGAACTTCGTCGGCGTCCAAGGTCATCTCCGGCGGCGGCGCACCGTCTGCCGGCGCGGCCGCCGCCTGAGCGGCGACGGCGTCGATTGCCGACAGCCAGAACGCCAGGCCGAGCAGCAGGAATTGAAGGATGGAACGGGCGGAGAAGATCGACATCATGGCCTTCACCTACCGGGATGCGCCTGTATTCGGCAATCGCGACCGCTACCCCGCCGAACCATCGCTGCGCTAGCGCGGATTCAAGCCAGCCCGCAGCGACACTCTTGCAGGAGGGAGGGTCTTGGCCGTGGGCGGGTTGTTCGGGCCATGTTGATCAAAGTCGGCGACGAGCGCCGCGCCACCGCGCCATACGCTGCGCTACTCTCTGCGCGATCTTTCGGCGAATAACCCATTGAATAGTATGGATTTTAAGAGCACGGGATCTGCAATGGCGCGCAGCCGGGATGCGCCCGTCGGCCCGAGTCCAGGCGACGCCAGAGAATTTTAGAGCCGGCCTTGCATCCTGCTCGCTATATGTCACTATCAATTCAGAAGGTTATAGCAGGGGATGCTCGTGTTCAGCCCTTATCGATCTGATTCTCCCACGCGCTCTGACGGGCTGGAAAGGCCGTGCGTTGGTCGCTCAGGAGGGCTTCGCGACGATCGATCAACGCTCAGCGCGCCGTCGCGTAGACGGCGGACGGCCACTGCATTGGCGAGCGCGCCGAACCGACTTCTACTACTACTGCTGCTTTGCGCCGGCTTGACGGCGGTTTGGCTATCGGTCGGTTGAAGCATTCGCTTCCCTTCACAGCCAAAGCCGCCTCTCTTGAGGCGGCTTTTTTTTGAGCCGCCGCCGCCATTCGACCTTGTTTCCATTATGCCTCTGAGCAAACCAGAACTCGACCGCAAAGACCATTTCCGCCAACGGCCACGCTCTCGCGCCGCATCAATTGGGAAAAACGCCCATGTCTGACGACCGAGTTACCGACGCAGTCGCGATCTTTGACACGACGTTGCGCGACGGCGAGCAAGCGCCGGGCTTTTCCATGACCGTCGAAGGCAAGCTTACCGTGGCGCGCGCCCTGCAGGCGCTCAACGTGGACATTATCGAGGCCGGTTTCGCCGCTGCGTCCGAAGGCGATTTCAACGCCGTTCAGGCGATCGCGGGCGCGATTGACGGCCCGAGGATCTGCTCTCTTGCGCGCCTCAATGAGAAAGACATCGACGCGGCGGCGCGCGCAATCGAACCGGCTGCGCGCAAGCGCATCCACACATTCATCGGCACCAGTCCGACCCATCGCGACGCAAAGCTGAAACTGGCGAAGGAAGAGATCCTGGAACGGATCGACCGGCTCGTGCGCTTCGCCTGCTCCCGCGCGGACGATGTGGAGTTTTCGCCCGAGGACGCGATCCGAACCGAGCGCGACTACCTGCTGGAGGCGTGCCGAACCGCGATCGACGCCGGCGCGAACACGATCAACATCCCCGACACAGTCGGTTACTCCACCCCGGAGGAGATGACCGATCTTTTCCGCTATCTGACGAAGTCGTGCCCGGATCATGTCGTCTTTTCCGTGCACTGTCATGACGATCTCGGCATGGCTGTGGCGAACTCGCTCGCCGCCGTGCGAGGCGGGGCGCGCCAGATCGAATGCGCCGTCAACGGGATTGGCGAACGGGCGGGCAACTGCTCCCTGGAGGAGGCGGTTATGGCGCTGCGAACCCGGAAGGACCTTTTCGGGGTCGAGACCCAAATCGACACCACCAAAATCTACGCGGCGAGCGTCGCGCTTTCCAGGGTGACGCACCAGCCGATCCCCAGAAACAAAGCCGTTGTCGGCAAGAACGCTTTCGCCCATGAAGCGGGAATCCACCAGCATGGCGTCCTCGCGGACCCGCGCACTTACGAAATTATGGATGCTGAATCAGTCGGCATGCCCTCGAACTCAATCGTGCTCGGCAAACACTCCGGCAAGCACGCCCTCGCCGCGCGCGCAAGATCGCTCGGCTTTAATGCGGCTCCTGACAAGATCGAAGAGATCTTCCCCGAGTTTAAGCGCCTCGCCGACACCTGCCGGGAAGTGACCGACGCGGACGTTGTCAAACTGATGACCGGGCGTGGATCCGATGACGGACGATCAGGCCCATGGCGCACGCGGCGGATCGAGCTGCGCACTGACATCGAAGATGAAATGCGCCCTTACGCCCGCGTCACCATGAAGCACGACGACGGCACGCGCGAGACCGTCCAATGCGAAGGCGGCGGGCCGATTGACGCTGCGTTCGCGGCGGTGTGCGCGATCGCCGGCGTCGAAGGGCGCATTGTATCGCTTGATCTTCGGCATGACGCCGATGGCGATGACACGCGCGTCGACGCAGAAGCAATCGTCGAAGTCGCAGGCCGTCAGTACGCCGGCAAGGCGCGGGAGATAGACGTCGCCGACGCAGCCGTCGCCGCCTTTGTCGCGGCGGTGAACCAGGCCGCAACGAGCGAAGCCGCGCTTGATGAAAACGCGCCGCGACGCGCTTCGGACCCGGAGGCGGTGGCGTGAGCGGCCCGCAAACCCTGTTCGACAAGCTCTGGGCGCGCCATCTCGTTCGTCCGGAAACGGACGACGCCCCGGCGATCATCTATATTG
>JBCBSQ010000022.1:0-37146 GCA_039819085.1 Pseudomonadota bacterium
GTCGCCTGCGCCGCTTTACCTGCGCGCCCCCGACGCGAAGCCGAGCGCAAAGGGACTGTTTGCCGGCCTCAACGCCCGAAATGACGACGAATGAGGACATTCCAGATCATCGACGCGGGCGCGGAGCGCGCCGCAGAGCTCGCTCAGGTCTCAAGCGACGCCTTCGGCGCCGCAGGCTGGGGCGCGGACGCGATCGCGAGCGCCCTGCGTCAGCCGGCGGCCCGCGGGCTCGCCGCGCAGGCGGATTCCGGCCGCCTGATCGCGTTTCTGATATGGCGCGTGCTGGGGCCCGAATCGGAGCTCCTGACCCTTGGCGTCGCGCCGGACCAGCGGCGCCGGAAGGTGGCGAGCGCCCTTATGGATCATATGCTAGGGGACGCGGCCAACGTGCGATGCGAACGCATGTTCCTCGAAGTCGCTGAGACGAACGCTGCGGCGCAGCGGCTTTACGAATGCTTCGCATTCAAAGCAAACAGCGTACGTCGCGATTACTATGGACGCGGCCAGCATGCGATCGTCATGGCTGCGCCGCTGCGTCGCCGATTGACGAATCGGATGGCGAAACCTGTTCTAAGCCAGCAACGTAGGCGATAGTGACGTCAACCATTGCGCGCGAAGGCAATGGGCGTCCGACAGAAGGGAGGCCGCAATGGATCGACTCGAGAAGATATGCGCCTCAAAAGGCATGCGCATGACCGAACAGCGACGGGTCATTGCGCGGGTCATGTCGCTGGCCGAGGATCATCCGGACGTGGAGGAAATCCACCGACGCGCAACGGAAATCGATTCCGGCATTTCCATCGCCACCGTGTACCGAACGATGCGGCTCTTCGAAGAGGCGGGCGTGGTCGAGCGGCACGATTTTCAGGACGGCCGCGCCCGGTACGAAGAAGCCTCCGACGATCACCACGACCACCTGATCGACTTGCGATCAGGCGAAGTCATCGAATTCGTCAATGAAGAGATCGAACGCCTGCAGGAGAAGATCGCCAAAGAGCTCGGCTATAAGCTTGTCGAGCACAGGCTCGAACTCTACGGCGTGCCGCTCGAGGACAAGGACGCGGAATAGTCGTCGCCAGCAATGTCGGCGCAGCGGGTCGCCGCCGCAATCGCGCCGGTGTCAATCGCCTGCAGGAGCACAGCGCAGTCCTCGCCGTCGCCCAACCCGTGCATGGCGTCACTGGGCGCGCGAACCGGCCCCACGACGCCGGCCGCGAGGACCCGCACCCCCGTGACGACGTTTTCTTCGTGGAAGACGTGATCCTTGTTCGCCCCCGCCGTCACATGCGTTTTAACGTCCGGCAGGAACGTCACCAGCAACACATCGTGCGGCTGAACGCCAGCGTCCGCCGAGATCATTTCCTTATCGATCCGAACAAATTGTTCGCCCGCCGGGCGTTCCGCCGCCATGGCGATCCGCTTCTCCAGAGATGTCCGACGCGAGCCGACGACGCTCTGCGCGCCGTCAACGACCGCCTGAGGCGTAAAGACCTTCGCCCGGCCGGTGAGGTTCAGGTTGTAGGCGCGTTGGCGGGCGCTAAAGGCGGATTGAGCGTAGGGGTCGGTCCAACGGCCGTTTTTCCTGCTGGAAAGCGCGTCCCAGTAGTCCACATGCCAGCTTAGCGGGAGGATATCCCGCCGCGCCGCCAGCTCCTTCAGATGCGCCGCCGCGGGGGGGCATTTCATGCAGGCCTGGGACAAAAACAGCTCGACGACGACCAATTGATCGTCGCCGGCCGCCGTTTCCGGTCCGGCCTCAGGCTTTCGCGCCTCCCCGACCAGAACGGCCGCGGCGGCAAGGGATGGTAGAAGCGCAAACATACCGCTTTTGCTGGACCGAGACGCGGCGAACCGCAAGCGCCTGACTAGTCACTTTGCAGCGATCGCCAAGTGATGAGAGGGGCCGCCGCTCGCCATGGTTTGCGCTGAGGCGGGGTCTGGCGCATAAGCTGCGCCGCCCGGTTGGCGCGGCGATGACGTGAATTGGCGTCGCCCAAGGCCGACGAAACCCGGGCTTTCGGTTAGAGAGATACAGGGACAAAGCCGCCCGGAGACGCGCATGGCCGACGGCCGCCACCAATTGCTGAACCGCCTTGAGCCGGCCCCCGCGACGGACGCGCCGGCTCAGCCCGCTCGCGCGACCAGTTCAATCGCCAAGTCAGCCGCCAAAAAGGTCCACATCAAGACCTATGGTTGCCAGATGAACGTCTATGACAGCCGCCGCATGGCGGACCTTCTCGCGCCGCTTGGCTACGCCGAGACCGAGACGCCGGAAGACGCCGACCTGGTGGTGCTCAACACTTGCCACATTCGCGAGAAGGCGGCGGAGAAGGTCTATTCAGAGCTTGGCCGCCTGCGGCAACTGAAGGACGCGCGCGCTGATCAGCCGATGAAGATCGCCGTCGCCGGCTGCGTCGCGCAAGCCGAAGGCCCGGAGATTGCGCGGCGCGCGCCGGTGGTCGACTTCACGCTCGGACCCCAATCCTATCATTTGTTGCCGGAGCTCATCGCCAGGGACGCCCGCGCGAGGGGTCGCGCGCTTGAAACGGATTTCGACGTCGAGGCGAAGTTCGACGCGATCAATGGCGTTTATGGCGCCGCGAAGGGGAATGACGAACCGACGGCGTTCATCACTATTCAGGAGGGTTGCGACAAGTTCTGCACGTTTTGCGTCGTGCCCTATACGCGCGGCGCGGAGGTTTCACGGCCCGCCGCGGCGATCCTCGCCGAGGCGCGCGCGCTCGCCGAACGCGGCGTTCGCGAAGTAACCCTCCTTGGACAGAATGTGAACGCCTGGTCCGGCGCGGGCCCGCAAGGCGGCGCGATTGGCCTCGGCGAATTGTGCCGCATGGTGGCCGGCGTCGACGGCATTGACCGCATCCGCTTCACGACCTCGCATCCGCGCGACATGGATGACGGACTCATCGCAGCCCTTGGCGAAGAGCCGAAGCTGATGCCCTATCTGCACCTGCCGGTTCAGGCGGGCTCGGACAAAGTTCTGAAGGCAATGAACCGCGGCCATGACGCCGAGCACTATGTTCGGCTGATTGAGCGCGTTCGCGCGGCGCGGCCGGATATCGCGCTATCGGGCGACTTTATCGTCGGGTTCCCCGGCGAGGAGGAAACGGATTTCGCCGCCACCATGGATATCGTCCGTGAGGTGACGTTCGCGTCGGCGTTCTCGTTCAAGTATTCGCGCAGACCCGGAACGCCCGGCGCGGCGATGCCGCATCAGACGCCGGAAGACGAAAAGTCCGACCGCCTGCAGCGACTTCAGGCGCTCCTCGAAGAACAGCGCGTCCGGTTCAACAAAGCGACCGTCGGACGCACCCTGCCCGTTCTGTTCGAAAAACCCGGCCGACGCGAGGGCCAGCTTGTCGGGCGCTCGCCTTATCTTCAACCGGTCCACGCGATGGGTCCTGCAAGCCTTCTCGGCGACATCGTCGACGTGAGGATTGTTGACGTCACCCCGAACGCGCTCGCCGGCGAGATTGCCGGCGCACGGGATGACGACGCCGTCGAGGGGGCCGCGTGACGGACGGCGCCGAAAACAAAGCGCCGGACGAGCGGCCAGGCGCGGTTGAGCGCTTCATCATCGAAGACAATGACATCGTAATAGAGTTGGCCGGACCGCAGGATCGCAACCTTGCTCTTCTGGAGGACTTAACCGGCGCGCGCATCGATCCGCGTGGAAATGAAATTGCGCTTTCCGGACCCGCGGGCGCCCTGACGCGCGCGCACGGCGCGCTGCTCGCGCTCTTTGAACGCGCCAGAGCCGGCCTGCCGATCGAAGAAGTTGACGTCCGCGCAGCCGCGGCGGGGCGCGCGGCGACCGCGACGACCGCCCTTGACCAAGGAAAACAATCCGGACGCGACAGCGGCGCGCGGATCATCAAGACGCCGAAGCGCGCGATCGCACCGCGCAACGCCGCGCAATCCGCCTACCTCGACGCGTTGACGCGCGCCGACCTCGCCTTTGGCGTCGGGCCCGCCGGCACCGGCAAGACCTATCTCGCCGTGGCGCATGCGGTGGAGCTGCTGCTGTCCGGCGCGGTGGAGCGGGTGGTCCTGTCGCGCCCGGCGATCGAGGCGGGCGAGCGGATCGGCTTCCTCCCCGGCGATATGAAAGAGAAGATCGACCCATATCTGCGGCCGCTTTATGACGCGCTGCATGATATGCTTCATACGGATTATGTGGAAAGGCGCATCGCCGCCGGCGACATCGAGATTGCGCCGCTCGCCTTTATGCGCGGCCGGACACTGTCGCGCGCGGCCGTCATCCTGGATGAAGCGCAAAACGCCACCGTCGCGCAGACAAAGATGTTCCTGACGCGCCTTGGCGAGGGCGCGCGCATGGTGCTGACGGGCGACCCGTCGCAGACGGACCTTCCAGCCGGAGAGACATCGGGCCTCGCCGACGCGCTTCAGCTTCTGGAAGGCGTTGATCGCGTGACGGTATCCCATTTCACCAAGGCGGACGTTGTGCGGCATCCGCTCGTCGCGCGCATTCTGGAAAAGTACGAAGCGCGCGACGCGAAAGGCGACGCGCGTCGATGACGATACGGAAAGACGGCGGCGCTGCGTCGCTCGACGCGCGCGTCGAAGCGGGCGACTGGGCCGACGCGCTCGGCGATCCGGTCGCGCTCGCCACGCAGTGCCACGCTGCGGCCGCTGACATCGATCCAATGGCCGCGGGTGGTTTCGACCTCCTTTTTACGGACGACGCGCGGCTGGCTGAGCTGAATGCTGCGCACCGCGGACGCGAGGGACCGACAAACGTCCTGTCGTTCCCGTCCGGCGCGCAAGACACCGGCTTTCTCGGCGACGTCGCCCTCGCCTACGAGACCTGCGCGCGCGAAGCGGCGCGGGACGGTAAATCAATCACCGCGCACGCCGCCCATTTGATCGTTCATGGTCTTTTGCATCTTATCGGCTATGATCACGAGACCGATGATGAAGCGACGGTGATGGAGCGTTTGGAGACCAGCATTTTGGCGCGCCTCGGCGTGGATGACCCGTATGCTGGCGACAAAGCCGGCGCGGCGTTCAGCTCCAAGGGAGAAAGCCTTAAGTGACCGCACCGCCGCCAGACGACGGGGACGCCCGCGCCTCGGTTTTCAGACGCGTTATGCAGACGCTGCGTCTGCGCCAGACGCCAGCAAGCCTCGACGAAGCGCTCGACGACGTATTGAACAATGGACGGCTTGAGGCGGTGTCCGACCTCTCGCCCGCGCGCCGCGAGATGATCGAACGCGTCATCGCGTTTGACGAAAAGCGGGTTGACGACGTGATGGCGCCAAGAGCGGACATTGTCGCTGTCGACGTCGATACGCCGCTTGACGATCTGATCAAGGCGTTCGCCGAGGCTGGCCATTCCCGGCTGCCGATTTATCGCGGGGATCTCGACGACCCGATCGGCATGGCGCACATCAAGGACGCCGTTGAGCTCATCGCGAACCCGGAAAAGCAAATCGCCGCAAACGGTCCGATCCTGACCCACCTGCGCCGCGACGTTCTCTACGCGCCGCCGTCCATGCGCGTGACGGACCTCCTGTTGCGGATGCAGGCTTCACGCATTCACATGGCGCTCGTTGTCGACGAGTATGGGGGCACGGACGGTCTTGTCACAATTGAGGACCTCGTTGAAGAGATCGTCGGCGAGATCAATGACGAACACGATGAAGAAGACGCGCCGACGGTGACAGAACGCGGGAATTGTTGGGATGCGGACGCTCGTGTTGAGTTAGAGGAGTTCGCCGAGGCGACGGGCGTCAATCTTGCGCTGGAGGAAGAGGAAGTCGACACCATTGGCGGCCTCGCCGTGGCCATCGCGGGCCGGGTGCCGCAGCGCGGCGAAGTCCTCACCCATCCGGCGGGCTTCGAGCTGGAAGTCACGTCCGCTGACGCGCGCAAGGTTCGCAAGCTCGCCATCCATCGCACTTCGGTGGCGGCGACGCGCGCCGCGCGCGCCAGGACCGCAGAACCTGCCGAGAAGACGTCCGCCGCCGCGCCGTCGGGCGAGGCCGGACAGACGCAACCGACGCCTGCGAACGATCCTCACGCAACGGATCAAAAGTCGGACGATGTTTCGGTCAAGAACGCCGCGGAGTAACGCGCCGCGACTCGCCACAACTGCCCCCTAACGGAGACCGCGCAAGTGATCGACGCCTCGTCCCCTTCAAGGTCCGGGAGTTCAGCCGTACACGCCATCGGCGGCCTTTCGGCATGGCGCGCGAGGGCGGTCTCGGCCGGCGCCGGCGTGCTCGCGGCGACGGCGTTTGCGCCGTTCTATCTGTTGCCGCTTATGGCGGTCGGCTATTCGGCTCTTGTCTTCCTGATTGACCGGGCCGCGGCTGGTCAGACGCCCGTCCGATCCGCATTTGGCGCAGGATGGCTGTTTGGCTTCGGCTTTCATCTTGTCGGCCTTCACTGGCTGGCGTTCGCTTTTATGGTGCAGGCGGAAGAATTCGCATGGATGGCGCCGTTCGCGATTGTCGGCATGGCCGCGTTTCTAGGCCTCTTCTTCGCCACGGCGGCGGCCGCGGCGGCGGCCATCTGGCGCCCCGGCCCCGCAAGAGCGGTCGCCCTTGCCGCCCTTGTGGCGCTTGCGGAGTATGCGCGCGGCCATGCGCTGACGGGATTGCCCTGGAACCTGCCAGCGCAGGCGCTCGCGGGGCTGATCACGACCGCTCAAACCGCCGCCTGGGTCGGGCCTTATGGGCTTAGCTTCCTTGCGCTCCTCATGGCCGTTGCGCCGGCGGCGTTCGCGCCAAAGGACTTCTGGACCGGCAACTGGCGCGCGCGCTTCATGGGGGTCTCCCACGGCGCGGCCATCGCGTTGACAGGTTACGCCGCCCTCTTCGGCGCCGGCGCCGCCCGCCTCGGCCTCTTGCCGGCGCCAGCCGAACAGAACGCGCATGTGCGCATCGTGCAACCAAATATTCCGCAGCGGGAGAAAATCGACCCGGATCTGAGAACCCGCAATATCGCCATCGCGGCCGCGCTATCGAAAGGCGACGCCGCCGGGTCGGACGGGCGGCTCTTCGTCATCTGGCCGGAGAACGCCGCGCCGCTGATCGACGAAGACGCCTATGCGCGGCAGGGCGTCGCCGAGCTATTGCCGCAAGGCGCAAATGTCATTGCCGGGGCTGTGCGTCGCGCGGTCGGCGACGATGGCCGGTGGCGGGTTTACAATTCGATCTCCCTACTGAGGACCGAAGACGGCGACGCTCGCGTCCTTGGGTACTACGACAAGCATCATCTCGCCCCGTTCGGAGAGTACCTGCCGCTTCGGCCGCTTATCACAGCGCTCGGCCTGTCTCAGCTCGCGCCTTATGATGAAGGTTTTACAGCGGGTTCCGGGCCGGCGCGGATATCGCTCGGCGGGCCGTCTTTCGCCCCGCTCATCTGTTATGAGACGATTTTTCCGGGCGCGTTGTTTCCGAAGAACGAGCGTCCGGACTGGCTCGTTGTCGTCACGAATGACGCCTGGTTCGGCGACGCCGCGGGGCCGCGCCAGCATTTGGATCAGGCGCGGCTGCGCGCGATCGAGACCGGCCTGCCTATGGCGCGCGCTGCAAATACGGGGATCTCCGCGCTTATTGACGCAGACGGACGGTATCTTGACCGGATCGAACTTTACCGGCGCGGCGTCATCGACGCGCCCCTTCCCGGCGCCAGAAAACCAACGGTTTACGCGACTACCGGCGACTGGCCGATACTGATTAGCCTTATGGGATTAGTCGCCTTTTGCGTTTGGCGAAGCCGCTCTACAACCGGGTAGCAACGCATTTCAATGCAGCGCAATGATTGCGTTGACCGCGAATTTTAATAAACTTGAACTTCCCCCATGCACCCCTCGCAAGGTTTTTCTCAATTCGCTTACGCGGCCCCTGCGAGCGGCCTCGCCGATGTCCTAGGATCTGTCGATGGACAAAAAAAAGAAACCGCACCCGATCGATGCGCACGTAGGCGGACGGGTCAGGCTCAGACGCACGATGCTCGGAATGAGCCAGGACAAGCTCGGCGAGGCGCTGGGCCTGACGTTTCAGCAGGTGCAGAAATACGAAAAAGGAACCAACCGGATCGGCGCCAGCCGGCTGTTCCAGATCGCCCACATCCTGGACGTCCCGATCCAGTTCCTGTTCGACGGACTCGAGGCGGGCGAAAGCAGATTGTCCGGCTTTGCTGAAGATGGTCCGAAAGAGGACCCGGCCGGTCCCTTCATGCGGTTCATGAGTTCTCCGGAAGGCGTCGACCTGTGCCGTCACTTTTCGCAGATTGAAGACCCGAGAGTGCGGCGACGCCTGATTGAGCTCGTGAAGACTCTCGCCAGCCTGACGCAGACGCCGGAAAACCTCGATCTCGACTGACGGCCATGCGACGCGCGTCGCCGCAGCCGCAACGCGGACATCCCCTCACAACAGATCCCGCAAAAGCCACTCGCGCGTTTCGCCGCTCTCCGCGGTGGACACGGGCCGCGTTGGCGACTACAAGCCGCCGTCCTTAGACGACATAAACTTTTCCTTATATCCGGGACGGCGCATTCATGACCCGCAAGAACTACCTGTTCACCAGTGAGAGCGTTTCCGAAGGCCACCCGGACAAGGTGTGCGATCGGATTTCCGACGAGATCGTCGACCTTGTCTATCGCGAAGCGGCGGCCGGCGGCATGGACCCCTGGGCGGTGCGCGTCGCCTGCGAAACGCTGACGACAACGAACAAGGTCGTCATCGCCGGAGAGGTTCGCGTGCCGGACAGTCTCGTCGACGGCAGCCACGTGACGCCAGAGCCGTTCGTGAAGGCCGCGCGCGCCGCGATAAAGGACATTGGCTACGAGCAGGACGGGTTCCACTGGGAAACGGCCGACATTGACGTGCTTCTTCACGCGCAATCGGCCGACATCGCGCAAGGCGTCGATAAAGCGGCGGACGCGGATAATCAGGAAGGCGCGGGCGATCAGGGCATCATGTTCGGGTACGCCTGCCGCGAGACCGCGCCGTTGATGCCGGCGCCGATCCATTACAGCCACCGCATTCTTCAAAGCCTCGCCGAAGCCCGTCACGCCAAAAACGGCGATGCGGGTCTGCTGGGCCCAGATGCGAAAAGCCAGGTCACCGTGCGTTATGAAAACGGGGCGCCGAGTGAGGTGACGTCGATCGTCCTGTCGACACAGCACCTCGATCCGGACTGGTCATCCGCCAAGGTGCGCGAAGTGGTCGAGCCCTATATCCGCGAGGCGCTTGGCGATCTTGCGATTTCGACCGACTGCGCGTGGCACGTGAACCCAACCGGCAAGTTCGTCATCGGCGGGCCGGACGGCGACGCCGGCCTCACCGGCCGCAAGATCATCGTCGACACCTATGGCGGCGCGGCGCCCCATGGCGGCGGCGCGTTTTCCGGCAAGGACACGACCAAGGTCGACCGCTCGGCCGCATACGTCGCGCGTTACCTCGCGAAAAACGTCGTCGCCGCAGACCTCGCCGACCGCTGCACCATCCAGCTTTCCTACGCCATCGGCGTCGCGCAGCCATTATCCGTGTACGTCGACTTGCACGGCACGGAACGCAATGTCGGCCCTGAACGGATCGAAGGCGCTCTGCGCGAGGCGATGGACCTTTCGCCATCAGGCATTCGGCGTCGTCTCGACCTCAACAAGCCGGTTTACGCGCGCACAGCCGCCTACGGACATTTCGGCCGCGAGCCGGACGCCGACGGCGGCTTCTCCTGGGAGAAGACGGACCTCGTCGAGGCGTTGAAGGCGGCCCTCTAGCGCGGTCTGGCGGCGGTCGACTCTCGAGCGGTCGAGCGGCTACACTCCCGATTAGGGTCTAAGCGATCGCGGGGGCGACCATGTCCACTGACAAGTTTGAATTGAAAGAGCTCTTCGTCGACCGGCGATGGCTGATGTTCGAATCCAAAAAGGGGTCGGGCGTCATCTTCACAGTCAAGTTCCTGTTTGACCAACCACCCGAGGGCAAACGCGCCAACGAGGTGAAAGTCCAGTTCGACGGCGTCACCCAGGAGCTTCAGGTCGGGGAAGCGATCATTCGCAAGGCGTATAAGAAAATCTGGATCGATCCGGCGAGCGGCAACGCGCTCATTGACGTTGAGGTGATTCCGCTGACAAGAGGCGAATAGTCAGCGATCGAAGCGCCGAAGCTGGAGCGATACACCGCTTGTCGCCATCGCTCTGACGCCAAGCCGCTTCCCCGGACGCGCATGTCAACGCCGCCCTGACAGGCAACGCCGCCCTGAAGGAATGTGACGTCGGGCTTCTCGTCGCTCTGCGCGCAACACTCGGGCATATGAGCGACCGCTTCGAAATCGCCCGGAAACGACAAAAGCGCTTCAGCGCGGAAGAATTGGCGGGACCACCAAATGGCAAGACGACTATCCCCCGGCCGGCTTGTCATCGCCTCCCACAACCCCGGGAAGGTGCGCGAGATCAATGAGCTTGTGGCGCCCTTCGGGATTGACGCGATTTCCGCGGCCGACCTTGGCCTGCCGTCTCCTGAGGAGACCGGAACGACTTTCGCCGCCAACGCCGCCATCAAGGCGCACGCCGCGGCGGGAGCAGCAGGCCTTCCGGCGCTTGCGGACGATTCAGGGCTTGAAGTCACGGCGCTCGACGGCGCGCCGGGCGTTTACGCAGCCGATTGGGCGGAAGACACAGCCGGCGGGCCACGCGACTTCCGGCGCGCCATGCTGCGGGTTGAACAGGGGCTTAAGGCGGTCGGGGCGGCCGACCGCTCGGCCAAGTTCGTGTGCTGTCTTTGTCTCGCCTGGCCGGATGGCCATGAGGAAACGTTCCTCGGCGAGGTCGCGGGCGAAATCGTATGGCCGCCGCGGGGGGCGCGCGGCTTCGGCTATGATCCGATGTTTCTCTATCCGCCGCTCGGTCAGACATTTGGCGAAATGGACCCGGGGCGCAAGCACGCGCTCTCGCATCGCGCCGACGCGTTCCGCAAGCTGACAGACGCCTGCCTTCGGTAAGCCTCGTGGAAGACCTCGCCGTCTATATCCACTGGCCCTATTGCGAGCGTATCTGTCCGTATTGCGACTTTAATGTCTATCGAAATCGCGACGTAGACGCCGACCGCTGGACCAGCGCTCTCATCGGAACCATCGCAGCGTGGCGGCAACGGACGGGACCGCGTCGCCTCGCCAGCATCTATTTCGGCGGCGGCACTCCTTCGCTTGCGCCAACGGAAACGATCGCCCGCGTCATCGACGCGTGCCGAACGGAGTGGGAGCCAACCGAAGACGTCGAAATCACGCTGGAGGCCAATCCAACGGATGCGGAGCGCGCGCGGTTCGACGCGTTCCGAAACGCTGGCGTCAACCGACTATCGCTTGGCGTTCAATCCTTCGATGATGACGCGCTGCGGCTCCTGGGGCGCAATCACGGGCGCATCGAGGCGCGGAACGCCCTCGACGCCGCGCTAGAGGCGTTTGAACATGTCACCTTTGACCTCATCTACGCGCTGCCCGGCCAAACGAGCGCGGACTGGCGCGCCGCCTTGCGCGAAGCGCTTTCGATTGGCGCGCCGCACTTATCCGCCTACCAATTAACGATCGAACAGGGGACCGCGTTTCAAAAAGCCGTCGCGCGCGGCGACTGGCGCCCGCCGGATGGCGACGCAAGCGCCGATCTTTTCGACATCACTCAGGACGAAACGGCGCGCGCGGGCCTTGTCGCCTATGAAGTGTCGAACCACGCGCGCGAAGGGCGCCAGTCACGACATAACCTCGCCTATTGGCGCGGGCGCGACTATCTCGGCGTCGGACCCGGCGCCCACGGCCGGCTGACCGAGAACGGCGCGCGCGTCGCAACAGAAACGCTGCGGCGACCGGAAGTGTATCTCGCCGCGACGGAAAAGGACGGACTTGGACTTTGCGTCGACGAGGCCCTATCGCCGGAGGACGCCCTCGCCGAGCGCGTGACCATGGGTCTACGGACGACCGAAGGCGTTCGCCTCACGTCTTCTGATGACCAGCGCCTGGCAAATCGGATTGCGCCGCTTCAGGGCGAAGGGCTCCTCGTCCGCCGCGACGACGCGCTTATCGCCACACCCACAGGGCGACGGGTGTTAAACGCCGTTGCGGCCGCGCTGCTCGCGTAAACGCGGGGAGCAATCAGCTCTCGTCGTCTTCTTCGCTGTCGTCCTCGTCATCCTTTTCGCGCGGCGGCGCGTCAACAGCGCGAATATCCGTAAACGTTGTTTCTTCGTTCATTTCAAAAGATCGAAACGCGGCCGAGCCGACAGTCCGGGAGGAGGACCGAACCAGAAGCGCAGGCCCATCGCCGACCGGCGCGGCGTATTCCTGCACCTGAAGCAGCTCCTTGATTTTGACGATGGGGAGCGGCTTGAAGGAATCGATTGTCCGCACCTCAATTTTTGAGATGTATCCGCCCGCCTTGTCGAGGAACAGCCGCGCCTCCAGCTTGCCTTCCGGGGCGTCATCGCCGAGGTCGCGCGAGGCGAATATTGCGGTTTCCGGGCCGTCCTCCACAAGTTCAATGCCACGCAGATCGCTCATGCCGTCATAGACGAGCGCCTCATCTCCGCCGTCGCGCTTGTTCATCCGTTTCAGCGCCTTGCGGACCTTTTTGTCCGCCTCCTCTGGCGTTGGCGCGATGAGGCGCCAATAGCCGTCTTCCTCGCGGCGCGGATCAAATTCCGCAGTGAAAGTGGCGGCTTCGTCGTCCTTGTCCCGCACCGTCCGCTCAGCCGTAAACGCGTAGCGCGCTTCCGCAAAAGCTTCGGCCCGCTCCGTCGCGCGCGCCAAGACGCCGAACAGGTCGGCGTCGATCGCGGGCGTCGACGCATCAGCGGGCGCATCCTCTGATCGCGTCTCCGCCATCGTCGGCGACGCGGCGGCGATCAGGAGGGCCGAAACAATCAACATGACGCGCATGGGCGTTTTCTCCTTTGGGAAAGCGCCGAGCGCGCCTTGCAAGGGTCGAGAGGCGTTCGAAGCGGCGGCCCGACGTTATAGGCCCGGCGCAAAGCTGCGCGGCGCCGGCTCGATGACGCTGATGCCGCCAGGCTGGATTTCCAGAACCGCAAGCCCGCGCTCGACCGATCCATCCGGACGCAGACGAAAGAGGCCATCCGCGCCAAAATAGCCGTTCGGATCGGCGATGGCCTCGAGGCTGAAACGGCGGCGACGGTTCGGGTTCTGAGCAAGTCGCGCCGCCAGAAGTGTCGCGTCATAGCTGAGCGAGGCGAGGCGCGGCGGACGATCGCCAAAGGCGGCCTCAAAGCGACGCTCGAACTCCACGGTCACGTTCGGATCCGGCGCGGCGAACCATGCGCCGCGCAGCGCCGGCTCGCGCGTCAGCCTCGGGTCATACCAGGCGGAGACGCCGAGGAGCTTCACCTTGTTGATGTTCACATTGTAGTACGGAAAAAGCGGCGCGAGCGCGCGCAGGAGCGTCCCGCGCTCCGGCACCAGGACCGCCTGATACCCGCGCTGATATCCATTGTCATCGACGGCGCCGGGCGCGTTCGGATCATATCCATGGCGCAGTTCAGCCGGCACGATGTCCTTTGAGTACTGCGCCAGACGCCGCGCCGGATCGCGCATGGCGTCAACGTCCTGTTCATAGAGCTCCTCATGAACCAACACGCCGCCATGGGTCGCGATTTCGTTGCGGAATGACGTTGTCACGCGAGAACCATATCGATTGCCAGGGGCGATGAGACCAAACCGATCGAGCCCGTTCGTGATCGCGTATTCGGTGATCCGCGAGACTTCCTGCTCAGGGGGAAAGCTGAGGAGAAAGACGCCGCGGCGGGCGAGCGCGCTGTCCGACGAAAACGCGATCACCGGCACGTCCGCCGCGGCGGCGACGTCCGCCGCCGCGTCGACTGACCGCCCATAGACCGGCCCCAGAATAATCTCCGCCCCCTCGGACAACGCTGCGCGCGCCGCCGCCGCCGCGCCCTCCGGCGTGCCTTTCGTATCCTTAGGCAGAAGCAGGAAACGGGTGTCGCCGGTTTCGAATGCGGCGAGCTGCGCCGCGTCGAACATCGCCGACGCCGTTCGGCGCGCGCCTTCCCGCTCAGCGGAAAAGGGCAACAGGAGGCCAACACGCACCGGCTCACGGCCCTGCATGTGGAGGGGCTCCACAAACTCGTCGGAATCATACCGCCGGCGTTCCCCACTGCGGGGGTCGTCGCGATCCTCTGGCGCATCGTATACCGGCCGCTCCGGCGCGACGACCACCGGCCCGTCGCCTCCGCTGGAGCCGCATGCGGCGAGAAGCGCCGCCGCGGCGGCGATAAGCGACGCTCGAACGCCCAGGCTTATGTCGGCTCTCAGGCCCGCGATCGTAAAGAACCGGGAAGCGCGCATAGTGATCTCCAAATGGCTGGGAGCAGACTCGAACGGGAGTTTAGACGACAATCATGTCAAAAGTAGACGCGCCTGCGGCGCCGGACAACACTCAACAACGGGGCGAGGCGACCCCATTCTTATGACATGTCGATAAGGCGGAAATGCGTCGGCGACGCATCGGATGACGACGGAAACGGCGCGGCGGAGAAAACGCCCAAGCTGGCGGCCGGCCTTTATGTGGCGGCGACGCCGATCGGCAATATGGGCGATGTGAGCGCCCGCCTCGTCGAGACGCTGCGCGATGCGGATCTCATTCTGTGCGAGGACACCCGCCGGACCGGCCAGCTCTGCGCCGCGCTCGGCGTAACGACGCCGCGCCGTTCCTATCACGACCATAATGGCGCGGAGGTCCGCCCCGCGGTGCTGAACCGACTGCGCGAAGGCGCGGCGATTGCGCTGGTGAGCGACGCCGGCACGCCGCTCATTTCCGATCCCGGCTACAAGCTTGTCGCGGAAGCCCGCGCCGCCGGCCACGATGTCTTCGCAGTGCCCGGTCCCTGCGCGGCGATCGCCGCGCTCTCGGTCGCCGGCCTGCCGACGGATCGGTTCTTCTTTGCCGGGTTTCCGCCGGCCAAGGCGCGCGCGCGGGAAGCGCTCTTCGAAGACCTGAAACGCTTGCCGGCGAGCCTCGTCTTTTACGAAGCGGCCAATAGGCTGGCGGATACGCTTGGCGCAATGACGTCGGCGTTTGGCGACCGCCAAATCGCTATTGTCCGTGAATTGACGAAAAAATTCGAGGAGACGCGGACCGGGCCGCTCTTCGAACTCGCCAAAGCGGTCGCGTCACAGCCCGTCAAGGGCGAAGTCGTGATTGTCGTTGGTCCGCCATCAGAGGATACGCCTGCGGACGACGACGCGGTCGACGCGTTTCTGGCCGACGCGCTCCAGGAAATGTCCGTGAAAGACGCGGCCGCCGCGGCGGCGGAAAGCTTCGGCGTATCAAAAAAGGAAGCCTATCAGCTGGCGCTCGCGCAGAAACGCAAAAGCCGGTGAAAGAAGCAACGCGGAAACGCCGGCGGGCGGAGCTTCGAGGCCGGGCGGCGGAATGGGTGGCGGCATTATTCTACCTAGTGCGCGGCTATCGGATCGTCGCATGGCGGTATCGGCGCAAGGTCGGCGAAATCGACCTTGTCGCCCGGCGCGGGCTTACGCTCGCCTTCGTTGAAGTGAAAGCCCGCGGTGACATCGACGCGGCGATCGAGGCTGTCTCGCCAAAAAGCCGCAGGCGGTTTGAAGCGGCCGCGCGACGGTTCCTCGCAGAGGCCGAGGCGAAAGGCGCGCTCGACCCCGCCGCATTCGCCATCCGTTACGACATTTTCGCCGTCGCCGGCCTGCGCACAGAGCGGATCAAGGACGCCTGGCGGGAGGGCGAATGAGCTGATGCCGATGCGCCGCGTTAAGGTTGGTTAACCAGGCGTTAACCGGCGCGTGGCGGGACTGGCGCTTGGCGCTTACGGCGCGCGCATCAGTATGGAGTAGACCAAATGGCCGCCATCGCCAGATCCCTCTGCCTCATCTTCTTGCTGCTGACCGTCGCGGGATGCGCCATGAGCCGCTCGCTTAGCGCGTCGTCCAGGGATATGGACGCCAATGAAGCGATCGACGCGCGGCTCGACGCCGACGAGAGGTTCGACTTCGGCGATGTCGATCTCACCGTGTTCGAGGGACGGGTCATGCTGACCGGCACGGTCCGGGACGCCGCCGCCCAGCGACAGCTCGTGCGGCACGCGTTCAGCGCCGACAATGTCGTACAGGTCATCGATGAGACCATCATCGGCGACAAGACCTCCTTCGCGCGCGGCCTCGGAGACGCGCGCATTGACGCGGGCCTGCGCGCTCGGCTGACGACGAGCGGCAAGGTGCGTGGCGGCGACGTCAAAATCGCCGTCTCGCAAGGCGCGATCTATCTCCTCGGCGTCGCGCGGGACCGAGCCGCCCTTGAGCGGATCCTCAAGACCGCCAAAACCGCCGGCGACGCATCGGTGGTGGTGAGCCACATCGTCTATATGGACGCTTCCACGCCGCAGCTTTGACGCGAGGCTGCGGCGAGACCGATCTTGCGTCGGCGCTAACCTTTACGCATATCGCCTGTTCTGACCCGACTGTCGGGCTTTGCTTCACCCGATCGCGCTTTTCCGGCGGATCGACTGCGCCTGCGCCAAGGAGCCTCCCAAAACATGGCCGATCGCCGCCTCGCCATTCAGATGGACCCAATCGAACACGTCGACGTCAACGGCGACACGACCTTCGATCTCGCGCTTGAGGCGCACTCGCGGGGCTGGGAGGTCTGGGTCTACACGCCGGACAGATTGAGCCTTGAGAACGGGCGCGTGATCGCGCGCGCGCGGCGCGTGGAGAAACTGGAGCGCAAGCCGGGCGACCATGTCGCCCTCGGCGAAGAGCAGCGCCTCAATCTGGCCGGCATGAGCGCCATTCTCATTCGTCAGGACCCACCCTATGACATGGCCTATGTCACGTCCGTTCAGATCCTTGAACGCCTGACGCCCGACGTCCTCGTCCTGAATGATCCGCGCTCGATCCGGGATGCGCCGGAGAAGCTTTTCGTGACCGAGTTTCCGGACCTGACGCCGCCGACGCTCATCACGCGGGATATCGCCGCCGCCACGGCCTTTCGGGCGGAGCACGGCGACGTTGTCATGAAGCCTCTTTACGGCAATGGCGGCGCGGGCGTCTTCAAGGTGGCGAAGGATGATGGAAACTTCAGCGCCTTCTGCGAGATGTTCACGGAGTTTTATCGTGAGCCGATGGTCATGCAGCAATTCCTGCCGGCGGTGTCATCCGGGGACAAACGGATTATCCTCGTAGATGGCGAAGCGGTTGGCGCGATCAATCGCGTGCCGCCGCCAGGCGAGACGCGGTCAAACCTGCATGTGGGCGGAACCGCCGAAGCGGTCGAAATGACGGAACGCGATCAGGAGATCTGCGACCGGATCGGACCCGTCCTGTCCGAGCGCGGTTTGATCCTCGTCGGCATCGACGTCATCGGCGACTACATGACGGAGATCAACGTCACCTCGCCGACCGGCGTGCAGGAAGTGCGTCGGTTCGGCGGCGCAGACATCTCCAGCCTGTTCTGGGACTGGGTCGAAGGCCGATTGGACGGGTAACGGGGACGGGCGTTGACGACACCAGACACACCAGCGGGCGGCGCTGAAAACCCGCTCCGCGTTGCGCTGTTCTCCGGCAACTATAACTACGTCATGGACGGACCCGTCCGCGCGCTGAACATGCTCGTCGCGCATCTGGAAGAACGCGGCCACGAGGTCCTCGTTTTTGCGCCGACGGTGAAATCGCCGGCGTTTCAGCATTCCGGCGAGCTCATCTCGATCCCGTCGATGGCGCTGCCCGGTTCACGCAGCGAATACCGGCTCGGGTTCGGGCTTTTCGGCGAAGCGAAGCGGCGACTGGACGCATTTGCGCCGAACCTCGTGCATATCGCCGCGCCGGATCTCACCGGCTTCCAGGCGCTGAAATACGCGGAGCGGCGCGGCGTCACGCCGGTCGCCTCTTTCCACACGCGCTTTGACACCTATCCGCGGTACTATGGCGCGGCGTGGCTGGAGAAGCATCTGACCGCCTATATGCGCAATCTCTATGGTCGTTGCGCGCACGTCTACGCCCCATCGGAATCGATGCGCGAGGAACTCTTGCGGGACGGGATCGGCAAGGACGTCCGGATCTGGACGCGCGGCGTCGACGCCGATCTTTTCAACCCCGACAAGCGCGATCTTGAGTGGCGACGGGCTCAAGGCGTCGCCGACGACGACGTCGCAGTCGCGTTCGTGGGCCGGGTGGTGCTTGAGAAAGGCATCGACGTCTTCGCCGAGGCCGTGGAGGCGGCCGCACGGGACAACCCGAAGATCAAAGCGCTTGTCGTCGGTGAAGGACCGGAGCGGGCGCGATTTCAGGAACGCCTGCCAAGCGGCGTCTTCACCGGGTACCAGCAGGGCGCTGAACTCGCGCGCAGCTATGCGAGCGCCGATATCTTCTTCAATCCAAGCATCACTGAGACCTTCGGCAATGTGACCCTCGAGGCGATGGCGAGCGGCGCGCCGACGATCGCTGCAGCCGCGGCCGGCAGCCTGACGCTCGTCAGCGAGGGCGTGACCGGTCGCCTCGTGGACCCATCCAAGGGCGCGGCGGGGTATGCGCCGGCAATTGTCGACCTCGCTGGCGACGCTCGCCTTCGAGGGGCAATGGGCGCCGCAGCCCGCACGCGCAGTCTGGAGTATGATTGGCCAAGCGTTCTCGACGCGCTCATTGCGAACTATCGGGAAGCAATTCGGCGGACGTTGAGCGTTGATCAAGCAATCTGACGTCGTTAACTTTTCGCGAGTCGATGGCGGGCTCGGCGATGGGGAAATGGTCCGTATCGGGGGCGTTTACATATGAAACTTGTCGACGTTTCCGAGTTTTTCAGCGACTTCGGCGGCGGAGTTAAAACCTACGTCCACCAGAAACTCGAGGCCTGCGCGGCGGCCGGCTGCGATGCGACGATCATCGCGCCCGGCCCGGCGGACAGACGCGAAAGGCGGCGCGGCGGCGAAGTGATCTGGGTTCGATCGCCGACGCTGGCGTTCGATCACCGGTATCACCTGTTTTCGAACCCGAAGCCGATTCACGACCTGCTCGACGAAATTCAGCCTGACATTCTGGAGGCGTCGTCGACGTGGAAAGGCGCCTGGATCGCGGGGCGCTGGCGCGGCGATGCGGCGCGCGCGCTGTTTCTGCACCAGGACCCTGTCGCGGTGTATCCGCACTCGCTTTTCAGCCCGCGCGTCAAAGAAGAGCGGCTCGACCAACTTTGCTTCTGGTTCTGGGCTTATCTGAGGCGGCTTGCGGGCGAGTTCGACTCGCTCGTGGTCGCCAGCGAATGGTACGCCGACCGGCTGCGCCGCCATAAAATCGGCAAGCCGAAAGTGATCCCGCTCGGCGTGGAGAAGAGCGCATTCAGTCCGCAACTGCGCAATGACCAATTGCGCATGGAAATGCTGCGCAAGTGCGACGTCAGCGATCCGTCAGCGCCGCTCTTCATCGCGGTCAGCCGACACCATCCGGAAAAGCGCCTCGGCGTGGTGATGGAGGGCTTCGGCAGGTTTGCCGCTGAACGACCCGCAGGGCTCTTTATCATTGGCGATGGGCCGGCGTGGCGGACGGTCCAGCGCCAGGCGGCCGAATATCAAGGCGTCCACATCGCCGGACACATCGGCGACCGCAGCGTTGTCGCGGAGCACCTCGCGAGCGCCGACTTCTTTGTCCATGGCGGCGCCGCTGAGACGTTCGGCCTCGTCGTCGCGGAAGCCCTGTGTTCAGGTCTTCCTTTCGTAGCGCCGCATCTCGGGGGCGCGGCGGACTTTGCGCACCCGGCGTTCGCAGAAACCTATCGCGCCGGCGATCCGGCCGCCTGCGCCGACGCGCTGTCCCGGATCTTCTCGCGAAACCGCCGCGAACTGGCGCTTGCCGCTCGGGCTGGGGCGAATCGCATCAGCGAACCTGGCGAGCACGTCGAGCGCCTAATTGGTCACTATGACGCGCTTATCAAAGCGCGGAGACTGAGATTGGCCGCCTGAGGTTCGCCGACGAGGCGCCGGCGAGGCGGCGCCAAAGATGTTGGCCTGCGCGCATTGCGCCGACGCAGGCGGGGTGCTAGCGCAGCCGCTTTTCAGGCGGTCCGGGATCAGGCGGGTTGGGAATTGCGGCGCGCGCCGCCCGCCGTGCGAATGACTAAAACGCGCCCCAAAAACGTCTAGGACGGGCGCGTAAGGATTTCGATGAGTCCGCGATGGGGCGTCGCGTCCTGGTTGGGCGATCCTGATTGGGCGATCCTGATTGGGCGATCCTCGTTGGATTCCGGCGCCGCGCAGGCGTCGAAAACCCCCGCGCTGTGACGACGCCATGGAGCAACTAAAAGGCGACACGCGAGCGAATGATCGACGGAGCATTCCATATGCGGGCGGCGGATCGCTGGAGGCAGGTCCGCGACCGGCCCTCCACGCAGCGAGTGATCGCATGCGTGCGCAGAGTTCTGTTGATCGCGGTCATCGGCTACCTGATCTACAAGCTGACTCAGGTCGGCTGGGAGCAAGTGATCGAGAACTTGCCCGCATCGCCTCTCTTTTATCTTTTCTTCGTCCTGCGCTTCTTCGCGCTGCCCTTGTCTGAAATCCCCGCTTATGAGCGGGTCTGGGGCGTGAAGCTCTGGCGGCACGTGACGGCGTTCGTTCGCAAACGCGTCTATAATTTTGCCGTAATGGGGTACTCCGGCGAGGCGTTTTTCACGCTCTGGGCGCGCCGCCATCTTGGCCTTTCAGACATTGACGTCCTCAAGGGCGTGAAAGACAACAACATCCTGTCCGCCTTCGCGTCCAACCTGGCGACGGTGGCGCTGATTGTGGCGCTCGCCGCCGGCGACAAGCTGCAGGCGGGTCTGGACGCATTACCCGGCGCGGTGGCCCTGTTCTCGCTGGCTTTTCTCTCTTCTTTTGTGCTCGTCGCCGCAGTGATGCTGTTCGGGCGGCGAGTCCTGCATGTGGATCGACGAACCGCGCTTGACCTCATCTTTATCCATGGCGTGCGAATGGTCGTGGTGATGGCGCTTCACGCGGCGATGTACGCCGCCGCCCTGCCGACGGTCGAGTACGTCGCCTGGTTCATTTTCATTGCGCTGCAACTCGTCTTGAGCCGCATTCCTTTTCTGCCGAACCAGGATCTTGTCTTTCTTGGCGCGGCGCTCTCCCTCGCCAGCGTCTCCGGGGCCCCTGAAGCGGCGATCGCGGGGATGCTCGTCGCCGAAGCCGGCCTCTCGCAGCTGTTCAACTTCGCGCTGTTCTTCGCGACCGCCCATGACGCGCGCGAAGTCCCGACGAGCGAACCGAATGAGAAGGCCGCCGGCGCCGACGGCGAGGCTTGAACAGTGCGCCGGGGCCCGCGTATTGCACGAAGGGGTGACGCAAGGCGGAATAGCGCGCTGGCGAACACGCCTGCGGAGACTTGGACGCCCATGTCTGAAACGCGCGCGCCCAGCGTCCAGTAGAGGTGATCTTCGACCGCGCCCATGGCCTTGTTGGATCGATATATCCTGCGCACAGTCGCGACGCCCCTGATCCTGGCGCTATGCGTCGCAGGCATGCTTCTACTGCTTGAGCAGATGCTGCGGCTTTTCGACTTCGTGCTCGCGGAGCAAGGACCGGTCGACGTGGTCTGGCGGATGCTCGCCAACCTGCTGCCGCACTATCTGAGCCTCGCCCTGCCCCTTGGCGCGTTCCTAGGGATCATGCTTGCGTTCCGCTCATTGTCCTTATCGAGCGAACTCGACGCCCTCTCGTCGAGCGGCGCGTCGTTCGGTCGGCTGATGCGGCCGGTCTACATGCTCGTTGTCGTTCTGATGGCGTTCGACTTTATCCTTGTCGGGTACGTCCAGCCCTACGCCGGCTACCAGTACCGTCAGATCCGCTTTGACGTGACCAGCGGCGCGCTTGGCATAAAGATCCCACAAGGCGAATTCGTGGACATCTCCGATGACGCCGTTATCCGACTTGGCTCCGTGAACGCCCAAACGCGGCGGGCGGAGGAAATCTTCCTGAAAACCGTGGACCAGGACGGCGCGCGAACGATCATCACCGCGCAGACAGGGTCGATCTCTACCTCGCCCGACGTCACCCGTTTGCTCTTGCAGCTGGAGCGCGGACGTCAGCTCTTCATCGGACCGGCGGGC
Organism: Pseudomonadota bacterium; assembly: GCA_039819085.1. Classification (GTDB taxonomy): domain Bacteria; phylum Pseudomonadota; class Alphaproteobacteria; order Caulobacterales; family Parvularculaceae; genus MED-G105. Next base: position 22,142 of record JBCBSQ010000022.1, read on the forward strand.
GCAAAGGCCGAAACCCTCGACTTTGAGTCCTTCGATCTGGAAATCGACCTGCCCCAGATTGCGTCATTCCGTCCGCGCGGCGACCTCAAGGACGAAGTAACGTTTACGGAGCTTTGGACATTCCTGAATTCGCCCGGCGCAAGACAGGACCCAAGATGGAACGAGTTCCGGGCCGGCTTTCACTGGCGGCTTATTCACCCCCTGACGTTTCTGGTGATGCCGATCCTCGCCATCGCGATGGGCGTCACAGGGCGCCGCCGCGCCTCTAATCTGCGCCCGATCCTCGGCGTCGCCATCCTGATCGTCTATCATGAGCTCCTGGAGGAATGGGGCCAGGTCGTCGCTGCGAAAGGGCTCTTGTCGCCCTATCTGTCGATGTGGGGGCTGATCGTCGTCTTCCTCGGCGTCAGCGTCTTTCTCTATGCGCAATCAATTGACAAGGCGCGGGCCGCAAAGGTGATGGCCCGCCGCGGCCGGAACCCGATCCGGATCTCCGCTGACGGCTCGCTGGCAGAAGACGAACCTGCGCCCTCGCTGAGGTCGGCGTGACGAAGCGGGCGCCGACGCAACGCGGAAAGAAAAGACGCCGCGGCAAGAAGCGCAGCGTCGCGCGCCTGGATGGACAGCAGCGCGGCGAGCGACGCAGCCGCAAGGCGCGCCGCGCCGCGACGAAGCGCAAGGCGGGCCCTCAAGGGGTCGGCGTTTTCGTCCAGTACGTCGGACGCATGTTCGCGACGCGCTTCGTTGGCCTCCTGATCTTCTTCATCGTGATCCTGCAGATGCTGGATCTTCTGAACAACTCCACCGAGATCTACGCCGCGGAAGGCGCCGACTGGCGCTCCATGGTGAAGTACATCTCCCTGCGCGCTCCGCAGATCGCCAGCCAGTTCACGCCCTTCGCCGCCCTGTTGGGCGTTGTGGCGACGCTTTCGACGCTGAACCAGCGCAGCGAAATCACCATCATGCGCTCAGCGGGGATGTCCGCGCATCGCGTCCTGCGGCCGGTTTTCGTCGCGTGCGGAGCGATTGTCCTCGCGCATTTCGCGTTTCACGAGCTCGTGGTCGTCGGCGCGACCAAGCGGCTTTCCTATTGGGAGGCGAATGACTACCGGGTGGACCTGGCGCCGCAGACCGACACCCGCACCAATCTTCAGTTTGCGCTGGACGAAGAGTTCATCGACGCCGCAAGCGCCGGACGGGTGAATGGACTGGTTCGGCTCGACGGGCTCACTGTCTATCAACTCGACGCCGAAGGGCTCGCGAGCGCGGTCGAGGAGGCGCGCTCCGCCATTCACGACGGCGCGGCGTGGACGCTGCAAAATGTCCGTACCCTGTCAACGACGGGCGAGCCGGGGCTGACGGTCGACGAGAAGACATGGGAGACGAAACTCGATCCGGACATTCTTTTCGCAATGACGTTGCAACCGGACCGAACATCGCTGCCCAGCCTCGTCAAACAGATCAGCGAGCTTCGGCGGAACCAGGCGAGCGCCACGAATGAACTGACGTCCTTCTTCGCGCGCATCGCAAAACCGCTGTCGACGCTTCTGATGCCGCTTCTGGGCGCGATTGCAGGCTATGGCGTTATGCGCTCCGGCGCCCAGCTGTTCCGGGCCGCCACCGGCGCGGCGCTCGGCTTCGGGTACTTCGTCGCGGAAAACCTTCTGATCGCCCTCGGCAAGCTCGGCGCGATCCCGGCGGTCATCGGAGCGTTCTTTCCACTGATGATGTTCGCCATTGTCGGCATTGCGATTCTCCTTGCGATGGAGAACTGACCTGTCGCCTCGAGGAACGGCGCTTGCGGGACGGTTTTCGCTCCAAAACGCCGGTTAACGCTCCATTAGGCATTCCTTCACACATCCTAAAGGAGAGTGGATCGAGGCGCGCGCTCGCACGCGGGAGGGATTGTCGATGCCAGGCCTGATGCTGAAACTGCGGCCGTTCGAAGCGGTGATGGTAAACGGCGCCATGATCGAGAACGGCAAGCGCGAGAGCCGCATCCGCATCGCCTCGGAGAACGTCAACATCCTGCGCATGCGCGAAGCGCTGATGCCCCATGAAGTGACCTCGCCGCTGGCGGAAGCTTACTACGCCGCGCAGCTCGCCGTCGTCGGCGCGATCGATGGAACCAAAGCGCGCTCGCGCGTCTCGGAGGCCCTCGCGCAGCATCTCAACGGGGACAGCGACGACGCTATCTGTAGTGACGCCATTGCCGCGGCGAAACGCGCGCTCGCCGACGGGGCGTTTTATCAGGTCATGCGGGCGATCGGCCCGGCAGTGCGGGGCGAAGGCGCGCAAGGCTGACGCCGCGACGCGCCCCGCGTTCGACATTCGCGCCGCGCCCGCCTACATGGCTCGCATGACGAGCCACTACTCCTCTCCTCGCGCGGACGTCGTCTCGATGGGCTGCCGGCTCAATCTCGCCGAAGGCGAGGCGATGAAGCGCGCGCTTTCGGACGCCGGCGCAGCGGACATTGTCATCGTCAACACTTGCGGGGTCACGAACGAGGCGGCGCGGCAATCGCGCCAGACGATCCGCAAGCTTAGGCGAGAGCGCCCTCAGGCGCGTCTTTTCGTGACTGGCTGCGCAGCGCAGATTGATCAGGCGGCCTTCGCGGCGATGCCCGAAGTGGATGCGGTTGTCGGCAACGCATCAAAGCTTGAGCCGCAAACCTGGGCCGCGCTGGCCAGCGCGCCGCGCGCCGCAGAACCAATTCTGATGGTCGACGACATTATGAGCGTGCGGACGACCGCGCCGCAGCTCATGCCAGGTTACGGCGACCGGTCGCGGGCGTTTCTTCAGGTGCAAAACGGCTGTGACCACCGCTGCACGTTTTGCGCGATCCCTTATGGCCGTGGGAACGCGCGGTCAGCGCCCGTAAAGGATGTAATCGCTCAAGCGCGTGCGCTCGCTGACGCCGGGCATGATGAACTCGTTCTTACCGGCGTCGACATCACCTCATGGGGGACCGACCTCACCGACCGGCCGGCGCTTGGCGCGCTCGTCTCCGCGGTGCTCGACGCCGTCCCCGAGGTCAAACGCCTGCGCCTGTCCTCGATCGACGGCGCGGAGCTGGACGATGAGCTGTTCGATCGGCTTACCGGTGACGACCGGCTCGCGCCGCATGTTCACCTCTCGGTCCAGGCGGGGGACGACATGATCCTGAAGCGGATGAAGCGGCGCCATTCGCGCAGCGACGTCATCGGTCTCACAGCGCGCCTCAGGGCGCGGCGACCTGACATCGCCGTCGGGGCCGACATCATCGCCGGGTTTCCGACGGAGACGGAGGAGATGTTCCGGAACAGCCTCCGGCTCATTGACGAGGCCGGATTGAATTTCCTGCATGTCTTTCCTTTCTCGCCGCGCAAGGGAACGCCCGCCGCCCGCATGCCGCAGGTGGACCGCGCAGTGATAAAGGAACGAGCGCGGAGACTGCGCGCGAAAGGCTCGGCCGCGACGAACCGATTCCTCGCGTCGCTCGTCGGACGTCAATTCGACGGGGTCGTCGAGACGGGGGGCGCGGCGCGGCTTGGGAACTTCGCCTCTGTTCGCCTGCTCGCGCCGCCACCGTCAGGCCTTACAGGCCGCCTCACGCGCATCGACGTGGTCGCGCTTGAGACGGATCGCGGACTGACAGGCCGCATCGCAGCGCCGCGCAGCGCGACGGAGTAACGCTCATGGCGGACAATTTCTTCTCCAAACTCTTCAAAGGCGGCAAGAAGAAGGACGAGCCGCCGCGCCGCGATGAAGCGCCGCCTGTCGAGGAGGCGTTAGACGACCGGGTCGAGGCCTCCGCGCCGGCCGACGCGCCAACGCCGTCAGCCGAGCTTTCTCCAGCGCCAATCGCTCCTGATACGGCGCCCGTACCGCCAGAAACGCGCCCTGTAGAGCCTCTAACCGCGCCGCAGGCGCCACCGCCCGAATCTGCGCCTGCGCGAGACGAGCCTGAGGCGGGGCTTGATCCCGCATCGGCCGCGCCGAACCTTGATGCGCCGGAACCGCCGCAATCGGACGTTCAGACCGCCCCGGAACCAGACCTCCCGCGCAATGGCGGCGTCGATCCCCGGCCGCCAACGGACGCCAAAGCCGAGGAAGCAGAACCGGCGAAAACCGGCGGCTGGTTTTCGCGCCTGAAGCGCGGCCTGTCGCGCACGTCTACAAAACTTTCCGACGGCGTCACGGCGATCTTCACCAAACGCAAGCTTGACGACGAGGCGATCGAGGACCTTCAGGACCTCCTCATCGCCTCCGATCTCGGCGTCAATATCGCGGCGAAAGTGACGACCGAACTCGCCAAGGATCGTTTCGACAAAGACGTCACCGACGCCGAAGTGCGCGCCGCCCTCGCCGAGATCGTCGCCGGCTCGCTGCAGCCCCTCGAACAACCGCTTACGGTCGATCCGACGAGGAAACCGTTTGTGATCCTGATGACCGGCGTCAACGGCGCCGGCAAGACGACGACCATCGGCAAACTCGCCGCAAAATACATGAGCGAAGGCAAGTCGGTCATGCTGGCGGCGGGCGACACCTTCCGCGCCGCGGCGATCGAGCAATTGACCGCCTGGGGCGAGCGCGCTGGCGCGCCTGTCGTCGCGAAAGACGTCGGCGCGGATGCGGCGGGCCTCGCTTTTGACGCGCTGAAACAGGCCCAGGACGCCGGCGCGGACGTATTGCTCATCGACACGGCCGGCCGGCTTCAGAACCGCAAGGAACTCATGGACGAACTCGCCAAAATCGTCCGCGTTTTGAAGAAGCTCGATCCGGACGCGCCGCATTCGACGCTGCTCGTCCTTGACGCGACGGTCGGGCAGAATGCGTTGAGCCAGGCGCAGGCGTTCAAGGAGATTGCCGACGTGACAGGCGTTGTGATGACCAAGCTCGACGGCACCGCGCGCGGCGGGGTGCTCGTGGCGCTCGCCGACAAGCACGCGCTGCCGATCCATTATGTCGGCGTCGGCGAAGGCGTCGACGATCTGCAGCCGTTTGACGCAAAGGCCTTCGCTGAGGCCCTCGCCGGCGAGGGCGCCGCCTCGCAAGCCGCCTAGAAGCCTAACAACGCCCTCGGAGAGTTTCACTTGAAGGACGCAAACCAATCCCCTCAGGCGCCGGAGACCGATCAACCATCGGCGCGGCGGATGTCGCACACGGCGAAGTACCTGGTGGACCTCGGGCCGCTGGCGGTGTTCTTCATTGTCTATTTCTTCGGAAAAAGGCTCGCGCCCATCGCCGGCGCGGTCCTTGGACGGGACCTCGCCATTCCGGAAGGCGGCGAACTCTTCGCGGCGCTCATCGCCTATATGCCGGTCTTCGCGGTCGCGTTCGGCTATAGTCTATGGCGGGAGCGGCGGGTCGCGCCAATGCTGATCATCAGCTTCGTGATGGTCGTGCTGCTTGGGTCCCTGACGCTGTTTTTGAAGGACAAAACGTTCTTCTACATGAAGCCGACAATCGCCTACGCCCTCTTCGCCGCGACCCTCGCCGGCGGCCTCGCGTCGGGGCGCAATCTCCTGAAGGCGGCGTTTGACGGCGCCCTGCACCTGCCCGACGCGGCGTGGATCGCGCTCACAAAGAGGTATGCGATCTTCTTCGCGGCGCTGGCCATCGTGCACGAAGTCCTTTGGCGCTGGCTGATGCGCGACTGCGATTACAATGCCGGCCCCACCTGTCCGGGCGAACCGATCTGGGTCCAGGCGAAGCTGTTCGGCTTCACCACGATCAACATCGTCTTCGCGGCGGCGCAGGGACCTTTCCTCGCCCGTCACATGAAAGCGGCGGAAAACACCGCGGGCGAATGATCAGGTCTTCAAACGCCTTCGATCGGATTTGAGAAAGGCGCGAAGTCGTCTCGATCCTTTGTTTCGCGCCAGTGCCGCAACGCCCAGCCGACCGTCGGAAAAGCGATATCCGCCCAGGGAATGTCCGCCCAGGCGAACATCCCCACTTCCAGACTTTCCGGCCCCGGCGCAATATCTGGGTCGGCGAGCCGCGCGCGAAACATGATCTGGACCTGCGAAATGCGTTCAACAGAATAAACCGCGAGCACGCGATCAAGCTCTAGTTGGGCGCGCGCTTCTTCATAGGCTTCGCGCCGAGCGCCATCCTCGACGCTTTCGTTTACCTCCAGATAGCCCGCCGGCAGCGTCCAATATCCCTTGCGCGGCTCAATTGCCCGCCGACAGAGGAGGATTCTCCCCTCGCGCGTCGCCACCGATCCGACCACGATCTTGGGGTTCTTGTAGTCGACGAAACCGCAGGTGCCGCATACCGACCGTGGTCGATCGTCATCGTCCGGCACCCTTTCGTCGAAGTTCTGCGCCATAGGAAATTCTGTCATCTGCGCCTTCATGCTCGCGTCTTCCAGGGCGAAGGGAAGCGCGCGACGCGCCCCAACGCAAGCGCTCCCGGCCAAGAACGGCGCGCCATCCAGGATCGCCCGCCGCCGGCTGGATACGCCGCACCGCCACAAAATGCGTCCGTCTCCCGATCATCCGTCTTCGCTTTTCCGATCACGGGCCAATATGATCATCGAACCGCAAACTGAGCGTTCGACCTCATCAATTGTGATGCGGAAAGGTCGTGCCGGGACAGGTCGCCTGCGGAAGGTCCGCTCAAGGTCGAATGAGCCGACAATTCATGATTGTGTTGCATTATTGTCGATGACGGTTGCGCGGCAATGATATATTTACGCTCCGCGAGCAAATCATCTACATTGAGCGCTGCGCCAAATCTTCGAGGCAAGGCGCTTGTCTGGGTTCTCCAACCGAAGCGTTTTTTTGATCCGGCCGGGGGCGGATCGATAACCGGGAGGAGGCCGATCGCTCCGGGAGACCTTTGGAGCGGACCGAGCCGGCGAACGGCGTCGCACAAGGCGATCATCGCCGCGGCGGAGGGGCGCCAAAACGACACGAGCCCATTGGAACCAGAAATGGGCACAGATGGAGAAGCTAGATCATGGCTTACAATCTCAGGAAATCACCGGGCCACCTTCTGCGCCGCGCGCAGCAGTACGCCCACGACCTTTACTCCAAGGAAGTCGGCTCAAAGGGCCCGACGCCGCGTCAGTTCGAAGTTCTGCACACTGTTTCGCAGAATGAAGGCCTCAGCCAAACCGACCTCGTGCGCGCCACCGGCATCGACCGCTCAACGCTCGCTGACATGATCGCTCGGATGATTAATAAGGGCCTTCTGTCGCGCTCGCGCACGAAGGAAGACGCCCGGGCGAACGCCGTCAGCATCACCGCCGCCGGCAAGCGCATGCTGCAAAGCGCGATGAACAGCGTCAACAAGGCCGAATCCGCAGCGCTCGCGGTTCTGCCGAAGACGCAACAGGCCGCCTTCATGAAGGCGCTCGGCGCATACGCCGACGCGCTCGACAAGATGGAGGACGCCGCGCCGGCGCCGCGCAAGAAGCGCGCCGCGACCAAGAAGAAGAAAGCCGCGCCGGCGCGCAAGAAAGCCGCCGCCAAGAAAAAAGCGCCGGCGAAGCGCAAGGCGCCCGCCAAGAAAAAGCGCGCCGTAAAGCGCCGCGGCCGCTAAACCCGGGCAAATAGGAATAGCGAGAGCGTCCTTATTGGACGCTTGAGGGGCGACGCGAACGTCGCCGCGCTTCTACGGGCGCGGCGGCGTTTGCTTTTGAGGCGGGACGGTAGAAAAGCCGTCGTCAGCGCGGTCTGCGCGCATCCCAGTCCGCGACGGGCGGCGCGCCTTCAGTCGCCCGCACCCGGGGCGGATGGCCGCCGAGCGCAATCGTGCGATCGTACATGACGATTGCGGCCGCCACAGAGAGATTGACGCAAAACTTCGTCGGGATCTTCACGAGATGATCGCATCGCGCAGCGGCCGCTTCGGACAGGCTGCCCTTTTCCGGCCCGAGAAGATACGCCGCCTGGGGCGGATGCCGAAAGCTCGGCAAATCAACGGCGCGGTCATCAAGCTCCACGCCGACAAGCGCGCATCCCTTCGGCAGACGCATCTCCTCCGCGGACGCCCATTCATAAAGCGGCACATGGACTTCAGCGTGCGATGTGTCCGAGTTGACGATCTCCCTGGCGCGATGCTGCGCGCCGAGCGTGAAGACAAAGGACGCATTAAAGGCGTGGGCGGTGCGCAGGACGGCCCCCAGATTCATCGCCTTTGAAATGCGCTCCGAACCGACGCCGAAATAGCCGCGCATTGCGGGCCTCCTAAATGCCCAAGGTCAGGGAAACCGGAACGTGGTCGGACGGCTTCTCCCAGCCGCGGCAGTCTTCAGATATCGAGAACGCTTTCCGGCCATTGGCGAGCGCGGCCTTCTTCAGTCCCTTGCTCACCCAGATATGGTCGAGCCGGCGGCCGCGATTGGACGCGCGCCAATCGCGCGCGCGATACGACCACCACGTATAGAGTTTTTCCGATTGCGGCACATGCTCGCGCGCGACGTCGATCCAGCCGCCTTCGTCGCGCGCCAGGGCAAGCGCTTCGGTTTCTACAGGCGTATGGGAGACGACGTTCAGAAGCTGTTTGTGCGACCACACGTCGTTTTCAAATGGCGCGACATTCAAGTCGCCAACAAGCACCGCTTTTGCGCGCGGACCGACGCGCGGGCGTTCACGCATCTCTCCCAGGAAGCGCAGCTTGTGGTCGAACTTCTCGTTTGTCGCCGGGTCGGGTTCGTCCCCGCCGGAGGGCACATAGAAGTTGTGAACCGTGACGCCTGCTTCCGTCATGACGCTGACGTGCCGCGCATCTTCCTTGCCGCAGAAAAAGAGACGATCGACTTTTTTGAACGGCGCGCGGGCGATCGTCGCCACGCCATGATGCCCACCCTGACCGTGCACGGCGCAATGCGGATAGCCCGCCGCGGCAAGCGCTTTTGTTGGGAACTGATCCGTCGCGCATTTGATCTCCTGGAGACAAAGAACGTCCGGCGCCTCTTCCTTCAGAAAGCGAGTGACCGCGTCGATGCGTAGGCGGACCGAGTTGATGTTCCAGGTGGTGATTTTCATGATCGAAGTTTGTGCCGCGCAAGACCAGGGCGCGCAAGTACGCGCGTTGCGGACCGTTCCGGTTTGCCCATTGCGCCCGCCGCGGTTAGGACGCGACGCATGCCGCTGCTTCCCGAAGATCTTTCGCCCCTCGCCGCAGGGCTTGTCATCGTCGCGAGCTTCTTCACCTCGGCGCTAACGGCCGCCCTTGGGATCGGGGGCGGACTTCTCCTGTTGGCGATCATGGGCGCCGCCCTACCCCCCATGGCGGTCGTGCCGGTGCACGGCGTCGCGCAGCTCGCCTCGAACGCTAGCCGGCTCGCCATCTTGCGCGCGCATGTGGTCTGGCCGGCGATCGGCTGGTTCGCGCTCGGCGGCCTTCTCGGCGCGACGCTCGGCGCGCGGCTCTATGTGGACCTGCCAGCCTGGGCGTTGCGGATTGGCGTCGGCGCGTTTGTGCTCGCCGCCGCATGGGGCCCAAAGCCGGCGTCCCTGCGGCCAGGTCCGCGCAGCTTCGCCAGCGTCGGCGCGGTCGGTTCGTTTCTGTCCATGTTCTTTGGCGCGACAGGGCCTATCGCCGCCGCAATGCTCGCCGCCACCGGATGGCCGCGCCTCAATATCGTCGGCAGCCACGCCGCGGCGATGACGGCGCAACACGGGATCAAATCACTCGCCTTCGGCGCCGTCGGATTCGCGTTCTGGCCATGGGCGAGCGTCATCGCCGGAATCGTTGTCGCCGGCGCAGGCGGGTCCTGGGTTGGCTCGAAGATCCTGAAACGCCTCCCCGAGGCCGCCTTCCAGCGCGGGCTGAAACTCGCGCTGACGGCCGCCGCGGTTTACCTCATCGCTCGCGGCCTACTCGACGCCGCCGCTAGAACAGATTGAACGTCTGGCCTGCGACGCCAATCGGCCAGCGGCCGAACTCGAACAACTGAAACTTCGCATTGAACGCCTGAGCCGCCGGGTCATCCTCAGCCGCGCCAGCGATCCTGGAAAGAAGCGCTCCGTGGGCCGCCTGGGCGGCGGCGCCGACGGCGAGCTGGCGGACCTCGGGGTCGACGAGATCCCAGATGCTCGACGCCTCCTCAATGGCCGCGTCAGCCGCGGAGGACACCGCGTCCGCCGCTGCGGCCATGGAAAACTTCAACGCATCTTCAGACAGCTCATCGAGCGCGCGCGCGGCGATGTCAGTCCGCAGCAGCTCTTCTGCTTCCCAGGCGGGCGTATTCCAATCGAGGCTCTCCGCCGCCGCGGCGGCGTCCTCCCAATTGGCGACAACCGCCACGTCCGCGTGCGGAAAACCGAGGGCGTCCGAAAACACTTTCGCGGCCGCCTCCGCGCCCGGCGACAATGGCTCGCCAAGATTTGCGAACCAGGGGATCGCATCAAGTTCGCGCACAAACGCGCCCACCTTCGTCAGGCCGGGCAGATCCGCCTCCAGCGCCTCAAGGTCTTCATCCGCCATTTGCGTGCTCTTCCTTTCGCCCCAAGGTTGCGCGCCCTTCGCGATAAAAAAAGCGCCCGGTCCGAAGACCGGGCGCCAAGCTGCGCTATCGCGCCTGCGCCGGGAGGGGATGGTCCGGCGTCGGTAGGCGGTCACGGACCTGCTAGCGGGGGGGCAACGCTGGTCCTCAATACAACCGCCCAAGCACTGTTACATTAAATCCGCACCGCATCGCTTTTCAAGCCAAAATTTCAAAAAATCCCTTGCATGTGACGATGCGGCAAATTCGCCCGCGGCTTCAGCGATTGAGGAACTCGCCGCCCGCATCCGGCACGCGAAACTGTCGGTTGGCGATTTTCACGCCCTCTTCCACGCTCTCAAGCGACACGACCGTTACGCGCCCTTGCGGATCGAGAACCGCCCATTCCCGGAGCCTCAGGTCCGGCGCTTCGAACACAAGCGTGATCTCGCCTTCCGTCTCGCCTTCCGGATCGCTCAACGTCACGTCAACAGCGCCGGAATAGCGGTTTACGCCCTCCACGCTCAATTTTTCCGTATCAAGATCTTTAGTCAGAATGAACCGCAACGGGGTCCGCTTGATCGGATACAAATCCGTCGTATCGAGATCATTGTCGCGCACATAGACATTGCCCTGCGTCGCCACAATCAGGAGAGGCGGCTCATCTTCGCCGGCGTACTCCATCCGCATCTGCCGGGGACGACGGAGCCAGAAATCCCCCTCCGTGACGGCGCCCGACGGAGAAACTTGCAGAAAGTCGGCGCGCATCGTTGTGACGTCGCGCAGATAGCCGACCACTCGCTCGACGACCTCTTCATCGCTGAGGTCCGAAAACGCGACCTCATCGGGCGGCGGCGCCTCGTCCTCGAACGCATCGGCGACGCCACCTTCCGGCGCGTCAGCGACCGACGCTTGCGCCTCGGCCGGCGCCGCTTCGACCGGCGTTTCGGCTACCTGAGCAAGCGCAGTCGCAGCAAAAAGGACGCCGGCGAAGCCGGCGACGAACGCGGTCGGAGCAATCATGCATGCGCCTCCTTGACTTTGGCCTTCGTCCCTCAATCGCGAAACGAAGGCCTGCTGACGCGGGCGCCGACCTTATCGCAAAGCCGGTCGCCGCCGTCCTCTTTATCTTCCCGACCGAAGCGGCGGAACCATCCTCTTCCTGGGGCGAAATCATGGCGATCCATCGCATTTGCGTGAGCAACGCCGACCCCATATCTTGCTGAGCTGCGCCAGGACGCATGATATTTGCGTCAGCCCGGGACTTCCCTCGTCATGGACATGAAACGCCGCCGCGCCTTGCCGGAAAAGATCTGCCGCACGTGCGGCAGGCCATTCAGCTGGCGGAAGAAATGGGCGCGCGACTGGCCTGACGTTAAATACTGCTCGGAAAAATGTCGCCGCGCCCGTCCAGCGTCTAGCGCGCCTTGAGCCGCGCGAGCTCCGCCTCCTCCAACGGCCGCGCTTCATCCATGAGCATGATCGGCACGCCGTCCCGAATTGGAAACGCAACGCCGGCGGCGGCGCTCACAAGCTCGGCGCGCGCCCGGTCATAGATCAAAGGCTTTTTCGTGCTTGGACAAACGAGGATCTCCAGGAGCAAGGGATCGACATCCGGGATGGCGCCTGACGCGTCGTTCGCCGTGTCTCGCTGATCACCTTCGCCCGGTCCGCCGAGCGTCTCATCATCGCCCGTCATTGCAGCCTCGTCTCACCGCCGTCTTCGCCGCTCGCCATTTCCATCAGCGCAATCAGACAGTCCGCACGGGCCGCGGCGTTCGGCGCCTCCAGGAGCGCCTGCTTCTCGTTCGGCGCAAACGGGCAACCCATCGCAAGCGACACGATCAATGACTGGCTCGGGGCTTCGGTGACGGCGGCCCAATCGGTCTTCAGCCCTTCAGAGTCGAGATATTCGCGCATCGCCTCTTCAAGCCGTTCGCGATCGATAAGCTCCGATGACGGATCAGCGCCAGAGTCGACGGAGAAACTGGAATAATCGGCCCGCGCAATGCGGTAAGGCGTGTCCGCCGTCGCCTCCTCGACCATTCGGAACCGCCTGACGCCGATCAGGTTGATCAGATAGCGCCCGTCGTCCGTCTCATTGAAGCTCGACAGTCGCCCGGCGCAACCGACCCCATACAAGGGAGACTCATTCTCCATCTCGCCATTGCGCGGCTGAATCATGCCGATTGTTCGCGCGCCGGCCAGCGCGTCGTCCACCATGCGCAGATAGCGCGGCTCGAAAATGTTCAGCGGCAATTGACCTCCGGGCAGGAGAAGCGCGCCCGCCAGCGGAAAGATCGGGATCAGCTCCGGCAAGGGCGCGCGACGGCCAGGTGGTTCATACATCGTGGGTTCGTCTCCCGGGCGCCAGCGCGCGCCTTAAGCGAATAGGATCGACGATAGTCGCCGACGACCCTTCAGCGTTATCGGGTCAGCGGGGCCAAGCGCGTCGAACACAGACAACGCTTTGCGCCGCGCCGCGCCCTCGCTCCACTCAGGGTCCGCCTCGACCAGCGACAAAAGCGCGTCAAGGCCGCCTTCCATGTCGCCGACGCCGATCAAACCTTCCGCATACGCCAGTCTGGCCGTAAAATCGTTCGGATCGCGTTCGGCTTTCGCCTGCATATCAGCGAGATCTCCGGGGCCGAGGTCAGGCCGGGCCAGCGACAAGGACGCCTTCACGCCGGCCGCGGCGGGATCTTGCGCCTCTTCATCCGTAAGCATATCAAAAACCGCTTGCGCCTTGGCGACGTCTCTAAGAGCCAGATGGCACTTCGCCAGGCCGAGGATCGCCGACAGTTTCGCCTGCGCGGGCGCAGCGTCCGGCGCGCCTTCAATAGCTTGCGCCACGGCGGCGTAGGCCTCCGCCGCCTCCGCCGCGCGGCCTTCGGCAAGCGCCGCGTCCGCCGCTTCCAGCACCGCGTCAATATCAGGCGCGCCCGCCTGCGGACCGGCTGAGCCGTCCTTCAGCCCCAGGAGCCGCGCCACAAACGCCTTCACTTCGCTCTCCGGGATCGCGCCCTGGAACCCGTCGACGGGGCGCCCCTGGAAGAAGGCGTATACTGTCGGCACGGACTGAATCCGCAATTGCGACGCCAGCATCTGGTTCTTGTCGATATCGACCTTGGCGAGCGTGACCGCGCCGCCCGCATCGCGCACCGCCGCCTCAAGCATCGGCGTCAGTGTTTTGCATGGGCCGCACCATGTCGCCCAGAAATCCACGATCACCGGCGCGACCATGGACGCCTCAAGAACGTCCTTCTCAAACGTTTCGATCGTCACGTCCTTGATCGCCGCGCTTGCGCCGGCGTCCGCGTGGCCTGGCGCTCCGAACATGTTGACCATCGACGACACTTCCCTGCTGCCCGGCGCTTAGATGATAACGAGCTCAACAAATACAATGTTTCGCCGCAGTCGCGAAACCGCAACCTCGCGGCGACCGCCGGCCCTTGGCCCGCCGCGTCATCATCCCAAAGGCGCGGCGGCGTCAATTTTTACAGGCGCGTAGCCAGCGTTCTGGGCCATGGCGAGGATTGCCTCCGGCGCGACCGCGGTCGAGGCGGTGTTGCGCAAGGGATGGAACCAAACCGTTTCGAACGCCAGCAGCCGGGTATCGAACGCCACCGCCGCAAGCGCAGGCGAAGGCGCGTTCATCAGCGCGAACGGCGTGACCGATCCCGGCTCAACGCCGAGAATCTCGATCATCGCGTCCGCGCGCGCAAAGGACAATCGTCCGCGCGCGCCAAGCGCCTTTCCAACGCCGACAAGATCGACCTTGGTGTCGCAATGCGCCACGACAAGGTAATGGGCGCTTTTCTTGTCCTTCACGAAAAGATTCTTCGAATGGCCGCCCGGCATGTCGGCCTTGAACGCGCGCCCTTCGTCGACCGTCATGACCGGCGGATGGAGGACGGTGCGGTGGGCAAACCCAAGCTCTTCAAGACGTTTAGACACCCGCGCGCGATCGGCGGCGTGGGCAGGGTCGTCATGCGTTGTCATGATGCGCGCGGCCCTCATAGCCGGCGGGTTGCTGGATCTTGCAAACCCAAAGTCTTTGGGGCATACCCGCCGCTCGCGCGCCGCGCAAGCGGCGGCTCTGGAGACGCGGGCGTAGCTCAGGGGTAGAGCATCACCTTGCCAAGGTGAGGGTCGTGCGTTCGAATCGCATCGCCCGCTCCAGATTTTCATTCCTCAAATTTATCTAAGCTATTGAAAACAAAAGGCTTATCCGTCCATGAGCGGATATTCGGATCGCCGCTACCCGCAGTTTGCGATAGAAAATGGATAGTGTTTGTAATAGTATCGACCCATGTCGAAGTCGGATGACCCTGATCGCTACCTCCTGAACCGTAAGGGTTGGTACCACTACCAGCGCGCCGTTCCCCTCAAGCTCAGACCCTTTTACGAGGGGGCGCTAGTGCGCGTGAGTTTGGGAACCCAGTCGCTGGAGCAAGCCCGCGAACAACGTGACGCTCTCGCTCGTGTCTAGCCCCATTAGACTGGACCGGAAATCGGGTATGGATTCTGGTTTGGGATTAGGAGGTTTTGATGGCTCGGAAGCGGTTTTCGGACGAA
>JBCBSQ010000023.1:0-36982 GCA_039819085.1 Pseudomonadota bacterium
CGGGCGGTAATTGGTGAAGAAGGGCGTGTGGCGGCCGCCCTCCTCCTTGGTGAGGATGTAGGCCTCGGCCTCGAACTTGGTGTGCGGGGTGATCGAGCCCGGCGCGCACAGCACTTGGCCGCGCTCCACGCCCTCCCGGTCGATGCCGCGCAACAGCGCGCCGATATTGTCGCCCGCCTGGCCCTGGTCGAGCAGTTTGCGGAACATCTCAACGCCCGTGCAGGTCGTCTTCTGGGTGTCGCGGATGCCGACGATCTCGATCTCGTCGCCGACATTGATGACGCCCGTCTCGACCCGGCCGGTCACCACCGTGCCGCGGCCGGAGATCGAGAACACGTCCTCGACCGGCATCAGGAACGGCTTGTCCAGCGGACGCTCCGGGGTCGGAATATAGGTGTCGACCTGTTCCATCAGCTCCAGGATCTTCGCCTTGCCGATCTCTTCGTCGCGCCCTTCCACGGCCGCCAGCGCCGAACCGGCGATGATCGGAATGTCGTCGCCCGGGAACTCGTAAGACGAGAGCAGCTCGCGCACCTCCATCTCAACCAGTTCCAAGAGCTCCTCATCGTCGACCTGGTCGACCTTGTTGAGAAACACCACCAGCGCCGGCACGCCGACCTGGCGGGCGAGCAGAATGTGCTCGCGGGTCTGCGGCATCGGGCCGTCGGCCGCGTTCACCACCAGGATCGCGCCGTCCATCTGCGCCGCGCCGGTGATCATGTTCTTCACATAGTCCGCATGGCCCGGGCAATCGACATGGGCGTAGTGGCGGTTGTCCGTCTCATACTCGACATGCGCCGTGTTGATCGTGATGCCCCGCGCCTTCTCCTCCGGCGCATTGTCGATGTCTTCGTACTTCTTCGCCTCGCCGCCGCCGGCCTCCGCCAGCGTCATCGTGATCGCCGCCGTCAACGTCGTCTTGCCATGGTCCACATGACCAATCGTGCCGATGTTCACATGCGGCTTGTTACGCTCGAACTTCTCCTTGGCCATCGGGCCTCTCCTCGTACTGACGTCGATGTCCGGCCCGCCGGACGCGCATTGGGGTTGAGCAGCGGGGGCATCCCGCCGTTTCGTTGATGGCGCGGGATACAGAAGCATGCGCCAGGTTTCAAGAGCTTCGCCCAGCCCGCCGGATTCCGCTTGACTCTCAACGCGCTCAACGGTTGCCACATCACATGACCGACGCGCTCGACCACCACGCCCGACGGCTCGCGGATGCGCGCCTGACAGACCTCGCCTCCGCCCGCGCGGGCGCGCCGCCTTTGGACGCCGCCGGCTGGCGGGTCGACATGGCGCGCCAACGCTTGGACGAGCCCGCCGAGGCCGCCTTGCTGGACGCCGCCCGCGCCGTCGATCTTGAGGGCGCGCGCGACGCCTTGTTCGCCGGCGACATTGTGAACCCGTCGGAGAATCGCGCCGCGCTGCACTGGGCGCTGCGCGCGCAATCGGCGCTTGAGGGCGCGCCCGAAGCCGTGCGCCAATCGCTCGCCGCGGCCGACGGTTTCGCGCAGGCGGTGCGCTCCGGCGCCGCGGCAGGCGCGGGCGGGCGGCCCTTCCGCGCCATCGTTCATCTCGGGATCGGCGGCTCCGATCTCGGCCCTCGGCTGCTTGCCGACGCCCTGCACATGGAGCGCGACCGGCGCTTCGAACTGCGCTTCGCCGCCAATCTCGATCCGCTCGACATCGAACTCGCGCTCGACGGATTGAATCCGACCGAAACCCTGGTCATCGGCGTCTCCAAATCCTTCGGCACCGAAGAGACACTCTACAATTTGACGCGCACCCGCGCCTGGCTGGAGACCAGCCTGGGCGCCGATTGGACGAGCCATGTCGCGCTTGTCACCGCCAATCCGGCGCGCGCGGAAACGTGGATCGGCGGACCGGGCCGGATTTTCGATATGCCGGAAACGATCGGCGGGCGGTTTTCAGTTTGGTCTGCAGGCTCGCTCGCCTGCACCATGGCTTTCGGTCTGGAAGCGATCCAAGCGTTGCGAGCCGGCGCGGCGGAGATGGACGCCCATGTCCAGGCCGCGCCGATCCACACCAATGCGGCGATGCGCCTGGCTCTGCTTGATTATTGGAATCGGTCCTATCTCGGAGCGTCCATGCGGATTGTGCTCGCCTACGCCCGCCGCCTGAGGCTGCTGCCTGCGTACCTTCAACAGTTGGAGACGGAGTCGAACGGCAAATCCGTCCGCCCTGACGGATCGCCTGCGCCACGAGCGACGGCGCCCGCCATTTGGGGCGGCGAAGGCACGGTCGGCCAGCACTCCTATCATCAGTGGCTCCACCAAGGTACGGACGCGCACCCCACAGAGTTTGTTCTCGCTTTGGACGAAAACGCAGAAACTGAAGGCCAGTCGGCCCTCGTGGCACACGCCCTTGCGCAGGCCGAAGTGCTCGCCAACGGCCGCAGCCTCAGTGACGTCCATGCTGAAGAGCCGGACCTCGACGAGGCCATCGCACGCCAAAAAGTCCACGCCGGCGGGCGGCCCTCGACCTTCCTAACGCACACAGACTTCAGCCCCCGCGCGCTCGGCGCCCTCATCGCGCTCTATGAGCACCGAACCTATTTCGCGGGCCGGCTGTGGCGCGTGAACGCCTTCGATCAGTGGGGCGTCGAGCGCGGCAAGACCATTGCGAGCAGGTTGAAGCCCGCCGTTCAGGCCAGCGGCGGCGCCGAAGACCCGGTGACCGCCACATTGTTGCAGCGACTGCGCCGCTAACGGCGTCGATTCTGCTTGGCGCCGAGGGTGTTTTGCGTCGAGAGTGCCCGCTATGACGGATCGTTCGCGCCGCCTGCCCCTTAAAAGCGTCCTCGCTTTCGCAGGCATCGGATTCCCGCTCGCGGCCGTCGGCCTGCCGGTATCTGTGTTTCTGCAACCCTTTTACGCCGGCGAGATGGGGCTGGGGCTGGCGACCACCGGCCTCGTCTTCATGTTCTTGCGCTTCTGGGACCTTATGACGGACCCAGTGATGGGGTTCCTCGTCGACCGCCGTCCCTCGCGCTTCGGCAGGGTCCGGCATTGGCTCGCCCTCAGCGTGCCTGTGCTCATGATCTCAACCTACTTCCTCTACATGCCCGGCCGCGAGCCGGTCAGCGCGTTCTATTTGGCCGGCTGGCTGATCATCTTCTATATCGGCTTTACGCTGCTGCAGACGCCCCATGCGGCCTGGGTGCCCGCGCTCGCGCATGACTATGACGAGCGATCGCGGCTGTTCCAGTGGCGCGAGATCATCAACATCGCCTCGCTCCTCGGCCTGCTCGCCCTGCCGGCCATCCTCGAACTCGCCTTCGATTTCGACATTCATCAACAGCTGATGGTGATGGGCGTTCTCTTCATGGTGGGTTTGCCGCTGACCGTGGCCGCCGCCATCATGCTGACGCCGGATCCGCCATTGCCGGATAGCGATCGTTTGTCGGCCGACTACAGCCCCAAAGCGGTGCGCGCCGCGCTGCGCAACGGCACGCTTTGGCGGGTCATCGGCATCGAGGTCAGCGTCGGCGTCGCCATCGCCTCGACGGCGGCGACGTATCGCTTCGCCGCCCAGTGGGGCTTCGGCGTCGAGCAAGGCTCGTCGGCCATACTGATGATCTTCTTCATCGCCGGATTCGGCGCGCTGCCGCTCTGGCTGCGCTTCGCCCAGCGCACGGAGAAACACATCGCCATGCGGTTGGTTTGCTTGTGCGCGGCCGTCACCTTCCTCGCCTATCTGCCGCTATCGCTGATCGGCGGAGCCTGGCTACTCGCCATCGGCGCGTTCGTCAGCGGCCTGTCCTTCGGCACGCCCTACGCTCTGGCGCGCTCGATGATGGCGGATCTGATCGAACAGGAGACCCTGCGGACAGGTCAAGACCGCTCTGGACTATACTACGCGCTCATGTCGAGCGCGACGAAGAGCGGGATCGCTCTGGCGGTGGCGATCAGCTATTTCCTTCTGCAGGCCGCGGCCGGATTCGACCCGGCCCCTGGCGCGGAGAACGGACCGGAGCAAATTCGCGGCTTGATGGCGATCTTCGTCGGCGTGCCGACCGTGGGCTTTCTCATCGCCGCCTTCGCGGCTTGGAATTACCCCATCACCCGCGACGTGCAGCTCGCCAATAGCCGCAAGCTTCAAGAACTCGCCAAGGCGCAGGCTGGCTAACGCTCACCAGGTCGGTAGCGCGCTTTCGCGTCGGCTTCGATCTCGTCGAGCTCCATCAATACCGGTCGGAACCGCTCCGCGGCGAAGTACACGGCCTGATCGGCGAAATGCGGCGAAGCCTCGTCCAAGGTCGCGGACCCGAATTGGTGGACGGCGCGCGCTGAAAGCTCGCCCGCTTCATCCCATTCGACGAGCGCGACATAAGTATCCCCCGCCGCCGCATAGAGGCGACCGTCGCCCCGGATTTCGGCCGGATAGACCGCCCGCAAGACATCCGGGCCGCCGCCGAGCGGCAAGCGCAGCTCGCCGCGCACCAACTGGTTCACCTCGCCCCAGTCCGGATCGATCCGCCCGAAATTCCGGCGCAGCAATCGTTCGGCGCGCCGGAACGCTTCCTCAGGTTCCGGTGGAGCGAGCCCGGTGATCTCTTCTGTGGTCGCTTCGATCGTCGACAGGACGCCCAGCGCCGCATGCGTGTTGGACGCCTCGGTTGATAGGTCCCAACTCGCCAAATGGTCCGCGGCGGCGGCGAGTCGCCGGTCCCGGGTCCAATCCGTCGATAAGATTTTGCGAACCGTCTCGGCGGCGATCGACCGGCGTGAATAGCGCTTATCGAATTTGATCGCCAGCAGCCCTGAGTCGCTGATCGATCTGACGCCGTCGGTAAGCTCTTGAATGCGCAGCGCCCGATTGGTCTCGTTGGTCTGCAAGCCCATTTCAACGGGAAAATCTTCAGGCCGAAGATTGTCCGGTCCGTCGGTGGCGGAGAACGGCGTGTTGTTGGCGTTGTACAGAAAGCCGGAGGCCGGATTGATAATCAGCGGGACCTCTTCGAATGGCCGGTATCCGTCCCAGATCAATTCTGCGCGGTCGCCTGGCAGATATTTCGTCCAGTCCCAGCCAGCCGGCCGGATGGGATATTGGCCGTTGTGCACGAAGGCGATGTTCCCGGTCTTGTCTGCGTAGATGTAGTTGATGCTCGGCAGCGCCTGCAGGCGCAGGGCGTTGAGCCAGTCTTCGAAATTCGTCGCGCGGTTCAGCCTGCGATATTGCTCAAGCTGGCCGATCTCATCCATGCCGGCGTAGCGGATCGCATAGGTTCCGTGGTCGGCCTCGATCACCGGCCCATGCTTGGACCGCAGCAGCTTGCGCTTGGCCGTATAAGTGAAGGGACCGAACAGGCGGACTTTGATCTCGGCCTCTTCGACTTCGAACTCATGCCAAGCCCCGTCCATGGCGTAGAGGTCGTCGTAGCGCGGGTGACGCTCTAAAACGTAGACATCGGCGAGGTCGGGCTTGTTGACCGTATTGGCCCAGCCAAGGTGCCGGTTGAAGCCGTGCAGGATCAGCGGCGAGCCCGGAAACAGGCCGCCGGAGATGTCGAGCCCCTCCTGCGAAATCAAATGCGCTTCGTACCAGGCTACCGGGCCTTCAAAGGGCTGATGCGAGTTGATGATCAGCCGCGTATGGCCGTCGTCGCTTCGGGACGGTGCGACCGCAAAGGCGTTGGAACCGCGCTCGGCCATCCGCTTCGGGCCGATAATGAACGCCTCCGCTCCGCCCGCGGGGTCAAGCGCCACTTCTCTAGGCCGCTCGTCGCCGAACAGAGCCAAGAGCTCGCTATCCAGTCCGTAGAAGAACGGCGTCTTCAGAACGAAACCGGCGACAACGTCTTCGCCGTGAAACGGCGCAAGCCCGCGCCACGTGGCGTCGGGGTTCTCTGAAGCGTAGAGATTAAGCCCGGCGGCGTACGCTTCCGCGATCGCCCGACTTTCCTCCGGAACGTCCGTCTCATAGCGCTCCAGCGTCCTCCACACCCCGAACAGGTGAACAAGATAGTCCGTCGGCGCCGCAGACGCTCCCTGATAGCGAGCGAGCGCGCCGCGGCCTGCGGCCACGCTGAGTTGGATCGTCTCAAAATCATCTTCGGCGTGGGCATAAGCGAGGCCGAAGGCGACATCGGCGTCCCGCGGCCCGACAATGTGAGGAACACCCCAAGAATCCCGAATGATCTCAGCGTCGTAAGCGCTTGCCCCGGACGCTAGCTCCTGCGGGTCGGGATTGTCCGGCAGCGGGTCCCAAGTTGCGATGGCCGCGCCCGCCGCCACAACGAACACCACCGCTCCGAGCCCGGCGAGCCCACGCCACAGCCACTTCATGCCAGCCCCTTCGGCCTTGGTCGCCCGCCCAGACGTGACCAAACCGTAATGGCTTTTCAGCCACACTCCAGCCCCAATTCGTTAACGCGTGAAAACACTTTGGAAATTCGTGCTTCGACAAGGCCGAAGCGCTAGATCTTCAGCGATATCGGGCCCAGTCGCAGGCGCGCCGCGGCCGGCCGTCACAAAGCGGCCACATTAAGTTAGCGCCTTGTTAGGACGAATTGGTGGATTTGGAGACGGGTATTAACGCGCAAGGCGCTGACGTTAAGGGACTGGGCGATGCCAAAGAGCTTTCCGAGTTGGGGACTGGACCTCGGTTATCAAAAATCCATTCCGACCCATGACCCCAAAATCAATCCGGCCGAACACGGCCTGCGGGGCCGCCGCGCCGAAGGTCGCCTCTCCTTCAGCCGAACGATCACGCGTCAGAAAGCGCGGCAGGATGCGGTTCAAGGCCTGCCGGCTTCGGATGCGACGACGCAGGATCAGTGGAGCGAGCGCGAAACCCTGATCCTGGAGCAGGCCGAAGATGTTCGGCGCGGCCTCGGCACGTGGTTTTCAGAGTGCGCGGCCTCGGTTCGCAATTTCGTCCACGACATGACGCCCGCAGAGCTTTCGCCCGAACACCTTCCGGAGGTCATCAAGGCCGGCGAAAACGATCTCCGCCATTTCGAGGCCGACGACGTCAATGATGCGCGCGAACGCCACGAAGCGAGCATCGTCGAGCTCAGAGCCTTCCGTGAAAAACATGGCGCGGCCATTGGCGAGCGCACGCCGGACATCAAGAGCAATATCGAACAGACGATCGCGATCTTGATGCTGATCTTGATCATCGAAGGCGCGTTCAACGCCCTGCTGTTCAAGGACGCGCAGGCCGGCGGCCTGCTCGGCGGCCTGCTGATCGCCTTCGGCATCAGCGCCGTGAACGTTGTGTTCGGCGTCACCGCGGGCTTTTTCGGCTTGCGCTACCTCAACCACCCCGATCTGCCGTTCAAAATCATGGGCGGCGTCGTCGCGGCCGTCTTCATCACCATGGGTGTTTTGTTGAACTTCTTCATCGCGCACTTCCGAGACGCTGTGGAAGTGGCGTTGCATGCGGCGGCGGCGGACGGTGGATCGCTCGCCAGCTTCTCTATGTTCGACATCGCCCCCGGCGCGGTCATCGCCTCAATGTTCCCCAACCTGGTCGGCCTCGACAATATGGTCGCCTTCGGCTTGCTCTTCGTCGGCATGTGCGTTTTCGCCATCGCCGTGTACGAGGGCTACGACCGCATCTCGGACAAATATCCGGGATATGGCCGCGTCTGGCGGAAAGAGCGCCTCGCCTATGAGCGCCGCCAAGCTGTGCGGAACAATCTACGCGACGATCTCGCCGACTATTTCACCAAGTGCCGCAATTGGTTCGAAACCCAACAAACCCGGCACGCGGAAGCCAAGCGTGAAATCGAAAAGAGCCTCAACTGGCTCGAAACCCGCCGCGCCAACGCCTCTGCGGTCGCCTCGCGCTGCGCCGATCAGGAACGCAGCCTGAAGGTCGCTTACCGCCAGGCGCACCGCAAAGCCCGCAACGCAGCGCGAGACAAGCTCGGCGAGCAAGCCGCCGTGCCTTATTATTTCGAAGAAATCGTGACGCCGGACTTACCTCAGTTCGACTATACGGAGGAACGCGAGCTGGCGAATGCGGCGGTCCGTCGGATCGACGACAATCTCACCGCTCTTGCCGTGACCCGCGAATGGCTGGAGACCCATGTCCAAGACGTCCAAGATCAGCTCGCGAGCATTGACAGCGAGCGTCCCAACCGCAGCGACGGCGTCCGCACGCTGCAGAAAAAGGCTGTCCAACAACAGCTGAAGAAAGCCGGCTGACCGGCGCGAACGAAGGAGGCGAGGCATGCCGCGTGTTCGTGAAAGAAGTCCGATGTTCTGGCGCTACGCGATCATCGGCATGGTCGCGGGCGTCTTCGGATTGTTCGCTCTGGCGGCGTTCAACCGGCCGCCGGCGACGGATGTGCTGACCGCGTGCCGCGTCGATCGGAACGATCCGGCCCACACGATCATTCTCATCGATCAGTCTGACCCGTTCAACAGCCGCGACATCGGATGGGTGCGCAGCTTCGTCGACGCTGAAGCCCGACTGCTGCCGAAGTACGGCCGCCTCACCGTGGTCACCCCGAACAGCGCTCAACCTTATGAACCAAACGAGGTGTTTTTCGCCTGTTCGCCTGGCAGCTCCGAGAAAGCCAACCCGATCCTGCAGAACCCTCAAATGATTGAGGATACGTGGCGGGAGAAGTTCTACGAACCTCTGAAAGTCCAGGTCGAACAAGCCCTGAACGACACCGAGGCCGCGACCTCCCCGCTCTCTGAAGCCATTTTCGCGGTGTTCGACCGACCGGACTTTCAAAAATCCATGCCGGACCGGCGCCTCGTTATCGTCTCGGACCTTATGCAGAACTCCGATGCGTTCTCGTTCTATAGGAGCGGCGCCGACATGGCGGCGTTCCAGGAGACGCGGCTCGCCAGCGAACGGCCCGATATGAGCGGCGCGGACGTCGTCGCTCGGATCGTGCCGCGGCAGGAATATGATTTGCCGATCGATACGGTCGAGGACTTCTGGAGCGAGTATTTCCGTGGCGGCGGCGCGGTCTACGCGTCCGTCAACTGACGCCGATCGACTCTTCCATGTGCGCCAAGAGCGCATCGAAGCCCTGATTTGCGATCAGCGCCGAAATCTGTGCGCGTCGATCGACATTGAACGACGCGCCATTGATCATGACGTCGACCAGTTTCATTTCACCGTCGATATCGAGCACCCGCCAATCGACGCTCGCCCGTTCCGAGCCACGCGCGTTCAAAATCTTCGACCGTACGACGATATCGCCCGGCTTCACCTCGACGGCTTCGCGGACATCGATCGTCCGCGTGACCAAGCTGTCGATTTGACCGGCCC
Organism: Pseudomonadota bacterium; assembly: GCA_039819085.1. GTDB lineage: Bacteria > Pseudomonadota > Alphaproteobacteria > Caulobacterales > Parvularculaceae > MED-G105. The sequence continues at coordinate 9,262 of JBCBSQ010000023.1, forward strand.
ATTCAGCGACGATGTAATCCTCGAATAGCTCGTCATAGCTGGCAAGCTGCGCTTCGCTCGCCTCCCGGCGGTACTTGGGCGACAGAATGTAGCGCTGCATGCGCCGCGTTGCGATCCGATCGCGCAACACTGCGGCAAGTCCGGCTTCCCGCTCCGCGCCCTGCGGCGTCGCGGCAAGCTCAGACAGCGTGCCGACCAGATCCGAAACATAGTTCGTCGCGCCCGCCTGCGCTGCGCTCTGATCAGCGACGGCGACCGTAGTCTGGGCGGCGTCCTCAGCTGCGGACGAGGCGGCCGTCAGCATGGTTGCGACGGCGATTGCGGCGATGACTTTCATAAGGGCGGACCCCGCTTGTTTGATATCGTTTGTCGCCGCTCAGGCGATTAACACGGTTCTTAAAGGCGATCGCACCTGAACCTCAGCTGAGTGACGAAAGTTTCATGATTCCAGAGCCTCAGCCACGACCGACCTTGTCCAACAACCAGGGTTGAACCAGCGTGGTGCAGACGAGGGTGAAGCCGATCGCGATGGCGAGCAGCGCGCCCATGCTCGCCACGCCCTGATGGTCTGAAAACGCCAGCGTGCCGAAGGACGCGATCGTCGTCACCCCGCTGAAAAAGACAGCACGGGGCGTGGCGGTGGCGTAAACGTCGGCCGCTGCGGCGGCCCGACGCGCTCGAAGTCCGAGATGAATCCCACTGTCGGCGCCGACGCCGATTAAGAGAGGCACGACAATTACGTTCGCGAAATTGAAGGGCGTGTTGAACAAGACGCCCGCCGCCGCTGTGAGCACGCCCGCAAGCCCCAAACAAAACAAGATCACGCTCACCAGCACGAGGTCGCGCACAATCAGCCAGAGCACGATTGTGACCGCGATGAGCGCCAAGATCCCCGCCTGCAGCATCGCGCCCGAGATCACCTGTCCGGACTGGTAGACACTGCGCGCCGACCCCGCCGCGCGCGGATCGACATCGCGGACAACGTCGACAAATCGGGCCAGCGCGGCCGGATCGCGCAAGTCTTCGCTGGGTTCGATCTGCAGGCGATAGCGGCCGTCGACGCCGACGAACCGGTCTCGCACCGCTTGCGGCAAATCCTCGACGGTGATCTCCGAAGCGAGCGTCTGCGCCGCCAGCTGCCGATACTGATCACCCCAAAACGCAAACAGATCGGCCTCCACGTCGGCCTTCACACGCGCGTCGCGCGCAGCAAGCGCCTCCATCGCCGCTTTCAGCTCCAGCCCGGCCGCGCGCCCTGAGTCCTCAAGCGCGGCGGACAAACGCTCCGCCGGCGGCGGCAAGGCCGGGTCCCGTTCCGCCGGCGCTTCGTCGAACGACAGTCCGAAGCCTGCGCCGGCGAACTCGATCGCATCCAATTTGTCCAACTGGTCTTCCGGCACGAAGCTCTCAATCAAGATCACTTGGCGCACTTCGGGCCACGCTTCCAAGGTCTCAGCGAGGGCGAGCGCGCGAGCGCGATCAGCTTCGAGGATCGACAGCGAATAAGGATTCGTCGCCTCATCGTCGAAGAGCAAGTTGAACGCCTGCACCGTGGGGGCGTTCGGGTCTCGCAACGCCATCGGATCCGCGCTGAAGCGAACCGCCGGCAGCACGAACAGCGCCGCTGCTCCCAGCACGATCGCGCTGATCGCCGCGACATTTCGAGCATGCTCGAAGCCCAGCTTCTGTTCGCCCTGGCGGGGCCGCCGCTGCGGCGAGGGCGACGAGGCGGGCGCGAGCGAGAAAACCGCCGGCAGCAGCGTCAATGCGACGATGAACGCGACAATGACGCCCACGCCGGAGATCACGCCCAATTGCATCATGCCCACGAAGGCCGTCGGCGCGAAGGAGAAGAAGGCGATCGCAGAGGTCGGCGCGCATAGGGCAAGCGCCGCGCCGATATCGCGCGTCGTTTTGTAGAGCGCCGCGCGGGTGTGCGCGCCCCCGCCCCGCGCTTCTTGAACATGCAGCGCGAAGTGGATCGCATAATCGATGCCGAGCCCGACAATCAGCACCGCGAAGGCCACCGAGACCAAGTTCAGCGCGCCGAACGCAACCGCCGCGAACCCGCCGGTGATGCAGATTGAGACCACCAAGGACAGGAGCGACACCGCCACGAGGCGCGCCGAACGAAGCGCCGCCCACAACAAACCGCCCACTAGAATGAAGGACGCGGCGAAGGACAGGCCGATGCCGCGCGTCACGCTCGCCAATTCCTCAGCGCGCAGAGCGAGGTTCCCGGTCACATGCGCCTCAACGCCCGCGAATCGCGCCTCATCCTTGGCCGCCGCCGCTTCGGATCGGATCTCGGCGAGCAAATCGCGGGATGCTCGGAACCCAGAACGATCAATGACCGGCGTGATCGACACGACCCGCTGGTTCAGCGCGCCCGCCTCTTCCCCGTCGAAGAGGGTGCGCCAAGACAAGGGCTTGGGCGGCGTGGCTTCCGACAATCGCGCATTGATCGTCGCGGCGATCGAACTGAACGCGCGGTCCAAGACGCTGGGGTCGACGCCGCCCGGCCCCATTTGCTCGACATTCTCCACGGCGTCGGCGAGCGTGTCATAGAGCTGTTCTAAACTCGGGGTCTCGCCTAAGGCGCGGACCAAGCTGCTCGCTTGCGACAGCCGCGCCAGCGTCTGGTCCAACTCGTCGAAACTTAGATAGAGAAGCCCGTTGCGTTCGAAAAAGGGATCTGCGACGGGCGCGAACACATCTCTCACAACGTCCGTTCGCGCCCGCAAACGCTCGACCAGGGCGCGCGCATAGGCGTCGGCCGCGTCGGGCGTCGGCGCGCGGGCGATAACGATGAACTGGTCCTCGACGCCGGGAAAAGCGTTCAAATAATCAAACTGCGCCTGACGATAATCGAGCTTCGACGACACCATGCGCGACGTGTCGGCGTTGATCCCTAGAAAAGTCGCCGCCAATGCCGCGCCGGCGAGAGCCGCGGTCAACACGGCGGCGATCGCCGCGCGCGGGCGCCGGCGCACTGCCGCGATCCAGAACCAGAGAGCGGCCTCGATCTGCGTCAGGCGTTGAACGTTCATATGTGTAGGACGAAGGGCTAGGCGACAGCGCGGTGTTGCGGCGCGATCTCTTTGACGCGCGCCGCGGCGCGGAGGCTGTCATAGTGCGCGAACAGCGCTTTAAAATGATCCTTGGGCAAGCCGATCCGGTGCCGAGAGGCGGCGTAGGACGCTTCAGACATCCTGCTCCAATCGCGCGCCAAAGCACGCCCGATCGCCTCGGCGCAGCCCCCAGCGTCGCCCGGCCGGAATAGCTCGGCGTAATCGGGACCAGCGAGCTCCCCGGCCCCGCCTTTGGCAGGAACGATCAAGGGCAGGCCGGAACACATGGCCTCGGCGACGACGAGGCCGTAGGTCTCGGCGGAGCTTCCGTGCAAGAACGCGTCGCCGCTCGCCAAATAACGCGACAAAAGATGTCGGTCCGTCACCAGGCCCGCCACATGAACCCCCGGCGTGCGCCGCGCCTGGCGCTCCACGAAGCCGCGAAACGGTCCGTCGCCTATGAGGAAAAGCCCCATGGGGCGCCGCTGGCTCGCTTCCCGGAAGCCTTTCATCACCATGCCCAGACGCTTTTCCGGATGGTGGCGGCTAACCGCAACAAGGAGCTTCGCGTCCGGGGCGGTCACGCCGCACTGTGCAAGCATTTGCCGGCGCAGCGACTCGTCGCGGCGGTCGGGAGAAAAGGCCTGCTTGTCTACGCCAAACGGGACCGCGTGAGGCCGCCGCACGCCGAACGCCTCAAACCGGTCAGCCAGCCATTCGCCGCTCACAATCGACGTGTCGAACCGCTCGATCAGAGAGCGCATGTATCGCCAGAACAGGGTGAAGAGCTTGTCGATCCGCTCGGCGCGGAGCCAACCTTCCAGGAAAGTGTGCGGATAAACGGCGACCGGATCTTGGTGGATGAAGAAGGACTTCACAGCCGGGCCCTGCCATTCGCCTACGATGCGGCCACCCTTCCAAGGCGATGAGCCCTCGACCACGTCCGGCGCGATATCGTTGATCAATTCATGAACCGCCTGGGCGCGGTTGAAGGCGTAGTAACGGCTATCGAGCATCAACCGAGGCGATTTCACCCAGAAAACGCCGCCGCCGGCGCGAGGCTCGAACAGGTCCTCCTCGCCTGGCGCGATGACGATGGTTTCGCACCCCTCCTGGCGGCTCGCTTCAATCTTCTGATCGATATACGTGCGGACGCCGCCCCCGCGCTTGCTGTAAAATTCGGCAACGTCGACGATTCTCATAGCGCGTATTTCTCTACAAACTTCGCCGTCACGCTCGCAGAGCGGACAGCGACTACCGGCGCATGAACAGAAAGCCCCCGTTCGTTATGCACACCTGGCTCCCCCTGTCGAGCGCATGTGCGGAGCCCAAGCCGCGCACAGGCTGAGATGAACGGTTATTAAGCCTGAATAGGCTAGGCCGCTCGCGCGGTCTGGGAAATTTCGTTCAAAACTTCGAGATATTGGTCATAAAGCGCCGCGTTGATGCGGTCCCAACTGTAGGACGCGCTGTCGGCGAGACCGGTCCGCGCCATGCGGTCGCGCTTCGCTTTGTCGCGGCAGAGCGAGGCGAAACACTCGAAGTATGGATCGTCTCCGTCCGGATCCAGCAATACGCCGTTCCGACCATCATTGATGATGGATGCGCTGCCGGTCGCGTCCATCGCCACGGTGGCGACGCCGCTCGCCATGGCCTCGACCGTCACATTGCCGAACGTCTCGGTGAGGCTTGGATTGAAATAGATGTCGCTTGAGGCGTAGGCGCGGGCGAGATCGACGCCGCTGAGGTGTCCGGTGAACACGGCCTCCGGCAGGGTCGCCTCCATCGTCGCCCGCTCCGGCCCGTCGCCGACGATCATGGCGCGCGCTTGGACGCCGCCGTCCCACAAGGCCTTCATGACGCGCGCAAACCGATTGAGGCCCTTCTCGCGCACCAGGCGACCGACGAACGACACAACGATTTCGTCGTCGTCGACGCCCATTGAGCGGCGCCACGCCATATCTCGCCGGTTCGGGGAGAATTGATCAAGTTCGACGCCGCGGCTCCACACCCTCTGGTTCGAGCGGGACACGATGCCCTCCTCGATCAGCACGTCCGCCATCGACTGCGACGGTATGTAGACGTGGCGGCATTGGCTGTAGAACCACCGCATGTGCCGACGCACGCCCTTCTCGACGAAGCCCAGATTGTAATAGCGGAAATAGGTGTCGAAGCGTGTATGGAACGAGCAGACGATCGGGATGTCGTTCTTAAGCCCATATTTCAAAGCCGACGTGCCGAGCATGTCCGGTGCCGACAAATGGATGATGTCGGGCCGGAACGCCTCCAGCATCCGTTTCTGCTTCCGGCCAAGCGGCAGGCCGACGCGATAGTCGGACCGGCCCGGAAAGCTGAACGACGGCACCGAGATCAAGGTGCCCTGGGGTTCGAACGCCGGCGTGGGGCTTGTCGGAGAGAATACGCGGACTTCCGCGCCCCGGCTTTCGAGGTATCCAACCCATCGATTGAGCGCTTTGTTCGCGCCGTCGGTGACGTAGTTATAGTTGCCGGAGAACAGCGCGACTTTCGGCGCGCCGCCGACGCTGACGACCCTGCGCGCCGCGCTCCTGTTGAACCCGTAACCGTCCGGCACTGTTTCAATCCCCTAACGATCCGCCGCCCTTCGAACAGCCGGCTCAGACCGGATGCAATGTAAGCGCCCGATGTCGATCTGCCACCCCGGTGCGCGCATCGGCCGGACGCGTCAAGGCCCTTGCGACCAGCCGTCCCCACACGCGGCGGAGCATAACGCGATTTATGAACCTTCCTCAACGTTATGTGATTTCCCACTGGATTCGACAGTCGAGCGGCCTAGATAAGCCGCCGTCACGACGCTGGGACGATCGCGGGCTTCGATATGAAGATGACCAAACTTTCACGCCGGGCCCGATTCGGCGCCGCCGCTGCGGCGGCCTCGGTCTCGCTCGCCGAACCCGTTTCGGCCACCGGCGAGCAATTGCCGCCCTATCAGGGCGACCTGCCGATCTATGAAGACGAATCGCCAGACAGCTGCGATCCGTCTGGAAATCAGGTGCGGGTCGTCGTCGAGGGCGTCGAAGCGCGAGGCATCCTGACCGTTGAGATCTTCGCCGGCGGTCCGGACCGGTTCCTAGAAGACGAGGGACGCCTGCGCCGCGTGCGCGTCCCGGCGGAAGACGGCAGCCAATTGGTGTGCATGAATGTCGATGTGACGGGCCCCTTCGCCGTCACGTCGTATCACGACGCCAACGGCAATCGGAAGGTCGACAAGAACCTTATCGGCATCCCGAAAGAGCGAATCGGCCTCTCCAACAATCCCGAACTTAAGCTCAAGCGGCCCGACTATGATCAAGTGAAGTTCGAGCTCGGCATGCACGGCATCGATCTGTGGGTGCGCCTTCAGGAATACTGAAGACCGAGCAAATCGCCGCCGTAAAGCCACGCCGCCCAGCCCCCCAATGCGAGGAACGGCCCGAAGGCCAGCCGCGCGCGACCGCTCAACGCTTCGCCCCGGGCGGCCGCGGCCACGATCGCAAAGATCAGTCCTGAGGCTGATGCGGCCAGCAATATGATCGGCAGGCCCGTCCAACCGGTCCAAACGCCAAGCGCGCCGAGCAGTTTCGCGTCGCCGCGGCCGAGCCCGTCCCGCCCTTTCAGCGCTCGGTAGCCGACTTCGACGGCGACCAGCGCGCCATACCCGGCCGCGCCGCCCGCCGCATGGTGGATCCAATCGCCCGGCGCAGTGATCGCGACCATCGCGGCGCCGAGAGCGGCCACGGCGGCGGTGAGAAAATTCGGCAGGCGGAGCATGCGGATATCGATCCAAGCGAGCGCCGCCAGCAATCCCGCCAATCCGACCGCAAACGGGCGCAGCGCCTCGTCCGCCGCCACGCCCCCCCATGCAGCGAGCGCCAGCCCGATCCCCGCGGCGATCCAGCGATCCCGGCGTGTCTCCAACCAGGTTCGCCCGACGCCGGCGCAGAACGCCAGCGCGGCGATCGCGATCAACCAAGCAAACAGCGCGCTCTCCCTCAGACCTTCTCAAAGGCGCGGCGACTCGGACGCGCCCGTCGAGCATAGAGAGCGCCTGGCGTCTTGTCCCCGGCGGGCCGCTTCGCATTTATTACCCGGTGACACGGCACGGGGGCCGCCGCTCATGTTGAAGACCCGGCGAACACGGCTTTTCGTCTGGCGCTCGGCGCTCGCCTTCGCCGCGCTCGTAGCCTTTCTGGCTTTCCCGGGCCATATCCGGGACATGTCCGCAACACCTACTTTCGACGGCGTCCAAGTCGAACCGGGACGCCGGCTCCACGCCGTCTGTTCCGGCCCGCAGGACAAGCCCTTGGTGCTCTACGACGCCGGCGCCTTCGGAATCTACGCCGACGGATGGTGGGTGCGCGAGGCGTTGAGCGACGACTTCCAGGTCTGCCTCTATGATCGCGCCGGCATGGGGTGGAGCGACCCGGTCCCCGTCGGCGCAACCCCCTCGCCCGACTGGCATGTCGAGGACATGCGCCGCCTCGCGCGCGCCATCGGCGCCAAGCCGCCCTGGTACATTGTCGGCCACTCCATGTCCGGCGTCCGCATGCACGCCTACGCCAACCTGTATCCGGACGAGCTGGCCGGCCTTGTTTTCGTTGACGCGGCCGCGCCGCAAGCCTTTGATACCCAACGGGTCCGACGTCTGATCGGGCTCTTTAAAGGCGCGATACAGGCTGGCGGCCTCGCCGCACGCATGGGCCTCGCCCGTGCGGTCGCGCCGCTCATACCCGACGAGCTGGATCTGCCGCGCGACCAAAAACGCGACAAACGCCGCGCCATGTCCTGGGTCCGCCACTACAAAGCGGCGGCCGCCGAGATCGGCGCGGCGGAATTGGGCGCGCCTTACCTGAAAGACCACAGGGCCGGGACCATCCCCCTCGCCGCCTTCACCAATTCGGCCGGCGGCGGCGGCAATCGACGCTACGCCGACGCCGCCGAGGCCGCGACGGGATACGGGCGTCTCACAGTCCGGCCTGAGGAGACTCACGTCTCTTTCCTCAACCGCGAAGGCGCCCAGCGCATCGCGACGGCCATTCGCGAGATGGAGAACTTACGCCTCGCCGCCGCGCCGACCGGATCCGCCCCATGATCGTCAACCCGCAGATTCGCGGCGCTCAAGGGCCGTTGTTCAACCGGGCGCCGGCCATCGCGGCGACCATCGCTTTTCTCGCCGGCGCGGCTTCCCTAGTGGCGGCCGCGACGCCCGGTCCTTTGCCGGAAGGATTCAGCCTTGCCGCGCAGGCGCTTGCAGAGCTGCCCAATCTCGTGCGCGCGGCCGCCGCCGTGGCCCTGATGGCTCTATCGATAGGACTTCTAAGGCGCGTGCGGATGGCCTGGGGCGTCAGCTTGGTCCTCGCCGCACACGGCGCGTTCGCCGCCTTCATCGGGCACGACCGCATCGTCGAAGGCGCCGCGCATCTGGCGCTGCTGGGCTTTCTCGTGGCCGCCCGCCAGGCTTTCTTCCGCCGCTCCGGCCTGCGCGCGATCCGGCTGGGCCGGGTGTGGCTGCTGGGCGCGAGCCTCGCAGTGCTCGTCGCGGCGGCGGGCGCGGCGCTCTGGGCCGGCCACGAACAGGGCTTCATCGACGCGGAATGGTGGGCGCTGGTGGCTGATCCCATGCTCGGCCGCGCAGGACGCCCGGTTGCGCTGGCCGCAGGTCTGGTGGCGCTGATCGGATTCGTCAGCCTGGTCGCCACGCGCGCCACGCCCGCTTTGCCCGCGCCGGACGGCTCGGAGCTTCAAAGCGTCGCCGCCGCACTGGCGCGGGCCGAAACGCCGCGCCCGGAGGCCATTCTCGCCTTCGCCGGCGACAAGCGGTTCGTGTTCGATCCGTCCGGCGACGCTTTCATCATGTACGCCGCAACCGGGGGCAGCCTCATCTCCATGGGTGGCCCCGTCGGCAAGCGCGCCGCCTGGCGGCCGGCGCTGGACGCGTTTCGCGCCGAAGCCAAACGCCTGGCCTTGCGCCCCGCCGTCTACGCCGCCCCGCCAGAGCTGCTGCCGGATCTCCTCGACGCCGGCTTCCGGGTCGAGAAGATCGGCGAAAACGCCGTCATAGACCTCGCTGACTTCTCGTTGTCCGGCCGGAAACGCGAAGTCGTCCGCCGCGGGCGGCGCAAACTCGCAGAACGCCGCGGCGCGACCTTCGAGCTGTGCGCGCCGCCGCACCCTGCGAAAGCCTTAGAGCGGCTAAAGCCGGTCTCAGACAAATGGCTCGCCCTGCATGGCGGACGGGAAAAGGCGTTCTCGCTCGGCCGCTTCGACCCCGCTTTCCTGGATGCCTGCTCCATCGGCATCGTCGAGATCGAGGGAAAGCCCGCCGCCTTCGGCTCGCTCTGGACGACGCCGGACAAGGGCTGGGCCGGTATAGACCTGATGCGTTATGCCCCCGACGACGCCCCCACCAACACGATGGATTTCCTGCTCGCTGAACTCATGCTCTGGGCGAAGGCTGAGGGATACGCGAAATTCGACCTCGCCATGGCGCCCCTGTCGGGGCTTGGCGAAGGCGAGACCTCGCCGCTCTTCGCGCGTCTGGGACGGCTGATCTATGAGCGCGGGGAACGCGTCTACAATTTTCAAGGCTTGCGCCGGTTTAAGCAAAAGTTCGACCCCGCCTGGGAGCCGCGCTATCTCGCCGCCCCCGGCGCTTGGTCGTTGCCCGTCGTGCTCGCTGAGGCCGCCATGCTGACCAATGGCGGGCCCCTCAAACCCAAAGACGAGCCTGAAGCCGAAGCCTCCTAAATTTCCTGGTTGTAGGCGCCGACTTCCGGATGCTTGGCGAGCCGCGGCTTCACCTCCTTGTGGAAGAGGTCGCGCATATCGTCCTCAGACGCCATGCTCTCGACCACGACAACGAGTTCCGGCTTGTTCGACGAGGCCCGCGCGAGCACCCACGAGCCGTCCTCCAGCGTCACCCGTGCGCCGTTCACGGTGTTCACATCGACGACCTTTCGGCCGAGAATCTCCCCGCCCTTCAGGCCTTCATATTCGGCGACCACTTTGTCGATGACGCCGTACTTCACCTCGTCCCCGCAATGCGGCGACATGGTGAGCGAGGTGTACGCCGCGCCAAGCTCGCCCTTCAGCTCCGACAGCTTTCGGTCGGGATTGCGATCGAGCATGGCGAGCACCGCTTTGGCTGCGACTATGCCGTCGTCATAGCCAAGCCCGAGCGGCGGCCGAAAAAAGAAGTGGCCGGACTTTTCAAAACCCGCCAGCGCGTCCAGATCCGTGGTGCGCCGCTTGATGTAGGAGTGGCCGGTCTTGAAATAGTCGACCGTGGCGCCATTCGCCTGCAGCACTGGATCGGTCTTGTAGAGACCCGTCGATTTCACATCGACCACGAACTTTGCGTTCTCATACTGGGCCGAGAGATCCCGCGCCAGCATCAGGCCGATCTTGTCGGCGAAGATCTCCTCGCCAGTGTCGTCCACCACGCCGCACCGGTCCCCGTCTCCATCGAACCCAAGCGCCACATCCGCGCCGTGCGCTTTCACCGCCGCCGCCATGGCGTGCAGCATTTCTGAGTCTTCGGGGTTCGGATTATATTTCGGGAAGGTCCAATCAAGATCGCAATCCATCTCGATCACCTCAGCGCCCATGGCGCGCAGAGCCTCCGGCGCGAAGACGCCCGCCGTGCCATTCCCGCATGCAGCGATCACTTTTAGCGGTTTCGCCAGCTTCACACCCTCAGCGGCCGCCGCAATATACTTCTCGCGCACGCCGTCCACCTCGAACGCCCCGCCGCCGGCGCGCGGCTGAAAATCGCCGCCGAGCACGATCGCTTTCAGCCGGCCCATTTCCTCCGGCCCGAAGGTGAGCGGCCTGTTCGCGCCCATTTTGACGCCGGTCCAGCCATTCTCGTTATGGCTCGCGGTCACCATGGCGCAGCACGGCGCGTCGAGATCGAATTGCGCCCAATAGACCATGGGGCTCAGCGCCAAGCCCACATCCAGCACCTGGCAGCCGCCCTGAACGAGCCCCAACGTCAGCGCCTGTTTGATTGAATGCGAAATCGAGCGGAAATCATGGCCGGTCACCACTTTCGGCTCCACGCCGAGTTCATGGAACAGCGTCGCCATGCCGAGGCCGAGCGCCTGAACGCCTTTCAGGTTCAGCTCCGGGGCCTTCTCATGCCCGATCCCATTGAACCACCAGCGCGCGTCATACTCGCGAAAGCCCGTCGGCTTCACCAGCGGCAACGTCTCGAACTCCAGCGTATTAGGGGCGATATCGGCGCGCGGCGCAGGCATCATGGGCGTGTCTCCTCGGCCTCCGTTTCGCGCCTTAGACTGCAATCCCCGTACCGAAGCAAGGCGCGCGCCCGGCCTATCTCACGCGCGTGTGTCGACCGGGTCAAAGCCGCCTGGTTGCGCAAGGGAAAGCCGGGGCGTAAGAGCCGGCCCATGAACAAAGTCCACGACACCGCCAGCGCCGCGCTGGAGGGCCATCTGTTCGACGGCATGACCATCATGTCCGGCGGCTTCGGCCTCTGCGGCATACCAGAGCTTCTCATCGCCGCAATCCGCGACAGCGGGGTGAAGGACCTCACGGTCATCTCCAACAATGCCGGCGTCGACGGCTTCGGCCTCGGGCTTCTCTTGGAGAGCCGCCAGATCAAGAAAATGGTCTCGTCTTATGTGGGCGAGAACAAAGAGTTCGAGCGCCAATACCTCTCCGGAGAGCTCGAGCTTGAGTTCAACCCCCAGGGCACGCTTGCGGAGCGCTGCCGCGCCGGCGGGGCGGGCATTCCCGGTTTCTACACCAAGACCGGCGTCGGCACCGTCATCGCCGAGGGCAAGGAGCATAAGGACTTCAACGGCGAAACTTACATCCTCGAGACGGGCCTCGTCGCAGACCTCTCCATCGTCAAAGCCTGGAAAGGCGACGCGCAGGGCAATCTTGTCTACCGAAAGACCGCGCTGAACTTCAATCACGACATGGCCACGGCCGGCCGGATCACGGTCGCCGAAGTGGAAGACCTCGTCCCGGTGGGCGACTTCGACCCCGCCCACATCCACACGCCGGGAATCTTCGTCCAGCGCGTTATAGAAGGCGACCACGAAAAACGCATCGAACAACGCACGGTCCGCCAGAAAGACTAGCCTCTATTGACCGGTAGCTATGAGGTTGAGCAAATTGATCAACCCCATGAATCCAAGGATAAGCAGAATAACGCCGCTGCAACTTATCGACCGCTTTTCGTCGGACTTCCCTGCCTTCGCCGCCCGCCGTGTGTCTGATATCGGCAGTGGCGGCGGCTCGTATCCCGCTTTGTGGGCCCTGCGCCGTATATGTCTTGGCGCAAGTTCCCTGTCTCGGAGCACACGTCGCACTTTCTCGAGGTGCGTGATCATATTGCGCATGCTCCAATTGTGCGCGGTCGACTGGCGGCTCCAGCCGAAGTGATCATCTAGAGATTGCAGGACCGTCAAATTTAGCCAGTCCGGTATCCCGACACTTCCGTCGTCCGTAGTGGTCGCCTGGTAAACGGTATAGAGCATCTCATCCGAAAACGACTGAAACACGTCGACGCTGTCGGCTTCGGTCCGGTCCAATAGCGCGTTGATCCCCAGTTTGCTCGATCCGACCCAGGGACTCTTCAGTCCCTCCAGAACTTCGCTGACGAGCCGAAGTGCGGTGGGCGGATCAGTTTGCTGAGCCGGTTCAATGTCGGAGTCCCGGGCATTAGCCGAATAAACCGCCTCGTCATCGTTATAGTCTTCAACGCCGTCATACTCAGCGTCTTCGGCGGCCCATCGCAGCTGGGCCCTGGCGTTTTCGAACGCAGCCCGCAACGCCATAAACCCCGCGGGATCATCGTCCGGGCGCGTGACCTTTAGCTTCTCCGCGTAGGCTGCTTTGACGTCCCCTTCAGTTGCGCCGTCGCGCATGAGCCCCAAGACAGCCCATGGATCGTTATAGGACATCGAAGTTCTCAAGCCGTGAGAGGATCGGCTCAATCGCGGCGCGCACTTCGGCGACGTGGCGCTCGTCTTGAGTACTTAGCGCCTTTTGAAATTCCGCGATCAGGCCCTGTATGCGGGTCCTCTCATCTCCCAAACAGTTTTCATAGGCGGCTGTGAGCCGCGCGATGAAAGCGGTGTTCTCTTGTTTGTCGCGGGGATGGATTTTCAGCTTTGAAAGCGCTTTCAAACGCTCTGCAATCTCCGACGCCGTCATAGCGCCAGGATTGCCTTCGATGACCAAGCGGAATGTCTTGTCATTTGAAACGACCTTCGCGACGACCTCCAACAAGCCTGAATTATCGTAGGTGTAGCGAACGTCGACGGCCTCGTGTTCCTTTTTGTTGTAAGGGATTGGAACGTTCAGAGACCCGAGCAAGGCGTTGTCCCGGACAAACGGCGACTCGCCTTGATAAACCCGGATGACAATAGCGGTCTGGCCGCGTTCAAGCGGGTGCACAGTGTCTGCGCGGCTGACCGGAATGACGGTGTTTCGCTCGATCAATGGACTAAAATGCCCTCTTTCGAACTGGTGTTCGCCCACTTGAACACCCGTTTCGAATCCCAGCGTGAACGGAGCGACATCCGTCATGACGACGTCTTCGAGGGCTTCGTGGCGTTGCGCCAGGCCGGCTTGCACAGCGGCTCCCATGGCCACGACATGGTCAGGGTCGATCGAGAACTCGGGAAACCGGTCGAACATCCGCGTGGCGAGCGCCCGCACAGCAGGCATGCGCGTCGCTCCGCCCACGGCGATGATTCTGTCAAACGCGTCACTTCGAAGCCCCGCGTCGGAAACGGCCCTTTGGATAGGCAGTCTAAGCCGTTTCAATATCGGCCCGGTGATCTCATCAAACGTGCCACGCGAACAGACGAGTGTGTGCGTCTTTTTCTTGTAAGCGAACTCCGCTTTGGCTTCCGCTACTCCTGACAGGCGGTGCTTTATACTATCGGCCAATCGCCGGAGACGGGCTCGGTCCTCGGCTTCCATGTCGCCCGCCTTGACGCCGAGCTGCGCGGCAAAATGGGCGGCTAGGGCGTCTGTGAAATCTTCTCCGCCGAGGAACGCGTCACCAGACGATGCGCGCACCTCCATAACCCCTGAAAACATCTCCAGAATCGACACGTCGAACGTGCCCCCACCGAGATCCAAGACAAGGAACCTATGCTCCGCAGTCCTGTCTTCGACGCCATATGCGAGAGCAGCAGCCGTCGGTTCGTTGATCAGTCTCGCCACATTCAGCCCGGCCAACTCAGCCGCAGCTTGGGTCGCTTTGCGTTGCACGTCGTTAAAATACGCCGGCACCGAGATGACGGCGTGATTGATCGGCTCGCCGAGATCCGCCTCCGCGTCGTCCTTCAATGATCGCAAGACAAGCGCGGAAAGCTCTTCCGCACGAAACATTTTTTTGCCCAGGCTTATCCCGCGATTGGTACCCATATGCCGCTTAAAACGCGCGGCGGTCTTTTCCGGGTGCGTCGTGAGACGGTATTTCGCCGCCTGTCCGACCATGACGGCGCCCTTATCGTCATAACCCACCACCGACGGGGTCAGCAGCTCCCCGTGCTTATTGGGTATAAGCCTTGGGCCGCCAGGTTCGAACACCGCCACCAAGGAATTGGTTGTCCCGAGATCGATCCCTACTATCTTCTCGTCATCCGCCATCAAAATCATCCTGAACGCCAGCAAGGCAGACCGCACGAAACATTTATCTGCGCTAGATTTCACATGCTAGACTCGTGCCGGCACATTGATTTGGATGCATAGAACAGAAAGGCTGAGCATGCCCTGGACACGCGACGATATGGCGGCTCGCGCCGCGCAGGAGCTTGAGGACGGGTTCTACGTTAATCTCGGCATCGGGATTCCAACCCTGGTCGCCAATCACATTCCGGACGGGATCGACGTCACGCTCCAATCCGAGAACGGCATGCTCGGCATGGGGCCTTTTCCTTTTGAAGGCGAGGAGGATCCGGACCTCATCAACGCCGGCAAGCAAACGATCACCGAGCTTGACCGAACCTCCTATTTCACCTCCTCCACCTCCTTCTCCATGATCCGGGGCGGGCATATCAATCTCGCCATTCTCGGCGCCATGGAGGTGGCTGAGAACGGCGACCTCGCCAATTGGATGATCCCCGGCAAGCTGGTGAAGGGCATGGGCGGGGCCATGGACCTCGTCGCCGGCGTCCGCCGCGTCGTCGTGGTTATGGATCACTGCAACAAGAAGGGCGAGACCAAGGTTCTGAAGGCCTGCACCCTGCCGCTGACCGGCAAAGGCGTGGTCGACCGGATCATCACCGATCTCGGCGTCTTCGACGTCGTCCCCGGCGGGCTCAAAGTGGTCGAAACAGCGCCGGGCGTGACTTTGGACGAGATCAAAGCCAAAACCGAAGCCGCCTTGGTCGACTAAAGCAGGACCCCATGTCGCTCGCCGCGCAACCGATCCGCCGTCCGGACGACGCCGCCCAGACGGACCAGCCGCTTCGCGCCGCAGTCGTCGGCGTCGGCGTGATGGGCTGGAACCATTCCCGCGCGCTCGCAGGCTTGCCCGGCGTGGACTTGGTTGGCGTTGTCGACCCGGACCATGCCCGCCGCACCCATTGCAGCAATGCGTTCGCCTGCGCGCCCTTTGAAACCGTCGACGCCGCCATCGCCGAGGGCCTCGACTTTGCCGTGGTCGCGGTCCCGAACACGCTGCATCGCGAGATTGGCGTGCGTCTGCTGCAAGCCGGCGTCCACGTCCTGATGGAAAAGCCCATCGCGTCGAATGTCGATGACGCCGAAGCGCTCATCAACGCGGCGGCCGCCCATGGCCGCAAACTCATGGTCGGCCACATCGAGCGCTTCAATCCCGCGGCCCGCGCTGTCGCGAAGGCGTGCGAAGACGACCAGATCATTTCCATCGACATCGCCCGCGTCGGCCCGTTCCCGGCGCGCATGGCGGGCGTCGGCGTGGTTATCGACCTCGGCGTCCACGATATCGATCTCATCCGCATGATCACCCGCTCGGAGATCGCCGAGGCCAACGCCCAGATCTCGGCCGTCCGGGGCGGCCACGAAGACAGCGCGCTCCTCCAGTTCCGCACCGAAAGCGGCGTCGCGGCTCATCTTAACACGAATTGGATCACGCCCTACAAAGCGCGCAGAATCCAAGTCGCGACCCAAAGCAAATACATCGCGGCCGATCTTATCAGCCGCCAAGTCGTCGAGTATTTCGACTATCGGCCCGACGGCTCCTACGCCACGCGCCACCTCAGCGTCCAACCGGCCGACGCCCTGCAAGACGAACTCTCCGCCTTCGCCGATAGCATCCGTAATGACACGCCAGCCCCGATTTCAGGCGAAGACGGCCTACGGAACCTACGCGTGGCGCTCGACTGCCTCGCCTCAGTGAGAGACCGCGGGTAGCGCGTCCAACGGCTTAATGCGCGCAGGGTGCGCGGCGGCCGCTGGGCCGATGTGCGCTATCCGAGTTCAAAGACCTCGCTACCCCGCTCGCGCCACGCAGTCCGGCGGGTCAAGCCGGATGAGCTCGGATCGCCCGCTCGGAGCGGTGATACGCAGCGCGCCGCCGAGGCAGGTGCCGGTCGCCAGGTATCGTACGGGCGTGTCGGTTTCGACCGACCATCCCTCGTTCAGGCCAAGAACGCCGACGCTCGATGGATCGAGGTTGAACGGCTGTTGAGCCACATAGGCGCGAACGCGCAGACCGGAGATCCGGTTGCGCACATCGCGAAACTCGCTCGATTCCTGCCAGCGCCCCAGCATCTGCACAGCGTTGGCCGAGACGAGCGTCAGCGTCAGCGCCATCAGGGCGAGCGCCACCATGATCTCTAAGAGGCTGAAGCCGTCCTCGCGCAAGGCGCGCTCCCCGCAGTTCGCCAACACACGCCTATCCATAACGGAAAAATCGCGCTTTCTGGAATGGTCTGTCTGCGAACGCCTCCAAGGAGACCCATGCGCGCGCTATTCGCCTTCTGCCTCCTCGCCCTCGCCGCCGGCTGCGCGCCGAGGGTCGAGAAGGCGCCGCACATCGTCGTCCTGATCGCCGACGATCTCGGCCTCGACCACGCGCCTTGCCACAGCGCCGAGGTGAAGATGCCCTTTCTGGAGTCGCTCTGCGGCGAGGCCGTGGTCTACGTCCGCGCCTACACCCACCCCTATTGCACCCCCAGCCGCGCCACGATGATGACCGGACGACACACGTTCCGCACTGGCGCCGGAGACGTGCGCTTCGACGCCGCCAAACTGCCGCTCGAAGAGATCACGCTTCCGGAGCATGTCCGGGCGACGAGCCCCGCGCCCTATCGCTTCGCAGCCTTCGGCAAATGGCATCTCGCGGATGACGGGAATGGCGGCCCCGCCAATCCCAACCTCCAGGGTTTCGACCATTTCGAAGGCACGCCGACCCAGCGGCAAACCTATAGCTATTTTGACTATGACTGGGTCCGCAATGGCGAAATCGTCGGACCTGGAGAGGCCTATCGCACCACCAAGATCGCCGACGCCGTCTTACATGACTTCAGCCGCGAACACGAGGCGGCCCCGCAATTCTACTGGGTCGGCTTCGTCAATCCGCACCTGCCTTTCCATACTCCGCCCTACAAATTGCATTCGCAGCCCCACCTTCCGCAAGTGTATTGGCGATCGGCGGCAGCGCCCGGGCCCGGCGCCTTCCGCCTTCAAGACCGCGACGCGCGGCTAGATCCCTATTTTGACGCCATGCTTGAAGCCTTGGACACGGAGCTCGAGCGCATCGTCAACACGATCCAAGCGACGACGGAACGGCCGGTCGTGTTTGTGTTTCTCGGAGACAACGGCACCTCGGCCGAGGTGTATCAAGGCGACGCATCCGGAGGCTATCGCGCCAAAGCCTCCCTGTACGAAGGCGGCGTGCGCGCGCCCTTGATGATTTGGTCGAACAACAATGAAGCGCTCGGCCTTCGGCCGGGCCGTCGCGGCACCCTCGTCCACCTGGCGGACCTGTTTCCCACGCTGTCGTCTCAGGCCGGCGCGACATCGCCGTCGCATGCGATCGACGGCGTCGACTTCAGCGCGACGCTCTTTGATCCCGCCGCGGCCTCTTCAAGGGCGTTCGCCTACCTTGAACGCGGCAACCACGCCCGAATGCCTTTCGCCTACGCCGCAGTCGACGCCGAAGGCTTTAAGCTGATCTTGCGGGAACCGGACCGCCCGACAAGCTACGCCGCCGGCGTGCTGATCGAGCTTTACGACACGACGCGCGATCCGGGGGAAGTCCGCAATCTAATGGTCGAAGACTGCGCCGCGAACCTGGCGCGCGCCCAGGCCTTGTTCGCCTTCCTCGACTCAAAGCTTGCACAAGACACTGCGCGCCATACGTCCTACGACCACGCCCTCTACGCCCCGCTGGTCGAGCCCGACGCATGCGGCCGGCGCGATTAATCGAAGCGCGCGGCGACCTTCTGATAGATGTCGAGATCCAACGCATTCTCGGCGGTCAACCTATCAAATAGCGCCACGCCTAACTCGGCGCGCATCTCGTCAAGCCGCTCATCGATGGGGCGCGCGGCGGCGTCGGTCGCGTTCTTATGCGTCTCGAAGGTCGAAAAGTCCGGGAAAGCGGGTCGGATATAGGCTTCCAACCGCTCCATGGAATCATTGAACCGCTCCACCAGACCGAGAAAGGCGAGCCGGGCGACGGCGTCATTCGACGCCTGGCGTACATTGCTCAACACTTTCGCGCTCATGAAGCCGAGCCGGCGCGCTTGGAAGTTCTGGAGCGCGAAATCGCCGGGGTTGTCCAATCGCTCGGCTACGTAGCCGGCGAGGTCTGTTTCGCGGGCGATCTGCGCGCCTTTGGTGTCGGCCTCTTGGGTCCGCTCAAATTGATAGGCCGATTTGATTCGCAAGAGCGGGTGACGCAAAAAGACGACGAGGCGGATGGCGACCTTTGTCTCCTCATAGCCCAGCCACCAGTTTCCGGTGTGCGACGACACCGCATCATAATAATTGTTCGCGATGATGTAGCTGCGCAGACAGTCCGACAGGGAATGCGCGTCGTGCGTCGGAAACTCTGTGTTGATCCATCGATCGCCGAAATTGCGCTTCAGCACATCGTCGACAGACGTGCCAGCGTTCTTGAACAGATGGCAATGATAAACGACGTCGCGCCGCCCAGACCGCCGCATGGGCTTCGATCGTTGTGGCTTCGACAGGTAATAGACGCGCCCGGAAAGCTCGTTGGCGTGCGTCAGCATTCTTTGGATGCGATCGACGAGGTCGGCGAAGTCCTGATCGCCCGGCACTTCGCGCGCCCCCTCAAGCGCCTTCTCAAATTGGGCCGCGAGAACTGGCAGATGCGCTCTGGGTCCCGAAGGCTCTGGCGTCTTCGCCTCCGAGGGTCGAACAAAGTCCTTTAGTTTCGCCGCGTCCTCGTCAGACGCCGGCTTGACGCCGAGCGCCGCCAGTTGCGTGACCGGGTCGGCGAGAAATTCGTCCGCGGCGATAATCGGCGTACCGGGCGCGAGGCGCCGAGCGGCGCGGCTCAGATAATTCAGCCAAAGACGGACGCCGGTGTCGAACGGCGTTTTATTCCGCCGTTCAAGCGAGGCCGCCACAGCCCAAGGGTCGCGATAGACGAGCACGGTGCGCGGCGCGTAGCCGGCCGCTTCGGCCGCTTCGGTCCATATCGGCAGTGTGAGGCATAAACGCGGGTCTTTCACGGCCACCGGCCCGTCGGTCTCTTTAAAGGCGTTGGCGAACACGCCGGCGGCTTCTTTGGCGAACGTGCCGCGCAGCCAGTCGATCTCGTCGCCACGCTCCGGCCAGCCTGCATGCCGATAGGCGGGCACGTCCGCCCAGCTTGCGCCGATCGCCGAGAGCATGCGTTCGTTGAGATTGACGATATGGGATTGCTCCCAAAATCCGGACGGGTTGTCCTCTGCCGCTGGCATCAGCGCGTGGCCGTGGCTATAGCCGCAAAACTGAAGCGCGCCCGACACGGCGGAGGTCGCGGACCGGTGCATGCCGACGACAAACAGCGCTTCTGGTGTTTTGGGGGACATGAAGACTCAAGACAGATGAAAGGGATCGCGCCCGACTCAGCCCAGCCGGCGCAGCCCCAATAACTCTTAGATCAGCGCTTCTGTAAACGTTTTAAGACGCTTCTTGGCTTGTTCGTATCCGAACCGCTCGCGCGCCGCGACGCGCCCGGCGCGCGCCATGGCGGCCCAAGTCGCTTCATCCTTATAGAGACGGGCCATCTGGTCTGAGAAGGCTTGCGCGGTCTCTCCGACCAGCACGTCGCGCCCGGAGACCAGCCCCATGCCCTCAATGGCGATCGGCGTGGCGACGACGGGCACGCCCATTCGGAGAGAGTTTCCGACCTTCCCCTTGACGCCGGCGCCGAAGCGCAGCGGGGCGACGGTCATTCTGACCTGCGCCAGATAGGCTTCGAGGTCCTCGACAAAGCCGATCGCCATGACATCGTCGCAGGCGAGAGCGCGAATCTCAGGCGGCATGTCGCTCCCGATCAGGTGCAGTCGCGCATCAAGCTGCTTCGCCCGGAAGCGCGGCCAAATTTCCTTGGTGAGAAACATTGCCGCATCGACGTTGGGCGGGTGGTTGTAGCCTCCGACGAACGCCACATCGGTACGTTCGGCATAGCCCGTTTTCGGCGCGTGATCATCGTAGATCAGCGGCAGGACGAGCTTCGCGAAAGGGCCCACCTCGTCGCGCAGATATCGCGCCTCGAATTCAGACGTGACGATCGTCGCGTCGGCGTTCCGGATCGCATTCAGCTCGAGGGTTTTGAGACGAACGGCCTCGCTCAGATGCGCTGGATCGCGGCTTGTTTCATACTGCCGCATCAACCGCAGATGGTGGATGTCCACGGTGTCGAACACATAAGCCTTCTCAGGGAAGCGCTCCTTGAGCGAGATCATGAACTCGCCGCCAGTGGCCGCTCGCGCCATGAAAAACACGTCATACGCGCCGCCTTCCTTCAGGAGGAATTCGCGCGCATTCTCTGCATATGGATTGTGAATCACTTCAACGCCGATCCGCTGCAGATCGCGGGAGTAGCGGCCTTCCCAGCGTAAGTTCTCCGGCACGAAGGTCACGCGATGCCCGAGCTCGCATAGGATCTTCATCTGAAAGAACGCGGTGATCGATCCACTGTCGCGATCGGGCGTCGGCGTGCAGGCGTCGAACACCAAGATCCTTGAGCGCGGCGCACGATCGACTGTCTTCCTTGAAAAGTCGCCATGGTCGCCGAACCGCGCCAGCGTCTCACTCCAGGTCTTTGAGAACTTCTCGCGGTTTACAGTCTGATACTTTTTCACGCCCTTCGTTTCATCCGTGCCCGATGAGATGCCTTCGTGATGCACGATCGTCGAGAGCGGCTGATAGATGACACGCCAGCCGTCGGCGCGCAGTTTCATGGCGAGGTCGCT
Source organism: Pseudomonadota bacterium (assembly GCA_039819085.1). GTDB lineage: Bacteria > Pseudomonadota > Alphaproteobacteria > Caulobacterales > Parvularculaceae > MED-G105. The sequence goes on from JBCBSQ010000023.1 coordinate 30,761, forward strand.
GTCTTCGTAATAAGCCGGCGCCAGGTCGTCCGTGAGCCCCTCGACCGCGTCCCAAGCCTCGCGTTTCACGAGGATCGCGGCGCCGGAAATGTAGTCCGCGTCGCGTCGGAAATTGAATTCCGGCTTCGCTGGATCATCCAAACGGCCGTAATTGGCGCCCGTGCCGCCATCCCAAAGAATACCGCCGGCTTCTTGAAGAAGACCGTTGGGGTAGATCAGCTTCGAGCCCGCCAGCCCAACCCTCGGCGTGGCGTCGAACACCCCCACCAACTCGTCCAACCAATCATCCGTCGCCGTCGCATCATTATTCAGCAAACAGACATAGTCCGTCCGCGTCGTCGCGACCGCGGTATTGCAAGTCCTCAGGAAGCCGAGATTCTCGGCATTGATCTTCACCGACACACCCGGCACGTGTTCAAGCAAGCCGGCGAGCCGAGCGCCGGAGCCGTCCGGAGACGCGTCGTCGACCACCAAGATCTCAAACGATGTTTCCGTCCGCGCCTCCAGCAAGCTCTTTACGCAGCGCAGCGTAAAATCGATATGCTGATAGGCCGGCACGATCACGGTGACCTGCGGATCCGGCGACGCCTCGACGTCGCTCCAGTCCCGGCCCGAGAACCAGAACTCGATGTCGGCGTCGGTCTCGACGAGTTCCGGCGACGACGGCAAGGGCGCGTCACCCTTTCGGATCCCGTGATGGAGAAAGTAGGATAAAACCGAAACGCCGCGCTCCGCCGCAGCGGCGGCCTCCGGATATCGGCTGAGATAATAACGCTGGCCGAATTCGTCGCTCGGTTCGAACCAAACCTGATGGCCGTTCGAATTGTAGTGGGTGAGCGGCGACGCGTGTTCACCGAACGTGTCCCCATAGCGCTCGCGATACTTTGCGGGGTCGAACCAGGCATTCGGACGCAAACCAGCCTGCTCGCCTTCGCGGACGTAATGGCTTAGCGGATCGGATGCGCCGATCGCCGCGCTGTTCGAACGCCGATAGTACTCAGCGTCAAACAACGGATTCGGCCAAAACCGTTCCTTTCGCCAAGCCCGCAAGTAAACCAAAAGCGGGTGGGCGCTTAGGTCGCCTTCGCAGCGCTCCCGGACGAAGTCTGCGTCCAGAAAGCCATGCGCGCGCACAAGCGAGGACTCATCCCCCGCAAAGAACCGACACAACATGTCGTAGCGTTCGCTAGGCGGCGCATCGTCCGGCAGACCATCCATCAGGACTAGCGAATTCGGCGATCCGCCCTTTGGCAGGCTTGAAACGAAGAAAGCTTCAAATAACCGGTTGAACCCATCGGTCGGCGCGCCGGCGCCCGCCGCTTTGATTTGCTCGATCGCGAGTTCTTCATCGAAGAACTGCAAGGCGGCTGAGCGGTCGTCGGATCGGCAAAAGTCCTCCAGGATCGTTCCGGTCTCTGTCTTAGACACGGCGTCGCCGTACTCGTCGTAGTAGGTTTCCAGATCGACCAATGGAGACGGCGCGCGTTTCTCGCGCCCGCCGTTCCGCAGGTAGTGGGCGATCGAAGGCATGCCGGCTTTCGCAATGTCCGCGTATTCGCGCTTGTAATGCTGCGCGTTGAACAACGGATGCGGCGAGCGGTCTTCGCGATAGCCGTGCTTAAGATAGTGTTCAAAGGGGTCGCGGTCGGACGCCGCGACGTCGGGATACGCAGCCGTGTACCAGGCGCGGTGAAACACGCCGGACTGCTCGATCAGGTCTCTTAGGGATCGATCCACGACTACACTCCCCGGCGGCGCGCCAAACGCCTATTCGCGCCGAACGCAAAGCGCAACCGTTCGCGCCGCCCACGCACTTCTAACGGCTGAAGCGTGGTTGCCAGTCGTTTTCGACCATATTATGCGCCGAAGATTCGATGGCTCAATGCGCGCAGGCGCGGTTGAAAAAAAGTTTGGGCTTCCGCCCATATCCGAAGAAGACGGCGTGCTCCACTCCAACCACCACCACAAGAAAACGCCGACAGACTACGAAACCTCGCTCGGCGTGCTGGACCTGGCGCTGCCGCTGCGCCAGCCGCGGAATTTCCCGATTATCGAACCCTCGCTCGAGGCGCTCCGGGACGCCCCCGTGCGGCGCTTTGCTTCGAAAAAAGTTCGCAGCCGATTTCAAAGCCTACGGCTACGCGGTCTAAGCGACGGAGCCCGCCGCGAGCGCCGTTTGATGAGCGCCGTGCTCGACACTCCTCAGCGGCATTGTTAACACCTGGCAAGCTCGTTCAGGGCGGCAGCGGAAGCTCGTAAATCCCATGCGCGTCGCGTACTTCACCATCTGTTCTGCGAACTATCTCGCTTATGCGCGGACGCTGCACGCCTCGCTCGCCAAGGCTGACCCGAAGGCCGCCGAGGACTTCCACCTCATCCTGGTCGATGAACTGGACGAGGCGACTGAGCGTTGCCTTGGCGGGCTGAACACCACAGAAGCCCGCGCGCTCGACCTGCCGACCTTCTTCGACATGGCGCTGCGCTATGATCAGATGGAGATGAACACGGCGGTGAAGCCCGCCGCCTTCGAACATCTCTTCAGCAAAGGCTACGACGCGGCGATCTATCTCGACCCCGACATTTATGTCCTGAAGCCGCTGACGCACGTCCTCAAAGCGCTGAAAGGCGGGGCCAACGGGGTCCTCACCCCCCACGCCACCGCGCCGCTCGAAGACGGCTTGGACCCCGATGATGTGCGTCTCATGCGCACCGGCGTCTTCAATCTTGGCTTCGGCGCCTTCGCCAACACGAAGAAAGCCAAGGATTTCGTCGCCTGGTGGAAACGGCGCATGGAGGGCCAATGCCGCGTCGACCTTGAAAACGGCCTCTTCGTCGACCAGCGCTTCATGGACCTCGCGCCGGCCTATCTCGACGACCTCCACGTCCTGAAGCATCTCGGCTACAACACCGCCTATTGGAACCTCGGCCATCGGCCCGTGAAGAAATCCCCGAAGGGATGGACCTCCGGCGGCCAGCCGCTCCATTTCTTTCATTTCAGCGGCGTGAAGCCTGGTAACAAAAAGGTGTTCTCCAAGCACCAAAACCGCTTCGGCGTCGAAGATATCGGAGAACTCAACGAGTTGCTTGGCGAGTATCTCGACGAACTGGACGCCCAGGGCCACGCCGAGAGCGGCAAGCTCCCCTACACTTATGGCCGCCTCGCCGACGGCGCGCCCGTGCCGAAGATCATCCGGGAGATCTTCGCCGACGATTTCACTCCAGCGCCCCGCACTCGAGAAGAAGCCTTCTCGCCCGACCTCGCCTGGGCCGACGCCCCGGCTGAGAGCCTATCGCGCATCAACGGCTTCGAGATCACCAAGGTCATGCACGCCGTCTGGCGCAAGCGCCCGGACCTGCGCGACGCGTTCCCGCTAACCAATGAACAAGGGCGGGAGCGGTTCCTGCGCTGGTTCGCCGCCACGGCAGAGCGAGAATACGGCCTGCCCAAAGCGCTGATCGCCAAAGCCGAGGCCCAGCTCGCAGCCCATGGCGGCGGGGTCTCGCCCTTCTCCAACGGCCGCGGCGTGTCTCCAAAGGCGCCGATCCGCTGGGTCGCTAGCAAGGCGCTCACCCATGCCGGCGCGCTCCGAAAAGCCTACCAAATCGTACCGCCGCGTTGGCGCGCAGTCGTCCGCGACGGCCTTATCCGCAGCGCCTCAGGCCAGCCGACAGCGCGCCGCATCGCCCATGCTGACGACCGGTTCATGGACCGCGGCCTCGCGCCCGGCCTCGGCGTCTATGGCTATTTCCGCGCCGTCAGCGGCGTCGGCGAAGGCGCGCGGCGAACCATCGGCGCGCTCCAGGCCGTGGGCGCGCCTTTCTCCGCCCATATTGTCTCCACCACGGGCCACCAAGCCGAGATCGTCGAAGAGCCCGCCAGCCTCGCCTACGGGCCCTCGCCGCACCGCGCCTTGCTCTTCCACGTCAACGCCGACCAAACCCCCATGATGCTCGACGCCACGCCGCGCGAGGAGCTGCAAGGCCGCTATCTCATCGGCTACTGGACCTGGGAGCTCGCCGAGTTTCCCGACGCCTGGGCTGAAGCCTTCTCTCGCGTCGACGAGGTCTGGACGCCGACCCGCTTCGTGCGCGACGCCGTCGCCGCCAAAACCGACAAACCCGTGCATGTCGTCCCGCACCCGGTGCCCGAGCGCATCTCCAGCGGGGAAGGACGTGCGCGCCTCGGCTTGCCCGCCGACCGCTTCCTGTTCCTGTGCGCGCTCGATCTCAACTCCTACCGCGCCCGCAAAAACGCCGAGGGCGCCTACAAAGCCTTCCGCCGCGCCTTTCCTGAAGGCTGCGCCGACGGGCCGATGCTGGTCGTCAAGGTCCACGGCGGCGCCCACACCCATGACGCCCGGCGCGAGCTCGCCAGCCTGCTCGCCAAGGACGATTGCGTCATCCTGATCGACCTGCCCATGGACGGCGCGCGCTACGCCGCCCTTCAGGAAGCCTGCGACGCCTATGTCTCGCTCCACCGCTCCGAAGGCTTCGGCCTCAACATCGCCGAGTGCATGCGCCTCGGCCGCCCGGTCGTCGCCACCGGCTATGGCGGCAACGCCGATTTCCTCGATGAGACCACAGGCTACCCCGTCCCCTATGAGATGGTCGCGGTGAAACCTGGCGAATACCCCCATGGCGAGGGTCAGAAGTGGGCCGAGCCCGACCTCGAGGCCGCCGCCGCCATCCTCCGCGAGATCGCCAACGACCCGAACGCCGCCCGCGCCCGCGGCGAGGCCGCCCGCCGCTCGATCATCGAGGCCATGGGCCCGGACAAGGTCGGCGCGGTGATCACGCGCCACCTTCAGCGGATCGACGGCGCCTATTTCGAGCCCGTCGCCGAAGCCCCGGCCGCGAGCCCCGCCTGACGTGCCGGCGATCACCGTCGCAATCATCAATTACAACGCCGGCCCCATGCTCCAGGCCGCCGTCGACTCGCTCGCCGCCCAGTCTTTCCGAGATTTCGAAGTGATCCTGATCGACAATGGCTCGGAGGACGGCTCCACCGCCCACCTCCAAACCGCCGACCTCCCCGCCTTTCATCTCATCAATCCTGGCGACAATCTCGGCTTCGCCGCCGGCAACAATCTCGCCGCCAAAGAGGGAACCGGACGCTGGCTCGCGCTGCTCAATCCGGACGCTGAGGCTGCGCCGAACTGGCTGGCGAAATTGCTCGAAGCGACTGAGCGCCACCCGGACGTGAAGGCCTTCGCCTCGGCCCAATACGATGTCGCCGATCCCGGCAAGCTCGATGGCGTCGGCGACTCCTATCTCATCTTCGGCGTGCCCTGGCGCGGCGGGTTCGGCCGCAGCGCGCGCGAGCTGCCGGAAGAGGGCTACTGCTTCAGCCCCTGCGGCGCGGGCGCCTTTTACGACCGCGAGACCTTCCTCGCCCATGGCGGCTACGACGAGCGCTTCTTCTGCTATTGCGAGGATGTCGATCTCGGATTCCGCATGCAACTCGCCGGCGAACCCTGCGTCTTCGTCCCCGCGGCCGCCATCCGTCATGCCGGCTCGGCGCTGGCGGGGCGGGCCAGCGAGTTCACCGTCTTCCACGGCGCCCGCAACCGGGTCTGGACCTACGCCAAGAACATGCCCCTGCCGCTGCTGGTCCTGACCCTGCCAGGACATCTCGCGATCGCCGGATACCTGCTCCTAAGGGCCGCCATGACGCGCCGGCTCAGCCCGCTCTGGCGCGGCATGAAGGCTGGCTACGGCCAGGCCCGCGAAATCCGCCGGACAAGCGCTTTCGGTCCGCCCAAACGGCGCGCCTCGCTTTGGCGCCTCGCCCGCGCGATGGCCTGGAATCCCTGGCGCATGAGCGCTCACCAAGCCCATGTGCGGCCGCTTTAGGGACAGATCAGCGATCACCTCCATCCGTCGGGCGGGCCTTGGCCCGCCAACGCTCACAAAATGGGTGTCGTTGCTGCAGCTATCCAACATCTGCGTTCCGCGCGACCCAACGGCGAAGGCGAATCTCACTGACTTGCAATGCAATGTATCCTCCCCCCTTGCCGGTGGTGCGATACTTGGTTCATCGCGTGGCTTGAGGGCGGTCCGGACCGGCCGGGTTGCGGCGCGATGCGGCGGCGAGGGCCGCGTTCGGGGGCGTAACGAGCCGTCGGTCAAAGCCCCTGCTGGAAGGGTATGGCGCCTGCTGTAGTCGTACGCGCGGGACTGGGACGCCAGGTAAAGGCTTATGCCCGACCGACCGCCGCGGGG
>JBCBSQ010000024.1:0-33100 GCA_039819085.1 Pseudomonadota bacterium
CGCCGCCATTGGCGAGATCATAGAGGATCGCGCCCACCACGATCGGCGACGGCGGCACGCCGGGCGTCGCCACAAGTTGAAACCCTCGGCCTTGCGCGCCGAGCGCCGCCGCGACGCCGTCCGCCGCGCCCAGTCCGTAGGAGGAGCCGCCCGACAGGACGATGGCGTCGGTGCGGTCAACGAGGGTTGAGGGGCGCAGGAGATCCGTCTCGCGCGCGCCCGGACCGCCGCCGCGCACGTCCCCCGCCACAATCGCCGGCCGATCCGGAAGGACGACGGTAACGCCGGTCCCGACTTTCGGATCTTCAGCCGCGCCGATTGAGACGCCTCGCACGTCAGTGATGTCGTTGTTTGGGCCGGGTCCTGCTGGCATGGCGACGGTTCCTCACTCGCCTGGGCGTCGCCTCATTCGGCGGCGGTCCGCGTGGTCGCTTCTTCATTATAGGGAAGGATGAGCGTGAATGTGGAGCCTGTTGGGTCCGAATGCGTCAGCTCCAGCCGACCGCCGTGAGCTTTCGCGATCTCAGCGGCGATGGCGACGCCAAGGCCGGAACCGCCGGGCTTTTGCGAGCCCTTGAAGGGTTCGAAGAGATGCGCGCGCGCGCTTTCAGGCAGGCCCGGACCATTGTCTGAGATATTGATGGCGAGCTCGCCATTGGTGGTCGAGGTGGTGACCGCAATGCGCCCTTTCAGGGCGGGCGGGGTCTCGTGATCGTCGATTGCGCTGGCTTGCGGCGCGCCAGGCGCGATCGCTTCGGCTGCGTTCTTCACGATGTTGAAGACCGCGCGATAGAGATGGGTCGGGTCGGCCTCTATCCGGAGCCGCTCTTGCGCGTCATTGATGAACTCCACATCCAGCCGCGCGGCGTCGTCGAAGACGTCATCGATAAGCGCGCGCAGGTCAGTCGGCCGTTTCTTCAGGGTCGACGGCTCCATGCGGGCGAAGTTCAGCGTATCGCGGCTGAGGGCGACGGCGCGGTCGAGGGAGGCAATCAGCCGTGGACTGAGTTTTCTGACGCGTGGATCGTCGCTCTTGGCGAGCCGGTCAGACATAAGCTGCGCCGAGGCGAGAATGTTCCTGAGATCGTGGCTGATCTTCGAAATGCCCGCGCCGAGCGCGGCGAGGCGTCGGCGCTCGGACAGGAGCCGCTGCATTCGGGATTCGAGGCCGGCGAGGCTGCGTTCGGCGACGCCGAGTTCATCCAGCCGGTCGCCTGGAACCAGGATATTCGCTGGCGTCTCCGGATCAGTCTCAAACGCCATCATGTTGTGGGACATGTTCTTGACAGGCTCGACGATCATCCGCGTCAGCCAGAGATAAACGAGCATCGCGGTGATGCTCGATATCACCAGCGACAAGAGGAAAACATTGCAGGCGTAAACGAAGAGGTCTTTCCGCATTGTCGCTTGCGAGACGAGAATCGTAACGCTGCCGGTCCGCCCGTAGCGTGCGCGGCCGGTGACGCTGATGAGGTCGTCGCCGCGGGAAAACAGTGTCGCCCACGGAGCGAAAAGCCGTTCCAATGTCCATCCGGACATCAGATCGACATCGTGCTTTGGCATGGGCGAGGGGCCGCCGTCGCGCGATGGATCGATCTCCGGCGCGTAGATCAGCATCTGCGTGTCTTCGCGCAGGGAAGAAACGCCCATAACGCCCGCCGTGGAGAATAGCTCGTCAGCGATCGAGGAATCGATGATTTCACCATAGGGCGAGTCATATGCGATGCTGACCAGAAACGCCGCTTCGATCCGTTCCTGGAGGTAGGTGACGCGGTGATAGGCGATCGAGGGAATAAGGACCACTGTTTCCGCAACGAGGACGCAGGCGACAATCAGCCCCAGGAGCTTTAAGGAAAGCGAGCTTCTGTATCGGGCGAGTGGTCCGTGAGGGGGTTCGCTACCGGCCGTCATGGCGGGGGCGCCCTCAGTCGAAAATGGACAGGAGGCGGACCAATAGCCGCGTCCGATCCGAAAAGAGCGTCGGCGTATAGAATGCGCCGGCGACGCGCTTCGCCATTTCGGAGCGGGTCGGATATGGCGCGATCATTTTGGTGAATGAGCCGATCTTCCAGCCATTCGCCATCGCCGCCGCCCAATAGCCGATCTGCTCTCCGGCGTTCTTGCCGACGATGGACGCGCCCAGGACCTCGCCATTCTTCTTTGTCATGACTTTCAGGAACCCGTCTGTTCGGCGCTCGGCCTGGGCGCGGTCATTTTCAGTGAAGGCCCAGCGGGAGACTTTGACCTCGCCATGGGCTTGTCTCGCTTGCGCCTCGGTGAATCCCGCGCTCGCGATTTCAGGATCGCAATAAGTGACGTGCGGCGCGAGGGCGTCGCGCTTTGAAGACGTCGCCTTGAACAAGATTGTCCGCACAAGGCGCGCCGCGTCGTCGCCAGCGACATGCGTGAACTGTTTGCCGCCCGCAACGTCGCCTGCGAGAAAGATGCGCTTGTTCGCCGTGCGAAGGTTGGCGTCGCATTTGGGGCGGCCGTTCTCGACCTCAACGCCGGCCGCCTCCAGATTCAGGTCGTTCGCATTGATCCGCCTGCCGACGGCGATGAGGAGGCGGTCGCCGGTGAGCGTGCGCCCATCGTCAAGGCGCATGTCGATGTCGCCATTGATCGCCTTTGCGAATGACGTCGCTTTGACGTTTTCGATGACTTCAACGCCTTCGGCCTTCAGACGCTCACGGACGACAGCCACCGCCTCGGCGTCGTCACGCGACAGGATCGTGTCCGCTTCGACGAGCGCCACTTCGGCGCCGAGCCGGCGATGGGCCTGCGCCATTTCAACGCCGATCGGGCCGCCGCCGAGAATAAGGAGGCGTCGGGGCGCGACGCGGTGGCCGAAGATGGTCTCATTCGTGTCGAAGGGTATCTCTGAAAGGCCGTCGATGGGCGGCGCGAATGGTTGCGAGCCCGTTGCGACGACAAAGAACTTTGCGGAGATGCGCTTTTCGCCGGCTTCGACTTCGCGTGGGCCTGTGAACCTGGCCGGCGCGCGGATGACGGTGACCCCGAGGCCTTCGAAACGTTCCTGGCTGTCGACCGGGGCGATCGCCTCGATGACGCCCTGGACGTGGGCCATGACGGCCGCGAAATCGACGCTCGGTTCGGCGTGGACGCCGAACTTCGCCGCGTCGCGCGCGCTTTGGGCGGCGCCCGCCGCCGCGAGCAACGCCTTTGATGGGACACAGCCATAGTTCAGGCAATCGCCGCCCATCTCGCCTTTTTCCACGAGCACGACCTTGCGGCCGAGCTGCGAGGCGCCGGCCGCGAATGAAAGGCCCGCCGAGCCTGCGCCGACAACGCAGATATCCGCCTTGATCCGACCGCCGCTCACGTCGCTTCACCGCTTTTGTCGAGTTTGACCCCGAACGCCTTCAGGACGAGCGGCAATGCGCCAAGGATGGCCAAGGCGATGATCGGCGTCAGCACCTCCGGCTTGAGAAGAAGTCCGCTGAGGTCGATCTCCTCGCCGGCTTCCAGAACCGCGCCAAGGCCGTTGCCGACGCTGACATAGGCGAACGTGCCGGGAATGATGCCAATAAAGGTGGAGAGGACAAACGCGCGCAAGGGCACCTTGAGGAAGGCGGGCGCGACGTTGACGAGAAAGAATGGAAACAGCGGGATGACGCGCAGGAGCAGGAGATAGCTGAAGGCGTTTTCCTTGACCCCCGCCTCCATGCGCTCAATGACGCCGCCGGCCTGGCGTTTCAGAACGTCTCCAAACGCCGTGCGGGCCGCGATAAAGATGATTGTCGCGCCGATGGTCGCCGCCGCGACGACGACTGCGACGCCCGTCGCCGTGCCGAATAGAAATCCGCCAATGATGGTCAGGAGGCTCGCGCCCGGCAGCGAAAGGGCGACCGCGGCAATGTAGACGAGCGCGAACAGTCCAAGGGCTGTCCAAAACTGTTCGCTGACGAAGCTCGTCAGCGTCTCATAATTGTCGCGCAACGCGTCGAGGCTCAGGTATCGGTGAAAACCGCTCAGATAGACCGCCGCCGCCGCAAGGGCGATGACGACGATGGGCAGGTATCGGCCGACGCCGCTGCGGCCTGGCGAGGGCGCGGTCGCGGCGTCGCCGTCGTCCGCCGCGTTAATGGTCTCCGTCATCAATTGCCTCCCAAGCCCCCGAAAGTGCGCCTCTAGATGCGGAACCTGTCGCCGCCGCGCCTTTGATTGCGTTCTACATAGCGTTGCGCGGATGCGGGGCGAGTGACAATCCATGACGCGCCGTCACGTTGGCGCGATAAACTCGCGCGATGGCCGAAGCGCCTTCTTTCCGGCGCGATTGGGCGGGAAATGCTTGACGCTTGACGTCCAGTCGATTACCCGACGCGCTTATTTTTCGCTCAAACAGACGGTTCGCCGCCATGAAACGCACCTATCAACCGAGCCGGCTTGTCCGTAAGCGCCGCCACGGCTTTCGCGCCCGCAAGGCGACGAAGGGAGGCCGTAAGGTGCTGGCCCGCCGCCGCGCGCGCGGCCGCAAGAAGCTCTCCGCTTAGGACCCGGGCTTTCGGCCTCGGCTCGCCCGGGGGAGGCTAACCTGTGTCGCCTGAGCCCGTGTCGCCTGCGAAACCTCCGGCGACCATCAAGGCGCGCCGCGATTTTCTCGCCGCCCGGCGCGCCCCGAGCAAGGGAACGCCCGGCTTTCTGCTGGTCCGCAAAGACCGACGGGATTTAGAGCCGGCCCGGGTCGGCTACACGCTGACGAAAAAGCTGGGAAATGCGGTCCGGCGCAACCGCATCCGCAGGCGTCTGAAGGCCGTCGTGCGGGACGCTTTTCCCGGCGTGGCGTCGCAGGGTTGCGATTATATCGTGATCGCCCGTCCCGCCGCCGGCACGCGCCCGTATGCGCTTCTGCTTGACGACATGAAGCGCGCCCTTTTAACCCTCGCCAAAAGTCGCACATGAGCGGCGCGGCGCCGGGTCTCAGTCAGACGGCGCAAAGACATGCGCCTTGAGCAACCGGAACCGTTAGATGGACCGCAACACCATTCTCGCGATCGCGCTTTCCATGGCCGTCATCATCGGCTGGGAAGTTTTTGTGATGGGGCCGCAGCGAGAGGCCTATGAGGCGGCGCAGGAAGCGGCGCAGGCCGAGGCCGCGGCTGCCGCTGAAGCGGCCGGAGAGGCGCCCGGCGCGCTTCCAGGCGGCGCGCCAAGCTTCGCGCCGGTCGCAGGCGGCGCAGATCCCGCCGGCGTGGTTTCAGTGGAGGCGGCCCTCGCCGACGCGCCAGGCCGCATCAGGATCGATACGCCGGAGCTGATCGGCTCCATCAATCTCGCGGGCGCGCGGATTGATGATCTGCAGCTGAAAAATTATCGCGCAACCGTCGACCCCGAAAGCGCCCGCATTCGGTTTCTGAGCCCTGTCGCCGCCGAACATGGCCACTATATCGAGCAGGGCTGGCTGGCGGCCGGCAAGGACGGCGCTGGCGCGCTCTGGACCGCAGACGGAGCCGCGACGCTGACGCCGACCTCTCCGGTGAAGCTCACGCGCAGCGACGGACCGCTCGTCTTTGAGCGGACGATCTCCGTCGATGACAAGTTCATGTTCACCGTCGACGACACCGTGCGCAACACGAGCGATGAGGCCCAGACTGTCGTTCCCTGGGGGATCGTCATTCAACGCAACATTCCGGAGGACTTTCGCGACTTCCTGATTTTGCACGAAGGCCCGATCGCCGTCGTCGATAACTCGCTCTTCGAACGCAAATACAAAAAAGCGCGTACGGCGATCGTGGAGAAATCCGGCGAACGCGGCTGGGTGGGCATCACAAACAAGTACTGGCTCGCCGCCGCCATTCCGCCGCAAGGTGAAACCTTTCAGGCGGAGCTCAGGAACGTCGGCACCGAAGCCGCCCCGATCTTCCGGGCGAGCTACGCCATGGACCCGCGCTCCGTGCCGGCTGGCGGCGAGATCAAGCTGACGTCCAACCTCTTTGGCGGGGCAAAAGTCGTCGACATCCTGCAAGGCTATGAGCAGGAGCCGGAAAATGGCGGTCTCGGCGTTTGGGACTTCGACAAGGCGATTGACTGGGGCAATTTCTTCGTCCTGACCCGGCCTATTTTCTACACCCTAAATTTCTTCGGCAATCTGACTGGCAATTTCGGCATTGCAATTCTGCTCCTGACGCTCGTCATCAAGGCGCTTTTGTTCCCGCTGGCGAACAAGGCCTATGAGTCGATGTCAAAGATGAAGAAGCTCCAGCCGCAACTGGAGAAGCTGAAAGAGCGATACGGCGAAGACAAGATGAAGCTCCAGCAGGAGATGATGGCGCTTTATCAGAAAGAGAAGCTGAACCCGCTCGCCGGATGTCTGCCCATCCTCATCCAGATGCCGATCTTCTACGCCCTCTACAAGACGCTGTTCGTGACCATCGAGCTGCGCCATGAAGGGTTTCTAGGCTACATCAAGGACCTGTCCGCGCCGGACCCGACGTCGATCTTCAACCTGTTCGGCCTGTTGCCCTTCGACCCAACCGCCGTTCCCATTCTTGGCGTCTTCCTCGGCCTCGGCGTTCTGCCGCTCCTTATGGGCGCGGCGATGTGGTTCCAGACGAAGCTCAATCCGCCGGCGACCGATCCGACCCAACAGATGATCTTCAACCTGATGCCGTTGATGTTCATGTTCCTGTTCGCCGGCTTCGCATCTGGTCTTGTGCTCTACTGGTTCTGGAACACTGCGCTTTCAATCGCGCAACAATACTTCATCATGCGGAAGAATGGCGTTGAAATCGATTGGGGCGAGCGTTTTTCGTTTCTGAAGAAGCTGAAAGCCCCGGCCCCGGGAGAATAGGGGTCAGGCGAGCGCCTTGATGCCGGTTTTCGACTTTTGCATCAAAGACATCGAACACGGCTGGCTGAATCTCGCCGTGAAGACCGAGCAATGGAGCTATCGGTTTCACGCATCCTATGTCGAGCCATTTTTCGGCCCTTTGCACGACTGGATTTTCGATCTTGAGCGATCGATTGCTCCGGCGACCTTCGCATTGGAGGGCGAGCCGGTATTCGCCGAAATGCGGTTCAGCGAGATCGACCAGGCCGGCCTTGGCGCGCTTCGGCTTACTGAGTACCCGGATAATCCTGAGTATCGCAGCGTCGCAGGCAGGGTCATTGGCGAGATCGCTCTCACGGGGCGGCAGGTGAGCGCGACGCTGGCTCTCGCATCCAAAGAGTTATTTTCTCAGTATACCGTAGCTGACATTCAAGGGCGCTGGATGATGGAGCCGCGACGCATAGAGCTTCTTGCCGAGTACGTCTCGGGCAAAACGGATCTGGATCAGCATGTCTTCCGAGATAGATCAGAATAGCATTGAATTCGGCCGCAAGCTCTTTGCAGGGCCCTGCGACTTCATGCTGGGCGTGGTCGCGCTCGACAAGCTTCCAGATGAGGCGGGGCCGGAAGTCGCCTTCGCCGGGCGTTCCAATGTCGGCAAGTCCTCGCTCCTGAATGCGCTGACGGGGCGCAACGGACTTGCGCGCGCCTCCAACACGCCTGGCCGCACACGGGAGATCAACTATTTCGACCTCGGCGGGCGCATGCGTCTCGTTGATCTGCCGGGCTATGGCTTTGCGAAGGTTTCGAAGAGGGACGTCGAGCGCTGGACCGAGCTTACGAATGATTTTCTTCGGGGGCGGACGGCGTTGCGCCGCGTCTGCCTGCTCATCGACAGTCGGCACGGGTTAAAGCCTGCTGACCACGACGTGATGGACATGCTGGACGCCGCAGCCGTCAACTATCAGATCGTCCTGACAAAGAGCGACAAGGTCAAGCCGACGGCGCTCGTCGCGGTTCGTGAAGCCGTGGCGGCGGCGATCTCGAAGCGGCCCGCGGCGCACCCCGTCGTGATGGCGACTTCATCTGAGACCGGCGAGGGCGTTGCGGAGCTTCGCGCCGAGCTTGCCGCATTCGTTGTCGAGTAGGGCCTGTGTCGCCTCACGTGCTCGGAAAACGGGCTTTACGTTTCTCGAGGAACGCGCGGCGGCCTTCAACAAAATCCGGGCTTTCGAAGCCGTCAAGCCCGAGGTCAATCGCGGCTGCGTCTTCCCCAGCGGCGATAAGTCGAAACATCTTTTTTGTTGCGCGTACGGACCATTGTGACCGGGCGGCGATCTCATCGACGAACGCCTCGACGGTCTTCGACAGGGAGGCGCTGTCGATGACCTCATCCACAAGGCCGATCTCTTTGGCTTTATGCGCAGTCAACCGTTCGGCCGTCATCAGGAGGCGTTTGGCGGCGCTGACGCCGACTGCGGCAATGAGGCGTTTTGTATCGTCTGCGGAGTAGACAATGCCGAGGCGCGCGGGCGGGATCGCGAATTCCGCGGTATCGTCTGCAAACCGAAAGTCGCAGGCGAGCGCGATTGACACGCCGCCGCCCATGCACGCGCCGCGGATCATGGCGATGGCCGGCTTCGCGGCGTTCTCCAGGCGGTCGAGCGCTGACAGCATCGTGCGGGTGTATGTCTCCGCCTTCTCGCGATCAGCGTAAACCTCGTCAAACTCCGAAATGTCCGCGCCCGCTGCGAAGTGACCGCCGGCGCCGGAGATGACCAGCGCTTTCACGGATCGATCGCCTTCCGCCTGCGCGATGAGATCTGGAAGGCGGCGCCACATCGCGGCGGAAATGGCGTTCCGTTTCGTCGGCTGGTTTAGTTCTATCCGCGCCGTCCGGCCGTCGACTACATAGCCTAAGGCGTCGCCGCTCATGGGGCGGCTTCCTCTGGCGATGAGGCGTTCGGCGCAGCGGTCGCCAGGCCGTTTCTGAGTTCATACGCCCGCAAATCGCTGCGAAGCTCCGGGAGCAGAAAATATAGCGCGATGATATTCGGGATGCACATGGCGAAAAGCATGGCGTCAATGAAATCGATGATGGCTGACAGGGAAACCGCCGCGCCGGTCGACAGAATGGCGCAGAGGATCAGCTTGAACGTCACGTCTACGGAGCGCTTGACGCCGAAGAGATAGGCTGCGGCCTGAGCGCCATAATAGGCCCACGACATTAGCGTTGAGAAGGCGAATAGAATGACCGAGACGAGCAGCAGGTAGGGGTACCACGCGAAGGTCTGTTCGAACGCGGCCGACGTCAACTCGATGCCGACGATTGCGGACCGTTCGATGTACAGGAAAGGTTCATAGACGCCGGTCACGATAATGACGAGCGCGGTGATCGAGCAGACGACGACGGTGTCGATGAATGGCTCCAGAAGCGCCACATAGCCCTCCGTCAGCGGATCGTCGGTCTTCACCGCCGCATGGGCGATCGCCGCGGAGCCGACCCCGGCTTCGCTTGAGTAAGTGGCGCGCTGAATGCCGTTGATGATGGCGCCGACAATCCCGCCGCCAGCCGCCTCAAACCCGAACGCGTTCTGGAAGACCAGCGCCACTGCGCCCGGCAACTCGCCAATGTTGAGAACAATGATCGATAAGCCGGCGAGCAGATAGAGCCCCGCCATTCCCGGCACCAGGAGGCGGGTGACGCGGCCGATGCTCCGGATGCCGCCTAAAATGACGATGGCGACCAGTCCGCACAGAATGACGCCATAGGCGAGCGGCGCGGAGACGCCGGTCACTTCGGCGAACTGCGCGTGGCTTTGATTGACCTGGAAGATCGACACCGACGCGCCCATGCACGCGATCGCGAAGAAGATCGCCGCGATGCGGCCGACAAGACCGGCGCCGCGCCGTTTGAACACGTCTTCGATATAGAACATCGGTCCGCCGAGGACGCGGCCATTCGGGCCGATCTGGCGATACTTCACGGCCATGGCGCACTCGGCGAATTTCGAGGACATGCCAAGGAAGCCGGCGAGGATCATCCAGAAAACGGCGCCCGGGCCGCCAAGGCAGATTGCGACGGGCACGGAGGCGATGTTGCCGAGGCCGACGGTGCCGGATAACGCGCTCGACAGGGCTTCGAAATGCGAGATCTCGCCTGTCGCTTCCGGTGAGGCGCTGTCATTGCGGCGCGCGCGGCCGAGAAGAAGCGACCAGGCGTGGCGAAACCCACGCAGATTCACGAACCTGAAGCTCAGGGTAAAGATCGCCGCCGCGGTGATGAGCCAGATCACGACCAGCGGCAGACTCACGCCTGCGACGCTGACCGAGACGAAGATGATATCGTTCAATACCGCGCTGACAGGCGCGAACGCGGCGTCAATCCGCTCCGCAAGAGTGGGAGCGTCGGTCGAAACGTCTGCAGCCATGGTGGGGAAATCTCTCTGGAGCGACGGGCGGAGCGCTGAGCTTACCCGGTTTAGCCCGAATGGCGACAGTGGGGCGCCGTCGAAGGCGCCTTGGTCCATAATATGTCGCCCACGGCGCTATAGCCCGGCGAGCGCCTGTTCCAGATCGACCCTCAGATCCGAGATGTCTTCAACGCCGACGGAAAGCCGCACCAGGCTGTCGTCGACGCCAAGCTCGGCGCGTCGTTCGGCCGGGATCGAAGCGTGGGTCATGAGGCCTGGATGTTCGATCAGGCTCTCAACCCCGCCAAGGCTTTCCGCAAGAGTGAAGACGTCAACCCGTTCGAGCATCGCCTTCGACGCCTCCAGACCGCCTTTCAACCAGATCGTCGCCATGCCGCCGAAATGAAGCATCTGTCGCTTTGCGACGGCGTGGTGGGGATGGGACGGAAGGCCCGGATAAGCGACGCGATCAACGGCGGGGTGCGCCTCCAGCATTTCCGCTATGGCCATGGCGTTTGCGCAGGAGCGCTCCTGGCGCAGAGCAAGAGTCTTCAGCCCGCGGAGCGCCAAAAAGGAATCAAACGGCCCCTGAATGCCGCCGACGGAATTCTGCAGGAAGGCGATGCGCTCGCCAAGCTCGGCGTCATCAACAACAAGGATGCCGCCAATAACGTCTGAATGCCCGCCGAGATACTTCGTCGCCGAATGCATCACGATATCTGCGCCCTGGTCGAGCGGGCGCTGGCAGTAAGGGGAGGCGAAGGTATTGTCGACGCCGACGAGAACGCCTTTCTCATGCGCGATTTTCGCGACGGCTTCGATGTCGACGATCTTCAGCATCGGGTTCGTCGGCGTCTCCAGCCAGACAAGCTTCGTCTCGGGGCGGATTGCGGCGCGCAAATCCTCCGGGTCCGTCAGGTCGACATAGGAAACCTGCAGTCCCATCGAGTCTTTGCGCACCCGTTCAAACAGCCGAAACGTGCCGCCATAGACGTCGTCGGTCGCGATGACGTGCGTTCCGGCCGGGAAGAGCTCCAGCATCGCGCCGATCGCGGCCATGCCGGACGCGAACGCGAACCCGCGCGAGCCGTTCTCAAGGTCGGCGATGCAGCGTTCATAAGCGAACCGCGTCGGATTGGCGCCGCGCGCGTAGACGAAGCCTTTATGAACGCCGGGGCTTTCCTGGGCGAAAGTGGACGTCTGGTAGATCGGCGGCATGACGGCGCCGGTTTGCGGGTCAGGCGCCTGGCCGGCGTGAATGACGCGCGTGGCGAAGGCGTGGCGATTCTTTTTCTCGGTGTCTTTTGGTTTGGTCGCCATGGCGCGCGCTCCTCTTTGGAACCGCTGCCTAGCGCGTCCGGGGCGCGTGATAAAGAGCCGCGCCTCAGCGGCGCGGCCCTTGGGCTCAGTTGGCGCTTAGCCGCGCTTGATCGGGATCGAACGGCTCTTGCTCGCGACCTCCGCCGGCTTCGGCAGGACGAGCGTCAGGACGCCGTCCTTGAACGTCGCCGCAACCGCATCCGGGTCGACGTCAAAGCCAAGAGGAATGCTGCGCGCAAATGAGCCATAGGAACGCTCCATCACGCGATAGTCGCCGTCCTCGCCGCCTTCCTTACCCTCGAACTTCTTCTCGCCGCGGATGGTGAGGACGCCGTCATTGATCTGCACGTCGAGGTCTTCTTCCGCGACGCCGGGGAGTTCCGCGCTCACCTCGATCGCCTTTTCCGTCTCGCGCATGTCGATCTCCGGCGCGCGAAAACTTTCGAGATCGCCGCTGAAATTGGCGGGCGCGGCGAGGTTGGAAAATGCGTCCTCGACGAAGCGGTTCATTTCTTCTTGCATCCGAAAGAACGGATCGGCCGCGTAGGCCGCGCGGGTCGCCGGCAGCGCGCGACCGCGATTGCGTCTGTAGCGTGAGCTAAACATCGATCTAAGCCTCCAATTTCATCAAGCCGCGCGAACGCCGACTTGGGGGTTGGAACAAGGGACTGGACGTTTGTCGCCAGCGCTTCTGCGAAGCCGCTCTTGACCCTCTTGAGGTGTGCGCCAGTAACTCGGAATCAAGAGGCGAAGACCGCAAATCAATGCGCATTGCGAGCGCGTCAGCGCCTAAGAGTACAGCGCCTTTCGGCGGAGGTTCCGCCAGCGGCTTGCCGCCATTGTGAGCGGACCCGCGAAGACGTTGCGGCCATTGCGGACCTGGCGGACGTGGGCCCCGCGGGAAATGTCGAAGATTGACCTTATGTGGGCTCTTGTGGTCGTCGCCCGCATGGGCGTCGTGTAGACGCACGCGTCAAAGTAATAGTGCGTCACCTGGCTAAGTCGGGTCAGCGTCTCGTTTCGGATTTCCGAGCCGCCATGCACGAGGTTCGCCGCCCAGATAAACGCCTCGCCGCGCTTTGGCGTGGCGTGGGCGGGCGCGTATCCATTTTCGTCAAGCGCGGCCTGAATGTGCGGTTCATAGTGGGCCGCATAATCCGAACCGGGAAGATCGCGCAGATCAAAGATCGGCAGGTTTTGACTGCCTCGATAATAGACCAGCGGGCCGCTTTCAGGGGAGACATCCTCAAGCGCCACCCAGACGCCGCACATGAAATGCGCCGGCTCGGACGAAAAATGCATCGTGTCTGAGTGCGGCTTTTGCTGGCTGCCGCGCACGAAGTTCAGCGTCTGAAACGGGAAGGCGCGCCGACCGTATAGCCGCGAGAGGAACTGAAGAAGGGGCGGATGCGATGCAATGCGCCTCACCGCTTGGTCGCGCCGCCACAAATCCTGCGCGCGGATGTGCCCCGCCGCGCCGATGGCGCGCGTCGCGTCCGCCGCTGCGGCGAGATCGGATTCGGCGAACCGGAAGTCCTTCAGGAGAAAGCCGTCGCGGCGGAGGCGCCCGGCGTCCTCGTCGTTCGGAAACGCCCCCTCCGACATAAAGGCGGGCGTCATAGGGGCGTAGCGATCGGCGTCGCGCTTTGTCATCTCGGTGGCGTCCATAGCGGCGCGAGTTTAGCGAAGAAGCGCGCCCTTCACATCCGCTTTCCACCCCACAAAGACTTGCGTTTCGTTTTCGATGATGGGGCGCTTGATGAGCGTCGGATTGTCGGTGAGGAGCTGGATCGCTTTCGCTTCGTCGAGCCCCTCCTTGTCCGCGTCATCGAGGTTCCGCCAGGTGGTCGACGACTTGTTGAGGAGCTTCTCCCAGCCGACCGCCTTCGCCCAGCGCGTTACCTCCGCCGCCGAGACGCCATCCGCCCGGACGTCCTTGTACGTATAATCAACGCCCGCCGCGTCGAGTTCCTTGCGCGCCTTCCGGCAGGTGTCGCAGGTTTTGAGGCCGTGGAAGATCATCTTCTTTGTCGTCTTTCCCAAATTCAGATCGCCCCGCGCTTAGTGCGTTAGCCAGGCCCGCCACCCAACGAAAGCAAGCGGAATGAGAGCAACGGCGTCCGTCATTGCGATTGTCCGAAGCGGTCCGATCGGCGTCCCCGCACGAGCGTAAATGATCAGAAAGCCGATCATGCTGATTGCCGCCACTAGGCTTGCAAGTCGTCTCGACGGCGGGTCGAACGCCGCGAAAACCGCCGCCGCGACAACTGTGAGGAAAAGCGCGCCGCGGTGAACGAGGAGGACGCCTGTCTCGCCGTCGGGGGACGCGCCGTAGAGTCGCTCGACCAGGCCAGGCGAAAACACGACCGCCGCCGGCGCAACGTGGACAAGCGCAAGGGCGAACCAGCATATCCGTACAAGGATTTCCATTTCGGGTTCTTCCCGCCGGTCCTCAAGCCACCTGCAACCTGAGATAATTCAACAAGTCCGTACGCGTAATAAGCCCTTCGAACTTGCCGCCTTTAAGGACGACGGCCACATGGCCGCGCGCGAAGACGGGCAGAAGCTCCTCCATGGGCGCGGCGGCGTCGAGCGTGTCGACGCGATACGTCATCGCCGACTTCACCGGGTCTTTAAACTTGTCGCGGTTGCGCACGACCGAGAAGAGGATGTCTTCTTCGTCCAAGAGGCCTTCAATCTCGCCTTTCTCATTCAACACTGGCAATTGCGAGATGTCGTAGAGCTTCATTCGTCCGTAGGCGATCATCAGCGTGTCGTCGGGTTTGACGGTCACCGTCGCGCGCTCCGAATGGCGGCGCGAGATAAGATCGGTGAGATCACCCTTCGGCGCGCGGGTCAAAAAGCCCTGATCATACATCCAATAGTCGTTGTACATCTTGGAGAGGTACTTATCGCCCCGGTCGCAGA
Source organism: Pseudomonadota bacterium (assembly GCA_039819085.1). Classification (GTDB taxonomy): domain Bacteria; phylum Pseudomonadota; class Alphaproteobacteria; order Caulobacterales; family Parvularculaceae; genus MED-G105. The sequence continues at coordinate 14,452 of JBCBSQ010000024.1, forward strand.
CAAACGCGACGACGCGCTTCTTCTCCGTCTGCTCCTTGCAGTACTTCAGCGCCGACGCGAGGATCGTGCCGGACGAAGAGCCGCCCAAAATGCCTTCGTGCTTCAGAAGGTCCCGCGCCGCTTCGAAGCTTTCCTTGTCCGAGATGGCGTAAGCTTTCTTGACGTACTGAAGATCGCAGACGTCGGGGATAAAATCCTCGCCAATGCCTTCGACGAGCCAGGAGCCGACGGCGTTCGGCTTGACGCCCGTGTTGACGAGGTCGGTGAGGATGGAGCCGACGGGGTCCGCGAGCACCATTTCCACATGCGGCGCGACCCGCTGGAAAAAGCGGGAGAGGCCGGTGATCGTGCCGCCCGAGCCGACGCCGGCGACCATGGCGTCCATGTCCTCATCCATCTGTCCCCAGATTTCCGGGCCGGTGATTGTTTCATGGGCTTCCGGGTTCGCTTCGTTCCCGAACTGATTGACGTAGAACGCGCCGGTCTCGTCAGCGATCGCCTGAGCAACTTCCTGATAGTATTCCGGGTGCCCCTTGGCGACGTCGGAGCGGGTGAGGCGCACGTCCGCGCCAAGCGCTTTCAGATGAAAGATCTTCTCCTGCGCCATCTTGTCAGGAACGACGATGGTGATGGAGTATCCCTTCTGGGCGGCGACGAGCGCCAGGGCGAGGCCGGTGTTCCCCGCCGTCGCCTCGACGATCGCCCCGCCGGGTTTCAGCTTGCCTTCTTTTTCCGCCGCCTCGATCATGGCGAGGCCGATGCGGTCCTTGATCGAGCCGCCGGGATTGTTCGCTTCGAGCTTCAAGAAGAGCTCGCAGGGCCCTGTGTCAATATTCTGCACGCGCACCATTGGCGTGCGGCCGATGCCTTCAAGGACATTGTCGAGAACGGGGCCGTAGGGCGTTTCCTTCATGGCGGTCACCTGATTGCATGAGGGTGATGTAAGCGCTCCTCGCGGCGTACCGTTTCGAGCGGATGCGGGCAAGGACGAAGATCGGCGAACCGCCGTCGGCGGCGACAGAGGATCGGTCAGGTCCGCGCCTTGACCGGCCGCGCGCGCTTGAAATCGCGAATGAAAAAGCGGCCGGCGTGGAGCGCCGCAGCGACGTCCGCATCGACCGGCGGAGCCTCGCCAAGCATCGAAGCGGCGAGGATTTCCGCGCAGAAGGGGGCCGTCACGAGGCCGCGCGAGCCAAGGCCGGTAAAGAAAAAGACGTTCGGCGCGTAGGCCGCCGGCGGATAGGGGCCCGGCCGTCCGAACCGCAGATCGTCGTAGAAAGTGGCGTAGTGTCCCCAGTCTGGCGCAGGGCCGACGATCGGCATGCGGTCCGGCGTCTGGCAGCGCACCGCGACGCGCGGCTGCGTGCGAGCGTCTGACGGGACATCGACGCCGAGCGTCGCGGCGGCTTCGAGGTTCTTTCGGGTCGCATTCTCGGATGGCGCCGGCGTTTCGCCGCGCGCGACCTTTTCATATGTCGCGCCGATCAGGAGGCCGCCGCCCGGCGCCGGCGCGGCGTAGGGACCTGCGGCGATTGCGTGCGCCGGGGCGGCGATGTCGCGGAGCCAGTCCACCTGGCCGGCGACGCCCGTCAGCGGCAGCGTGCGCGCCTCTGCGAACCGCAGCGCATCGCATCCATTTGCGACAATGGCCGCGTCAAAGCGCTGAACGCCGGCGGTCGTGATAATGGCGACGCCATCGGAACCGCTCTCCAGCGCCGTAACCGCCTCGCGCTGAACGAGCGCGTCGCCGACCAGCGCCTCAACATAGGCGCGCGGATCGACGACGCCGCCTTGCGGAAAGAAGAGCCCGTCGTCGCGCGCCTCGATATGGCTCGCCGGCAGGACGTCGGCGGCGAGCAGTTTCTCCTGACGGGTTTTTTCATCGGCCTCGGCGGCGCGCAGCGATGCGCCGCACGGATTGTAGATGTTACCCGTGCCGTCAATCCGCGTGAGCGTGCCGAGCGCATGAAGATACGCCGCGCGAAAAAAGCGCGCCGGCGCGCCGTCGCCAAGATCGAGGCGCGGCATAACAAGGCCGCCGGGATTGCCGGAGGCGCCCGCTGCGGGCCCGCCGGGGTCGAACAAGACCACTGGACAGCCACGGCGCCGCAGCGCGTCGGCCGCGGCCGCGCCGGCGATTCCGGCGCCTATGATCGCGACGCGGGCGCCAGGGGCAATTCGGCGCAAAGCGTTCTCGTCGAACCACGGCGTGATCCGTGTACGGGCGTTTTTAGTTGCAGCGCCTTCTGATGGCTCGGCAGCTTTGAACTGAGCCGCCAGCATGTCGCGCTTTCGTCCGAAGCCGGGGCGCTTTTCCGTCGCGAAGCCCGCCGCTTCGAGCCCTCGCCTTACGACGCCCGCAACCGTGAAGGTCGCCAGACGCGCGCCGGGCTTTGACAGCCGGGCGATCTGCGCCATGACCTCGGCGCGCCACATGTCGGGATTCTTCGACGGCGCAAACCCGTCCAGGAACCATGCGTCGACCTCTAGGCGTTCGCGGGCGAAAGCCGCTCCGACCTCGTCGAAAATGAGCCGTAACCGGACATTGTCGCCGAGCGTTAAGTCATACGCGCCGGTCTGCTTTGCGGGATATGCCGACCGCAGTTTGTCCGAAAGGTCTCCAAGCTCCGGGTTCGCCCGGACAATGCCGGCATGGGCGCGGGCGAAGTCGGCTGTGGTGAGCGGATGGAGTTCGCACGACATGAATATGAAGCGCGCGCCTTGCGCTCGCTCGTCGCGGCGCCAAAGGTCCCAGGCGGCGAGAAAGTTCAGGCCCGTCCCAAAACCCGTTTCGCCGACGACCACATCGCAGGCGCGTTCTCGCGCGGCGGCGAAAAGATCCGCAAGTCCCGTCCCGCCGATGAAGACGTGCCGAGCTTCGCCGACCCCATCGTCAGCGTAGTAAATGTCGTCGAAAGCGCGCGAGCGCGGCGCGCCGTCCGGCCCGTCCCAGCTGACGCGCGCAGCGGTCGGCGCCGGCGGGCTGGCATGAAAAAAGCCCTCGGCTTTGCAGCCGAGGGCGTGATGCGCTTCGTCGTCGCCTGCGTCATCGTCCGCCATCACCCATATATAGGGTTAGCGGCGGGCGTCGAGGCGTCGAGCGTTACTTCTCCGCGGTCGGGAGGAACGACGTGAACGGGTTCGCGGAGAACGCCGTCTGCATGGAACGCTGCACCGGCTCGCTTGTCTCCCGCATGACGTCCATGCTCGCTTCGGTCATGGCGCGCACGCGCTCGACGCGCGTTTCGAAGAGGCGCGTCCAGTAGTCCCGCTGAATCTCCAGCGCTTCACCCATGCTCTTCGCCCGCGTCAGCTCGTTGGCGAAATCCACGGCCTCGCTCATCTCCTGGCGCGCCGCATCCATCAGCTCTGCGCTTGTTTCCTGCATGCGGGTCTGCATCGCTTCAAAGCTCTCGCGGCTCGCGTCCATAAGTTCCTGGGTGCGCCCCTGCATCTCTTCGGCGTTTTCATTGAACGACTTGAGGAGCGCATCGTACTGATCGCTCGCCGCATTCGAGAACGCGAAAGCGCCTTCATTTTCGTCTTTGGCGTCAATCTTTGGAGCCGCCGCTTTAGGCGCGGGCTTCGCTGCGGTCTTCGCCGCCGGTTTGGCGGCAGGCGCTGCGGTGGTGGTGGTCTTGGTGGCCGTCGTCATCCGGGTTCCTCCTCGTTCTTCGACGATGTTCGAGCGTATAAACGTCACGCTTCAACTTGACGCCGCGCTCTGAATCAAAACGGGCGCAGTTGACTGGAGCTTCTCTAGCGACGACGCTCGACACGCTGGGATGCGCTGGCCTCGCGACAAACGACACCCGCGCGCCAAATGCGATCACACGACCTGGAGGTTGTGCTGCGTTGCCGCAATACCGATGGGCGTACCTGACGTGTGCGACGCCGGCAAGCGGTTTCTCCGTCTTCAGTTTTCGAACGCGCGGCTGTCGCCCGGATAAGGGGTCCGAACGCCTGACCTTAGGGTCGAAGCGCGTCTTTGAGCGCTTCCAGCGTGGTCGCGGAGGCGTATCCATCGGCGGGGACGCCAGCCGACTTTTGCCATGCGCGAAGCGCCTTTTTCGTATTGGCCCCAATAACCCCGTCCGCGGGCCCCGGGTCGAATCCGGCTGTCTTGAGCGACGCTTGAAGGTCTTTGCGTTCGGACAGCGAGAGGGCGCGATCGTCTCGCGGCCATGCTTGGAGGGTGCGGGCCGCAGATCCCGCAACGCCGTCCGACAGCATGCCGACGGCGAGCGCGTAGGCGGTGGAGCGGTTGTACTTCAGAATGGCGTCAAAGTTCGAGAACACGAGAAAAGCCGGTCCGCGCGCGCCAGCCGGCGTGATCAAACGGGCCATGGCGTTGAGGTCGTAGGCCTCAAGCAAATCGGCGCGTGCGCCTCTCAGACCGGCGGACGCCCAGGCGGCGACGGGCTTGCGCAAGGACGGCGGCGTCGCGCCAAAATCAAAGTTCGCCGGCAGCTTTACTTCGACGCCCCACGGCGCGTCTTTGCGATAGCCGGATTTCGACAGATAGTTCGCGGTGGATGAAAACACGTCATCGAGGTTCGACCAGATGTCGCGCCGGCCGTCGCCGTCCGCGTCAACGGCGTACGCAAGATACGTCGTCGGAATGAACTGCGTTTGCCCCATGGCCCCCGCCCAGGAGCCTTTCAACTCGTCGCGACGCGCATACCCGCCGTCAAGAATCTTGAGCGCGCCGATCAACTGGCCGCGCCCGTAAGACGTCCGCCGGCCCTTCCAGGCGAGCGTCGCGAGCGCCCTGATCGCGTCATGATCGCCCATAATGGCCCCGTAAGCGCTCTCAAGGCCCCAGATCGCCACCAGGATCTCCGCGTCGACGCCATATTTTTCTTCCACGGCGGCAAGGCGCGTCTTTTCGCGCGCGTACCCCTCGCGGCCGTTGGCGAGCCGCGTCTCCGAAACCGCGCTGTCGAGATAGTCCCATATCGCGCGGGAGAATTCGGGCTGATTGTCGTTAAGCTCAAAGACCCGCTCATTCACCGAGAGGCCTGCGAGTTCCCGATCCACGAGCGCGGCGCTGACGCCTTCGGAAATCGCCTCGCGCTTAAAGCCCTGGAGCCACTCGTCAAACGCGGCGGCGTCCGTTTCTGATGATGGGGTCTGCGCGAGGGCGGCAGCGCAGAAGCCCAGCGCGACGAACCAAACGGCCGTGAGGCCCGCGATTGTTCGAACTGCGCCCGTAAAGTGGTCCTCGCCGCGATGCGTCGCCATCACGCGCTCCTCTTTTGCCGCCATAGCGCAAATCCCCTCGCATACTATCGCACGCAGCCGGCGACCAGCCAACGCCGCGCCGCCGCATGCGCCTTACGCTTTCGCGTTTCGATGATGAGGGTTAATCCAGCGTTAACCCATGCCGGCGCGGCGCCGCCATGATCGCGGTCGGCGCTTGCGAGGCGTGTCCGATGATGGATAGGCGGACGAAACTAAAGGTCGTTTGGAATGAAGAGATTGGTTTGCGCGTGTGTTGCGATCCTGGGATCGGCGGGCGCCGCCGCCGCGCAGTCATCAGGCGAGCTTGCGGAGCTGTCGCTCGCGGCGGGCTACAAGGCGGCGTTCATCTGTTCGGGCGTTTTCAATGCGGGCCGGACGCCTGAGCAGATAGCGGGCGATGAGCTGCATCGCGCCTATCCGAACCTCCGCGACGAACTCGCCGCCTTGCCTGATGCGGAGATCGACGAAAGAAAGAAGATCGTCACTGTCGCGTTTGACGAGCGCCAGCCGCCGCGTGTTTCAGCCTGGCGACCGCACCTCGGGTGCGCGCAGCTGCCAACCGGCGCCGATCCGGAAATGGTCGATCGCCTGCCGAAGGCGAAGGTGCGCATGACGCGCGACCTGCCGCGGCCCCTGCCGCGCGCGCTCATCGAGGACAAGGCGTTTGTCGACACGGCGGCGGCCGCCTTCGATCGCAAAACCTATGGCGAGGGGACCGAGACGACAGCCGTCCTTGTGCTGAAGGACGGCGAAGTTGTCGCCGAGCGGTATCGAGAGGGATTCGGCCCTGATGTCTCGCAGCGAACCTGGTCGGTGGCGAAGTCGATCGCCGCGACGGTCATCGGCGCGGCCGTCGCGGAGGGGCATTTTGATCTCGAGGCGGATGAGAATGATGGTTTGCGTGTGGCCGACAAGGCTGGCCTTGCGGCCTGGTCAGCGCCAGGCGATCCGCGCGGCGAGATCACGCTCGACAATCTCCTGCGGATGGCGAGCGGTCTTGATTCGACGCCGGCCGGCAACCGCACGGACGACGTCTATTTCGGTGGCGGACGGGTCGTCGACCACGCCATCACCCGACGCAAAGTCGCCGTCCCCGGCGAAAACTGGCGCTACGCCAACAACGACACCATGGCGGCGATCTGCGCGCTTCGGGAGCGGATGGACGATGACGAGAAGTTCTGGCGGTTTCCGTTCGAACGCGTGCTGCACCCGATTGGTATGCGGAACACCTATCTTGAGACAGACTGGAACGGCGATTTCGTCCTGTCGAGCCAGGTGTGGACAACGGCGCCGGATTTGGCGCGCCTCGGGCTTCTCTATCTGAATGACGGCGTCTGGAACGGGCGCCGCATCCTGCCGGAGCGCTGGGTGGAGTACGTGTCGTCGCCGCATCCCGCCCAGCCGCCGGCCGCGCGCGCGAATGGCGATCCATATGCCGGCTATGGCGCGCAGTTCTGGCTTTTTGGCGAGCGGTTCGATCTGCCGGCAGGCAGCTACGCCGCGCTAGGAAATCGCGGCCAGCATGTCATGATCATCCCGGAGCGGAATGTCGTGATCGTGCGCCGCGGCTTCGACGAAGTCGGCGGAACGCGTTTTGACATAGCGGCGTTTTCGCGAGACGTGCTGGCGGCGCTTTCCGACGCGTCGGAGTGACCGAGCGTCAGGCGCGGCGCGCGAGGGTGACCTTGCTTTCCGGCCTGCGCTCCAGCGCGGCTGAAATCCAGACCGCCGTATCAATCAGCGCGTCGAGGTTGACGCCTGTCGAGACGCCTGAGCGCTCGAACGAGTAGACGACATCCTCGCTCGCGACATTGCCGCTGGCGCCCTTGGCGTACGGACACCCGCCGAGCCCGGCGACCGAGGCGTCGAACGTCCGTACGCCCATTTCATAGGCGGTCCAAACGTTGGCGAGCGCCTGGCCGTAAGTGTCGTGGAAGTGTCCTGCAAGACTTTCGACGGGAACGGCATCCCGCACGGCGCGGATCATTTCCGCCGTTCGGCGGGGCGTTCCGACGCCGATCGTGTCGCCAAGAGAAATCTCCGCGCATCCTGCGTCGAACAGGATCTTTGAGACTTCCGCGACCTTGCCGACGTCGACGTCTCCTTCATAGGGGCATCCGAGCACGCAGGACACATAGCCGCGTACGGTGAGGCCGTCTTCCTTGGCCGCTTCGATAATCGGTCGGAAACGCTCAATGCTCTCCGCGATCGAACAGTTGATGTTCTTTTGACTGAATGTCTCTGAGGCCGCGCCGAAAACGGCGACCGTGTCGGCGCCGGCCGCGCGCGCCGCCTCATAGCCTTTCATGTTGGGCGTCAGGACCGGATAGGCGACGCCTTCGCGCCGGTCGATCCGCCGAAACACCTCGTCGCTCGCCGCCATTTGCGGCACCCATTTCGGCGACACGAACGCGCCGGCCTCGACCGTCTTCAGCCCTGTCGCGGCGAGGCGTTCAATCAGCTCGATTTTCGTCTCAATACTGATCGTCTCTTTTTCGTTCTGCAGCCCGTCGCGGGGACCGACTTCGACGATGTGGACGCTGTCGGTCACGTTCAGGCCCTTTCGACTGTCTTGGCGATCGTCAGCGCCCCGCGCCGCCGGTGCCGATAGGCGTAGATAAACCGCGCAAAACGCGCCGCGCCAAAGGTGCGCCATCCTGCGTCGATTTCAATGCGATCCGTCCAGCGCGCAACGTCTCCGTCCTGATCGATCGTGAGTCGATGGTCCCAGCGCTTGACGGCGGGGCTGTGTTCGCGGCTCTGGAGAATACGGTTCGGACGGTCAAGCGTCTCGACATGCATCGCATGGCCATTTGTCTTCATGACTCCAAACATGGCGACGTCGACGGAGAATGTCATGCCTTCAGCGACCGGCCCATCGGGACCGCCCTCATAAACGGCGATCCCCTTCATCGCGTCGGTCATTTCGCGAAAGTCGAGCGCACTGGCGAACAAATCGTCCGCATCGTCCTTGTAGTCTGCGGTGACCGTCACGAGCGCTGCCATCTTTATCTATGCCTCCGGTTCGAAATCGACCATCAGCGCGCCGTCGGCGACCTGATCCCCAACGGCGAAGCGGACGGCGGTCACGCGGCCGGCGCTCGGCGCCTTGATCGCGTGCTCCATCTTCATCGCCTCCATGACGATCAGCGTGGCGCCCGCGGCGACTTCGTCGCCGGCTTCGACCGTCAGCGCCGTGACGACCCCCGGCATCGGCGCCTTCAGGGAGCCTGCGGCTGACCCGTCGGCCCCGGCGCCCGACAAGGGATCCACGCGCGCGAAATCGACGGCGCCGTCGCCGATGAAGACGCGCCAGCCTTCCGCCGTCTTGGCGACCGCGCCTTTTCGGACGACCCCGTCGATTTCGATGGACAAGGCGTCGGGCGATCCCGCGCCGCGATAGGAAAAGCCCCGCGTCTCGCCACCCGCTTCGCCTTTTCGCAGCAAGGCCGCCGCGGCGCGCGCTTCAATCTCCATATGGCGCAGTGAGGGGTCATCCGGGTCCGTCAGGACGCGGGCGAGGGCGGGCCCGTCGCCTTCATCGAGCCAGTAGACCGCCTTCGCCGGCTTGTTCAGCCGGAAGCCGGCGAGCGTCGTCCAAGGGCCGTCCCCCGCGTGGGCCGGCCGCGCCGCTGAGCACGCTTCGCTCTCCAGAGCGAAGAGAAGCGCGGCGCGGGCGTGGTCGCTGACCGTTCTTTCCGGAAAGAGGTCATCGCGATGCTGATCTATGAAGCGCGTGGACACATCGCCGGCGACCATTGCCGGGTGCGCGGCGAGGCGTCGCAGGAAATCCGTATTCGTCTCAAGCCCGGCGACGCGGGTCTCGGTGAGGGCGGCGGACAGTCTGGCGAAGGCCGCCGCGCGCGTATCGGCGCTGACAATCACCTTGGCGATCATCGGATCGTAATAGGGGGTGATCTCCTGCCCGGCCTCGACGCCGGAATCGATGCGCGCAATGTCAGGCCCCGGAAAGTCAAGGTGAGTGACCCGCCCGATCGACGGCGCAAAGTCGGCGTTCGGCTTCTCGGCGTAAATCCGCGCCTCGATGGCGTGGCCGCACTCCGGGATTTCCGACTGTCGGCGCGGCAACGGCTCCCCCGCCGCGACGCGCAGCTGCCATTCCACGAGATCGACGCCGGTGATCAGCTCACTGACGGGGTGCTCCACCTGGAGCCGCGTGTTCATCTCCATGAAATAGACGTTGTCGCCGCCATCATAGAGAAACTCGACCGTGCCGGCGCCGCGATAGTCAACCGCTTTGCCGGCCTGGACGCCCGCCTGCAGAAGCCGCGCGCGCACGTCAGCGGGCATGTTCGGCGCCGGAGCCTCCTCAATGATCTTCTGATGGCGTCGCTGTACGGAGCAATCACGCTCAAAGAAGTGGACGACCTCGCCCTCGCCGTCGCCGAAGATCTGGACTTCCAAATGGCGGGCGGTCTCGATGTATTTCTCGATGAGAAGCCGGTCATCGCCGAAACTCGCCGCGCCTTCGCGCTGGGCCGAAGAAACAGCTTCTGCGAGGCCTTCGGGCGCGTCGACCCGGCGCATGCCCTTGCCGCCGCCGCCGGCCGTGGCCTTTAGCAGCACCGGGTATCCGATCCGCTCGGCTTCGCGCGCGAAGGTTTCAATCGACTGGTCCGCTCCCTGATAGCCGGGCGTCGTCGGCACGCCCGCCGCCTCCATCAGGTCCTTCGCCGCGGACTTTGAGCCCATGGCGCGGATCGTCTCCGCGGTCGGACCGATGAAGACGAGGCCCGCTGCGGCGACTGCGTCGGCGAACTCGGCGTTTTCGGAGAGGAAGCCGTACCCCGGATGGATCGCTTCGGCGCCGGTCTGCCTCGCGGCGTCCAGGATTCTGTCCGGCTTGAGATAGCTGTCGCGGGCGGGCGCCGGGCCGATGCGGACCGCCTCGTCGCAGGCCGCGACGTGCGGCGCGCCAGCGTCGGCGTCGGAGAACACCGCGACCGTCCTCACGCCCATCTTCCGCGCCGTGCGCGCCACCCGGACGGCGATCTCCCCGCGATTGGCGATAAGGATCTTCTTGAACACTTAGGCCGGTTCCTCGTCGAAGACGCCGAAGGCGTCACAGTATCTGACAACGGCTTGGTTCATTTCCGTTGACCCATGGGTTCTCGGCGCGCGTGGCCGCATCGGGCCGGTGCGGGCGCGAACCTGAAACGCGTCGCCGACGCCGCCGCCTTCCCATCGATACCCCATTGGCTCAGATGGTACGAAGCCGAAGCGTCGATAATAGGCGTGGTCGCCTAGGACAAAGAGCAATCTTTCAGGAAGCTGTTTGAACGCCGCGTCGATTGTCGCTTCAACGACCGTCGAGCCGACGCCCTTGTTTTGGTGTCGCGGCGAGACCGCGACCGGCGCGAGCCCCAACGCTGTCGCGAAGTGATGTCCAGGTTCGTCGCCATTTTGGCTGATCGTCACTGGGCTGATTGCCGCATAGCCGACGACCCGCCCGGCATCCGCGGCAATCCGCTCCACTATAATCGATTCATCCGTCCAAAGCCTTTCAACGAGGCGCGGTTCAAAATCGCTATCGAATGCGGCGCGCACCACGGCAAGGATCTCCGCGCGATGACCGCGTCCGGGTTCTCGGACCTCAAGGGAGATATCCGCGGTGGCCATGCGGTCAGTCCTTCACCCAGCCGGGCGTTCGCTTTTCAAGGAAGCTTTGAATGCCTTCCTTGCCTTCGGCGCTCGCGCGCACGTGGGCGATCCGGGTCGCGGTGTCCTCCATCGTCTTGCCGTCGATCGGGCGGTAGGCGACGGCGTTGATGAGCGCCTTGGCCTCCCGTTGCGCTTCGGGACCGCCGGCGAGGAGGTTGTCGAGAACGCCTTCTACCGTCGCGTCCAGCTGCGCGCCCATCGAGACCATGTGGACAAGGCCGATCCGTTTCGCCGTCTCCGCGTCGAAGCGCTCGCCGGTGAGGAACCAGCGGCGCGCCTCCTGCGGGCGGATCGCCTGCACGACAAACGGCGAAATGACCGCGGGGATCAGGCCGAGCCGCACTTCGGAAAAGGCGAAAAAGGCTTCCTCCGCCGCGACCGCGATGTCGCAGGCCGCGACGAGGCCGACGCCGCCGCCCATCGCCGGACCGTTGACGCGCGCTACGACCGGCTTCGCGCAATGATTGATCGCCTGCAGCATATAGGCGAGCCGGCGCGCGTCGTCCTTGTTCTCGTCGGTTGAGGCTTCCGCCGCGCGCCGCATCATGTTGAGGTCCGCGCCCGCCGAGAACGCCTTGCCGGCGCCGGTCATGACAATCGCGCGGACATTGTCGTCAGCGCCATATCGTCCGAAGGCGTCGCAGATCGCAGCGATCAACGCTTCGTCGAAAGCGTTGCGCACGTCAGGGCGGTTCAGCGTAAAGGTGGCGACGCCGCGCTTGTCGATGCTGACGAGGAGGGGTTGGGTCATGGAGCGGCCCTTTCGCTTACATTCTGAAGACGCCGAGGGGCGTTTCGGGGATCGGCGCGTTGAGGCTGGCGGCCAGCGTAAGGCCGAGGACGTCGCGGGTCTGCGCCGGGTCGATGATCCCGTCATCCCAAAGCCGCGCCGAAGAGTAATATGGCGACCCCTGACGGTCATAGTCGGCGCGGATCTTGTCCTTGAACGCGGCTTCGTCCGCTTGCGGCCAATCCTGGCCGGGCTTCAGGCCGTCGCGGCGCACGGTGGCGAGAACGCTCGCCGCCTGTTCGCCGCCCATGACGGAGATGCGCGCGTTTGGCCACATGAAGAGGAATCGCGGGCCATAAGCGCGCCCGCACATGCCATAGTTACCCGCGCCATAGGAGCCGCCCACGACGACCGTCAGTTTCGGCACGCGGGCGATCGAGACGGCGGTGACGAGCTTCGCGCCGTCCTTGGCGATGCCGCCCGCTTCGGCCGATTTGCCGACCATGAAGCCGGTAATGTTCTGTAGAAAGACGAGCGGGATCTTGCGCTGGCAGCAAAGCTCGATGAAGTGCGCACCCTTCATGGCGCTTTCGGAAAATAGAATGCCGTTATTGGCCAGTATCCCGACAGGTATCCCGTGCATGCGCGCAAAGCCGGTGACGAGCGTAGAGCCGTAAAGCGGCTTGAACTCGTCAAAGACCGAGCCGTCGACGACGCGCGCGATGATCTCGCGCGCATCGTATGGTTTGCGGACGTCCTGTTCCACGACGCCGTAGAGTTCTTCCGCCGGGTAGAGCGGCGCGACGGGGGCGGCCACATCGATGTCCACCGATCGCTGACGATTCAATCGCGAGACGATCTGACGGGCGAGGCCGAGGGCGTGGTCGTCGTCTTCAGCGAGATGGTCCGCGACGCCGGACTCCCGCGCGTGGACGTCGCCGCCGCCAAGCTCCTCCGCTGTGACGACTTCGCCGGTGGCGGCCTTCACCAGCGGCGGGCCGCCGAGAAAGATCGTCCCCTGATTGCGCACGATCACCGCTTCGTCAGACATCGCCGGCACGTATGCGCCGCCGGCCGTGCAGCTCCCGTGCACGACGGCGATCTGCGGAATGCCCTTCGCCGACATGTTCGCCTGGTTGAAGAAGATGCGGCCGAAATCGTCCTTGTCGGGAAAGACCTCGTCCTGCATCGGCAGGAAGGCGCCGCCTGATTCAACGAGATAGACGCACGGCAGATGGTTCTCTTCGGCGATCTCCTGTGCGCGCAGGTGTTTTTTGACCGTCATCGGATGATAGGTGCCGCCTTTGACCGTCGGGTCATTGGCGACGATCATGCACGTTGTCCCGGCGATGCGGCCGAGCCCCGCGACGACGCCGGCGGCGTTCACGTCGCCAGAGTACATTTCCCATGCTGCGAAGCTGCCGATCTCCAGAAATGGCGCTCCAGGGTCGACCAGTCGTTCGATCCGCTCTCGCGCGAGGAGTTTGCCGCGGCTCTTGTGCCGTGCGGCCCGGTCCGATCCGCCGCCGGCCGCGACGGCGGCCGTGTTCGAACGCAATTCTTCAACGAGCGCGCGCATGGCGGCGGCGTTGGCGGCGAAGCCTTCGCTTCTCGGGTCGATCCTGCTTTCGATGATCGGCATGCGCGGCGGCGTTTCCGTTTGTTTTCAGCGGGTTTAGCAGAGCCCTCGCGCGCGGGAAACCGTATCACGCCCTTTCGCTGGCGACCGCCCGTGGGCTATCGTCTTTGTGAGGCCACAAGCTGAGGTATGGCATGCCGCGCGCCGCTCTGATCGTGTTTTTGTCGCTGTCCGCCGCCGCCTGCGGGTCGTTCGGGGACACCGTTTCGGAGGGCATGTGCGTGGCGGCGGACGCCGGCTGCCTGAAGCGCTGCCAGGACAATTACGAGACCTATCGCGACGGCCTGCCGACGGGCGAAGCGAACGCGATCTATCGCGAGTGCGTCAGCGCATGCCAGCCAAGCGGCTGCGACGCCGGGTTCAATTGATGATCGAGATCCGCGCGACAGGCTGGGCGGCGGAGGTTCGCGGGGTGGACCTTTCGGCGCCGCTTGACGATGACGCGGTCGCCGGGATTCGCGCCGCTTGGCTCGCCCATCACGTGCTGGCGTTTCCGGATCAGAAGTTGACCGACGACGACCTTGAGCGGTTCACGCTGTGTTTCGGGCCCTTTGGCGACGACCCGTTCATCGCGCCCATCGAGGGGCGCGCGCATGTGATCGCCGTGGAGCGGCGCGCCGATGAGACGGGATCTGTGTTCGCCGAAGCGTGGCATACGGACTGGAGCTTCCTCGCAACGCCGCCGGCGGGAACGTGCCTTTACGGGATCGTGATCCCGCCAGAAGGGGGCGACACGCTGTTCGCGAACCAGCATCTTGCGCTGGAGCGCATGACGGACGATTTGCGCGCAAAGCTGGAGGGCAAACGCGCGATCCATTCGGCGCGTGCCGGATACGCGCCCCAGGGGCTCTATGGCGAGGCGGACGCCAGGACGCGGTCCATGGACATTCGGCCCTCTGAAGATGCGATGGCGACGCGCGCCCATCCCGTTATCCGTCGGCACCCGGAGACAGGCCGCGAGGCGATCTATGGCTGCGCCGGCTATGTGATCGGTTTCGAGGACACCGACCCGGCGGAAGGCGCGGCGCTCCTCGGCGAACTCTACCAACACCAGACGCGCGAAGACTTTCAGTATCGCCACAAATGGTCGGCCGGGACGCTCCTCATGTGGGATAACCGCTCAGTCCTGCACGCAGCCACCGGCGGGTATGACGGCCATGCGCGGCTCTTGCACCGCACGACCATCGGCGAGCGGATCTAATTCTGTTCCGATGCGCCTTCAGTCCGCGCTCGCAAGACAAGGTAGAAGGCGAAAGCCGTCGCGACGCCTGGCAGTAAACATAGGGGAACCACAAGCCAGCCGAACGGGCGACGCTCGTGGAGCGCCCAAACCGTCAGGATCAGGCCGCAAATGATGGTGTCGAGAGAATAGCCCGACGCATAAGGGTTCACGAAACCCGCCGCGAACGCGCCGACCACGTCGCCGTCTCGGAGAAGAGCGGGAACGACGATCACGCCGAACGCGGCGGCGAAGGCGACGCCAAGGCCGGCGACGATACTCAAGTACAGACTGTTCGATCTCATTCGTATTCCCCCAGGGACGCAGTCTCAGGCTTCGTGTTGATCAGTTCCCTGAGGTCAACGCCTCGACCGCTGCGCGGAAAGCCTCCGGCAAAGGCGTCGGTCGGCGCGTTGCGCGGTCCACATAGACATGGGTGAAGCGTCCTTCGGCCGCGGGCGTGTCTGCGCCTTCAGCGAAGAGGCCGATTTCGTACGTCACGGATGAATTGCCGATGCGGCCAGCGCGCACGCCCGCTTCGATCGCTTGCGGAAAGGCGAGCGGCGCGAAATAGCGGCAAGTGGTTTCCACCACAAGGCCGATTGTCTCTCCTTCATGGATGTCGAGGACGCCCGCCTCAATGAGGTAGGCGTTCACCGCCGTATCAAAATAGGAGTAGTAGACGACATTATTCACATGTCCGTAGACGTCGTTATCCATCCAGCGGGTGTGGATGGTCCGGAAATGCGGATAGTCCGCGCGTGTGGTCGTCGGTTGGGGCATTTGCTTCGTTCCTCATCCTGAGGAGCGTCCGCCAGGACGCGTCTCGAAGGACAATGCGCGGCGCCATTCCCATCCTATCGCCCTCAGGATGAGGCGTCGCGGCGCTACAACACCTCCGTATACATACGCAAGGCGTCATCATAGGTCACTTCGCGCGGATTATTGACGAGAAGCCGCTGCACGTTCATCGCGTCTTCCGCCATTTTCGGCAGGTCGTTGTGGGAGACGCCAACCTGGCTAAGTCGCCGCTCGACGCCTGTGGCCTCCACGATCTCCACCATGCGGGCGATGAAGGCGGCGGAGCGCGCTTCGTCCGTACCGGCTGCATCAAGACCGAGGACGCTGCCAAGCTCGGCGTAGAGCGGCGCGGCTTTCTCCGAATTGAACTTCAGGACCGGCTCCAGCATCAGCGAGTTCGAGAGGCCATGCGGCACGTGGAAGATGCCGCCTAAGGGGTAGGCGAGGGCGTGCACCGCGCCGACGGGCGAGTTCGCGAACGCCTGGCCCGCCAGCATGGAGCCGAGCAGCATGTTCCCGCGGGCGGTCATATCGCGGGGGCGCTCGCACGCCGCGACGATATTGCCGGCGAGAAGTGACAGCGCCTCCCGCGCAAGCGCGTCGGACACCGGGTTCTTCTTGTGAACGTTCGTATACGCCTCGATGGCGTGAACCATGGCGTCAACGCCCGTGGCGGCGGTGACGTTCCGCGGCAGGCCGATTGTCGTCTCGGGGTCGAGGACCGCGACGTCCGGGTAGAGCGCGTCGTCGACGACGCCGACCTTTTCGTCCGTCTCCGACGTGACGACCGAAATGGACGTCACCTCGGAGCCCGTCCCGGCCGTCGTCGGCGCGACGACGAGCGGCAGGCGCGCCGCCGTCACCTTGTCCATGCCGTAGATGTCGGCGAGCGACTGGTCGGACTTGGCGAGGACGGCGACGAGCTTTGCGGTGTCCATAGACGAGCCGCCGCCAAGCGCCACAACGCCGTCCGCGTCATGCTGGCGCGCCGCCTCGATCGCGTCATGGACGCGCGCCACGGGCGGGTCGGCCTGCACGCTGTCATAAAGCTTCACGTCGAGACTGGCGGCCCGGAAGCTCCCGATCACCGGCGAGACGAGCCCTGCGTCGATGAGACCCTTGTCGGTGAGAAAGATCGGCCGCTTCATCCGGGGCGCGACGACCTCGCCGAGCCGCTTGGCGGCGCCGGCTTCGAAGATGATCTTCGGCGTGGTGGTGAAGGTGAAATTCTTCATGGTTCGCAAACCTCAAGAGCCATCGCCGGACGCTGTTCCAGCGATCCATGTGTGGTCGTGCGACTCCCAAACTCCCATGGATCCCCGCAACAAGTGCGGGGATGACGAATTCACTGATTGAGGATTTCGTACAAATCCGCCCATTCAGGATTCATACGCCCGATGGCGTTCAGCTTCCAGTTCCGCGGCCACTTCTTAAGCGTCTTTTCTCGTTGAATGGCCGCCGATGGGTTGTCGAACGTGTCGTAGTAGACGAGCCGATCAAGCTTGTAACGCGCTGCGAATTTGGCGCCGGCGCCTTGTTTGTGGGCAAAGATCCGTTTGGAAAGGTCGCCGGTTACGCCGATGTACAGCGTACCGAATGGCTTGTTGGTTATAATGTAAACAAACCATTGGTGGTCGGCCATGCTCTCCACCTAACTCCGTCATCCTCGGGCTTGTCCCGAGGATCCATGGGCGGTTGCGTCCGGTTCACATGGATCGCGGGATAGACCCGAGGACGACGAGACGCTGGGCGCCGCCCTGAGCTTCAACCAAACCTAACCAACCGGCCCGGGCGTTCGTCCGTAACGCGATCATTCTCGATCACCTGCCGCCCGGCGACGAGGGTCGCGCGGAAGCCTTTCGTCGGCTGCAGGAGGCGCTGGCCGCCAGCGGGCAGGTCCTGCACCATTTCCGGCGCGCCATAGGACAGCGCGTCATAGTCGATGACGTTGAGGTCCGCGCGCGCGCCGACCTTGATCCGTCCACGGTCGGTGAGGGAGAGATAATCCGCTGGATCTGCCGTTAGCATCTGGATCGCCCGGGCGAGCGGGATTCGCCCGTCTTCGCGGTCGCGGGTCCAGTAGGTGAGGAGGTGCGCCGGGAAGCTTGCGTCGCAGATCGTGCCCACATGCGCGCCGCCGTCGGAAAGTCCGAGAAGGGCCTTCGGGTGCGTCAGCATCTCGCGGACATTGTCGTAGTTAAACTCCGTGTAGTTATAGACGGGGAAATAGATGAACTGCTTGCCGTCTTCCTCCAGCAGCACGTCGTAGAGCTTCTCCATGACGGTGACGCCGTCGCGGCGCGCTTCAGCCCCGAGCGAACCGTCCATGCCCTGATCATAATTTGGCGTGGTCCCGAGGCGGTAGAGTTTATTGGCGACGAGGCCGATGCCGGCGATGAAGCTGTCGGCGATCGGCGGAACGGAGGACCCTTCGCCGGCGAGCTTCACCGGCGTATCGGCGAGGCAGCGGGTCTTGAAGTCCGGATCGCGCATGATCCGCACCCGTTCGTCCAGCGGCTTGTCCTTTATCTTCAGGTATTCCGGCTGCGCCATCACAGGGTGGAACGTGCACTGAAGGCCGTTGAGGACGCCGATCGCGCGCGGCGCCACCTGTACGCGGAAGTCGATCCCGTCGCTGTTGAGGCGGTCGACCTGCGTCAGGATCCGCCGCCACTGGTCCGGCGCGAAGTCGCGCTGCATAAGGGAGAAGGACGCCGGCCGGCCGCCGCCGGCGCGGATGAACGCTTCGAGCGCTTCGAATTCCGCGTCGAAATGATCGCCTTCGCGTTCGAGGTTGAAGTCCGAAACGCCCTGCAGGACGCCGCGCTTGCGGCCCGCCAGCGCCGAAGCGAGGCCGGCGAGTTCTTCTTTCGTGGCTTCGGAAGAGGGCGTCCAGTCCCCGTCCGCGGTGCGATGGATGTCCGTGCGGCCAATTGAAAAGCCCGCCGCGCCGGCGTCCATGGCGTGGGCGACGCACGCGCGCATGGCCTTGATGTCGTCTTCGGTCGCGGCTTCATCGGCGAGCGCGCGTTCGCCCATCACGTAAACGCGGATCGGATCGTGCGTCGCCATGACGCCGAAATCGATCGTATGCGGCACGCGGTCGATGGCGTCCATATATTCCGGGAACGTCTCCCATTCCCAGGTGATGCCCTCGTGAAGGGCGGTGCCCGGAATGTCCTCGACGCCCTCCATCAGGCGGACAAGGCGGTCATGGTCATGCCGACGCACCGGCGCGAACCCGACGCCGCAATTGCCCATGATCGCCGTCGTCACGCCGAAATTCACCGACGGGCGCAGTTCTTGGTCCCAGGAGACCTGGCCGTCATAATGG
>JBCBSQ010000025.1:0-29896 GCA_039819085.1 Pseudomonadota bacterium
TGACGGCGTAGGGTGTGTTAAGGGCGTTCGAGCATGAGCCGCAGGTCCGGCAAGACGGCGCGTTTCATCAGCCGTTTCTTTAAAGAACGACAAATCTACCATCGCAGCGACGGCGTCGTTCATTTCATTTCGATGTCGACTCGAACCCAGATCGCGCTGGCGGTGGTCATCGCGGGCGCGCTGATGTGGGTGGCGTACGCGTCCGTCAATGTCGTCTTTAAAGAGCAGATCATTGTCGCGAAGGACCGCAATGAGCGGGTGCAGCGCGACGCCTACGAGCGCAAACTTGAGCGCGCCCACCGGGCCTACAACGATATGAACGCCTTGAATGTCGTGCTCCAGGAGGAGTTCGACGAGGCGATGAGCGAAATCGCCAGCCGCCATCAGACGCTTCGGAACATGGTCGAGCGCAAGACGGCGGTCGATGACGCAATCGAATCCCTCACTCAAAATCTGTCGGAAGCGGGCTTTCCCAATGGCCAGCGTCCGTCAAACAGCAATCGGATCATGATCGACCTCGCGCCTGCGGAACCCGCGCCGCGCCGGTCGCGTATCTCGGCGCTAGAGCGAGAGGCGTTCCTGGAGGCGCAAGCGATGGGCGGCGCCCCGCGAGACATTCCGGCGAGCAGCGTCGCTACGGAGTCGCTTGAGAAGCTCGATGGCGCCGCAAGGCGGCTCTACACCGAACAGATGCTGTTGCTGGCGCGCGTTGAAGAGACGGCCGAGCGCCGCATTGCGGAACTCCGGCATATCCTGAAGACGACCGGCGTGTCCGCGGAACGCCTTTCGACGCCGAAGAAGATTTCCAACGACATTCTGGCGCAGGGCGGCCCTTTTATTGACCCCGGCAATGTTGCGCGGGCGTCCACAAGATTCTTCCGGCGAACGAATCGCGCCGGATTGATGATCGACGAGTTGTCTCAACTGACGGCCACAATCGACAATATTCCATTGTCCTCGCCGTTGATCGTGCCACGTCGTCAGACGAGCGGCTTCGGCGTTCGCCGGGATCCTTTCAACGGGCGGGCGGCGAGCCATCATGGCCTTGATTTCGCCGCCAGATGGGCCTCGCCGATCGTGGCCACAGCGCCAGGACGCGTCAAATACGCCGGGTATCGGGCGGGTTTTGGGCGGACCGTCGAAATCGATCACGGCAACGGATTTGTCACCCGTTATGCCCATCTACATAAATTTGTG
Organism: Pseudomonadota bacterium; assembly: GCA_039819085.1. Lineage (GTDB taxonomy): Bacteria > Pseudomonadota > Alphaproteobacteria > Caulobacterales > Parvularculaceae > MED-G105. The sequence continues at coordinate 1,198 of JBCBSQ010000025.1, forward strand.
GTCAAATCCGGGCAGAAGGTGAAGCTACACCAGAAGATCGGGGAACTTGGGAACAGCGGACGCAGCACAGGGCCTCATATCCACTATGAGATCCTGTATAAGGGGCGGCCGAAGGACCCTGAGAAGTTCATAGAGGCGGGCAGGTATGTTTTCGAAAGCTAAGGCGAAGCAAGCGTCGAGCGACGAACGCGCAAAATCTCCGGCCCAGGAAGCGGTTGCGACAACGACCGCCGCCGCGCCATCAAAAAGGTCCAGCTCCATGAAATCAGCCGGCGTTCCCTCGATTATCTCCGCTGACGTCGTGATGCGCGGCAATATTGATTCCGCCGGGGAAGTCCAACTGGACGGCGAGCTCGAAGGCGATGTTCGCTCCGCGGTGTTGATCGTTGGCGAGAAAGCGACGGTCAGGGGCGAGATCATTTGCGAGAACGTCACGGTTCGCGGGCGCGTCGAAGGGGGCATTCGCGCCAAGAGCGTGACCCTCGCCTCAACCGCGCACATTGAAGGCGACATCCTCCACAGCTCTCTCGCGGTGGAAAGCGGCGCGCACTTTGAAGGCAATTGCCGGCATTCTGATGATCCGCTGACGGACGCCTCTGCGAGTGACTTCCGGAAATCGCGGCCGTCCGGCCCGGCGCCAAAACCGGCGCTGCCGCGCGACGACGCGTCAGACGCGAGTGGTCAATCCGCGCCGCGCTCCGCTCCGGCTGCGGTTGGCGCCAATGACGCGCCGTCTTTCCTCAGCCCGACGCGCACCTCGCCGCTTCGTTGATCAGCGAGGCGCTCCGCCGTCGGCGTCGGCTAAAGACATAGCCTCAGCCAAACACCATCCGCGTACCGCGCGGTTTCTCCGATCAAGCGCTGGTTTTACACTCGCCTTGTGACGCCGAGCCGCCCCTCAGGCGCCGGCGACGCGCTGCGCAAGCGCAGCGGTCAGGAATGGGTCGAGAGAGCCATCGAGGACATCGTCCGGGCTCGGACTTTCAACTTGCGTGCGCAGATCTTTGACCATTTGATAAGGCTGCAGCACATAACTGCGAATCTGGTGCCCCCAGCCAATGTCGGTCTTGGCCGCCGCGCTCGCAGCCGCCTCTTCCTCGCGCTTTTGCAGCTCTAGCTCATAAAGCCGCGCCCGCAACATGTTCCAGGCCGTCGCCCGGTTCTTGTGCTGGGAGCGTTCATTCTGGCACTGAACAACAATTCCCGTCGGCTCATGGGTGATGCGCACAGCTGAGTCGGTGGTGTTGACGTGCTGTCCGCCGGCGCCGGACGCGCGAAATGTATCGATGCGGCAGTCGCTCTCGTTAACTTCGATCTCAATGCGATCGTCGATCTCCGGATACACCCAGACCGACGCGAAGGACGTGTGGCGGCGCGCATTTGAATCATAGGGCGAGATCCGCACGAGACGATGAACGCCCGATTCGGTTTTCAACCATCCGTAGGCGTTGTGTCCACGAACGTGAACAGTCGCGGACTTGATCCCCGCCTCCTCGCCTGGCTGCTCGTCAATGACGTCAACCTTGAAGCCGCCTTTCTGCGCCCACCGCACGTACATGCGAAGGAGCATCGACGCCCAGTCATTCGATTCCGTGCCGCCGGCGCCGGGATGCACTTCGAGGTAACAGTTGTTGCGGTCCGCCTCGCCCGACAGAAGCGCCTCGGTCTCCGCTTTCGCGGCGCGGTCGGCGAGCGCGCGCAGAAGGCCATCGACTTCCGCAAGAGCGCCGTCGTCACCCTCCGACTCAGCAAGCTCCGCAAGATCCAGAAGATCGGACAGTTCATCCGCAATTTCGCTGACGGCCGCCATTTGGCCCGCAAGCGAGGTGCGCTCCTGCATGAGTTGCTGCGCCGCCTCCGGATCGTTCCAAAGGTCGGGGTCCTCGGCTTTGGCGTTCAGCTCCTCCAGCCGGTTTGTTGCGACATCCCAGTCAAAGACGCCTCCTCAGCAGCGACACCGACTGCTTGATTTGATCCGAGAGATGTTCGAACTCAGCACGCATGGACAAATCCCTTCCAGCCGCCCCGCCCCGCCCTGACGCGGAGCCTCAATGGGACGCGGACAAATACGTATCGACCTTTTAGCCGGCGACGCCTTCATCTCAAATGTTGGTTGATCGCGCGCGCGCGTCAAGCGCGAGACAGACGGGCGGCGAGCGCATTTCGACGCTCGCGCTCAATAAAGTCCGTTCAGATCTTCACTCGGCTCGACCTCATCCACGGGGCCTTCCGCCAGCGGATCAAGGTCAAACCCGTCGTCGAAGACCGGCTCGTCGCCGAAGGTGTCCTCCGCCTTGAACGCCTCCAGAATGACGTTCGCCTCGCCCGGGGCGGCGGGTCGGCCCGACTTGGCGTTCACACGGACAAGCCTGATGCCGGACGGCACGCGGAACGGCACGCCCGGCGTTTCGGCTAGCGCCTCGGACATAAAGTCGCCGAAGATTGGCGCGGCCACCTTGCCGCCCGCTTCGCCCTGTCCGAGCGTCGTCGGCAGGTCGAAACCGACAAAGACGCCGACGGCGAGATCCGGGGCGAAACCGACAAACCAGGCGTCTTTATATTCATTGGTCGTGCCGGTCTTTCCGGCGACGGGCTTCTCGACCATCCGGCGCACCCGCGATCCCGTGCCGCGGGCGACGACGCCTTCGAGCATCGACACCATCTGATAAGCGGTGCGCGGATCAATCGCCTGCTCGCGCGCGTCTTCAAGGTTCGGCTCTTCCTGACCTTGCCAGAGCGCAGCCGAACACATCTCGCAAGCGCGGTCGTCTTCGCGGAAGATCGTCGCGCCTGTCCGGTCCTGAATACGGTCGACAAGAAATGGCTCCACTGACTTTCCGCCATTGACGAAGGTGGCGTAGCCAGCGGTTAGACGCATCAGCGTCGTCTCGCCGGAGCCGAGCGAAATCGCAAGTTCCCTCGGTAGACGGTCGGACAGCTTGAAGCGGCTCGCGTACTCGACAATACGGCCGATGCCGAGATCCTGGGCGAGGCGCGCGGTCATGGTGTTGCGCGACTGTTCGATGCCGAGACGAAGCGTGCTCTCACCATAAAATCGTCCGGCCACGTAGTTTCCCGGCTTCCACCAGCTGTCGATGCTCGGCGCGACGAACGGCGCGTCGAGAACGATGCTTGAGGGCGTATAGCCGCTGTCGAGCGCGGCGGCGTAAACGAATGGCTTGAACGTCGAACCAGGCTGTCGAAGCGCCTGAACCGCACGGTTGAACTCGGAAAGCTGGAAAGAGAAGCCGCCGACCATGGCGAGGACCCGGCCCGTATGCGGGTCAAGCGCAACGAGCGCTCCGTTCACCGATGGCGGCTGTTGCAGTTCAAAAGCCGGCGCGCCGTCGATCCGACGCTGCGGCGCGTCGGCGCTCGCCGCCAACTCGGCGACAGCGTCTGTATCCGGATTATCGCCATCCGCGGTCTGATCGACAAGCAGCGGCGAGACATAAACGAGATCGCCCCGGTTGAGGACGTCCGACGTCTTCTTCACCTCGGGACCTTGCGTATCAGCGGACTGATGCGCGCGCGCCCAGGCAAGAGCGTCAAGCGGGATCACGCCGCGCGTCTCGGCGTCGAGGGCGATGCTCGCGGTCTTGTCGCCCGCCTCCAGCACAATCGCCGGCCGCCAGGGCGCAAGATCGTCGACGATCTTCGAATGGTCGGCCACCGCCTCAAATGTCGGCTCAAGCGCTTCGGCGTCGTCGCCGGCGAGATCCAGCGTGTCGATCGGACCGCGCCAGCCGTGACGCCGGTCATACTCCACAAGCCACTTGCGCAATGTGGCGCCGGCGGCGTCCTGAAGGCGCGGATCCAAGGTCGTTCGGATCGACAACCCGCCATCGTATAGGCCTTCCGCGCCGTAACGATTGGCGACCTGTTTGCGCACTTCTTCGGCGAAATACTCAGCTGCCCAATCACGCGCGCCGAGCGGCGGAGCGATTTCCGCGTCAAGCGGCGACGCCTTCGCCGCTTCGGCGATATCGGCCGGCAATTCTCCATCCTCGACCATTCGGCCGATCACCCAATTTCGCCGCTCCGTCGCGCGTTCGCGATTTCGCACTGGATGGTAATTGCTTGGGCCTTTCGGAATGGCGGCGAGGTACGCCGCCTCCTGCACCGTCAGTTCGTCGAGCGACTTGTCGAAATAGTTCAGCGCCGCCGCCGCGACGCCATAGGAACGGTTCCCGAGATAGATCTCGTTCAAGTAAAGCTCGAGGATTTCATCCTTTTCGTAGGCGCGCTCGATCCGGCGGGCGATCAGCCATTCCCGTAGCTTGCGTTCGATCCGCTGCTCGCTCGACAAAAGAAAATTCTTCGCCACCTGCTGCGTGATCGTGGAGCCGCCTTCGAGCCGCCGTCCATTCAGAATGTTGCTGATATTGGAGATCTGTGAACGGACGACGCCTTTCATGTCGACGCCGCCATGCTCGTAAAAGCTCTTGTCCTCAGCCGAGATGAAGGCCTGCTTCACGAGGTCGGGAATCGCGTCGATCGGCACGAAAATGCGCCGTTCGCGCGCGAACTCCGCGACGAGCGAGCCATCGCCCGCGTAAACGCGGGTGGTGACCGGCGGCGCATAGTCCGCAAGCTGTTGATAGTCAGGCAGGTCCTGGCTGAGGTTATTCAGATAGAGCGCCGCGCCGCCGCCCGCCGCGATCGCGCCGAGCATGCCAATCCCGAAGAGCGTCGCGACAATGTTCAACGCAACGCCAACAAACTTCCGTCCACCCAAACGCGGCGCGTCGCTTTCGCCCCGCGGCGCTCTGGGCGATTGCGGCGGCTCGCGCCGTTCCGCGACGAGAGGCGCGTTCTCTTGCTTGAACAGGTCGTGCTCCATACCGTCACACTCTTTGCCTGAAAGGCCTCGCTCTGCCTACTTGCCCCATCGAACCTTAAGCCCGACCCACATCAAACGCCGCGCCCATCGGCCGTTTCGCGGCCAGAAATGGCCTTCCGCGTGTGCGACACCCTCAAGTGGGGTAACCGATCACGCCGTGTTTTCCTATCATCCGCGCCAAGGCGTCCTTTAAAATTTTCGTTCGGTGGCGGGGATAACTCGCTCAGCGCGAGGTCGACTCTGAGGCGTTCGCATGGCGGTCAGACGGCAACGCGTCGAAATAAGCCTCAATGGCGTCGGCCACGGCTTTCATCGTGCGTGAGCGCCAAGCGTCGGAAACGAAGTTCTTTTCGTCATCGGCGTTGGACAGAAACCCGAGCTCCAGCAAAACCGCAGGCACGTCCGGCGCGAGCAGGACGCGCAAATCGCCTCGCCGATGCGTATTGTTCAGAAGGGGCGTCACGCCGCCGAGCTTCGCGACGATTAGCTCCGCAAGCTGGTCCGATCGGCTTCCCGTGTGTTCATGCGCAAGGTCAAAGAGAATTCCCCGGACATCCGGGTCCGTGCGGCGAAGATCGACGTCGAAGACGACAAGGTCGCCCTCCTCTTCCGCCACCACGGCCGAGCGCTGGGTGCCTTCTTCAGACAGAGTATAGACTGACGCGCCGCGCACGGACCGGTCCTTCAAGGCGTCAGCGTGAATGGAGATAAAGAGGTCCGCCCCGGCGCTGCGGGCGATCGGCGCGCGCTCTTGCAGCGCAAGCCGCTGGTCGCCGGACCGGGTCATGACGACCTTGTATCCGCCAGCCGCCTCCAATCGCGCTTTTAAGGCCTTCGCGGCCGCAAGGGTGACGGATTTCTCTTTCGTGCCGCCGGCGCCGATTGCGCCTGGGTCCGTGCCGCCATGGCCGGGATCGATGACCACCACTTTCTTGTCGTTGTGAGATGTCTTGTCGCGCGCGGACCTGGCGTCGGGAGATTGAGCGCGGGTCGTTTGCGCCACGACTGTCGGCGCGTCGGCGCCGCGCTCCGGCTGCGACTGGCGCTGCGCCGCCAAACTGTCGTTGCGCGGCTTCGCCGAAGGCGTGGCCGGGGCACCTGACTCGGCGAGTTGTTTTTCGCTTTTCGCCGAGGGCGCGTCGACCTCCTGGGTCGGCGCGCTAACGGACGACGTTTTTGCAGGCGGCGCGGGCGGCGGCGCGGAAGGAGCGGCGATCCCGAGACTGGCGAGAAACGCGACCTTGTCCGCGGCCGACACATCAATCACCAGGCGATGAAGCGGATTCTGCCTGGAGGGCGGAATGACGAACGCCTCGTCAATCTTGACGGTCCGTTTAAGCGGCATCGATACGCGCGCCACCGCCCCTTCATTCGGGGCGTATTGCGCGGTCTTCACAAGACCGCGGCCCTTCACTCTGCGCGCGCTGGGATGAACGGAGGCGAGATTGGAGAACTCGACATACAACGTGCCTGCGCCGGCGCCGTCACCGCTGATGCGGTATTCCGGAGCGCCTTTAACGTCGAACACGATCCGGGTCTTGTTAGCTGTCGCCGCGCCAAAACGAACGCTGCGCAATTCGCTCGCCTCCTGCGCTGAGGCGTCGACAGACGTCGCCGCCAGAGCAAACAGCAAGATCGCTACGCGCCATGCGCCGACTATCGCGCGTTCTCCCGGTCCCATGCGACTCGCTTCTTCTCCCATTGGGCGATCGATCCCATACGCCCCCGTTCGCGCGGCATCGACGTTGCGGCCGGGACCAGGAGCTTGCGGCGCGCAGACCTCGGCGGCGAGCCAACGGCGTTTGGTACCGAGACTCGTCGAAAAGGTTCCCTTGGCTGTGAAAAAATAAAGCCGCGCGACCGCCGCAATCGGCCGCGCTGCGGGTCTTTTCACACGCGAAGCCTCACGCTTCGCCAAACAACGTTCGGATGGCGTATTTAATCGAGCGTTAATCGCTTTACCATCATTGATGGAAAACCCATTTCACAAACAGGGTGTTTCGCCGCCCGAACGCGAATTTGCGGCGGCGGTTCAACTCCTGGGCGCAATGGGACGCCCGTCGAACGACGGATAGCCTACGGCTTGACATGGGACGCAATAGCGCGCCCTGATGCCGGGGCCGCCCGCCGCCGCGCCGAAAGGTAAAAAAAGCGGATATGCGATGGGCGAGACTGACCGGACCGCTCCCTTTCGCCGGTCAGGGGCCTTGCTCAGATGCGATATCGCGGCAACCACGCGATGTTTGCGGGACCAGGGGCCGAACTGGAGCAAAACGCCGATTGGCCACGGATTGCGCGCAAAACGCCCGCAAGACCTGTTGCTCCACACGGCGGAAAATGGACGGCCCAATCGGGTCGACCGGGCTTTTTGCGATCGGACCAGCGCCGAACGCGTTTTTGGAAGAACTCGCTGATGACAGAGGCTATTCGCGCATTGACCGGACCGGGCTCGCCCGAGACCCGCAGCGCAGCCCTTGTCTGTCGGCCAATCGAAACAAGCAGCGCCGAAGGACGACGCGCCCATGCGGCGGCGTCTTGGCGCTCTGGAGCACTATTGAATGTCACGAAAGATGCTGATCGACGCCGCGAACGAAGAAGAGGTTCGTGTTTGCGTACTTGAGAACAAGCGGGTTGAGGAATTCGATTTCGAATCCGCGTCGCGCAAGGCTTTAAGAGGCAACATATATCTCGCGCGCGTTACGCGCGTCGAACCGTCGCTGCAGGCGGCGTTCGTCGAGTATGGCGGGAACCGCCATGGTTTTCTCGCCTTTAGCGAAATCCATCCGGACTACTATCAGATCCCGGTTTCGGACCGCGAAGCGATCCGGGCGGCCGAGGCCGAAGAGGCGGACCTTGCGGAGCGCCTGAACCTGCATCCGTCCGAAGAGGACGAGCGCGGCGAAGGCAATGGCGACGTGGACGTTGACGACGCGGAAGCGACCGCCGCGCCGGACGCCGCCGCCGACGATGAAACGCGCGAAGAGACTCGCGAGGAGAAACCGCCGAAATCGCGGCGCGGCCGACGCCGTCGGAAGTCGAAAGCGGCGGATGCGGCCACAAGCGAAGAGTCGGCCGAGGACACCCTAAAAGAAGACGCGGAGGCGGCGGCCGAGGGCGCTCCGCCTGACGGCGACGCGACACGCGACAACGCTGATCCAGACGACGCCGATACGGACGACGCCGATACGGACGACGCCGATACGGACGACGCGAAGAAAAGCGCCGGGCCGAGGGGCGATGAAAGCGTCGAGACCGCAATCGAACTTGATGAGGCCGCTTCCGGCGATCCGACAGACCAACGCCGCGAAGAGGAAGAAGAAGAGGAAGAAGAGGAAAAGGAGCGTCCGGATCTCGATGAGGCCGATGGCCAGGATCAAGGCTCGCAGGACGCGCCGACGGCGGCAAAGAAAAATGTCGTGAGCGCCGCCAGCGAAGACGATCGCCAATCACCTGCCGAAGACGACGGCGGCGAAGCCGCATCTGATTCCAATACGGAACATCTTGATCAGGATGATCCGTCCGACGCGGAAGGCGAAGCACTCGCTGAGGCGAACGACCCCGCCCTTGAAGCGGACGACGACGAAGGCGTGCTCGCCGAAGCATCTGACTCAGATGACGGAGACGAAGCTGATACGGCGTCCGATGAAGATGACGCTGACGACGACAGCGACGACAGCGATGATGACGGCCTCGACGCCGCCACCCGAAAAGACCTGATGAAGCGCTATGAAGAGGCGCGGCGCAAGCGCATGCGCCTTCTGCGCAACTACAAGATCCAGGAAGTCATCAAGCGCCGCCAGATCCTGCTTGTGCAGGTCGTCAAGGAAGAGCGCGGCAATAAGGGAGCGGCGCTCACGACTTATCTGTCGCTCGCCGGCAGGTATTGCGTCTTGATGCCGAATACCGCGCGCGGCGGCGGCATTTCGCGCAAGATCCCGAACGCCAGCGACCGCAAACGCCTGCGCAAAGTGGTCGACGGCCTTGAGGTGCCAAAGGGCATGGGCCTCATCATCCGCACGGCCGGCGCCAAACGCACCAAAGCGGAGATTAAACGTGACTATGATTATCTCGCACGTTTATGGGAGAACATCCGTGCCCAGACTTTAAAGTCCATCGCGCCGGCGCTCATTTATGAAGAAGCGAGCCTCATCAAACGCGCGATCCGGGACCTCTATGACAAGGACATCGAAGAAGTCCTGGTGCATGGCGAGGCCGGCTATCGCGAGGCGAAGGACTTCATGAAAATGCTTATGCCGTCCCACGCCAAGAACGTTCAACCGTACAAGGATGAACGTCCTCTGTTCCTGAAATACGGCGTAGAGAAACAGCTTGACGACATGTACGAGCCGGAGGTTCGGCTGAAGTCCGGCGGCTATCTGGTTATCAATCAGACGGAAGCCCTGATCGCGATCGACGTGAACTCCGGCAAGGCGACCCGCGAACGCAATATCGAACAGACCGCGCTCAAGACGAATCTCGAAGCGGCGAAAGAGCTGGCGCGGCAATGCCGCCTGCGCGACCTCGCCGGCCTCATCGTCGTCGACTTCATCGACATGGACGAGCATCGCAACAACCGGTCCGTAGAGAAGAAGTTCAAGGAAGCCCTGAAAACCGACCGCGCGCGCATTCAGGTTGGCCGCATTTCCAGCTTCGGATTGCTGGAGATGTCCCGTCAGCGACGGCGCTCCGGCATTGTGGACGGCACGACGCACGCCTGCCCGACTTGCCATGGCGCAGGCGTCGTGCGCTCACGCGAAATGGCGGGCCTCCGGATCCTGCGCGCAATTGAGGGCGAGGCGATTGACGGACGCGCGGAAGTGCTTCGCGTCAAAGCGTCAGCAGACGTCGTTCTTTATGTGCTGAACGAAAAACGCGACTGGCTCGGTCGAATTGAAGGCGCTTATGGCGTCAAGATCGAGCTTCTGGCGGATGTCGCAAAGCATGGTGATCACTACGAAATTGAACGCCGCGGCGCGCGCAAGACGTCGCAAGTCGCCGCAGCGGTGCGCGCCGATCTGTCGGAAATGGCTGAAGTCGATAATGAAGCAGCCTCAGATCCGCAGGACGAAAAGCCTCAGCGCGATCGACCCGCCGAAGCCTCCGCTGATGAAGACGATGGCGAACGCAAGCGGCGGCGGCGGCGGCGGCGGCGCAAGGGCGGTGACGCCGATGCGGCCGCTGATGGCGATAGCGGAGGGACCGCAGACGGAGAGGCGAAGAGCGGCGAGAACGGTGATGAGGCGCGCGCGGGCGCGGATGGCGAAGACGACGACGACAAGCCGAAAAAGCGTCGCCGTCGTGGCCGTCGCGGCGGCCGCCGAAATGCTCGCAAGGAGGACGAGGGCGCGGACATCGAGGCTGAGACCGAAACGGATGCCGGCCCCGCCGAGACCCCGGACATTGGCGCCGAGGCGGCGGCGGGCGAGAATTCCGATCCGTCGCAAAGCAACGATGAAGACACGGCGTCAACCGAAAGCGGGATCGCCGAGGACGACAATGCGCCGGCGGAGGACGCCGCCCCTCAAGTGGAGCCTCCTTCAGCGGAGCCTGAGCGCGAGGCGGAAGCCGCCGCCAGAGAAGAGGCGGCCGCCGCCTTGGCCTCTCCTCCGGAAAATGAAGGCGATGAGATTGGAGCCGCCGCGTCAACGCCGGAACCGCCGAAAAAGCGCAAGCCCGCTCGCAAAGGCTGGTGGCAGCGCGCGATCGGCGGCTAGGCGGCGGCAGTCCACGACGGATCGGCCGCTCCTTGATCGTTTAAGGAGCCATGGCGCGTCCATTTGGACGCCTGGTTGAGGAATGGGCCTCCTGCGTTAACGAACGCGTGAGTCCTCGCCTCAAGTCATAATTTGGGCGCCGCCTTGCGCTATGGAGTGGAGTCGGCGCTGATGCGCCTGCTTCGAGCGCCGGCCCGGGCCGCTTTGCGGCCGATCCTAACGCGGCGCAGCGCGAGTTGTATTGGTGGTTGCGATGCCTTCTCTCCTGCCCAGACTGCGGCCGATTTTCGGCGCGATTGAGACCGGCGGGCGCCTCGTTCCGTTCATGCAACGGCGGCGCAGAGGCGGCGCGATGGCTCGAGGGCGATTTACGTCAGCGCTGCGCAATGTCCTTATCGCCGCCGGTTTTGCGATTGGTCAGACCATCGCGACCGGCTCAGCGTCCGCCCAGATGCTGCTGCGCGACGCCGAAATAGAAGGCTGGCTCCGCGAAAAGTCCGATCCAATTCTGGAGGTCGCGGGCATTGAGCCGGAAAGCATCGACATCCTTTTGGTTGGCGACCCAACGCTGAACGCGTTTGCCGGCGGACGGATCATGGGCTTCCACACCGGGCTCTTCACCACGGCGCAGACGCCCAACGAAATCGAAGCGGTGATTGCCCACGAAGTGGCGCATATCTCCGGCGGGCACACAGCGCGCTCAGACGCCGTCGCCGCGGCGGCGACAACGCCCATGCTCCTCAGCCTCGTCCTCGCCGCCGGCGCGATCGCCGCAGGCGCGCCGCAGGCCGGAATTGGGATTCTCGGCCTCGGACAAACCGTCGGCATCGCGAACTATCTGAAGTACTCGCGCAGCCAGGAATCAGGCGCCGACCAGGCAGGCATCACATTCCTCGAAAAGCTCGGCAAGTCCGGCAAAGGCGCGATTGATCTTTGGAGCCGGATGAGCAATTCGCAGATCATTCGTGGGCGGAAGATCAATCCTTACCTGGTGACCCACCCTCTCCCGCTTGATCGCGAAGAGGCGCTGCGCGCGCGCGTCGAGGCCTCTCCGCTATATAATATCGTGGATTCGCCGGAAGAGATGTACCGCCTTCATATGATCCAGGCGAAGATCTACGGTTTCCTGCAGGAAACGCGATTGACGCTGCGACAATACCCGAAGACCGACACCTCGGACCCGGCGCGCTACGCCCGGGCGGTCGCTTTCTATCGGGCCGCGGACATCGCATCCGCGCAGGAAGAGATCGACGCTCTTATTGAGAAGTACCCGGATGTTCCATACTTCCACGAGCTTAAGGGCCAGATGCTGTTTGAGTTCGGGCGCATTGAAGAATCGATTGCGCCCCATCGCAGGTCGGTTGAACTCGCGCCCGGCCAATCCCTTTTCCGGGTCAATCTTGGCCGCTCCCTGCTTGGCCGCGAAGACGTCGAAGGCGCCAAGCTCGCGATTGAGGAATTGCGCCGCGCGATCCTCCTGGAGCCCGACAGCGCCTTCGCCTGGTTTGAACTCTCCCGCGCATATGGCCTTACCGGCGACATCCCCATGGCGCATCTTGCGACCGCTGAATCCAAGTATCACGGCGGCCGCGTTGGCGAGGCGGCGCAATTCGCGGCGCGGGCTTTGAAAGGGCTGCCTCCAGGCTCGCCGGAAGCGCGCCGGGCCCAGGACGTGCTCGCCGCGGCGCGCGCGAAGGCTCAACAGGCCCGCCGCCGATGAGCCAAACGTCGCCAATGCGCGCCGGATGACCGAACTTGTGAAGGCCGCACGGCCTTGACTAAGGCGGCGTCGGCCGCTCAACGAAGACATGAGGGCGGACGGGCGCCATGGGTTTGAATTGAAGAAGGGCGGCATTCGATGAACAGATGGATCGCAGGCGGGGCGCTCGCCGGCGCAGCCGGCCTGACGGCGTTGGCGTTCTCCGGCCTGACGAGCGGGATTGCGCAAACCGACGAAGGCGGCTCAGGGTTTTCAAACGCGGAGAAGGGCGAGATTGAGCGTATCGTCGCGGACTACATCGCCAACAACCCGGAAAAAGTGATGGAGGCCCTCACCGCCTTCGCAGCGGCGGAAGATGAGCGCCGGGCGGCGGACCAGCGGGTCGCGCAGCGTGAAGCGGCCACCTACCTCGCCTCAGCGGAAGACGCCTATGAGGCGGGACCGGACGCGAGCGCGGCGAAAGTCGCCGTTGTCGAATTCTTCGACTACCATTGCGGGTTCTGCAAGCGGGCGAACGGTCTGGTCCGAGAACTGACCTCGGAAGATCCGTCCGTGAAGGTTGTATTCCGGGAACTGCCGATCCTCCGGCAGGAATCCGAAATCGCCGCGCGCCACGCCCTCGCCGCACGCGCGCAAGGCAAGTACCTCGATTTCCATTTTGCGCTGATGAAGAAGAGCGGCACGCTCACTGAGGCGCGCATTCTCAAGGTCGCGAAGGACATCGGCCTCGACGTTGAGCGCCTCAAGAAAGACGCCCAGAGTGACAGCGTCGAGGACGCGCTTGAGTACAACTATCAGGTCGCCAAGGATATCGGCGTGGACGGAACGCCGGGCTTTCTCGTCGTGTCGACGGACGGCTCTTTCGTCGAATTGATCCCAGGCTTCCGCCCCGAGGAAATTCGCAAGGCCGTCAAGGAAGCGAAGAAGGCGTCGAGCTGATCCGCCCGCGGCGCAAGCGCTTAGATAAGTCCCGCAAGGGGTGAGGACGGGTCGGCGTAGCGCTTTTTCGGCATGCGACCGGCGAGATAGGCTTCGCGGCCGGCAATGACCGCATGGCCCATGGCCGACGCCATCAGCACCGGGTCCTTCGCACCGGCGATGGCGGTGTTCATCAAGACGCCGTCGCACCCGATCTCCATAGCGATTGCCGCGTCCGAGGCTGTGCCGACGCCCGCATCGACAATGACGGGGACGGAGGATTGCTCAACGATGAGGCGAATATTCACCGGATTCTGAACGCCGAGACCTGAACCGATAAGGGAGCCGAGCGGCATAATTGCGCAGCAGCCCGCATCCTCGAGTTTCCTTGCGTACACCGGGTCGTCCGAACAGTAGACCATCACCTGGAAGCCATCCGCGATCAGGAGCTTCGCCGCTTTCAGCGTCTCCTCCATGTCGGGGTAGAGTGTTTTCTGGTCGGCGAGGACCTCCAGCTTCACGAGGTCCCAGCCGCCCGCCTCGCGCGCCAGACGAAGCGTACGGATCGCATCCTCCGCCGTGAAGCAGCCGGCCGTATTCGGAAGGAAGACGTACTTCTCCGGGCTGACATAGTCGACCAACATCGGCTGATCGGGGTCGGTGAGGTTCACCCGGCGCACCGCGACCGTCACCATCTGCGCGCCGGCCGCCTCCGCAGCCTGCGCATTTTGCTCATAGGTTTCGTATTTGCCGGTGCCGATAATAAGACGCGAACGGAACGTTCGCCCGGCGATAACTAGAGGATCGTCCACTTGGGCTCAGCCGCCTCCCACGAAATGCACAATCTCAATGCGATCGCCTTCGCTGAGGACGGTCTGCGGATAGGCCGAGCGCGGCACGATCTCGAGATTGCGCTCCACCGCGACCTTGCGGGCGTCTAGGCCGAGTTCACGCGCCAGCGCGTCGACCGAAATCGACGCCGCCACATCGCGCGCCTCGCCGTTCAGCGTTATTCTCATCTTCAACCTATCGGTCTACCCTACAGGACGCCGAGGCGCGCCGGATCGCGCCACCGCCCAAAACCTCGCTCGCCGGAACCCGCCAAGATGTCTCGACCGCCGCTAGTATTTATTCTCAACGGGCCGAATTTAAACCTCTTAGGGACGCGCGAGCCGGAGGTCTATGGCCACGACACGCTCGCCGACATCGAGACCGCCTGCCGCGCCCACGCCGGCGCGCTGGGGCTTGGCGTGGAGTTCCGCCAGTCAAACTATGAGGGCGCCCTCGTTGACTGGATCCAGGAGGCGGGAACGGCCGCGGCGTGCGCTATTTTGAACGCCGGCGCCTATTCCCACACGTCCATCGCGCTGCACGACGCGATCCGGTCGGTCGCGATTCCCGTCATTGAGACGCATATCTCCAATATCCACGCGCGTGAGGAGTTCCGGGAGCGTTCCCTCACCGGGCGCGCCGCAACGGCGGTGATCTGCGGGTTCGGCGCAGGCGGGTACATGCTGGCGCTTGACGGGGCGAAACGACTGACCCAAAAGTCGATAAAACAATAACTTGACAGGTGGTGGCGCAATGGCGGAGCCGGATGGCGACGACGGCGGCAAGGACATTCATCTAATTCGCGCGCTGGCCGGCGTGCTTGATGAGACAGGCCTCACGGAAATCGAAATCGAACGAAACGACGTGCGCGTGCGCGTCGCGCGCACGGCGGCGATGACCATCGCGGCGCCCGCGGCGATCGAGGCTTCGCCAGCGCAGTCGTTGCCCGCCCCTGCTCCGGCCGCGGCCGAGGCCTCGCAGGCGCCGGCCGCGCCGCCCGCCGGCGCCGTGCCCTCGCCAATGGTCGGCACGGTCTACCTCTCCCCCTCGCCCGGCTCCGCGCCATTCGTCAGCGTTGGGCAGAACGTGCGCGAAGGCGACACCCTGATGATTGTCGAGGCGATGAAGACGATGAACCCGGTCGTCGCGCCGCGCGCCGGCGCAGTCACCGCCGTCCTGGTGCGGAACGAACAGGCGGTCGAGTTCGGCGAACCGCTCCTGACGATCGAATGACGCGCCGCCTCGACCGAAGGCCATTTATCCGCCCGGAGGCCATTAGTGGTTGAAAAGGTCCTGATCGCAAATCGCGGCGAAATTGCGCTTCGCGTGCATCGCGCCTGCAAGGAGCTTGGGCTCTCGACCGTCGCGGTGCACTCAACAGCGGACGCGGACGCGCTGCATGTGCGGCTTGCGGACGAAAGCGTCTGCATCGGTCCGCCGGCGTCGAAAGACAGCTATCTGAACATACCCGCGATCATCTCCGCGGCGGAGATTACCGGCGCAGACGCCATTCATCCGGGCTATGGCTTTTTGTCGGAAAACGCCCGTTTCGCCGAGATCATCGCGGCGCACAACATCAAGTTCATCGGTCCGACCGCGGAGCATATCCGCGTCATGGGCGACAAGATCGCCGCGAAGGCGACGATGCGCAAAGTCGGCGTGCCGCTGGTGCCGGGATCTCCGGGGCCGGTCACGACGCTCGAAGAAGCAAAGTCGGAAGCCGCGAAGATCGGCTATCCGGTGCTGGTGAAAGCCGCTTCCGGCGGCGGTGGGCGCGGCATGAAAGTCGCGAAAACGGAAGCCGACATCGGCGAGGCCTGGTCAACCGCGCGCGCCGAAGCGAGCGCGGCGTTCGGCGATGATTCCGTCTATCTGGAAAAATACCTGACGACCCCACGCCACATCGAAGTGCAGGTGATGGGCGACGCGCACGGCAACGCCGCGCAGCTTGGCGAGCGGGACTGTTCGCTTCAGCGCCGCCATCAGAAGGTGCTGGAAGAAGCGCTGTCGCCGGCGCTCTCCCAGGCTGAACGCGACCGGATCGGCGAGGTCGCGCGCAAGGCGGTCGCCGAGCTCGGCTATCTCGGCGCCGGCACCATCGAGTTCCTCTATGAGAATGGCGAATTCTACTTCATCGAAATGAACACTCGCATTCAGGTGGAGCACCCGGTCACCGAGCAGGTGACGCGCCTCGACTTGATCCGTGAACAGATCACCATCGCCGCCGGCGAGCCGATGAGCTTCAGCCAGGACGATGTGACGTTCCGCGGTCACGCCATCGAATGCCGGATCAACGCCGAAAGCCCGACGGACTTCCGCCCCTCGCCGGGTACGGTGACGTTCTTCCATGCGCCGGGCGGCCCCGGCGTCCGGTTCGACAGCGCGGTCTATTCCGGCTACTCGATCCCGCCGCACTACGACTCAATGATTGGCAAGCTGATCGTCTTCGGCGACGACCGCGCCCACTGCATCAAACGCCTCCGCCGCGCGCTCAGCGAACTCGCCATCGCCGGCGTCGAAACGACGACGCCCCTCTTCTCTCGCCTCATTGAAGAACCTGACTTCCAGGCCGGAAACTACCACATCCACTGGCTCGAGGAGTGGCTGGGGAAGTAGTGGCGGCGTGGAGCAGCATTCCTGAACGCTAGTTTTCTTTGACCTCAAACCCACCCAACGTCGGCACCGTACTTTCATTTCTCTCCGTGGCGACGGCGTCGCCTAGCGCGCGTTTCGCAGGGCCATAGCCATTTTCCGAGGCTCTTCGGAAATGGTACTCTGAATCAACACGACTGGGTGTGACTGCGTTTATGCCCGTTGTTCCATCTCGGTAGATGACGCCGAGCGCGTAGTCCGCGACCGCCAATCCGGCTACGCTCGCCTTCTTCAGCCAGCCCACCCCAGCAGAACCGTCCCGCGCAACGCCAATGCCGCGCACATACATGATACCGAGTGTGTACTGCGACAACGCATCGTCCGCCTCCTCGGCAGCCAACCGGATAAGGCGCACTGCTTCCGTCGCCGCCAACACACCGGTCGCCGCGTTCCGCCGTTGCGCGGCGCTCATCACGCCGTCTCTCGCCGCGAGCGCACTCTGGAATCTTCGAATGGCTTCGCGCGTCTGCGGCCCGACTTTGTTGTCGATCGCGCCGTCATAAAAGCCAAGCGCGGAGAGGGCGTTCTGGATGATCGAAACGTCAATGTCCGCAACAGCTTCGAGCGAATCCTCAAGGCGCAATTCTTCGAGTTCACGCTTCAATCTCTCGAGTTCACTTAGCGTTGACTGACGAGTTGCGCCCGGCCGGCCATTCACGCTCTGTGGACTCCAATCGTCGGCCCTGCGCCGCGCCCTTACGACCTCCGATCGCTGCATCCTTGGCATGAGTTCCTGAAGCGCTTTAGTGGCGCTCGTTTCGCCAAGCTTCTCGGACAACATGTAAAACTGAACCGCAGACGTGTTGTCTTTTTCTATAAGGCGGCCTTCCTGGTAGGCGCGGGCGATCGCCTTGAACGCCTTTGGCCTATCCGCTGACCGACTAATCAGCCTTGTTTGCCCATCAAGGTATTCCGCATCGGTCATTTTTGCGGCTACCTCGAATGACAGTCCTTGAGCGGCGGCCTTGATTGCGATTTCATCTCTGCTCGGAACGGCGTCTTCATTGGCTCGAAGCGCAGCCTCCATGTACCATGAAAACGCTTCAACCAGATCTGGTTCAAAGTTTAACGAAAGTTCGCTGAACCTTAGGTCCGGACGGGAAGCAGCCGCCATAGGTGAATCGCTATAGACGTCGCCAAGATGCTTCATAACTCGAGCGTCGCCGTCCAGAGCCTGGCTGCGCCACAATTGCAGGAGCTTGTCCGCGTCAAACTGACCCGCAAAGTACGATGAAATTGACTGTTCCAGAACGTTCTCGGCGCGCGGGAGCCGAAAGTAAAACCGGCCCTTGCCCAACACTGGGTGGATTAGAGGACCATGTTGTGGTTGGTGCGTAAACACTTCCGCAGTCACTTCTTCGCTCAAGTAGTCGCCCAACTCATCGTCCGTAATGATACCATCCCGGTTGCGGTCCGCGGCCCCTGCAAGGCCGATTTCAATCTTCGACCGGAACACGCTGGCGTCGGGGACCGTCTCACCTTTGCGCCCGGCGGCGATGAAGTATCTGATTGGGTCCTGGGTTTGCACGACCCGGCGCCGCTCGCTTCTTTGCGTTTGATCAAATACAGAGCCCGCAAAGCAACTGTCGAAGATGAACATTACTTGACGAGCTTCCATCCGCGTGGAAAACGCGACCATCTGATCCATTGAGATAGCTTTTCGTTTGAAGCCCAGCTGATCGGTTGAAAACGTCGGCGTATCGACCGGCACCACATAACCCATCTCACGACCATCAGCCGTGGTCTGCGTGTCG
Organism: Pseudomonadota bacterium; assembly: GCA_039819085.1. Taxonomy (GTDB): domain Bacteria; phylum Pseudomonadota; class Alphaproteobacteria; order Caulobacterales; family Parvularculaceae; genus MED-G105. The sequence continues at coordinate 19,630 of JBCBSQ010000025.1, forward strand.
CCGTGACCGGCGAAATAGACGATCAAGCGCGCATTTTGCGTATAGCCCCATTCGTCGATGAACGTTTCTATCGCATCCGTGATTTCGTCGCTGTTCTTGTCGAGGATGATCTCGCTCACGAAACCGAAGCGTTTCAGCGACGCGGCGATTGCAGGTAGATCGCCCTTAACGCCAGGCAGGTCCCGCCAGCCTTCCGGTCCGTTCTGCTGGTAGTCAGAAGCGCCAATAAGCAGGGCCCGGTTGACGGTAATCGAGAAGTTGGGATCTATCCTCTCAAGAGAAGAAACACCTGCCGCCACCGCGCCCCTCTCGCCATCAGCCGATGTCTCTGCAACCGAGTTAGTTGCCGTACAAAGTCCGATTACAAAGACGACCGGTCGACCCAAGCGGCTGCGCCGCCGGCGCGCGGTAGGTTTCCTGCCCATTTTGCCTCCCCCCCCCCAAAGCGTCGGGATTAGCCTAATCGGGCGGGCTTGGCAGCACAACTCGCCATATTCGCCGTCGTCGCTACTACCGGGTTCTTCAGTCGGATCGCTTTTCGAACGCACGGTTTGGACACGCCGACCGGCCATTGAGACTCGGGCTCACCGCTTCTTCCCCCGTCCCCAAAATCACGGCACACTTGTCTCCATGCCTCGCGACGCCGCAGACGCGCTCCGCGCTGAAGACATCCTGCCGGCCTATGCGCTCGGCTATTTCCCGATGGCGCGCGCCCGCGATGACCGGTCCGTCGTCTGGGTGCTGCCCGATGAGCGCGGCGTTCTTGATCTCGCAAGCCCCCGCGCCCCGAAAAAGCTCCTGCGGCTCCTGCGCCGCGAACCGTTCGAGGTGCGCTTCGACACCGCCTTCGTTCAGGTGATGGAGGGGTGCGCGGAAGCCGCCGAGGGCCGCGAAGAAACCTGGATCAATGACCCGATCCTCGAAGCCTATAGCGAGTTGCACTTCGCCGGCCACGCCCACAGCGTCGAATGCTGGCGCGACGGAGACCTTGTCGGCGGGCTTTATGGCGTGGCGCTCGGCGGCGTCTTTTGCGGCGAGAGCATGTTCTCGCGCGAGACGGGCGCCAGCAAGATCGCGATGTTGCACTTGATTGCGCGGCTACGCGCCGGCGGGTTCTCGCTGCTCGACGCGCAGTTCCACACGGAGCATCTGGCGCAATTCGGATTTCAGGGAGTCGCCAGCGACGCCTACCTTGCGCGCATGAGGCGCCACTTGCGCGCGGACGCCGACTTCAACGCGCCGGCGGCTCAGTCCGCGTCGGCGATTTCCGTCTGGCAGTCGATCACCCAGACGTCATAGACCGGGTGCTCCAGCGGATTGAGCGCCGGGCTCGACGCGAACATCCAGCCGGAGAAGACCGAATCGCCCTCCGCAACCTCGCCATCGCCAAACGCGCTGGCGAGCGCAATCCCTTCGTCGTGGCCGACGCCGGCGACATCCAAAGGCTCCGCGCCCGGCGGGGCGTCCGGATTGTCGATCTTCGACATCAAATCCGGTGAGACGGTTTCGCTCCCGCCAAAGTCCGGCCGCTTGGCCGTGCTGAGAACTTGCGCGTCGTAGCCGCGGTCGAAAATTTGCAGGAACGCGGTCGTCTCCGGAAACTCTTCAGGCGGACGTTTGTCGCAATGGCGCGCAACGATCTCCAACGTGCCGAACCGTTCAGAGTCGTCCATGTCGATGGTGAGGTCGACGTATTTCGCAGTCACCTTGTTGAGGGCGCGCACGGTCACGGCGACGGGCGTACGGTCGGATGCGGCCCGCCCCACTTCCGGGAACGGATCGTCCGCGCGCTTCGACAAGGCGTCAAGCTCACTGGGGCCAGTGGGTTCGACCGCATCCGTCTCGCCTTCGTCCGTCTCGACTTCGTCCGGCGCAAGGTCTTCGGCGTCCCCGGCGCGCTGCGCCGACGCATTCAGCTCCTCAAGAGTCTGGCTTGAGGCCGGGGCAGCGACCACCGCCAGAAGGACAGCAAATGCGGTGGCCGGCGGCAGGCGTTTCTCAAGGCGGTGCATCATGGGCGCGTCACTCATCAGGCTCGGATTGCATCATACACTGGACGTGCGTCAGATCGACTACATCCCAAAAATGGGATGATTTGAGGGCCGAAGCGCGACCCCTAATCGTCGTCGTCCGGCGACCAGGCTTCATAGACGTCGCCGACCCCTTCGCCCGCGCCTGAATGAGCGAGCGATCCTTTGGGGTGATAGGCGAGCGGCGTGCCAGTCATGTTCGGCAGATGGTCTTTCTCCCACGTCTGACGCAAAAGCGGGGATTCGGTCGGCGGCGCGTCGAACGTGTGGTGGAGCCAGCCATGCCAATCGGGCGGCACGCGTGAGGCTTCCGCCACGCCATGGTAGATCACCCACCGGCGCGCGCGGCCATCTGACGAGGAAGGATCCGCTTCTTCGTAATAGCGGTTGCCCTGCTCGTCCTTGCCCACGAGGCGCGCTTTTCTGCGCCAAAGCGTCAAGGACGTCCCAAGCGTCGTCCCATTCCACCAGGTAAATAATTGTTTTAACATACGAATTCGTTCAAGCGGGCGAAGCGCCCAGAGTTGTCCGGCGCTCCGGTATGGCGCCTGCCCGCAAACGCGTCCAGTGCCGCTCGCCGTGCGTCGCGCGACCCATGAGTCGAGGATTGGCGCAAGTCCTTGGCGCGGCGGCGATTGGCGTCGATATAGCGGGGCGCCGGTCAGCGATTCGCGCAAGGCGGCATGGATCGGTTTCAACGCGCGCCGCCCGCAAACCTGAGCCGAGCGTAGGCCTGTAAGGGATGCAACGCCCATGAAGTTCCGACGCGTCTTCACCGCCGCCGAATCGGACCCATACGCCGATATCGTCTTCGTCAAACGGGACAGCGAGATCCGCAACGCTGACGGCGAACTTATGTTCGAAGCGCGCGACATAGTGGCGCCCGTCGAGTGGAGCCAGACGGCCGTCGATATCCTGGCGCAGAAGTATTTCCGCAAGGCGGGGACGCCGGCCAAGACGCGGAAGATGAAAGAAGACGGCGTCCCCGATTTCCTTCAGCGCTCAGTCCCTGACGTCGCCGCGATCGCAAAGGCGCCGGCCGACGCCCGCTTCGGTCCGGAGACCAGCGCGCGGCAGGTTTTCGACCGGCTCGCCGGCGCGTGGGGCTATTGGGGCTGGCGCGCAGGGCTGTTCGATGACGAGGAGAGCGCGCAGGCTTTCGTTGACGAACTGAAATTCATGCTTGCGCGTCAGGTCGCCGCCCCCAACAGCCCCCAATGGTTCAACACCGGCCTTCACTGGGCCTATGGGCTTGAGGGCGACGGCGGCGGGCATTTCTATGTCGATCCGCAGACCGATGAAGTCGTCGAGAGCGCCACCGCGTTCGAGCGCCCGCAGCCGCACGCCTGCTTCATTCAATCCGTCTCGGACACGCTCACCGGCGACGGCGGCATTATGGATCTATGGAAGCGCGAGGCGCGGCTATTCAAATACGGCTCCGGGACGGGTTCGAACTTCTCCGCGATCAGGGGCGAGAACGAGCCATTGTCCGGCGGCGGGCAAAGCTCCGGGCTCATCAGCTTTCTTACAATTGGCGATGCGGCGGCGGGCGCGGTTAAGTCTGGCGGCGTTACGCGCCGCGCGGCGAAAATGGTCGTTCTTGACGCAGATCATCCTGACGTTGAAGACTTCATCTCCTGGAAAGCGCTGGAAGAAGAGAAAGTCGCCGCCCTCGCGGCCGGCTCAAAAGCGATCGCCAAACGCCTGCCGCAAATCCTCGACGCATGCTGGCCGGCGGAGCCCCTCGAAAAGGAAAGCGATGAAGCCCGCTTCGACGCGCGTGAAAACGAGGCTCTGGCCGCCGCAATCAAAGCGGCCCGCGCGGACTTCGTGCCGGATGCGATCATCAAGCGGACGATCGATCTCGCCCGCCAGGGCGTCCGCGCAATCGAGCTAGAGACCTTCGACACAGACTGGGACTCCGAGGGGTATCGCACCGTCAGTGGGCAGAACGCCAACAACTCACTGCGCGTCGGCGACGATTTCTTCGCCGCCCTTAAGGACGACAGGGACTGGGAGCTGCGCGGACGGGTCAGCGGCGAAACCATTCGGACCGTGAAGACGCAAGAGCTTTGGCAGGCCCTAAACGAAGCCGCCTGGCGCTGCGCCGACCCCGGCCTGCAGTTCCGCGACACCATCAACGCCTGGCACACTTGCTCGACGGACGGCGAGATCCGCGCGTCAAATCCGTGCTCAGAGTATTTTTTCCTGGACGATACCGCCTGCAATCTCGCCTCATTGAATCTCACAGCGTTTCTGAGCGACGAGGGGTTTGACGTCGCAGGGTTGGAACACGCGTGCCGACTGTGGACGACGGTTCTCGAAATCTCGGTGGCGATGGCGCAATACCCGTCGCCTGAGATCGCCCGCCGCAGCTATGATTATCGCACGCTCGGCCTCGGCTTCGCCAATCTCGGCGCGCTCGCCATGCGGTCGGGGCTCGGCTATGACAGCCGCGAAGCGCGCGCAATCGGGGCGGGCGTCAGTTCACTGATGACCGGGGCGGCCTATCGCGCCTCGGCCGAAATGGCCGCCGCCCTCGGCCCCTTCCCGGCATTCAAGCGCAATCGCAAAGCGATGCTGCGGGTCCTGCGCAATCATCGTCGCGCCGCGCTCGGCGGGAACGCCGAGGACGGGTTTGAAAGCCTGAACAAACAGCCCGTAACGTTCGAGCCCGACGCCTGCCCATGGCCAGCCCTCGCCGAGCGCGCGCAAAAGGTCTGGGACGACGTTGTGGAGCTCGGCGAGATAAGCGGGTTCCGCAACGCCCAGGCGACCGCGATCGCGCCGACCGGCACCATCGGCCTTGTGATGGACTGCGACACCACCGGGATCGAGCCCGACTTCGCGCTGGTGAAGTTCAAAAAACTCGCCGGCGGCGGCATGGTGAAAATCATCAATCAATCTGTACCGGAAGCATTGAAGTCGCTCGGCTATCCGTCTCAGGAGCGCGAGGCGATCATCAACTACGCCGTTGGGCGCGGGACGCTGGACGGCGCGCCGGCGATCAACGCCGCCTCGCTGCAGGAGGAAGGTTTCGGACAAAAGGAGCTGGACGCGCTGGCGCTGCGGCTGAACTCCGCGTTCGATCTGTCATTCGCGTTTGCGCCTTCGCTGCTTGGAGAAGGCTTCTGCAGGAATGTGTTGCGGTTCACTGATCAGCAAATGCAGGGCACAGGCTATCAGGTCTTGCGCGATCTCGGCTTTTCGGATGAAGACATTCATGTCGCAAACCTGTACGTATGCGGTGCAATGACCCTGGAAGGCGCGCCGTTCCTGAAATCGGAGCATCTGGACGTCTTCGACTGCGCCGTGCCATGCGGGCGCATCGGCGAACGGTCGCTGTCGATCGCCGCGCATCTGGAAATGATGGCGAGCTGCCAGCCGTTTGTTTCGGGCGGGATTTCCAAGACGGTCAATCTTCCGGCGACGGCGTCGATCGCCGATTGCGGACGCGCCTATCTGCGCGCCTGGGAATTGGGCCTTAAATCGATCGCTCTTTACCGGGACGGATCGAAGCTTTCCCAGCCATTGTCGACGCTTCTGCCCGCGACCGCAGACGCTGACGAAGATGACGCCGACCTGCTTGACCACGACCTGACGATTGCGCCTGCGGCGGAAAAGTCGCGCATCGTCGCGGAGCGGATCGTCGAGCGCATTATCGAGCGCACGCCTGGCCGCCGACGGCTGCCCGACCGCCGCAAGGGGTATATCCAGAAAGCGATCGTCGGCGGCCATAAGGTCTATCTGCATACGGGCGAATTTGACGATGGCGAACTCGGCGAAGTCTTCATCGACATGCACAAGGAAGGCGCCGCATTCCGAAGCCTGATGAACAACTTCGCAATCGCAATTTCGCTCGGCCTGCAATATGGCGTGCCGCTGGAAGAATTCGTCGACGCCTATGTCTTTACGCGGTTCGACCCTTCGGGGCGCGTCGAAGGCAATGACCAGATCAAGCACGCGACCTCCATTATCGACTATATCTTCCGTGAACTGGCGATCTCCTATCTCGGGCGGACGGACCTCGCCCATGTCGATCCTGACGAATCCGCCGTCGACGCGATCGGCCGCGGCGTCGATCGGGAGAAGGCTCAAGAAGAGGCGACGCGTCTCATCTCAAAAGGCTTCTCGCGTTCAACAGTGACGGACAATCTTGTCGTTCTGCGCGGCGGCGAGTTCGACCGCTTCCGAAACAGGGAAGGCGGCGACGAAACCGCGCCGCCTACTGACGACGCCAACGACGACAGCCCGGAAATCGTCGACGAGGGGCCGGCGCCGATTGCGCGGCATGGCGACGCGCCGCCCGAAATCGAAAGCCAGATCGCAAAGCTAGCCGCCGCCGTTCGTCAGAAAGCGCCGCCGGGCAGCCTCGCATCGCCGGAAACCCCGGAGCGCCAGGCCCGCGCCAAGGGCTATGAAGGCGACGCCTGTCCGTCCTGCGGCCAGTTCACGCTCGTGCGCACGGGCGTCTGCCTCAGATGTGACAGCTGCGGGTTCTCATCCGGCTGCTCATAGACAAGCCCGTTAAGGCCGCGGGGACAGAACATTCTTTACAAGGACCATTGGATCGGCCGCGCCGAGCGCCATCACGGCGAGCGGCGCCAGGCGCGCATCCGCGCCCATAAAGGCCCGCGTCGCCGCGCTAAGCTCCGCAGCGGCGGTCGTCCTCGACGCCGCATCGCGCCCATGTCGCTCAACTGGCGCGGCGGTCCCGGGTTCGAAAGCCCCGGGTTCGAAAGCCCCGGGCGCGACCGTCGCGGACAAGGCCGAACGCGCCTTACCTGGCGTCATCGCGCTTGCGGCGCGCACCGCCGCGGGATCGATCGTCGAGATCGCATATTGATGGCCCGCCCGCGCGGCGTTCGCTGAACGCGGCGCAGAGATCGATGGCGCGGCCGCGCCGATCGTCGCTTCAAAGCTCGCGATCACTTCGCCAACGGATTTTGCGCGCGCGCCGTCATAAAAAACCGCCCGGTTCACCTTTGCGGCGGCGGGAGCGAGCGCCGCCGCGGATGCGTCTTTGTTGGCGCCCAGAAGCTTTGCGGCCCCGCCTGCGCCCAGGAAATGCGCCGCATAGAGATCGGCTGGCGCGGCGGGCCGGCCAAGCTTTTTCTCAAGGATCTTTTTGTTATCGAGCGCAAGCTCCGCCGCCAGAGTTGAGGCCATTTCCGGATCGCGCCGCATGTTCAGGATCGACGCCTTGCGCGCAGAGTCCGACACCACATATCGGCCGCTTTGCGTGCGGACGATCGCGTCAGCCTCAGCCTCCATCCCGTGCTCCGCGCCATACGTCTTGACCGCGGCGAGCCAGGTCTGCTCGACAAACTGAAAGAGCCCTGTGGCGCTTGACGACTTCGCCCTGGCGTTGGGATCAAGGCTGCTTTCGCGCGCCGCGACATTGTAGAGATACCCAAAATCGACGCCGGTCGCGTCCGCAGCCGACTTCAGGGCCGCGCCGACCTTCGCTGACGCCTGATGCGAAGAAGTCGGCGCAACGTGTCCTGAAAATCCGTCTACGGGTGAGGCCATCAGTTAACAGGTCCTTACCGCGCCGCCCTCAAGATACGGCGCTTCAGCAACGTTTTTCGCCAAACAGGGTGAACGCCCTCCTAACGCAGCTTCCGGTCGGGCGTCATCGAGCGTTCCAGGAACCGATCCGGCGAGAACGCGGCCGGCCAATCCCCTGTCCCGCCGAGCAGGCGTTCCGCAACCATGCGCGCCGTCGCCGGCGCCAGAAGAACGCCATTTCGGTAGTGCCCGACAGCGAAGATGATCCGCTCGTCGCGACCGCTCAAAGGGCCGATAACCGGCGCGGCGTCGGGCGTGCCCGGCCGAAGCCCCGCCCAGCGCGAAGCCTCATGCGCGCGCGCCAGCAATGGCGCGATCCGCTCAGCCCGGGCGCGCAAACGCGCAACCTCATTCGCATCCGGATCGAGCCGGTCGTGGCCGGAAACTTCCGTCGCGCCAATGACGATCCGCCCGTCGGACTTGGGACAGATATAGGCGCCTGCGCCGCGAATGACCCGCGACGGGCCGCGCGCGTCTGCGACCTTTAGCGCCAACGCGTCGCCTTTCACCGGCTGGACGACGCCGGGAGGCATCCCGGCCGCTTCGGCAAAAACGCCCGCGCCGGCGGCGACCACCACGCGGTCCGCGAAGAAAAGCCCGCCGCTGGCGAGCGTCAGCCGCAAGGCGCCCTTCTCCGGCGTCAGCCTTGCGACGACGCCCTGGCGCACCTCGGCGCCGGCGCGCCGCGCGGCGGCCTCTAACGCGGCGACCAAAAGAATAGGATCAACCTGGCCTTCCTCCAGCGCGAAGAGCCCGCCGATGACGGCTTCGGAAAGATGCGGCTCGAACTCACGCGTCGCCTTTGCGTCAAGCCGCTCCGACGTCACGCCCGCCGCTTCCATCGCCGCCGCTTGCGCCGCCAGACGCTCCGCCCCCGCCTCATCTAACGCGACGCCGAGAACCCCTTCGGGGCGGTAGTCAACGTCAATGCCAGAAGCTTCCCGAAGCGCTTCCGCGTAGCCCGGCCATGCGCGCAAGGAAGCGAGCGAGAAATCCCGCAACGCCGCCGGCGCGCCGCCAAGCAGATGAGGTTCAGCCCCTTCGAATGACGGCGCGAGCATCCCGGCCGCCGCCTTCGTGGCGCGCGGGACCGCGGAGCGCCCATCAATCACTGCGACCGCCTCACCCGCCGCCGCCAGCTCCCAGGCAATCGAAAGACCGATTGCGCCGCCGCCGATAATCGCCGTACCCGTCCGCATGCCCTACCGATCACCTGTCCCCGGCGCGCTTCTATTCCTCCGCCCGCCCACTATCGCGGGGTCCGGCCTCGCCGCCGCCGGGCGACATAAGCCGCGTCTTTTCGCGCGAGCCGGCTGATGAGCCGAAAAAGTAATTCACCACCGCCGCCGTCATGGTCGCGAGGGCGCCGAGCATGATGGAGAACTCCGTCTCGGCGCCTTCCGGCAGACGGCGGGTCACCATCGCCGCCAACACAATGAAAAATCCGCCAAGGATCAATCCGCCAAGGATGGAGGGCGTCAAATCGTCCATCGCCGCCTGGCGGGCGCGGGCGTCCGCGCGGTCGGCCGACGCGATCCGGGCGTCTTCCAGACGGGCGTCGTCGATGGCGCGCCGGAACTCAATCTCGGCGCGCTTCAGCGCGAGAAGCGTTTCCGGTTCAGCGGTCTCGATCGCGCCGGCGAGCGCCTCCTCCTCGACCGCTTCGGAGCCGAATATTGCGCGCGAAAGGGCGCCGACCGCCGCGCCGGCAAGCGGACCGCCAAGGGCGTGGGCGATCTGCGGCGCGGTGGTCGCGACGGCGCGCTTCAGCCGACCCCGCGTTTTTGGCGCGCCTTTTCCACCGCCGCTTTCGTCTGAAGACATTTATGAACTCCTCGTAAGAGTCGCATTGGGCGTAAGATAACCCCCAGCGAACAGGCGTTCGACGAAATCTCCGCCGAGCGCCCGAAAGGCCATGCGCCAGAAGGGGTTGGCCTGTTCGATAGAGAAGGACGAGAGGACGTCCGAACCACCTTCTCCATCCGCGGCTCATGGGCCCACGGGCCGGCTTGCCGGCAGGGACCAATCAATCCAGCTTGCGATCCCCATGGAATCGGCTTTGCGCCGCAAACAGCTCGCAGAAGGCGGGTTGTCCGCGACTCTGAATGGCCGATGCAAGTCATAGGAGAGGTCTCAGAACGTGACCGCCATGATCGAATCCCTGGCTTTCACCGCGGCGCTCTTTGCGACCGTCGCATCGCTTTCGCTCGCCCTCGGTCGCCGCGCGGGGGACGCGCCGGCCGTCACTCTGTTCGCGGGTCTCGCCGTAGCGCTCGCCGCTCAGAGCCTCGGCGTCTCAGCGCCGTCGATCGACTTCGCGAGCGGACCGGCGACCATCGGTCTCGCGGCGCTTTCAAGACGAACTGCGCGCTTTACGCCAGTTGGCGCCGGCGCGGCGGCGAGCGTCTTGCGGTCGAACGCTGCGCCGTCGAGCAGCAGCGCTGCGGCGATGAGCGCCGACGTCGCGGCGGTCGTTTGCGGCAGCATCACAAAGGCGCTCAGCGCCCAGAACGCGAAACACAAGGGCGCGCCTACGGTCGCAAGCTGGAAGGCGGCTTTGCGCCGTCGCATGAGCGTGCGCATCCGAAGCTGCGTCGCCGCAGCGAAGCTGAGCGCCGCGAGACCGATGGTCGCCGGTCCGCTCGCGAAGTCGATCGACGGCGCTG
>JBCBSQ010000026.1:0-27937 GCA_039819085.1 Pseudomonadota bacterium
GGCCTGTTCCCGGGCGCGAAGAAGGACGGGGTGTTCGGCGTCTGGTACGGCAAAGCGCCCGGCGTCGACCACCCCGTCCTTCTTCGCGCCCGGGAACAGGCCGAGCTGTTGCGATCCCCAGACGGCCGTCGCGCCGAGATCTTCGTTAAGCCCCTCCCAGAAGCGAATGTCATGGGCGTCGAGGAGGCCTTGAACGGACCGCAATTGCTGGTCGTAGCCGCCAAGGGGAGAGCCCCGATAACCGGAGATAAAGCCTGCGGTGTTGTGGCCGGCGCGTCGGTCGAGGCGCCGACGATCAATCGGCAGGCGGACAAGCGCTTGGATGCCTGTCATGAATGCGCGCCCCTCGACAAGCTCGTATTTGTCGTTCAGCGTGACTTCATGGTGCTCCACGGACGATCTCCAGACTGTGTGTTTCGGGTCGTTTGTTCCACAAAAAACCGGAAAAAGCTTGCCTGAGTGGCGCTTTAGCCCTTATTCGTGAGGTTCTTCTTTCGAATTCTGGGCTGAAGTGGGGTAAATTTTGTCGTTCCAACTCGATGCTGTCGACGCCAAGATTCTCGATCTCGTTCAGCATGACGCGTCGCTATCTGTAGCAGAAATCGCCGAACGCGTCGGCTTGTCGTCATCGCCGTGCTGGCGCCGGATCAAACGCATGGAAGAGCAAGGCGTCATCCAGAAACGGGTCACGCTGCTCGATCGTGCGCATTTGGGCCTGGAGTTCGAGGTTGTGGCGAGCGTCAAACTCACAATGCCCAATCGAGACAATCTGTTCGCGTTCGAGGCGCACATTGCGAAATGGGCTGAGATTACAGAATGCATGACCGTGACCGGCGCAGTGGACTATGTGATCCGCGTCGTCACGACCGACATGCACGCCTATGACGCGTTCCTTCGTGACAAGCTGCTCGCGACCGGGCTGGTTTCAGACGTGCAGTCGCGGATCGTGATCAATGTCGCGAAACGCACAACGGCCATGCCGCTTGGCTTGGTGAGCGACTATGTCGCCGCGACCTAAGAAACCGAGACTTGAGATACCCTGCTAGAGTTGCTCGACCGGGGCCTCTTCGAAGAGATCGTAGTCGGTTAGCTTGAAATCGGTGAAGAGCCGGCCGTCTTCAGCTTCGACCTTGGCGGCGGCTTGCCGAAGCGCGGTCGCCATATCCGGCGCGGCGCCGAAATCGGTCAATGACACAACCGCCACGCGACGCTGATAGGCGGTGAGATCGTGGCAGACGCCGCCGTCGGGGCAGACATACGGGTTTTTGTTCTTGCCAAGGTTGGCTGCAAAGACCCGAGGCGGTTCTTCGCAGGCGGCTGCGCTGTCTTTGATGGCGCGCGCCAAGGTTTCGCTGCGAGCCTTGGCCAACGCGTGATTGAGCGACTGGGACCCTTCGGACGACGCGGTGCCCAAGGCGACCACCGCCGGCGACGCGCAAAGCTCTGTCCGGAAGTATTCGTCGTCGACCAGCGACGAGATCGACACGCGCATGCCGTTGCGCACGACCTCATTGGAATCTCCGAAGGCCCAGGCGTGATCTTCCGACAAAACATGCATGCGAAGGCGCGCAGGCTCTTTTTTGGCGTCCTCGCCGTCGGGCGCGCTGATCGGGGGCGAGGTCTCCCACATCTCGGCTTCAGGCGTCTCGAGGGGGGCGGGCGCCTCTTCGACAGGCGGCGTGACCTCGGCGACGACGCGCACCGGCGTCAATATGGGCCGCGGCGTCTCCGCAGGGGCTGGATCCGGCTCGGCTTCGACGATCGGGGCGGCGTCTGCGAGCCGTTGGCGGGTATCGATCGGCGTCGTCGCCGCTGCGATCGCGATCGCAATCAACAAAAGGAACAATAGAAACAGAAGGGCGACGCCAGCCCACTGACGCATCTCCTCGCGCCGAGGATCTTCGACTTTGACAACTCGGGATTGGACACTGATCAAAGCCATGACAGGACGCCGAAGGAACTCTCGTTAACTTCTTGTTTAGAGTGAGATAGCACGGGGCAAGCCCGGACGCTACGAGGTCCGGGCTTGAACCAAATCAAAATTTCTTTTGGCGCTTAGACCCGCTCGACGGCCATCGCGATGCCTTCGCCGCCGCCGATGCAAAGCGAGGCGACGCCCTTTTTCACGTCGCGGTCCTCCATGGCCGAAAGCAGCGTGATCAGCACGCGCGCGCCGGAGGCGCCGATCGGGTGGCCCATGGCGCATGCGCCGCCGTTCACGTTCAGCTTGTCATGGCTGATGCCGAGTTCCTTCATGGCGATCATCGGCACCACGGCGAACGCTTCGTTGACCTCCCACAGGTCCACGTCGGCGATCTCCCAGCCGGCCTTCTCAAGCGTCTTCTTCATCGCCGGCACCGGCGCGGTGGTGAAGTATTCCGGCTCGTGGGCGTGCGAGGAGGCCGCCACGATCTTCGCGATCGGCTTCAGGCCGCGCTTATCGGCTTCGGACTGCTTCATCATGACGAGCGCCGCGGCGCCGTCGGAGATCGCGGAAGCATTGGCCGCGGTCACGGTGCCGTCCTTGTTGAAGGCGGGCTTCAACTGCGGGATCTTGTCGGGGCGCGCGGTGCGGGGAAGTTCGTCGGTGTCGACAACCGTCTCGCCCTTGCGGGACTTCACCGTGAGCGGCGCGATCTCCCGCTTGAACTTGCCGTCCTCGGTCGCCTTTTGGGCGCGGGACAGCGTCTCAAGCGCGTAGGCGTCCTGCTGTTCGCGTGTGAACTGGTACTCGCCCGCGATCATATCGGCGAAAGCGCCCATGGGACCGCCGGCGTAGGCGTCGGTCAGGCCGTCCAGCGCCATATGATCCTGCGCGCTCATCGGGCCGTATTTGTGGCCTTTGCGGACGTCCATCAGGTGCGGTGCGTTGGTCATGCTCTCCATGCCGCCCGCGATCACGATATTCGCTTCGCCTGCGAGGATGGCGTTGCGGCCCATCACGGCCGCCTGCATGCCTGACCCGCACATCTTATTAATCGTTGTGGCTTCAAGGCCTTTGTCCAAGCCGGCTTTGAAGCCCGATTGGCGCGCCGGCGCCTGGCCTTGGCCCGCTGGCAGGCAATTGCCCATGATGATCTCATCGGCTTCGTCCGCGCCGAGCTTGGCCTCGTCGACCGCCGCCTTCACCGCCACGGCGCCTAGCTCATTCGCGGAGAACGTGGAGAGGTCGCCGAGCAGGCCTCCCATGGGGGTTCTCGCCATGCCGACGATGACGACGGGATCCTGGTCTGCCATGGGGCGCTCCTTGCTGTGTGGCGGTCTCGTTGGGCCAGAAATGGGCGCCGCTGGGGCTCGGGGTCAAGGCCCCGAAGCTAACGAACGCGTTCGGGGGCGGACGCGTCGAGTGCGATTGCGGCTTTGATGATCTCGTCCACTTCCTCGTCGATGTCTGATGTGGAGCGGATCTTGACGTGCCGAAGGGCCTTTCCCGTGCCTTCAATCCGCGCCGGGAATTTGTCCGCCAGCCGGTTGTCCGACCAGAGCTGAAGGTTGCACCGATCGCTGTGGCCGATCACCGAGGCGACCCGTTCATTACCGAACCAACACGGAAAGCCCCAAGCCGGCTTCACCGTCAGGTCGGGTCCGAGCGCATTCAATCTTGCGCGAAGTCCAAGCGCAATGTCGTGTACGTTCGGTTCAAGTTTAGAGAGGTACGCCTCGACCTTCTCCTCATCGGTCATTTCTTCTTGGCGGCGGCTTTCTTTTTCGCGGGTTCCGGATCGTCGACTTCGAACGTCATCTGCAAATTGACCCGGTAGGTCGCCACTTTGCCGTTCTTGATGACGGTCGAGAGGTTGTTGACATTCGCCGAGCGGAGATTGCGAACGGTTTTTGAGAACCGCTTCACGGCAGTCTCGATCGCGTCTTCGAATGACTTCGACGACTCCGTTAGGATCTGTTCGGACTTCATAATGGCCATGGCGCGCGCCCTTGTTTTGCTTTCGAAACAACAAGGAACGCTTTTCTGCAGGCTTTGCCAAGGCGAGTTCGCGCGACGCGCGAATCTCTCCTGAATTCGGACCATAGAAAAAGGGGCGGCCTTTAGAGCCGCCCCTTCTTGTTATTGTTCGGCGCTGGCCTACCAGATCCGAATGCGCTGCTCCGGCGGCAGGTAGAGTTCGTGCTCCTCGGCGACGCCGAAGGCTTCATACCATTCGTCTAGGTTCCGAACGACGCCGTTCACGCGATAACGCGGCGGGGAGTGCGGGCCTCGGATCAATTGCTGGCGCAGGGCCTCCTCGCGGTACATGTTCCGCCAGACCTGGCCCCAGGCGAGGAAGAAGCGCTGATCGCCCGTGTAGCCGTTGAGCACCGGCGGCTCCTCAGCTTCGCTGATCACGCCGTCGCCGTCCTTGTCGAGGCTGATCTTATAGGCGCGGTAGGCCATGGACAGGCCGCCGAGATCGCCGATGTTCTCACCCAGGCCGAGACGGCCGTTGACGCAGGTCTCGCCATCGTCGAGCGGACAGAAGGCGTCGTACTGGGCCGCGAGCGCGCCCGTGCGGGCTTCGAAATTCGCCCGGTCCTCGTCCGTCCACCAGTTGCGCAGCACGCCGTCGCCGTCCGAGCGCGAGCCCTGATCGTCGAAGCCGTGGCCGATTTCGTGGCCGATCACGCCGCCGATGGCGCCGTAGTTCACAGCCGGATCAGCGGTGAGGTTGAAGAACGGAGGCTGCAGGATCGCTGCCGGGAACACGATCTCGTTCCGGTTGGGCGAGTAGTACGCGTTCACCGTCTGCGGCAGCATGAACCACTCGGTTTTGTCGATCGGCTGGCCAAGCTGCCCGATCATGTCCTCGAACGCCCAAGTGTTCGCGGCCAAGACATTGTCAAAAGCCGAGTCGCCGATGACCAAGGCGTCATAGGTCTCGAACTTTTCGGTGAAGCCAATCTTCGGCGTGAACTTGGCGAGCTTGTCGCGCGCCTGCACCTTGGTGTCCTCGCCCATCCAGTCGATGTCGTCGAGATTGGCGGCCATCGCCGTGCGGAGATTGGCGACGAGTTCGTCCATCGCGGCCTTGTTCTCGGCAGGGAAGTGACGCTCAGCGTAGACTTTGCCGACGCCTTCGCCGAGCGCGCCTTCGACCGCGCCGACGGCGCGCTTCCAGCGCTCGCGCTGCTCTTCCTGCCCGCGCAAAGTCTTGCCGTAGAAGTCGAAGGTCGCCTCATCAATCGCCGCCGGCAGCACCGAGGCGTGGTCGGACAGGAAGTGGGCCGTGAGATAGGCCTTCCAATCGTCGAGCTCGGCGGTCGAGGCCACTTCGAAGAGGCCGGCGATGCCGCCGCCTGAGATCTTCTCGACCTGCTCGGCGTTCAGACCCTGTTCTTCGATCTCTTCAGCCGTCGGCGTCACCTGCCGCACCACGAAGGACTCTTGACCAGCGAGGCCGAGCGTCTCCAGCATGACCGCCGCCGGGAAGTCGCCCGCCATGGCGATTAACTCGTCGCGGCTCATCTTATTGTAGGTGAGGTCGCGGTTGCGCCCAACCGTGCGGTCCCAATGGGCCCTGGCGATTTCAGTCTCCAGCGCCAAGACCCTTTCGGCCCAGGCCTCAGGCTCGTCATAGCCGGCCTCGCCGAGAAGGAAGGCGATGTAATCTACATAGGCTGCGCGGATTTCGAGGTTCTTCTCGTCGTCGTTCAGATAATAGTCGCGGTCTCCGATGCCGAGGCCGGCCTGGGTGACGTAGAATATGTACGCGTCGGTGTTCTTGGAATCGATGTCGACCCAGCCGCCAAGCGGCGCGGAGTAGCCTGTCTCGGCGAAGACGCGCGCGAGTTCCTCGCGGCTCTCGATCGCGGCGATCCGCTCGAGATAGGGCTGGACCGGGTCAAGACCCGCCGCCTCAATCGCGTCGGTGTCCATATAGGCGTTGAAATAAGCGGCGATCTTGCCTTCGAGCGTCGCCGCGTCCGGCGCGGCGGCGGCGAGGTCCTCGATGATGAACTTCACCCGCTGTTCGGATTTTTCGGCGAGCAGGCTGAACGCACCATAGCGCGAGCGGTCGGCCGGCATTTCGAATGCGTCGAGCCAGGATCCGTTGACGTAGCGATAGAAATTGTCGCCCGGCGAGACGTCCGTATTCATGGCGGTGAGGTCGATCCCCCAGTCGCCCCATTCGTCCGGAGAGGTTGTCACCACTTCTCGAGCGCCGCCAGTATCGCTTGAGGACGCCGCTGAGGCCGCATCCGCCGACGCCGCCTCGATCGACGCTTCCGTGGCGCTTGGCCCGCAAGCCGCTAGCGCTAGCGCCGTCGTGGCTAGAAGTGTGTTCTTCATCAGATGTCTTCTCCTGTATCCCAATGAAAACTGCAGAAGGCCGCGCCGATTGGCGCGGCCCTTTGATGTGTTCGTCCCCGCGGGCCTATTCGGCGGGTTGCGGCGCGTTCGACGACCCGCCGCCATGGACCAGCTCGTCCTGATCAGCATTGGCATGGCCGCTATAGGTCTCGCCGATCCGCCGATATGGACGCCCGCCCCATGTCCAACGGAACACGCGGCCGACTTCGACGCCGACAGCGTAGAGCGCGGGGACCATAAACAATGAGACGAACAAAGCGAAGGCCACAGCGCAGCCGAGGCTGATGACCATCGGCCGGAGGAATTGAGCCTGCACGGACCTTTCGGCGATGAGCGGAAGGATGCCGACAAACGTCGTGATCGAGGTTAAAAGGATCGGACGGAAGCGCGCCACGCCGGCGTCCACCATGGACTGAACGGCGCCGTATCCTTCAGCTCTCTTGCGATTGATGAAGTCGACAAGCACGAGGTTGTCGTTGATGACGACGCCCGCCGCAGCTGCGATGCCGAAGATGGAGAACATCGCCATGGGCACGCCGAAGGCGAGATGGCCGAACGCCGCGCCGACAAAGGCGAACGGGATGGCGGTCATGACCAACAAGGGCTGCGCGTAAGACCCGAAGGCCACCGCCAGAAGGATGTACATGGCCATCAACGCCATCAGAACGAAGAGCAGGACTTCTTCAAAGAACCTCTGTTGCTCCTCGAAGCCGCCGACCGCGCCGCGGGTGACATCTGGGAACCGCTGCTCGAATTCCGGCCAGAACGTTTCTTCCAGATCGCCGAAAATCTGACCGCGGACATCGCCGTTGAGGCTCGCGAAGACCGAGACCGAGCGCACCCTGTCCCGGCGAAGGATCCGGTCGATACCAGGCGCGAACTCGAACTCGGCGACCTGGCTCACCGGAATCTGACGACCGTCTGGCGTGCGGATCCGAAGATTGCTCAAGCTGTCGAGATCTTCCCGATCCGCTTCCGGTAACCGGACCATCACGCGCACATCGTCTCCATCGCGCGGCAAGCGCTGCGCCTCTTCGCCGAAATAGGCCTGCCGCACTTGCCGGGTGACGTCCGCCAAGGTGACGCCGATCGATTCCGCGCCTGGCTTCATCACGATGCGGACTTCTTCGGCCGCCGAGGACAGATTGTCGCCGATATCGTAGGCGGAGCTGTAGGTTGAGAGCTTCTGCTTGAGGACGTCGGCCGCCTCGCGCAGCGTGTCGAGATCCGGATGATTGAGCGCGATCCGCAGCCCGCTGTCTTCATCGTTCAGCGTGAAGTCGAAGTTGACCTCTTCGGCGTCGGGGATCGGGCCTACGAGTTCTCGGAGGCGCTCTGCGATGTCTTTCGTCGAGATCGTCGCCGGCCGGTCTTCCGGAGGCACCGTTCCGATCCAAGCCTGGATCCTTTGATCGGATGCGACGATTGAAGCGCCTTTCATAAGCCCGTCCGGCAATTCCGGATGCTGGCGTATCTTCTCCTCGGTCAGGACGTTGACGCCGTTTTGGAGTTGATCGCGCACTTGGAGCGTTCTGGAGAAGGGCGTGCCGTCCGGCAATTCGATCGTGACTTGAATCAAGTCGCCCTCGATTTCGGGCATGAAGCGGAAGGGCGCGTAGCCGTTGTTCACCAGCGACACGGCGATCATGAAAAAGGAGACAAACAGCGCGATGGTCGCGTAGCGGAATCTAAGCGCGAGCTCCAAGACCGGTTTGTAAACATTGTTTGCGAACCAAAGCAGGCTGTCGGCGATCGCTCTTTGGAGTTTCAGAAGCCGCCCGTTCAGCCCCTCGAATTTTTGCGGCTTCATGTGCGAAAGGTGCGCCGGCAAGATCAGCATCGACTCGATCAAGGAGAAGGTCAGCGCCGCGATCACGACATAGGTGATTTGTTCGGTGAATGTGCGTGTAGCGCCCGTGAGGAAGGCCCAGGGGAGGAAGGCGATGATCGTCGTGAGCACCCCGAAAACAACCGGCTTCAAAACCAGCTGAGTGCCGACAATGGCCGCATCGATCCCCTCGCGGCGGCCGCTTTCGACCTCCTTATGTATGTTCTCCCCCACGATGATCGCATCATCGACGACCACGCCGATCACAAGCAAAACGGCGAACAGCGACAGGATATTAAACGAGACGCCGAACAGCGGCATCAGCATGACGCCGCCGGCGAAGGCGGTGATGATGCCGATCGTCACCCAGAAGGCCACAATCGGCCGGAGGAAGAGGACCAACACGATCAAAACCAGCGTCGCGCCGAGCAGGGCGGAGCTGCCGATCGTGTTCATGCGGTCTTTGAAGATCTCTGAATCGTCCCAAAGCACATCGATCGAGATGGCTTCCGGAAGTTCGGTCTTTGAATTCTCGATATATTCCTTGAACCCGTCAGCGTAGTTCACGATGTCCATCTTGTCGGGCGAGACGACAAAAACGAACGCCGTGGGCTGGTTGTCGTGGATCGCTTCAAGATTGGAATCGACGAAGCCGTCGATCACAGTCGCTATGTCGGAGACCCGCACGACGCCCGCCGCAATGCTCTGCGAAACGACGATGTCACCGAACTGGTCCGCGGTGTCCGCCAAGTTCCGCGCCTGGATCGCGACATCGCCGGTTTCTGTTTGCACGCGCCCGCCTGAGGAGTTCAGCGACGAGCGACGGATCGCGTCGGCGACGTCGGAAAAAGTCAGTCGGTAGCGTCGCAGGGTTTCTTCAGAAATCTCAATCGAGACCTCTTCGTTCAGAACACCTTGAACGACGGCGAGCTCGCCGCCGGGAAGGGCGGCGATGTCATCGCGCACGCGGTCGCCAATACGCTTGAGCGTCCGCTCGTCGACATCGCCATGAACGGCCATGCCGAAGTACCAGTTCCGGCCCTCCCACCGCGTGACCTGAGGCCGGAACGCCGACTGGGGCAGATTGTTGATCTGATCGACGCGCAGTTTGACCTCGTCGATGAACTCGTCCTTGTCGATGTCGTCACGTCCGCGAACATTGACCACCGCCGATCCCTCGGTGGCGACCGACGTGATGCGGTCGAGACCGTCAATGTCGGCGACCGCTTCTTCGATCCGCGTGATCAGCTGCTCTTCGACCTCTTGCGGCGAAGCGCCTTGCCAGGTGATTTGCACCGTCGCGCCGGAAACGGCGACGGTCGGGAACATCTCTCGTTCCATTCGACTGAAGCCCACCACGCCGCCGACAAAGGCGACGATCATAAGCAAATTGGCGGCGACAGAGTTGCGGGCGAACCAAGCGACGATGCCGTTCATTGGGCGATACCTCCTGTGCCGCCGACGGCGGACGTCGAGTCCGCTTGCGCGCTTGTGTCGTTGACGTCGTCCGATCGATTGATGATCGTGCCGTCCTCGGCCCGCTCCAAGATCTCAATGCGCATGCCGTCGAACGCCGCCTGAATGGGCGAGACGATCGCAAGCTCTCCGGGCTCGACGCCTGACCGCAGGTAAGCGCCGCTTTCATCAGAGTAGATGAGGTCGACTTGCCGGATGCGCAGAACGCTTTCGTCCAGATCGCCGACAAACAATCTGTCCGTGCCGCGCAGCGCTGAACGGGGCGCCCAGATGATATCTTCGATCGTGGCGCCCTGGACTTCGGCCGAGACGAACAGACCCGGCGCCATTGGCGCTCCGTCGTCGGCGCCGGCGCCGTAGGGATCTTCCACTTCGGCGAACACGTTGATGAGGCGCGATTGCGCGTTGAATGCAGCCGCAGTCCGGGTGACGCGTCCGGTCCAGGTGCGCGGCAGGCCGGCGACGTTCTGGGAGAAAACGACCGGAGGGCCGGGGTTCTCGGCGGTTTCGGCGAAGGCCAGCGGAAGGCCGATACGGCCAAGCTCGTCGTCGTTGATCGGCAAGGCCACTTCCGCGGCGTCGGTGGAGAAGACGCGGCCAATCGAAACCCCTGGGGAGACAAACTGACCGATGTCGACGCTTTTCTCGCGAACCCGGCCTTCGAAGGGCGAGCGGATCGCGGTCCGCTCCAAAGCGAGTTCGGCGTCCCGGAGCTGCGCCATTGCAGAGTCCAACGACGCTTGAGCTTCCGCGAGCTGCGGTTCGCGCCGCGCGAGCGGGCTTGGATCGTCTATGCCGAGATCTTGCAGATCTTGCAGCGCGATCTCGGCTTCAGCTTGCTCGCGCGCCAGCCGCTGCTCCGCGGCCGCGACGACCGATTGCGCGCGCACAACTGCGAGTTCGAAGTCAGCGGTTTCAATACGCGCCAAGGTCTCGCCCCGCCTGATGAAGCCGCCGTCCTCGAAATTGGGCGAAACATAGCTGATGCGTCCGCTGACCTGGGCCGACAAGGCGATCTCGCGGCGAGGACGCACCTCGCCTTGAGCTTTCACGGTAAGCTTGAGATCGGCTGTGCGGACGGGCTCGGCGAAGACCGATAACGCTTGCGGCGGCTCGGTGGCTTCCTCCGCCTCTGGCGCGAGGGCCGCCAAGATCTGCGCGCCGCCCACGCCTAGCACGAGCAGAATGACAATGGGGATCGCGATCGCGAGTATGCGGCTCATGTTCAGGTCTCGCTTTCGCCGGCGCGGCCGGTCGGTTGGGCCGCCGGGACGGGGACGCCGCCGCCGAGTGCCAGATGGTAGGACACGCGATTGGTCGCTCGCGCGGCGCGCGCGGCGATCAGATTGCTCTCAGTATTGAGCCGCGTCGTTTGCGACTGAAGCAGATTGAAGATGCTCACGAGCCCGTTTTCGTACTGGCGAAGCGCGAGATCTTCAGCGAGGACGGCTTCCTCTAAAGCGCGCGCTTGTGCTCGAACCTGCAACTCGAAGGTCTGATCGGCTTGGATGGCGTCCTCGACCTCGCGCCACGCCGTGAACACGGCGGCGACATAGTTCGCGGCTGCGGCTTCCGCGCGCGCAATCGCCGCATTCTTGTCCGCGCGCAGCGCGCCGCCTTGGAACAAGGGCGCGGCGATGGCGCCGACAATGTTCGCAGTGGTGCGGCTTGGGTCGAGAAAGTCGGAGATCATATCTTCCGTCGAGCTCGCGGTCGCCGTGATCCGGAACGCAGGCAGCATGGCCGCACGCGCCGCGTCCACGCGAAAACCCGCCGCGGCGACGCGCGCTTCCGACGCGGCGATGTCCGGGCGGCGGGCTAGCAAGGACAAGGGATCGCCGGCGGAGGCGAGCGGGGGCAGATCCGGCAACGCGCCGGACGCGTCCATCGCCGCCGCCGGGTAGCGGCCGAGGAGGATTTCGAGGCGGCGCGCCGCAGCGCCCTTGGCGCGTTCCTGCGCGGCGATCGCCGCTTCCGACGTCGCGACTTGGGTCCGCGCCGTGCGGACGTCCAACGCCGTCGAGAGGCCGCGCGCGAAGCGTCGCTCGGTCAAGTCCAGGACGCGCTGGCGCGACTCAAGCGTTAGAATTGCAACGCGCTCCTGGGCGACCGCTTCATTCAAATCGATCCAAGCCGACGCCGTCTGCGCCGACAAAGACAGTGCGGCGGCGGCGAGGTCCGCGTCGGTTGCGGCGAGATCGGCGCGCGCGGCTTTTATGCCGTCCGCGAGCCGACCCCAGAGATCAGCTTCCCAACTGGCGGACAGCTGCGCCCGATAGGCGGGCTCGTTCTGGCGGTCCGTGACCCCGATTGAGTCGATGTCGATGAACTGGCTCGTATAACCGCCCGAGACATCCGCCGAGACCGAGGGCAGGCTCCGTCCGTAGACGGCGCGCGCGGTTTGTCGCGCGGCGCGCACATTCGCAGCGCTCGCCGCCAGCGTTGGGTTAGCGGCCAGAGTCTCAGACACCAGCTCGGCGATCACCGGGTCGTCAAACTGAGCCAGCCAGTCAGCCTCCGGCGCGCCCGCGGGCGTTTCGCCGGCGGCGTAGGCGTCAGGCGCGTCCGGCGCGGTCGCTTCGATATCGTTGGGCGGCCCCGCAACGACATTCTCGACGGTCGCGCAACCGGACAGCAGCGCTGCTCCGGAGACGATGGAAATTGTGGCCTTGGTCATTGGCTCTTTTGAACCTCTCCGCTTCAGCGCTACGCCGCCCCTGCTCGACTGTCAACAAAGAATTATTGAAAATCAATAAAGGTGACTCAGACGTCATGCAGTGATCACTCGGCTTGCCTATACGGCGGAAAACTCGTTTCGGATGAGCCGCCGAGCGTGTATTGCTGCGATAGGGCGGCCAGAGCGCCGGCGCGCAAGGAGGTTTGCGGCATGCGCGAGGACAGCCGAGGCGGCGTATCTTCGATACGGCGCGGCTCGGAGCGAGCGCGGGACTTCATCGCATTGACGATGAGCGTGGTGGTTGTGCTGTCCATTCTCGCCGCGTCCGGCGCGCTCGGCTGGATCGAGGCGGTCACCGCCGCCTTCATCGTGGGCGCGGCGGCGCTCGCTTACTACGTCGGATCAAGCTCGCCGTCAGTCGAAGCCCAAACCGTCGCTGAGGCGGCCGAGCCGGAACGAGCGCCGTCGGCGTCCCTCGACGGGGTTGTCGAGACGTTGCCCTATCCGTCCGTTCATATCGACGCAGCCGGACGCGTCGCAGCGTCGAATGAAGCGGCCCGCCGAATTCTTCGGATACCACGCGGTCGTCCGACCTTGGCGTCTGCAGTTTTTCGCCGGCCGGAATTGCTTCGGATGATCGAGCAGGCGCTGCTCAGCGATCCCGTGGAGCCTGTGCAAGTCGAACTGGATCCGCGCGGCGATCAGGTCTGGACCGCGCGCGCTTCACG
Organism: Pseudomonadota bacterium; assembly: GCA_039819085.1. Taxonomy (GTDB): domain Bacteria; phylum Pseudomonadota; class Alphaproteobacteria; order Caulobacterales; family Parvularculaceae; genus MED-G105. The sequence continues at coordinate 13,014 of JBCBSQ010000026.1, forward strand.
CCTGCAGCCGCCCTTCGACGGCGTCATCTTGAACTTTGAAGACCGAACCGCGGTTCGCCGCGCTGAGCGCGCCCGGGCGGACTTCCTGGCGAATGCGAGCCACGAACTGCGCACGCCGCTGACGTCTCTCTTGGGATACATCGAAACCATGCGGGGACCGGCGAAAGACGATAAGAAAAGCTGGGACCGCTTCCTGAAGACAATGCACGACCAGGCGGAACGAATGAAGCGCTTGATACACGACTTGCTGTCGCTGTCGCGTATTGAATTGGACGAACATCGGGCGCCCGATACCGTTGTTGATTTCGCCATCTTGGCGAGAGAAACGGTCGATGCGTTGCGTCCCGTCGCCGCCGAACGCCGGATCAGCATCAAAGTGGAAGGCCCGGAAGAGTCGCTGAGGGTGACGGCGGTGCGCGATGAGCTGGTCCAGGTGGTTCAGAATCTGGTCGACAACGCCGTCAAATATTCTGAACACGGTGGCGAAGTCAGTGTTTCGTTCGGCTCGGCGGAGGATCTGGCGCGCGCCCGCGCTGTCGCCGTGCGGCAGTGGGAGGACGCTCGCCGGATGACCTTGTTCGCTGCGCCTGGCGAGGATTCCGCAGCGAAAATCTGGTTGCGAGTCGCCGACGAGGGCCCCGGTATTGAACGGCATCATCTGCCCCGATTGGGCGAACGCTTTTATCGAGCAGACGAAAGCCGAGGCGGAGCGATCGGGGGCACCGGGCTGGGCTTGGCCATCGTAAAGCACATAGTGGCCCGGCATAAAGGCGGCCTTGCGGTCGAAACCGTTGAGGGGAAGGGTTCGGCGTTCGCGGCTTGGCTGCCGTCATGTGAGGCGGCCGATGTCACACATGTATCAAACGCACCGCCTATAAGCGCCGAATGACACGACGCGTCTGCAGATTGTGATGCACGTCTTCCATCAGGTTCCGATGGGGTGGCTGGCGTTTACCGTTCTGGCGGCCGCCGGCTTGACGGCGTTTCTCGTCGGCCGCGGCGCAGGCGACGCGCTCGCCGCTGACTCGTCGGCGCGGATGAATTCGCAGCCGAACTATCATGGCTACTATGTGGCCATGTGGACGGTCGTTCCGGCGGCCGCCTCGATCTTGGCCTATGCAATCTTTGGCGAGGGCTTCGTCCGCAGCGTTCTGGCGTCCGAGTTGCCGGATGGCTTTGACAGCTTGAACGCCTTCGAACGCACGCAATATCTCGATCGCGCGGCCGCAGCGCTGCGCCTGCCGACCACTGGGCAACCGCTTTTCGACGCCGTTGTCGCGCGCTACGGCGAGTTGCGCGGCGCGGTGAAGCTCGCTTTCCTTCTAGCGGCCGCTGCCTTAGCCGCGCTGGGATTTGTCTTATCGCGCCGACGAATTGCGGCGGATTTCCGCGCGCGCCTCAACGTCGAGGGCGGTATTCAAGCCGCCCTTTTCGTCAGCGCGGCGATTGCGATTGCGACAACGGTCGGCATCGTCGTTTCGCTCCTCTATGAAAGCTTCCAGTTCTTCACCCGCGTTTCGCTGTTCGACTTTCTTTTCGGACTGGAATGGAACGCCCAGACAAACACCGATTTCGGCGCGGTGCCGCTATTCTTCGGAACCTTCGCGATCTCGCTCATCGCAATGGCCGTGGCGGCCCCGATCGGGCTTTATGCTGCGATCTATCTGTCCGAATACGCGTCGCCGAGGATGCGCGGCTGGGTTAAGCCCGTCCTCGAGGTTCTCGCGGGCATTCCGACCGTGGTTTACGGGTTTTTCGCGATCCTGGTCGTCGCGCCGCTCGTCAGATCGGCGGCGTTATGGATCAACGGGTTGCCCTTCACGCCGCCCGAACTCCTGGCGGCTCAACCCGCCAGCGCGCTCGCCGCGGGGCTGGTCATGGGCGTGATGATCATTCCGTTCGTTTCATCGCTCTCGGACGATGTGATCAACGCTGTGCCGCAAACGCTGCGCGACGGCGCCTACGCCATGGGCGCGACCAAGTCTGAGACGGTCAAGCAGGTCGTCCTGCCAGCGGCCTTGCCCGGCGTGATCGCCGCTTTGCTGCTTGCCGTGTCGCGCGCGATCGGGGAGACGATGATTGTGACGATGGCGGCGGGTCAGCGGGCTCAGATCTCTGTTGATCCAACCAGCGACATAACAACGATCACCGCTCAAATCGTTTCGCTTCTGACGGGCGACTCCGAATTCGACAATTCCAAGACGCTGTCGGCGTTCGCTTTGGGCTTTGTTCTGTTCCTCGTCACACTCTGTTTCAACCTCATCGCATTGCGCGTCGTCCAGAGGTATCGCGAGAAATATGACTGAGTTCGCTCGATCCGCCGGACTCGCTGGCCCGGACGCCGAAGCCCGCCTTCGGCGCCGTTATGCGGCGGAACGTCGGTTTCGCTTCTACGGCCAGGCTGCGATCGGCGCTGCGATTTTGTTTCTGGTGTTCCTGATCGGGTCAATCGTCACGCAGGCTTTGCCGGCCTTCACACAGCATAAAGTCGCGTTCGATTTGCAATTAGATCGCGCTGTGGTGGCGCCGTCCGGTCGCGCCGCGCCGGAAGACATCAGAGAGAACGTCGCGGGTTTCTATCGGCTCGTGCGCGAAGACTTGGTCGAGCGTTTTCCCGAAGGCGCCGGCGATGCTTCAGATCGCGTCGAACTTTATAGCCTGGCGACGCGGCTTGCGGTGCTCCCCGTCGCTCACGATGTGGCGCGCGATCCGTCCATGATCGGCCAAACGCGCCGGTTTTGGATCGCTCTGTCGGACGACCTTGATCTTTATCTCAAGGGCCTCGTCACCCGCGAAAACGTCATGACGCTCGGCCCGGTGATTACGGTTGAGGTTGGGCGAGGCGACGACAGCGTCGTCCTAACCGTCGCTGAGGCGGCGGCTGAGCGAATACGCGCCAACGCACCTTGGAGCGAGCCCGACCGTTTTTTAGACGGCGACCCCACCGTCTTGATTCAGGCCGGCGATGTCGTTCTCAAAGCGCTTGAACTCGATGGGCCCGAGGTAAAGGCCGAGGTGCTCACGGGGGACTTGGCGGCGCCGAACGCGCTGGCGAGTTCACCGCTGACAGTGCGGACCATCCAAACGCCCGAGACGGACCGCAACGTGACGGATCGGCAGATCGCATGGACCTTGGCGCTGAAGTCGGACGGACGCATCGAGCGTCGCCTAAATACCGCCCTGACGTCGAACGCCGACTCCACGTATCCGGAAATCGCCGGCGTCTTCGCGGCGCTCGTCGGCTCTTTGTTCACCATGCTGATTACGGCGTCGCTTGCGGTGCCCATCGGGATCATGGCCGCGGTTTATCTTGAGGAGTTCGCGCCCAAAACACGCATGACAGACGTGATCGAAGTCAGTATTAACAATCTCGCCGCTGTTCCGTCCATTGTCTACGGCCTCTTAGGGGCGGCGGTGTTTCTCAACTTCTTCGGTTTGCCGAGATCCGCGCCGTTCGTGGGTGGCCTCGTCCTTGCTCTGATGACGTTGCCGACGGTGATCATCGCAGCGCGAGCCGCTCTCAAAGCCGTTCCGCCGTCGATCCGCGACGCGGCGCTCGGCGTCGGCGCGTCTAAGACGCAGGCCGTGTTCCATCATGCGCTGCCCTTGGCCGCGCCCGGGATCATGACCGGCGCGATCATCGGCTTGGCGCGGGCGCTGGGCGAAACGGCGCCTTTGCTGTTGATCGGCATGGTGGCCTTCGTGGCGGAAGCGCCGAGCGGCCCAACCGATGAAGCGACCGTGCTCCCGGTCCTGATCTACAAATGGTCGACGGGCGCCGAACGCGCTTGGGAGCCGGCGACAGCCGCCGCGATCATTATTCTGCTCATATTCATGGTCTTTATGAACGCCGTCGCCGTCCTTCTGCGTCGCCGGTTTGAACGAAGGTGGTAGGCATGTCCGAAACCGACGAACAGGCGTCGACGAGCGGCGCCCCTCCCAAGGGCCCCGTCAAAGTCGATTGCCGGAGCGTCGACGTCTTCTACAACGACAAGCAGGCGATTTTCGACATCTCGATGGTCATCCCGGACCAATCGGTGACGGCCTTCATTGGGCCGTCCGGTTGCGGAAAGTCGACCTATTTGCGCTGCATCAATCGAATGAACGACACGATCGAAGGCGCGCGGGTCGAAGGCGAGATCGTCATCGATGGGGTCGACGTTAATGATCCCGCAGTCGACCCGGTTCTCTTGCGCTCCCGGGTTGGCATGGTCTTTCAAAAACCGAATCCGTTCCCCAAGTCCATTTATGACAACATCGCCTATGGGCCGCGCATTCACGGCCTTGCGCGCGACCGGGCCGAATTGGACGGCATTGTTGAAGACAGTTTGACCCGCGCCGGCCTTTGGGAGGAGGTGAAAGACCGCCTCGCGTCGCCAGGCACCGGTCTTTCGGGCGGTCAGCAACAGCGGCTGTGCATTGCTCGCGCAATCGCTGTGAACCCGGAAGTGATCTTGATGGACGAACCATGCTCGGCCCTCGACCCGATCGCGACGGCGCGCATTGAAGAGTTGATCGACGACTTGCGACAGCGCTTTTGCATCGTCATCGTCACACACTCGATGCAGCAAGCGGCCCGTGTTTCGCAACAAACCGCATTCTTCCACCTCGGAAAGCTGATTGAGTACGGCGACACGGAGACCATGTTCACCAATCCGGCCAATCCCAAGACCCAGGATTACATCACCGGCCGCTTCGGCTAAAATCCTATCAATGAGCGATCATATTGTCAGAGCCTTCACGGAGGAGCTTGAAGCTCTGTCCGCCGACCTCCTGCGCATGGGCGGTCTCGCCGAAACCATGATCAACGACGCCTGCCTTTCGGTGACCGCGCCAAATGCGACCCTCGGAGCGTCTGTGATGGCGACCGACATCGAGGTCGATGCGCTGGAGGCGGCGATCGAGAAGCGGATCACGCGACTGTTGGCCTTGCGCCAGCCCTTGGCGCGCGATCTCCGGGAGGTGCTCGCGGCCCTCAAAATCTCCCACGATCTTGAGCGCATCGGCGACCTGTCGAAAAACATCGCCAAGCGCGCAGGCGCGCTCGACGGCGGCGCGGACGGCGCGGTGCTCAAGGGTGTTGAACGCATGGGGCGTGCGGTTTCGGCTCAGCTTCAGGCGGTCTTGGACGCTTACGCATCGAGAAACTCGGACGAGGCGCTGCGCGTTTGGGAAGCCGATGAAGACGTCGACCAGCACTACAATTCTTACTTCCGAGAAGTGCTGACCTACATGATGGAGGATCCGCGCACGATCGGCTCGGGCGCCCATATTTTGTTCATGGCGAAAAACCTCGAACGTATCGGCGATCATTGCACAAACATTGCCGAGGTCGTGCATTACCTTGTAACAGGCGAACAGTTGTCGTCCGCTGAGCGGCCTAAAGCGCCTGAGCTCGAAGTTTAAGAGGTCGAAATGAAGCCCTTCGTGCTGATCGCAGAAGACGAAAGCTCGGTGGTCGATTTGCTGGCTTACAATCTCGAGCGCGAGGACTACGAGACGGCGGCGGCGATGGACGGCGAAGAAGCGCTCGTCATGATCGAAGAGCGCGCCCCTGATCTCTTGTTGTTGGATTGGATGCTTCCGAAGATTGCGGGAATCGAAGTGTGCCGGCGCGTGCGCTCGCGCCCTGAGACGAAAAACCTGCCGATCATAATGCTGACAGCGCGCTCAGAGGAGACCGATCGGATTCGCGGCCTCGACACTGGCGCTGACGACTATATCGTCAAACCCTTCTCAACTACGGAGCTCATGGCGCGCATCCGCGCGGTCATGCGGCGGATTCGGCCGGGGCTGGTCGAAGACGAGTTGGTCGTCGGCGACATCGCGATGGACCGTTCCGCGCACTCTGTCGCGCGAAATGGAAAACCGCTGCACCTCGGCCCGACCGAATTTCGCTTGTTAGAGTACTTTATGCAGTATCCCGGGCGCGTGTTCTCGCGGGAGAAGCTGCTGGACGGCGTCTGGGGCTCGGACGTTTACGTCGAAGCGCGCACCGTGGACGTCCATGTCGGCCGGCTGCGCAAGGCTCTGCGCGCCAATGGAGGCGACGATCCCATCCGGACGGTGCGGTCGGCAGGATATGCGTTGCGCGTCGACAAAACCTAGTTTTCGTCAGTGCTAGCCGGTCGTGTCTTGTGCGGCGGCAAGATCGGACGGGCGAGAGAGAGTGCGAGTTCCACCATGCGGCGGAACAGCTCTGGCGCTATAATGCGGAGCGCGCCGATATAAATTATCGCCCCGGCCGCTGCGCAGGCCGCGATAACCGCAGCTTGCGGTGCGGACCAGCTGTAGAGAAGGCCGCGCGTGCCCCACACCGCCGCCGCCATAATTGCGACCGCGACAAATGGGCCGGCCAATTGCTGCAGGTAGGTCGTCCACGAAAAGCCAATCAGCTGGCGGACGGTCCAAAGGCTGTATGGAACGATGACTACGCGTCGGGCTAGAAACGCCCATGCGATTGCGACGACGCCCCAGCGGAATGCGATTGCGAAAAAGGCGAAGTGGAGCGCCGTGCTGAGCAATCCTTGCCGCAATCGCCATGTTGGTTTGCCCATCGCCGTGATGACGTGACCGCGGAAAAACGCGGTGGAGTCGACCAGACCGGCCAAGGCCAGGACTTGAAGCACGGGCGCGACGCCCGCCCATTGAGCGCCAAGGACGACGGCGACCAGCTCGGGCGCCAGCAAGGCGAGCCCGGCGAAAACGGGAAAAGCCGCGCAGACGGAAAGCTGCGTGGCTTGGTAAAACACGCGCCGCATCCGCTCCAGATCGGTTTGCAAACGCGAAAACACCGGCAAGGCGACGGGCGCGCTCGCGGCCACGACCATATGCATCACGGCGTCTGCAATACGCTCGGCGACGGTGAACAAACCGAGCGTGGCCGGGCCCAAGAAGTAGCCGATGAGAAGCGGCGTCGACTCGTCCTTCGCCGAATGTACGAAGTTGAGGGCGAACAGGCTGGCGCCGAACCGAACCAAATCGCTGAAATGCCGGCCGGAGAACCGGAATTTCGGACGCCACGCGCTGGCGCGCCAGAGGACGATCGTGCTCACCAGTTCCTGGACCAGCTGCTGGGCGACGAGAGCCCAAACACCGAACCCCGCCAGAGCCGCGCCGATTCCGGCGACGCCGCCTGCGACAAGACCAGCCAGCGAGCGCAGGGTGAGGGCTTTGAATTGGAAGTCGCGCTCTAACAGTGTCGCTTGAACGCTGCTGAGGGCGTTCAAAACGAACAGAGCCGATAGAGCGACCAGCACGGGCGCCAGGTCTGGTTGGCCGAAAGCCGCCGCGATCGGCCCCGCCGTCGCCCAGCCGAGCGCGGTCAAAAACAACCCTGTTCCAAGGGTTGTCCAAAAGGCCGTGTCCTTGTGTTCCGGATCCAGGTTTTCGCGTTGTATCAGCGCCTGCGCGAATCCTTGCTCGAGCAGAAGCTGCATGACCGCTACGACTGTGGCGGCCAGGGCCACAAGACCGAACGCCTCGGGCGAGAGCATTCGAGCCAGAACAAAGAAAACCAGCAGCGAAACCGCTTTGCCGCCCCAAGCCTGCACAGCCGACCACAACAGTCCCTGGTGCGTCTTGTCCTTAAGGCTCATGACGATGACAGCCCCTGCGCGGCGATCCCCGCTATTCGACGCAAGCGGCGCGCCAAACGGCCGAGCATATAGGCTGGCAGATGCTCCGCTTTGGCCGCGACGAGGCGCCGAAGTCCGAAAGTCAAGTCAGGCGGGTTGAACGGATAGTCGAGCAAGTCGGGCGCGGTTCGGCGGATGATCTCGAGCTGCACCTTCGATTTGTCGGTCAGGTCGTCGGGCAGAGACAAGAGCAATGCATAGTTGCGAGCGGCGTTTAAGACCGGAAACCGCTCAACGGCGTTGAGGTCGTAGAGTTGCTCTTTCGCGCTCAGCCAGCCGCCATTGTCTTGCTCTATGAAGAATCTGTCGCGCCAATCCATGCCCCGCTCGGCGTCCGAGACAGCCCAGGTGATCCAGTCTTTCAGGGCGAGCGCCGCAGGCGATCCTGCGTTGTAACCGAAGGCCGCAGCGATCCGGTCTGCGTGTTCCTGAGTGTCCAGGATCTCTTTGAGCGGCTCCAGCGGGCCGTAGTCGCCTGAGAACATCTCGAAGGCGTGGCCGCCGATCGCCAGACCGCTCAGCTCATCGCGTTCGCCGCGCAAGAACGGCAGGGCGTCACCGTCCGAAAGGTGGTTGAATGCGTGTTCCGCAGCAAGACCGCGGCGACGGTGATCAGCGCTGCGGCTTTTCAAGAAAACATGGTCGACACCGCATTGAGCGGCCAGTGCGGGCGGCAAGACGATATCCGCCACGCTCATCCGCGGCGCGATGCGGGTGAAGGTCCGCACAGGCGCGCCCGCCTTCCTGCAAAGCGCGAGCACGGTGCGTGAGTCATAGCCGGCGGACAATCCGAGCCAAAGCGGGAGCGCGGTCTCAGCGAGGCGGGACAGGGTGGTCGCCATGGCTTCGACGATGTCGTCGATAGTTTGGTCAGGTGAGACCGACGCGCCGTGTCCCGGAAGCAGAGGCCGCTTAGTGACTGTTCCAGCGTGCAAATCTAGAACCTGGCTCGCCAAGAGCCGTTTTACGCCGGAGATTCGGGACCGGGGCGGGACGACCCATGACAGCCCTTCCTCGTAGCGCAAGGGCCGGCGATCGGCCGGGCCGTCGGCGTCAGGGCCGACAAGCCCCGCGGCGAGGGCCGGACTGCTGGTCGCCCACATCGCGCCATCGCGCTTCCCATAGTAGCACCCCAACAGCCCGCTTGCGTCCAAGTGTAAAGCGCCGCCGCTAAAGAGCGCCCAGCGTCCGGCCCAGCCTGCATACAGCGTCTGAATATCAGCGGTTCGCGCATTGCTGAGCGCGTCCGCCGGGCCGCAACGATCTGAACGGCTCTCGATCGCGCGGCCCAGCAGCGCGTGGCGCGCGCCGTCGGCGTCCGTAACCACGCGCGTCGGCAGCTCGCGGCAGCGAGAGACGACAAATCCGTCGATTTCGGTCGCGATCCAATCGGCGTTGGGCGCATACGGCCTCGGACCGATCACGAATTGCCGACGATGAGGCTGCATGACGCTACTCGACAAGAAAACAAGACGCTTAGAACAAAGCGGTTCAAATGAAGACTATCGTCTAAGCTTACGCTTATAGGAAAAACAAACGATTACGGAGAATTGCGCGCCGGCGACTCCAACCCAGTCAACGGGGTGACCTGCCTCGCTTCGCGCGGCTAAGAGTAAGCATGACCGAAAAACGCCGCTACTGGCTCGCCAATGGAACAGCCGGCCAAAACGCCTTCTTCGAAGCTGCGCTCGACCCTTTGCTTTGGGAAAAAGGCGATGGGAAGGATTGGGACGTGTGCTGGCGTGTCGGCATGCCCAAACCCGGGCTGTTCAAGCGATTGAGACCAGGCCAGTTCGTCAACCACCTGCCCGGGAACGCTGCGCTCACCGTTAAGAGCCGTCTTTATGAGACACTGGCCGCGCATCGGGACCGGTTGGCGGGCGCGCCCGCTGAGCGGCGCATGGGTTTCTTTCCGACCGTGTACGACATGCCCGGCGAGCATGTGGCTTTGCAGTCCGCCGCGATGGCCGATCCGGACGCTTTGTGGATGTTGAAACCGAAGCGCCTTTCACGCGGGCGGGGCATCGAGCTTCTGAGGGACCCTGGCCTGGCGCCTTTGGACGACGCCTTCATGGTGCAATCGTATCTAGATCGTCCTCATCTCTTTTCGGGCCACAAATATGTAATGCGGCGCTATGTGGCCATCACATCCGTGGAGCCGCTGCGCGCCTATTTGTTCGCGGAGGGGTTCATCAAGCTCGCCTCCGAACCCTATGACGACCACGCGCTCGACAATCCCTTCGCCTATCTCACCAACCCGGACATCAACGCGCGCAATGACACGGTGGAGACACCTGTGGTCTTCGTCTCGCTCGAAAAGTACCGCGCTTGGCTGCGCGACGGCGGCCATGACGACGCCAGACTCTTTGGGGAGGTTGAAGACATGCTGGCGCTATCGGTCATCGCGGCGAGGGAGGACCTGCGCCGGCGCGGCCGCCTCGCCGGGGGCGATCTGTCCAATTGCTTCGAATTGCTCGGCCTTGACTGCATGGTGGACGCCGACCTGAAACCCTGGCTGCTTGAATGCAATCTTAGTCCCTCGCTTGATATCTGCGCCGAGGGCACGGTCGGGGGCGACGACGAAGCCCGCGCCAAAGAGAAGATGGTGCGCGAGCTTGTCGGCATGGTCGGCCTCAACGCGCCTGCGCCATTGCCATCGGATCCGACTGAGCGGGCGCGCGGCGAGCTCGAACGCGCTGGCGGGTGGTCGATGATCGTGCCGTCTCCGGATCCGGCCTCGGCGTTCGAAGCCTTTCCGAACGCGCGCCTTGCCGACTACGAACAATTCAAGGCCCTGAAAGGCGTTGTGGCCGAACCGCCGGCCTATCAGTCCGCGGACGTGTCGGAGATCGTCGTCGACGACCAGATCGCACTCTATCGCGAAACAGGCGGCGAGGTCGCGGCGTTGAATGAAACCGCGTCCTTGATATGGCTGCGCTTGACGGGCGGAGCGACGGCCGACGAGGCCGCGCACGAGATCGCTGCGGCGACGGGAGCGGACCTGCAAACCGTGCGAGCCGATGTCTGGGACACCGCCGCCGATTGGGTGCGAGACGGTTTCTTGAAGCCAGCCGCCGCCAAGCCCGCTTGCCAAAACGTCCTGCGAACAGCCTGCGCCGCGCAAGACGTTTTCGTAGGGATCGCAGGAGCGGTGGCTCGTATTCGCTTCGACCGCCCGGAAGCAGGAGACGCCTTGCGCGCGTTGCCGCCCGCCGAACCTTTGGGCTCTGCGCCGACGATCGACGTCTCGGCGGACGCCTGCGGGTACTTAATTCGCGAGGATGACCGGCCGGGGCGGGGCGGTCTGCGCCTCGCTGAGGTTGCGCCCGAGATACAAAGCCGGCTTCTGAAGCGCGCCGGCGATCTCGGCGAATCACTGCTTTTGCGCGGCGCGCTTGCACGGCTCGACGGCAACGAAGCGATACTGCTCTTATCGCGCAAGGCCGGCGGCTGGGACGAACTCGCGCACGCCTTGCCCGGGACTTTGGGCGGCGTCGTTGTTCTTGGCGAATCGGCCGGTGTCGTGGCGCCCGAGGCTTGGCCCCTGCGGGTAGCGGCCGACGGAGATGGCAGGATCTTCGCCTGGCCCGATGGGGCGACCGGACGAATGATACCCTGCGTTGGAGGCGCGGCGCGGCGTGTCCGATCGATTATTCAGCCGCACAAACTGAAGAGCGGCCGAGCGTCGTTCAACGCATTGTCGGGGGTGGAGGCGCTTAGCGCCTGTGCGGCGAACTTGATTGAGGGAACGGCTCCGCCAGGGGCTGGCGATCTATCGCGTTTGTCCGAGTGGTTGCGCGGTGTTGAGACCTTGCGTTTGACATTTTCCACAGTGGAGGAGGCGACTAGCGCGCTTTCCGAAACCTTCGCAATCACCGAAGTCGACGCCTGACGACAAAACGCCCGCCAAGGCTGAGCCAGGGCGGGCGTTTGCATTGCGAAAAATCCGGGAACTTAAGCGCCTTCGGCTTCAGCCTCTCCTTCGGCCTCGCCCTCAGCTTCCCCTTCGGCTTCCGCCTCTCCTTCGGCTTCGCCGTAGCCGTGATCGCCTTCAGCCTTTGCTTCAGCTTCGCCTTCGGCATGGGCTTCGCCATGGTCGCCCTCAGCTTCCGCCTCTCCCTCGGCCTCGCCTTCAGCTTCAGCGTAATCGGCTTTTTTGGCTTCCGCTTCGCCCTCGCCCTCTGCTTCGCCTTCGGTCGTTGCTTCAGCGACGCTGGTTTCGCTCGCCAATGTGGCCGAGCTGGAACCGTCGTCTATGCCCAAAGTCTCACAACCGGCGGCGACGAGAAGAACCGCCGGGGCGGCGTATTTCAGTTTCGCCGCGAGGCGCGCCGCGAGATCGTCGCGGGTGTCGTCTTTAGACATATGTATCTTCCCTCTCCTGGAACATTGCAGGGATGTTAACCAAACGATTGGCTTGAGTGAACCCACGAAAGAGGTGGCGCAATTGAATCAAGCCCGCAAGTCCGATCACAAACGCCTGATGGCTTGTGAGGCATGAGCAATTTCCGACCTATCCTGCGATCCGGCGGACATAATCATAGTCCGCTCGCCGACGTTCGCGTTTTTTGGCCGGCTGGAACGCGACTTTCGCATGCTCAGCGCAATACGGTCCGCATTCCGCTTTGCGCCCGCAAAACGCGAAGGAAGGATCGGCCGGATCGCCGATCGGCCATTTGCACATGGAATCTCGAAGGGTGAGGATGGTCGCAGCCTCGCCATCGGCGGTCTTGGCTGGCGGCAGAGCGGCCGCCAGTGCGGCTTCTTCTCGCAACCGGGCCGCGATTGTCGGCCGCGCTTCGGCCTGGGTCGCAGGCGCCGCGCCGGGGCGGGGTTTGGGGCGCGCCAGCCGCGGCGGCCGCTTCACCGGGCGGGACGGCGTCGCGCGGCCTGACAGGCCTAAACGGTGCACTTTGCCAATCACGGCGTTGCGGGTGACACCGCCAAGCTGTTTGGCGATTTGGCTGGCGCTATGGCCTTCGGTCCAAAGCTTCTTCAGCGCCTCAACACGTTCTTCAGTCCAAGACATGGATTGATCTCCCCGTCGCCCAAAGGCGGCCCAAGATATTGTGGCAAGCCCATCTTCTCGCCACGTCGACTGTCTAGATATCGTGCCTTATTGCGTTGTCACCTACAACATCATGGATCGACGATTCCACAGCGAATCTATATCTTGTGTTTGTCCACAGCCCGGCTTTGCCCTCGCTTTGTTTGCTCAACGGGCCTAAATGACGGCGATGACCGATTTGGCCGCCGAAGCTCCGCCCGCCGTTTCAGCCCGCGCCGCGGCGCCCGCTCCCCGCAGCTATGGCCCCGTGAATTGGCTCGGTTTGTGGACGCTTTATAAGCGCGAGGTCGGGCGGTTTCTCAAAGTCTGGATGCAGACGCTGCTGGCGCCGGTGATCACCACGGTGCTCTTCATGACCGTGTTCAAGCTCGCCTTTGGCAATCGCGGCCAATTGTCGGGCGAGTTCGGCGGGCTCGTCTACAGCGATTTCTTGGCGCCGGGCCTGATCGTCATGGCGATTTTGCAGAACGCCTTCCAGAACACCTCGTCTAGCCTGACGATTTCGAAGGTCCAGGGCAGCCAGGTGGACTTTCTAATGCCCCCTTTATCGTCGCTCGAGCTAACGATCGCCTTTATCGGCGGAGCGGCGACGCGCGGGTTGATGGTGGCGTTCATCGCGGCGATCGGCATCCAGCTTTCTGGCCTCGCCACACTCTCGATCCAACATCTCTGGGCGGTTGTCTGGTTCGGCGTCATGGCGGCGATCATTCTTGGAGCGCTTGGGGCCGTTGGCGGCATTTGGGCCGACAAGTTCGACCATCTCGCGGCGGTCTCGAACTTCGTGATCGTCCCGCTGACCTTCTTGTCCGGCACATTTTACGACATCAAAGTCCTGGTCGAGCCGTTTCAAACCTTGGCTCATTGGGATCCGTTCTTCTACCTAATCGACGGCTTTCGTTACGGCTTCCTGGATGCGTCAAATTCAAACATTGCGACGGGCGTGGCAGTGACCGGCTTGTTGGCGCTCGGAACCAGCGCGCTGGTTTGGTTCTGCTTTCGATCGGGATGGAAGCTCAAAGCCTAGGATATCGGACGCACGCTGAATTTATTTCGCGTGTTTGAGCCGATGTCCTATTCTCACGTGAGAAATAAGAAGGACTCGCCATGCGCCGGATCATTCTCGCCGTTTCCGCGGTCGCTGTCGCACTGCCCGCCACCGCGCAAATCGCGACCTATCGCCAGGAGCGCTTCGACACGCGCTCCATCACGATCGATATTCCTGACCCGATCGCCTCCGAAGCCCAGCTGGCGGGCGTTCGCGACGATTTGCTGTCAGCGTCAAAGCGCGTCTGCGCTGAAAAGTATCGATCGTCGGCGATCAAGCTTCGCGGCCGGGCCGCCTGCGTCGCCGGCACCTATGAGTCCGCTTTGGAGAGCGTGCCGGAGGGCGAGGTGAAGGCGTATCTCCAAGACTACTTCATCGCCGAGCTTGCCTCCGATCTGAACTAGCGCGCCGCGCGCCGGCCTGCTTGAGTGCGGGCTATGGCCCGCGCATTCCCCTCTCTTCTCATTGCGAGCTTGGTCGCGGCCTGCGGTCCGGGCGCGCCGCCCTATTTGTGCGAGGCGGATTCGCGCTGCGTGGAAGCTGCTCCAGGCGAGGTGACTGCGATCGACGGCGATACGTTTGAATTCGTGCGAACGCTCGAGGATCGCGACTCTCGCGCGACCGGCCGTTTTCGGTTGCGCCTCATCGGCTGGGACAGCCCCGAAAGCGGCGCGGCTGCGGCCTGTCCGGCGGAGGCCGCGCTTGGCTTGAAGGTCGAGGCGCGCGCCAAGGCGCTGGTCGCAGCGGCCGAAGAGGTGGTCTTTCTGCCAGTCGGCAATGACGAATACGGCCGCTTCCGTGTTCATCTCTTCCTGGATCGCGTTCATGTCGGCCATCTCCTTCGCAAGGAGGGTCTCGCCGCCCATTGGGACGAGGACGCCGGCGCGCCGAAGCCGGACTGGTGCGGCTGAGGGCGTGCCAGGGCGGTTCTTCCGCGGCCCGATCGGTTGGGGCGTCTACGAGGAGGCGCTGTCCGGCCTGGTCCCGCCGCCCAATGTCGACCCGCCCGAACCCGCCTACAATATCGCGCCGACGCAAGTCGCACCGATCCTTCGCCTCACGCCTGAGGGGGACGGGCCGAAAGCCGCGCCGCAGCTCGCGCATTGTGTGTGGCGAACCGTTTTTCGCTCAGCGGCTTGTTCCACCAAGACGGCACCAGCCCCCACATCGCCGG
>JBCBSQ010000027.1:0-26064 GCA_039819085.1 Pseudomonadota bacterium
CATCGCTGGCGTCGACGCGAATGATTTCCGGCATCCGCAGGCAAATCCACAGTCGCGATGCATGTTAGCGTCGCGCTGATGCGCACGGGCCGGCGCGTCGGCGTGATTGATCTGGACGTCCGCCAAAGGACGCTGACGCGCTATCTCGAAAACCGCATGCGCTGGGCCGAGACCACAAAAGCACGCCTGCCGATGCCGGAAATCATTCGCGTCGACGCCAGCGATGCGCGAGACCTGGACGAGGCCGAGCGTGATGAAACGCAACGCTTCCTCTCGGCTCTAAGCCGCTTGAAGGCCAGCTGTGATTTCGTGGTCGTCGACGCACCCGGCGGGAACACGTTTCTATCGCGCTTGGCGCATACGAACGCCGACACGTTGATCACGCCGTTGAACGACTCCTTCGTGGACTTCGATCTGCTGGGCGACGTGAATCCGCAAACTTTGGAAGTCATCCGGCCGAGCTTCTATTCCGAAATGGTTTGGAATTGCCGGAAGACGAAAGCGCAGACGAGTCGCAAGCCGATCGATTGGATCGTGATGCGCAACCGCATGTCGCCGCTGGAGGCGCGTAACAAGCAGAAGGTCGGTGAAGCGCTGAACAATCTCGCGCGGCGGATCGGCTTTCGGCTCGCGCCGGGGCTTTCTGAACGTGTGATCTATCGCGAGCTGTTTCCGGCGGGTTTGACCCTTTTGGATCTCACCGACCGTGGTTCGAATGTCAGTTTTACGATGAGCCACGTCGCAGCCCGCCAAGAGCTGCGTGATCTGCTGATTATCATGAAGCTGCCGGAACTCGCGGGCGAAGAGCTGTCCTTCTAGAACGCTGGCCTGCTGGTTCTCGGGACAACCATCGGAAGAACACCGTCGCGCTCATGCGCGCTTGCCGAACCTTCGGCTTTCAGCGCGAACGTCGGGGCCGCCCGCTATTGCTCGTCGCCTTCAGCGACAATGAGCGGCCGGCCGTTGAGCGTTGGCGTGGCGGCGGCATTGGGATCCGGCGGCGCAGTGATTTGTTCGAAGGCGATCTGTGTCCGCAGTCCAGGCGTCTGATGCTCCATGGGATCGATCGCGTTGAACGCGGCTTCGATCAAATCCGTCACGTGTTGGTTGCGGATTTTCGACGTGCGCCCGCCGAGCATTACGGCGATGACTCTGCGGCCGTCGCGCTTGGCGGACGCCATCAAATTGAAGCCCGATGCGCGGGTGTAGCCCGTCTTGATGCCGTCGACGCCGGCGACCGTGCCGAGCAGCTCATTATGGTTCTTGTAAGTGGCCCGTCCCCAGGAGAACCGGCGCTGCGAGAAATAGGCGTAATAGTCCGCATGGTCCTCCAGAACGGCCTCGGCGAGTTTCGCCATGTCGCGCGCTGTGGAGACCTGGCGGCCGTCCGGCAGGCCGGAGGCGTTGTAGAAGCGCGTATTTTGGAGACCAAGGGCGGCGGCTTTAACGGTCATCAACGCGGCGAAGCGCTCTTCGGTGCCGCCGATCCGCTCGGCGATTACGACGGCGACGTCGTTCGCGGATTTCGAGATTAGAGCGCGGATGGCGTCGTCGACGGAAATGAAGTCGCCCGCCTTCAAACGGAGCTTCGACGGCGGCTGACGCGCGGCGTTCCGCGACACGTAGATGCGCTCGTCGAGCTTCAGTTCGCCGGCCTTCAGCGCGTCGAACACCATGTAGAGGGTCATGACTTTGGTCAGCGAGGCGGGGAAGCGCTCAGCGTCGGCGTTGCGCGCATGCAGCACCTCATCGGTGTCTGCGTCGATGACGATGGACGCGTATTTCTCAGCCGACGCCGGGGCGTGCGCGGCGCCTGAAAACAGCGCTGCGGCGAAGAGGGCGGACCGGAATTTTGGTGAGAATTGACGCACTTCGCAGACTCCTGTCATCCGCCTTGCAATAAGCTTTCCATCGTCTTTAAACCCTACACTTACACCTAATTTGGGCTTTTTGGATTAACTAGGCATTAAGTGCGGCCCAAGGCTGACAAGGGCGTGATTGTGCAGTGCACAAAAACCTCTTGCATCTGCGAAGGTTGCGCGCTATATCGCTTCCGTATCAGGTGCGGCATGGAGTAAGTTATGGCGAAAGCGAATGGCAAAGCGGCGACGGTCGAGAGCTTCGAAAAGCTGACGGCGGCCCCGAACGAAATGATGCAAAAAGGACTCGACCGGGCGATGTCGTTCGCCGGCGAATTCGGCGATATCGGCCGCGGCAACGTCGCCGCGATGACAGAATCCGCTAAAGCGGCGCGCAAGGGCATGGAAGCTCTGAACACCCGCGCGATGGAATACATGAAGGACGCGGTGGAAACCGGCGCGGCGGCGACCAAGTCCGTCACCTCCGCCAAATCCCTCCAAGAGGCGATCGAACTTCAAAGCAACTTCGCGAAAGCGGCCTTTGAAAAATACGTCGCCGAGCTCAACGCGATGACGAGCTTGATGTCGGCGACAATGCGGGACGCGGCGGAGCCGTTGAACGCTCAGGCCGGCGCGGTTGTTGAGAAGCTGCAAACAGCAGGCTAAAGTGTAGTCTGAAACCTTCCCCAGGTTTGTAGAGTGATGTTGCGTGGGAAGAGCCGGCCTGAATGGCCGGCTTTTCCTTTTGTCGCGATGATTTTCGAGCGGCCCCGGGCTAAGCTCGAGGAATGGCGGATTTTATCGACTTCAAAGCGCTGCGCCGGCCGGCCTCGCCCAACACATACCTTTTGGCGCCTGACGGGTTCTGCGAGAACGCCGAGCCCGACGCCGCCGCGCCGGTGTTCGAAGACAGCCCAGACGCGCTTTACGCGCGCTTGACCGCGCTTGCGGGCGCGCGGACTGATTGGACCCGATTGAAGAGCGATCCCGCCGCACGGGCGCTGGCTTGGATCGCGGTCACGCCGCTGCTGCGTTTCAAAGACGATATCGATGCGCGCGTGGTCGAGTCGCCCGGAGGCGCGACGGTTGCGATCTATTCTCGATCGCGCGTTGGCTATTCCGACCTCGGCGCCAACCGAAAACGAGTGGAACGACTGCTCGCCGATTTGATGACATAGAAGTCAACCCTTGAAAGCCGAGCGCGGTGGCGTCAGGCTTTCAACGAGCTTGCTGGAGCCTATCTTTTGGTCATGCGACTTTCCATTGAAACCTGCCGGCGCGCCTCGGCCGCCGGCAACGGCGACCCGGACGGGCCCTACCGCGAAGACGGCGGCGATGGTCGGGAATTGGGCGTCGTAACGAAAACCGAGCCGAAAACAAAAAAGCCCTCGCTCTACCGCGTCTTGCTGCTCAACGATGACTACACGCCGATGGAGTTTGTGGTGTTCGTTCTGGAGCGCTTCTTCAACAAGAGCCGGGAAGAGGCGACTCGCATCATGCTCCATGTGCACAATCATGGTGTCGGATTGTGCGGCGTGTACACATATGAAGTCGCGGAGACCAAAGTGTCCCAAGTGCTGGACCTCGCCCAGCGCAACGAGCACCCTCTGCAGTGCAAAATGGAAAGGGAAAACTGAGTGCCCTCTCTAACCCCCAGCCTGGAGAACGCGCTTGAACAAGCGCTGACGCTCGCGTCTGAACGCGACCAGGAATATGCGACGCTTGAGCATTTGCTGCTGGCGCTGATCGACGACGACGACGCCGCCGAGGTGATGGTGGCGTGCAAGGTGGATCTTGAAAAGCTGCGCGGCGATCTCACGCGATATGTGGATGAAGAGCTTTCCAGCCTCGTGGTCGAGGCGGGCGATGGGCGAGTTCAACCGACGGCCGGGTTCCAGCGGGTCGTGCAGCGCGCGATCCTCCACGTGGACAGTTCCGGCCGCGATCAGGTGACGGGCGCGAACGTCTTGATCTCGATTTTCTCTGAACGCGAGAGCCACGCCGCCTACTTCCTGCAGGAGCAGGACATGACTCGCTACGACGCGGTGAACTACATCTCGCATGGCGTCGCGAAGCAGGCGGGCCTGTCAAAGTCCAAACCGGCGCGCGGCTCTGCGGAGGACGGCGAGGAGAAGCCCAAGGCGGGGCAAGAGGCGCTGCAAGCCTATTGCGTCGATCTCAACGAGAAGGCGCGGTCGGGCAAGATTGATCCCTTGATCGGCCGCCAAAAGGAAATCGAGCGCTGCATCGAAGTGCTCTGCCGGCGTCAGAAAAACAATCCGATCCTGGTCGGCGATCCAGGCGTCGGGAAAACGGCCATCGCGGAAGGGCTCGCCAAGATCATCGTCGATGGCGAAGCGCCGGAGATTTTGAACGACGCGGTGATCTGGTCGCTCGATATGGGCGCGCTGCTCGCGGGCACGCGCTATCGTGGCGACTTCGAGGAGCGCTTGAAGGCGGTGATGAAGGAGCTGGAAGGCCAAGAGAAGGCCATCCTCTTCATTGACGAGATCCACACGGTGATCGGCGCCGGGGCGACCTCCGGCGGCGCCATGGACGCGTCGAACCTTTTAAAGCCCGCCCTGCAAAGCGGCGGCCTGCGCTGCATGGGGTCGACGACCTTCAAAGAGTATAAGCAACACTTTGAGAAAGACCGGGCGCTCTCACGTCGGTTCCGGAAGATCGACGTGGTCGAGCCGACGGTGCCCGACACGATCAAAATCCTGCAGGGGCTGAAATCCAAGTTCGAAGATTATCACGGCCTGCGCTACACGAACGAGGCGATCAAGACGGCGGTCGAGCTGTCGGCGCGCTACATCACCGACCGCAAACTGCCGGACAAGGCGATCGACGTGATCGACGAAGCTGGCGCGACGCAATGGCTGTTGCCGGCGAGCAAGCGCCGCAAGCAGGTCGGCGTGCGGGAGATCGAGGCGATCGTCGCGAAGATCGCGCGCATTCCTCCGAAACAGGTGACGAAAGACGACGCCTCAGCGCTGAAGAGCTTGCAGAACGATCTCAAGCGGGTCGTGTTTGGCCAGGACGAGGCGATCGAAGCGCTTTCGGCCTCGATCAAGCTCGCCCGGGCGGGGCTGCGCGAGCCCAACAAGCCGATCGGCTCATATCTATTCACCGGCCCGACGGGCGTCGGCAAGACGGAAGTCGCCCGGCAGCTCGCCTCCATCATGGGGGTCGAACTGCTGCGCTTCGACATGTCCGAATATATGGAGCGCCACACGGTGAGCCGGCTTATCGGCGCGCCGCCGGGCTATGTCGGCTATGACCAAGGCGGTCTGTTGACCGACGGCGTCGACCAGCATCCGCACTGCGTGCTCTTGCTCGACGAGATCGAGAAGGCGCATCCGGAGCTGTTCAACATCCTGTTGCAGGTCATGGACAATGGCACGCTGACGGATGCTAACGGCCGCAAGGTCGACTTCCGCAATGTGATCTTGATCATGACCACGAACGCCGGTGCGGCGGACGCGGCGAAGAACGCGATCGGCTTCGGGCGCGGGCGGAAAGACGACGAGCAGGACGAGGCGCTGAAACGCCTGTTCACGCCGGAATTCCGCAACCGCCTCGACAGCGTCATCGCCTTCTCGGGCCTGTCGCCCGAGATCATCGAGATGGTCGTCGACAAGTTCGTGCTGCAGCTGGAAAATCAGCTTTCCGACCGCAACGTGACGATCGAGCTGACGCCGGCGGCGCGGTCTTGGCTCGCCAAGCGCGGCTATGATCCGGATTTCGGCGCGCGCCCCCTCGGCCGCGTCATCCAGGAGCATATGAAGAAGCCGATGGCTGAAGAGTTGCTCTTCGGTAAGCTCGCCAAAGGCGGCTCGGTGCTGGTCGACGTGGATCCGGACGACAAGGACAAGCTCGACTTCACCTATAAGGAAGACAAGCCGCGGAAGAAAAAAGCGGCGCAGGACGAAGAAGCCGAGCCGGCTTAGGGCCGACTAGGCCAGAGCGCGTTCCAGCCAAGCGACGACATCTTGCTCACGTCGGGAGCCGGCGGGAGAGTTTTCGAGCAGGCCGATGAAATTGCCGAGATCGTGCGCGGCGGCGATCGAGCGCCAGTCCGCCGGCAATGGGGCGTACGCTTCCGCGAAGGTCGTCTCGAACCCCTCTGCGAACGCCGGCGGCAGGCCCCAGCGGGCAAGTTGCGCGAGGCTCATCCACACGGGGCCGGCGAACGCGAACTCCCAATCGAGGACAAGCAGGCGGCCGGACGCGCTCCAGAACAGGTTGGAGGCTTTGAAGTCGCCATGGAGGAGGACGGGGCGGCTAAGGGGATGATCGGCGAGGTGCGTTGAAGCCCGAAGGCGTGCGGCCGCCGCAGCAAACATTGGCTGGTGTCGCGTCGCGTTTGTCGCGAGCTTCTCGGCGTGCGCCGCCACAGCTTCGAAGAAGCCCGGCAATGGCTCGGCCAGGTCGAGACTTTGGTCGAGGAAGCCGGAAGACTCATATGCCCGCTCGCCGATCTCCGCCAATGCGCGCGCGGCGGCGGCGCCGTGCTCCCGCGCCGCGAGCAGGGGCGTGTGCTCGACATAGTTCATGAGGAGGTAGTCCTCGCCCGCGTCGAGGATCTGCGGCGTCTCAAACGTTCGCCAGGGATGGCGTAGAAGCGCGGCTTCCTTGGGCAGGCTGGCCGGATCGCGCAAGTAAAGCCGCATGACGCGGCTCGCGCCGATGCGCAGGGTTTGGTTGGCGAGGCCGCCGGACAGAGGTGTGATCGGGACCTCGACGCGGCCGATGCGCGCTTCGACGGCGGTGCGATCGACCGGCGGCGCTTTCCGCTCGGCGTGCCAGCGGGTTTCGGGGTTCGGGAAGGGCGCCGTCACACCGGCGCCGGCGTCTTGCTTTGGACACGGGCCTTTAGCGCGTCGATCTCAGAGAGAATAAGCCGCGGGCGCTCGCATTCGAGGTAATGCGTGCCCCCTTCGATGTGCTTCAGGACGATATCGGCGTTGGGCGCGAACAGGCCGCGCAACTCCGCGGCCGAAGCGCACGGAACGACCCAATCGCGGTTTCCGTGGACGATCGTCACAGGCTGGCGAGTGCTCGGCAGTCGTTCTGCGAGGGCTTCAAATTGGCGGCGACGGGCTGCGAGTTCACGTCGAGCCGTGTCGGTGTGGGCGGGCAAAAGCTCTCGCAGCCACGGCGCGCCGCCCGCCCGCGCAGCGAGGCGAACATGCTTATGGGGTTCGCGGACCAACATCCCCGAGGTGATCACACCGGCGATGCGATCCGGGTGATCGAGGGCGCATTTGAGCGCGAGCGCGCCGCCATAAGAGACGCCAAGGAGTATTGTCGGGCGTTGATCGTCGCGCTCAAGAAGCGGGGCGATTGCGGCGACTTGGTCTTCGAAGTCCAGGACCGGAGCCGGCGACCGGCCGCCGCTAGGCGCGTAACCTGGCCGCATAACGACGGTGAAATCAAGGTCGATGGGAGCCAGGGCCAACAGTCTCATAAACAAAAGGAATCGGCTGGGCGCTCCGGGTATGGCGATGACGCGCCAAGCGTCGTTCATTTCCGATGGGGCGATCTTAGCGGCCATCGGGTAGCCGCCGCGTATTGGAGCTTCGTAGTGCAAGTCTCGCACGCGCGTTTTCGTCATAGCGAGAGACTAGCGCGCCCCGTTGAAACGGGAAACGGCCGCCCCGAGGGACGGCCGCCGTGAGCCCGATTGGCTCTTGAATCCTTGGCGGCCAACGCCGCTTGCGTCCTGTTAGACGGCGCGCAGAGGCTGCTCCACGACTCCACCCTTCAGCACGGACCCAATCGCCGCTCCAGGTTTCTCACTTGACATTGGATCACCTCCTTTCTGCTGTTGAACACAGTGTGTTCGACGCGCGCGCCGAACGCGACCATTAAAGCCTGAGTCACATTAAATGAAAGATGAATCCCGCAAGGAGAGAGGCCCCATTCGCCTCTGGCCGCACCGCGTGGCGTGTCGCCGCCTTAGTAGGGGCGAACGCCCCGATGGTCAGGCCGATTATGGCGCCGGTCGCGATGGAACATAGGATCGCATCGCCGCTGTCATAGTCACGGACCCAATGGTAGCCGACGGGCGGCGCATAGAGGCCGTAGAGACCGTAGTCCACGATGATCACCGTCCGCGGGTGATAGCCATAAAGTCCGCCGATCGAGTAGCGCGGAATATAGCCGCGATAGAGGTGGCGGTGGGCGCGATAATGCCGCCCATAGTGGAAATTCCGATGGTGGAACCGGTGATGGCGGTGCGCCCGGCCGTGGTGGAAGCCGCGGTTGTAGCGGTGGTGACGGTTGGCGTGCCGACGGCCGTCTCGGTATCCGGCGCGGTATCCGTCGCGACGACCATGA
The DNA here is from genome assembly GCA_039819085.1 of Pseudomonadota bacterium. Taxonomy (GTDB): domain Bacteria; phylum Pseudomonadota; class Alphaproteobacteria; order Caulobacterales; family Parvularculaceae; genus MED-G105. The sequence goes on from JBCBSQ010000027.1 coordinate 8,205, forward strand.
TGGAAGCCTCGGCCGCGATGTCCGTCGTGATGGAAACCGCCGCGGCGTCCTCGATGGCCGTCATGGCGCCCACGCCCGCGGTGGCCCCGGCCGCGATGGCCGTCATGGCCGCGCCGTCCGTGGCGCCCGCGATCGGCGTGGCGACGGTCGCCGCGATCGAAATTCGCGTGTTGGTGTTCGACATGGCCTTGGTTTTGGACGCCGCCTCGGCGTCCATTGCCCCGCCCCTCGCCGTTGCCGCGCCGTCCGTCGCGCCGGCCTTCGCCGCCGCCGCGGGGTCCGCCCCGAAGCGCGCCGTCGTCCCGGCGTCCGCCTCGACGGCCTTGGTCGCCTCGGTTTTCAGCGACTCTGCGTTGCTGGCCGCCGCGTCTATCGCCTTGGTGCTCGGCTTGGCGCGGTCCGCGCCGCGCGCCGTCGTCTCGCCCGCGCCGGCCGCGTTGCTCCTGGCCGCCGCGTCGATGCATGCCGCGCGCTTGGTTGTGGCGTTCTCCGCGGGAGCTGCCTCGGTCGCGCCCGCCGTCTCTGATTCGATGCCCGTCATGGGCGCGATCTCCGCGCTGAGCCTGCGCTTCCTCCACGCCGGCCACGGCGAACATAGAGGCCGCAAGGCCCGCAGCGGCGATTAACTTAAGGAGGTTCATGTCCCACCTCACTTTCGTAGCGAAAACGCGTTTATACCGCCCCTCATCGCTCGAATGTGGCTAGGACGCGCTGAACTGCGTCTGAACGGGGTATTCAGTGTCCGAATTTCAAGACGAGACCGGCTTGCGCGTCAGCGAGACGATCACGATCCCCGCCTGGGAGCTGCGCGAGGCGTTCGTCCGAGCTGGCGGCCCAGGCGGACAGAACGTCAACAAAGTCGCGACCGCCGTGCAATTGCGTTGGAATGTCGAGGCCTCATCCCTTCCAGCCGGCGTGAAAGAGCGTATCAAACGGCACTGGCGGACGCGGCTGACGCGCGAGGGCGACCTTCTGATCGAGGCGCGGACGCACCGAACGCAGGCGCGCAACCGCGCAGAGGCGCGGGAGCGGCTGGCGGACATGGTGCGCGTCGCGACGACGCCTCGCAAACGGCGGGTGCCGACGCGGCCGACGGCGGGATCGGTGAAACGGCGCCGGGCGTCGAAGACACGGCGCGGCGCGGTGAAGGCGCTGCGCGGGAAGGTTTCGGACGACGACTAGCGCGCGCTCCTTGGCCAAAGGATGCCATCGCGGCGCGCTGGCGCTAAGGTCGTCTCAAAATAACCAAGCGCGGGAGGCGGACCTTGTACGAAGTCGAACTCGAATTCGCGGAGTTTGCCGCGCAGCGAGACGATACTGTCGAACAGACAACAGTGGGCGGGGTCCTGCGGGCCGCGGCGGCGCGCGCGCCCGACGCGATCGCGCTTGTCGAGGCGGACATTGACGGCCAGGTCGGCCGGCAGTGGAGTTATCAGGCGCTTTTGGGTGATGCCGAGCGTCTCGCCCAGGCGCTACTCTCGAAGTTCGAGCCCGGCGAACGGATTGCAATATGGTCGCCGAACATTCCGGAATGGGTGCTGTTGGAATATGCGAGCGCGCTCGCCGGTTTGACGCTGGTCACCGTGAACCCGGCCTATCAGCCTAAAGAACTAAAATACGTGCTGGAGCAGTCCGGGGCGGTCGGCCTGTTCCTGGTCAAAGAGTTCCGCGGCAATCCGATGGGTGAGATCGCCCAGGAGGTCTGCGCGGAGATCGGCGGTAAGATCCGCTACGTCGTCGATCTTGAAGACGAAGCGGCCCTCTTCGCTGGATCCGAGAGCGGCGCGAGCCTGCCCGACGTGCAGCCCGAAGACCCTGTGCAGATTCAATACACCTCTGGCACCACCGGCTTTCCCAAAGGCGCGGTGCTGCACCATCTCGGCCTGACCAACAATTCGCGCATGGTGTTCAAACGCCTCAAGGCCCAGCGCGGCGACACAGTGCTCAATTTCATGCCGATGTTTCACACGGCCGGGTGCGCGATCCTTACGCTGGGCAGCGCGCAGTTCGATTGCCGGATGATCATCGCGAAACTGTTCGATCCCAGCCGCATGCTGGCGCTAATTGAGTCCGAGCGGGTGGATTTTATGTTCGGCGTGCCGACGATGCTGATCGGGTTGAGTGAAGCGCAGGCGACGGCGGGCAGGGACGTCTCTTCGGTGCGGATGGCGTGTTCGGGGGGATCGATGGTGCCGCCGGAATTGGTCCGGCGGATCCGCGCCACGTTCGGTTGCGATTTCGAAACGGTCTATGGGCAGACTGAGACGTCGCCTGTTTTGACCCAGACTAGGGCGGACGACACGCTCGACGATCTTTGCAACACGGTGGGCCAAGCGCTGCCGCAAATTGAGATGTCGATCCGCGATCCGAACACCAACGCGCCTGTGGCTATCGATGAAGTCGGTGAGATCTGCGCGCGCGGCTACTGCAATATGATCGGCTACAACAACAATCCCGACGCCACTGCGGCGACGATCGACGCCGAGGGCTGGCTGCACACCGGCGATCTCGGCGCAATGGATGCGCGCGGTTATGTGCGCGTCACCGGCCGCGTGAAAGAGATGATCATCCGCGGCGGCGAGAACCTGTTCCCAGCCGAGATCGAAAACACGCTCCTGGAGCATCCGGACGTCGCTGAAGTGGCTGTGGTGGGCGTGCCCGACGATCGTTGGGGCGAGATCGTCGCCTGTTTCATCCGGCTGTCGGCTGGCGCCGGGCTCGACCGTGACGCGCTGAGCGCCCATTGCCGGGCGCATATGTCGCCGCAGAAGACGCCGGCGCGGTGGATCGAGGTGAGCGACTGGCCGCTGACCGGTTCGGGCAAAATCCAGAAGTTCGTGCTGCGCGATCGATTTGTCGAAGGCGCTTACGAGCACGCGTCATAGGGGACCGTGGCCTGTGCTGGATGTTAATGAGCCCCTGCCGGGGGCATTCAAATCCTATTTTCGGTCCACCAGACCGAAAATTTCGGCGAAGCCGAAGTGTGGGAGAGCAGCCTTGAGCGCGACCCATCGCGGAGGCAAGGCCGGAGCGGGCGGTCAAACTAACGGGCCCCTGCCGGGGCATTCGTTTCCTATTTTCGATCCCCTGGATCGGAAATTTTTGGCGAAGCCAAAACCGGAAACGAATGGTGCCCGGGGGCGGATTTGAACCACCGACACGCGGATTTTCAATCCGCTGCTCTACCCCTGAGCTACCCGGGCCAGCCATCGGGGAAGCGGGTGTTTAGCGCTCCGCGGCGCGGCTGTCTACGGCTCTTGTGGGCTTGATCCGGGCGTATCCTCGGCGTCCTCGGCGGCTGCGCCCGGTATCGCGTAGCTATTGTTCAACCAACGCGACAAATCGATATCGGCGCACCGTTTTGAACAAAAGGGTCGATAGTCCGGCGAAGCCGGGTTGGACTCGCAGAGCGGGCAGATGGCGGGCTTGGGCGATTGGGTCATATGACGTCGACTACTGACTTTGAGCGATGGGTTTCGCCAAGACGTATCAATGGTCCGAGGGCGTTCGCAACAGAGGCGCGCGCCTCAGCGTTTAGCGCTCTCCAAGCGCGTCGGGCGCTGACCGTCAATTTAAGTTCGTAGAGTTGCGAGGGGCTCGAGGCCGCCTCGCGTTGGGCGTCGCGGAGCGCTTCGAACAGTTCGGTTTCCGGGCTTTGGCCGCCGGTCTCGTCAAGCAGGGTATCAGCGACGGGCCGCCATCGCCATTCCACCGAAGCCTCCAGGAGGCCGAAGCGTGACGCGGGCAGGGCGTCGGCGTTGGCGCTGGAAACAGCTGCGTGCGCTTCAAGAAACGCGAGCTTCGCCTTGTCGCGGAATGGACGGGGTATCGGGCCGATGCAATCGATCACGACTAGGCCGCCAAGTCCGCGCAACGCCATTTGCCGCGCCGCTTCGCCTGCGGCGGCGACGTTGATGGCGGCCGCCCGCGCGGCCGGCGATCCGCGATCGTCCCGCCCGGCGGTGTCGATGTCGAAGCTTGTGAGCGCCGGCGTTCGGTGGATCTGCAGTCTGCCGCCGCCGGCGATCTGGTTTGTTGGAGCGAGCGCATCTTCGAACGCGGCCTCGACCAAGTCATCGAACGGGCCGGTTCTGACCACGGATGTGTCGCCGCCGTTCGGCAACGCCGCGCGCCAAAAGTCAAAGGGGGCGTCAGCCGAGACCGGCCCTTCTGTCGGCGCCGCGCGCGCGAGTTTGTCTCTGCGCGCCTCGGCGGCGATTCGAACGCTTAGCCGCCGGCCCTCGACGAGCCCGGCCTTCGAATTTGACGAAAGGAAAGCCTCCTCGCCGGAGGCGAGTTCTAAGAAGGCGCCGCCCTGCGCCGGCGAGACCTTTGCGATCCGCGCTTCGACGACCTCGCCCCAGCGTGCGTGCCGTCCCGCATCGAAGGGGCGCGATATGAAAAGGCCAATCGGGCGGCTGCTTGAGTCGAGCGCCACCGCTCGTGTTTCGGCGGCTGACTCTTCGACTCGGATTGTGTCGACGGTCATCGCTTGGCCATGACTGCGCGCGGCGGCGTGGTCAAGGCGCTCTGTTTTCAACGCACCAGCGCGTCGAATTCCAAGACGAAATACGGCGTAGCCCCGCCGGCGGCTTCCGCAAAGGCGCCCTTGGGCTGCACGCGGATATGCGTCACCGCGGGATCGGAGCCATCGGTTTGCGCGGTAGGCGTGTAGGTGAAAGTCAAGCCGCCATCGTTGGAGAATTCGAGATCATCGGACGGGTCCGACAAGCCTCCAAACGCATAGGTCAAATTGCTCGATGGGGTCCCATCGAGAAATCGAACCGGACCTGAGCCCGCAACCCCAATATCGGCGACGATCATCGACACATCGGCCGGGATCGCATCGACGAAGGAAACCGTGTCGGCGTCGATCGGCGCGTTGCCTACGCTGTCGACGCGAATTGCGTAACGCGCCCGCGCGCCGGGGATCGCATAGGCCGCCCCTGCGCCGGTGACGGGATCTTCTTCGATTGAGACGGTCTTCGCGGCGGTAAGGTCGCCCTCAAAGGTCGCATGGAACGAGTCGGAGAACGCCAGGATGGCGGCCGCCTCCGCGATGTGGGACCGATCCGAGTCATTCGCGATGTCTTCGTCGACCTGCAGGCCGATCGTCGTGGACGAGAGCGAGCATCGCCGGAGCCAGCCGCCGTCTGAGCCATTGCGACTGGTTTTAGCGGCGACCACGCGAGCGCTCGTCCAGGCCGTTGGAGAAAACACGTTTGTCACGCACGTGTTCGCGTATCCGACAATATTGGTCGGCGCGCCGGAGGCGCGCCATGAGACTGACCCTCCGTTCACACCGCTGAACGCGCCCGACAGGCCTTGCGGAAACGCGATCCAACCGATGGTCTCCGGCGCGACCGAGCCTGCCGAGACCTCGCTGCGCTCGAGCGCGATCTCAACGCCGCTGGTGGTCGGGTTCCGCATGACCACCGTCAACCAAGGGATGGAAGGCGCGCCCGGCGGGGCGCCGGTCTCGCTATTCATTGTCTGAATATCCGCGATCACCGCGGCCGTCGCTGGCAGAGCCGTTCCAAATCCGATCGCGTCCCAGCCCGACGGGCCGCCCACCACGCCCGCGCGCTGGACGGTAGAGGTTGTGTGAAAGCCGGCGACTGCGACCCCGCCGCCGGGCAAGGTCAGTATTCCGGGCTCCATCGCCACATAGTCGACCGTCATGGAGACGTGCGGTCCGTCGTTTCCAGTCGGCTCGACAGCCGCAATCTCAAAGCCTGTCGTGGTCACATTGCGGATGCGAAGCGCTGAAGAGTCGCCGCCTTGCGTGGTGGGCAGCGAGACGACGACCGGGATCGTGTCGAAGGGTTGCTGGAACGTCACGCTGGTAAACGCCGCCGTTGCGAACGTGTCCAATGTGGTGACGCGCCCGGCTTCGAGCCGGCGCGCATGCGCTTCCGGCGAAACCGCGGCGGCCATCGCGCAGGCGAGCCCGACCGGTGCGAGACTTATACGGCGGAGTCCCCAAGACATAATCGAAGACTAATTGCGGCGGAAAGTTAAGGATGCGCTCTCGGCACGCCAGTTAGCAGCGACTGGGTCTCGTAGAGCGGCAGGCCCACCACCGCGCTGTAAGAGCCGTTGAGCGCGCGCACGAATGCGCCGGCGCGGCCTTGAATCGCATATCCGCCGGCCTTGCCGCGCCATTCGCCGCTCTCGAGGTAGGTATCGACCTCCGACGGCGTCAGCCTCTTAAATTGTACGCGTGTCGTCACCAACCGCGACGACACGTGGTTTGCGGCGCGGACCGCCACGGCGGTGTAAACCCGATGTGCGCGCCCAGACAGCAGCCCAAGACACCCCTCGGCGTCGTCGCGCGATTCCGTCTTCGGCAGGACGCGTCGTCCGACAGCGACGACCGTGTCCGCGCCTAAAACCAAATGGTCGCGCTTCACGTCGAAGACAGCGGCGGCTTTGGTCACCGCCAAGCGGAGCGCGAGTTTGCCCGGCGTTTCGCGGGCACGGGGCGTCTCGTCAATGTCAGCGGGAAGGATCAAATCGGGCTCGATACCGATTTGTTGAAGCAGGGCGAGCCGTCGCGGGCTGGCGCTCGCGAGCGCCAGCGTACGTTCGAAAGTCGGCACCGGCTTTACTTGTAGCGGAAAGTAATGCGCCCTTTGGTCAGGTCATAGGGCGTCATCTCGACCTGGACGCTGTCGCCGGTCAGCACGCGGATCCTGTTCTTCCGCATCTTGCCAGACGTGTGGGCGATGATTTCGTGATCGTTTTCGAGTTTCACGCGAAACGTCGCATTCGGCAGCAGTTCTACGACAGTGCCGTTGAACTCCAGCAGTTCTTCCTTAGCCATTCGGCCTCCAATGTGACGACGGACCATGCTCCGCCGCTACAGATATAGGGGCGGTTCGTAGCTTTCGTTAACGCGCGCGGCAAGCGCCCTCTTGCACGAACCTCGCGAACCCCTCCACGATTGTTCGAACCATGTCGAAGGAGCACTGAAATGCGGACGATATTGATGGTTGGCGCGGCGGCTTGCTTGGTCTCGGCCTGCGCCCGCGACGCCGCTGAACCCGCCGCGGAGACCGAGTTTGTCACGCCAGCTCCTGAAACACCGCCCGCGGTCGCGGACACAGATGTCGAAGCGTCTGACCCACATCTGACGCTGCTTGCAAGCGGCGCCGGCATAGGTCAGGCAAGAGCAAGCGGATCCTTGGGAGACTTCCGCTCCGCGATGGAGGGGTACGAGCTCGCCTACGAGCCGCAATACATGGTCGATATGTCTGCGCTGTGCGCCTACGAAAACGACGAGGAAGTCGTGTGCGGCCTCACCTGGTGGGAGGAAGAGGAGAATCCGGCGACGCGGTTGATTGGCGTTAAGACCCATTCCGACCGGTTCAAGACCGCCGAAGGCGTGGGGGTCGGCTCAAGCCTCGAGGCGGCCGTTGAAGCCTACGGGCAGGTCGAACTGACATTCAGCTGGGACAATGAGGGGCGTGAGTACGCGAATTTCGAAAGCGGACCGGAGGGCGTTTCCTTCAGACCCGGACTCGGCGGCGAGAATTTCGATCATGCCGGCGCGTATAAGGGCGAAGAAACTCTAACCTCGTCTTACAAAGACGGCGCCGTCATCGAGAGCATAGAGGTCTGGTCGCAAGAGGGCTGACCGGGTCGTCAGCTCGGCGAGCGCGCGGTTCCCGCGTGCAAGGCGCAAATCAGGGTGAAGATTCGGCGGGCTGTGTCGAAGTCGACTTCGACTTTGCCCTTTAGTCGCTCTTCCAAGAGCTCGGAGCCTTCGTTGTGGACGCCGCGCCGCGCCATATCGATCGACTCGATCTGCATCGGCGTGGCGTTGCGGATGGCGTCGTAATAACTCTCGCAGATCAGGAAATAGTCACGGATGATCCCGCGAAACGGCGACATAGACAGTATGAAAGCGTGGACAGGCTCTCCGGCTTCGTCGCGAATATCGAAGATGAGCTTGCGATCCTGGGATGAAAGGTTCAGCCGGTAGGGTCCGCCATCATGGCCTTCGATGCCGAATGTGTTCTCTTCAATAAGGTCGAAAATCGCGACGCGTCGCTCATGCTCGGCGTCAGGGCCCGTCGCGGACAGGCTCTCCTCATCGATGTCCACTGAGATGAGGCGTTTCTCAGCCATCGCCCCCGCGCTCGCCCATCCGGATAGAAATGGACCGGCCATGGGCCGGCAAGCCCTCCGCTTCGGCCAACCGCAGAGCCGCGGCGGCGAGCGCGTTGAACCCCTCCGGCCCAGCCTTCTGAATTGACATTCGCTTCATGAAGTCAGTCAGCCCCAGCCCGGATGAGAACCGGGCCGCTTGAGACGTCGGCAACACATGATTGGATCCGGTGACATAGTCGCCAAGCGCCTCTGGCGTCCAAGACCCCAGGAAGACCGCGCCGGCGTGTTTGATCGCGGGCAATTGCGCCTCCGGGTCGGCCACCGCCAGCAGCAAATGCTCTGGCGCGATCCGATTGGCCACATCGATCGCTTCGGCGAGATCGCCGGCGACCACAAGCGCGCCGTGCCCTGACCATGACTCCCGGGCCCGCGCCTCAGTCGTCAGCGCGCCAAGCTGGTGTTTGATTTCCGCCCCGACCGCGTCGGCGAACGCCTCATCCGTCGTAATCAGAATGGATTGGGACGAGGAGTCATGTTCGGCTTGAGACAACAGGTCCGCCGCGACCCACGCGGCTTCTTGGTCTGGTTCGGCGATAACGCAGATTTCCGACGGGCCGGCGATCGTGTCGATCCCGATGTGGCCGAACACTTGGCGCTTGGCCTCAGCGACGTAGGCGTTGCCGGGGCCGACAACCTTGTCGACGCGTGTGAGCCGGCCGGCGCCGAAGGCTAGTGCGCCGACGGCCTGAGCGCCGCCGATCGGATAGAACTCGTCGACGCCGGCTTTGAGGGCGGCGTAGGCGACGGCGTTGGAAAGCTGGCCGCCTGGCGCCGGCGCTGTCATGACGATCCGCTCAACGCCGGCGATTTTCGCTGGGATCACGTTCATCAAGACGGAGCTCGGATAGCTGGCGAGCCCGCCGGGCACATAGACTCCGACGCTGTCGAGCGGCGTCCAACGCCAGCCGAGCTCTACGCCCGCCTCGTCTGAAAAACGATGATCGGAGGGCTTCTGCGCCTCGTGATAAGCCGCGATCCGATCGGCGGCGAAATCGATCGCGTCGCGCAGATCCTGCGGACAACCGGCCGAGAGCACCGTCAGGTCGACATTGTCGGACGTCAACAAAGTCGGGTCGAGCGTCAACCGGTCGAACTTCGCCGTGTATTCGGCGACCGCCGCGCCGCCGTGCGCGCGAACGTCGTTGAGGATCTCGCGAACCGATTCGGCCACGTCCTCCGGCGCCCCTCGGGGTTCGGTCAAGAAGGCGGCGAACGCTTCATCGAACCCCTTGTCGCGCGTGTTGAATCGGCGAGCGGTCACGCGTGTTTCCGATCGTGGTCGGGGCGGCGCTTGGCTGACCACGCGGTGTCGGAGTCGAGAAGCGTGGCGTCGAGGCACTCCACCTCGAGCGCCATCTCGCCGTCGCCGGCGAAGAGGAGCTTGACGTGGCCGGCGGGAGCGGCCTCGCCCGGTTCGAAATCGACCGACAACAATGAAATGATCATCTCCGGATCTGATTTTGTGACGCCTCGCGCTTTCACGCCAAGGACGCTGTCAAACGCCAATACCGCGCGCACACGTTCGCCGCCTTTCCGGCCCGGTCCAGCAGCTTCCCAGCGAAACCGATTGATCTCAATCGAAAACCGTCGACGGCGCGCGTCGAATTTGAGATCGCCCGCGCGGGCAAGGGCGTCCTGAACGGCGGCCGCAATAACCTTAAGGTCTTCAGGCTCTTCCGCCATCAGCCTCAGCGGCTTTGAGTCGGCGGTTTCACTCACTGGACGGCCTCCGTGGACACGCGGCGTATGTCCGCGCCGCATTTGCTTAGCTTGTCTTCCAAATGCTCAAAACCCCGGTCGAGATGATAGATCCGGCTGACCATCGTTTCGCCTTCGGCCACAAGGCCCGCGATGACAAGCGAGACCGATGCGCGCAGGTCGGTCGCCATCACCGGCGCGCCGCGCAACGCCGGCACGCCGGTGACCACCGCTTCCTTGCCTCGAACGAAGATGTCGGCGCCCAGCCGGCAAAGCTCGGGGGCGTGCATGAAGCGGTTCTCAAAGATGTTCTCGCGGATCACCGACACGCCGTCCGCTGTGGCGAGCAACGCCATTAGCTGGGCCTGTAGATCTGTCGGAAAGCCGGGATAGGGCGCAGTGTCCACATCGATCGCTGACACGCGCGCGCTGTTTCGGCGGATTCTCAATGTGCCCGCATCGGCGTCCACGTCCACCTCAACGCCGGCGGCGCGCAATTGATCGATCGCAGCGCCTAGAGCCGCCACTGGCGCGTCCTCCAGCGTCACATCTCCGCCCGCCGCGGCCGCGGCCATGGCGTAGGTGCCGGCTTCGATCCGGTCGGTCATGACCGCGTGCTTGGCGCCGGCCAGGCGCTCGACGCCTTGGATGTTGATCGTGTTGGTCCCTGCGCCTTCGATCCGCGCGCCCATCGCGTTCAAGCAATCGGCGAGATCCTCGATCTCCGGCTCGCAGGCGGCGTTTTCCAGCACAGTCTCGCCCTTCGCCAACGCCGCAGCCATCATGATGTGTTCCGTGGCTCCGACCGAGGGAAACGGAAACGCCACTCGGGCGCCCTTCAGGCCGTGGATGGCGGCGGCCTTCACATAGCCGCCCTCGACCTTAAGGTCCGCGCCGAGCGCCAGCAGCGCGTCGAGGTGAAAATTCACTGGCCGCGCACCGATCGCGCAGCCGCCGGGAAGTGACACGGTCGCATGGCCGGACCGCGCGAGAAGAGGCCCGAGCACGTTGAAGCTCGCTCTCATCTTCCGCACCTGGTCATAGGGCGCGATCGTGCTGGTGAGTTCGGCTGCGTTCAGCCGGCAGGTTGTCTCTCCCTTGGGCCAATAGACTTCGACGCCGAGCGTCGACAACAGCTCCGCCAAAAAGCGTGTGTCGGCGAGGTTCGGCGTGCGCCTCAGCGTTACGGGCTCGTCCGTCAGCAGCGACGCGGCCATAAGTTTCAGCGCCGAGTTCTTCGCCCCGGAGATCGGAATGCGGCCTTCAAGAGGGCGGCCGCCGGTGATGAGCAATTGATCCATGGCGTGCGGGCTAATCGCGGTTGGCGGCGGAGCCAAGGCCGAATTGGGGCCTCAGTCCTTTTTCTGAGGTGGCGGAACGGTCGATTGCGGCGGCGGAGAGGCGGTTTTGCGCGCTGCGGCTTTGCGCCGCCGCAGGTTCGCCCGAAGCGCTTCAGCACGGCGCGCGTCCCGATCGTTTGGTCTATCAGACGAGGTCACGCAGCCCTCCGCCGCCAACAGTCTTTTCATCTGATGCGGCATGAGTTAAGGCGCAAGCCTTCTGTGTTCCGGCCGCAGTAGCTCAGTGGTAGAGCGCACCCTTGGTAAGGGTGAGGTCGAGAGTTCAATTCTCTCCTGCGGCACCATTTGCGACCTGGATTTGCTTTTCCGTTCCATGGCGCGCGGCGCCTCCGGCCGGGCAGGCCAGCGCGTTATGCGCGGTCACGCTCGGGGACGCTTTCGGTCAGGTTGCGCTCAGCGACGCGAAAACGCGGCAATCGCCGCCGCCGTCATCGCTGTGACGCCGGTTTCAATCGCCGGCTCGTAGTCTGGCGCGAAAAAGGGTGAGTGGAGCGAAGGCAAGGCGAGCGCGCCTTGTTGCGCGGCTTCGACCTTGCTTGGGTCGACGCCGCCGATCCAGAAGATCAAGCTTGGGATCTTGTCTTCAGTGCGGCTGTAGCGGGCGAAGTCTTCACCGCCCATGACAGGCGGCAGTTCAAGGACGTTGTTGTCGCCAATCGCGGCGCCGATCGCGGCGCCCATGCGCGCGGCGAGATTCGGATCGTTGAACGTGGAGGGCGTATAGTCGCTTTCCACTGTGATTTCGGGAGGCGGCGCGCCGAAGGCTTCAGCTTGCGATTCGGCGATGCGACGTATGCCGTCGAGCAGCAGGGCGCGCGTCTCATCGCTGTAGGAGCGCACAGTGAGCTTCAGCTCGGCCTGCTCCGAGATGATGTTGTGCTTTGCGCCGGCGTTGAAGGCGCCGACCGTGACGACGGCGGAACCCTGCGGGTTCACATTGCGCGAGACCAGGGACTGCAGCGCTGTGACGATGTGCGAGGCGATGAGGATCGGGTCGCGGGTCGTATGCGGATAGGCGCCGTGTCCGCCTTCGCCGCGGACTAGAATGTCCACAGAGTCGACATTGGCGAGCGCGTAGCCGCTGGCGTAGCCGACCTGTCCGGAGGGCAGGGAGGCGGAGACGTGCAAAGCCAGATTGGCTTCGGGTTTCGGAAACCGCTCGTACAAGCCGTCTTCCAGCATGGCGAGCGCGCCAAGTCCCAGCTCTTCGGCGGGCTGCGCGATCATGACCAATGTGCCAGACCACTCGTCCCGTCGGGCCGCCAGACGGCGCGCGGCGCCAACCCAGCTGGTCATGTGGATATCGTGGGCGCAGGCGTGCATGACGGGGCTTTCGACCCCGGTCCATGTGACGTCGACGACTTCGGAGGCGAAGGGGACGCCGGTTCGCTCTGGGACTGGAAGGGCGTCCATGTCCGCGCGGATCAGTATGGTCGGGCCGGATCCGTTCTCCAAAACGCCGACCACGCCATAGCCGCCGACACCGTCGACGATGCCGCCGGTGTCGCGCTGAGATTTGGCGCGCACCCAATCGTCGCCGACGCCGGTCGTGACCTCGAAGTCGAGCGCGCGAAGCTCCGCCGCCAACAGCTCGGACGTTGCGGCTTCTTTAAACGAAAGCTCGGGATTGGCGTGTAGGTGCTGATAAAGCGCCATGAGTTCCACACCGGGCTCGGGCGTATCGGCGGCGGCGAAGCCGAAAGCTGCGCCTGCGGCGGCGAGAGCGACGAGTCGTTTCATGGCGGTCTCCGTAATCAGCGCGGCCGCGATCGGTCGCGGCTGTGGATCAAAACAGACGGCCTCTTTCGCTTCGCATCAAGTCCTGGCGTTGGATTCGATCGTCAAGCGTGCGCAGAAACCAGCTTTAGCCGCTCGCGGGGGCGTTTGGGTTCGGGCATGACCACCGCGTTAATGCGATGACTCACAAGCGGACGCGGTTGTGGGTGCGCGACACGGATCGACTGGTAGAGACCTAGAACACGCGCGGTGGTTTTGGGGCCTCTGGCGAGCGGCGCGAGCGTGATCTCGAGCTCTGTGCCGTCGCCGAACGCGGTTTCCGCCCGCGCTCGGATCATCGCCGGGGAGCTCTCTAGAACGATCGCGCGGACAATCGCGGCGGCTACGGCGCGATCGGGACCGGTCCACAATTCCTCGAACGCGGCGTTGGTCATGTCGCGGCCCAGCAGGATCGGCAGCTTGGCCCCAGAGACACGGAACGCGGCCGATCCGTCGGGCTGGCAAGTGAGCACGAAGAGACGACCGAGCAGCCCCGGAAACTCCTGGGCCGGGGGCCCGCTGGCGAGTTCTGATCCGTCCAAACCCATCCGACGCCACGCCTGCAGCATCGCCTTCGTATTCGGATGGATTGCGTTGTTCAGCATGTCGTCCCGACCCTTCCTGCCGCCGGAGCCGTGTCCGCAAGGCGCGCGCCACGCTGAGGCGTCCGAATCGGCGCGATCGTCGCGCGTCCGGGGAAAGGCGCGAGGCGGCCCCTACGCTGCCAGGCGAAGTTCGCTCCGGAACGCGCGGGCGCGTTTCATTGCGAAACACATCAAAGCGATCTTAGCGGGGCGGGACTGCGACTTCTCGAAAGTGTGACTTTGTTGAAAGTTCTCTCAAAAACAGTGTGTTTCTCGGGTTGGTGTGTCGATCCAAAGCCACACTTTTGGAAATTTGGCTTTTGATGGGTTGCCGCAATCGGCCGGGCGCTTACGCCTTCCACTGGGAGTGCGCGAATCGCGCCCGCTCACGCAAAGGGAGAAATAAGCAGTGAACCATTCGACGAAACCCCGCTCCGGCTCGACGCTCCGCCGGAGCGTTTTTTGTTCTTGGGCCGCCTTGGGCTTCGCCGCCGCCGCGTCTGCGCCCGTCGCGATCGCGCAAGATGCGGCAGACGCCGAAGAAGAAAACACGCGCCGTTTGAACGTGGTCGTTGTTGAGGCGACGCGTCGTGAAGGCGTGACTGTTCAAGACGTTCCGGTTTCGGTGACGGCTTTTGATGCGGATCTTCTCGAGAATTCGAATTTCGAGCGCGTGAACGACCTCGAACAATTGTCGCCGAGCGTTCAAATCACGCAAGGGCAGTCTGCTTCAGCCGGCACGTCGATCTCCATTCGGGGCATTGGTACGGGTGCGGACAATTTCGGATTTGAGCCCGCGGTCGGCATCTTTGTCGACGGCGTTTACCGGACCCGGACGGGCATCGGCATCTCCGAACTTCCGGAAGTGAGCGGCCTGGAGGTGTTGCGCGGCCCGCAGGGCACGCTGTTCGGTCGGAACACGTCGGCCGGCGTTGTGAACATCCGGACCTCGGCGCCTGACTTCGACCCGACCGCTTCGGCCCATATCGGCTTCGGCAATTTCGAAGCGCTCGAGGCCGGCTTCCACGTCAATGGCGGGCTAACCGACAATATCGCGGCGCGGTTCGACGGCCAGTTCCGGCGGCGGGACGGCTTTATCGAAGACCTCAATTCGAATGAGGAATTCAACAATATCGATCGCTTCCTCGTTCGGGGACAGCTGCTCTGGGAGGCGGGCGAAGCGTCTGCGCGGTTCATCGCCGACTATGCGCAGACCAATGAAAACTGCTGCGCGGCCGTGATTGAAGTTCCCGGAGCGACCGCCGGCGTGGTGAACGCTGGTGCGGGGCTGCTAGGCCTGATCGGGATCATCGACCCCGCCGTGCGCGAGACGGACTTCCAAGCCTCGAACTCACCGAACCGGCCGTTCGTCGATGATGTCGAAGAGTTCGGCTTCTCGCTGGAATATGAGAACCGGCTCGGCATTGGTAACTTCACGTCCATCAGCGCTTATCGCGATTTCGAAGCGGTGCGCGGTCAGGACATCGATTTCTCGGGCATCGACCGGGCGTTTCGCGATGGCACGGTCACGGCGGACCGGACATTCACGCAGGAGTTCCGTCTCCAGGATGTCGCAGGACCTTTGGACTGGCTTGTCGGCGTCTTCTACTTGAACCAGCAGATCGACACGCTCGATACGATCCGGTTCGGCGCGCAAGCGGATTTCTACACGGACATTTTGCTCGCCAATCTCGTGGGCGGGCAATTGTTCGGCGTCGCCGATCCGACAGGTACGGTCGTGCCGTCGCTCCTCGGCAATATCGATCCGTTGACCGGCGCGCCGGCTCTGCCGGGCACGCCGGGAACGGTGCCGTTCTTCTTGCCCGGCACGCCGGAAGGCGCGGGTCAGCAAGCGGACGTTTTCGAGCTCGACACCAACGCGGTGGCGGTCTTCTCGCACAATGAGATCTCCATCACCGACACGCTGACGGCCACGCTCGGCATCCGGTACAACTACGAGAACCGGGACATTCGCGCGGATCTCGACTCCTTCGTTCCCGCATGCGACGTGATCGCCGCCTTGCCGCCCGGCACCGGCGCGGCGCTGGGAACAGCCGGCGCGCTCGCCTGCAACCCGGCGGTCAACACCGAGTTCAACGGCGTATCGGAAGATGGCCGGACGGAGAACGAAGTGACCGGCACGGCGCGCCTCTCTTATGCGCCGACGCCCGACTGGTTGTTCTTCGCCGGTTATTCGCGCGGCTACAAATCGGGCAGCTTCAACATCGACCGAAGCGGTTTTGAGTCAGCCGTCTTCTCCCCGATCGATCCGGCGACGGGACTGCCGATCTCCGACGGGCCGCAACTGTCCGACCTCGAGTTTGAGGAAGAGACGGTGAATTCGTTCGAGGCCGGTTTCAAATCGACGCTCTTTGAAGGGAACATGACCCTAAACGCTGTCGGCTTCTATCAGGACATTACCGACTTCCAGGAGAACGTCTTCAACGGCGTCAACTTCATCGTCGCCGGCGTGGACGTGGAAAACTTCGGCGCCGAGGTGGACGTCACCGCTTCGCCGACGGACGGCTTGGTTTTGCAGGGCGGCTTTACCTGGGTGCAGGCGGAGCGGACGGAAGATCTTCCGTTCGTGCCGGGCTCCGAAGGGCTGCAACTCGGCAACACGCCGGAGTTCGTGTTGACGGGGCAGGGGACCTATACCCATGGCCTGACGCCCTGGCTGGACGGCTTCGCGCACATGAACGTGCGCTGGCAGTCGGCGACGAATATTTCTGTGTTTGAAGCTCTGGACCAGGTGAGCAACGACGCCTTCGCCACGGTTGGCGCGCGGATCGGCGTTCGCCACCCCGACGAGCACTGGGAGATCTCCGCGTTTGGCACGAATTTGTTCGATCAGTCGTTCAACGTCGCTGCGTTCACGATTCCGGAGCAAGACAACATCGCCGTCTACCCCGGCGAACCGCGATTCTGGGGCGTGGAGTTCAAGACCTTCTTCCAATAAGCGCCTATTGAAGCGACTGAAGGCGCCCGCGCGAAAGCGCGGGCGCTTTTTTGTTGTTTCGGGCTCGCCTTGCTCATTCAGCGCGCGCGAGGCACACTCCAAAGAAAAGACATGCGCGGGACTGGCCGCGGCCTCTTCTCGCGCGCTCTGCGTGATGGAGGACTATGACATGACTTTAGATCAGATTCTCAACGACAAGGGCCGGTCGGTTGCGACGATCGCCTCAACGGCGACGCTCCAGAGCGCGGCGAAACTCCTCGACGAAAAGCGGATAGGCGCTGTCGTCGCCGTCCAAAGCGACGGCCGCCTTGCGGGCGTGCTGTCGGAGCGCGACATCACCCGCCATGTGGCGCGCAAGGGCGCAGCGGCCCTGGACATGGCCGTCGGCGAGGCGATGACCCGCGACGTCATCACTGCCGCCCCGGGCGACACGGTGGACGCCGCTCTGGGCCGAATGACTGATCGCCGCATCCGTCACTTGCCCGTCTCCGACGACGGCGAAGGTCTGACCGGGCTGGTCTCCATCGGCGATCTCGTAAAATGGAAGATCGCCGAAGCCGAAGCGGAAGCCGACGCGATGAAATCCTATTTGACGGCCGGATAACGCGCTTACCCTGTGGAAAGAATTCGGCGCTAACCAATTTTTCGCTTGCATCGCTGCGCGAATAGGGGCTATATCTCCGGCTCCTTCGGAAACGCCAGGGCCTGAGCGGGCCGTTCTTTTCGGCTCAGCTAGGTAGCTTTTGCGGTCTAAAATTCAGGAATTTCGGTTTTCGCCGAGCTTCTGCAGATGGACCGAAAAAGAGGTGTTGACGGAGGTTTTGGCGGGGCCTATATGCCGCCGCTCGGCTCGCGGGAGCGCTGCTCTCAAAAGTCATCCGGGCTTCGGTCCGGGCTGTTTGACATCGCAGGAATATGGAAGAGAAACGCAGGCGGCGCGACGGCTTGCGAACCTCTTATCCCGTTCGGGAAAAGAGGTTCTGACGATCGCGACGGATTGCGTTACTCAAGAAACTGTTCTCATGCCGCTTGGCTTTCGGGCGAGGCGGCGTGACGGACGGGTTTCTCGTCAAAACGCAAATGCTTTGCCAAGCAAAGTACGTCGGGATCGGACCCTCAACCTGAGAGTTTGATTCTGGCTCAGAACGAACGCTGGCGGCAGGCCTAACACATGCAAGTCGAACGACACAGTGGCAGACGGGTGAGTAACGCGTGGGAACGTGCCCTTCAGTACGGAATAGCTCCGGGAAACTGGTGGTAATACCGTATACGCCCTCCGGGGGAAAGATTTATCGCTGAAGGATCGG
>JBCBSQ010000028.1:0-24232 GCA_039819085.1 Pseudomonadota bacterium
TGGATCGCGACGCCTGAGCCTTCATTCGGGATCGTCTATGCGCGCTCGGTGCGCGTCGGCGGCGACAAGATGGACGAGGCGATCATCGCCTATATTCGCCGGATGTATAACCTGCTGATCGGCGAAGCGTCGGCGGAGCGGATCAAGAAAGAGATCGGCTCGGCCATGATCCCGAATGAAGGCTCAGGCGTCGCGATCCAGATCAAGGGCCGCGATCTGATGCACGGCGTGCCGAAGGAAGTGCGTATCGGCGAGGCGCAGGTCGCTGAAGCCATGGCTGAGCCGGCGAGCCAGATCATCGAGGCCGTCAAGGTCGCGCTTGAGGCGACGCCGCCGGAGCTCGCGGCTGACATTGTCGACACTGGCATTATGCTGACCGGCGGCGGCGCGCTTTTGAAGAATCTCGATCAAGTGCTCCGTGATGAGACTGGCCTGCCTGTCTCTGTGGCTGACGACCCGCTTTGCTGCGTGGCGCTTGGCACAGGCCAGGCGCTTGAGAATGAAAAGATCATGCGCGGCGTCCTGACGACGGCGATCTGACGCGAAGACGGGGGCGCGCGTCGCCTTGATCGAGCGGCGTGGCGCGCCTTACGTTAGGGCTGCAAAGCGACCAAAGGCGCATGTGGCGAGGCGGCGCTCGCAAAGCAGGCGCCGGCGAGGCGGTTAGCCGGGCCGCGCCGGACCAGCACAGGACGACGCATGGAAGTATTGGGTCGAGACCGGCGAGACGGGCTGAACCGCGGGCCGGGCGTCGGCTTCGGTCGGCTGTCGTTGACGCTTGTCTCCGCGCTTCTTCTTCTGTCGAGCCTTTACGCCGCTGAGGCGTCGGTCTTTCAGAAAGCGCGCGAAAGCGCGCTCAACGTCGCCGCGCCGCTCTTGCAGCTTGTCGCTGGCCCGGTGGCGGCCATCCAGGACATATTCGGCGGCGTTGAAGACTATTTTTTCGTCCTTGAGCAGAACAAATCCCTTCGCGAACAGGTTGAGGCGCTTCGCCATTGGGAGCATGAGGCGCGCGACTTGCGCGACCTCATCAACGCTTATGAAGCGCTCGGGTACTATTTTCCGCCGCCGGGCGTCGCGCCCGTCAACGCCATGGTCGTCGGCGAGAGCGGCGACGCTTATGTGCACTCCATGATCGCGAATGCGGGCCGCGCGGTTGGCGTCGCGCCGGGACAGGCTGTCGTCGATGATCGCGGTCTTGTCGGCCGGGTCGTCGACGCGTCGAAGGACGCCTCGCGCATCCTTCTGCTCACGGACGTTCAGAGCAATGTGCCGGTCTATGTGGACGGCTCAGAGGTCGAAGGGATTCTGGCGGGCCGCACGACCGAGGCGCCGGCGATCACCTTCACGCGCAATGACGATCTTGAGCGCGTCGAGTCAGGGCAGCGGGTGGTGACGTCAGGGGCGGGCGGTTCGCTTCCGCGCGGACTACCCGTCGGCGTGATCGCCGCCGTCGGCGAAAACGAGGCCGCGGTCATGCTTGACGCCAACTATGCGCGCACGCGCGTTGTTCGGATTATCAATTACGATTTTCCGACCGAGATCGTCGATGAGCCGGAGGAACCGGTCAATGAGGCGGCGACTACAGAAGACGGCGGCGAGGCGCGGGTCGCGGACGCCTCGCCGGCCGCTGAATGATGAGGCGCGCTGAGAGATGAGCTATGCGGCGCGAGCGGAGAACCTTGGGCGCGGCCTTCGAGCCGCGGCGCCGACGCTTATCGGTTTTGCGGGGGTGATCCTCTGGGCGACGCCATTGCGGCTTGCGGAGGGCGCGGTGCCGACGCCAGTTCTGCCGCTGGTCGTCGTTTATTACTGGTCAATCTACAGTCCGTCGAACCTGCCCGCCTTCGGGATCTTTCTGATCGGCCTCTTTCAAGACCTGTTGACCGGCGGGCCGCTTGGCCTCTGGCCGACCATTTACCTTCTTGCAAGCTATCTGGTGGCGACTCAGCGATCATACTTTCATGGACGGGAGCAAAGGGTGGTTTGGCTAGGTTTTGCGGTGATCGCGTTCATCTCCGCGGTGGTCCTCTGGTCGGTGATGAGCCTCATGTCAGGCGCGCCATTGCCGGTCCGCTGGCTTGCCGTCCAGATGGCCGGCACCATCCTTTTGTATCCGTTGATCGCCGGCGCGTTCGCGGAGTTTCATCGGCGCGTCATCGTGGAGGTCTGATCAAGCATGCGAAGCGGCGGCGACCAGGAGCGTAAAGAGGTTTTCACCCGGCGGGCGGCGCTGTTTTCCGGCGGCGTCTCTTTGCTGTTCGGCGGGGTCGCAGCGCGGCTTTATCAGCTTCAGATCGTCAATCATGAAACGTTTGACGAACTGGCGCTTGAAAACCAGTTCAATTCGCGCGTCATCACGCCGCTGCGCGGCGAGATCGTCGACCGTTTCGGCGTGTCGCTCGCCTCCAACCGCCAAAACTTCCGGGTCCTGCTGGTGCCGAAGCAGGCCTCGGATCCGGAAGAAGCGCTGCAGAAGATCGCCAATTACGTGGAGTTGCCGGACTCGCGCCAACGCCGGATTCTGAGGGAGATCCGCCGGACGGGCGGCGTCAATCCGGTGCAGGTTGTTGATAATCTTGACTGGGACGAATTCGCGAAGATCAGCTTCGCTCGCCCTGAACTGCCGGGCGCGCTGCCGGAAGTCGGCGAGACGCGGAACTATCCTTTCGGCTCTGCGACCGCATTCGTCATCGGCTATGTGGGTGCCGTGACCGATCGCGATCTCGCCTCGGAAGATGACGAAGGCGAAAAAGTTTTGTTGCGCCAGCCGGGCTTCAAGGTCGGCCGTGACGGGCTTGAACGAACTTACGAAAAAGAGCTGAGGGGCGTCGCCGGCGAGATGCAGGTGAAGGTCAACGCTCATGGCCAGGTCCTGGAAGAGTATCGTGATGACGCCGTCCAGCCCGAGCAGGGACGGCCATTGGCGCTGACGATCGACGCTGAGCTTCAGGCCGCCGCGATGAAGGAGCTTGAAGGCGAGAGCGCGTCGGCGGTCGTTATCGATATCGAAACGGGCGACGTTCTTGTTCTGGCCTCGACGCCTGCGTTCGATCCGAACCTCTTCAATACGGGCATCCCGTCCGATCTATGGCGCGAACTCAATGAAAGTCCGTATAAGCCGCTTCTGAACAAGCCGCTTGGCGGGATCTATCCGCCGGGCTCGACCTTCAAGATGATCACCGCCGTCGCCGCCCAGCGTGCTGGCATCAAGCCTGATCATTCGGTGAGGTGCACGGGACGCATCTACTACGGCAATCGCTATTTCCACTGCTGGAAGCGTGGCGGCCATGGCTGGGTCGACATGAAGAACTCGCTGAAAAAGTCCTGCGACGTCTACTATTACGACATCGCCCAGCAGCTCGACATCGATCTGCTCGCCGACACCGCCGAAAAGCTCGGCCTTGGACAATCCTACAATCTCGGCGTGCCTGGCGAGCGCGGCGGCACGGTGCCGAGCCGGGAATGGAAGCGGCGCTTCTACGCAGGCTCGCCGGAGAACCAGAAATGGTATCCGGGCGAAACGCTGTCGGTCGTCATCGGCCAGGGCGCTGTCACTTCGACGCCCTTGCAACTCGCCGTTATGGCTGCGCGGATCGCGTCCGGTAAACAGGTCCGTCCACGGATGGTGCGCATGGTCGGGGAGACGATTTCTCCGCAGCCGACGTTCAACGACATTGAAATTGACCCTGAGTACTTCGGCGTCGCGCGCACTGGCATGGACGCGGTGACGAACGAGATCGGCGGCACGGCCTATCGATCGCGCTTGGACAATCCGGAGTGGCGGCTCGCCGGCAAGACGGGCACAAGCCAAGTTTACCGGATTACGGCCGAAGAGCGCGCAAGAGGCCTGACGAAGCCCGAGCAACTTCCCTGGGAGAAGCGCGATCACGCATTGTTTGTGTGCTTCGCGCCGTTTGATAATCCGCGGTACGCCTGCTCCGTCGTCGTCGAGCACGGGATTGGCGGCAGTCGCGCGGCCGGACCGAAGGCGCGCGAGATCATGCGGGCGGTGATGAAGAAAGATCCGGCGAGTCTGCCGCCGATCGGTCCGGCGGCGCTGGCCGCGACCGGATCGGGTTCGGCGCGAGGCCGGGGATAAGCGCGCGCAATGTCGTCGATCCACCTTCCAAGCGGACGGCGCGACTTTCGCGACCATCTGGGGCGGTTGCACTGGCCGCTGATCGTGGCGCTGTCGCTGATCGCCAGCGTTGGCGTTCTGACGCTTTACTCCGTGGCCGGCGGATCATGGTCTCCCTGGGCGTTGAAGCACGGGATCAGGTTCGCCGCCGCTCTGTGCGTGCTTGTGACGATCGCGTTTGTGCCGATCAGGTTCTGGATGGCGCTTGCTTATCCAACCTATTTCGGGGCGTTGGTCGCGCTCGCCCTTGTGCCGTTCATTGGCGCAACGAACATGGGCGCGCAGCGCTGGCTGGAGTTTGGCGGCATGCAGTTCCAGCCTTCGGAGGCGATGAAGATCGGTCTCGTGATGGGTCTTGCGCGCTATTATCACGGGCTCAGGATCGAGCAGGTGTCGCATCCGCTTTTTGTCCTGCCGCCGCTCGCGATGATCGGCGCCCCTGTCGGCCTCGTCTTCATCCAGCCTGATCTCGGCACGTCACTGCTGCTCGCCGCGACAGGGTTTTCGATTGTGCTCCTGGCTGGCATCAGTTGGCGGCTCACCTTTCTCGGCGGGCTCGCGGCGCTCATCGGCGCATATGGAGCCTATCGGTTTGAAATCCTGAAGCCGTATCAGCTGGAGCGGATTTTTACGTTTCTCAATCCCGACCGGGATCCCCTGGGGCAGGGCTATCATTTGTTGCAGTCGAAGACCGGCATCGGGTCCGGCGGCCTCACGGGCGAAGGCTTCATGAAGGGCAGCCAGGCGCAGCTGAACTTTCTGCCCGAGATGCAGACGGATTTTATCTTCACCGTCTTTGGCGAAGAATTCGGCTTTGTCGGCGCGATCTCGCTTCTGGCGCTCTACCTGACGGTTATCTTGATGGGCGTCCTGGTCGCCATGCGCGCGCGCTCTCACTTTGCGCGGCTCTTGTCGATGGGCGTCGTCGTGACGTTCGCGCTTTATGTGCTGATCAACACCGGCATGGTGATGGGCCTTGCGCCCGTGGTCGGCGTGCCGCTGCCGCTCGTGTCCTATGGCGGCACGGTGATGCTGACGATCATGGGCGGGTTCGGGCTCGTCATGAGCGCGCATGCGAGCCGCGATCAGGACGCATCCGGGATCATTGTCTGACGCCAGTCAGGTGCGAATGCCGATTGCGCCCCAGAAACGGTCAGGCGTCAGGCCGTGGCGATCAGCGCCTCGATCGCCGACTTCGTCACGTCAACAGCGCCATTCGCGTCCGAAATCGAGGCGTCGAGCGCGCCTTGGTCGTTCGTGCGGCACGCGGTCTCCATGGCTTTCGCCAGATTGGCGAGCAGCGCCGCGCCGATGTTCGAGGCGGAGCCTTTCAGCGCATGGGCCGTCTTCGCGGCGTTTTCGAAGTCGCCGGTCGCTGATTGCTGGCGCACCGCCGACATCAGCTCTTCCGTTGACCGCCAGAACGCGTCCATGATTTCGTTCAGGCCCTCAGGGCCCGCCGCTTCAAGGAGCGCGCTTAGCTGTTCGGTTTCGAGTGTTGGCTCGATGTCCTCGCCGTGATCCGGCATGCTTCTCCGCCCTTTTCCGTCCCGCTTTCGCCAATTGCATCGCGGGCGCGTCTCGCTCCATCGACATGATTGGATTTGCCCAGTAAAAAATCGGCTAAAAACAAGCGTTGATAATCATTTAACGACCGATTTGACGCGCGCCGGCGGATCTGGCCTGGCCGGATAGACCGCCCTTGCGCGGATGAAAGGTCGTTCGGGACGAGAGAGGGGGCCTTTGCATGCCGATGCAGGCTGAAAATCAGGAAGAATGGTCGTCTAAGGCCGCCTTTATCTTGGCGGCGATCGGCTCCGCGGTCGGGCTCGGCAATCTGTGGCGGTTCCCGTACGTCGCGGGGGAGAGCGGCGGCGGCGTTTTTGTCGTCTTCTACTTGATTTGCGTCCTGCTCATTGGCTTGCCCGTTCTGGTGGCGGAATTATTCATCGGTCGGCGAGGCAGACTGTCGGCGGTCGGCAGCGTCGCGCGGATCGCCAAGTCCGAGGGACGCACCACCTGGTGGGCGCTGCAGTCCTGGATCGGGATGATCGGGGCTTTCATTATCCTGACGTTCTATTCAGTGATCGCCGGCTGGGTGATTGCCTATGCGGTGATGATTGGGGCGTCGCTCTTCGGTTCGGTGGCGAGCGACGGGATTGGGGCGCTGGCGGCCGGCGCCTTCGCCGGCGAGACCTCCGAGCAAGTCGCCGGCAAGCTCGGCGCCCTATTGAGCGATCCGGCGCGAATGATCTTCTACCACGCAATCTTCACGATCATTACGGTTGTCATCGTGGCGCGGGGCATCAAAGGCGGCATCGAGACCGCGGTGACGGTGCTGATGCCGGCGTTCTTTGTCATGCTCGCGATCCTTGTCATCTTCTCCGTGGCGACGGGCGACTTTGGGCGCGGGTCGGATTTCCTGTTCGGTTTTCGATTTGCCGACCGGGTCGGACCCGACGGCGAGATTGTCGCCCGCGGCTTTTTCAGCGGCGTGAAGGACGGGTCCGTTATCTCCGCCGCGCTTGGCCAGGCCTTCTTCTCCATTGGCCTCGGCTCGGCCCTGATGGCGACTTATGGCGCGCATATGAGCCGCGACCAGGATCTGCCGCGATCCTCGCGGCTCGTCGCGCTGTCGGACACCGGCGTCGGGGTTCTCGCCGGCCTCGCCATCTTCCCGATTGTCTTTCAGGTGGGCCTTGCGCCCGCGGCCGGCCCGACGCTGATGTTCCAGACGCTGCCGCAGGCGTTCCAGGGCATGCCGTTCGGCGGGATCTTCGGGCTGCTGTTTTTCCTTCTGGGGTTCTTCGCCGCGATCACCTCGTCGATCGCGCTGCTTGAGGCCTCCACCGCCTGGTTCGAGGAACAGGAGCCTGGCCGCCAGCGGACGATGATCGCCATCATTCTTGGCCTCGTCTTTTTCTCGATCGGCGTCATGAACGCGCTCTCCCAGGTGCCGGCGACCCACCCCGATGGATCGCCGCGGGATCTCTTTTTCAATACCTGGAAGCCATGGAGCGTCCTGCCGCTTTTCCGTGATATGGCGCTGCTCGATTTCCTCAGCGCCCTGACGGATATCATACTGCCTGTCGCCGGCTTCATCACCGCCGTCTTCGCCGGCTGGGTGGTGTCGAGCTCCGTTAGCCGGGAAGAGATCGGGTTTGAGAGCGATCTCTGGTACCAGCGCTGGCGCTTCCTCATTCGCTGGGTCTGTCCCGTCGGCATTGGCGCGGTGATCATTTATTCAACGCTCATCGCGCCGCTTCTCGGGTAATGTATTCGACCGGCGGGGAGGCCCCGTGGGGCCCTACGACCCATGCCCCGCCAGGGTTCGTCTACGGAAGGTGAGATTGACGCCGCCGCCGCTGTCCTCGCGGATCCGGATTTCTGACACCGCCGCCATGGCGCTGCGCCCCGCGACCGAATAGCGCGCGCACGGTTTCGCCGCCGCCCCGCCCCAATTGAGCCGTCTTCGCCGGCAGATTTTCATTGCGGCGTCTTGCAGGGCGTGCGCGACGCAGGGGTGACGGTGCGTTGATCGGATATCCGGATCAATAATGCCGTTAGGGGGCATGAAACTTGAGCGCCGGGCGCGGCTCGACCAATTCGGAGGCGATGAAACAATGCCTGCTCCCCTCATACCGCTCGGCAAAGGCGCGGCCCTTTGGATCAAGGCGGCGCTGCTGGCGAAGAAAAGCGTGCTGTTGAGCGGCGCGGCGTTCAAGGCCGCCGCTCTTGGCACGGCTTACATGGTGAAGGGCGTGACCTTCACGAAAGTCGGGGCCGCGACCCTCGCTGTTCTGGCCACGCCATCCACGTTGGACGTCGCCGCGGACGCAACTTACGACGTACTGAGAGAAATCGGGTTTGGCGTCGACGCGCTGGTTGACGAAGGCCAGCTCGTGCGGGAGATCGCTGGCGCGTATGAAAGCTCTAACGGCTACCGCGTGCGTTTCTGCGTCGATCGGGAAGGCGCCAAGGTCATCGTTCCCGAAGCCTGGAAGGTCTGTCCCTATGACAACGCCGCGCCGCTCGAAGGCGTGGTCTTCGAATACCGGGAAGCGGAAGCGGCGAAGCAGGCCGGGCCGAAGCAGACCGATGGCTAAGCGCCAGCGCGCGCGTAGCGATCAGTGGCGCGCACGAGGGCGTCGATGACGCCGGGCTCAGAGGCGGCGTGGCCTGCGTCAGGGATGACCTTGAACTCCGCCTCCGGCCAGGCGCGGTGCAGCTCCCAGGCCGATTTCATGGGCGTGACGACGTCATATCGACCCTGCACGATCGTCGCCGGGATATGCCGTATCCGGTCCACGCGCCGGAGCAGCTGATCATCACTTTCGAAAAAGCCGCCATTGACGAAATAGTGGCATTCGATGCGGGCGAAGGCGATCGCGAACGCTTCAGAGGAAAAGCTTCTAATGCGCTCCATTGACGGCTCGAGCGACACCGTGCCGCCTTCCCAGACGCTCCACGCCTTGGCGCACTCAGCCTTTTTCGCCGCGTCGTCGCCGGTCAGCCGCCGGTAATAGGCTGCGATCATGTCCCCCCGCTCCGCCTCAGGGATCGGCGCCACGAACGCCTCCCAGGCGTCCGGATAAATCCAGTTCGCGCCTTCCTGATAGAACCACAGGAGTTCAGCGCGCCGAAGCATGAAAATGCCGCGCAGGACAAGCTCCGTCGCCCGATCAGGATGCGTCTGCGCGTAGGCGAGGGCGAGCGTGGAGCCCCAGGAGCCGCCGAACACCTGCCAGCGCTCAACCCCGAGTTCGACCCGGAGCCGCTCCATATCCTCGATCAGCGACCAGGTGTCATTGCCGCGGAGTTCGGCTTTAGGCGTCGATCTGCCGCACCCGCGCTGATCGAACAGGATGATCCTGTATTTTTCCGGGTCGAAGTAACGCCGCATGGACGCGGTCGCCCCGCCGCCCGGACCTCCATGGCAGACGATTACTGGCTTGCCGGCCGGATTCCCGGACACTTCATAATAGATCGTGTGCACGTCGGACACGGGCAGCATGCCCGTCAGATGCGGTTCGAGGGGAGAATGCAAATCTAAATGCTCGGTCATTGATGAGCTGACTTTAACGTCCAGGTTTGATAGAACCTAACAATCGGTTCATGCGAGTGAGCGGATAGGTCTTATGCGGTGGGGGCCGCAAGGCGAACCTGAAGCGGGCGCTTGTCGGCAGGCAAGCGGATTTGGGTGAGGAGTGGGGCTCGTTCTGGGGTAAGGCGAACCATCGAAGGTTAATCCGGCTCGGCGTTGTGCTGGCGTGGGTTGATGTTCGACGTTTGTCTTAGCGAAGGGCGCCGCCATCTGGTAGTGCGAAGTTAATGTTTGCGTGAGGCGGTAGTGGCGACTCTTCGGCGGATGTTGCAAGGCTGGAACAGGCTGACGCGGGCGTTTACGGCGCGCGCGGCGGGCGTCTCCGCCATTTGCTGCGTTAGCGCCGCGGGCGGATGCGCCACCACGGTTACGACAACTCTTGATGATTCGCAGAATGACCGACAGCGGGCGGAACTGGCGCAGTCGGTGGCCGCGCTTTCTCATGCGGACTGGGCGTCCGTCTCTCCGGCGAAACTCCAGCGGGCGACAATGCTTGGACGGTTGACCGGCGGCGTGAGCGGCTATGCGCAGCAGCCCGATCAAGCGGCGGCGTCGTATGCGCGTTCGCTGGCTGACGCGTCGGGGCCGCTTCAGACGCTTATCGACGATGCTGATCGCACAGCAGACGCCGCCGCGGCGTTGGCGGCGCGCGCTGAGTCGGCGTTCGACGGCGCCTCGCCCGATATGCGGGACGTCGGGGTGATCGAAGCGGCCATTCAGAATGTGAGATTTGCCCGCACCGTCTTTCTGTCGAGCATCGACCTGATTGATCGCCCGGAGGAAGAGCGCGCGCTTGCTCGTCTTGCGGTGCGCGGTCGGTTTGACGCGGCGGCGATCCGCCTTTCAGCGCTTGCTGACGCGGCGGCGGACGCCGCTTTTGACGCGAAGTTCTCCAAAGCGGGCATTACGCCTGCGCAGCCGGCGACCGCCGACATGTCGGCGTATGACGACGGGCCTGGCCGCTGAACGCTTGCGCCGCGCGCGCCCTTTCCACAGCTTTAGTAGTTGGAACCCGGATGGGTTAGATGACGACCGTTTGCGTCGGTTCGGCCGCGCGTTCCCCGTCCGCTTCGAGGGCGGCGATCCGCTCTTCGTAGATGTCGAAAAGAGCGATGTTCGCGCCTGGCGAGCGGCGGGCGCGCAACAGGTTCAGCTTCGCGCCCTGCGCGTCGCCGCTGCGATAGGCGGCGAGCATGTCCCTGTGCGCGCCGTCGAGCGCGCGAAACCCCTTGCTGGATTTCAGGAACGGATTGCCGACAAGCGCGTAAAGCGTCGCGGGCGACGACGCGCCGCGCATGTGCACCTGGTCGAGCTCCAGGAATGCGAAGTTATGGTGGGTGCGCCGATGAACCGTCTCGTCGCAGATAATGGCAGGCCCATAAAAGGCGGCTTGCTTGCGCAGGAACTGCGCAAGCTCCATCGCTTCTCCGATGGCGGAGTATCTGTTCGACCGTCCGTGGCCCATCGGTCCCACAAGGCATGGGCCGGTTGCGACGCCGATGGCGAGCCGCAATTGCACGTCGCGCGCGCCGGGGCCGCCATTGAGGCCGGAATTGATCCCGTCCATCGCTTCGACGAGCCGCAACGCGGCGGTGCAGGCCGCCTGGGGATGGTCGGCGGTCTCAAGCGGCGCGTTGAAGTACCCGAACACCTTGCCGCCGTCGGCCTGATCCACCGCGCCGCCCATGTCGACGATGACCTTGCGCAAGGACTGGCAGGCGGACGCGATATGCGTGGTCATGTCGCCTGGCCGGCCGGCGAATTTCGCCTTGTCCTCGTCAAAAAAGGAGAGTTCGCAGGACAAAATGCTGATCTCGCGCTCGTCGCCTTCGAGGACGTCGGTTGGGCCTTCCTCGCGCAGTTTTCGCATGGTGGGTTCCGGCAGGGCGCCTTTGAAGTTGCCGCGCACCGCCTCGTCGCTCATGGCTTCGCCGATGGAGCGGCCGCCGGCGACGGCGGCGGCGCCGAGAAAGACCGCAAGGATCGACGGCAAAGGATCAAACAACACCTTGGCGCCGGCGTAGGCGCCGACGGACGCCGCGAGCACGGCGAAGGCGATAAGCGCCGCTACGCCAAGAGAGCGCCAGAAAGAAAGCGATTGGGACCACACGATTGCGCCGGCGCCGAACGCCATCACCGCTAGCGCCTCGACATAGCCGATCCAGCCTGGCCGGGCTGCGAGCGCGCCAACGACGAGGCGATCCGCGACGACGGCGTGCGCCGCGGCTTTCGAGATGTCGCCGCGGGGAGTCCTGACAACCCCGTCAAGGTCGGCGCTAAGGCCGATCAGGGTGACTTTGCCGGCAAGTTGCGCATTTGAGCCGGCGGACCCGTCAATCAGCCGCCAGGCCGGCGTTGTTGGGGCGGCGACCTCTTTCGGCCATTCGATCACCGCGCGGCCAAGCCGGTCGACACTGATGCTCTCCTCGCCGAGACTGACCGACTTGACGACGCGGCCAAACGGGGTCGTCGCAGTGGGATCGATTTCAACGCCCACTGTTTGCAGACCCAGCGCCGCGCGCGCCGCCTCCAACGCGAGCGATGGCGCGGGTGTTTCGTCGACGCTCCAGGCGAGGATTGGCGCGCGAAAGACGCCGTCGCCGTCAGCCGGCAGCGCCCCGACCGCTAGGCGAGCGCCGTCGCGGAGGGGCGCAGCGACCGCGCTGCGGGCCCGCGCGCCTGGCAGCGCAATGCGTTCAGACGCCGCGAGCCGCGCGCCGTCCTGGCCGCCGGCGCGCGCGTCGATCCAATCGGCGTCCTGCGCCACCGCGGCGGCGAGGCGCGCTTGATCCGACAAGGCGAGCCGCGGGCCGGGATCGATGGCGAATGCGCTTTGCACTGCGGCCAACGCCTCGCCGAGGGTCGCGTCAGTGTCGGGCAAGCGTCTTAATTCTCGGGCGAGGCCTTCATCACGCGCCCCCTCAAGCCAGAACGCGCCGATCGTCGCTGGCGACAAAGGATCAGGCCGGTCCAACGGCTCCACGAGGATCGCCGCTTTTGCGCCGGCGCCTGACGCCGCTTCGACAAGCCGCGCGAGTTCGGAACGCGGCCAGGGCCATGGACCGATGCGGTCGATAGTCTCCGCGTCAATCTCGACCACATGGAAGCGCTGAACGGGCGCCGCTTCGGATGGCGCAAGCCGCTGGTAAAGGTCAAACAATCCAGCGCGCATGCCGCCGGTCCGCGCCCCTGCAGTGGACAGCGCGACAATTGACAGAATCGCCATCAGCGCCGTGACGCCGATCAATGGCGCGGCGGCGGGCCATCCCGATTTCCTGAACCCTGATCTTTTCAGAATACTCGTCTGTTTCACGTGCGGCCTTGACCCAAAAAACTCGCTAGTATCGCCCTGTCGGACCGTCAATTGATGCTCAGCTTGCCCGCGCCCCGCCCGTTCTGACACGCGGCCCACGGGCCCGCGCGCCGCAATGGCGGGAAAACCGCCGCGTTCACGCTACTTTCAGACGAACAGTACCATTCTGGATAGCGCCTCGACAGTGTTCTCTCGCCAGCGTCCGCATCAGCGTTGTCTGTTGTCCAGAGTGCAAGTCGCGTTCCGGGTCGCTAAGTTAAGAATCGCCAATTGAGGAGGCGTTTTTTCCGCATGACGGCGGCGTTTCGCATCGATCTTGACGGCCAGACCCTGCGCATGAATGCGGAGGGGGACTGGCGCGCGCGATTCCTCGCCGCGATCGACCATGATGTCCGGCTCTTTGAGGAGGACAGCGTCGGGCGCGAGCTTGTGATTGATCTGTCGCGCGTGACGCGCCTCGATACGGCCGGCGCGCTCGTGTTGCAGCGGGTGATGTCCGCCTGCGCGTCGCGGACCGAGGCCTCAAAATTCGTCGGCGCGAGCGAGGCTCACCAGGCGCTGATGGAGCGGGTCGCGCCGCACCTCGCCCCGTGCCCCGTGGAGCCGGCGCGCGGCGATCCTTTCATTCAGATGCTCGACCGCCTCGGCAGAGGGGCCGCGGACGCTTACTTCACCGCGCTCAAGATCCTCAACTTCATTGGCCTTGTGCTGGTGACCGGCGCGCGCGTGTTCACGGATCCGAAGCGGCTGCGCATGACGTCTATCGTCCGCCACATGGAGGACGCAGGGCTCGACGCGGTGCCCATCGTCGCAACCATGTGCTTTCTGGTCGGCGCCGTCGTCGCCTATATGGGCGCGAAGAGCCTTGAGATGTTCGGCGCGGAGATCTTCGTCGTTGAGCTCGTGGCGCTCGCCGTTTTGCGGGAGTTCGGCGTCCTTCTTTCGGCGATCCTGCTGGCGGGCCGGTCAGGCTCCGCTTTCACTGCGCAGATCGGGTCCATGAAGATCCGCGAGGAAGTGGACGCCTTGCGCGTTCTCGGCCTTGATCCAATCGAGATTCTCGTCCTGCCACGGACCATCGCGCTGGTTCTCGTCCTGCCGGTTCTCGCCTTCATTGGCGCGATGACAGGCCTCCTGGGCGGCATCCTCGTCTCCTGGGGCGCGCTTGATATCTCACCGGCGCTGTTCCTGGCCCGGATGAAAGAAACAGTCGTCATGAGCAATTTCTGGGCGGGGATCATCAAGGCCCCGTTCTTCGCCTTTATTATTTCCGTCGTCGGATGTTTTCAGGGCATGGCGGTCAGGGGCAGCGCTGAATCGCTCGGTCAGCGTACGACCCTGTCCGTGGTTCAGTCGCTTTTCCTGGTGATCTTCATCGATTCCTTCTTCGCCATGTTTTATCTGGAGATCGATTTCTAAAATGGGCGATCTCGACCTCACAACGGCGGCGGACCTCGGGGCGCAAAGCGTCCGGTCGAACGCTGAGGTGGTCATCAAAGTCAGGGGCTTGAGGACGCAGTTCGGCGACGTCGTCATTCACGACAATCTTGATCTCGACCTCATGCGCGGAGAGATCCTCGGCGTCGTCGGCGGCTCCGGCACAGGCAAGTCGGTGCTCATGCGCGCGATCATAGGCCTGAAGCGCCCCTCGGCGGGGTCGGTAAAGGTCTTCGGCGAGGACTTTTACGCCCTCAATGAGGCCGGCCGGCTGGAGGTTGAGCGCCGCTGGGGCGTTCTTTTCCAGGGCGGCGCGCTCTTCTCATCGCTGACTGTCGCCCAGAACGTGATGGCGCCGATCCGCGAGCACCTTCAGATGCCTGACGCGCTCGCCCGGGACATTGCGGCGATGAAAATCTCCATGTCCGGGCTGCCGCCGGAGGCGGGAGACAAATACCCGTCGGAGTTGTCCGGCGGCATGCGCAAACGCGCCGGCCTTGCACGGGCTTTGGCCCTCGACCCGGATATCGTATTCCTCGACGAGCCGACGGCGGGGTTGGACCCAATCGGCGCAGCCGCATTCGACGAGCTGATCGTCAATCTAAAGACTTCCTTAGGCCTGACCGTCTTTATGATAACGCACGATTTAGATTCTCTGTATGCGGCCAGCGACAGGGTCGCAGTGCTCGCAGAGAAGCGAGTGATCGAAGTGGGGCCGCTCACGGAAGTGACGAGGTCTGATCATCCGTGGATCCGGTCTTATTTCACCGGGCCGCGGGGCCGCGCGGCGCGCAAAACGACGGCCCGCTGAAAGGCGGGCCGAGCATGGGGGCATTCGGGAGAAGCGCATGGAAACCCGCGCGCACTTCATCATTATCGGCGGGTTTGTGCTCGCCGCCATCGCCGCAGGATTCCTGTTCGTTCTGTGGCTTGGCGGCGGCAGCCGCGATTACGATGAGTATGTCGTCGTTTTTGAAGGCAATGCGTCCGGCCTGAGCCAGGGATCGCCGGTGCGCTTCAATGGCGTTCAGAAGGGCGAAGTGCGTCGACTGACCATTGATCCGGAGAATCCGAAGATCGTGCGCGCCCTCATTCGCGTCGACGGCGATACGCCGGTCAAAGAAGACACCGTCGCGAAACTGGAGCTCGCCGGCTTCACCGGCCTCGCCATCATCCAGCTCGACGGCGGCACCATCGAGGCGGAGTATCTGCGCAATGTCGGCCGCCCGCCGCAGGAAATCACCGCATTGCCGTCCGGCCTCGCTGTGTTCCTGGATGGCTCCGGCGAGATCGTCGCGCGCATCAATCAGCTTCTGTCAGAAGAAAACACGCAGACGATCACCAACACGCTGCACAGCCTTGAAGACATCATGGCGACGATCGCGGAGAACGACGCGCAGATCGCCGATACGATCCAGAGCGCCGCGACGTTCTCGAAAAACCTCGCCGACGCCTCCGAACAGATCGCCTCGATCGTCGACAGCCTTGACGCGTTGATGGCCGAGGACGCGCCCGGCGCCGTCGCCGACGCGCGCCAGGCGATCGTGGATCTTCAGGTGCTGCTGCAGAGCGTGCAGGACGTCGTCGACGAGAACGCCGAACCCTTGTCGCTTTTCACCGAGCAGGGGCTGTCGCAGTTCGGTCCCGCATTGTCGGAGGTGCGGCGCACATTCCGTACGCTGGATGAGGTGTTGCGTGAAATCGACCGCGATCCGCGCGGCTATCTCCTCGGCGAGTCAACGCCGCAGCACGAAGGAGACGCAAGATGATCCGACTGCGTTGCGCCCTGGCGAGCGTCGCCGCGCTCGCCGCCTCGCAGGGTTGCGTCTCGGTTCTGCCGGACGCCGATCCGGCCGCGCCGCGCTATGGCGTCAGCGCCATCCCGGCAGACGCGTTCACGTCCGTTTCAGAGGAGAGCGTCGACTGGTCGCTTTCCGTCGGCGACCCGTTGTCGACCCGCGCGATCGACACAGCCAACATCGCGCTCGTCTCCGGCCGCGCGCAATATGAATATTACCCCGACGGCGAATGGGTCGACCGCGCGCCGCGGCTCGTCCATTCCGCCCTCGTCAGGAGCTTTGAGAACTCAGGGCGCATCGTGGCGGTCGGTGGGCGCGACAGCCAGCCGATCTCAGATTACCTCCTGCAGATCGACCTTAGGGATTTTGAAGCCGACTTGCGCTCTGGCGACTTGGTTGCGCGCGCCTCGATTTATGCCAGGCTGACAAATATCAGGGGGCGGATTTTTGCGGCGCAGCTTTTTGAAGCCGAGCGCCCGGTCCGCGTCGATGAAGCCGGCGCCGTCGCCGAAGCGCTCGACGCCGCCGCCGGAGAGCTCCTGCCGCGGATCGTCGACTGGGCGCTTGCGGCCGGCGAGGCCGCTGCGGAAACCGAAGGCTCGGAATCCGAAGCGCGCGCCGCGGCGCGGGCGGCGCGTCGACGGCGTTAGGCTTGCGATCACGTTTACGGTTTTGGTCAGCCGTTTAACGCCATCCTCAGCTTCCAGTGATACGCCGTTCGCATGAGCGAACCCGCCGCCGCATACGATCCTGTTCAGGATGCGATTGACTTTCTTTCGCCGTTGACGCCGGCGAAGCGTCATGCGGTTGTGCGGGCGATTGGGTTCGATGAAGAATCGCTGGCGGTGATGGCCTGGCTCGCCACTGAGCCCGATTGCGACCTCGCCACGGCTGCGATGGTCTTCTGGCGCCTGCGCACTCTGCCGGACATGGAAGATGATCGGCAGCGAACGCCGCGTTATGGCGCGGTTCGGGCGAAAATCCTTAACGATATCGTCGCGCGCGTCGAGAATGGGTCGTATACGTCTAGTGATCTGGCTTGGGACGGCTGCGAAGCGATGGAGCGTACGCAGCTCATTGACGCGCCGCAGGTGGATGGGCTCGAAGGCTATGCCGGCGAGGCGCCGTCGGCCCTCTTCGGCCCCTTTGGTGGATCCGCACTGGAGACCTTGAACCTCGTTTTTCTGGACTTTGACTACGCCGACGACGACATCTTCGACGCGATGTGGAGATACGGCGGGTACGATCAGGTTGATCTCGCCGACTGGCTGGTCGGAAAGCCCGCAGACGTCTGGATGCAGACGTTTGAAGACCTCCTGAACGCCCATCCACACGACTTTTACGACTGGATGGCGCGGCAGCCGGAGTGCCCGTCTTGCGTCGCCGGCCGCATCTTCTGGGGGTGCTCAGATCCGTTCTACTCTATTCATGACCGTGCAGAGACGATCCTTTCGGGCGAGACCACGCGCGAAGACGCCTTTGGGACCGTCACCTATATTCTCGAGCGCTGGCGAAAAGGCGGCTACGCCGACAGCGCGCCAAACTATCAGTTCTGGTCCGGCGGCGAAGGCTACCTTGAGATGCTCAAGCAGTTTCCAGGCACGGCCGATCCACTCGACATTCCTCACTCGCTCTTGTTTTCGCAAGGAACCGAGCCCGCGCCGACGCTCCCCCTACTGAGCAGCGACTTTGTCTATTGGTGTGCGGTCGTAAGCTTCGGCGGCGGAGTGGAGCGGCCGCGTGAAAAGGCGCTTCAGCAATGGCGTTCGGACGCAGTCGTCGACACGACGCCAAGCGGGAATGAGAATTGGAAAGCGTCTGACGCGCCGCCTGGCGGCGTCCACTCGGCCTTTTTCTATGGCGGCCCTTTCACGGGTGAAAAAGCTCAGATCGACCGCGCATGGAAGGTCTTCAATGGTGTTTCGGCCGTCCTCGCCATTGCAATGATCGCCGCTCTCCGTCTCGGCTTTAGCGGATTTGGCGCAGGGCTGCTGCTGGCGCTGATCGGCTTCGTTGCCTACGCGCAATCCTGCTTCAAGCTCGGCGGCTGGAGACGGCTGCTGCTCTGGTGGATCGGCGTTACCGCCATCTCCTTCTTTGGCGCTTTTTTCTTCCGTTGGCTGGACGGATTGGGCTAACGGCCGCTTCCGACTGCAGTACGTCTCGCGCCGCCGCGCCTAAGCGAAATACCCGACCGTCGCGCCGATGAGGAGATAGACCCGCCCGAGCGGCGAGGAGAGATAGGCCTCAAGATCGTCGTCAGCCGTGTCCGACGCTGTCGCTTCTTCGAGCAGGCTCTCGAACCCGTGCAGGAAGTCCTGGATCGCGGCGGCGAACGCCTTGTCCCGATCCGATTCCGTCCGGATACGACGCTTCACGTCCCCCTCGTCAAGCCGCAGGAGCCGGTTGGCGAAGAGGTTCCGGTCGCCGTCATCGAACCGAGCAAGGAGGCGTTCCGGCGGATCGCCGTAGAGCCGTCGGTCGAGGTTCAACGTGAAGTTCTGCAACCGGTGGATGACGGCGACGGCGTCCGGCCCATCCTCGTCGTTCGCCGCGTCGCCGCTGTGAGAGCCGCTATCGCCGTTGGCCGGCGCGCGCGGGGAACCTTCGACTGCATCCGCTCGCTGCGCGGCGCCGAGGTCAAGCGGCTCCGCTTCATCAGTGGCGTTCAGGATATCCCGCCAACTGACTTTCTCTTTCGGCGCTGATTCTTTTGCGGGCGATTTGCGCGTCGGCTCGGCGTCGGTCGACTGGAACATCGCGCCTTTTGTGGCCCCGCTCGCCGGTCCTTGAGGCTTGCCCACAAGGCCAGGCGGCAGAAATCCTTTCGGCGCGCCGGCGCTTGAGGGCGCATTGGCGAGGGCCTGGCGCGCGGCATCGGCTTCCGCCATGCGCGCGGCGGCCTCCTGTTCGCGCAATTGAACTTCGGCGAGCCGCGACAGCCGTTCGGTCTGCCGCGCGATCGTGTCTGCAAGGCGATCGGCGCGCTGGCGCTGTTCGTCGATCAGGCTCTCGAGCCGTTCGTTTTCTTTCTGGAGCGCGGCCTGCGCGCTGGCGAGTTCCTGATTTCGATTTTGCACTTGCGAGGCGGCGCGTTCGCTCGCCTCCAAGGCTTCGCCGGCGGAGGCCTTCGCCGCCGCGCTCGCCGCGCGCACTTCCGCGGTCGCTTCGCGCGCCGCCTTGGCGGTGGTCTCCGCCGCGCCAGTCAATTGCGTCGCTGCGTCGATCGCCCGCGCCGCGTCCTCGCCGACCGCCTGCATGGAGGCGTCGGTCGCTGACTTCACGCCGTCCACCGCCGCGACAATGGCGTCGGCGATCCGGCCGCTTTCCCGAGCGGCGATGTCGACCGCCTCCTGAGCGGCGCGTTCGGCGCTTTCGCGCGAGGTTTCGATCGCGGCGGCGGACGCCTGAATCGCTTCTTCGCTCGCGCGTTCGGCGAACCTGCCGACATTCAGCGCGTTGCGCGCGGCGGCCTCGGCCGCTTCATTGGCGACAACGTTCATGGCGGCGGTCGCGCGCTTCGTGTCTTCCGCATGGCCTTCGATTGCGGCTGCGGCCGAGCCCGCCCTGTCTTCCGCGCCAAGAAGCGCGCCGCAGAGCGATTCGAAACTTGTCAGCGCGCGTTCGGCGATCTGCTCAAGCCGCCCGAGGCGCTCCTCGAGTCTCCGCTCGGCTTCTTCCGCTACTTCATTGTTTTCATTAAAAGAATCGATACTGGCTTGCGCTTTTTCCGCAATCGCTACAGCAAAGTCGTCGGCGCGGGCGTTCAGCTGTTCCGTCAATTTCATCAGCGTCGCGCGCTCCTTGGCGACGCGATCAAGCGCGCCGCTGGCGCCGCCCTCCATCGCCATGCCCGCGGTCTCGATGGCCTCCACATGCTGGCGGATCATCGCCTCCACCGAAGCCAGACGAATAAGCGAATCATCAATGCCGGTGTTGACCGCGTCGATCTGCGAGCGGACCGCGGCGCCGACCGTGCGCACATTGAAGACTGCGCTGCGCTCCGGCTCGGTCAGCCTGCGCGCTGAATCGACGAGCGCGTCGGCGGCCGACATCATCAGCATCTGGCGCGAGACGATGTAGCCGAGGATATAGATCATCACCGGCGCGATGATGGTGATGATCACCGCCCAGGTGGGATAGGCCGCGATGAGGTTCCAGCCTCTCAGCGATCCGAGGACGCTGTAGTGTCCGACGGCCGTCAGCACCGGCCAGAAGATCAGCATCGCGCCCGCGATGAAGATCGCGCACAGCCGAGATGCGCGCGCGACCTCTTTACTGAGCCGGGGCCAGTCGGTGGCCTCCCAGTCGGACGCCGGTCCGGGCGCGCCCTCGATTGATGGATCTTCAAACATGTCCGCCCCATTGGGCGTGAATTCTCGGCCGTTCGGCGAAGCAGAGAGCTCATCATCGCTGGCGTCAACGCCGCTGAACCGAACGCGCGAGCCGCTCGCGCCGCCAGCGATACGGTCGGACGGCGTCAGCGCAAGCGCCTCCGGCTCTGCGCCGTCGTCGAGGCCTTGTCGCGGTTGGTCGGGAACTTCATTAGCGTCCGGCATCGATCATCCATCGCGCATCGCAAGGGGCTTAGCTGATTTTCGCGCGCCAAGCCAATGGCGGCGGCGCATTGACTGCGTCCTTGCGGAGGGATGGCGCGCCGCCGCAAAACGCCTCATTCAGAAGCCGTCGCGGCGAGCGGCGAATGGGAGACGTCAATGCAAGCGAGAATACGCGCGATCGTTGAATCCGCCTTGTTCCAAGGGGTCATCATCGCCCTCATTCTATTCAACGCCGTGATCCTCGGGCTTGAGACAATCTCCGCCGTCAATGATCGGCACGGCGACCTGCTGCTGCTGATAGACCATACGATCATTTACATTTTTCTCATTGAAGTCCTTATGAGATTCGCCGCTGACCCGAAAAGCTACTTTCGGTCGGGCTGGAACATTTTCGATTTCGCCGTAGTGGCCGTCTCCTTGCCGGCGATGACGTCCGGGCTTGCGGCGGTGCGGGCGTTTCGGGTGCTGCGGGTGTTGAGGGTTGTGACGGTCATCCCGCGGATGCGGACGGTCGTCAGCGCGCTGTTCGATTCGATTCCGGGCATCGCGTCAGTCGGTGTCGTCCTCGTGCTCATCCTTTACGTCTTCTCGGTGATCGCCGCGAACCTCTATGGACCAACGCACCCGGACACGTTCGGCGACGTCTTCACTGCGATGTACACCCTGTTCACCGTCATGACCCTTGAAGGGTGGCGAGAGATCGCGGACGGGGTCGCGGAGACCCACCCCTATTCCTGGGTCTTTTTCCTGAGTTTTGTGCTGATCGCCACATTCACCATGTTGAACCTCTTCGTCGCCATCGTCGTTCGGGTGGTGGAGGAAGACGCGGAAGAGGCCCTTGACGACCAAACGACCGAGCTGCGCCGCGAGATTTCTGCCTTGCATGAGAAGCTCGACCGGCTCCTGGCCGCGCAAGGCTCCAGTATAAGCCAATAAGCGGCTTAACCGCTCCCGCGCGATTTTGTGCTATTGCGCGCGTAAGACGGCTTTTCTACGAAGCCGTCAAATAAGCGTGGCCCGCAAACGCAAGTGGCCCGCAGGCCAAGGGAGCGCGCCATGTTGTCCAACAGCCGTGTCGGCATGAATTTCGGGCTCGACCCGACGATTGAGGAAATGCGCGGCGCGGTGGCGCGCTGGGTCGACGAACGTTTGCTCCCACGGGCCGGCGCAATCGACGAAAGCAACGAGTTCCCGCGTGACCTCTGGCCGGAGCTCGGCGAGCTTGGGGTCCTCGGCGTCACGGCGGATGAAGAGCATGGCGGCCTCGGGCTCGGTTATCTGACCCATGTCGTCGTTATGGAGGAGATCTCGCGCGGCTCCGGCGCTGTCGGGCTTTCCTATGGCGCGCACTCCAACCTTTGCGTCAACCAGATCAATCTGAACGGCAGCAAGGATCAAAAGGAGCGGTACCTGCCAAAGCTGATCTCCGGCGAGCATCTCGGCGCTCTCGCCATGTCGGAGCCGGGTTCGGGCTCCGACGTCGTCTCCATGCGCCTGCGCGCGGAGAAGAAAGGCGATCGCTATGTCCTGAACGGCAACAAGATGTGGATCACCAATGGTCCGGGCGCGGACGTCCTGATGGTTTACGCCAAGACCGACGTCGG
This sequence comes from Pseudomonadota bacterium, assembly GCA_039819085.1. Taxonomy (GTDB): domain Bacteria; phylum Pseudomonadota; class Alphaproteobacteria; order Caulobacterales; family Parvularculaceae; genus MED-G105. The sequence continues at coordinate 21,958 of JBCBSQ010000028.1, forward strand.
CGCCGGCAGCCATGGCATTTCCGCGTTCCTGATTGAGAAAGGCTTCAAAGGGTTCTCCACCGCCCAGAAGCTCGACAAGCTCGGCATGCGCGGCTCGGACACATGCGAGCTTGTGTTTGAAGACTGCGAAGTGCCCGAAGAGAATCTCATCGGCGGGCTGAACCAGGGCGTGCGCGTCCTGATGTCAGGCCTCGATTATGAGCGCGCGGTCCTGTCGGCCGGGCCTTTGGGCATTATGCAGGCGGCGATGGACGTCGTCGTCCCCTACGTTCATGAACGCAAACAGTTCGGCAAGCCGATCGGCACGTTCCAGCTGGTGCAGGGCAAGATCGCCGACATGTATACGTCGATGAACGCCTGCAAGGCCTACGTCTACGCCGTTGCGGCGGCCTGCGACCGGGGCGAGACGACGCGCCAGGACGCGGCCGGATGCATTCTCTATGCGGCGGAGAAGGCGACCCAGGTGTGCCTTGACGCCATCCAGCTGCTTGGCGGCAATGGGTACATTAATGAGTACCCCACAGGCCGGCTCCTGCGCGACGCCAAACTCTATGAGATCGGCGCCGGCACGAGCGAGATCCGCCGCATGCTGATCGGCCGTGAGATATTCGAGGTGACGGCTTGACGGTGCGCCGTTGTCGATCCAGCGAGTTCGCTGAGTGTGGGCATTGCGCGCTCGAAGATTCCCGCCTGGGCGGGGGACAGCAAGAAGTAGAGCAGGGCGCGCCCAGTAGTATTCGTTTCCGCTGAGAGTTTGGCCCTGTTGTCGAAGTCGCTAGATGCAGCTTTAGGCAGGTGTAACAATATCCGAATACGCCGAATACGCGGCGCTGATTGTCGGTTTGATCGTACTACAAGTGATGATCACAATTCTGATTTCGAAATGGATGCGTAGCCTTCCTGAAGAAAGAAGGGAAGAGATTGATAGGGCGACGCGCCGGATGGATAAAGTCGATAAGTTAGTCTGGCGATTTTTCCTCTGGCCACTGATTATTGCGCTTACCGTTGTAGTTGCGTACCTGTTTCTTACCGGCGAGCTATAGGTCACTTTTTATCGCAGCGGCCTTCCCTCCCTTGAAAAGGGAGGGCTTGAGAGCCGAAACCGCGGAAGCGGTTTCGTTGCTCGAAAGGGAGGGATCCGGATCTGCGGCGAAACGCGCCCGAACTTGTGGCGCATGCAGTCTTATTGGGCGGCAAACGAGAAGAAATCAGCTCCCCCGTTCACGGGGGAGCTGTCGAGCGTAGCGAGACTGAGGGGGCATCGCTTGTTCCAAACGCAGTCGTCCGCATGTTTCGAAGCGCTGCTCGCCCCCTTCGTCAGCTTTGCTGACACTTCCCCCATAAATGGGGGAAGAGATCCGTTGTGAGGCCAGGGTCGGGGCTATTCCGGACCGGTCCGATCGGATTTCGACCCAATCGCCACTCACCTCAAGCAAACGCCGCCCGGCGCCGGCCGCGCGCAGCGCTTTGCAGGAAACCGTCGAGCAGCGGCTTGGATGAGGCGCGCGCCCCGACAACGCCGCACGCAACGCAGAGCGCGCCGACGCTGAGCGCTTCGTCGAGGCCCGCGACGGCCGGCTCGCCCGTCAGCATAATGAGGAAAAGCGCGGTCCCAGCGCCCGGCGCGCCGCCATACCAGGCGAGGAAACTGCGCGCGCCCGTCGGCAGGGGCGTGCCGTTAAGGGCGATGAGCCGCGGCGCGGCCCGCAGGATGGTGGTGGCCGCAACGGCGAACATCACCGTCAAGAGATCCGCTTCCGCGAGCCGCGGCAGCAAGAGGAACCCGAAGGCGAAATACGCCGCAGGCGGAATGGCGCGGTCCGCGAGGCGGTGCAGGCGCCGGCGCGCGGCCGGTTCGCGGCCCGTCTCTTCGCTCCACAAAAGGCCCGCCGCGGCTGCGGCGACGATGATGCCGCCGCCAAGTGCGCCTGCGAGCGCGCCCGCGGCGACGCCGCCAAGGACCGCGGCGCTTGCGCGAAGCCGGGAAACCTCTCCCGCCGACAGTGACCAGCGGCGCGCGGCGCTTTTCGCTTTTCCGCCGAGCCAGGCGCCCGCGAGGCCGCAAGCGCCGCCAATCACAAAGCCCTTCAGCATCGACACCGTCGTGTGAAAAAGCGGGGCGAGTTGAGGTTCGCCGGGGCCGGCGGCGGTCGCCGCGCCAAGGCAAAAGATTGCGGCCGGCGCGCCGAATGCGGCGATCGCGGCGCTTTCAAGACGAACTGCGCGCTTTACGCCAGTTGGCGCCGGCGCGGCGGCGAGCGTCTTGCGGTCGAAC
>JBCBSQ010000029.1:0-21634 GCA_039819085.1 Pseudomonadota bacterium
TTGAGATTGGTCACCCAGCCGTCGAATCTCGCTCGGACGAAGCAGTACTCGACCTCGAGCTCCGCCGCCAAGATCGACCGCCGCGCCCCCACGCCGCCCGGACGGTCCGGACCGGCCTGCCCGGCGAGGGGGCGAGGCGGAGTATCGCGTAGGCGCGGGAGGGGGTGGATAAGTTTTTTGGGGGTTGAGGCCAAGCTCTTGAAAACGGTCAGTTTTCACTCTCGCTTTGCGCCGGATAAGTCGCCGTGGAACGGGGCTCCCGGCTCTTGGACAAAGGCCGGACACGTCCCTCCAAATACTCGATGATTTGGCCAGCGATGTCCTTGCCGGTCGCGGCCTCCATGCCTTCCAAACCCGGCGAGGAGTTCACCTCGAGGATTTTCGGGCCGCTCTCGCTTCGAAGAATGTCGACCCCGCCAACGACAAGCCCCAATTCTCGCACGGCGTTGCGGGCCGCCTCGCGCTCGGCCTTGGTGAGTTTGGCGACGGACGCCGTGCCGCCGCGATGCAGATTGGATCGAAACTCGCCCTCGGCCGCCTGCCGGCGCATGGCGCCGACGACTTTCCCCCCGATGACGAAACAGCGCGTGTCGGCGCCGCCGGCTTCGGCGATGAATTCCTGCACCAGAAAGTTTGCGTCCAAACCCCGAAACGCGTCGACGAGGCTCTCGGCCGCTTTGCTGGTCTCGGCCAGCACCACGCCGCGGCCTTGGGTCGACTCCAAGAGTTTCACCACGACCGGCGCTTTGCCGGCGATCTTGATGAGGTCTTTGGTGTCTTTCGGCGAGTTGGCGAAGGCGGTGACCGGCATGCCGATGCCTGCCCGGGCGAGAACCTGGTGGGCGAGGAGCTTGTCGCGCGAGGCGGCGATCGCGTCGGGCGCGTTGAGACAATAGGCGCCCGTATTGGCGAATTGGCGGAGCACGGCCGTGCCGTACGGGGTCACTGAGGCGCCGATGCGCGGGATGACGGCGTCATAGCGGGGCAGAACTTCGCCGTCATAGTGAACCTCCGAGCCGACGGAATCGATGCGCATATAGCAGCGCGTGGTGTTGATGCGCTCGACGATATGTCCGCGCGCTTCGCCGGCTTCGACGATTCGCCGGCTGGAATAATTGCCAGGCTCGCGGGTGAGCAGGGCGATGCGAAGGGGCCGGCGGACCGGCTTGCGGCGCGGCATGCCCTGATAGGCGGTGAAATCCAACGCCGGCTGCGCGAAAGACCGGTTGGGATCGACGATCATATCGTCTTCGATCGCGGTCCGGCCCAGCAGCATGCGGTAAGCCATGGTTTCGCGATTGGTGAGCGTGACCTCTACGGGCCATTTCCGATCGCCCATTTGAATGTCAGTCGCGATGACATAGCGAAACTCGGTTTCGCCGTTCGAACTGGTGACATTACGCCGGTCGACGACGGCGGCCGAACACGTGACTTCCAGGGCGGGCTTGGCGGGGTCGGGCTGGATTAAGAAACGCACGCGCGGTTTTTCCACCGGCCCGAAGGGTTCGATCACCGAGGCATGGAGCGCCGATGTGCGGGCGCCGGTGTCGACCTTGGCCTTGATCGCCGGCAGGCCGAGTTTGGGCAGGGCGAGCCATTCTTCCCAACCAAGGACGAATGGAACGGACATGGGCGGTATCCTTCAAAGCGGGATCGCGCCATGTCTCAGTTCCGCGCGGAACGCAATCCTTCTGAGCGTTAAGCGACCCGCTCGACCATCATGTGTTTGATTTCGGCGATGGCCTTGGCCGGGTTGAGGCCTTTCGGGCAGACCTGGGCGCAGTTCATGATGGTGTGGCAGCGATAGAGCTTGAACGGGTCTTCAAGATCATCGAGCCGTTCGCCCGTGCCCTCGTCGCGGCTGTCGATCAGCCAGCGATAGGCCTGCAGCAAGGCGGCGGGCCCGAGATATTTGTCGCCGTTCCACCAATAGGAGGGGCAGGACGTGGTGCACGAGGCGCAAAGGATGCACTCATACAGCCCGTTGAGCTTCGACCGATCAGTCTCGGTCTGGGCCCATTCTTTCTCAGGGCTCGGCGTGTCGGTCTTCAGATAGGGCTGCACATAGGCGTGCTGGGCGTAGAAATTGGTGAGGTCCGGGACGAGATCGCGGACGATGGGCATGGAGGGCAGGGGCGCGATGGTGATCGTGTCGCCGCCGACCTCGTCCCAGCCTTTGGTGCAGGCGATGGTGTTGCGCCCGCCAATGTTCATGGCGCAGGAGCCGCACACGCCCTCGCGGCAGGACCGCCGGAAGGAGAGCGTCGGGTCGATCGTGTTCTTGATGTAGAATAGGACGTCGAGGACCATCGGGCCGCATTTTGTGAGATCGACCCAGTAAACGTCCCAGCGCGGGTTTTCGCCGGACTCCGGCGAGTATCGATAGACGCGGAAGCGCTTCAGATCCTTCTTCGCCACGCCGTCCGGCTTCGGCCAGGTCTTGCCTTGGCCGATTTTGGAGTTCTTCGGGAGGGTGAGTTGGACCATGGGTGTCGCTGCTTTTCCTAGTGTTCGAGGTCTTGCGCGAAGACGAGGAGGTATCCGTTGAGATCCTCCACGCCCACCTCGCGATAGCCGTAGTCTTGCGTCTCCGGGCCCCAGCGGACCGACGTGTTCGGGCCGAGCGCGGCGCGTTTGGCGTCGGCGTCGTCGACGAAGACGTAGATCAGGCCGCTAAAGGCGGGCTGCGGCCGGTCTTCGATCGGCTGAGAGAACATCCAGACGCAGGCCTCGCCATGGCGAAGCTCGGCCCAAATATCCTCGCCGTCGTCGCCATAGGCGCCGGTGCGTTCGAAGCCAAGCTCGTCTTGATAGAACGCCACCGCTTTCGCGATGTCCGGGACGAACAGGCTCGGCAGGATCGGCGGCCGGTCCATCCTCGCTAGTACACCCGCGCCTTCGGCTCGATATAGGCCACGTCGTTCGACATGGTGAAATCGTGGACCGGGCGGTAATCGATGTTCACTTCGCCGGCGTCATCGACCCAGGCGAGGGTGTGTTTCATCCAGGTCTTGTCGTCGCGGTCGGCGAAGTCCTCGCGGGCGTGGGCGCCGCGGCTTTCTTCGCGGTTGGCGGCCGAGTTTACGGTGACGGCGGCCTGGGCGATGAGATTGTCGAACTCAAGCGCTTCAACGAGGTCGGTGTTCCAGATGAGGCCGCGGTCCTGGACGTCGATGCCGCCGGCTTTTTGGAAGACGCCGTCGATTTTCTCGACGCCCTCGCGGAGGATGTCGCCGGTCCGGAAAACGGCGCAATTGGATTGCATGCTCTTCTGCATTTCGAGGCGGAGCGCCGCGACCGGCTGATCGCCATAGGCGTTCCGCAAGCGGTCGAAGCGGGCCACATGCTTGTCGGTCTGGCTGTCGGAGACTTCCGGCTGGGAGGCGCCGGCCTCGACGGTTTCGCCGCAGCGCAGGCCCGCCGCCCGGCCGAAGACGACGAGATCGATCAGCGAATTGGAGCCGAGCCGGTTGGCGCCGTGGACCGACACGCAGGCCGCCTCGCCGACGGCCATGAGACCGGGGACGACCTTGTCCGGGTCGCCGTCGGCCTTGGTGAGAACCTCGCCGTGAAAATTCGTCGGGATGCCGCCCATATTGTAGTGAACGGTCGGCAGCACGGGGATCGGCCCCTTGGTGACGTCGACGCCGGCGAAAATACGGGCGGTCTCGGAGATGCCCGGCAGGCGCTCGGCGAGCGTGGCGGCCGGCAAATGGTCGAGGTGGAGGTGGATATGGTCGCCTTCTTCGCCGACGCCGCGGCCTTCATTGATCTCCACAGTCATGGCGCGAGAGACCACGTCGCGGGAGGCGAGGTCCTTGGCCGACGGGGCGTAGCGCTCCATGAAGCGCTCGCCGTTGGCGTTGGTGAGATAGCCGCCTTCGCCGCGCGCGCCTTCGGTGATGAGGCAGCCCGAACCATAGACGCCGGTCGGGTGGAATTGGACGAACTCCATGTCCTGAAGCGGCAGGCCGGCGCGCAGCACCATGGCGTTGCCGTCGCCGGTGCAGGTGTGCGCCGAAGTGCAGGAGAAATAGGCCCGGCCGTAGCCGCCGGTGGCGAGCACGACGCGCTGGGCGCGGAAGCGATGGAGCGTGCCGTCGTCGAGCTTCCAGGCGGTGACGCCGCGGCAGGCGCCTTCCTCGTCCATGATCAGGTCGAGGGCGAAATACTCGATAAAGAACTCGGTCTCGTTCTTGAGCGCCTGGCCGTACAAAGTGTGGAGCATGGCGTGGCCGGTGCGGTCGGCCGCTGCGCAGGTGCGCTGAACGGGGGCCTCGCCGAAATTCTTGGTCATCCCGCCAAAGGCGCGCTGATAGATCTTGCCTTCTTCGGTGCGCGAGAAGGGCATGCCCCAATGCTCGAGCTCGTAGACGGCGGCGGGCGCGTTGCGGACGAGGTATTCGATGGAGTCCTGGTCGCCGAGCCAGTCGGACCCTTTGACCGTGTCGTACATGTGCCAGCGCCAATCGTCCTCCGACATGTTGCCGAGGCTGGCGGCGATCCCGCCCTGGGCGGCGACCGTGTGCGAGCGGGTCGGGAAGACTTTGGTGACGCAGGCGGTTTTCAGCCCGGCTTGGGCGGCGCCCAGCGCGGCGCGCAGGCCGGATCCGCCGGCGCCGACCACGACGACGTCGTAGGTGTGATCGATCCAGTTATAGTCGCTCATCGTCCTCGCCTCGCCGGACGCGCCTTTCAAGGCGCGTCGATCCAAATTTTCAGCACCGACAGAGCCGACGCTGCAAACAGGGCGATCGTGACGAAGCTGTTGAGGATCAACAATGCCTGCCGCGTGCCCGTTTTAGAGATGTAGTCTTCGATCACCACCTGCATCCCGAGGCGCATGTGATAGAACGCCGCGCCTACCGTCAGGATTAACAAAATCGCGTTAATCGGATGGCCGATGAACGAGACCGCATCTTCATATGCGCCGCCTGTCGCGTCGCTCACTGAATATACGAACCAGGGCACGAGAAAGATCAGCGCGATCGCGGAGACGCGCTGGCGGATGTGGTGGGTGACGCCTTCTTTGGCGGACCCAAGGCCGCGGACCCGGCCAAGCGGCGTTCGAAGCTCGTGGCTGCTCATCAGCGCGCCCCTTAAAGGAAGTGCGAGGCCGACCAAATGGCGGCCGCGCCCAGAATGGCGAAAGCGAAGTTGAAGACGCTGACCGCGCTCGCGAATTGCGGGTCGAAGCCGGCGCGCGGTCCGTCCCAGATCAAGTGCCGGATCCCGTTCGCGAAATGGTACAAAATCGCGAGCGTGAAGCCGAATAGGATCAGCTGGCCGATCAATGAGAACATCAAGGCTTGGACGGGCGCATAGGCGTCCGGGCCCATGGCGGCGGCCACAAGCCAGGCCGAAATCATCAGCATCCCAACGTAAAGCGCGACGCCGGTCGCGCGGTGCATGATGGACGCCGCCATTGTGGCGTGCCATTTCCAAACCTGGATGTGCGGCGACATCGGCCGCTCGTCGGTACGACCTGCTTCGGCCATATTCGCCCCTTGCATGGCTTATGCGAACATGTCGTGTTCTAGGCCTCGTCTGTTTCCTGTCAACGCACGCTCAGGGGCTTGGATTGGCGTTTATTTCAAAGCTCGCGGCGCTGTTCTTTGTGTTGGCGCTGCTTCAGCAAGCCGCCGCCGACGAGTCGTTTGAGGCCATCGAGGCTGAATACATTGCGCTCGCCCATGCGGTCGATCCCGTGGCGGCCGCGCGGGCGCGCGGCTTGCCGCCAGACGATTGGCCGACGGTGGATCGCGAGGAATTGATGGCTCATGGCGAAAAAGCCGCGAGCCTGCTGCGGCGATTGGACCAGACTGGCGATGGCGACGCCGTGGATCGGGGCGTCGTGGCCGCCTTGCTGCGGCGGATGAAGACCCAGTCTGAGCATGATGTGGCGCGGATCCCTTTCACCGGCGACTGGGGGTTCCATCTCGCGCCGGTTTTTGCGATTTCTCAGTCGCGTTTGCGCACGCCCGAGGAGGCGGATGCGGCCATTCGGCGCATTCGCCGCATACCGGCCTATTTCGACGCGAACATCGCGAATCTGCGCCGCGGGCTGGCGACAGGCTTCGTCGCCCACCATGATCCGTTGGCCAACACGGTGCGGCAGATTCGAGATCAAATCGTCGATGATCCTGGCGACAGCCCGCTCTTCACGCCGTTCGAACGCCTTGCAGCTGACGACAGCGCGCGCCGGGCCGCTGCGCGGCAAGCCGTGGCGGAGGCCATCGACGCGTATCGAGACTTGTTGCGCTTCCTGGAAACGGACTACGCGCCGCTCGCCCGGACCGCTCCGGGCCTGCGCGCGCTGCCGGGCGGCGAGGCGGCCTATCGCGACGCCGCGCGCTTCCATACCACCCGCCGCGACCTGTCGCCGGAAGAGATCCACGGCGCCGGCCTGATCGAAGTCGCGCGTATCCGCGCGGCGATGGACGAGGTCATCGTCGAGAGCGGGTTCGGGGGCGATTTCGAGGCGTTTCTGCACTTCTTGCGGACTGACCCTCAATTCTACGCCGACAGTCCGGGCGACCTGATAGAGAAGGCGTCCACCCTGTCCAAGGCTTTGGACGCGATCCTGCCGGAGTATTTCAGGACATTGCCGCGCTTGCCTTATGGCGTCTCGCCTGTGCCGGCCGCGATCGCGCCTGGGTACACGACCGCGCGATACTCGCAGGGCGACCCGGAGCAGGGGCGCGCCGGAACCTATTTGGTGAACACGTATCGTCTCGATCAGCGTCCGCTATACGAGCTGCCGGCTTTGTCGGCGCATGAGGCTGTGCCGGGACATCACCTCCAGATCGCCTTGGCGCAGGAATTGGAGGATGTCGCGCCCTATCGCCGGACCTACTATGCGACGGCGTTCGGGGAGGGCTGGGCGCTCTACGCCGAGCGTCTCGCCGGCGAAGCGGGCCTCTACAAGACGCCGTATGAGCAATTCGGCGCGCTGTCCTATGAGATGTGGCGCGCTTGCCGGCTGGTCGCCGACACCGGGCTGCATTGGTTTGGATGGTCGCGAGAGGAGGCGGAAGCTTGTTTCCGTAAGAACACCGCGCTCAGCGAACACAACATCCAAACCGAGGTGACGCGGTATATCGGCTGGCCGGGACAGGCCTTGGGCTACAAGATCGGTGAAATCACAATTCTTGACCTGCGCGCCGAGGCGGAAGAGGCCCTCGGCGCGGCGTTCGACATCCGCGACTTCCATGACGTGGTCCTGGCCGAAGGCGCGACGCCTCTGGATGTGTTGGAGCGGCGCGTGCGCGATTGGATCGCCGAACAGGCGCCAAACGAGGCGGGGCGGGCGCCGTGAAGCTGACAATCGTCGAAACGGGCCTGCCGCCGGCGCCCATCCGCGCCGACTGGCCGCGCTATCCGGAGATGTTCGCCCGTCTGCTCAGCGCCGCCGACGGCGATTTGAGCTTCGAGTCCGTCGCGTTGTCGACAGGCGCGGCGCTGCCGGACCCGGCCGGCCTGGACGCGGTTTTGATCACGGGGTCCCCGTCAGGCGTTTACGACGCCGAGCCCTGGATGGGGCCGCTGATGGATTTCATCCGTTGGTCCGCGGCGGCGAAGACGCCCCTGGTCGGCGTCTGCTTCGGACACCAGGCCATGGCCCAGGCGCTGGGCGGCCGCGCGGCGAAATCGGACAAAGGCTGGGGCGTCGGCCGGCACGACTATGAGATCGTCGCCCGGCCGGACTGGCTCGACGGCGGCTTGCCCGGCTTTGCGCTGGGCGTCAGCCATCAAGATCAAGTGCTCGCGCCGCCGCCTGGCGCGAGGGTGGTCGCGACATCGGACTTCACCCCGTACGCCGCGCTCTCATATGAGACGACGCCCGCGATCAGCTTCCAGGGGCATCCTGAGTTCGAAGACGATTACAGCGCGGCGCTCTACACGCTGCGCCGCGGCGCGCCGGTGCCGGAGGCTTTGGCCGACGCGGCGATCGCCTCGCTCGGCGCGCCTCACAACAACGCCGACGTCGCCCGGTGGATCGCGCGGTTTCTGCGTGAGACCCGCGAGACCCGTGCGCGGTCCGACGGCGCGGCGCCATCGCCGCGCTGAGCGGCCAGAGCCTTGACGGCGCGGGCCTTCCGCTTCATCGAGGCGGCGCTTTGAGGGGCGGTTCCAAAGAGGTGGCGTGATGCGCGTTGCGATGATCGGTACGGGCTATGTCGGACTGGTGTCCGGAGCCTGTTTCGCAGATTTCGGCCATGTGGTGACGTGCGTCGACAAAGACGCCGACAAGATCGCGCGCTTGAAGGCCGGCGAGATCCCGATTTTCGAACCCGGGCTTGAGCAGCTTGTCGCCAAAAACGTGCGCGAAGAGCGCTTGTTCTTCACCACCGAGGCCGAGGAGGCGGTGAGGGACGCCGAAGCGGTGTTCATCGCCGTCGGCACGCCCTCGCGCCGCGGCGACGGGCATGCGGACCTTTCCTATGTCTACGCGGTCGCTGAGGAGATCGCCGGACTGATCGACGGGTTCACCGTGGTGGTGACCAAGTCCACGGTGCCGGTGGGCACAGGCGATGAGGTTGAAGCGATTATCCGCAAGGCCCGGCCGGACGGCGACTTCGCCGTGGTCTCCAATCCTGAATTCCTGCGCGAGGGCGCGGCGATCAAGGACTTTAAGATTCCCGACCGCGTGGTTGTCGGCACCGAAGACGAACGCGCGCGGGGCGCGATGCGTGAACTGTATCGTCCGTTGTTTTTGAACGAGACGCCGATTCTGTTCACCTCGCGCCGGACGTCCGAGTTGATCAAATACGCCGCGAATGCGTTCCTGGCGGTGAAGATCACCTTCATCAATGAGATCGCCGAGCTGTGCGAGGCGGTCGACGCGAACGTGCAGGAGGTTTCGCGCGGGATCGGCCTCGATGGACGGATCGGGCCGAAATTCCTGAACGCCGGGCCGGGCTATGGCGGCTCGTGCTTCCCAAAGGACACATTGGCGCTGACCAAGACGGCGAATGATTACGGCGCGCCGGTGCGGATCGTGGATACGGTGGTCGAGGTCAACGCCAGCCGCAAGAAGGCCATGGCGGACAAGATCATCCACGCCATGGGCGGCGATGTGGCGGGCAAGACCATCGCCGTGCTGGGCCTCGCCTTCAAACAGAACACCGATGACATGCGCGACGCGCCGTCGCTCGACATCGTGCCGGCGCTGATCGAGGCGGGCGCGCGCATCCAAGCCTTCGATCCTGAGTCGATGGGAGAGGCGCGGAAGCTGTTGCCGGCCGAGGGCGTTGTGTACGGCGACAGCCCTTGGGCGGCGTTGGACGGCGCGGACGCCATGGTCATTATCACCGAATGGGACCAGTTCCGCGCGCTGGACTTGGATCGAGTGAAAGCCGCGCTGAAAAGCGATGTGGTGGTCGATCTGCGCAATATCTATTCGCCCGTGGATATGGCCGCGCGCGGTTTTGCGTATACATCGATCGGACGCCCCTGAGCCGAGGAGCCCGCCATGCGCCGCGCTTTGCCGACCGCTCTGTTCGCGCCTGCGCTCGTCGCGTGCGGCGGAACAGACACGTGCGTGCGAAAGGCGGTCGAGGATCCTGGTCCGCGAGAGGTGGCTGAGATCGAGGCCGCGTGCGCCGCCGATCCAGAGGCCGGCCTGACGCTGAAATTCATACCGGACCCGGAAAGCGAGGGCGCAAGCTGCGAGTTCCTAACCGTCGTCACCGCGCCGGCGGATTTTGCGACGCCGCGGATTTCGGTGAACTTTATTCTCGATCAAACAACGGGCGCGGGAACGAGCTTCGCGCTCTCAGACGCGTTCTTTGAGGATCGATTGTCAGGCGCCTATTTCAGCCGCGACCCTTGGGGCGATCGCGGCCCCTGCGCGGAGACCGAAATCGCCATCGACAGCGTAACGTGCCGCGTCTCCGTGGAGGCGGGCGTGGAGCCGCAGGACTGCGGCCCCGTGACGTTCGACGATGGCGGCCTGTTTCAGAGTTTCACAACGCCGGGCTAGCGCCGCAGGCGCTATCGGCGCGCCGCGAATGCTGCTACCGCGCGCCGCGCGAGGATCAGGGAAGGGCAGAGCATGAAGTTTTTCGTCGACACCGCGGACGTGGCGGAGATCAGGGCGCTCGTCGAGGCCGAGTTTATCGACGGCGTCACGACAAACCCGTCGCTTGTCGCTAAGACGGGCCGGCCTTTTCGGGAGGCGATCGAGGAGATCTGTTCTATCACGTCCGGCCCGGTGAGCGCTGAAGTGGTCGCGACTGACTATGACGGCATGCTGGCCGAGGGCCGCAAACTCGTTGCGATCGCGAACAATGTGGCGGTGAAGCTGCCGCTCACTTGGGACGGGCTGCGCGCCTGCCGGACGCTCGCCAACGAGGGCACGGCCGTCAACGTCACGCTCTGCTTTTCCGCCAATCAGGCGCTGATGGCCGCGAAAGCCGGCGCGGCCTACATCTCGCCTTTCATCGGCCGGCTCGACGATATCGAGCAGGACGGGATGGAGCTCATCCACGAGATCCGCGCGATCTATGACAATTACGGTTTCGAGACGGAGATCCTCGCAGCCTCCATCCGCGGCCCGAACCATGTGAAGCTCTCAGCGCTCGCCGGCGCGGACGTCGCCACCGTGCCGCCGAAAGTGCTGCGCGACATCATCCTGCATCCGCTGACCGACAAGGGTCTGGCGGCGTTCCTGGCGGATGCGGAGAAGGCGGGCGTTTCTGTTTGAATAGCTGCGGCCTCACTCGAGTCCGGGACTGAATTTGAGGACGCCGCTGGGTTTGGCGTCCCCGAATGCGAGCCACTGCACATATTCTTTTCGAAGATCGCGATAGGATAGGCGGCCGTCGCCGACAAAGCCGAAGCGAAAGTAATACACTGGGTCGCCGATCAATACACAGCCCTGAGCCGATAGCTCTTGAAGCGCGGTGAGCCCAGTCGTGATCAGCGCCGTCCCGACCCCGCCCTTCTGGCGCTCCGGCCAAACCGAAACCGGCCCTAGTCCATACCAATCAAACGATCCCTCGCCGGCTGTGACGGGGGAGAAGGCGATGTGGCCAACCACCGCACCCTTGTCTTCGGCGACGAGCGACAAGGTCAGATCACCATCGCGGCGGAGTTTGTCCACGGCGTCAGCTTCGTCGCCTTCGCTAAAAGGCATTGGCGCGAATGCCGCTTCGGTCAGTCGCCGGATGATTGCGTGATCGGCCTCAGTTTCTGGTCGAATCTGCAAGTCGACCAGTTAGAACCGCCAGCGGATCGTCGCCCCGCCGAAGGCTTGGAAGATGTCGGAGCCTGCTTCGACGTCGACGCCCACTTTGAAGGACAAGAACCGGCTCGTGGCGCGCACGCCAAGGCCGCCGATAAAGGCGTCGTCGATATCGTCCGCCGAGACGAGTTGGAACACATTGGCCTGATCGACAAAGTTCGCAGTGGTCTTAAAGCCGGCCGACGACAGGGTCGTGCGGTAGCCGGCGCGGACTTCCGGCGCCCAGACAAAGCCAGCGCCGCGATTGAGCTCGGCGCCCAAGGTGAGCGTGCCTGATGCGGTGAAGAGGTTGGAGCTCGCCGCTTCGACGTTAAGCTGAAGCCCTGAAGACCCGGTCTCCGTGTACGCGTCTTCGTCCAGAGTAATGTAATCGGCCGTCGCCGCCGGGCGGAGATAGAGCGCCCCGGCGCGGAGGGTGGACGATAAACGCGTGGAGCCCGTGAACGCCCATCCATTGCGATCCGATGTGATGAGATCTTGCAGCGAGCCGAAATCGAGCTCTCGGTCGCCGTCGAAGTTCACCCGCGCGGCGGAGCCGGCGACGTCCCAGTCGATCGGACCGATCGATTGGGAGGCGTATAGGCCGAGCGCGACGTTGGTCGTCGCCAGTCTTTTGTTGACCGTCAGGTTCTCTTCGAAGTCTCCGCTGGAGAAGACAAGGGAGACGCCGATCACATCGAGCAGCCAGGATCTGTCGACGCCGACGGCGATGCCAAAGCCTTCGCCGTCGAAGCCGGGCGCCTCTGTGTTGCCGTCGACATTGAGGTAGTTGACGTATTCCTGGGTCCAAACGCCGGTCGCGCCCTCGGCTGGCACGTCCCGGATAGAGTCCAAACGATCGGAGATCGCCCCGAACGAGCCGTTCGCCTGGGCTGCGAGGAAGCGTAGGGATGTGTTCGAGGTCTGAGGCAGAAGGCTGTCGATCAGCCCCGTCAGCTCCTGCGCCGTGGTCGCCGTGGTGAGCGCCGAACCCAGCGCGTCGTCGGCGACGAATGCGTCGATCACCGCGCCATAGGCCGAGGCCTGGTTGATGTTCAGAGGCAATTCGTCCGCGGTCCTCAGTCGAAAGTCTGCGACGAGGCTCGACGTTCCGTTTTCGATCAGCCGCAGGTCGGTCGCGAAAATAAAAGGCAGGTCCGTCGACAAAAGCGCTGACAGCGAGGCGTCGGAGGAGAAAGCCGCCGTTTCGATCAGCGTGGCCGAGAACGGGTCTTTCGCGAGCGTGTCGAAGACAAGCTGGATCTGCGAGCCGTCTGTAAAGGCGACGCTTTCACTGGCGGTGAGACGGGCTGGCGCGTCTGCGAGCGCGGGATCGAGCGCGATCTGCAGAATCGCGCCGTTCGAGAATGTCGCCGTGCCGGCGGCGATGGCGGTGGCGCTTGTCGTATTGAGGGTCGAGGCGTCGACCGCCAAATTGACTTGGCCGCCTCCGGTGGTTGAAACGCCGCCGTCGAAGGTTGCGCCGTTGAGCAGTGCGAATGTGTTCACGCCGCCATCGAACGTGACGTCGCCGGTCAGCGCACCGCCGTCGATCGACAGCGTGTCGGAGCCCCCGCCGAAGCGCGCCGCGCCGGTGTGCTGAGCGTCGGACAGGATGTTGAAGACATTGTCCCCGGCGCCGAAGTCGACGTCGCCGCTGACGGTTCCAAACTCGAGGTCGAACGTATCGCCTCCGGAGCCGAACAAGATGTCGCCCCGGATGGCTGGATCGCCTACATCGTCGCCGTCGATGTCGCCGTCGCCATTGATGTCCTCCAGCGCTGTTCCTTCGCGCTGGATCAGCGTGGCGCCGGTCGTGTTCGCGCCGAGGTCGACGGCGCGCGCCGCGCCCGATCCATCGGCCTCGGAGCCCGGCGTGTCGGTGCGGAACGTCGCTTCGATCGTTCCAGTGTTCAGGACGGTTGAAACTTGACCGCCTTCGTCGAACACGCCGCGCGCCAAGCCGTCGAAGCTTTGCACCTCGACGTCGATCGTGCCGGAATTGACGACTTGGTCGACGGTCGAGCCGGCGCCGATGAACAGCCCGTCGGCGGTATTGGTGTCCCCCGACAGCGCGCCGGCGGCGATTGAGCCTTCATTCGTCACCGTTCCGATCACCGCGCCGGAGCCGAGCCGGACGCCGGCTGCGTTGGCGTCGAACGCCAGCGCTTGGATCACACCCGTGTTGAGGATCCCGCCCTCAATGACCGTGTTGAACGCGCCGTCGGCGGATCCTTCGATCAAGAGCGCGTTGGACTCAAAGCCGAGATTCTGCCCGTCGCTGGAAATGAGCCCCCGATTGATGAAGCCCTGATCGAAGTTGAACGTGGCGATGACTTCGTCGAAATCGCCGTCGCCGTCGTCGTCGAGTTCGTCGGTGATCGTCTCGACCACTTGCCCGATGACAAGATCCTCAGTCGCCGCGCCGCCCCAATCTGCAGACACCAGCACGGCCGGCGAGCCGCCGACCGCCGAGATCGAGCCGGCTGAGCGATTGGCGTCGAAATCGTCGACCGTGTCGCGGGTTTCGTCGTCGAGATCGGCCTGGCTGACAAAGGTGTCGACATCGCCATTGTTGAGGAAGCCGTTTGCGAGATCGCCGCCGATGGCGACGGCCGGTCCGCCGTTCAGCACGGCGTCCGCATCGAGCGGGTTCGTGGCGGATACGTCGGTCGCGGTCGTGCTTTCGAACCCGGTGACGATGAACGCCGACTCGTTCTCAAACGCGCCGTCGACATCTCCGGTGATGCTGAGGCCGACGCTGTTTTCGCCGGTCACCGTAACAGTGCCGTCGAGGCGGATGTCGCCGTTGACGCCGCCGGCCACGTCGACGCCGAAGCTGTCGGCGCCGAGCACTGTGATCGCGCCGTCGGTCTCCAGAAGGCCGTCGAGATCGCCAGACAGGCGAACGCCCGCCGAGCTTGCGCCTTCGACGCTGATAAGCGAGCCCGCCCCGAGTTGGATGTCGCCGGTCAGGGCCCCGCCCGCGTCGAGCAACAATCCGACGCGGTTCGATCCGGCCGTAAGGGGACCGTCGAGATCGCCGTCGCCGTCCTCGTCGGTCCGGGTGAAATCCTCGTTGACGAAGATGCTGCCATTGTTCGTAACGAAGCCTGCCACGCCCGGCGCGATGCGCACGCCGACGGCGTCGTCGCTGTCGGAGACGATGACGGAGCCGGCGTTCGTGAAGGAATTGTCCGAGTCGATGGTGACGGCCGCGACCCCGTCTTGGGCGGCGATCGTCACCGAGCCATTGGCGGTGATGTCGATGTCGCCCGGCCCGCCGCTGTCGATCGTGGAGGTGGAGACGGGGGCGGTTTGTTCATCGTCGATTTCCACCGCGGCCGCGTAGCCGGTGAACAGGACCGGGCACGCGGCGTAGATGAGCTTGGAGCGGAAAGACATGATTCCCCCGGGGATCTTGCACGAGAACACTTGGCCGGATCCCGGCTTAGAGGCCGAGCTGGCGGCCTGCAAGCGGCGTGCTGCAACCGTAATAATCGCGTTGCAACGCCCGTGTTAAAGGTTGGGTCAAGTCTCGTCTTCGAGCTGGCCGCGCAATCGATTGAAGGCGAGCCGAATGCGGGATTTCACCGTGCCAAGCGGCAAACCGAACGCGTCGGCGATCTCGGAATGGGATAATCCGTCATAGAACGCGGCTTTGAGAATCGAGAGTTGTTCTTCGGGGAGCTCGTCCAAGGCCGCGCGGACCAAGTCCTCGGTTTGGGCGCGTCCAAGCAGGAAGTCCGGCTCTTCAGGCTCGGGCGGACGCAGGGCGGGTTCGTCGGGCTGGAGGGCGGGCTTCGAGGCGCGGCGATGGGCGTCGATCCGGCGGTTTCGCGCGATCTGAAAGATCCAAGTGGAGACCGACGCCTGGCGACGGTCGTATTGACCAGCCTTGCGCCAAACCGTGGTCATCACCTCCTGGACAAGCTCTTCGGCCAAGGTCTCGTCTGCCCCCAGGCGCGCGAGATAGCCTCGGAGCCGAGGCGAGAAAAACGTGAACAGCTCCTGGAATGCGTTCGAATCGCGCGAACGCGCGATCGCCTCCATACATTCGGCGAAGCGCGCGCGCTGGTCTTCAGGGGAGGGAGTGTCTGAGTCCGCCAAGTGATCCGCACGGTAAGAAAGCCGCATTCAGCACGAAACCCGCGGCGCGGGCAAATCCAGCGCCCGCCACGATTTCGTCTTAACCCGTCGTCATGAAAGCGTTCATATTCAGTGCACATCCGTGTGCAAGAACCACAATGGCATGAGACTTGGAGTCGAGCCGGGCATGATCTCTCGATTTGCAGCGATTGCTTTTTTGGCAGGCGGCGCGGTGATCGCCGAAACAGCCGGCGCCGCGCCGACGGCGGTGGGGCGCTATAAGGATTGGGTTGTCTACACCAACACCGTCGGCGGCGACACGCTGTGCTACGCGGCGACCGAGGCGACCGACAAGGCGCCGAAATCAGCGCGCCATGGCGATGTTTGGTTCTATGTGACGAACTGGAAGTCGGGTCAGGCGCGCAGCCAACCGAGCTTGAAGGTCGGCTACGAACTTCGCGCGGACGTGCCGACGCAAGCCTCCGTCGGCCGCTCAAAGTGGCCGATGTTCGGCGTCGGCGAGGAGGCCTTCGCCATGGACGAGGACGATCCTCAAATCGTTCGTGCGATCAAGCGCGGCCGCGAACTGCGCGTCGAGGCCGTCTCCGCGCGGAACACGTCGGTCGCATACCACTTCTCACTGTCGGGCTCGTCGGCGGCGATCGACCGGGCGGCGGCGGCCTGCCGCTGAGGAGCGCCGTTTCGTCGCACGTCGCCGGTGTGTTAAGGCGCGCGATATGAAAGTGGAATTGGACCTATCTCAGCGCGGCTCGAACGCGCTGGCGCCGGCGCGTTCGCTCGCAGGCGCGTCCTTGCCCGCATTGCAAGCGGAGATGGAAGCGTTCGGCCTCGACGCCAAGCAAGCGCGCATGCGCTCCAAACAGTTGCGCCGTTGGCTTCATCATTACGGGGCCCAAGCCTTTGACGGCATGACGGACATCCAGAAGGATCTCCGCGCGCGTTTGTCGCAGGCCTACACGCTCAAGCGGCCCAAGATCGCCGAACACCAGATCTCCGTCGACGGGACCCAAAAATGGCTGGTACGCTTCGCGCCAGGGGTGGAAGGGGAGAGCGTTTTCATCCCGGACGTGGCTCGGTCCGGCGCGCTTTGCGTGTCCTCTCAGGTCGGCTGCACGCTGAATTGCACGTTTTGCCATACCGGTACTCAGCGTTTGGTGCGCAATCTCACCGCCCAAGAGATCGTCGCCCAGGTGCTGATCGCGCGGGACGGGCTCGGCGAGTGGCCGACATCGAATGAGAACCGCCGCCTCACCAATATCGTCTTCATGGGCATGGGCGAGCCGCTCTACAATTTGGACAATGTCGCCGAGGCGATCGACACGATCTCAGACGGCGACGGGATCGCGATCAGCCGGCGGCGCATCACCGTGTCGACCGCTGGCGTCGCGCCGAAAATCCCGGAACTAGGGGCGCGCACGGGCGCGATGCTCGCGATTTCGCTGCATGCGGTGAATGACGATCTGCGCGACGAGATCGTGCCGATCAATCGGAAATACGATCTCAAGATCCTGTTTGAAGCGATCCGGGCGTATCCGGACCTCTCAAATGCGAAGCGCGTGACGTTCGAATACGTCATGCTGAAAGGCGTAAATGACAGCCTCGCTGAGGCGCGGGACCTGGTGAAGCTTCTGAAAGGCGTGCCGGCGAAGATCAATCTGATCCCGTTCAACCCTTGGCCCAGCGCGCCCTATGAGTGCTCGGACTGGGGGACGATCGAGGCGTTTGCGGAGGTGCTGAACCGCGCCGGTTATGCGAGCCCGATCCGCACGCCCCGCGGACGCGACATCTTCGCGGCCTGCGGGCAGCTACGCTCGGACAGTGTGAAGAAGAGCGCGGCGGAAAAGCGCCGGGAAGCGGCCAGCGCTTAGCCCGCACGCCTTCGGCCGACCCTTGTCCCGCCCCCCGATTCGCCGCCATGATCCAGAAATATTCTCTCGCCAGAGGGGAAGATGCGAAAAAATCCAATGCGACGCTGTTTCGAGCGGTTGAAGCGCCGGTTGTCCGGCGGGCGCGCGCCCGTTGGCGTTTTGCTTGCGTCCGGCCTCTTGCTGTCTGGCTGCGCCGCTGAGCGGCCGTCGTCGGAGGCTGACCAATCCAGAGAAGAACTGCGCGTGGCCGGGCAATTGATGGCGGAGCGTATGTGTGCCCAGTGCCACGCGGTGGGCGAAGACGGCGAAAGCTCCCACGCGGACGCTCCGGCTTTCCGACGGATTTCCTGGGATTATCCCGTGAGAAGTCTTGAAGAGGCGCTCGCCGAAGGGATCGTGGTTGGCCACCCTGACATGCCGGTGTTCCAGTTCGAAGCGGGCGAGATCGACGCGCTTTTGACCTATATCGAGAGCGTCCAGGAGCCGCGCGGGAGCTGACCCGCTAACGGAACTGCGGCGCGATTTTCAGATCCTTCGCCCAGCCGAGCTTTTCGAACACCAAAAGCGCGGTGCCGTTGTAATCGACAATGCGGTTCCACAGACCGCGGCGCGGCCGGTGCAGGGCGCTGGACGGCTCGTCGTGGTGGTGATCGTGGAAGGCTTCGCCCCCCGTCAACAACGCCATCGCGTGATCGGCCCATTTGGGCGTCTTGAGGTGGCCGAGCACGTTGATGCCGAGCGTGGTGGCGTGGAACTGAACCGCGCGGCCGAGAACGACGCTGGCATGCAGTATCGCGGTCAAAGCCAGCGGTCCGCCGAACGCCCAGGTGAGGAGGTAGGCGAGGGCGGGCACGACCAAATGGATGATGAGCGAGATGGAGTTATACCGCCGGTCGAGAAAGGCGACGGTGGCGTTGTCTTTGAGCCAGGTCGGGAGCGGGCGCGCCATGTCCTTGGGGTCGCGGAAAAGGATCCAGCCGACCCAAGCCCAGCGCTTGGACTCGAACGGATTGTGCGGGTCGCCGGGCTTGTCGGCGAAGCGGTGGTGCTGGGAATGATAGTTCACCCAGTCGCGGATCGTGCCCTGCATGGCGAGCGCGCAATTCACCATGACGATCGCCTGGGCCGGCCATTTCAGCTCGCCAGCTTTGTGCTGCCAGATCCGATGCAACGGTCCGATGCCCATATTGCAGAGGAAGAGCGACAAGGCCGCCGCGCCGAGACCGGCGGGCAGATACCACCATTTCAGCTGCACGCCGGACAGCGCCGCGCCGAGCGCGATCACTGTGATCAAGAGCGCGAGGCCGAGCGCGGGGTAGATGAAGGCGGAAAACGCGCTCGCGAAGTTGAAGGTCTTCCAAGTTCGCGGGATGGCGACGGAGCGAGGGATCATAGGCGGTCCTGAGTGGGGGGCATCGCAGATTGCGAATGATTGTCGGCCGGCAAAGTGGAGCGTTCCCTTAAGATCCGCAAGTGAGAAGGGGCGCCTCCTTGCAGAGACGCCCCTTCACGCTTTGGCGATCTGACCGAGGGGCCGATCAGTTCGACATGTAGTACTTTTCGTAATCGTTGTAGTTGGCGTAGCCGTAGCCCTGGCGGTGATAACGGTTCATGTCCACCTGGTTCAGGATGACGCCGGCGATGTTGGCCTTGAACTCGATCAGCACTTGCAGCGTTTGACGCAGCGCCGCGCGCGTCGTTTTGCGCCAGCGCGACACCACGACGACTTGGTCCGTCTTGCCCGCGAGCACGCGGGTTTCGGCCATCAAGAGGATCGGGCCGGTGTCGATGATGATCAGTTCAAACCGCTCTTTCAGCTCTTCGATAAGCTTGTCGAAGGCCTTGGAGCCGAAGACGTCGCGCGGCGTATGGCGCGTCGCCGTAAGCGGCAAGACGGCGAGATTGGTCTCGGCGTCCATGTGGAT
The DNA here is from genome assembly GCA_039819085.1 of Pseudomonadota bacterium. GTDB lineage: Bacteria > Pseudomonadota > Alphaproteobacteria > Caulobacterales > Parvularculaceae > MED-G105. Next base: position 19,131 of record JBCBSQ010000029.1, read on the forward strand.
CGCCTCGTCCAGCGTCGCTTCGCCGAAGAGGCATTCAAGGAAGCCGACTTCCGGGGTCATGCCCGCGATCTCAGTGAGCTGCTTGCGGCGGAAGTCGCCGTCGATCACGACGGTGCTGGTGCCGCTCGAGGCCGAGATCCGGCCAAGGCCGAGAGAGACGGTCGTCTTGCCTTCGTCCGGTTGCGACGAGGTGATCGCCACCGTGCGCACGGTCTTATCGAGATCGGCGAACATAATTGACGCGCGCAGATTTCGGTACGCTTCGGCGAAGGCCGACATCGGGTTCTCGACGAGGTAACTGGCGGGGCGGCGCTTGGCCGACCCTGTCAGTTTCGGGAAATTGCCGAGGAAGGGGACCTGATAATTGGTCTCGATCTCGTCGCCGGCGCTGATCTGATTGTCCAGCGCTTCGGCGATGACAATCGCCACGGCGCCGAAGGCGAGGCCGATCGCTAGGCTGAGCGCGAAATTCAGCGATTTCTTCGGGAAGCTCGGCGAATTCGGCACGACCGCGGTCGACAGAATCCGCGCGTCGGCTTCCGTCAGCCCCTCTTGTTCGTTCGTCTGCTTGAAGCGCGTGAGGAAGGCCTCGTAGATGGTGCGCGACGCGTCGGCGTTCCGCTCCAATTCGCGCAGACGCACCATTGCCCGATTGTTAAAGGCGATCGTCGCGCGCATGCCTGAGAGGCTCTCGCGCAACGACACGACGCGTTGGCGGGAGATCGAGACTTCGTTCTCGAGGCTTGTCACGATGCGGTCGATCGCTTCGCGGATCTGCAGTTCTAGATTGGCCTCCTCGGAATTGATCCGCTGGATCTCCGGGTGGCGGCGGCCATACCGCGTTTCCAGATCGGCGCGCTGCCGGATGATGTCGGCTTGCTGGCGGCGCAGATCATTGATTTCGGGCGAGTTGAGCGCCTCCGTCGCCGATTCCGCGGTGGCGCCGCCGGAAATCGCCTGGCGCACCGCGTTGAGACGCGCTTCGCGCTCTGACAGCTCGGCTTGCTGGATCACCAATTGAGCGTTGATGTCGCCGATTTGACGCTCATTCAGCGTCTGATTGCCGGCCGTGATCAGACCTTGCTCGGCGCGATATTGTTCAATCGCAGCCTCCGCAGTGGACACCTCTTCGCGGAGATCCGAAAGGCGATCTTCCAACCAGGCGTTGGCCCGCCGGGTCGCATCGAATTTCGCATCCAATTGCTCGACGAGGTACTGATTGGCGATCGCGTTGGCGATTTCGGCCGCCAGTTCGGGATCCTCGCTGCGCGCGCGTATCTCAATGCCGTAGGTCGAGCCGACGCGGACCGCTGATGTGTTGTCCAAAAGGGTCGAGATCGCGTCGTCGCGGATCCCCGCTTGGATCGCTTCCGGCGTACGCACTGGCTCCGCCGTTTCCGGCTGGGGCGACAAGCTCGCCACCCAGCTGGACACGCCGCCGAGTGTATTGCTGATCCAAGACGGCTCGACAAGGCCGGAATTATACTCCGGCAGTTCGGTCAAGTTGAGTTCGTCGACGATCTTGCCGGCAAGCGACCGGCTTCGAATAATCTCCACTTCGGTGTCGACCGCCGCGGATTCCGGCGGCAGGCCGGAGAGAACAGCGCCGAAATCAACAATGTCCTTCTCCCGCGGGTCGATGACGATGCTGGATGTCGCCGTGTAGATCGGCGTCATCCGGAACGTCATCACCATGACGACGATCAGCGTCACGAGGGTCGAGGCGACAAACAGGCCGAACCGCTGGCGTACCGCCTTGAGAACGCGCTGGAAATCGATGACGTCGTCGCTGCCGTCCATGCCGGGAGAGGCGAACTTATAGAGTGGCTCCGCATATTGGAGGTCGATCGAACTCTGCTTATTCACTGGTTTCTCCAACAATTTGGAAGCGTTCTTCTACGCAGCGAGTACCGGGGGATGTTAGATTAAGGAAACAGCCTCACCCCGATCATAACCAGGTGCTCGGTGAAGTCGATATCCGCATCGGTCCCGCTGGAATTTTCATCTCGGTACCGATAGTCAGCCGTGAATTGGACGCGGCGGTTCAGCTTGTACAGCGCGCCCGCGCCGAGCTGGATTCGGTCGTCCTGGCGATCGATGTCTTGGAAATCGAAATCCGTATACTCGACGCGCGCATTCAGAAGCACGTTGCGCAACAACTCATGGTCGACCTGCGCGCCCAATACGGTCGTTGTCCGGCCGGCGGTCTCAACGAGGCCTGAGGCGTCGACCTGGCGTGTGGCGTTCAGGGTCACCGTCGTCAGCTGTGTGACGAACCATTCGAAAATCGCGTCGGCGGACACGCCCGTGATCGCTGACAATGCGGGATCGTCGAACTCGGTGCGCAGGTAACCCACCGCGATGTCGCCGCGGATGAGCGAGGCAAGTTCGAAATCGACGCCCGCTTCGACCTCGAAATTCTCAGAGTCGCGGTTCAACGGGCTTTCGATCGTCGGCTCGTCATGGTTCCGATCGATATACGTGCCTTGTGCGAACACTGCGAG
>JBCBSQ010000030.1:0-18358 GCA_039819085.1 Pseudomonadota bacterium
TCCGAGCCATCAAAACCTCCTAATCCCAAACCAGAATCCATACCCGATTTCCGGTCCAGTTTTACGGGGCTAAGACAGTATCGCTCAATCGAAATCGAGGCGGTGGTGTGGGCGGCGGCGCGCTAGAAATGCAAGAAGAGAACGTCAGCGACGCCTGAATGCGAACCCGTGACGCCCTAAGCGCCCGCGTCGTCGACAACCGCGACCAGGCGCGGGCGGTCCCCTTCCTGACGCGGCGGCGAACGATGCAAGGTCACGCCCGCGATGTGGCTTCGCCGCCCGCGGAACAGCGCCACGTCGCCGGTCCGGATGTTGTTCAGGGGACCTGCGTAATCTGTCTGCTGAATGTAGGCGGCGCTTGCATGCTCCGGCGGCGCCCATTGCGTGCCGGCGCCGGCGTACGTGACGACGAGGCGCATCGCCACATCGTCGAAATGAAACAGCCGGCATCCGTCGTCCCTGACGGTTTCCAGCCGGACGCGGACCGGCGACGCATCACGCACCTCGGCGAAGAGGCCGGCGAGCGACATCAGATCGTCCGCAATCGGCAGGACTGAAGCGCCGGCCTTTGATGTGAGGTCGGCCCGAAGACGACTCGTTTCAGCTTCCTCGAAAGGATGAATGATCGTCGAATAGGCGAAATCGGTCTCGCGAATGGCGTTCGCCGCTTCCCGCACAGAGGCGGGGAGGTCCCGCCGCCACACTGCGAGCGCGATGGTTGGGTCGAGGATCCTGGCGAGCGCCGCCGGGTCATCGCTTTCAGCAATCGTTGTCGCCGCTGTTTGCAGCGCGGTCGCGGTCACAAGAGTTGCTCCAGCGGCGCGGCCAATCGCTTGCGCGCATAGGTGATCAACCCGCCCGCGACTAAGGCGAGGTAGATCAACGGCGCGGCGCTCGAGCGCAAGAGATCCGTAAGCGTACGGTCCTCAAAACCGAATCGCTCGATCGCGTCGAACTCTGCAAGCGAAATGCGTTGTTTCGCAACGACTGCGGGGCCAATCTTGTCACGTAGATCAAAAAGCGCGGCGCGCGCCTGACGCTGATAGTTCATCGCGCGCGCAACGTCGCCGCCTGCGATGGAGGTGAGCGCTCGATCGGCGATCATCGCAGGCGACAGGAATTGCAGTATGCTGACGAGCTGCGCGCGTTGTTCGCGTGACGCTTCGAACCCTTCCAGGACCGGCGTCGTTCGCTTCTCCGCCTCACGATTGGCGAGGAAGCTGTTGGCGTAGTAGCCGGGAACGGCTTCGTCGCTCACCGTCATCTCCGGATGATCGGCGAGGAAGCCTGCGGTTAACTCCGCCGTTTCGCGAACCGCTGCGACTTCGCCCTTGCGCATTTCTGACAGAAACGCGAGGCGGGAGGGCGGCGGATAGAACGCTTCGGCGAACGCCCCGCCGACCGCCGGCGCCGCGAAGACGAATGCGGCCCAAGCCGCGAACAGGGCGGCGGCGACCGTCTCGCCTTTCTTCAGAACGACGCTCGCAAGCGCGATGCAGCCAAACCAAAACCCGCCATAGATGAGAGCGACGAACATCCACGCAAGGAAATGCGCAAGCCGCGCGCCAATGTCCGCATTCGGCGTCGGAATGATCGCGACAACAAGCGCGGCGGTCGAAAACGCCGCCCAGACCACGCCATTTCGGATCGCCAGGCGTTCCCATACGGAGCTTCGCACATGGCCGGCCTGCAGCGCGACAAGCCTCGCGCGGCCAAGATCTCTATCCCCCGCCAGCACGTCAAACGAGGCGGCGATCATGATGAGCGGCATGAGGACGACGGCGAGGAACGTCAGGTCAAGCCCGCCGAGGCTGAGCGGGGTCGGGTTGTCGAACTCGTACTCAATGAAGAGATTAACGGGGTTCGACCATCCGCTGATCGTCGTTGTCGTCGGATGAAGGTCAGCCGCGCCCGAGGCGAAGTCCGCGAGCGGCGCCGGCGGCAGGATCGCGGGCATGCTGATGTTCATGGGTCGCGCGTTGTAGGGGGAGCTTGCTTCGCCGTCGCGTTCGATTGTCTCCAGCGCGTCGCGCCACTCCGAAAGGCTGGCGTTCTGCTCTGCCTGGAAAGCCTCCTGGGCCCGGACCGTCTCCGCGACGCTCGTCTTTCCCGCCCACGCAGCGGCCAGAACAAGCAAAACGATCGCCGCGGCGGCGATCGCGCCTGGCGCGGCAAAGACAAAGAGGCGACGTTCGAGCTCGAAGGTTGTCGCGGTTGTCATTGCGCAATCTCCTTTTGCGCGCGATTGAGAGCGAAGCCTGCAAACGCGAGGCCGCCAGCGGCGTAGACGAATAGGATAAGCGCGCTTGGAACGTACCTGCCGGCAAGCTCAGAGAACCGAGGCGGCGTATGGGAAAAGTCGTCGATTTCCCGCCAGAGCGTTTCATCGTTTGTATACCGACGTTCTTTGGCGTTGTAGGTAAGGTCATCGTTCAATTGCTTGACGGTTTGTCGGCGGTGGATTTCGGCGGCCGACCTGAAAGCGTCATGGTGATGCCGGTCGGTGCCGGAAAGTCCGGCTGACAGAACGTCAATCGCGAGCGCGGGCGAGAAAACTGACGCGGCGGCGATCACGCCTTCCTGCCGCGCGGCGGTCGCATCGAGCGTGTCATAGAACGCTTCGAACAGGGGATGAGAGTATTCTTCACTCCACTGCAAGGCGTAACCGCGATAGTTGAAGGGCAGGTCGTCGACCTTGTCGACGCCATGCTCGGCGAGCGTGTCCGCCTTCAGTTGCTCCTTGAGCTCATCACTAACGTAGTAAGCTTCGGAGGCTTCTTTCAGTGCCTTGGAAAGCGTCGCCCCTTCCGGCGTCGGATGGAGCGTCACGGCGACGCTGGCGGCGAGACGCGGCAAGAGCACGAACGCGCCGGCCCAGATGGCGACCAGCGCTGTTAAAGCCGTGCGTTTCTCCTTCGCCAGAGCCGAGACGCCAATCGCGACGCCGCCAATTGCGACGAAGTAAGCGACATAGGCGGCGGCGAGGCCAATCGTCCGTACCGATACGTCCGGCAACGTCCTGATGCCGCCTGCGCCGGCCGCCAGGAGGCTCAGGATCAAAGCGGGCGCGATAATCGCGGCGACGCCAAGCCCTGCGCCGGCGAGTTTGCCGGCGAGGAGAGAACGTGCGGAAAGCCCGCTTGCGGACATCTGGCGGAGCGTTCCCTGTTCGCGCTCGCCGGCGATCGAGGAGAATAGGACAAGGAATAGAAAGAGCGGCGCCGCGTACTGAAGAATCCAGGCGGGTGAGAGATCAGCGAAACGGCCCGCATCGCCGAGGTCTTCCGCACGGCGAAAGACGGCTGGGTTCTGATAGTGCGCCTCCATCCACAAAGCGAGGCCGGCATAGTCCGTCACGCCAGGATCGAACGCCGCGAGGCGAGGAACCGGTTTGAAGGCGTAGCGAGCGAAGTGCGCCGCCGAGTGCGGATTGCGCGCGCCCTGGCCGATCCACACCTCGTGGTCGACGGCTTCTGCGGCAGCCCGTTCGCGCTCGAAGGTCGCGAGGCGCTGCGCGGAAAGCGCCGCGGCGCCGATCATCAGCGCCAGCATCGCGGCGGCGAGGCTGATGAAGACGCCGTTCCTGAGGAAGCCTCTGAATTCGTTCTGCGCGATGGCGGCGATCATGCGGCGGCTCCCTTGTCTTCCTCCCCGGGCGCGTTGACGCCGTTTGGCGCGCCGCCCGCTTCATGCATATGCGCGAGGTACACTCTTTCAATTTCGCCGGCGTCGAGCGCGGCCGCGTCCAGCGTGTCGATCAGCCGTCCGCTTTTCATGATGCCGATGCGGGTCCCGATTTCCTTGGCGCGGAACACGTCATGCGTCGCCATGAGGATCGCGCGGCCGTCATCTCTCAGACGGCGCAGCACCGCGCACAAGTCGTTGGCGGCTGACGGGTCGAGACCGGAGAGAGGCTCATCCAGGAGCAGCGCGCCAGCCTCTTTTGCGAGGGCGATGGCGACGCCGACTTTCTGGCGCATGCCTTTGGAGTAATTCGAAGCGCGTTTGTTTATGGCGTCGGCGGGCAGACCAGCCGCGATCAGCATGTCGCTCAACTCCGATGCGGATTTTTTGACGCCTGAGAGCCGCAAGAAATAGTCGAGGTTTTCCACGCCTGAAAGCTGCGGGTAGAGCGCGACCTGCTCCGGGATGTAAGCGAGGCGCTTTTTGGTTTCGAGCGGGTGTTTGGCGACTTCCATTCCGTCAACAAATGCCGCGCCGGCGCTTGGTTCGAGAAATCCGAGGAAAAGGTTGATCGTGGTTGTCTTGCCGGCGCCATTTGCGCCCAAGAGACAGACCGCTTCTCCGGCCTGGACGTTAAGGTCCAGGTGATCGAGCGCCTTGAGGTCGCCGAACGTCCTGGTGAGTTGTTTCGCCGCAAGCACCGAGCGCCTCCATCGTCAAGTATTGACCGTCTTCAAACGAGAAAAAATGGCAGCGAACAATCGGAATATTCTATTACCTCTGGTATTCGCCGCCTGTTTGCATCGCCAATCATGTAAATTGACAATTATTTAAACTGATGTCGTCGCCACCAGGCAATGTGGGCGCCGCCAAGGGTTAACCCGCCGATCGCCGTCAGGATCCGTTCATAGGCGTGGAGGGGTTCGACAAAGGCGCCTGCCGCGAGAAGCGAAAGGCCGCTTGCGGCGGCGATCGCAAAGGCGCGACCGCCGCGCGCGCTTGTCCGCTCGATGATCGCGTAAAGCGAAATCGGCGCAGCGGTCAGCACCAAGGCCTTGTGGGCCCATTCCGCCTCAGACCATGAAGCGATCATTGGAGCGGCTGCGGCGACAAGCGGCAGCGCGAGGCAATGAATCAGGCAGGCGGCTGACAGGCCGGCGGCGGCGATATCGATGCGGTTCTTGGCGACGAGTGACGTCAAGTCAGGGTTCCATAAGTTTCGAGTGAGTGAAAGACTGTGTAAGGACAGTCATCGGGTAGGGACAGCAGCTTCCCAGGCGGAGCGCGCTTGAGGAACCCGGCTTTTGTCCGGGGCGCCTGCCACTTGGGCGCCTGCCACTTGGGCGCATTCCATTTGAGCGCCTGGCAAGCAGAGTTGGATCAAGCTTCGACATCGAGCAGGCATCCTGTGCTTGCGGGGCGATCTGGCGACGTTGTTCGAAGGCCTCGACCCAGCGCGAAACTCAACGGGAAATCACCATGCGAGCGCTATGTTATACTATCACAAAAGCGCAGGTTCCTCCCACAATTGCAATCGCCTATGCAAGCGGTCGCGCTCCTTCGCGCGCCCTGTGGCGGGGCGTTGGAGACTTAGCCGCCGATCGGTCCGCCTCCGGATCGGCGGATCGCAACAACGCTGGGACGGGGCGGCGCGCCATCGTTGAAGTCGGGCCAGCGCGTGGTTGGCGCCTCAAACGTCGCGCCTCGACCGTCGCCGGGGTGCTGCACGGCGAGGAACAGCGTCTCGCCGTCAGGGCTGAACCGGGGACCGCAGACTTCCGCGCCGACGGGCGCGCGGAAAAAGGCCTTTCCAGCGCCGCGTTCCGCGCCGTCGGTCGCAAGCGCCCAAAGGCCGTCATTCGCGCCGGTCGCCTGATTGCCGTCCGTCGCGACCCAAAGCCGGCCCGCCGGATCAAGGGCGCAATTGTCGGGCGATCCGAACCAGCCGTTTTCAGTCGTCGTCGTGTGCCACGCAGCCCCGACGGTCGGATCGGCGGGGTCGCCGCAGCGCACGAGGATCTCCCAGCTTGAGCGGGTCGACGCGAAATCGCCGTCCGGTTCGACGATCTCAATGATATGGCCGAAGGCGTTCTCAGCTCGAGGATTTGCGGCGTCGATCTGATCGGCGGTCCGCTCGGTGTTGTTGGTCAGCATGACAAAGACGCGGCCGGTTTTCGGATCGGGTTCGACGTCCTCCGGCCGGTCCATCGGCGTCGCGCCAAGGAGATCGGCGGCGCGCCGCGTCTCGATCAGAACGTCCGCTTGCGACGCGAAACCGTTTTCCTGCGTCAAGGGGCCGTCGCCGAAGACGAGGGGCAGCCACTCCAGTGTTCCGTCTGCGTCAAAACGGGCGACGTAGAGGACGCCGTCGTCAAGAAGATCGCGGTTCGCCGCCCGGTCATCCGGATTGTAGGCGCGTGCTGTCACGAACTTGTAGACATAGTCGAAACGCTGATCGTCGCCCATGTAGAGCACGACCCGTCCGTCAGGCGCGACGACGCTTTCCGCGCCCTCGTGTTTGAAGCGCCCGAGCGCTGTGCGCTTCTTCGGCGTCGAGGTTGGGTCGAGGATGTCGACCTCGACGACCCAGCCGAAGCGATTGGGTTCATTCGGCTCTTTGGCGACGTCGAAGCGATCGAAATAGCGGCCCCATTGATACCAGCCGCCCGGCACGCCATAGCGTTTGTGGTTTTCCGCTTCTGGATGATCCGCAGGCAGATCGCCCATGAAGTTCCCGTTGAAGTTCTCCTCGGCCAGGAGATAAGTGCCCCAGGGCGTAATACCGCCTGCGCAATTGTTCAGTGTCCCCAGGACCCGCCGCCCCGTCGGGTCATCCGACGTCTTTAGACGATCAGAACCGGCGGCGGCGCCAGTTAGCGCAATCGTAGTAGCGCCGGCGGTAAGCCGTCGATTGTACTCAGAATTCAGGACTGGCCGCCACGCGCCATCTTCCACTTGAGCAATTTCGATGATGGTCCCGCCATGCGCTGCAAGTTCGACCTCGCACTCGCCTTTCGTCAGCATTCGGCCTTCGAGCTCCGGAAACATGAGGCGCGTCGACGTGTATTCATGATTGACGCACAGAAGCCCGCGTCGTCCGTCGGCGGTAAGCGGATGGAACCCAATGAAGTCGTTGTTATAGCCGAACTGGCGCAATTGAGCCGCGGCGGTCTGGGCGCGCGGGTCGAAGGCCGGCGCATCGGGAAACACCGGGTCGCCCCAGCGGATGAGCAGGTCGGCCTGGTATCCTTCCGGAACATGGTGGTCGCCGTCGACGCCCCGGGTGATCTCGGTGAAATCGAAACCGGACTTGCTTGCGTCAGTTGCGCGCGTCTCTTCAGTGGCCGACGTGGCGCAGCCTGCAGCGAGCGCCGTTGCGCCGACGCCAACGACGAATCCGCGTCGCGTCAGGCGCTGTTGAATCAGATCGCTGATGGTCGGCGCGCCCTCCGCGATCCTCGGGTTCGACGATTTGTTCTCGCTGGCGTCCATCTTGCGCAATTCCCCTGTGTCGCGGCGCGTGCGATCGGTAAAATCCATCCAATCGTGTGATACAATCACGATATTGCGACAGTTTATGTCGTTGATGATATCGCCTGTTTGCGGCGGATGATGGTGAAGGTTTCGCGACGCGTGTCCGATCTGATTTGCGTATCCGCCAAAGACGTCAAGTTCGCATGGCGCGGCGGCCGGACTGTGCTCGCCGTGGCCGATCTCCAGATTGATCGTGGGGAGAAGCTTTTTCTCCATGGCGCCAGCGGGTCTGGGAAGTCGACGCTTCTTGGACTGATCGCAGGCGTGTTCTCGGCGTCCGCCGGGGAAATCAATGTGCTTGACCATGCGCTGGGGACGATGAGCGCAGCTGAGCGGGATCGCCTGCGCGCGGACGCCTTGGGGGTCATCTTCCAGCAGTTCAATCTCGTGCCGTACCTCACATTGATCGAGAATGTTCTTCTGCCATGTCGGTTCTCCGCAGCCCGCGCGGCGCGGACCGGCTCGACGACGAAGGCTCAAACGACAGCCGCGCTTGAGCTGCTTGCGCGATTGGGGCTGCGCGGCGAAGCGGAAGAGGGGCGTCCGGCGTCGGCCTTGTCGGTCGGGCAGCAACAGCGCGTCGCGGCGGCGCGGGCGTTGATCGGCGCGCCGTCTCTTATCATTGCGGACGAGCCGACCTCAGCGCTCGACGGCGCATCGCGCGAGACCTTCATCGACACGCTGTTATCTGAAGCAAAGGCGGCGAGCGTCGTGTTTGTGAGCCATGATGTGTCGCTTGCGAGCCGGTTCGACCGGTCCGTCTCGATGAGCGAGTTGAACGGCGCTTTCGCGTCGGCGGTGGCGGGGCGGTAAATGGCGCTCATTTCGCTTGCCTGGAAAAGCGCCCGCGCGCGCGCCGGGGCGACAATTCTGACCCTGATCGCAATCGCCTTGTCGACGGCGTTGGTGTTGGCGGTTGAGAAGGTGCGCGCCGGCGCGCGCGCCGGGTTCGAACAGACGGTATCCGGGGCCGACCTTCTTGTTGGCGCGCGGTCGGGATCGGTGAACCTATTGCTCTACGCCGTCTTCCGTCTGGGCGATCCGACGGCGAACGTATCATGGGAGACCTATCAGGCGTTCGCTCAAAGACGCGACGTTGCATGGACCATTCCCTTGTCGCTTGGCGATTCGCATGGCGGCTTTCGTGTACTGGGAACGAACACGGACTATTTCGAGCTGTATCGCTATGGCGAAAAGCGACCGCTCGCATTCGCGGTCGGCGCGCCATTCGATGAGGTTCATGACGCGGTGTTGGGGGCGCAGGCGGCGCGTGAGCTCGGCTACGGGCTCGGCGATGAATTTGCGATCAGCCACGGCGTCCGGAGCGCCGCGTTCGCCGAACATAGCGACCATCCGTTCAGGGTGGCGGGCGTTCTGGATCCGACCGGGACGCCGGTGGATCGGACAATCCATATCAGCCTCGAGGGCATGGAGGCGGTCCATGTCGGTTTCGCTGAAGGGGCGCCGCGAGCGATCGGCAGGCGGCCGGTTGGCGCGCCAGAGCCTCCGCAGCCCGAAGACCTCACCCCGGACGCGATCACGGCTTTTCTCGTCGGCCTGAAGAGCCGAGCCGCGACCCTGCGCTATCAGCGCGACGTCAACACCTATCGCCGCGAAGCCCTGACGGGCGTCATTCCCGGCGTCGCCCTCGCGCAGCTCTGGCGGGTTCTGGGGCCGGCGGAGCAGGCGCTGCGCGGCGTTTCTTTTCTGGTCGTCGCGGCCGGATTGACCGGGCTCCTCACAACTCTCCTGTCGACCCTGAATGAACGCCGAAGGGAGATCGCGGTCCTGCGGGCGGTCGGCGCGCGTCAGCGCGACGTGTTTGCTCTCCTGGTGCTTGAATCGACCCTCGTTGCCGGGCTCGGGGCGGTGATCGGCGCGGCGGCGCTGAACCTGTTGCTCGCCGGTTTTGGCGGCGGCCTTGAGGCGTCGATCGGCGCGCCGCTTGGCCGGCTTGGCCTCTCCGTCTACGATGCGTGTGTCGTTGCGGCCGTGACGGGTCTTGGATTTCTTCTCGGGTTTGTCCCGGGATGGATCGCTTACCGACGATCCCTCAGCGACGGCCTGACGGTGCGTGTGTAGTGCGTAGATGAGATGAGGCGATGATGAGACTTTTGTTCATTCTGTTCGCTTTTCTGACCGCGCCGGCGGCTGCGGCCGATGCGCCGCGGACGGTCTACTGGGAAGACTTGATGCCTGAGGGCGATGATGAAACGCTCGATCAGCAATACGCCGCCTACTACGCGGGATTGCAGCAGCAAGTGCAGGGCGCGGAGTCCCAGAGTCTCTTCGACGCTGGCGAGGCTGGCGGCTATGGCGGCATCGCCGAAGGCTCGCCCCTTGATGTGATGCCTCAGCTTGGCACTTTTAACGTCGTGAAAGAGCTCGATGGCGAGCGTGTCCGCGTGCCTGGTTTCGTGCTGCCGTTCGAATACACAGCGTCCGGTGAGATAACTGAATTTCTGCTCGTGCCCTATTTCGGCGCGTGCATACATACCCCGCCGCCGCCGCCAAATCAGATCGTGTACGTCACGGCGGAAAAGCCAGTGCCGCTGGGCGAGCAGTGGGAGCCGATCTGGGCGACAGGGGTCTTGCGCGCCAAGAGCAACATTAATGACCTGGGCGACGCCGCCTATACGCTCGAGATTGAAACCTGGGAGACGTACGATGGCTGACAATCGATGGCGCGAGGTCTTGCTCGTCGGAGTTTTGGCCGGCTGGGGCGCGTGGGCCGACGCCGCCGAGCCGAAAGACCATGATCATGATGAGCATAAAAAAGCCGCTAAAGACCACGCGCACGCCGAAGGTGACGCGCCTGAAGCCCGCACCGCCGAAGCTCATGTGCATGGCGCGTGGGAGCTCTTCGCGGCGCTTGACGGTGAGTCGCTGAACGTGACGATCATGGGGCCGCTCGCTGACCTTGCCGGCGTTGAACATGCCGCCGGATCACCGGAGGAAACTGCGGCGCTCTCCGCTTTGCGCGCGGAGCTTGCGGATCTTGATCCGATTGTAAGCATCGGCGCGAGCGCGAAGTGCCGATTGCCATCGCCTGCTGAGATTCAGCGGACGTCGGATAGTGTTCATCATGTTGATGATGATGACCATGATCATGATGAACGCGACGATGGCGATCACGATGAAGGCCACGACGATCCTGACACGGATCATGCCGAAGATCATGACGCGGATCATGAAGGGGACCATGACGGAGATCACGACGTCCATGAGGATCATGGCGAGCACGGCGCGGACGTGGAGATCACTTACGCCTTCGTCTGCAGCGCCCCAAACCGTTTGAACGCGCTTCGGGTCGACGCGTTTAAGGCGTTCGACGGCGTGGAGACGATCGACGCCGTATTCTTGGGCGACGCAAAGCAGGTCGCGGCGCGGCTGACGCCGGCGAACGCGACCCTCGTTATTGACTGATCGCCGCGCTCAACGCTTTGGGCACGCAGCGCCGTCGCATTCGCCGACTGCTTCGATGACGACGTCCGTGATCGCCATGCCCACTGCGTCGAACATACGCCGCACATCACTCTCCGCCAGCGGCACCAAGCGGGCTTCGCCGCACCGACGACACGTTACGACCGCTCGAAAGTGCGGCCGCGCCTCGCGGTCAACGCAGACAAAAGCGTTCTGGCTGACCACCTTCTGCGCATATCCCTTCGCTTGCAGCCCTTCGAGCGCCCGATAAATCGTCATCGGCGCCTTGAGGCCCGCATCATGCAGAATATCCAGCAATTCATAGGCTTTCATCGGCCGGCCCGCGGCCTTCAGCGCCGCGTGCACAAGGCTCTCATTGCGCGTGAAAGGAGCGTCGTCCGCGTCCTCGTCGACGGACGCAGAACCGTGCGCGTCGAATACGCTCACCGTCGTGAGGCGTTCCATTCCAATTCTCCAGTCCATTCGCGCCATTAAAGGCGCTTTGCGTTTCAGGTTGCTGAGGACTGGATAGGTGGACCTCGCGGCAGCGACTGGCGCTTGTTCGCAAGAACGTGGAAGAGAACTGAGCGGGGCTCAACCCGAACCTCGAAGACCGTCTTGGGCCCGATATCGACCGCAAAGTTCGGGGTCGGGGCGGCAGGCGTTTCGGCAACCAGGTGGAATGCGAAACAGTCGACGGGCGCGTCATGGTCATCGTGGTGATGGGTGTGATCCTGGTCGCGATGATCGTGTGCGGCGCTATGGAGCGCGGCAAAGCCCATGAACAACGCAGCCGTGATAGACAACAATTTGCCTATGCTCGCTGCGCGCCGCCGCCATTCGTGTTGAGTTCTATGGCCGCTTCGGCTCCACATTACGCGAGCGTACCATGTTGAACTTCCCGAAGAAAACCCGCCAGTGTACCTCGTCTCGACGCATCGCTCGCCCCGCCGTCAAGAAGGCCATGACGATCCCGGACCTCAATCGGCGCCTTGCGTCGACCAGGCCTGACGGGTCAGCGACCGCCTGAGCTGGTTTTCGGTCTCGAGCAGCATGAATGCGCTAAGGTCCAACTCCGCCAAGGGCGCAAGGCGCCCATCAACAAGAGCGCCGAGGGCGCAAGGCGCCCGCCAACAGGAGCGCCGACCACCTTCGACGCCGGGAGAGAGTCATATGTCAGGGCTCGAGAAAGAGACCTTCTGTCAGCGACTGGAAAATCAGGGGGAAACGCTCCCGCCGAAATATCTTGATGCGGAGTGAAATGAAGAAATGGTGCCCAGGGGCGGAATCGAACCACCGACACGCGGATTTTCAATCCGCTGCTCTACCAACTGAGCTACCTGGGCGAGAGCCGAAACGAAAACTAAATCAGCGCGTTACTGATCCTGCGGCGATCGGCCCTGTCGACCGTTTCCAGCCGAGAGCGCGCCATTTACATCCCGGTTCCCATTTTGTCCAGAAGATAACGGGCCGGGCCGGGCCGCTCTGCTCCGCCATCTTTAATGTCAGTAGGGCGAGCAGCGGTCCCGCCGGACGGATCTTCATCGCTAAGACTGGATGCCGAAAGCCACTCGCGGGAAAGCCGGGCGCTCGTTGCGGATCACTTCGGCGTCGGAAGGTCCGACGACTAGAATGCGCGACGCCGCCCCGGGCTCGCCTTGCTGATGCGGCGCGGGTTAACTTGCCGTCTCCCAAAAAGCGGGGCGAGGCCGACCGCCCAAATGCGGCTAGGTCAGACGAGGCTGGGACAACTCCGAGGAGGTGACATGTGAGCGATGACGCGGTCCGCGGCGACGGAGGGCCTTCAGGTGAAGTCGAGCCCTCGGGCCTGTCGCAGTTAGGTTCGGCGACGCAGATCCCCGCCTCGCCCGATGTGGCGACGCTGGAGACTGCGCCGAACCCGCACGCCGATGCGCTATACCTCGCCCGCTTTACCGCGCCAGAGTTCACATCGCTTTGTCCGGTCACGGGACAGCCGGATTTCGCCCACCTCGTTGTCGACTACGCGCCCGAGAAGAAGATCGTCGAATCGAAATCGTTCAAGCAATTCCTCGGGTCGTTCCGTAATCATGGCGCGTTCCACGAGGACTGCACGGTCTATATCGCCAAGCGGATCGTCGCGGCGGCGGCGCCGCATTGGCTGAGAATTGCGGGCTATTGGTATCCGCGCGGGGGAATTCCAATCGACGTCTTTTACCAGACGGGCGAGCCGCCGAAGGGACTATGGGTTCCCGAACCGGGCGTTCAGTCCTATCGCGGGAGAGGATGAATGCGATCGACAATGATCCTTGCGCTGGCGGCCGTATGCGCAATTTCTCCCGCCCTTTCTCCCGCTTGGGCGGATCCCATTGAGGGGAGGCGCGCGCCGTCGGAAATTGTCGCTGCGGCGAACGCGGAAGACTGGCTGCGCCTTGACCCGGCGAACATCGCCGTCTTCGAGCTTGAGCGCGGCGCAGTGGTCGTTCAGCTCTTTGACCGATATGCGCCGAAAAACGCCGCTCAATTTCGATTGCTTGCGCGAGCCGGTTTTTATGACGGTCTGTCATTCTATCGAGTGATTGACGGCTTCGTCGCCCAGGGCGGCGATCCCTTTGGCGAGCGGGCGTTGCCGGAAGGCGCGTCGAAGACGCTTCCCGGCGAGTTCGCCGCCGCCGCCGACGAGAGTGACCTGGAGCCGCTCGTCAGGTTAGGCGACGACTATGCTGACTATGCCGGAATTGCCGACGGCGTCGCTTATGGGGTAGACGAACAATCACGGCGCGTCTGGCCGCTTCATTGCGCAGGCGTCCTTGCATTCGGGCGCGAGGAGGGGCGCGATACGGCGAGCTCGGAATTTTACTTCACGCTTCAGCCGCAGCGATATCTTGACCGTAATTTGAGCGTGTTCGGACGGGTTCTTTCCGGCATGGCGCATCTCCAGGCGCTGACGCGAACAGCGCCTCCTGAGAAAAAAAGCGACCCCCTAGGCGAGCGGATTGCGCGCGTGTGGATCGCCGATGCGCCGCCTGAAGGAGCGACCCCGCCGAAATGGGAAGTTTTCCGCACCGACACCGCTTTGTTTACGGAGTATGTCGAGGCGAGGCGAAATCGCCCAGAGGGCTTCTTCCACTTTCGACCTGACCATGTGAACGCTTGCGCCCTCGCGATCCCGGCCCGCGAAGCGCCGGAGCAGGGCGCCTCAGATGGGTAGCGCAATGAAGGAGAACGGTCCCTGGCGGGTGAAATCCGCGCGGTCCGCGTTCGCCAATCCTTGGATAGAAGTGATGGCCTATGATGTGATCCGGCCTGATGGCGGCGACGGTCACTACGGCGTCGTGCGGTTCAGGAACCTCGCGGTCGGCGTGTTGCCGATTGATGCGGACGGCATGACGCCGCTGGTCGGTCAGCATCGCTTTCCCCATGACGCCTTTAGCTGGGAGTTGCCGGAAGGGGGCGGACCGCTAGAGGAAGACCCGCTTGCGTCGGCTAAGCGGGAACTGCGCGAGGAGACCGGGTTTACCGCCGCCAACTGGCTGGAGTTCGCGCGTTTTGACGTTTCAAACTCGGTGACAGACGAAAAATCGGTTTGTTTTCTCGCCTGGAATCTCACGTCGGGCGCGCCCGCGCCAGAACCGACTGAGCAGTTTTCTTATGACCGAGTTAGTTTTTCGGCGCTTCATGAGATGGTTTTGGATGGGCGGATCAGCGATTCCTTGACTATAGTTATGGTGTTGAAGGCGGCGGCTCTCGCGCGTCAGAGGCGGTTGCCGGCCGAATTGACGCGGCTCCTGGAGTTGGATTGAAAGCGAACGTCGCCGCCGGCGGAAGGTCTTGCGTGGATGGCGGCTTGCTTGGTGACGAGGCGGCGCGGCGAAAGGCGCCGCAATAGTAGTTGAGGCGACGGATGAGCAAAGCAGGCGCGAAGGCCGATCTGCGGCCGATCAACGACGGTGAAGAGAGCGCGACGCCACTTCGGGCTGATCAGGCCTGGCCGCGCATTCGGGTGGAATCGGCGACCGCGGCCGCCCGCGAGCCTGCGCTTGCGAGCTTTCTGCATGCGACGGTTCTGAACCACGAAACGTTCGCGGCCGCGCTCTCCTATCGCCTGGCGCAGAAACTCTCCGACGCTGAAATGAGCGCGATGCTGTGGCGGGAAGTTTGCGAAGAGGCGTACACGGATGAAAACGAGATTGTCGCCGCTGCGCTAGAGGACGCAATCGCCGCCTTTGAACGCGATCCCGCGTGCCATGAATACGTGCAGCCGTTTCTCTACTTCAAGGGCTATCTCTCCTTACAGGGACAAAGAGTGGCGAACTGGCTCTGGCGCAAGGACCGACGGCCGCTCGCGCTTTATCTGCAAAGTCGAATGTCGGAGTTGTTCCAGGTCGACATTCACCCGGCGACGTCGATCGGCAAGGGCGTCCATATCGACCATGCCTCCGGCGTCGTCATCGGCGAGACGGCGGTCGTCGAAGATGGCGTGTCGATCTTCCAGGGCGTCACGCTTGGCGGCACAGGCAAAGAGACCGGCGACCGGCACCCCAAGATCCGCAAGGGCGCCCTGGTCAGCGTCGGCGCAAAGGTCCTCGGCAATATCGAGGTTGGAGAGGGCGCGAAAGTCGCCGCCGGCAGCGTGGTCCTGGCCGACGTCAAGGCGGGATGCACTGTGGCCGGCGTGCCTGCGAAACCGGTGGGCGACTGCGCGCGCGCGCCGGCTGAAACGATGGATCAATCCTTTGAGGCGTAGCGGCCGGCGTCGAATGCGCCGATCTTGGATTTAGTGGCCGCCATCCATTGCTTTTGCAGGCGCTGTGACCTCGATCGTGGCGCCATTACTGAGTTTTAAGCTCAGGGCGACGCTGTCTCCGGCGTCGATGGCGCCCGCAAGCCGCATCAACATGAGGTGCTTTCCGCCTGGCGCGAGCCGCTCGCCAGCGCCGCTTGCGACTTCGATGGAACTGATAGGCGACATCGAAACGACGCCTTCCGCCGAGCGTGTCGTCTCATGCAGTTCAACGACGCCCGCCGCCGGCGTTTCCGCCGCGACGATCTTAATCGGCTCGTTTCCATTGTTGCACACATCGAAATAGGCGGCTGTCATGCCATTTGCGTTCGCGGTGGCGCGGACCCAGGGCGACACGATTGTCACGCCTTCTCCGGATTGCGGGCACACGACCGAAGCGCCGTCGCCTCGCTCGTCGACGCTCGCCACGTCGCCTGAGGCGGTCTCGCCGCACGCGGCGAGCAGCGTCAGAAATGCGATGGAAAGGACGGATCTCATGACGATGCTCCTTCGAGGGGATGGATCGGATTGCGAACGTCTCCATTCCATGAACGGACGGATAGCGCTAGGGCTTAGCGATCAGTCAGGAAAGCGGCGTTTTGGCGAACGCCCTAATCGATGAGGAGCGGCGAGCGAATGGATGCGACCGAACTGTCCCGCTTGCAGAAGTACTTTCGGGAAAAATTTGGATCAGAGGCTTTCTCTGTTCGCGGGCGCCCGAAAAAAGATGACTCCGCGGAGGTCTACTTCAGCGAGGAATTCGTCGGCGTGCTTTTCCGTGATGAGGACGACGACTGCTATCAGTTTCAGATGGCGATCCTCGATGAGGACATGCCTTCTGGTTGACGGCGCGCGGGCGTATGGCGGCGCTGGCCTCGGCCTGCCTGAGGGGTGCGCGTCATGGCGTTAGAGTTTGATACTGGCGTTCAGCGCGTGCTGCGAAACCCGATTGCGGCGCTTGCGGCAGACCGCCCGGCGCTGGTCCTGGCGCTCTGCTTTGTGGCCGCGGGGACCGTCGGCGCGCTCGCCTTCCGCGGCGCCCCGCCAACCGCTGTCGCAACCAGTCTGGCCTATCCTGCGGTTTTTCTATTTGGTCTCGCCGCGCCGGCTCTTGTCGGCGCCATGACGCCGGCGCCGTTGCGCGCGGGATTGGCGTCGGCGCTGATCGCGGCGATCCTCATCGCGGGCGTCGTCGCGGCGCCGGCCCTGAGTGAGCGCGCCGTGGAGGCAAGCGGCGGGCTGATCGATCCAATTGGCATGCGCGCAGGCATGCGGCTCGGACTCATGGTGCTTGGCGTGTTTCTGCTTGGCGGCGCGCTCGTGCGGGCCGACCGTGGCCATCTTCCGCTGCTCGTCTTCGCCGCCGTTATCGGATTGGCCGTTACGTTCGCCGTCGCTGAGATTGAGCAAGGGGCCGCCAATCGCGGTCCCGCCGACATAAGCGTCGGGCGTCTCGTGCTTGGCGGGGTCGCGGCGCTCCAGCTCGCGGCATTCGTCGCCGGCCGGTTCGCGGAAGCTTTAGCCGATGGCAAAGACGACGCGGGCTCGGCCTCAGACGCGGTTGGCGACGGCGCGCCCTTCGCCGCGTTTCTGGCGATCGCCATGATCGCTGCGCTCGCGCTCGATCGCGCGGCTGGCGTTGGGGTCGGCGCCGCGCTGATTGACGCTGGCGTAGCTGTCATCCCGCCACTGTTCGCAGTCCTTTTTTTGGGCGGCGCCGGCCTTGCGCTAGTCGGCGGCGGGGATGAGGCGGTCGTTGCTGCGAATCGCCGTCGCGACGCTGCGGCGCAAGTGGTGCGACGCGTGCGTCGTTATCTGGGCGTCAGCGCCTGTCTGTCGACGATGGCGGTCGCAGGGGTCGTTGCGGTCGTCGCCGCGCTCGACCGGCCGGCCGGGCCGGATCCCAATGCGCTCTTTGGCGCGGCGCTTGCGGCGGGGGCTGCGGCGATCGCTTTTGTCTCCCTGAGGGCCGGCGTCGCCCTCGGCGCGCTGCTGACGGTCGTTGCGACAATTGTTCCGTGGGCGGCGGGACCGTTTCTCCCGGAGCCGACGCAGTTCGAGACAATGGCGGCGATGATCCTCGCCGCTGGACTGCTCGCGCCATCAGCGCTCGCCTGGCGTGAGCGCCGCAATCCCTGGCGGAAATCAAGAGAGGTCTGGATGACGGCGGCGCAGTCCGCGCTTGGACCGACAATCGCCGCGGCGACATTTACGCTTGCCGGTCTATGGGCCGCGGCCGCATTCGACATTTGGCCGGAGGCGGTGCGCGTTCTGGTCTGGACGGTCGCGTACGGGGCGGTCGCCCTGGCGCTGTCGCCCGCGTGGCTGATCGGGTTCGGCGCCGCCATAGGCCGTGGTGAGTGAGCGGGCTTTGAAAGACCGCCGCACTGAAAGGCTGCTGGCGCGCGCGCCAGCAGTGGACAGACGTCTTTAGAGGCCGGCTCGCAGTTATCTCAGATGGCGATCGCATCGATGAATTTGCGCACCTGGGCGTCGATCGCCCGCCATTCCGGCAAGTATGGCTTCTTGAACTTGTAGGTAAGCGTCACGTTTTCCGTGATCTCGAATTCGCGCCAGCAATGCGGGCTGCTGACGCTCGACTGCTCCCTGACGCAAAATATGGCGATCTGATCTCCATTCGCCGCTTCGCCTATGAACAGTTCATTCTCCGAGTAGCCGTTTGTCGGCACGTCGTCAGAGCGTTCCTTAAACTCAAAACGCACCAGCTGGTGGACGGTCTTTTCGCCGCTACGATCCTTTACGCCAGGCAGATACAGTTTTTCGATGCGTTCCTTTTCGCTAAACGCCGCTGACCGCTCCGCGATCGTCATGTCGATCCTGCGCGATGAGTTCGTCGAGGACGCGCCTCAGTCGCGCAGGATCGACATGACGATCGCGGAGCGGTCAGCGGCGTTTAGCGAAAAGGAACGCATCGAAAAACTGTATCTGCCTGGC
>JBCBSQ010000031.1:0-17922 GCA_039819085.1 Pseudomonadota bacterium
GCGTCGCGCATTTCGCTCAAGTCTCTCTACCGGCACCGATCGGTGCCCATCCGGTTGCTCGGACTCAGCCTGCCGGCGACGATCGGGCTCGGCGCGCTGGTCGGTTTGGCCGTGTTCGAGGAGATCAGCTGGGTTGAGGCCGCGGTGATCGCCGCCATCCTCGCCCCGACCGACGCGGCGCTCGGCGCTTCGGTCCTCGCCGACAAAACCGTGCCGCTCAGCGTCCGCCAAAGTCTAAACGTTGAAAGCGGCCTCAATGACGGCGTCTCGCTGCCGGCGGTCTTGTTTTTCGCCTGTTTTCTCAACCTCACACACCAAAGCGGCGAGGTGAATTGGCTCCTGTTCGCTACCCTCCAGCTCACGCTCGGCCCGCTCGCGGGACTATTGGTGGGCTGGATCGGCGGCCGGTTGATCGGCGCGGCGGCCGCGAATGGCTGGATCACCGAGACCTTTCAAGGCGTCGCCGCCATGGCGCTCGCCGTCATCGCCTTCGCCGCGGCTGAAATGGTCGGCGGCAATGGCTTTATCGCCGCCTTTGCCTGCGGCTTGGTCTACGGCAATCTGCATGTCGGCTATTCGCACTTCCTGCATGAGTTCACCGAGACCGAGAGCGAGGTGCTCTCGCACCTTACCTTCTTCCTCTTCGGTCTCGTGGTTCTGCCCGGCGCGCTCGCCAATGTGACGCCGGAGGTTGTCCTCTACGGCTTCCTTAGCCTCACCGTCGTGCGCATGGCGCCGGTCGCCTTATCCATGATCGGGTCCGGCTTTCACTGGCCGACCCTCGGCTTTCTCGGCTGGTTCGGTCCGCGCGGCCTCGCCTCGCTGTTGTTCGCCTTACTGATCCTCGAAGATCTGAGCGTAGAGTCCGCTGAACGCATCGAAACCATCGTCGCGATCACCGTACTGATGAGCATTCTGCTCCATGGCCTCACCGCCGCGCCGCTGTCGCGACGCTACGGCGCGTGGGCGTCGCGCTGCACCACGGACAAATGCCCCGAAAACCGGTCCGTCGATTTCTCACACGCGTCGGACACGAAAGCGCAAAGCGCTACTTGACCCACGCCCCGGGCGCGTTGGAGCGGTAGTCGAGGGCGCGATAGGCCGCGTCGATCAGGCTTTGACCGCGATCGTTGAGCAGCAGCCCCGCGCCCATCTGGTTCATCGTATAGCTGAAGGCGAGGCCGCATTCCGGATCGGCGAACCCGATCGAGCCGCCCGCGCCAACATGGCCGAACGCTTTGTCCCCGATGATCGCGGTCATCTGGTCGCCCGCAGGCCTCGCCCGATTGTCCATGGATTTCATGAAACCGGAGGCGAACCGCGTCGCGCAAAGCAGCGTGAAATCCTGCTGCGTGGCGGTGGAGACCATCGACATGGCCGCCAGCCGGTCGGGTGAAACGAGCGAGCCGCCGCCCGTGGCGAGCGGCGTGTACATGGCGACCTGGCCGCGCGCGTTCGACACGCCGCCCGCGCCGCCGATCTCGGCGGCGTGCGCCTTCGGATCGTTGAAATCCCAACCGCCGGTGTTCAAGAAAGAAAGCGCCTGCGTCGATTGAGGATCGGAGATCATTTTCTGCGTAAAATCGGTCATCGGCCCCGTCAGATCGGGTTGAGCGACCAAGACCGGCGCGACATGAGGCGAAACATCGCCCGGCATGCCAATCCAAAAATCAGCGCCCAACGGCCCGGCCACCTCTTCACGAAAGAACGTCCCGAGCGACTTGCCTGAGACGCGTCGGACAAGCTCGCCGACCGTCCAGCCGAAATTGACCATGTGGTAGCCGTTGCGCGTGCCAGGCTCCCAGAACGCCTCCTCGTCCTCCATCCGGCTGATCATGTAGTCCCAATCGAGAAAACCGCCGTCGCGGACCGGCGCGCGCAGCGCCGGCAAGGCGCTCTCATGGTTCAGCATCATCTGAACTGTGGTGTGTTCTTTGCCGTTCTTGGCGAACTCCGGCCAGTATTCGCCAACCAGGGCCGCAGGGTTCAGCTGACCCCGATCGATCAGCATATGCGCGCAGAGCGCCGTCGCGGCTTTAGTGCAGGAGAACACGATCGAGACGGTGTTCTCCTGCCAGGGCTCGCCCGTCGAAGGATCGGCGACACCGCCCCAGATGTCGACGGCCGTCTCGCCATTCACGCTAAGGCAGACCGAGGCGCCCACTTCGCCGCGTTCGGCGAAGTTCCTCTCGAACTCAGCCTGAACCTCCGCGAATTTCGGGTCGCAGCGCCCGTGCGTCGCCCCGCTCACGCCGGTCCTCCTATCCATCGCACCACTATCTCGTCCTCCCGCTGATCTGCAATAATTTCATCAAACAATAGCGGGAATTACAGACGGCGCGAGAGCATCCTTCAAATTCGTCCGGCTTGTGCGTTGGCGTTCCGGCCGAACTGGTCGATAAAAGACCGGCGATCAGGAATTGGGGAAACTATGAACACCCATTGGTCGAAACGCTTCGCCGCCCTCGCTGCGATCGCGGCCGCATTCACAGCGCCTGTGGCGTTCGCGGACGCCGACGCGGACACCGCCGTGCCGCCGGCCTTCGAACGCGTCGATTACGCCGATCTCGCCAACTGGCTCTGCCATCCCGGCAAAGAGGCGGACGCGTGCAGCGTCGAGCTCGACACGACGGAAATCGGCGCGGACGGCTCGACACGAGTGATCCCCTTCACCGCCGCTGCGCGGCCGCCGGTCGACTGCTTCTACCTCTACCCCACGGTCTCCAGCGACCCGTTGCCAAACAGCGATATGGACTTCGGGCCGGAGGAAAACACGGCGATCCAACAACAATTCGCCCGTTTCGCAGCCGCCTGCCGCCCCTACGCGCCGGGCTATCGGCAAATGACGCGCCTCGCCCTCCAAGCCTGGATGCGCTTCGGCCGCCTGCCCACGAACAGAGCCATGCGCTACGCCGATGCGCGCGACGCTTGGCGCGCGTATCTCGCCAACCACAATGAGGGCCGCGGCGTGATCCTGATCGGCCACTCCCAAGGCGCGAACCTCCTGAAAGAGCTGGTCGAGCGCGAGATCGCGGGCGAAGCTGCGCAAGAGCGGATCGTGTCGGTCATGGCGATCGGCGGCGACATTGCGCTCGACACGGAAACCGGCGCGTTCGGCCCATTCGCGCCATGCGAAACCGCCGACGAGACCGGCTGCCTCATTAGCTATGTCTCCTTCTCGGCGGACGCACCGCCGACCGAAGCGGCTTTCTTCGGCCGCGCCAAACCAGACGGCCGCCGCGCCGCGTGCGTCAATCCAGCGGCGCTGAACGGCGGCGACACGCTCGACGCGCGCTTCGCCGCTGGCCGCCTCGGCGGCGTCGACACGCCCTTCGCGTCCATGCCCGGCCTCGCGTCGGCCAACTGCGTCGCCACCGAAACGCACGATTATCTCGCCATCACGCCGGCGCCCGCTGATCCGCGCGCCGGCGTCCTCGACCGCGCCCGCGATCTGCCGGCCGATTGGGGCCTGCATCGCGTCGACATGCATCTCGCTATAGGCGACCTCGTCGCGATCGCCGCGGCTCAAGGGCGCGCCTGGGCCGCCCGCTAGGCCGTCCAAGTAAAAATCAGCACGCGCGATATTGACGAAAGCCGTAGCGCCGCCTACGTCCGCGGCATCGTTAGCAGTCGCCGGGCGAGAGTGCTAACACGGCTCCCTGCGCCAGCTGGCGACAAGATAGTCAACTTAGGAAAACGAGGGCAATATGGGATTGCGTCCGCTGCATGACCGGGTTCTGGTCCGCCGCATCGAAGAGAGCGAAAAGACCGCCGGCGGCATCATCATCCCCGACACCGCCAAGGAAAAGCCGCAGGAAGGCGAAGTGATCGCCGTCGGCTCCGGCGCCGTGGGCGACGACAATGAGCGCGTGCCGCTCGACGTCAAAGCCGGCGACCGGATCCTCTTCGGCAAATGGTCGGGTTCTGAAGTCACGCTCGACGGCGAAGAGCTGCTCATCATGAAAGAGAGCGACATTCTGGGCGTGGTCGAGGCCTAAGCCGCCTCCTGCTCCCCGATCATCAACTCAAAACGAAAGGTTGTCTAAAATGGCCGCCAAGATCGTCAAATTCGGCGCGACCGCGCGCGAAAAAATGCTCGCCGGCGTCGACGTGCTCGCCGACGCGGTGAAAGTCACGCTCGGCCCCAAAGGCCGAAACGTCATCATCGAGAAATCCTTCGGCGCCCCGCGCACCACGAAGGACGGCGTCACCGTCGCCAAGGAAATCGAGCTTGAAGACAAGTTCGAGAACATGGGCGCGCAAATGCTGCGCGAAGTGGCCTCCAAGGCCAACGATGTCGCCGGCGACGGCACCACCACCGCCACCGTGCTCGCTCAAGCCATCGTCCGCGAAGGCCTGAAGCGCGTCGCGGCCGGCATGAACCCGATGGACCTGAAGCGCGGCATCGAGAAGGCCGCCGCCGAAGTGGTTGGCGACCTGGCCCATCACTCCAAGAAGGTGAAGACCAACGAAGAGATCGCCCAGGTCGGCTCCATCTCCGCCAATGGCGAGCGCGAGATCGGCGACATGATCGCCCAGGCCATGGAAAAGGTCGGCAATGAGGGCGTGATCACGGTCGAGGAAGCCAAATCCCTCGAAACCGAACTCGACGTCGTGGAGGGCATGCAGTTCGACCGCGGCTACCTCTCGCCCTATTTCATCACCAACGCCGACAAGATGATCGCGGAACTCGAAGATCCGTTCATCCTGCTGCACGAGAAGAAACTCTCCTCGCTGCAGCCAATGCTGCCGATCCTCGAAAGCGTCGTTCAGTCCCAGCGCCCGCTTCTGATCATCGCCGAAGACGTGGACGGCGAAGCCCTCGCCACGCTGGTGGTCAACAAGCTGCGCGGCGGCTTGAAGATCGCCGCCGTCAAAGCTCCGGGCTTCGGCGACCGCCGCAAGGCCATGCTGCAGGACATCGCGGTCCTCACCGGCGGCCAGGTCATCTCAGAAGACCTCGGCATCAAGCTTGAAAACGTCGCGCTCGACATGCTCGGCACGGCCAAGCGCGTCTCCATCGACAAGGACAACACGACCATTGTCGACGGCGCGGGCAAAAAGAAAGACATCGACGCCCGGGTCAGCCAGATCCGCACGCAGATCGAAGACACCACCTCCGACTATGACCGCGAGAAGCTGCAAGAGCGTCTCGCCAAGCTGGCCGGCGGCGTGGCTGTGATCAAAGTCGGCGGCGCGACCGAAGTCGAAGTGAAAGAAAAGAAGGACCGCGTCGACGACGCCCTCAACGCGACCCGCGCGGCCGTAGAAGAAGGTATCATCTCCGGCGGCGGCGTCGCCCTCCTCCGCGCGTCGACCAATATCGACGTCACCGGCGCGAACCCGGACGAGCAGGCCGGCATCGATATCGTCCGCAAGGCGCTCGAAGCTCCGGTCCGTCAGATCGCCGAAAACGCCGGTGTCGAAGGCTCGGTCGTCGTCGCCAACATCCTCTCGCAAAAAGGCAAGAGCTACGGCTTCAACGCCCAGACCGAAGAGTATGGCGACATGGTCGAGATGGGCATCATCGACCCGGTGAAAGTGGTGCGCTCGGCGCTCCAGAACGCTGCGTCCGTGGCCGGCCTCCTCATCACGACGGAAGCCTCCATCGGCGAAGCGCCGAAGAAAGACGAGCCCATGGGCATGCCTCCGGGCGGCGGCATGGGCGGCATGGGCGGCATGGACTTCTAGCCTGGCCGCCGAAGGCGAAAACAGTAGGGCGGCCCAAGGGCCGCCCTTTTTCGTTTCGTGCAACCCGGCCGCCGTCTCCACATGACAGCGCCCCGCCCCCCAATCACTCCATAGTCTTTATCAAGTCTGCTGGCCGAGACACCGATTGCAAGATCATCATCGTCTGCGCGGTCATGGTAAACTTGACCGTAGCCTCCGTAGGGTCGGCCGCATCGCTCAACTGACAGGCGCCGCCTGTGCCGGCCCGGTTCATGCGGCAATCCGGCTCGTCGCCAGCTATGCCGAAATGGGATTGTACCGCGCCGATCTCGCCCGCTGCGTCGATCCCCATTTTGTTGAGCGACTGGGTGATCAGCACAAGGCGGCCGTCGGCGCGGCCAAGCGTGATGGAAGAATACCCTTCCGGCGCGCCGTAGGCGCCGCGCACGAAATTCAAAGACCCTTCGCCCCAGCTCTCATAGGTCGCGATGTCGCCAGCGCGATAGCCAGCGGCGAGCAGAATATTGAATGCGTCTTCAGGCGAGGTCGCTAGACTGACGCCTTCGACTTTGAGACTTTCGACCAGCGAGACGTCCCGGGCGATAGGTTCTGCGTGAGCCGCCCAAGCCGAGCAGGCTGAAGCGAGAAGCGTTGTTGCAAGGCGGCGCATGGATTGTTGCTCCACAGATCAAGGTTCACTGGCAGCCTAAACGGATCCAGACGCAGCGCCAAAAGCGCGGTGCAGTCCAGCAGGAGGGTTCGCCGCCTACGCCCTTGAGAGCCAAAGCCGCGACAGCGCTGATGGCGGCTTGCGTTGAGGCGGCCTAAATGCTGTACATCCGCGCTTGCGGAGAGGTGGCCGAGTGGCTGAAGGCGCGCCCCTGCTAAGGGCGTATACGTTTACGCGTATCGTGGGTTCGAATCCCATCCTCTCCGCCACGCAGTCTTTGCGTTTCAGCGACATTCCCAAGGCAGCGAAATAATCCCGCAGTTTCCGTGACTTCTGGCTCGCGATCAGGGCACTTCGCCGTCCAATCTCAGGGTGTTGGTCTCCAATTGCCTGAAACAACGCCGCCGTCTCCGTCCGCCTTTTCGGCAGTCGGGTCCCGCCAAGCTCGGCAGATGACCGCCTGTGCTTTCCGCTACTTCAAGACCTCGCCCGAGATGATCCAGCAACCGGTGAGGCTGTATGTACCATTTCCGCTCTCGAGGTGTGGCGCGCCAAGGCGCGCGGAACTAATTCGCCCCAAAGGGCGTGGAGGCGGTGATCGCGGTTCCGCTCTCGGACTCGATTTGGACCTCTGTGCTCGAAATCGCGACAATCCGCCCCGCCCTGACGAGATCACCCACCGCATATCGCCGCGCCTCGCCGGGGCCATCGCGCATTAGCGCGGTCCACGAGCCGGCGCGATCTCGATTGACACCCACAACAACAGGTGGATCGGGCGGCGGCGCGGCAGCCGCGGCCGGAGCGGTGGGCCGCGCAAAGGGACTGCGGCTCCGATCGAACGGCGAACGCGCTAAGAGCGCAGATGTGTCGCCCGCCGACGGAGGAGGTTTCAGAAGTTCAGGATCTACACTCGCCATTTTGGACAGCTCGATTGTGAGCCGCAATGCATCGTCTGGACGCCGGGACCCGCCGCCCTTAGGCGCGATGCTCAGGCGATCCACGGTCAGACCCAATCCCTCGACGGCAAGCCCCTCTAGCCCATCGGCGACTGCTTTCAGATCTCCTTCAAGGACCACGCGCAATGCAATCTTCGAGATGCCGTTTTCTTCGGATCGGCCGATCTCTTCGATTTCAGCCATCGAAAGCCCTGCGGCTTGAAATCGTTCCGCAACACGCCGCTGAGCGCTGAGCGCGAACGCGTCAATATCCAGTGCGTGGACTTCTTCACCAGGCTGGAGAGCGGGCGTCGCCGCTAGACGCGAGCGGTGCGCTTCGATTCGGGCGGCCAAATCCCCCGCGGTAGCGCCCGCACTGAACCAGCGGCCGATCGGATCATTTAGCAGTACCCACGCGATACATGCGATCGCGCCGATAAGTCCCCACCCCTGGATTGCGAGCGACCGAGCCTTAATCCAATTCATGGCGTCGTCCCGCTGATATCTATCCGGACCACAAAGCTTTCAAGCCCGTCCGCTTCGCCGACGATCCGATCAGACAGCGTCACTCGGCGGCCGCGCAATTGCCGCGCGATGTAGTCAATCGCCGCGAGCGCGTTTGCACTGAGGCCAGTTACTTCCGCACCGCTCCGATTCAACTCAACACCAATCCACCATGTCTCGTCCGGAGTGGCGGCGCTGAGTTCGGCCAACACCTTTAATGCATGTTCAGGGGTTCGGATTGCTGGATCGGTCGCCAAATAGGCCGACACCGCCGTTTCGCGCCGATCGGCCGCCATGCGAGCGATAAGTTCAGCGCGGAGCGCCGCCTCCTCCACGCGCAAATCCGCTGCTCGCGCCGACGCCCGCTTTGCGAATCCGTCGGAGATGGCAGGCGCGCCAAAAAGTCCCGCGATCGAGATCGCAACAGCAAACGCTCGCATTCTCGTCTTCGCCAGCACTCGCCGACGCAGTGGAAACGCGAAACCATCTTCGCCGACAAATCCATCCGTCTTCGGACGACTCGCAGCGAGCCGATCAGCTTCATCTCGACGGACCAAAGCGATCTCGGCCACGCCGGGCTTGGTCTGCCGAGCGAACACCCTGACTTGGTCCAATGGCAGCGGCGATAATCCATCAAGCGATTGCGCCAGGGCTTTCTTTAGAACATCGGGAGACGTTGTAGGCGCTTCAAATCGTGTCCGAAATACTGAACCCGGACCCAACTGGGCCACTGATTTGTTTGGAGGGCATGGAGACACGGGCCGTCCAAAAGCCGCGATGAGGCGCTCGAAAACAGCGGACGCCACTCGGCCAAACGGTCCCGGGGTCGCCCAAACGATATCTGGCGCGCTCATCGACATCGCCGCCCCACAACGTCGTATAGGCAATCGGCACCTAGGCTTGGCTCCAACAACCGCGAACGGGACGCCGCTAGCGAGGCCGCTCTAGTACCACCCGACTCAAGGCGGT
The DNA here is from genome assembly GCA_039819085.1 of Pseudomonadota bacterium. Lineage (GTDB taxonomy): Bacteria > Pseudomonadota > Alphaproteobacteria > Caulobacterales > Parvularculaceae > MED-G105. The sequence goes on from JBCBSQ010000031.1 coordinate 8,749, forward strand.
GCTCCACAATCGAACTCGTTTTTACGGAGACGCTTATCAAACCGCCGAGCGCGCTGGCGCTGAGGGCGAGTATGATCAACGCGACCATCGTCTCCGCAAGCGAGAAACCCGCGTCACCGGGCTGCGAATTCGGCGGTTTCAAGCGTAACGCTGCGACGCGGCGCATCTGACCCTCCCCAGCTTACGATGATTGTCTTGCGAATGAGTCCGGCTTCGGTCGGCGGTTCAGCCTCAACCGCCCAATGATAAGACCGATCCTCAAGATCGGTTTCGCCTGTTCTTGAACCGCCGGGAGCTGATAGCTCGACGCGCGCGATCGCCATCGCACCCAAGCGCGCTTCCGCTTGGGCGGCGGCACGCGCAGCCAGATTATTCGCGGCGATCAAAGCCGCGCCGCCGACGGCGGCGATGGTCAGCGCGACTATGACGTCGAGCATGGCGAAGCCGCGTTCTGCGTTCATAGCGCGCCCTCGCCGATCGAGGTCAGACTTGTCAGAACAAGGATCATCAGTCCCGAAACGATCCCACCTACCGTCACAACGAGTGCGGGACCCGCGACTGCCGAGGCGCGCTCGACCCGGCGGAGCGCCCGCGCGCGACAGAGTCGTCCAGCCTCCGCCAGACCAAGCCCAAGGCTGCCTGAGGCCTCTCCAAGTTGGGCAAGGCGCCGCACCTCCAGAGGCAGATCATCTACGGCGCCGATCGCTTCCGACGCTGGGGATCCGTCGCGGATTCGCTCCGCGGCGTCTCTAAGCGCAGCGCCGACCGGACCGCCAGCGAGACCGCTCGCAACATCAAGCGCATCAGCGACAGGCGTTCCGGCATCAATCAACGCAGCTAAAACTTCGGCCGCCGCGCCACCCGAAAAGTCTCGCCGGGAGTCGCGAACCAGCGGGACGGCGTTTGCCGCAGTGCTGAACAACCACTCAAGTCTAAGCCGGCCCCGAAGCAGGAAAACGACGCCCAAAATACCCGCGGCGCAAGCAAGCAGAACGGATGCATTCGCGCTTAGCCAACGTCCCATGGAGGCAAGACCCAAAACAAGCGCGGCGCTTTCCGATTGCTCCAGTGCCGGGGCCAGCGCGGGCGCGACCACCAGGACAATGACCAGCACAGCGGCGACGGCCAGCAGGATGACGAACAGCGGATAAGCCAGCGCGCCTCTAACCTGATCGGCGACATCAGCTCGGGCTTTCAAGAAACCGCCGGCCTTGGCGCACATCTCGCTCATTCCGGCGCCCGCCTCTCCCGCTTCAACAAAGCGTGCGAGCAAAGGCCCCGCTCCGCCGCGCGACTCCAAGAGTCGGCTCAACCATTGACCTTGATCCACTCCCTCGGCGAGATCGCGCGCGAGCGCGGCGGTCAGCGTTCGGCCTTCGCCAAGAATGTCCAAAGCGCGACGCAGCGGCGCGCCCGCCTTGAGCAGCGCGGCGAGTTCGGTTGCAAACGCCGCGGCGACCCGAACGCTCAAACCTCGCGATCGCTCTAGCTGGAACCGAAGAGCTTGGTCGGCGACACGAAGGTCCACGACGGTTTCGCCGCGCTGAGACAAAGCGAACCGCGCCGCGGCGAGATCGGAGGCTTCGATCTCGCCAGACCGTTTGCGGCCATTTGGATCGAGGGCCCGATAAAGAAAGAGGCTCATGACGCCTCCATCGCTGCGATTTCGGCAAAACTCGTATCACCCGCAGCGACCCGCGCGAGGCCAGCTGCACGAAGGCGGCGTGCGCCGTCCGCGGCGTCGCCGTCGCCGATGTGCGCCACGGCGAGACGTCCGCCATAGCTGACCTAGCCCCCTGAGTTGCAGCCACGTTTTGGTACCAGGAACAGGCTGCATAGGAGGCAGGGATGGCGAGGAAGCGCTACACGACCGAGGAGATCATCCGAAAGCTTAGGGAGGCAGACGTCTTGCTTGGACAGGGCCAGGCGGTGGCGGATGTCGTCCGGCAGATGGGTGTAACGAGCGTGACCTACTATCGGTGGCGTAAAGAGTATGGCGGGCTGAAGGTCGACCAGGCCCGGCGCCTGAAAGACCTGGAGAAGGAGAACGCTCGGCTCAAGCGGCTTCTGGCGGATGCGGAGCTCGACAAGGCCATCCTGAAGGAAGCCGCCTCGGGAAACTTCTGAGCCCTGAGCGCCGTCGGCGGTTTGTCGATCATGTGACCAATAAGCTCGGCGTCTCCCAGCGCCGGGCCTGTCGGTCCGTGGGCCAGGTGCGATCCACGCAGTGGCGCAAACTGAGGGTCTCGGACGACGAGCATGCGCTAACCTCTGCGGTCATGGATCTGGCCCGGCGCTATGGCCGGTATGGCTATCGTCGGATCACAGCACTTCTGCGCGCTCAGGGCTGGCATGTGAACCACAAGCGGGTCGCCAGGATCTGGAGACGCGAGGGGCTGAAGGTTCCCCAGAAGCAACCCAAACGTGGACGGCTTTGGCTGAACGACGGGTCGTGCGTGCGGCTCAGGCCAGAGCATAAGAACCATGTCTGGGCCTATGACTTCGTGTCGGACAGAACCCATGACGGAAAGGCCTTCCGCATGCTCACGCTGATCGATGAGTACAGCCGGGAGTGTCTCGCCATCGAAGTGCAACGCCGCCTGCGCTCGGATGATGTCCTGCACGTGGTCGCCGACGCGATGCTGGTCCACGGCCCGCCCCAATACATCCGGTCCGACAATGGTCCTGAGTTCGCAGCCATCGCCTTGAGAGACTGGTTTGATCAGGTCGGCGTCCAGACGCTGTTCATAGAACCCGGGAGCCCCTGGGAGAATGGTTACAATGAAAGCTTCAACGGCAAGCTCAGGGACGAACTGCTCAACGGGGAAGTCTTCTACTCACTGAAAGAGGCGCAGATCCTGATCGAAGACTGGCGTCAGCACTACAACACGGTCCGGCCTCACAGCGTGCTCGGCTATCGACCGCCCGCGCCAGAGACCAAATCACCCTTCCCAAAAACAGACCCGGAAGTTACTCAGAAAGTGGCTGCGCTATAGGGGGCGGGTCAGACTCTTGGTCGGTGAAGATCGTCTGGGAATGCGAAACGCGCGATACTGAGCTTCTCACCAACGAAATAAGAGCGTTCCTGGGGTAGCAAAGCCATTCTCGGCTGGCGCCCGATCAAGAATCGTGAACATAAATGCGGATCATTTTGTGGACTAAAATACGTAACGAGGCACTTTAACCTGTTAATTATATTGTAATTTTAATCCAAATCGGAGCGCATCGCCGTCTCTCTCGCTCAGCATATTGTTGCGATGAATGGCGGTCCCGACAGGACTCGAACCTGTTACCTCTAGCTTCGGAGGCTAGCGCTCTATCCAGATGAGCTACGGGACCGCAATGGCGGGAGCCGCCAATCCGAACCGCCTTTTGCATCACTAAGGCGGTTTTGTCCAAAGCGAATTTCGGTCGCCGAGCTTCGGCTCGGCCTTCGTTCAGCTTTGCAAAACTTCAGCACAATTACCGAGCGTTTGTTGTTCACCGTGCTGACATGGTGCTGACACGGTCGCTCTTCAAATCTCCTCGAATCTGTAACCTTCTGTTTTTTATATCTAAAATAGCCTCAAAAAGATTTTCCTTGCCGCCTTCGGAGGGCAGCGCTCTATCCAGCTGAGCTATGGGTGCCGCGGAGGCGTCTTGTAGGGGAAGCCGGCGCCCGGGGCAATGAGCCTTTGCGCGGCCGTGGCGTTTGATCGTGCGGTATACTACTCCGTCCGCATGATCTTTCTCAGGAGATTCGCATGAAAGTCCGATTGTTCGCCGGCGGCGCGCTTTCCGTGGTCCTCGCCGCCTGTGGCGGCGCAGAGCCCGCGCCTGGGGAAACGACGACGCCGCCCGCCGAGGCGCCCGTTGAAACGCCGGCGCCTGAGCCAGCCGGCCCGCCCCAAGGCGGCGCGGCGGCGCTGTGGACGCTGGCGGACGAGGACACGACCGTGCATCTCTTCGGCACGGTCCATGTGCTCAAGCCCGGCACGGTCTGGCGCTCCGACGCGTTCGAGGCGGCTTTCGACGAGGCCGACACGATTTACTTCGAAGCAGACGTATCAAGCCCGGCGTCGCAATCGGCGGCCGCCCAACTGATCACGACGCGCGGGCTCTACACCGACGGCCGCACGCTCACCGAAGTCTTGGACGAAGACGATGAGCGCGAAGTCGCCGAAGCCGTCGCCGTCATCGGCGCGCCGCTCACCTCCTACGATCCCATGAAGCCCTGGTTCGCCGGCATGACCATGGGACTTCAGCAATTGATCAGCCAGGGCTATGCGGCCGACAGCGGCGTCGAGGTGACGCTCGGCGAAGAGGCCGCCCTCGCCGGCAAGGAAGCCCGCTATCTGGAAACCGTCGAGGAGCAGATCGGCTTCTTCGCCGACCTGCCGGAAGAAGATCAGATCGATTTCCTCGTCGCGAGCGCGGTTGCGATCGAAGACGATCCGACCCAGCTCGATCGGTTGGTCGTCGAATGGACCGAAGGCGATGTCGCCGCCATTGGCGAGATGCTGAGCGATGTCGACGCGTTCGGAACATCGGCCGTCTACGACACCCTGCTGACCAATCGGAACGCCGACTGGGTCGACCAGATCACCGCCTTGATGGAGGATGAGGAAGGCGTCTTCATGATCGCCGTCGGCGCCGGCCATCTCGCCGGTCCTGACAGCGTCCAGGCCATGCTCCGGGCCGAGGGGTATGAGGTGAACGGCCCTTAAGCCGTCGTCAGGGCGACGAAGACGTCCTCTAAATCCGGCTCTTCCGTGGCGAGGTCGGCGATGCTCACGCCGGCCTCGCGCACTTGTTCGAGCAGGCGCCCGATCCCGGTCTCGGCCGCGCGGTATGTGATCGACAAGGCCCCGTCCTCGCGGATCTTCGCGTCGAGGTCCGCGAGCCCCGCCGGCACGCCCGACAGCGGCTCCTTCGGCATGACGCAGAGCGTCCTATGGTCGAGACGCTTCAAGAGGTCCTGCGTCGACTCGCACGCGATGATCTCGCCATGATTCACAATGGCGATCGCGTCGCAGAGCTCTTGGGCTTCTTCCAAATAATGGGTCGTCAGGATGATGGTCGTCCCGCGCGCGTGCAGCTCGCGCACATAGTCCCAAAGCTGGCGGCGCAGCTCCACGTCGACGCCCGCCGTCGGTTCATCCAGGATCAGCACCGGCGGATTGTGAACCAGCGCTTTGGCCACCATCAGCCGCCGCTTCATGCCGCCGGACAGCTGGCGCACATAAGCGTCGGCTTTGTCGTCGAGCCCCACGGCGGCGAGGATCTCCATGCTCCGCCGTTCGGATTTCGGCACGCCGTAGAACCCGGCCTGGAGCTCCAGCGCCTCTAGCGGCGTGAAGAACGGATCCATGGTGATTTCCTGCGGCACGACCCCGATCGCCGCGCGCGCCTCGCGGGGGTGTTTGTCGATGTCGATGCCCCAGATCCGCGCCGTGCCTGAGGTCTTGGTCACGAGCCCCGCCAGTATGTTGATAAAGGTCGACTTGCCCGCCCCGTTCGGTCCGAGGAGGCCGAATATCGAACCCGTCGGGATCTGCAGATCGATGGCTTTCAGCGCGCGCTTCTCCGGCATCTTGCCCGAAGCGCGATAGGTCTTTTCGAGGCCGGCGGCCTCGATGGCGTAGTCTGGCGCGGTCATGGAGTCCCCGAGGAAAGAACCGGTCGTCGGCCTGGATATTAGGCTGACCGCGCGAGATTGTAAGACGCGCCGGTCTTGACCCCGCGCGCGGCCCGCTGGAAGAGACGACCATGACCGCTCCGATCCAAGACCACGACGCGCCGGAAGTCTTCTATGTCGACGACCACAAGGTCGCCTGCGACGGCGGCGAGGGCGCGCTCGGCCATCCCATCGTCTGGTACGAAATGGGCGATGACGGCGTCGTCGAGTGCGGCTATTGCGACCGCCGCTTCATCCTCGCCGGCGGCCCGGCCGACGACCGCGCGCCTTAAGCCCCCGAACTCCCCCAAGGGCGCCCCTTTCCTTCCGCGCCCCCGGCTCTATCGTCGCGGCCAAACAGTTTCGGGAGGAGACGCGCGATGGGCGTGCTAGACGGAAAAACAGTTCTCATCACCGGCGGCGGCAACGGCATCGGCAAGGAATGCGCGCTGCTCGCGTCCAAGGAAGGCGCGAAGGTCGTCGTCAATGATCTCGGCGGCGGGGTCGCCGGCGGCGACGCAGGCGACGCGGGCCCCGCCGAACAAGTGGCCGCCGAAATCCGCGCAGCCGGCGGCGAAGCAGTCTCCAATTCCGACAGCGTCACCGATATGGCCGCCGTCAAAGGCATGGTCGAGCAAGCCATGGACGCGTTCGGCGGCCTCCACGCCGTGATCAATCCGGCCGGCATCCTGCGCGACACCATGTTCCACAAAATGTCGGAGGAGGACTGGCGCGCCGTTATCGACGTCCACCTCCACGGCAGCTTCAACGTCGCCCGCGCCAGCGTCGAGCATTTCCGCGAACAAGAAGACGGCGCCTATGTCCTCTTCACCTCAACTTCCGGCCTCATCGGAAATATCGGCCAGGCCAACTACGCCGCCGCCAAGCTCGGCATTATGGGCCTCTCTCGGATCATCGCGATGGAGGGCGTGCGCAAGAATGTCCGTTCCAACATCATCGCGCCCTTCGCCTGGACGCGGATGATCGCCACCATCCCCGTGAAAGACGAAGCGGCCGCCGAGCGCGTCGAGCGCATGCGCAACGCCATGCGCGCCGACCAGGTCGCCCAGCTCGCCGTGGCGCTCTGTTCCGACGGCGCGAAAGACACCTCCGGCCAGATCTTCGCCGTGCGCGGCAACGAGGTCGTCCTCTTCGACCAGCCCCGCCCCGTCCGTTCCCTCGCCAAACTCGACGGCTGGGACCCCCAGACCCTCATCGACCAGGCCCTGCCCGCCATGAAAGCCGAAATGTTCGACTTGGGCGCCACAACAAGCGTCTTTCCATACGAGCCGGTGTAAACGGCCCGGCGCCATAACAACAACCAGGAGGAAACCCCCATGCTGTCCAGTCAGAACTTCACCGTCCCGCCGCTGCCGACGCTCATCTTCGGCCAGGGCGCGAGCCTGAAACTCAGCGACCATACCCAGGCCCTCGGCCTGCATGCCGCGCTGATCGTCACCGACAAGAACCTCCACGCCTCGGGCGTCCTCGCGCCGGTGATCGACGCGCTGCGGACCGCGAACATCCATGTCGACGTCTTTGACGGCGTCGAGCCGAACCCGACGGACAAAAACGTCGAGGCCGGCGCGGCCATGTTGGGCAAGCTCGAAAACGCCTGCGTCATTCCGATCGGCGGCGGCTCGTCCATGGATTGCGGCAAAGCCGTCGCGCTTCTCGCCGCGAATGGCGGCGCCGTCGAGGCCATGCAGGCGACGACGCCGGCCCCGGCCAAAGCGCCCGTCATCGCCGTGCCGACGACGGCGGGCACAGGTTCGGAGACCAATGGCGCGTGCGTCATCACCAATAGCGGGCTCGGCCGGAAGACCTATGTCATCCATCCCAGCATCACGCCGGCTTTCGCCGTGCTGGACCCGGACCTTACGATCGGCCTGCCGACCTACCCCACCGCCACTTGCGGCTTCGACGTATTGACCCACGCCACCGAAGCGTTCGTCTCGGTCGGGGCGAACGCCTATTCCGACGCCATCGCGCTCGAGGCGATCGGCAAGGTCGCCAACAATCTCCGCAATGTCATTCAAGACGGCGGCGATGTCGAAGCCCGCGCGCAAATGCTGCTCGGCTCGGCCATGGCGGCCATGGCGTTCAATGTGGCGGGGCTGGGCTCCGTACACGGCACCGGCCACGCCCTTTCAGCCCGGCTCAACGCCGCGCATGGCCAAACGCTCGCGACCATGCTGCCGCATGTGATGGAGTACAATATGCCGGAGCGGTCGGAGAAATACGCCGAGGTCGCCCGCCTGCTCGACCCGTCCTCGGCCCCGTCCGGAACCGTCGCCATCGATGCGGTGCTTAAACTCCGCAGCGATATCGGCATCGACCGCTCGATCCGCGATCTCGGCGGCGAAGACGACCTGCTCCCCACCCTCGTCGAGGACGCCACCGCCGACCTTATCAACGCCTTCAACCCAAGGCCCGTCGACCCGGCGGCCCTGGAGTCGCTTTACCGCGCGGCGTGGTAAGCGGGGCGTGTCGGGGCCGGTTTGAGGCGGCGTCAACGGGGGTCCGCCCCTTGGAGGGTGCGAAAACTGGTTATAGTTCCGCCGCTAATCCCCAACCTCGGACAGGCCGTTGGCGGACATATATTCAACTAGACCGCAAACTGCTTTCGGTCTTTGCCCTGTTCTTCATATGTGCGCAGCCAGACAGGGGTCATGCCACGGCCGGACCAGGTTTTTCCCGTCTCCGGGTCGCGATACTTTGCGGGCACTTTGCCTGTCTTCTTCCTCGCGATTGGTTTGGTCTGCTTAACGGGATTCTTGTGCGCTGTTGCGGCCCCTGGCTGCTGACGAATAATATTCTGCAGCTTATCCATTTTGCCCCGGAGCGCCGCAACTTCCGATTCGGCTAAAGCCGCGATCCGTTCGTCCAGTCTCTCCCGCAATTCCAGCAGCTCGTCGATATTCATGCCATTAAAGTCCATCGCCGGTTTTTCCTTTTTCTTATTCCTTGGTGCTTCACCCAAGCTCCAGTCATATCACAACCTCTTAAACAAACTATATATGACCGACATTCAAGATTGGACGGTACATTATCGCGTTGGTGCGCCTTCGCGCCAAAGCACGCCTGACGCCTCCAGATTTCCAATGACTCCATATTGCGCCCATCCCAGCTGACGACGGTGGTCGCAGCGAATGGCGCAAAATCGCCGGTAGCGGCCATTCACGCAGAACCGATTTCATATATAGAGCGACCATGTCCAAGCTGGAGTCTTCGCGTTGTCTGTTCCGTACGCCATATTCTGTGCAGACCCTCTCAATCCGCGATCCGCTGAGCCCGACTTTGCAATTGAAGTCGCCGCTGCCCGCGAAGCTGGTTTCGCGCCGATCCTGTTGGATCACGATGCCCTCGATCATCGTGTAGATGCGGCTGAAGCGCTTCGCATAGCACGGATCGCGGAGCCCGGTTGTGCTGTCTATCGGGGTTGGATGCTTCGCAGTGAAGCGTACAGGGCGCTGTTCGAGACCCTTTTGGCGCGCGGCGTCCGATTGCTCACGGAG
>JBCBSQ010000032.1:0-15917 GCA_039819085.1 Pseudomonadota bacterium
CCGAGCCATCAAAACCTCCTAATCCCAAACCAGAATCCATACCCGATTTCCGGTCCAGTTTTACGGGGCTAAGACAGAACTCTGGGATAGCTCCGCGCCGTAGGCGCGTACGTAAAGACCGTAGGTATGAGTTATTCAGCACCAGGACTCACCTAGTCGGTGAAAGGTCCGAGGCGCTCAGATCACGCCTTAGTGCTTCTTATCCCGGTTGTCACAGTTGGGATCGAGATGCGTATCGGTTATGCTGCGAAGGCGGTGGCGACCCTTTCATTTGAAATTGCGAGCGGCATGAGGGCGAACGTCCGTAGGGGGACATCACTGCCGATTTGTTGGTTTCCGCTCCTGCGCCAGAGCAGACAGGCGAAGCGCGTCTCCTGCGTCCGCTCCGGCGAAAAGCGCGCATTCGGGGCGGGACCATCCGTAGCGTTCCGTTTCCTGCGAAGGCGGCCGCCTTACGCCATCGTCAAGACGACCTTGCCGGTGGCCTTGCGCTCCTCGATGAGCTTCAGGGCGTCCGCCGCTTTTTCGAGCGGGAACGTCGCGGTGACGCGCGGACGGATTTTTCCTTCCGTATACCACTGGAAGAGCTCCGCGATGTGTTCGGCGTTGCGGGCCGGGTCGCGCATGGTGAAGGCGCCCCAGAAGACGCCGACGACCTGGCAGCTTTTCAGGAGCGTCAGATTGAGCGGCAGCTTGGGGATGCCGGCCGGGAACCCGACCACGAGAAACCGTCCCTCCCAGCCGAGCGCGCGCACGGCCGGCTCGGCGTAGTCGCCGCCGACCGCGTCGTAGACGACGTCGGCGCCTTCCGGCCGACCGACGGCGGCCGCCTTCGCCTTGATCTCCTTCGACAGCGCGCGCTGGGCGTCCTTGTCGAGGTCCCGCGGATAGATGAGCGTTTCGTCCGCGCCAAGCTCTTTGCAGAACGCCGCCTTGTCTTCGGAGGAGACGCCGGCGATCACTTTCGCCCCCATCGCTTTGCCGAGTTCGATCGCCGCGGCGCCGACGCCGCCTGCGGCGCCCAGAATAAACAGCGCTTCGCCGGGCTTCAGGTTCGCGCGGTCCTTCAGCGCATAGTGCGAGGTGCCATAGGTCAGCATGAACGCGGCGGCCTCGTCGAACGGCATCGCGTCAGGAATCTTGTTTGCTTGCGAGGCGGGCGTGACAAAATGCGTGGCGAACCCGCCATTGACGCCGCCGGCCTGCACCCGGTCGCCGACGTTGAGGCCCGTGACGCCGTCGCCCACCGCCACGATGACGCCTGCGACCTCGCCGCCGGGCGCAAAAGGCCGTGGCGGCTTGAACTGATACATGTCGCGGATGATCAGCGTGTCCGGAAAATTGACGCCCGCCGCCTTGACCTCAATTACGACTTCGCCGGGTCCGGGCGCCGGCGTGTCCAGCTCCGTCAGCGTAAGGGTTTCCGGGCCGCCGGGCGCGGCGCTCATCATGGCTTTCATTGTCGTGCTTTGTCCTTGTTCAGAGGGGGCCTTGCGAACGGGCTGCATCTTACGCATGCTCGCCGCTGGAAAAACAACGAAACACAGGACCTCTGCGGTCAGAAGCGGGGGCGGTTCGTCAAATGCTTCGCCGGGTGGCGGCGGCGCACGGCGGACAAGGCCGACGGGAGGCCCCATGCGAGCTTTGTCGAAAACCCGGTTGAGCGTGCGCTTCGCGCCCGCGTGCGCTGGCGCGATTCTGGTCGTGGGCTGCGCGACCGGCGCGCGCGCCACGCTTGAGAACCGGTTCCAGGCGATTGGCATTCCGGAAGGCACTGCATCGTGCATGGTGGACGATCTTGCGGATAGTCTGACAACGGAGGATCTGTCAGACCTTGCGCAATACACGCTCAGGGTTTCGAGGGCGCCCACCACAACCGAGGCCATCGCCTCGCTCGCACGGATCGACAATCCGAGGGCGGTGGCGGCCGTCGGCCAGGCGGGGATTTCCTGCGTCACCGGCTTCAATCTTGGCGGGCGGCGCCGGTGAGCGACGCGGACGCCGCGTCGGCGGAAACGCAAGTAGCCGGAGCGGCTGAAGCGGCGGACACGCCGGGCTCCGACCGATACAAATGGTACGTTCTGGGCGTACTGACGCTCGTCTACACCTTTAATTTCGTCGACCGGCAGATCATTGCGATCCTGTCGCCCGCGATCAAAGAAGAACTTGGTCTGTCGGACTCCATGCTTGGCGCCCTGAAAGGGCTCGCCTTTGTCGTTCTGTACACGGCGCTCGGGATTCCCATCGCGTGGGCTGCGGACAGGTTCAATCGCGTGAACATCGTGGCTGCGGCGCTCGCCATCTGGAGCAGTTTCACCGCACTTTCCGGTTTGGCGGGCAATGCGTTGCAACTGGCGATGGCGCGCATCGGCGTCGGCATCGGGGAGGCCGGATGCTCGCCGCCGGCGCATTCGCTGATATCGGATTATTTCCCTAAGGAGAAACGCGCAGGCGCGCTGGCGATCTACTCAATGGGCATCCCTTTCGGACAGATGTTCGCGTTCCTCGCTGGCGGCTGGATGTTGCAGGAGCTTGGATGGCGATACGCTTTCTTCCTTGTTGGCATTCCGGGCGTTCTGCTGGCGATCATCATGAGGCTGACGGTCCGGGAGCCGATCCGCGGCGCGAGCGATGGCATTGCGGCTGCGCCGGTCAGCTTGCGCGAAGGGGTTGGCGCGCTCGCCTCGATCCCGAGCTTTTGGGGCATTACGACGGCGGTGACGCTTGCTAGCTTCACCGGCTATGGCACCGGGCTTTGGATCGTCGATTTCTACCGGCGCACCTATGAGCTCTCTTATCTCGAGATCACGCTGCCGCTAGCGCTCCTGAACGGCGTCGCATACGGCATTGGCACGTTCCTCGGCGGTTGGCTCACCGACCGCGCGGCCAAGACGGACAAGGGCGCTTATGGCTGGATTCCGGCGCTCGGCATGCTGGCGACCATCCCCGCAGGCTGGCTGTCGGTCTGGTCGCCGACGGCGCTTGGCGCGTTTTTGTGGTCCGCGCCGTTCCTGATCGGGCTCGGCATGTACCTTGGTCCTTCTTTTTCCATTGTGCAGACGCTTGCGCCGGTGCGCATGCGGGCGTTCGCAACTGCGCTGTTCTTCTTCATTTTGAACCTCATTGCGCTTGGCGGCGCGCCGCTCTGGGTGGGGGCGCTTTCGGACATCCTCGCCGCCGACATGGGCGAGACGACGTCCCTCAGGGTCGCGCTGACGACTCTTGGCGCGACAAGCGCCCTGTCCGCGGCGGCCTACTACTGGAGCGGCAGGCGTCTGCCAGCCGATTGGACGGCGGCGGAGCAGCGCAATGAGGGCGCCGGCGGGGCTACGTCGCCCCAGAGTCCCTCCATCGGCCTTGACGCCCAGAAGACCTGAAGGCCCGCTCGGCCGCTAGCGCCGGACTTGTTTTACAGGCGCCCGCTTCGCTATTGAGACGCTTCGCCAGGATGTCGCGACTTCCCGGCGGCGAAGCATCGAAAGGCGAACGCATCAATGGCGCGCATCCTCATCACGTCGGCTCTGCCATATATCAATGGCGTCAAGCATCTCGGCAATCTCGTCGGCTCGATGCTGCCGGCGGACGTATACGCACGGTTCGCGCGCGCGCGAGGCCACGAGGTCCTTTTCATCTGCGCGACGGATGAACACGGCACGCCCGCCGAACTCGCCGCGCGCGAGGCCGGCCAGACGGTGGAGGCCTATTGCGCCGAGCAGCACGATCTCCAGAAGCAAGCAGGCGCCGCTTTTGATCTCTCATTCGATCATTTCGGCCGATCCTCGAGCGAGGAGAACGCGCGGCTCACGCAGCACTTTGCCGGGGTCCTGGAGGCGAACGGCCTTATTGAGGAACGCGTCGACCGTCAGGTCTATTCGAAAGTCGACCAGCGCTTCTTGCCGGACCGCTATGTGGAAGGGACGTGTCCGCACTGCGGGTATGAAAAAGCGCGCGGCGACCAGTGCGACAATTGCGGCCGGCTTCTCGATCCGGCCGATCTAAAAGATCCGTATTCGGCGATTTCCGGCTCGCGGGAGTTGGAGTTGCGTGAAACTAAGCATCTGTATCTTCTGCAGGAGCGCATGCAGGATCGGATCGCAGAATGGCTTCAGTCGAAAACGGAGTTTCCCTCGCTCACGCGGTCGATCGCGAACAAATGGCTGAAGGAGGGCCTGCGTGATCGGTCGATCACCCGCGATCTCTATTGGGGCGTAAAGGTTCTGAAAGACGGCGCGCCTCGGCAAGGTTTCGAGGACAAGGTCTTCTACGTCTGGTTCGACGCGCCGATCGCTTACATCGCTGCGACGGAGGCGTGGGCGCGCGCCGCGCCTCCCGGCGAAAATCGTGATTGGCGCTCTTGGTGGCGGCTGGACGAGGGCGCGGACGACGTGCGCTATGTCCAGTTCATGGGCAAGGATAATGTCGCCTTCCACACGGTTTCGTTCCCATGCACCATTTTGGGCTCGGAGGAGCCGTGGAAGACGGTTGACGCGCTGAAAAGCCTCAACTGGCTCACCTGGTATGGCGGCAAATTCTCCACCAGCCAGAAGCGCGGGATCTTCATGGATCAGGCGCTTGACCTTCTGCCAGCGGATTATTGGCGCTGGCACCTGATGGCGAATGCGCCGGAGTCGGATGACGCCTCTTTTACGCTGGAGCATTTTGCGTCGGTCGTGAACAAGGACCTCGCGGATGTTCTCGGCAATTTCGTCAACCGGATCACCCGTTTTGGCGTTTCGAAATTCGGGCCTGTTGTGCCGGAAGTCGGCGCGTATGGCGACATCGAAGAAAAGCTGGTCACGGATCTTGACGCGAAGATTTGCGCCTACACGGACGCGCTTGAGGCGATGGAGTTCAGAAAGGCGTTTGCGGAGCTGCGCGGGATCTGGGTCGCCGGCAATGAATACCTGCAGGTCGCCGCGCCCTGGACGGCCTTCAAAACCGACCCGGACAGGGCCGCCGCGTCAGTGCGGGCGGGACTGAATCTCATCGCGCTTTTCGCGCGCCTCTCCCATCCGGTGATCCCGCAAACGGCGACGGCGATGGCGAACGTTTTTGATCTTTCAACGGATCAGTTGAACGTCTGGCCGGCGAGCGCGCGCGATGCGCTGAACGCGCTCGCGCCCGGCGCGGCGATCCATCCGCCGGACGTCCTCTTTCGCAAGATCGAGGACGAGCAGCTCGCTGACTGGCGCGCGCGGTTCGGCGCCGAGGCTACGTCGTCAGAGGCGTAACGCGTCGCCCTCAGGCCGCGCGGTCCTCGTCCTGCGCGCGGGCGACAGCCGGCGCGGCGCCGGCCTTCCGGAAAGGATTGCCGAAAACGGGCCGCGAGGCGCCTGCGCTTTGTCGTCCGTCTACGGCGAGCAGAAGCGGCGCGAGGAAGAACCAGTCGGCGAGGAGCGCCGCAGCGACAGTGATGGCGCTGAGCGCGCCAAGCGATGCTGAAATCTCAAAGCCTGATGATCCGAGGACGGCAAATCCTGCGATGAGCGCCAGCGTACTCGTCAGCATCGGTCGGCCAACGTCGCGAAGCATCAGCCGCACCGCGGCTTCCGGCGTCTCCCCGTCGCGCCGCGCCCGCTGGTACCGCCACATAAGGTGCACTGTATCGTCGACGATGATCCCGAGGGTCAGTGCGCCGACCGCTGACGCGACGACCCCGACCTGTCCAACTGCGTACCCCCATACGCCGAACGCGATAGCCGCCGGCAGGAGGTTTGGAACGAGGCTGATAAGCCCGTATTTGAGGCTGCGGAACGCCGCGATCAGAACAAGCGAAATCAGGCCGATCGCCAGCGCGTTGCCAACGGTCATGGCGTCAAGGTTCTGGGTCGTCAGGTAGGCGTACATGACGCCGAGCCCGGTGGCCGATCCGACGACTTTCTCCGGCGTATACGTTTCGAGCCAGCGTTCAGCCTGTTGCGTCAGTGAGCGGACCTCGGCGGTCGAAGCCTTCGTCATGACGGCCGTCACACGGGTCCGGCTTCGGTCAAGAGTGATCGAATCCGTCAGGGTGCGGCCGAGTGGCAGCGACATCTCGTAGGCGAGGAGGTATTGCGCGACGGCGTCCGGGCTGTCCGGGATGACATGCGCGTCCTCCGCGCCGGTCGTCATATGGCGATTGAGGCGTTTGAAGGTCTCCGCCATGGTCGCGACGTAGGTGATCTTCGGTTGCGCGCGCAGCCAGTCCTCAAAGGCGTCGAGCTTTTTGAGGTACGCTGGATCGAAGACCGCGTTCTCTTCGCTTGAGCCGACGTCGAACTCCAGGACGTCAAGGCCGGTGAGATGGGTTTCGATGTTCTCCGAGTCGAGACGATAAGCGTAGCTCTCGTCAAAAAACCGCACGAAGTCGTCGTCAATCTTAATGAGCTGAACGCCGGCAATAACGAGCAGGAAGGCCGGCGGCAGGCCAAACGCCAACACCCGGCGGTTTGCGATGATAAAGTCCGCCGTGCGTGAGACCGTCATTTCCAAGGGCGGCGTACCTTTTGCGGACCGGGCGGGCAAAAGCCGCAACAGAGCCGGCGTCGCCGTAAAGCCAAAGAACATGAGGCAGCCGGCGCCGATGGCGATGATGTTGCCGAGGTCGCGAAATGGCGGCGCGTCGGCGAAATTCAGCGACAGGAACCCGATCGCCGTCGTGCCGAGGGCGAGGCTGACGGGGGTTGCGCACTCACTTATCGCCTGGTCGACCGCTGCGCCCTTGTCGCGCAATTGCATGTATGCGGACTGATAATGCGTGATGATGTGGATAAGCGTCGCCGCGCCAAGGGTGACGATGATGGTCGGGATGTTGGCGGTTGTGGAGCTGAGCGACAGGCCGAGCCAGCCGGCGATCCCCATCGCAGAGACAGTCGCGAGGATCGCGGAAACTAGGAGCGCGATGGACAGCGACGCGGACCTCAAAAGCGTCCCCACCAGCGCGAAGATCGCAAGATAGGCGAGGGGCGTCAGCGTTTTCATGTCGGTTTTGACGGCGTCTGAAAACGCGCCGCTGCTCGCCACCCGTCCGCCGCGCCAAGCGTCAAGGCCCGCGGCGTCGACGCCGGCTTGCTCCAGGAGCTCGTCGACGGCGGCGTGAATCGAGGTCACTGCGGCGCTGTCGCCCAAGGGATAGTCGAAATCGATGTTGACGGCGACTGTGGCACCGTCCGCCGAAGCCAGTCGATTGAGAAGAAGATTGTCGGTGAGAACCCGGCTCGCCACTTCCCCCGGCGCGCCCTCAATCAGGCGCGTCGGCGCCATGTCTTCAATCACAACGCCGCCGGCGTCGGAGGAGATGTGGGTTGCGTTCGTGACGCTGTCGACGCGTGTCGCATATGGCAGCCGCCAGGCGCCCTCCGTCACAGCCGCAATCGCCGCCAGCCGTTGCGAGGTGAAGACGCCGCCCTCGCGCGCGTGCAGGGCTATGATCAGATTGCTTTGAGACGCGTACCGGGCTTCGAAGAGATCGAGTTTCCGTCGGTTCTCGTCATTCGCGGGGAAGAGGATACGGTTGTCCGAGTTGACCGTCAGGCGTGTCGCGCCATAGCCGCATCCGACTGCGACAACCAACGCCAACAACAGCGCGGCGAACGGCCGCGCAAGCAAAATACGCATTGCTCTCTCCCCGATCGGCCCGCGCGCTCTCAGCGCCACAGGTCGAGTATTCTCCCACTACCAACCATGCGACCCATTGATGTCAGTTTTGTGACTTTGAAGGTCCTGTGACAACGGTCGGGCGGCTGGATTCGCTTGACCGCGCGGCGTGCGCACGCGACCAACATCTAAGAATGCGCAAACAGACAGGAGACCGGTCACGATGAAGGATCTTTTTTCGCTTGAAGGGCGCACGGCGCTGATCACGGGCGGGTCGCGAGGCATCGGCAAGATGATCGCGCGCGGCTTCGTGGAGTTCGGCGCGAAGGTCTACATTTCGTCGCGAAAAGCCGAACCCTGCCTTGAGACCGCGGTCGAGCTTTCGGCCATCGGTGATTGCGTCGCGCTGCCGAAAGACGTGTCGAGCGTCGAGGGCTGTAACGATCTCGCCGCGGATTTCCACAAGCGTGAGGAAAAGCTCGACATCCTCGTCAACAACGCCGGCGCGGCGTGGGGGGCGGAATTCGACGAGTTTCCAGAGAATGGCTGGGACAAGGTTATGGACCTTAACGTCAAGTCGCCGTTCTTCCTGACCCAGGCGCTTCATGGCGCGTTGAAGAAGGCGGCGAGCCCTGACCGTCCCGGCAAGGTGATCATGATCGCGTCGATTGACGGGATTCGGATCAATCCATGGGAGACGTATCCGTACCAGGCGTCGAAGGCGGGCCTCATCCATCTGACCCGGCGAATGGCGGCGCGGCTCATCGAGGACAATATCTGCGTTTCCGGTATCGCGCCGGGGGCGTTCGCGTCTGAAATGAATCGGGCCGCGCGCGACCATGGCGATGCGATGGCGCAGATGATCCCGGCAAAGCGCATTGGTCGCGATGAAGACATGGCGGGCGCCGCGCTTTTTCTCGCGAGCCGGGCCGGGGACTATGTCGTCGGCGATACGTTGGCGGTCGACGGTGGCGTCGCGTATTCGTCAATCGCGCATATTGCCGGCTAGCCTGTCGCTTTGCCGGCTGACCTGTCGCTGCCTAGTCCGCCGCGAACGATCGGATCGGGCGCTGGCCGCCTCAGGCAAAAAGCAGCGTCACCCAAAAAGGGCGGTGGCGCAAACGATCAGTAAATCAGTCTGCTGATCACTTGTCCGAGAATGTCTCGGCCGCTTCCAGCGGCGTTGTCGCGGCGGCCGTGTGCCGGTCGGCGCGTCGCCGGCACGGCGTGTCGATCGAAACGCCCGTCGCGCACTGGATGAGCCCAGCCGGCCGGCCTGTCGCACGTTGCGGCGCCGCTGCGCCGGTGTGGGGCGTGTAACTCGCGCGCCGCAAAGTCACGCCCGCCGCTTCCGCGTCGACGATCTGAGGCGCCGTGGTCGGTTCAGTTGTTCTCCGCTCGGCGAATCCGAAGACGCTGGCGCAGCCGCTAGAGGCGAGCGCGATTGCGCTGACGGCGACGAGGCGGCGCGCCCGTCGCGAAGCGGCAAGTCGTGGAAATACAAACGAAAAGCTGGAAACGCGCATTATACCCCCTCATGCGACTTGAGAGGAGACTACCACTGCCGCGCGAATCCTGCGAGCGGGAATCGCCGAAAGCGGGCTACTTTTTCTCCAGAAGAAGCTTGCCCTCGGATTCGATGCGCCCGGTAATGATCTCCGCGAGTGACGCGAGCAGCGACGGGAGGGTCGCTTCGATGCGCACATGATTTGGGAAAACGTCGATCTTGCCGGCGACCTGCTGTCCAAGTCCTTTGCCCTCAAATGAGAGGCTGTCTTCCGCATCCCAATTTTGCGTGAACTTCAACAACGCGCCGCCGGACAGAGATGACTTGATCTTGTCAAAGCCCTCGTCAATGCGCCGGCGCGCCTCTTCTTTCCCGAGGTCGTGGTCAAGCATGATGGTAACGGTGCGCGGCATCGTCAGCTCCTTCCGTGACCATCAGGTGGCGACTGCGGCGGCTGGTCGCAAGGTTTGAAGCGAATAGACGCATGGACCTGCGTGCTTTGGCTCGCCTGATCATGTAAGGGATCCTGGTCTATCGGGCTGGAAAGGCTTCAAGAAATGCTGCGTCTGACGATCGTCGTCGTTTGCGTCGCTGCGATCGTCGCTGGCGGCGCAGTGATCGCGTCTGGGCCTGGGGCTCGGCTGGGCGTCTGGGACTATGGCGACGGCTTTGGCATCATGCGGGCGGTCGCGCCATATGCGCTCGGCCTGTCGGCTGCGTCTTTCGCGGCGTTGGCTGTGTCGGTCTTTCGCGCGCGCGCATTGGTTCCATTGGCGCTTGGCGCAGCGCTGATTGCGGGCGTTGCAGGATACGTCCCCATCAAGATGCGCGAACTCGTCGCCGCGCACCCGTTCATTCATGACGTCACGACGGACTTCGAAAACCCGCCGGCGATTATCGCCGCAGCGGATCTGCCGCGCAAAAACCCGACCGCTTACGTCGGCGCCGAACAGGCGCCGCGCGCGGATGAGGGCGTGACCGTCGCGGACGCGCAACGCGCCGCGTTTCCCCAGATCGCGCCGCTCTACTTCGAAGCGTCCGCCGAAGACATCGCCCAAGCCGCGAAAGACGTCCTAGGTTCGATGGGCATGAAGATCCTTGATGAATACGATACCGAAGCGGGTTATGCGATAGAAGCGTCGTACACCTCGTTATGGTATGGCTTTGTGGACGACTTCATTGTCCGGATACAGCCCTCTGACGATGGCCGCATGCGAGTGGACCTGCGCTCAAAGTCTCGGGTCGGCGGATCGGATCTCGGCGCCAATGGCCGCCGTGTCTTGACGTTTTCGTCGAAACTAAGGTCGAAGCTGGAGAGAGGTTGAAACTGGCGAAGGGCGGCGACGGCCGGGCTGATTGGCTGACCGCTGACGTCTATATACTTTCCTGCTCTCGAGAAACGACGCGGATCGGAGGCGTTTAACTCGGCGAGTTGGCGCGTTTTTTGAATAGCATATTCATCGAGCTCTATTTGGATGGTCTTATGGTTTGGCGGCTGTCGATCTCTTCTTGTTTACTCATTTGCGCATCAGCCTGCAGCGGCGGAAGCGACCCCACGCCAGCGCCGCCGCCTCCTTCGCCTCCGCCGCCCCCTCCGCCCGCGGTAAATAGTCCGCCAACGATCACCGCGTCTTCGGTGACAGTTGACGAGAACGCTCAATCGGCGTTGCTCACCGCTACCGCGACGGACCCGGATGGCGACGCGCTGACGTTTTCCATCGCCGGCGTCGATGCGGCTGATTTCGCGATTTCGTCGACTACGGGCGTTATCAGCGCCGCCGCGCCGCTCGACTTTGAAGAGCCGGCGGACAACGATGGCGATAATGTCTACGAACTCACGGTGAGCGTCAGCGATGGCGCGGCGAGCGCAAGTTCGGACATTTCAATTACTGTGAGCGACGTCCCGGGGGACGAACCGATCAAGATATCCGGCGATTTTGTCGGCGGACGGATCGGGCTGTCGATGCGATCCGCGCCCGATTATGACGGCGACGGCGTCGCAGACCTCGCAATTGGCGCCGACAAGGCGGCGACGGCGACGAGCGACGTGGTCGGCTATGTTCTTTTCAGCAGCGAGATCGCGGGCTTGTCGGGCGAAACGTTTTCGCTTGCTGATGTGATTACGGGCGTTGGCGTTGAGTTCTTCGTATCGTCGCTCGCGTCAAACACATCTTTCGCGCCGACAGAAGTGTCAGCCGCAGCGACGAGCGCCGGCGACGCGTTCGCGTTTTTTGACCATCCGCTTGCGACGACCGGCGCGCGCGCGACGACGCAGTTCTTTGAAGGCTCGGCCAGCGACATTGCGGCTTTGGGCACGCGCGTCGACATTGGCGCCGCGCCGGCGTCTCCGCTCATTCGATCCACGATCGACGGCAGCCTGGAAGACGCGGATCCGGCCGTTTTTCCTGAGCTTTTAGCGTTCGCTCTTCGCCCGGGCTTAACGCCGCTTGCGGGCGAGTCCGCGATCCGGCCGGTTGGCGATGTGACGGGAGATGGGGTGTTCGATTTTGCGTTCGCCGCAGAGACGACAAGCGGATCGCAGAGATTTGTATACGTTGTTTCCGGCGCCGCGGTGGCGGCCGACGCCGATGGCGCGGTCAGCCAGTCTGATCTGTCTTTTCCGGACATTTTCGAGATTGAGCTTGAAGCGACTGACTCCAGCGTTTTGTTTGGCCAGTCGGGCGACGTCGACAATGACGGTTTTGACGAGTTGATTTTCTCGTCGATTGGTCCGCCAACGGCCGGCGCGTCATTGGCGTATGTGATCGACGGGGCCGGTCTCGTCGCTGATGCGGATGGGGCTGTTTCCGTCTCGTCATTACCTGGAGACCTTGGCTTTCGCATCAATCAGGACAACGCCGGACCGACGCCGTCATTTGCGTTTCTGGACGCCAACATCGTTGGCGATCTCACCGGCGATGGACGCGCGGAGGCGCTTGTCGTCGTCTCGGCCAACCGCTCGACGCCCACGTCCGACAACGCGCGATCCGAGGGGGTCCTGCTCAGCGGGAGCTATCTGGCGAGCCTCGGCGCCACGGATGTGTCGCTTGCAGATGATCTCGCAGCGGGTGAGGGCGCCGATATTCTGCCCGAGCCGATTGACGATGTTACGGGCCTTGCGACAGACGCGTTCGGCTCCGGCGTCGCGCGGGCTTTTGATCTCGACAATGACAATGTTCTTGAACTCGCAATCGGGGCGCCGTTTGCTGATACGCCGCAATCCGTCACCTCGTTTGAAGAAGCGGTTGGCGCGATCTACGTCATTCCGTCCACGCTCGCCACGCAAGCGATCGAGGACGGCGGCGTGATTGATCTTGGCGACGAGTTCTAGTCGCGGTCCGCCGCATTCAATTAGCTGCAGATCGTCGCGCGATTGCGGGCGCCTCATTCGGCCGTCTCTCTTTTGGCCTCCAGGTAAGCGCGGCCCGCAACAGCTGGTCGGCCCGAGTTTGTCCGCGCGCTGCGCCTGCATGCTGGAATCGTTTCAGTCGATTATAAGTTCAGTAATTATCGATTTTATCTCTTCATGTCGCTGCGCTAGTCTCCCCTTGCGATGGAATGATCAGAAAACCCCACACGCAAGGGAGGATTTATGGACGGCGAAGCAAGATGCCCTTTCTCAGGCGGCGTTCCGAAGTTCACCGCAGGCGGCGGAACCACGAATGAGGACTGGTGGCCAAACCGGCTGAACCTGAAGATCCTGCGTCAGCACTCGTCCCTGTCCGACCCGATGGGCGAGGCTTTTGACTATGGCGCAGCATTCACGTCGATCGATTATGCGGCCCTGAAGCAGGACCTCTACGACTTGATGACCACGTCGCAGGATTGGTGGCCGGCGGATTACGGGCACTACGGACCTTTGTTCATCCGCATGGCCTGGCACTCTGCCGGCACCTACCGGATCAGCGACGGGCGCGGCGGCGGCGGCACGGGCAACCAGCGCTTTGCGCCGCTGAACAGCTGGCCGGACAATGGCAATCTTGACAAGGCGCGGCTGCTGCTCTGGCCAATCAAAAAGAAGTACGGCGAGAAGATTTCCTGGGCGGATCTGATGATCCTCGCCGGCAATTGCGCGCTTGAATCCATGGGCTTCAAGACCTTCGGCTTCGGCGGCGGCCGGCCGGACATCTGGGAGCCGGAGGACGACATCTATTGGGGCGCGGAGGCCGAATGGCTCGGCGACAAGCGCTACACCGGCGATCGCGATCTGGAGGATCCTCTGGGTGCGGTGCAAATGGGCCTCATTTACGTGAACCCGGAAGGGCCGAACGGGAACCCTGACCCCGTCGCGTCGGGGCGCGACATTCGCGAGACCTTTGGTCGCATGGCGATGGACGACGAGGAAACTGTTGCGCTCGTCGCGGGCGGACACACCTTCGGCAAAGCGCATGGCGCAGGCGATGCGGCTCTTGTCGGTGTGGAGCCCGAAGGCGCGCCGATCGAAGCGCAGGGCATGGGCTGGCTCTCCACCCACGCCAGCGGCAAAGGGGTCGACGCCATAACAAGCGGTATCGAAGGCCCCTGGACGCCGACGCCGACGACCTGGGACATGAGCTATTTCGACGTCCTTTTCGGTTATGAATGGGAGCTCACCAAGAGCCCGGCCGGTGCCAATCAATGGCGCCCGAAGAACCTTGCGGAAAAGGATCACGCCCCGCAGGTCGACGGCTTCGGCGCGAGCGTCGAACTGATGATGACCACCGCCGATATGGCGATGCGCATGGACCCGGTTTACGAGCCGATCTCCCGACGGTTCCATCAGAACCCGGATCAGTTCGCCGACGCGTTCGCGCGCGCCTGGTTCAAGCTCACGCACCGCGACATGGGACCGAAAGTCAGATATCTGGGTCCTGAAGTTCCGTCAGAAGAGCTGATCTGGCAGGACCCAGTTCCCGCTGTCGATCACGCGCTGATCGACGCCTCCGACGTCGCGACGTTGAAATCGAAAGTCCTCGCGTCCGGCCTGTCGGTCTCGCAGCTCGTTACGACCGCCTGGGCGTCTGCGTCGACCTATCGCGATTCCGACAAGCGCGGCGGCGCAAACGGCGCGCGCATTCGCCTGGCGCCCCAGAAAGACTGGGCGGTCAATCAGCCTGCTGAGCTGTCGAAAGTCCTGGCGGGTCTTGAAAAGATCCAGGCGGACTTCAACGCGAACGCAGGCGGCGGAAAGAAGGTCTCGCTCGCCGATCTCATCGTCCTCGCCGGGTGCGCAGGCGTCGAACAGGCGGCGAAGAACGCCGGCCATGACGTGACGGTTCCGTTCACGCCGGGCCGCACGGACGCGAGCGAAGCGCAGACTGACGAACAGTCCTTCGCCGCGCTCGAACCTGTCGCCGACGGCTTTCGCAATTATGTGAAAGAGGGCGTCGACGTTCCGGCGGAAAAACTGCTCGTCGATCGCGCGCAACTGCTGTCGCTGACGTCGCCGGAGATGACGGCGCTTGTCGGGGGCTTGCGCGTCCTCGGCGCCAATTTCGGCGGCGCGAAGCATGGCGTCTTCACGGGACGGTTGGAGGCGTTGACGAACGACTTCTTCGTCAACCTTCTGGACCTTGGCGTGAAGTGGGCCGCCGTTTCCGACGCCGAAGACGTGTTTGAAGGCCGCGACCGCGCAAGCGGCGACGTTAGATGGACCGGCACGCGGGCCGATCTCATCTTCGGCTCAAATTCAGAGTTGCGCGCGATTTCCGAGGTCTACGGATCGTCGGGCGGCGAAGCCCGTTTCGTGCGTGACTTCGTCGCCGCCTGGGCCAAGGTGATGGACCTTGACCGATTTGACGTGTCGTGACGATCCAGGAAACTAAGTGAAATGAAAATCGGCGCTCCGGGGATACCTCCGGAGCGCTTCGTTTTGAGCGCGCCTTGCTCTACGCCATCGGGGTCACAATGACCTCATCCGTAGCGAGACTGGCGTCAAACGTGACGCGGTCGTTCGCGCCGAGACGCGCCTTTCCCTCTGCTAAGAGCCGCAGACAAGTCGGGTAAAGCCGGTGCTCCAGCTCCAGTATCCGCGCGGCAAGCGTCTCGGGCGTGTCGGCCGGCCGAACGGCGAGGGCGGCCTGGCCGATGATCGGCCCGGCGTCGACTTCGCTGGAGACGAAGTGCACTGTGCACCCGGCGATTTTCGCGCCGCTCTCAATCGTGCGTTCGTGAACGCTGACGCCGCGGAAGGCGGGCAGGAGCGACGGGTGCATGTTGATCATCCGTCCGCGCCAGGCTCTGGTAAAGTCGCTCGTGAAGACCCGCATAAAGCCTGCGAGGCAAATGAAATCGACTTTCGCGGCATCAAGCGCTTCTTGCAGCGGCGCTTCGAACGCGGCCCGGGCCGCCTCGCCCTTGCCGAAGGCTTTGTGGTCGATGACGCGCGTCGTCACGCCTGCGTCCCGCGCGCGCGTGAGGCCCTCCGCATCCGGCCGATTTGACAGGGCGAGGGTGATCTCGGCCGGGAAATCATCCGACGCCGCGGCGTCGATCAGAGCCTGAAGGTTTGTGCCGCGCCCGGAGAACAGGATCGCGACGCGAGTCTTCGACATGCCGTGGAATGCTCCTTAGGGACCTTGTTGGTTCAGGCGGCGATGACGTCGCCGATCGGCCAGGCGTCCTCGCCTGACGCTTTCAGCGAAGCGACAATGCCGTTGACCGCATCGGCGCGCGCGACGATGACGCCGCCGACGCCGCAGTTGAAGGTTCGCCGAAGATCCGCGTCCGACAGTCCGCCCGCCTCCTTCAGCCAGCTGAATAATGGCGGCGGCGAGAGCGCGGCGTCGTCAAATCGCGGCGCCAAGCCCTTTGGCAGCGCCCGCGGAACATTATCCGTCAGCCCGCCGCCTGTAAT
>JBCBSQ010000033.1:0-10220 GCA_039819085.1 Pseudomonadota bacterium
GGCGGGCTTCGAGGTGCGCGACGTGCACCCGACCCACTACGGCCGGATCTGTCCGATCGAAACGCCGGAAGGCCCCAATATCGGTCTTATCAACTCGCTCGCCACCCATGCGCGGATCAACAAGTATGGCTTCATTGAAAGCCCATACCGCAAGATCGACGACGGCAAGCTCACCGATGAAGTGACGTATCTCTCCGCTATGGAGGAGACGCGCTACGCGATCGCCCAGGCGAACGCGACGGTGAGCACCAAAGGCCAGCTCGAGAACGAGTTCGTCAACGCCCGCATCCAGGGGGAGGCGACGCTCGTCCCGAAAGCCGAGATCCAATACATGGACGTGTCGCCGAAGCAGGTGGTTTCGGTGGCCGCCTCGCTGATCCCATTCTTGGAAAACGACGACGCCAACCGCGCGCTGATGGGCTCGAACATGCAGCGCCAGGCGGTGCCGCTGGTGAAGACCGAGGCGCCGCTCGTCGGCACCGGCATGGAAGCGGTCGTCGCCCGCGACAGCCGCGCCGCGATCGTCGCCAAACGCTCCGGCGTCGTCGAGCAAGTGGATGCGACGCGGATCGTTATCCGCGCCACGGAAGAACTCGAAAGCGCCCGGTCGGGCGTCGACATTTACCGCTTGGCCAAATTCCGCCGATCAAACCAAAACTCCTGTATCAACCAGCGTCCGATCGTGAAGACGGGCGACCAGGTGACCAAGGGCGACATTATCGCCGACGGCCCGTCCACGGATCTCGGCGAACTCGCGCTCGGCCGGAACGTGCTCGTCGCATTCATGCCGTGGAACGGGTACAATTTCGAGGACTCGATCCTGATCTCCGAACGGATCGTACGGGACGATGTGTTCACCTCGATCCACTTGGAAGAGTTCGAAATCGCCGCGCGCGACACCAAGCTCGGCCCGGAGGAGATCACGCGCGACATTCCGAATGTCGGCGAAGAGGCTCTGCGGAACCTGGACGAGGCGGGCATCGTGGCCGTCGGCGCCGAGGTGAAGGCGGGCGACATTCTCGTCGGCAAGGTGACGCCGAAGGGTGAAAGCCCGATGACGCCGGAAGAGAAGCTGCTGCGCGCCATTTTCGGCGAGAAAGCCTCCGATGTGCGCGACACGTCCCTGCGGGTTCCGCCGGGCGATGCGGGCACGGTCGTGGAAGTGCGTGTGTTCAATCGGCACGGTATCGACAAAGACCAGCGCGCACTGCAGATCGAGCGCGAACAGATCGAGCGCCTGCAAGAGGATAAAGAAGACGAGCAGTCCATCCTCGAACGCAACGTCTACACCCGCCTCAAGGATTTGCTGGCGGGCAAAGAGGGCGTCGCGGGGCCGAAAGGCTTTAAAGCCGGCAAGATCGCCGCCTCGACGCTCGACGACTTGCCGCAAAACCAATGGTGGCAGATCCAGCTCAAATCGGAAAAGGCCCAGGCCGAAGTCGACGCGCTGCGCGAAGCCTTCGATCAGTCGATCGCCGAGCTTGAAGCGCGGTTTAACGACAAGGTGGACAAGGTCCAGCGGGGTGACGACCTGCCGCCGGGCGTGATGAAGGTGGTCAAAGTCTTCATCGCGGTGAAGCGCAAGCTCCAGCCGGGCGACAAAATGGCCGGCCGGCACGGCAACAAGGGGGTGATCTCGAAGATCAACCCGCTGGAGGACATGCCCTTCCTGGAGGACGGCACCCCTGTCGATATCGTGCTCAACCCGCTCGGCGTGCCGTCGCGGATGAATGTCGGTCAGATCCTGGAGACCCATATGGGCTGGGCCTGTTCCGGCATCGGACGGATGATCGACGACGCGCTGGAGGCTTGGAACGCGAACCCGGACAACAAAAAGCTGCGCAAAACGCTTGAGGCCGCCTATGGCGAAGGCGTCGAGCTGCCGGAGAATGACGAGGACCTGCCGGAATTGGCCGAGAACCTCACCAATGGCGTGCCGATCGCGACGCCCGTCTTCGACGGCGCCCGCGAGCCCGACATCGTCGAGATGCTGGAACGCGCCGGCCTCGATAGCTCGGGCCAAGTGACGCTGTTCGACGGCCGCACGGGCGACACGTTCAAGCGTCCGGTGACTGTGGGCTACAAATATCTTCTGAAGCTTCACCACCTGGTGGACGAGAAGATCCACGCCCGCTCGACCGGCCCGTACTCGCTCGTGACGCAGCAACCCCTGGGCGGCAAGGCCCAGTTCGGCGGCCAGCGGTTCGGCGAGATGGAGGTCTGGGCGCTCCAGGCCTACGGCGCGGCTTATACGCTGCAAGAGATGCTCACCGTGAAGTCCGACGATACGGCCGGACGCGCCAAGGTTTACGAAGCGATCGTCCGCGGCGACGACACGTTCGAGGCCGGCATACCGGAGAGCTTCAACGTGCTTGTGAAGGAGATGCGCTCGCTCGGCTTGAACGTCGAGCTCATCGAAGAAGACAAAGACGACGAGGACGAGCCGGAGCCAGCGCTGTAGCGCCGGGTCTCCGCCTCGCCCACCTCTCAACCGCACCTTAAGGAGCGGACATCATGCGCCACGATGTCACCAATATTTTCAACCCGAACGCCCCGGCCCCGAGCTTTGAGGCGATCAAGATCTCCATCGCCAGCCCGGAGAAGATCCGGTCCTGGTCCTCGGGCGAGATCAAAAAGCCTGAGACGATCAACTACCGGACCTTCAAGCCGGAGCGCGACGGCCTGTTCTGCGCCCGGATCTTCGGACCGGTCAAAGACTATGAGTGCCTGTGCGGCAAGTATAAGCGCATCAAGTATCGCGGGATCACCTGTGAAAAGTGCGGTGTCGAGGTCACCCTGGCGCGGGTGCGGCGCGAGCGCATGGGCCACATCGAGCTCGCCGCGCCGGTGGCGCACATCTGGTTCCTGAAGTCGCTTCCGTCCCGGATTTCGGCGCTGCTCGACATGACGCTGAAGGACGTTGAGCGCGTCCTCTATTTCGAAAGCTACATCGTTACTGAACCGGGCCTCACTCCCCTCGAGCCGAAACAACTCCTCACCGAAGAGGAGTTCATGGAGGCTCAGGACGAGCACGGCGAGGACGGCTTCACCGCACTCATCGGCGCGGAGGCGATTCGCGAATTGCTGCGCGCGATTGATTTGGAAGCTGACGCGGAAATACTCCGCGAAGAGGTCAAGGAAGCGACCAGCGAGCTGAAGCTCAAAAAGGCCGCCAAGCGCCTGAAGATCGTCGACGCGTTTCTGCAGTCCGGCGCGAAACCGGAATGGATGATCCTCACCATGGTGCCGGTGATCCCGCCGGATCTGCGCCCGCTTGTGCCGCTGGACGGCGGCCGGTTCGCCACCTCGGACCTCAACGACCTCTATCGCCGTGTGATCAACCGGAACAACCGCTTGAAGCGCCTGATGGAGCTCCGCGCGCCGGACATCATCATCCGAAATGAAAAGCGGATGTTGCAGGAGTCGGTGGACGCGCTGTTCGACAATGGCCGTCGCGGCCGTGTCATCACGGGCACCAACAAGCGCCCGCTGAAATCCCTCAGCGACATGCTGAAGGGCAAGCAGGGCCGCTTCCGGCAGAACCTGCTCGGCAAACGCGTCGACTATTCCGGCCGCTCGGTCATCGTCGTCGGCCCGAACATGAAGCTGCATGAGTGCGGCCTGCCGAAGAAGATGGCGCTCGAGCTGTTCAAGCCCTTCATCTACGCGCGCCTCGACGCCAAGGGTCTCGCCGGCACAGTGAAAGCCGCCAAGAAGCTGGTGGAGAAAGAAAAGCCCGAGGTTTGGGACATCCTCGAAGAGGTGATCCGCGAACACCCGGTGATGCTGAACCGCGCGCCGACGCTGCATCGGCTGGGCATCCAGGCTTTCGAGCCGAAACTTATCGAGGGCAAGGCGATCCAGCTGCACCCGTTGGTCTGCGCGGCGTTCAACGCCGACTTCGACGGCGACCAAATGGCCGTGCACGTGCCGCTGAGTCTTGAGGCGCAGCTGGAAGCGCGCGTCCTCATGATGTCGACGAATAACATTCTGTCGCCGGCCAACGGCAAGCCGATCATCGTGCCGTCCCAAGACATCGTTCTGGGGCTTTATTACCTGTCGCTCGACAAGGAGAACGAGCCGGGCGACGGGATGACCATCTCCGACATGGGCGAGTTGGAACACGCGCTCTTTTCGGGGGCGGTGACGCTGCATTCGAACATCAAGGCGCGCTACGACACGGTGGACGCCGACGGCAAACCCGAGACGCGTGTCTTCGAAACGACGCCCGGCCGGTACATGATCGCCGACTTGCTGCCGCGCCATCCGGCGCTGGAGCCGGAGATCGCCAACGAACTGATGACGAAGAAAGCGATCGGCCGATTGATCGACGAGGTCTATCGGAACTGCGGTCAGAAATCGACAGTGGTGTTCTGCGACAAGCTTATGCAGCTCGGCTTCCGCGAGGCGGCCAAGGCGGGAATCTCGTTCGGCAAGGACGACATGATGATCCCCGACGCTAAGCACAAGCTCGTCGAAGAGACCCGCAAGCAGGCGTCTGAGTATGAGCGCCAATACGCGGACGGTTTGATCACGCGCGGCGAGAAGTACAACAAAGTCGTCGATGCTTGGTCGACCTGCACGGACAAAGTGGCCGACGCCATGATGGACGCGGCGGGCGAGGCCCAGTTGGACAAGGACACCGGCCGCCAAGGCGAGACCAATTCCGTCTTCATGATGGCCCACTCCGGCGCGCGGGGGTCCAAGAACCAGATGAAGCAGCTCGCCGGAATGCGCGGCCTGATGGCCAAGCCGTCGGGCGAGATCATCGAGACGCCGATCGTCTCGAACTTCAAGGAAGGGTTGACCGTCCTTGAGTACTTCAACTCGACCCACGGCGCCCGAAAAGGCCTGGCCGACACAGCGCTTAAGACCGCGAACTCGGGGTATCTCACCCGCCGCCTAGTCGACGTGGCGCAGGACTGCATCGTCAATGAAGAGGATTGCGGCACCGACAACGGCATCACGTTGCGGGCCGTCATGGACGGCGCCGACACGGTGGTGCCGCTGTCGGAGCGGATCCTCGGACGAACCAGCCTTGAGCCGGTCTCCGACGCTGAGGGAAACATCGTTGCGCCGGGCGGCGCTTATATCGATGAGAAGCTCGCCATCGAGATCGAAGAGACGGGCGTCGACTCGCTCAAGGTCCGCTCGCCGCTCACGTGCGAGACGAAGAACGGCGTCTGTGCGACCTGCTATGGGCGCGACTTGGCGCGCGGCACGCCGGTCAATCACGGCGAGGCTGTCGGCGTGATCGCGGCGCAGTCGATTGGCGAGCCTGGCACGCAGCTGACCATGCGGACCTTCCACATCGGCGGCGCAGCCACGGTGGCCGATCAATCCTCCGTCGAGGCCGCCTTCGATGGCCAGGTTGCGTTCATCGACCCTGCGATTGTGAAACGCGAGGATAAGACCCTTGTCGTGGTCGGCCGGCACATGGAAGTGCAAGTCGTCGACGATGACGGCCGCGTCCGGCAGACGTTCAAACCGGCCTATGGGACACGCCTGTTCTTCGACGCGGGCAAGAAGGTGAAGCGCGGCGACAAGATCGCCGACTGGGATCCGTTCGCTCAGCCCATCGTCACAGAAGTGAAGGGCACGGTGAAGCTCGTCGACGTGATCGACGGCCTGACCTCCCGCGAAGAGACAGACGAGGCGACGGGCATCTCCTCGCGCGTTCTGATCGATTGGCGCTCGGCCTCGAAGAAAGCCGACATCAAGCCGGCGGTCTTGCTGGTCGACGGCAAAGGCGAGCCTGTGACCCTGCCGAACGGCTCGGAAGCGCGCTATTTGCTCTCCGTCGGCGCCATTTTGTCGGTCAATGAAGGCGACGAAGTGAAGGTCGGCGACACGCTGGCCCGGATCACGACGGGCGGCGCGAAGACGCGCGACATCACTGGCGGTCTGCCGCGGGTGGCCGAACTCTTCGAAGCCCGCCGGCCGAAGGACCACGCCATCATCGCCGAAATCGACGGCAAGGTAGAGTACGGACGCGACTATAAGAACAAGCGCCGCATTCGCATCGTGCCGGGCGAAGAGGGCGCTGAGCCCATGGAATACCTCGTGCCGAAGACGAAGCACCTCGCCGTCCAGGACGGGGACTTCATCAAGCAGGGCGAGTATCTGATGGACGGCAACCCGGCGCCGCAGGACATCTTGTCCATTCTCGGCGTCGAGGCCCTGGCGGACTACCTCGTGGAGGAGATCCAGAAAGTCTATCGCCTGCAGGGCGTGCCGATCAACGACAAGCACATCGAGGTGATTGTCCGGCAAATGCTGCAGAAGATCGAGATCTCCGACTCCGGCGACACGCTTCTGCTCAAGGGCGAGCATGTCGACGCGCTGGAGTTCGAGGAGGCGAACGAAGCGGCCAAGAAAGCCGGCAAACAGCCGGCGCAAGGCTCGCCGGTCTTGCTCGGCATCACCAAAGCCTCGCTGCAAACCCGCTCCTTCATCTCAGCCGCCTCTTTCCAGGAGACGACCCGCGTGCTGACCGAGGCCTCGCTGCAGGGCAAGGTCGATACGCTGGAAGGCCTGAAGGAGAACGTCATTGTCGGCCGGCTCATCCCAGCGGGCACGGGCGGCAGCCTGCGCCGCTATCGCCGGATCGCCGGCGACCGCGACGCCAAGCTGCGCGCGCGCCGCGAAGCGGCCGCCGCCGAGGCCGCCAAACTCGAGGCCCAGGACGCGGCGGAGTAGGGCGTCGCCGACAGCAAAGCGTCGCCTGCCGGCGGCGCGCAATCTGCATTGGGGCGGTTCTCTTCCGAGGACCGCCCCAAATGATTCAGGCGATCGCGGCGGCGCGGCGGATCCCCTCGAAACGCCCGGGATTGCGCGATTTTTCCTGGGCGCGGATCGACGAACGCTCGCTTCGGCTATTCTGACTTGACTGGACCGCCTGGTCGCCTTAACACCCGCCAACGTCGTGCGGGCTGACAACGCGGATTGCGTTTGAACGCCGGCGAGTCCCTCGGGCCTCGACGCCAGCATGACCTAAGGTTTCAAGAGGTCGAAGGGCAGGCTGCGCCGCTTCGACTTTTAGTGTTTGGAGAGGCCGCAAGGCCGCAGACTGACGAAAGACGCCCCGTCGATGCCGACGATTAACCAGCTCATCCGCAATCCGCGGAAACCGAAGACCAAACGCAACACGGTGCCGGCGCTCAAAGCCTGCCCGCAGCGCCGCGGCGTGTGCACGCGCGTCTACACGACGACGCCGAAAAAGCCGAACTCGGCGCTGCGTAAAGTGGCCAAAGTGCGTTTGACCTCGGGCTATGAGTCGATCTGCTACATCCCGGGCGAGGGGCACAATCTTCAAGAGCACTCCGTTGTGCTGATCCGCGGCGGCCGCGTGCGCGACCTGCCGGGCGTGCGCTACCACGTGCTGCGCGGCGTGCTCGACACGCAAGGCGTCAAAGACCGCAAGCAGCGCCGCTCCTTCTACGGCGCCAAGCGGCCGAAATAGGAAAGATCAGAGCCCATGTCCCGTCGTCACCGCGCCGAGAAACGTGAAGTCCTGCCCGATCCGAAGTTCGGCAATATCGTCCTGACGAAATTCATGAACCAGATCATGCGGGACGGCAAAAAGTCGACCGCCGAGCGCATTGTCTACGGCGCGTTCGATCTGGTCGAAGAGCGTGCGAAGAAAGACCCGGTCGAGGTGTTTCACGAAGCGCTTGAAGCGATTTCTCCGGCCGTCGAAGTGCGCTCGCGCCGGGTCGGCGGCGCCACCTATCAGGTGCCGGTCGAAGTGCGCCCGGAGCGCCGTCAGGCTCTCGCCATCCGCTGGCTCGCGGCCGCGGCCGCCTCGCGCAATGAGAACACCATGCGCGAGCGCCTCGCCGGCGAGCTGATGGACGCCTCCCAGGGTCGCGGCTCGGCCGTGAAAAAGCGCGAAGACACCCACCGGATGGCCGAAGCCAACCGCGCCTTCTCGCATTATCGCTGGTAACCCCGTTCTCCCCCCCCCATTCCCTCAAAATGAAGGTCTGATCCATGTCCCGCGAATACACGCTGGAGCGCTATCGCAATTTCGGCATCATGGCGCACATCGACGCCGGCAAGACGACGACGACGGAGCGGATCCTCTACTATACGGGCAAGTCCCATAAGATCGGCGAGGTTCATGACGGTGCGGCCACCATGGACTGGATGGAGCAGGAGCAAGAGCGCGGCATTACGATCACCTCGGCCGCGACGACCACATTCTGGGAACGCACCGAAGACGGCGAGAGTGCCCAGACCGAGAAGCACCGCTTCAACATCATCGACACGCCCGGACACGTGGACTTCACGATTGAAGTCGAGCGCTCGCTCGCGGTGCTCGACGGCGCGGTGTGCGTGCTGGACGCGAACGCCGGCGTCGAGCCCCAGACCGAGACGGTGTGGCGCCAGGCCGATCGCTATCACGTGCCGCGCATCGTCTTCGTCAATAAAATGGACAAGATCGGCGCGGACTTCTTCAACTGCGTGAAGATGATCAAGGAGCGCACGGGCGCGACGCCGATGCCAATCCAAATCCCGATCGGCGCGGAGAACGAGCTCGAAGGCCATGTGGATCTCCTAACAATGGAAGAGTGGGTTTGGGCCGGCGAAGACCTTGGCGCCTCCTGGGAGCGTCGCCCGGTCCGCGACGACCTGAAGGACAAAGCCGAAGAGCTGCGCGGCGAACTGATCGAGCTGGCCGTCGAGCAGGACGAGGCGGCCATGGAGGCCTATCTCGAAGGTGAAGAACCGTCGGTCGAGAAGCTGCGCGAACTGATCCGCAAAGGCACCCTGGACATGGCCTTCGTGCCGGTGCTGTGCGGTTCGGCGTTCAAGAACAAAGGCGTGCAGCCCATGTTGAACGCGGTCATCGACTATCTGCCAAGCCCGCTCGACGTGCCGGCCTATAAGGGCTTCGCGCCGGGCGACGAGACGGAGACCCGGAACATCGAGCGCTCGGCCGACGACGGCCAGCCTTTCTCGGGCCTTGCGTTTAAGATCATGAACGACCCCTTCGTGGGCTCGCTCACCTTCGTGCGCATCTATTCCGGAACGCTCACCAAGGGCGGCTCCATGCTGAACTCGACCAAGGGCAAGCAGGAGCGGATCGGGCGCATGATGATGATGCACTCGAACAATCGCGAAGAGATCGAAGAGGCCTATGCCGGCGACATCATCGCCCTGGCCGGCCTCAAAGAGACGACCACCGGCGACACGCTCTCCGACAAGCAAAGCCCGGTCGTGCTCGAGACGATGAACTTCCCCGATCCCGTCATCGAGATCGCGGTGGAGCCGAAGTCGAAGGCGGACCAAGAGAAGATGTCGACCGGTCTTCAGCGTTTGGCGGCCGAAGATCCGTCCTTCCGCGTCGAGACCGACCATGAGTCCGGCCAGACGATCATGAAAGGCATGGGCGAGCTGCACCTCGACATTCTGGTCGACCGCTTGAAGCGGGAGTTCAAAGTCGAAGCCAATATCGGCCAGCCGCAGGTGGCGTATCGCGAGAGCCTCGGCCGCCCGGCGGAGATCGACTACACGCACAAGAAGCAGTCCGGCGGCTCGGGCCAGTTCGCCCGTGTGAAGATCCAATTCGAACCGGGCGAGGCCGGCGAAGGCTTCCTCTTCGAGAGCAAGATCGTCGGCGGCGTCGTGCCGAAGGAATATATTCCTGGTGTCGAGAAGGGCCTGCAAAGCGCCAAAGACAATGGCCTGCTCGCCGGCTATCCGGTGACGGACTTCCGCGCGACGCTGATCGACGGCGCGACCCACGATGTGGACTCCAGCGTGCTCGCCTTCGAGATCGCCGCCCGCGCGGCTTTCCGTGAGCTGAAATCCGAAGGCGATCCGCGCCTGATGGAGCCGATCATGAAGGTCGAGGTGGTGACGCCGGAAGATTATATGGGGGACATCATCGGCGATCTGAATGCGCGCCGCGGTCAGATCCAGGGCTCGGAGGCCCGCGGGGTCACCACCGCGATCAACGCGTTCGTGCCGCTCGCCAATATGTTCGGCTATGTGTCGAACCTGCGCGGCATGTCCCAAGGACGCGCGCAGTTCACCATGCAATTCGATCACTACGCCGAAGTGCCGAAGGCCGAGGCGCAGAAGATTATTTCAGAGCTTGCGGGCTAACCGCGGCCGGCCTGATTCAAGGAGTAGAGAATGGCCAAGGAGAAGTTCGAGCGTAACAAGCCGCATGTGAACATCGGCACGATTGGTCATGTGGACCATGGCAAGAC
>JBCBSQ010000034.1:0-5197 GCA_039819085.1 Pseudomonadota bacterium
GCGGCGCCGACCATGGACAGGGTCGCGGCGCGGCCGACGCCAGTCGCGCCGGCCTTCGACCGGCCGCCATGATAGCACCCCATGAGCGTGATGATCGCCCCGAAGACGGCCGCTTTGATAAGCCCCGCGGCGATGTCTTGCGCCTCTGCGAATTGGACGGTGTTTCGAAGATAGACCGTCGAGTCGAAGCCCAGCGAGTAGACCCCGACCAACCAGCCGCCCATGACGCCGATCGTATCTGCGAGCGCGACCAAGATCGGCAGGGAAAGCACGCCGGCGAGCACTCGCGGGCCATACAGGAAACGATAAGGATCGGCCGATAGAGTCTTTAACGCGTCGATTTGTTCGGTGACACGCATCGCGCCGACTTCCGCCGCGATCCCGGCCGAGACGCGGCCAGCAAGCATGAGTCCGGTGATCGCCGCGCCGAGTTCACGCGTGATCCCGAGCACTACGATCTGCGGCACGAATTGCTCCGCGTTGAACCGCGCGCCGCCAGTGTAGATGTTCAAGGCTAGCGCGGCCCCGATAAACACGGCGGAAAGTCCGACGACGGGCAGGGAATAAAAACCAATGCGGACCATCTGCCGCGCGACTTGGCCGATATACAAGGGCGGCGTGACCGCCGCCCAAATCGCCGCGCCTGAAAACGACGCCAAGCGGCCTGTTTCGCGCAGAACGCCGAGCACGGCCGCGCCGATCCACTGGAAAGGTGCGAGCAAAGTCGGCTCTTCTCGGCTAGTTTCGCCAGATCCGTTCGACACGCGCGCCTAGTCCCGTCAACAACTCATAAGCGAGCGTCTTAGCCGCTGCGGCGGGGGCTTCCAAGCCCGCTTGCGCGCCCAGAAACTCAGCGACCATGCCAGGCGCGGGTCGATCACGAACTTCTGAGACATCGAGCGTGGTGAGATCCATGGAGACCCGTCCGACGATCGGGCACTTGACGCCGTCGACGAAAGCGAAACCGGAATTGGAAGCGGCCCGCGGCAAGCCGTCCGCGTATCCGAACGCCACCGTTGCGAGTCGACGTGGGCCGTCGAAGCGATGTGTCGCGCCGTATCCCGTGGTCTCTCCGGTCTCAACCTCGATGATCTCAAGGATAGGCGCTTCCAAGGTCATCGCGGGTTCGAGGCCGAGACCTTTCGGCAAAAAACCACCGCCATACAGAGCGATGCCGGGCCGCGTCAGGTCGAACCCTGCTCCGGCAAGCGCCAGGCCGGCGGAATTCGCCAGGGAGCGTTTCACACCTGGCCATCCTTTGGCGATCGCTTCGAAGGCGGCGAGCTGTTCGGCGTTCATGGGGTGTTTCGGCTCGTCCGCACAGGCGAAATGGCTCATGACGAGACCGATTTCGGCGCCTGCGAGCAGGGTGCGGACGGCTGGCGTGTCGTCCGGCCGAAGGCCTAGCCTGTTCATGCCGGTGTCAAAGTGGAGCGCCGCGGGCGCGCGATCAGCAAGGCGCCCTCGCCAAAGCCCAACTTGCTGCATCGTGTTTAGAACGGGGATCAGCTTGTGCTCGGCGCATGTGTCGATTTCGTGCGTCGCTGCGCCATGGAACACATAGATGTCCGGCCCGCGCCCGAGCGCTTGTCGCAGCTCCAGGCCCTCGAATACATGCGCGACGAAAAAGGACCGGCACCCCGCATCCGCGAGCGCGCGGCCGGCCGCCGCCGCGCCATGGCCGTAGGCGTCGGCTTTGACAACGGCCCCGGTTTCGCGGTGGGGTGCAAGCCGGTCCAGGATCCGCCAATTCTCGGCGATCTGAGATGTTCGGATTACAGCGCGCGGTCGTGTGAACATTGGGTGAGGCTACATCGCGCCGGCTCCGTGCGGCGGTCGCTACAGGTCGGAGCCGGTCCCGTATGACCGGTCGAGATTGCTAAACCGCGTCACATTTGCGTCGAAAGCGAGGACGACTTTGCCGATCGGACCGTGTCGCTGCTTTCCAATGATGACTTCCGCGGTCCCGAATACAGCGTCCATCCGCTCGCGCCAGGCCTTCCATTTCTCAGCGGAGCTCGGATCGTTTGGATCGTTGGCGGGCTCCGCACGCTCCAAATAATAGCTCTCACGATAAACGAACATCACGCAGTCTGCGTCCTGCTCGATCGAACCGGATTCTCTCAGGTCGGAGAGTTGCGGACGCTTGTCGTCGCGTTGCTCCACCGCGCGCGACAGCTGGGACAGCGCGATCACCGGGACATTCAGATCCTTGGCAAGCGCTTTCAGACCCATAGTGATTTCGGTCACTTCTTGCGTCCGCCCGTCGGATTTGCGCGCGCCGGAGCCCTGTAGAAGCTGCAAATAGTCGATGATGATCAGGTCCAAGCCCTTGGACCGCTGCAGTCGGCGGGCGCGCGCGGCGACTTGACTGACTGTCAGACCGCCCTGATCGTCAATGTGCAGCGGCAGATGCTGAAGCTCTTCGGCGGCTTCGGCTAGTTTTTCGAATTCATCTTTTTCAAGGTCGCCCTGGCGGATGCGGTGGGACATGATTCCCGTGCGTTCAGCGAGGATGCGCGTCGCCAATTGTTCCGACGACATTTCGAGGGAGAAGAATCCGACGATCGCGCCGTCCACGGTTTTGCGTGATCCGTCATCTTGCACTTCGTAGCGGTACTTTGATGCGGCGTTGTAGGCGATGTTGGTCGCCAGCGACGTCTTCCCCATGGAGGGCCGGCCGGCGAGGATCAGCAAGTCTGAATTGTGCAGTCCACCCAGTTTGTGGTCGAGCTCGTCAAGGCCCGTGGCGATGCCGGCGATCTTGCCGTCGCGCTGAAACGCGGCTTCAGCCATCTGGATCGATTCGATCAAAGCCTCGTCGAAACCGCGAAACCCGCGCCCCGTCGAGCCTCGTTCAGCGAGTTGGAACAGCTGGCGTTCAGCGAGCTCGATTTGTCGCGCGCCGTCTTCGTCAGGCGGCGGCGCGAGCGCCTTGGACTGCATGCCGGCGCCCACATCGATCAGTTCCCGGCGCACCGCCAAATCGCGAATCAAGCGCGCATAGTCGGCGATCTCTGGCCCGAACGCGGCCGCCTCGAGCAATTCAACAAGATAGGCCGCGCCGCCAATGTCGGAGAGCTGATCGGCCTTTTCGAAATGCTCCCGCAGCGTGACGCCGTCAGCGACCCGGCCTTGGTCGATCATTCGCTTGGCGACAGCGAAGATCTCTTGGTGGTGCGGCGCGTAGAAATCGCTGTCGCGCAAGACCTCGTTGACCCGCGCATAGGCGTGGTTGTCGAACAGAATCGCCCCCAGCACCGCAGCCTCGGCGTTAAGGCTATGCGGCGGTTCCGCTGGCGTCTTGGATACGTCGTAGTTGAGTTGGTCGCGGGCCATGCGGGTGCACTAGCGCGGAAAGTGATTCGCGTCTTCAGTTGACAAACGCTCCGTTCCCGGAGGGTTCCGCGCTATGCCCAGGCTTTGACTCTTTGTGGATTCTCGAACGCGGTTTTCGGGCCCGCGCAAAAAAGAGGGCCGCGGATCGACCGCGGCCCTCTCGCTTGAGAATCTTGTCGTGTTCGCTAGCTAGTCTTCTTCTGCAACGGCGACTTGATCGGCCAGTTCGGATGCGGCGTCGGCCATCTCGGCGGCCTGCTCGTCGCCGATCGCCTGCTGCTCGGCGAGCAGCGTTTCAATGATGTTTTCGCCGGCCGCTTGGCGCTCTGCTTCGTCTTCGGACCGCGCCACATTGGCTGTGACCGAAACGCGGACTTCTGCGTGCAGTCGTACGCCGACTTCGTGAAGGCCGATCGTCTTGATCGGTTGGTCAAGCCGGACCTGCGAGCGCTCGACGGCGTGTCCGGCGTCCTTTGCGGCTTCCGCGATGTCCCGCGCTGATACGGACCCATAGAGCTGACCCGTGTCGCCCGCCTGGCGGATCAGTGTAAAGGTCGCGCCCTCAAGCGTCGCGCCCGCGGACTGCGCCGCATCGCGCGCCTCGGCGTTGCGCTTTTCGATCGTTTCGCGCTCGCGCTCGAACCGCGCGCGGTTCTTGTCATTGGCGAGCAGCGCTTTGCCCTGAGGGATGAGGAAGTTGCGCCCAAAGCCGCGCTTTACGCTCACTTCATCGCCTATGCCGCCGAGGCGTTCGACGCGTTCAAGAAGGATAACTTGCATCGACGCCTCCTATTTCACAGTGAAGGGCAGGAGCGCGAGGATGCGCGCGCGCTTGATCGCCTGAGCGAGTTTGCGCTGGTTCTTCACGCTGACCGCTGTGATCCGAGACGGCACGATCTTGCCTTTCTCGGACACATAGCGCTGCAGAAGCTTCACGTCCTTGTAGTCGATCTTCGGCGCTTTGGCGCCTGAGAACGGATCCACCTTCCGGCGGCGGCCGAAGGCGCGCCGCGCGGGCAGGTTGGTGATGTTGAGGCCGCCAGGCATGGCTCTTTTTCCCATCGTCTCGTCTCCCCTAGTCGCGCCGCGGACGGCCGCCGTCGCGATCTTTGCGCGACAGGATCGGCGACGGGCTTTCGTCGAGCTCGTCGACTTTGATCGTGAGATAGCGCATCACATCGTCAGAAATCCGGTGGCGCCGCTCAAGCTCCTGAACCGCGTCCGCGGGAGCGTCGAGGTTCAAGAGGCTGTAGTGGCCTTTGCGCACCTTTTTTATCGGGTAAGCGAGGTTCCTAAGGCCCCAATACTCGGTCTTTTCGACCTTTCCGCCTTTAGAGGCGACGAATTCGGTCAGCTCTTCCACGAAAGTATCGACTTGCGCGGGTGAGATGTCGGGTCGTGTGACGACCACGTGTTCATAAAACGCCATTTGTCTTCCCTTCTGCGGACAGGCGGCGCAGACGGGCGGGACACCCTTCCACGATGGCCCCTGATCTGCGCGACAGGCCGCGCGTGCAGGACCGCTTGTCCAGTGAAGCGCGGCTTAAACCTTAGACATGTGAAAAAATCAAGTCGCTTGCACCGATGAACCGCGCCGACTAGGCAGTCGGAAATCGAATAAGGAGGCGGGCATGGCGCGGATTGCGTTCATTTTTCCCGGCCAGGGCAGTCAAGCGGTCGGGATGGGCCGAGAGCTGGCTGACACCGTTCCAGCTGCGAAGGCTGTGTTCGACGAGGTCAACGATGCGCTGGGAGAGAAGCTGACCGACATCATGTGGGGCGGCCCGGAAGACGCGCTGACCATAACGGCGAACACCCAGCCCCCCTTGATGGCGGTCAGCGTCGCCGCGACACGGGC
>JBCBSQ010000035.1:0-2791 GCA_039819085.1 Pseudomonadota bacterium
TGGCTGTTTGGGGAGTTGAGGATATTTTCTCGGGCGGCATCGGCTCGAACTTCGCCAAGGCTGGCGAGCGTACTTTGAGCTCTCAAGAATTGGACCGTCAGTTCGAACGGGACATCCGGCGCCTGCGTGAGGACACAGGCGAAGTGCTCACGCGGAAGGAAGCGGTTGAGCGCGGACTCCTTGACAATGTGTTCGCCCGCGAGGCCGCGAGGACGGCGTTCCTCGGATACGCCATGGATCTCGACGCGATCGCGAGCACTGATGCTGTGCTGGAAGAGATCAACCAGATCGATGTGTTCAAGGATCCGACGACCGGGGCCTTCGACAATCTGCGCTACCAGCAGATCCTAAGCCAAAACCAGACCAACCCGGCGCTGTTCCGTAGCGAATTGAGCGAAAACCTTGCGATCGACTATCTGCGCGGCGCGGCGGCCAGCGCGCTTCGCGCGCCCTTCGCATTGTCCCGCATTCAGGCGTCGCTAGAAGGAGAAACCCGGGAAATCGCATGGTTTGCGATCAATGAAGCGAGCCTGCCCGCACCGGAACAACCCGCGGAGGAGGAGCTTCGTGCGTTCTACAACGAGCGCCAAGCCGCGTTCGCGCAGCCTGAGCGCCGGGCGCTCAGCTTGCTCGCGTTTTCGCCCGCCGATTTCGCTCACGCCGCCGCCGTGTCCGACGAGGATGTCGAAGCGTTTTATGAAGCATTGAAAACGCAGCGGTATTCCGAACCGGAAACGCGCAGCTGGGTGGAGTTTTCGTTCAGATCCGAGGCGGATGCACTTCAGGCTTTCGGCCTTTTGGCCGGCGGCGGACAAGCCGACGCCGTTTTGGAGGCGGTCAATGTGGAAACGAAATCTTCCAGGTTAGAGGACCTCGACGACGCGCTTCTCGCCGAAGCGCTGTTTCGGTCCGGGGCGCTCGAAGGCGCGGTGTTCGGCCCGTATGATCGCGGGGCGACATGGGTGGTGGCGCGGCTGACCGACGTCACACCCGGCGACCCCCTCCCTTTAGATGATGCTTTGCGCGCCCAAATCTCCGCCGAACTTGCGCAGGACGAGGCGCGAAACGCCTATTTCGAGGCCGCTGCCGGATTGGATGATCTGATCGGCTCCGGTTTCGAGATCGACGCCATCGCCGACAGGATAAGCGCGCCTGTGATGTCCTTCGCGCCGGTCGACGCAGGAGGCGTCAATGAATTCGGCCAGGTCATAGGACCGCTCACCGCCGCAGGCGAGGCGTTCCAACAAGCTTTCTTGCTTCAACCCGGCCAACTTACGCGCCGCCTTGAAGTGGGCGAGGCAACATATCTCATCGAAGTCGACGACGTTGTCGGCGGCCGAACGCCTGAGTTCGACGAGATCCGCGACCAAGTTGAGCGCGCCTACATGCTCGCCACAGCGTCGGACGCGCTGCAAACCGCCGCTCAAAGCAGCCAAACCGCTCTACAAGCAGGTACGACAACGCTCGAAGACGAAGCGGCGAAATTTGGCGCGGAGGTTCGCCGGCCTGGGCAGCCGCTCTCTCGCGTCGCGCTAGACCCGACTGTGCCGCGAACAGCGCTGCTGCCCGTGTTCAGCGCGCGCGAGGGTGATGTCGTGATCGCCCAGGGCGAGCGGCCGGATGAGGCGTTGATTGTCGTATTGGAAAGCGTTTCGAGCCCTTCGCCGGCGGACATAGCGGCCGCGGCTCCCGCCGCAGCGGGTCGCCTCGCTCCGGGTCTGGAGCAAGATCTTCTAGCGGCTTTTGAGGCCGAGATACGAGCCGCGATTAAAGTAGAGACGAACGACAGCGCATTTGCAGCCTATAAGAACCAGATCCTGACCCAACAATGACCCAGGATCGATTGATCGTCCGGCGTCGTATTGGCGATGTCGAGACGCCGGTTGGGGCTGCGCTGAAACTGGGACCGGACGAGCCCGGCGCCTTC
Organism: Pseudomonadota bacterium; assembly: GCA_039819085.1. Lineage (GTDB taxonomy): Bacteria > Pseudomonadota > Alphaproteobacteria > Caulobacterales > Parvularculaceae > MED-G105. The sequence continues at coordinate 1,928 of JBCBSQ010000035.1, forward strand.
ATATTTGAATCGATCGCCGGCGGCGAGCGCCTCGGCCGATACTCCTTTATCGGGCTTAACCCGGACGTTTGGCTGCGCGTCCAACACGGCGTTGCTGAAACCGCATCGCGCGCCGATTTTTCCGACGCCGAGCGCTTCGACGGCGATCCGGTCGCGGCGATTCGGTTCTTCGCGGGGGCGGCCCGCGCCACATGCGACGAAGACTTGCCGCCGATGGCTTCGGGCGCGTTCGGCTATGTCGGCTACGACATGATCCGCCACATCGAGCCGGTCACGATCACTTCTCCCGACGATCTGGGCGTGCCGGAGGCTTTGCTCGCTCGCCCTCGCGAAGTGATCATCTTCGATCATCTCTATCAACAGATCTTGCTGGTGGCTCGCACACCGTTCGGCGAGGAAGGGGCGGCCGCGGCGCGTTTGGACGCGATCGAGCGTCGGCTTGATCAACCGACGCCGATGGTCCCAGTCGGACGGCCGCCTGAACCCCTGGACTTTACTTCGAACACGACCAAGGCGCGCTACTTCGAGATGGTTGAGCGCGCGAGGCGATATACGATCGCCGGCGACATCTTTCAGGTGGTGCCGTCTCAGCGGTTTTCGACGCCGTTCAGCCCACGCTCGCTTAGCCTGTATCGCTCGCTTCGCCGGCTCAATCCCTCAGCGTTCATGTTCCATATGAGCTTCGGCGACCTTCGCCTTGTCGGCTCGAGCCCCGAGATCATGGTTCGCGTTCGCGACGGACGCGTGGCGATCAGGCCGATCGCCGGCACGCGCCCGCGATCCGGAGACCCCGCCGAGGACGCCAGACGCGCGCAAAGCCTGCTGGATGACGAGAAAGAAATGGCCGAGCATCTCATGTTGCTC
>JBCBSQ010000036.1:0-669 GCA_039819085.1 Pseudomonadota bacterium
TTCCGCCTGGTCGAGCGCGGCTTGCGACGCCGCTTCATCCGCCACAAGCGTGACGTACCGGTCACGCCGCGTTCGGGCGAGCGCAAGGTCAGCGTCCGCCCGTGCGGCGTCAGCCTTGGCGAGCTCCAGGGCCGCTTCGGCGGCGGCGACAGCGGCGCTTGCTTGCTCCTCCGTACGCACATCAAGTACGCTTGGGTTCGTTGGCAGCATTCTCGCAACAATCGATTCGTCTTCGGTGACGAGATCGCCCGGATCAACGTCCACGCGCAACAAACGGCCCGCCGCCGGCGTCGAAACGACGTAAACGTCGCGCACGCGCGCCTTCGCCTCCTCTTCGATCGTCACCATCATACGCCCTTGGATAACGTCCGCGGTGTCGACAAGGATCGGACGCGGCCAGAACGCATAAAGGAAGAATACGGCGACGACCCCGCCGATTACCGAAAACGTCATGATGCGCGAACGCGGCATGCTCTAGTCCCTCGCCTTCAACGCCGACGCCATATCGAGCTTGTCGACGTCATGCTGGATCAGAAACGCCGCGACGATCGCAGCGAGAACAACGGTGAAGCCGGCAATCCCGAACCCGGCTGGATCATAAACCGCGGGGACCTTGTAAAGCTCCGTACTGAGAGCGCTCGAAAGGTATCGCCACAGCGCGACGCCGAT
>JBCBSQ010000037.1:0-563 GCA_039819085.1 Pseudomonadota bacterium
CTTGCCCGCGATGGCGGACAACCACGAAGACGGCGACAAGATGGAGGCCGAGGCGGCCGAGGCCGAGTCCGTCACCACCGAACACAGCGTGCGCATCAACGGCAGGACGATACGCTACACGGCGACCGCCGGACTGATGCCGATCCGCAACGACGACAAGGACACGATCGGCCTGTTCGGCTACACGGCCTACATCAAGCAGGACGTCGAGGACCCATCCACGCGGCCGATCCTGTTTGCCTACAACGGCGGTCCGGGCTCGGCATCGATCTGGCTGCACATGGGCGTCCTGGGGCCGCGCATCATCCCGGTCGTCGATACCGAGGTTACGGGCCCGCCGCCTTATGGCGCGGTCAATAACGAACACAGCATCTTGGACGTCGCCGATCTCGTCATGATGGATCCGGTCGGCACGGGCTACGCGATCCTCACGGGCGACGGCAAGCCCGAGGACTTCTGGGGTGTCGATCCGGACATCGCCGCTGCCTCGCAGTTCATCTCGCGGTTTATCACCGACAACAACCGCTGGCAGTCGCCGAAGTTCGTGCTTGGCGAAAGCTACG
>JBCBSQ010000038.1:0-555 GCA_039819085.1 Pseudomonadota bacterium
CACACCAAGCCCTAGGTATGCGTCCTCCAGCGCCGGAAATTCAACTTCAGAATGGTCCAGTCTAATGGGGCTAGACACAGGCTGTCCTCATTCTTTGGCGTCGCCGCCTTGTAATGCTGGCTTGAGCGCGCCGCCCCCAGAACCTTGCACGTTCTTCGTTCCGACGCGCCAATACGTTGGCGGGCATAGATAACGGTCTGACGCAAATCCTCTGCTGTCAGACCTTCGGTTTTAAAAAATCCAGACTTTCCTTAAGGATCGCTTTGTCCAGCTCAAGCTCAGCCACAACCCGCTTCAGACGCTGGTTCTCCTTTTCGACCGCCTTCATTTGATGCAGCTGAGACTTGCCCATGCCGCCATAACGCTTGCGCCAGGAATAGTACGTCGCCGTGCTCACCCCCGCAGAGCGACAGGCTGTTGGAACGTCAGAGCCAGAAGACAGCTCAACCTCAATCTGACGCAACAGACCCAAAACATCTTCGTCCGAAAACCGCTTCCGAGCCATCAAAACCTCCTAATCCCAAACCAGAATCCATACCCGATTTCCGGTCCAGT
>JBCBSQ010000039.1:0-544 GCA_039819085.1 Pseudomonadota bacterium
CTTATACGACAGCAATCTGACGTCCCCGCTTCACGCGGGGATTCGTTATTTGTGAAATTCATCCACCGGGTCATCCAGTTACCCTGAGGCAAATGTCAGGGGCCGGCCGGTGTTTTGAGAAGGACGATGGCAATGAGTGTCACGGATCTGCGTGATAAGACGCCGGATCAGCTGCGTGAGGAGCTGGCAACCCTGAAGAAAGAGCAGTTCAACCTGCGCTTTCAGGCGGCCACGGGCTCGCTGGAAAACCCTGCACGGATCAAAGTTGTGCGCCGCGACGTGGCGCGCGTGAAGACCGTGTTGAATGAAAAAGCCGCCGAAGCGGCTGCGGACTAAGGAGAGCATCTATGCCCAAGCGTATCTTGTCTGGCGTCGTGACCTCCGACGCAAACGCCCAAACCGTCACCGTCTCGGTTGAGCGCCGCTTTAAGCACCCTGTGCTGCAGAAAACCATTCGTAAGTCCAAGAAGTACCGGGCGCACGATGAAAAAGACGCGTTCAAGGTCGGCGACCAGGTTCGCATCATCGAATGCGCGCCGAAATC
>JBCBSQ010000040.1:0-511 GCA_039819085.1 Pseudomonadota bacterium
CGCCGGCGACGCGCCGCGGCTTGGCGCGTTGCGAGTCGCGGACGTCCGGCCACGGCACCAGCGCGCCGAACGGGTTGGCCGGATCCATCGCCGACAGTGTGACGATGTTGTCGGTCTTAACGACGGCGTCGCGCTCCTCGGCCTCATCGCGGCAGTCGCGCAGGCGGTCCACCGCGCCGGCGTAAGCGAACTGTGCACCCGGAAGACCGTCGACGAAATAGCCGCGACGGGAACGACCCTGCTCCTCGAGCTCTCTGAGCACCTTGTAGATGGGTCCGAAGCCGCCGCTTAAGCCCTCCGACTGCACCGCCTTGCGGCTCACGATACCGTAGCGGTCCAGGAGCAGCCGCGCGCGCGCGACGGCCTGCCGGGTCGGCGACGCCTCCTTCGCCGCGAGACCGCTGACCAGGGACCAGCGGCCACCGGCGGTAACGCTGGTCAGCGTGCGGCCCCGTCGGCGTCGCCTCGCGGGGCGCGCGAGATCGCGAAGCGGGCCGAAGGTGTCGTTGGT
>JBCBSQ010000041.1:0-500 GCA_039819085.1 Pseudomonadota bacterium
GGCGAACGTCGAGGACATCTATCTTGAAACGCCGTCGGGCCGGGTGTTGGCGATCGCGATGTTCGAAGCCGACACTGGCGGCTGGATCATGTCCTACTCTGACATTACCCACATGAAAGAGCAGACCAGGATGCTCTACCGGGCAAAGGTCGAGCTCGCGAACAGCGAAGCACGGGCCAAGGAACTGGCTTACGACGCCGAAGCCGCCAATCGTGCCAAGACCGCTTTCTTGGCGGCGATGAGCCACGAGATCCGGACGCCGATGAACGGCATAATCGGCATGAGCGAAATGTTGGGCGAAACCAAGCTCACGGCGGAACAGAAATCCTATTCCGATACGATCAGACAGTCCGCGGATGCCCTGCTTGGAATCATCAACGATATTCTCGATTTCTCGAAGATCGAGGCCGGTCGGATGAACTTGCGCGAAGAGACTTTCGATCTCCTGACGACATGCGAAGACGTTCTCATGCTGGTGTCGCCAAAGGCGCATGAAAAGG